>NZ_VIRZ01000001.1:0-1185000 GCF_007827205.1 Cellulophaga sp. RHA_52
ACTACAGATGGCACGTCTTTTAACGGAATTGGCTTGTAATTTTCTAAGGAATAAATACAATGTGCTCTAAGGTTGGTGCCTCTATATCTGCTGGAGAAAACCAGTCTGCCATAGCATACATTGTTGCCATAAAGCCTTTTTTATGATATACTTTTTGTAACCCGTCTTCATGACTTACCGTCCAACCTCTGCTACGCAATAATGCTACTGTTTTTTTAGGCTGAATCTGGTGTCCTTGGTAACGCTCTGACTTTGCACCAAGCTCTAGCTCATCTTTAGTAACCAAGTATAACTCTCTAAATACCTGCTTAAACGGCTGTACCAAACGCTCTGCAAATAGGTGTTTTTGGTACAAATCCCACTGTACGGCTTTGTATAGGTGAGATGGGTGTGCAATTACCAAAACATCATCATCTTGTAATTGATGCTTTTTACCTTCTGTATCTGTTAATACTCCGTCTGCATAAAAACCAGAAAATTCTTTTTCTGGAGCAAACAACACCAATTTGCTAAGCATAACTTTAACTATTGGATGTTGCATTATTTTTTGAATCTCTGCTGCAGTAAACTCATCTTCATTTACCATTGCATTTTCTAAAGACAAACGGGTTCTACTGTATTGTTTAGATAAGTAAGACTTGCCTTCTTTTAAGGCCCAATACTTGCTTGTCTTTTTTATACTTAGCAGGTATAGATTTTTGTTTTTTATTGCCTTTAGTTACTAAAATATCTGTTTTGCCATCTTCTGTAATTACCAGTTCTATAACTGCATCATCAAACTTTAAAACGGCGTTTTCCATTATTGCTAAAGTTGCTTTACTCTCCATAGCCCAACTAAAGCGTACGCGGTCTTGAAAACCTGCGTTTCTAGACAGGTTGTCTAACGCAATTTCTACTGCATTTTTCTCGCTCTCTTGACGTTGTGCACCAAACTGCTTGCTTTCTTTTAAAAACTGTTGCAACAAGTTGTAGCGTTTTAATAAATCTTTTTCTGGAATAGTTTTACTAAGCGGAATTAAGCCTAAAGCACGTACATAGTCTTTATCTCTTTTTTCCTTTATTTTTTTTAAGGTCTCTGTAATTTTTACTTCGCCAAGCATTACACTAGAGTATAGTTTTACTTGTCTGTGCCCATTACCATCTGTAATATATTTGGCTGCTTCGTGTAAAATTTTCCAGTTGGCTTTGCCTATACTTTTATACACTTTATTAAACCAGTCTATGTCTATAGCTCCAATTGCAAAGTCGGACTTTGGAATATTAGAATACCTAGAAATAATGGTTTCTTTTTCGCTACTCATATATTCTGATGCATGTGCTTGAAACCACCAAACTGCATCTTCTAATTTTTCTAACCCAAGATACTCACCTACAAAACCTGCCCATTGCGTTGCGTAACAAGCAAGCTCTACTAAACGTTTTTTAGGAATTTTAGTTTCATTTGCTAGTGCTGCAAAGTTTGCATAAGTTTCGGTTTCTTTTAACACACTCTTTTTTAAGATAGAGCTAAACTTAGATCTTTTACTGTCTCCATAATAGCTATAACCACGCTCAAAAGTATCTTTACCCATGCGTTGTAGTACTTTAAAAACATAGTCTACACCTTCTACTTTATAAAGAGAAGAAATATATTCTGATGCATCTGTTGCTAAATCTCCACGCTCTAACTCTACAGAAAGTATATTTGCTTTAAGCTCTGCAAGAACACCTTTTGGAACCAATGCTACATCTAAACTACCGTTACGTAGTCTGTAATTTTGCACCCCATCTAAAATAGACATTAGTTCTGATAAGTATAGTGCCTGAAAAAGAAGATCGTCTTTATTAATTATATTTTTTTGATACAACACTAAAGAAATATCTAAATACGGCAATACCAAACCTCTGTCTTGTATTTTTTTATCTGTAATGTCTTTAATGTTTGTTATTACCTTTGGATACCCTATGTATTGTGCAGCCAAATACATTTTTATATCCCAGTATTTTTTTAGTTGTTCTAATGTACCATACTCAGTTAATTCATCCTGATTGATAACACAAACCAAACCATCTACAACACTTACCCAGTTGTAATTGTCATACATATACCCTTTGTATGAAAATTTAGTTGTTTTTAATTTCTCTGGAAAATTAGCAATAACATCTTCCCATAAGCTTAACTTAAAGCTAAATAATGCTGGCATATCTGCGTAAGCATTAAGTAACAGGTTTAATACTTTTGTGTATTTAGAGTTTACACTGTAATAACTACGGTCTGATGCGTCTACATTTATAGCTTCTAAATTAGGCACATATTTTTGTACATAATCTTCTAATTTATCATAATTACCATAAGGAGCATTAACTCTATTAATGTAGCGTATGGCCATATACATTTCAAAATCATTAAGGCCACTTTCTTCATACCACTTTATCCAAAGATCTGCTAAAGGAACATTTTTTAAATGTACTTCTGGCGTAACAATTTCTTGAATTCTTTTTATGTCATGAATACCATTTGCAATTAATGTTGTACCTGTTTCTCCATCATAAGCCTCAAACTGGTACTCATAATTTCTATTTTCATGTATAAGATTTATTAACTTATTTATTTGAGTTACAATTTTTTCATCATCTATAAATTTTTTGAACTTAAATTTTGATGGTGTAAAACCAAGTTTATCAAATAAACTTTTAGGCTCTTCAAAATTTACCTGTGGTGTATATAAAGGTGTTAAGTTGTTATAGTCTACAGCTCCAAAACCATTACTAAACGTATACCCTACTTTTGTTTTAGAAAACTTATCTAAAAATACACTTTCGTTCTTTGTAAATTTAGGGCGTTCTTTAAACAGTGTTATTTGTTCTTCTATAAAGTCTGGGTATTTCTCCTCTTCATCTACAATTGTTAGTATTTCTAATGCAGCTAAGCGCCTATCTACACTTTTAGATGTGATTAAATTTTGCGTAGTTTGCTTAAATACTTTTTCTGGCTGCTTAATTACAAGTTTTATTAACCCAGAGCGTAACGTTTTGTTTTTACGTCCAAATAAATCCTCTACAATATCTAATTCTTTTTGGTATAAAGGCATATGATGAAAAACCGTTAAACCCGTAGACATTACAGACTCATTTCTATCTTTAACTGCTTGGTGCGCTAATTCTCTTCGCCATGCATCTTTAGATAGTACAAGCATTTTTGGTTTTGTTCTTCCGTAACTATATCCAAAAGAATATGTATAATGGTTTGGGAAAATTTTTCTAATATAACTTTCTCTAATTTCTGATGGCAGCTTTGCTAAATCATTAGATAACAAAATTAATTGCTCTTCTGAAGCATGCTTGATTAAAAAATTATAAAAATAGTTTGGTGTAACTGTAAAATTTAGCCAAGAAAAAACCATTCCTTCATACACCTTACCATCTTTTGGTAGACTCGTTGCTATTTTTTCAATTCGACTAAAAAGATCATTATCTATTTCTAAAACAGGTAAATTAACAGTTAACCAATAATCTAATGCAGGGTTATTGCCTAGTTCATTTTTATAATAATCAACAATAGAATTCTGGGTACGCTGCGTTTGACTAACAAAATACAGGCACAGTATTTTTTTCTCTAAACTATCTGTTTTATAAACCAACTCTAATGCTTTTTGGTTAGCAGCATCTACATTTATTAAACCAATAGCCCAAAGACCTATATAAATTTCTAAATTATCATTACTAGTTAAACAGTCTTCAATATTTTTTAAATCTAAAATATGATCTCTACTTAATTCTAAAACTCTTTTTATTGTAGATTTTTTAGGAGCTTCCCAACCAAATCCAAACCACGTATCTACTGCTCTAACTACACTACTAAAACGAGTTAAATCATGCTCTAAAATTACATTCATCATATATTTTAGAGCTCCCAAACTGGTAGTATCAATAGATTCTAAAATAGTTTGCCTTAACCCTTCTTGGCGTTGTGCTGCAAGCAAAAGTTTAGCTACCAACTCCCAATACGCCTCTTTTTTTGTAAGTAATAAACCTTTAATTATATCCCTACTTATACCACCAATTTCATCTTCGGCCTGTATAATATCTTTTACAACCTCATCTACCAACTCACCCTTAAACTCCAATACAACAGCAAAAAAATAACTGTGTCTATTATCAAAATACGTAGAATACTGAAATTGTTCTTTTAATGACAAATAGCCAAAACCACTACGGTTAGCATATAAAAGACGTTTAAAATACTCTAACTTATTATATAAATGATCTGTGTTTGGTTTTGTTCTAAAAGCTCTTCTACTATACCCGTTTTGGTAAGGCAAGGCATTAAACATACTCCATAACACTGGTAAAAAAGGAGATTGTATATCTCCAAACAAAAAAGAACCTAAGCGTATACCTTCTTCAGTTGCCCATGGGTTTACGGTAGTTTCATCATCAAACACATTAGAGAAAATAGTTACAGTCTCGTGTCTTTGTCGTGGGTTAAGCACATCTGCCACAATCATACCCAACACTTGATATGGATATGAAAACTGTTCAAAATCTGCGTCTGTTAATTCTTCTTTTTTATACTTTTTAATATACGCTTGTGCTTTTTCAAATGGAATCATATAGGTAATATTCTTTTCTAAATTTAGGCTTTGTTTACTATGGTTTAAATATAAACTAAGTCTTTATGTTCTTATTTTATTTAATCTTAAAACTTTCGCAAATTATTAAGACTACAAACATTTTTTATCCCTGAATTATGGGATATTTTAGCTCCACTGAATACCGTTAGAAAACCTATTTACTTATATTCTAAGTTTGTAAGTCTAAAAATTTAATTATTGCAATGCCAAAAACAATAAATACCCCTGTTTTTAATTTTTTTGAAATTGAAAAATCTTATAAAACTATTAAAACCCACAACAACTATCCTGAGGATTTTTATTATGAAATTTTTGTAATTGCAAAATCAACAACAGACAAAAATATTAGAACTGCGTGTACCAATATCATAAAAAAACAGGCACCAGAAGCTTTACAACTCGCCTTTAAAAGTCGAAAAAAACTCACCCAAAAAGGAGGGATAAAATCTGTAAACGCAAGACTGATTAGCATTTTAGAATATGGATTGCTTTCAGAAGACTTAGACCTGTTTAAACTCTATAGCCTTATTAGTAGAGCGCCAGAATTGGGATTATACAGTTTATCGAAAGAGTTTTTGGTTCAGTTGTTAGAACATCCTGAAATTTTAGGACGCTTTAATGGGATTGAAAGTCTAGAGATTCATTTAAAAGGCGAAGGCAATACCTATGATAATATCCTTAATGAAATACCAAAACTAACAACTTTAAAATCATTAGACCTTGAAGGTGAGTTTGAGCAATTACCTGAGGCTATTGGTAATTTACCCAATTTAAAAAAATTAAAGCTTGTGGTGCCTTGTTTAAAAAGGTTCCCCTGTACAATGTCGCAATTAACTTCTTTGAAAAAATTAGGTATTGAAGGGGCTTACTGGTCTAGAAACTCTACTGACAACCTGAATTTAACGGACTTTAATTGGCTTACAGCACTAACTAAATTAAAAGCGTTGAAACTGCGTTATGTTGGGGTTCAAGATTTGTCTCAAGTCGTGTTTCCAGAATCCTTAAAACGTATGGATTTATTTAGCCTGGATGAATTAACAGCATTACCTAAAGATGTTAGTCATTTAAAGCAACTAGAATGGTTTATGTTGCTGTCCAAAAGCATAACAAGCCTACCAAATGGTTTTGAAGATTTACCCAAATTAGAACATTTTGAGCTGATAGCACCGAAGATAGATACCATATCAGCGGCCTTGTTTTTTGGAGATGCGTCCAAACCTAAATTGGTCACTAAAATAGGTAATAGCAATATTAACATTGCACCTATGACTACGGAAACCCAACAAAAAACAATAGAATTAAACACGCCTAAATTGTTGAATTACGTTTTAGATAATGCCTCGTTTTTTCCTAATTTAGAAACTATAATTGTAAACTGTGAAGCTCCTAAAATAGAAAACACAACAACATTAGCTGCATTTAAAAACCTAAAACACCTTACTTACAGGCTAGAGCATAAATTAGATTGGTTATTTAAAGGCATAGAGCAATGTTTAAAATTAGAATCTTTAGAAGTGTATCGTTCTAAAGAATGGCACCATAAAGATGAGGAAGCACCAGTAACAATCTTCCCCAAAGCATTTTTAACAATAAAACAGCTAGAGAAACTTGTTGTAAAAAATGCAAGTGCACTGGTTTTAAATACTGATTGCTTACCTAAGTATATTACCAATTTAACTATTTCTGAAATTAAAGGTATAGAAGCGGGATCACAACCGCTTAATGTGTTTAGTATGGAAGTTAAAGCAACTCAAATACTCAATTTACAGCAATTTCACACTATAATTAGTGCTGCTAAATTTAATCTTGGACATAGAAATAATGATGTAGAAAATGTTTTAAATTTTGAAACTTTTAGGCATCCAGAAAAAATTGAATCTTATGAATTTACAAGTGATGCAAGTAAGCTTGGCAGCTTACTTAAAACTTTAGTAAATTTAAAAAGTCTTAGCATCACATTTAATAAAGATAACCCTGAACAAAACAATGCTTTAACAGCCTTTAAACACCCAAATCTAAAAGTATTAAGAATAGATGATTATAACGGAACTACCGAAGCTCTAGAATGTTTATTAAGTCAGACACCAAACCTTGAGTTTTTAGGAATATTTGAAGCAAAAGGTTTTGATGCTTTTCCTGCTGTAAATTTGCCTCAGCTTAAAAAGTTAAGAATGCAGAGTGTAGCTCTTAAAACCATAGACAACCTAAACGTTGATACTATAGAAGCTGTAAAACTGATACATTGTGATCATATTAACGATGAAAGTATTGAAGTGATATCGTGTTGGAATACTTTAAAAAACCTTTGGTTAGAAGGTTTAGATGAAAATGGAGGTATATATCCTGAATCAATTTCTGAATTAAATTTAGAAACACTTTTTATTAGAGCACATAAAAGAGAAGAAAAAATTCCAACCTGGATTGCTAATCTAAAAAATCTACGTGTTTTAGGAATAAACAATTTTAAACAAGTTGTTTTACCGGTAGAATTAGCCACATTAACACAGCTTGAAGTATTAAGTATTAGTGGTTGTGAATTTTCAGAAAAAGTATCTGACGATTTTAAAAATCTTAACCTACAAAAATTAGTGTATTGGACCTCTAAATTTAATGGAAGTAATATGAAATCTGAACTTTACCAGCCTTTAGAACATAAATTAGTGGCTCAACGTAATTTTGATGAGGAAGATAGTGAAGTGCCTTTTAAAATAGAACTATAATCATATTGTAAATATTTTTAATCTTATTTAAAAGCACATAATAACCTAGTATTGTACCAAAAATAACAGTACTAGGTTAGTTATTTTACATTGTTAGATAATTAAACTTTCGGTAATTACTGAAACTTTAAAATATTCAATATATATTTGTGATGAATTTAAGTTTTTTTAAAGATGAACTACACAGAAGCAAAATCTAAATTTATAAACACTTGGGGTAGTTTAGGTACTCTTTGGGGCATTAATAAAGCAATGGCACAAATACAGTCGCTCTTATTTATTTCTTCAGAACCACTTTCTATGGAAGAAATTATGGAGGAATTAAAAATCTCTAGAGGTAATACAAGTATGAATCTTAGACAACTTATAGATTGGGGAATTGTTAGTAAAGAGTTTAAAGCAGGCGAACGTAAAGAATATTTTACAACTGAAAAAGATGTGCAAGAATTAGCACGTATAATTGCTAAAGAACGTAGCCGAAGGGAGCTACAACCTACCATAAAAGTATTAAAAGAAGTTAGCAATATAACTCCCGATGGCACAAAAGAAACTGATGAGTTTATTAAACAAACTAAAGCTATGTGCGAGTTAACAGAGACTGCAGATAGTCTTTTAAATAAAATGGCTAATCAACAGAAAAACTGGATTACAAAATCCATTTTAAAAATATTTAGCTAATCCAACAATGCAAAAAAACATCTTAAATAAAATATTAACTATTGGTATTGGGCTTATTTGGCTTGCAAACGGGTTAATGTGCAAAGTGCTAAACTTAGTTCCAAGACACCAAAAAATTGTAGGTAATATTTTAGGTGATGGTTTTGCTAAGCCCCTAACAATTAGCATTGGAGTATTAGAAATTTTTATGGCAGTTTGGATTTTTAGTGGGTATAAATCTAGAGTAAACGCAATGCTACAAATGCTAATAATAGGTGTAATGAATATTTTAGAATTTGCTCTAGTGCCAGAGTTATTGCTTTGGGGTAATTACAACATCGTTTTTGCTTTACTTTTAATTTGTGTGATCTTTTATAGTGAATTTCATTTAAAAAAAACAAACTAGTATGGTAGCATCATTAAAAAATCATCCGTTTGCGGTTAAAGCTTTTTTTACAAACTCTACTGTACTTACTTTTGCCATTCCCAAAGAAGAATTAGCACACAGGATACCAAAACACTTACAACTAGACACGTTTAAAGACAAATGGGCTTTTGTAGCTGTTGCAATGGTACAAACAAAAGATTTGCGTCCTAAAGGGTTACCCAAATTTATGGGCAATAACTTTTTTTTAATTGGTTATAGAGTTTTTGTTACTTACACTAACAAGGCAGGTAAGCGCTTACGAGGATTGTATATTTTAAAGTCTGAAACCAATAAAAAGAAAATGCAGTTTATGGGTAATATTTTTACACATTACAACTACACCACAACAGACATTACAATTAAAAAAGAACATAAAAACACCCAAATAATCTCTTTAAATTCAAACTTTAAAATTGATTATAATGATAATTTAGACGATGTTAACCTGCCAAAAAACTCACCCTTTGGCACCTATAAAGAGGCACGCAGATTTGCAGGACCATTACCATTCACTTTTACATACAATAAAGAGAATAATAGCATTTTAATTATTGAAGGCGTACGACAAAACTGGAAACCATCTCCTATACATATCAATGAATATCACTTTAATTTTTTAAAAGAAGTTGGGTTTAAAAACGCTGTTTTAGCTAATGCTTTTTGCATAAAAAACATACCATATTATTGGAAAAAAGGAAAACTAGAATTATGGTAACAAACCGAAAAAAATTTCAAGGGGTATTAAATATTTTAAGTTTTAACAGGCATTTTTATGTTATTGGCTTACTTGTATTAGCCATTGCATTAACAGTTATGCTATTACTAAAACTACCTACTATAATAGTATGGATTACAATTAGTGCATTTGTTTATGGCTTAGTAACTCCTCTTCTAGTTTCTGCATATGTTTACGATTTTTCCGGCTACTACAGTTTTAAATGGTTGCAACCACATATAAATGACAATACTAGTGTAAAAAAAATTGTAAATATTAATGCTGGTTTTGATGAAACAAGTTTTATTCTTCAGACTAAATTTCCAACATCAGAAATAAAAGTATTCGATTTTTACAATAAAAAACAGCATACAGAGCCTGCCATTGTAAGGGCGCGCAATGTTAGCTTAACATACCCAAACACAAAGCAAATAACAACAAATAAAATTCCGCTTAAAGACAAAAGTACAGACCTTATATTTTTATTATCTGCAGCACATGAAATAAGAAACAATAAAGAAAAAGAAACGTTTTTAAAAGAATGTAAAAGAATATGTAAACCAAACGGAAAAATAATAATGGTAGAACATTTAAGAGATGTACCAAATTTCTTAGCCTTCTCTATTGGTTTTACTCATTTTTTTAGTGGAAAAACTTGGAAGAATACGTTTAAAAATGCTGGTCTTTCTAAAATTGAAGAAGTAAAATTTACACCCTTTATGTCGGTTTTTAACTGTAGCAATTAAACAAAAAAATATGCAAATTCATATATACATTATTGGTACGCTATTAATGGTTTTAGCATTAGTACACATTATTTTTCCAAAGTATTTTAATTGGAAAATAGAATTGCAAACCTTAGCGTTAATAAACAGGCAAATGATGACTACGCATACATTTTTTATTGCGTTAACCGTTTTTTTAATGGGGTTATTATGTGTAACATCTGCAACAGAACTTATAGAAACAACTTTAGGAAATAAAGTTGTTTTAGGCTTAGCTATATTTTGGACATTTAGGTTATTTTTTCAATTTTTTGTGTACTCAAAAAAACTTTGGAAAGGCAAAAAATTTGAAACAATAATACACATAATATTCAGTGTATTTTGGGTATATTTATCTACAGTATTTTTCACCATTTATTTTAATAATTAATATATGAGTAAACTAGTAATTGCAGGCGGAACAGGTTTTTTAGGAAATGAGTTACTAGATTTTTACGCTAGTAAGTTTACAGCCATTGTTGTACTAACGCGTAGTAAACCTTACCAAACCAAAAATATTAATTATGTGCAATGGGATGCAAAAACTATTGGTCCTTGGCATACTTGTTTAAATAATGCAGATGTACTTATAAATTTAACAGGCAAATCCGTAGACTGTAGGTTTACTAAAAAAAACAAAGAACTTATTTTAAACTCTAGAATAGATTCTACTCTTGCGCTTGGCAAAGCTATAAATTTGGTAGACACCCCTCCAAAAGTATGGTTAAATGCTTCTTCTGCAGCTATATCTCACCCAAACAAAGAAGAAAACGGAGAAGACTTTATGTTAGATGTAGGCTTAGCTTGGGAGAAAGCTTTTGGTAGTATAAAAAATTACAACACAAGAAAAGTAGCTTTGCGCATATCATTAGTTTTTGGAAAAAATGGTGGTGCATTGGTTCCTTTAAAAAAAATAGCTCAATTTGGACTTGGAGGTAAACAAGGTAACGGAAACCAAATGGTAAGCTGGGTACATATTAAAGACTTTGTATCCATTACAAATTTTGCAATAGAAAACTCTAAAATTATAGGGCCTATTGTTGTTGCTGCACCAGATGCAAAATCTAACAAAAAGTTAATGGCCTCCATAAGAAAAACGCTTAAGGTGCCTTTTGGTTTACCTGCATTTGCTTGGATGCTAAAAATAGGTGGTTTTATTATAGGCACAGAGCCAAGTTTAATTTTAAATAGTATGAATGTTTATCCCGAAAAACTACTAAAAAACGGATTTAAATTTAAATACGCTACTTTAGAAGCTGCCTTAAAAAACCTAATTAAATAAGCTATTTTTTGTTTTTTATAGCATCGTAACCACCTTCTAAATTTATAGCATTATAACCTAATGCTGATAATTTTTCAGCTGCTTTAGCACTTCTACCACCACTTTTACAATACACGTATATTGTTTTGGTTTTTGGTATACTATCAAAATAAGCTACAAATGTATTTTGCAAAACATCTACATTTTTTGCATTTTTTAAATGACCCAAACCGTACTCATCAGAAGTACGTACATCTATTAACAAAGCATTTTTTATATCATTTTGTGAAAATTCTGTGATATGTTTTGACTTACTTTGTGAACAAGCAGTTAAAAACAGTAGTATAAACAGTGAATTTAAAAATGGTCTCATAAAATTTTGTTTTCTTCAAAACTAAACAAATTAATTAAAAATCCCCTACATTTGAAAAATCAACAAGAACTAATGCACCACCTTAATCCAGATACTTGGGTAGATAATTACGCAGATTATCTATTTAATTATGCCGTAGCTAGAGTAAGTGATTCTGAAATTGCTAAAGATCTAGTACAAGAAACTTTTTTTGCAGGATTAAAATCTGCTAAAAATTACAAAGGAGATGCCGCTGAACGTACGTGGCTTATTGCTATTTTAAAAAGAAAAGTGATAGACCATTACCGTAAAATAAATTCTAACAAAGGTAAAGCAGAGGTTAGAATGACGTACAACTCTAACATAGACTCTGATGGAGATTGGCTAGAAGAACAAGTAGCTGACCCATATAGCAAGTTAGACAACAGTGATTTAGAAAATACAGAATTAGGCCTTGCAATTCAAGATTGTATTGCTAAATTGCCTAAGAAACAAGCATTGGTTTTTAAAATGAAAACAATACAAGGAGTAAGTACAGAAGATATTTGTAATGAACTTGGCATTAAAGCGTCTAACCTATGGGTAATAATCCATAGAGCTAGAACTACTTTAATGGGATGCTTAAATACTAATTGGTTTTAATTATGATTTCTTGCGAAAAAGCAGCTAAAATCTGCAACAAAAAACAATACAAAGAGGCTACTTTTTTTGAAAAAATAAGTTTATATATTCATCTTGCAATATGTAAAACTTGCCCTCAATTTTCTAGAAAAAACACAGAATTTACATCGCTTTGTGAAAAAGCACATTTGCAATCTTTATCCGAACAAGAAAAGATTAAAATGAAACAAAAACTACAAGAAGAGGTTACTAAATAAAGTAATTAGCAACATATACAATTACAAACCAAAATATAGGAAAAGCTTCTACCCAAAAAGAAGCAAAATATTTTCCTTGTTTACCCTGTGTGTATTGCACTAAAAAGCCAAAGCTAATAAACAATATACCTTTTGCTATTAAATCTAAAGGTGTAATAGTATCTTTTAAATAAGTCACAAAAAAGAAAATAAGTACCACTATACCTGTTGCTATTTTAGTATGTATAACTCCAAATCTTTGTGGTATGGTTTTAAGCGCAGGAGAATCATACTGTAAATCTCTAATTTCAAAAGGCATTAACAAAACCAGCACAATTAAAAAACGCTGAAAAGTTTCAATCCATACGTCTGTAGTTAAACTCATATTGGCAGACAAAACCGGCAGTAATACCGTTACACCTGCCCATACAATAGCTACCATAAATACCTTTAATGCACCAAAACTTCTTAAGTTTTTAGCATTTGGCAAAACCGGCACCGCATACAAGCCCGTAAATAAGCCCAAAGCTCCCATACAATACCACACATCTTTATGTAGAAAAAATGAAAAGTAAACTGCAAAGGCTAATGCAATAAAACTAAACACCTGTATATTTTTATGATACTTATTAGCAACCAAAACATATTTTTTTGCCTCTACTCCATATTTTATAAAATTATAGCACACAATTGTACTAAAAAAACAAAAATAAGCTAAGTTTTGGTTTATGGTTATATCTAAAATAAGTGCCGTAATTTCTAGCAAACAAAACACAGATGCAGCCACATGTATGCTTGCATCTAAGTAAAAATTAAAAATTTGCTTTACCAGCTTCATTACACAAATGTAACTAAACTGTTCATAACATTAATTATTCGTTAAAAACTTTAGATGAAGTACTCTAGAATTTAGCAATTTTGAAAAAAATTATCATTAATTTTGCGCATCTTTTTATAAAAAACACTCTAGAATATGAGAACAGATTTGTTTGCCTTAAGACACATTGGTATAAATGAAAATAATTACCAGCAGATGTTTAAAACTGTTGGAGTTGAAAATTTAGACCAGCTTATATATGAAACCATCCCAGATGATATTAAGCTTAAAAACAACTTAAATTTACCTGAAGCTTTAAGTGAAAATGAGTATTTAGAGCACTTACAAGAACTTGCAGACAAGAATAAAGTTTTTAAATCTTACATTGGTTTAGGATATAATGAAGGGCTACTACCCTCTCCTATTAAAAGAAATATTCTAGAAAACCCAGGTTGGTATACTGCCTATACGCCTTACCAAGCAGAAATTGCTCAGGGCCGTTTAGAAGCCTTATTAAATTTTCAAACTATGGTTTGTGATTTAACAGGTATGGAATTAGCTAACGCATCATTATTAGATGAAAGTACAGCTGCTGCAGAAGCAATGGCTATGCTTTTTGATGTACGTAGCAGACCTCAGAAAAAGGAAAATGTAGTTAAGTTTTTTGTTTCTGAAGAAATACTACCACAAACATTATCATTATTACAAACACGTGCTACACCAATAGGTATAGAACTTGTAATTGGTAATCATGAAGAGTTTACTTTTGGTGCAGATTTCTTTGGTGCCTTACTTCAATATCCAGGTAAATACGGACAAGTAAATGACTATGCTAGTTTTGTAGATAATTGCAACCAAAATAACATAAAAGTTGCCCTTGCCGCAGATATATTAAGCTTAGTAAAGCTTAAAGCTCCTGCAGAATTTGGAGTAGATGTTGTTGTTGGTACTACACAACGTTTTGGTATTCCGTTAGGATACGGTGGCCCACATGCTGCTTTTTTTGCAACAAAAGAAGCCTATAAAAGAAACATTCCTGGCAGAATTATTGGTGTTACCAAAGATACAGATGGTAAACCAGCATTGCGTATGGCCTTACAAACCAGAGAGCAACATATTAAAAGAGACAAGGCTACATCTAATATTTGCACAGCACAAGTTTTACTAGCTGTTATGGCTGGTATGTATGCTGTATATCACGGTCCAAAAGGGTTAGAGTATATTGCTAACAAAGTACACAACACTACAATAAATACTGCAACAGCAATTGAAAAATTAGGTTTTAAACAACTTAATACTGTTTATTTTGATACAATTAAGATAGAAGTTAAGGATGCCAGTGCATTAAAAACAATTGCAGAAAGCAAAAAAATAAACTTTAACTATATTAATGATACTACCGTATCTATATCTATTAATGAAGCTACATCCAAAAAAGATTTTGAAGCTATAGTAGCTTGTTTTGCAGAACTTAATAAAGCTGAAAATACTGCTTCATTTACTGAAGATGTACAAACTGTTATTCCTTCTTCTTTACAACGTAATACCCCATTTTTAGAAAATGAAGTTTTTAATTCTTATCACTCAGAAACAGAATTAATGCGTTACATAAAAAAATTAGAACGTAAAGATTTAGCATTAAATCATTCTATGATTTCTTTAGGATCTTGTACTATGAAACTAAATGCTGCATCAGAAATGCTTCCGTTAAGCTCAGCGCAATGGGGTAACATTCATCCGTTTGCTCCTGTAGACCAAGCAGAAGGATATCAAATTTTATTAAAAAGATTAGAAGATCATTTAAGTGAAATTACTGGTTTTGCCGCAACATCTTTACAACCAAACTCTGGCGCACAAGGAGAATATGCAGGTTTAATGGTAATTAGAGCATACCATGAGTCTAGAAACGAAGCGCACAGAAACATATGTCTTATTCCTGCTTCTGCACACGGTACAAACCCTGCCTCTGCTGTAATGGCAGGTATGAAAGTTGTAGTTACCAAAACAGATGATTACGGAAATATAGATGTTAATGACTTAAGAGAAAAAGCAGAATTACATAAAGATAATTTAGCGGCCTTAATGGTAACATACCCATCTACACACGGTGTTTTTGAGTCTTCTATTAAAGAAGTTACACAACTTATACATGACAATGGTGGCCAAGTTTATATGGATGGCGCTAATATGAATGCACAAGTTGGCTTAACAAACCCTGGTAATATTGGCGCAGATGTTTGCCACCTTAATTTACATAAAACTTTTGCTATTCCTCATGGCGGTGGAGGTCCTGGTGTTGGCCCTATCTGTGTTGCACCACAATTGGTTCCGTTTTTACCTGGCAACCCAGTAATTAAAACCGGAGGAGAAAAAGCCATAACGGCAATATCTTCTGCTCCTTGGGGTAGCTCATTGGTTTGTTTAATTTCTTACGGTTATATTGTTATGCTAGGCGAAGAAGGCTTAAGACAATCTACATCAATAGCAATTTTAAACGCCAACTATATTAAAGAAAGGTTAAGTGGTAAGTTTGATGTTTTATATACTGGAGAAAAAGGAAGAGCTGCACATGAAATGATTATTGATTGTAGACCATTTAAACAAAACGGTATAGAAGTTACAGATATTGCCAAACGTTTAATGGACTATGGTTTTCATGCACCAACAGTGTCTTTCCCTGTAGCAGGAACCCTAATGATAGAACCTACAGAAAGTGAAAGTTTAGCAGAGTTAGATCGCTTTTGTGACACAATGTTGTCTATTAAAGCAGAAATTGATGAAGCTACTTTAGACAACCCAAACAATGTTTTAAAAAATTCTCCACACACATTAGATATGGTTACTAATGATGTTTGGGATTTTCCTTATAGCAGACAAAAAGCAGCATTTCCGTTAGAGCACATTGCAGATAATAAATTTTGGCCTGTAGTTAGACGTGTAGACGAAGCGTATGGAGACCGTAATTTAATTTGTACTTGCGCTCCTATTGAAGCTTATATGGAAGCTTAAAACATCAATAAATACAATACCTTACAGCCGTTTAGCATTAACTAAACGGCTTTTTTTATTTCTTTTTTTAAGCTTGAACATCATACAATTTATTATGCATGCATAGTTTTTTAAAAGTGTTTTTTGTAACTTCATCGTGTTAAATTAAAATCTAATTATGCATATCGGAATTACAGGAACAGGTAGCTATATACCTACCATAACTACCTTAAACACAGACTTTATCAATCATACTTTTTTAAACACAGATGGGTCTCCTATTCCTAATTCTAATGAAGTTATTATTGAAAAATTTAAAAAAATAACCGGAATAGCAGAAAGGAGATACGCAAAAAAAGAACTTAACACATCAGATATTGCCTATTTAGCAGCAGAAAGAGCTATTGAGGATGCTAAAATAGACAAAGAGACTATAGATTATATTATAGTTGCCCATAACTTTGGCGATGTAACATACGGACAAACACAAGCAGATACACTGCCGAGTTTAGCTACCAGAGTAAAACATTTATTGCAAATAAAAAATCCAAAATGTATTGCGTATGATATTTTATTTGGATGTCCTGGTTGGATACAAGGTATGATACAAGCTTACGCATTTATAAAAGCTGGCCTAGCCAATAAATGTTTAGTTATTGGTGCAGAAACTTTATCTAGGGTTATAGACCCTTATGATAGAGACTCTATGATATATTCTGATGGTGCTGGGGCAACAATAGTAGAAAACACAGAAAATACAGGTGATATTTTAGCACACAATGCTGCAACTTTTGCTCATAACGAGGCTAATTACTTGTTCTTTGGAGAATCTTACAACAAGGAAGAAAACAACAATACTAGGTACATAAAAATGCACGGCCGTAAAATATATGAGTTTGCAGTTACTCATGTACCGCAGGCTATGAAAGATTGCTTAGATAAAAGTGGTGTAGATATAAACGATGTAAAAAAAATATTTATACACCAAGCCAATGAAAAAATGGATGAAGCAATTGTGCAACGGTTTTACAAACTTTACAACAAACCAATGCCTGAAGATATTATGCCTATGAATATCTACAAGCTTGGTAACAGCTCTGTTGCTACCGTGCCTACCCTGTTTGATTTGGTTAAAAGAGGAAAATTAGAAAATCACGCTGTAAAAAAAGGAGATGTTGTTATATTTGCGAGTGTTGGCGCTGGTATGAACATCAATGCCATAGTTTACAGATATTAAAATGTACGAAAAAACATATCCTAGCAAACGTTTTAAACATACGCTAGAGTTTCTTAATAAACACATTAATACTACAGAGAGTATTTTAGATTTAGGAGTTAAAAACCCTTTATCTAAATTAATGACCTCACAAGGTTTTAATGTAACAAATACTAGCGGAGAAGATTTAGACGTAGATTTTTCTTCTGTAACTACTTCTAAAACAGAAGTTGTAACTGCATTTGAAATTTTTGAGCATTTATTAGCTCCACTTAATATTTTAAAAGAAATAAAGAGTGATAAGCTTGTTGCTAGCATTCCGCTTAACTTATGGTTTGCTCCTGCCTATAGAAGTAAAACTGATAAATGGGATAGACACTACCACGAGTTTGAAGATTGGCAGTTTGACTGGCTTTTAGAAAAAGCTGGCTGGGAAATAAAAGATTCTGCCAAATGGACTAATCCTATAAATAAAATTGGCATTAGACCAATTCTACGTAGTTTTACACCTAGATATTATATTGTATATGCAGAAAGAAAAAAATAATATCTTTTTATCTTTTTAAGTATGATGTACTACATTATAATTCCTGCTCACAATGAAGAAGCCTTTATTGCAAAAACACTAGATTCTATTCTTCATCAAACCAAAAAACCAAAACAAGTAGTTATTGTAAATGATAACTCTACAGATACTACCGCGTCTATTATTAATTCTTACGCAAAAAAATACCCAATTTTTAAAATAGTAAACACTACTTCATCTACTAAGCATATGCCTGGCAGTAAAGTTGTAAATGCTTTTAACAAAGGGTTAGCCGTTATAGATTCTAAGTATGACTTTATTGTAAAATTAGATGCAGACATAATTTTACCTAATAATTACTTTGAAGAAATTGCTTCTATATTTATGTCTAATCAAAAAATTGGCATAGCTGGTGGTTTTGCTTACGAAGAAGACAAGGATGGCAACTGGATACTAAACCACCCAATGAACAAAGACCACGTTCGCGGTGCATTTAAGGCATATAGCAAATCTTGTTTTAATAAAATTAATGGCTTACGCAGCGCTATGGGTTGGGATACCGTAGATGAGCTACTAGCACAATACCACAATTTTACAATAGTTACAAACAACAATTTAAAAGTAAAACACCTTAGACCAACGGGTAATGCCTATAATAAACAAGCAAAACTATTACAAGGACAGGCAATGTACCGTATGCGCTATGGTTTTACAATAAGTTGTATTGCTTCTTTAAAAATGGCTTTAAAGCAGAAAAAAGCAGCAGTATTTTTAGACAACTTAACGGGCTATAAAAATGCTAAAAAAGAAAAATTGCCCTTTCTGGTAACACCAGAAGAAGGCAATTTTATTCGTAATCTTCGTTGGAAAAATATTAAACGTAAATTAGTTTAATTCTCTAATACAGCCTCAATAGGTTTTCCTGTTGTCCCATTTGGTGATGCTATGCCTAACAATGCAGAAATTGTTGGTGCAATATCTGGTATTTCAGTTGGCGCAACAGTGCTTCCTTGTTTAATTCCTTTTCCAAAAAACAATAAAGGCGCGTGAGTATCATAAACCCTAGGAGAACCGTGTGTAGACCCTGTTCTAGAGTAACTTATATAACCAGGTTTTAAAACCACTATTACATCACCAGAACGTTTTTGATTGTATCCATTTTGCAATATGTATGGTATACCTCTTGTGTACTCATTCTGCCACATTTGGTAAGCTGTATAAGCCATATCTACATCACTAAAAGTAAGTAATTCTTGAGCAAAAGCTTCTTGTACTGTTTGCAAATCTAAATCAAGATTAGCAATAACTTTATGGTCTAAAAATATTTGATTATTAGATATATTTTTAATTAAATCCTCAGAACCAAATTTAAATTTAGCCCATTCATTTAACTTAGTAGACATGTCCTTATAATTTACATAACCACCAGGTATTTTACTATCTTTTAAATACGTAGGAACTTGTATAGCTGCATGATCTGCACTTAAAAATACAGTATACTCTCCCTTACCAACTTCTGCATCTAATTCGTTAAATAATCTTTCTAAATCCTGATCTAGACGAATGTAAGTATCTTCAATCTCTTTAGAGTTTACTCCAAATTGATGACCAACATAATCTGTAGAAGAAAAGCTAATTGCTAAAAAATCGGTTATATTATCTTTTCCTAAATGCTCTCCTTTTAAAGCAGCTATAGCAAAATCTGCAGTTAAACTGTTTCCGTAAGGTGTTGCCTTAATAATATCAAAACCTCTATTTTTATCCCATAAAGCAGGCAAATTATGAGGAAAAGAAGTTGTTGTCTCTCCTTTAAATTTTCCCTCGTAGTTATTTTCATCACTACCGCTTTCTTGGTACGTACTAATATCTTTTAAAGTAGTCCAAGGTTTTTTATATTTTTCTGCTGCGTCTGAAGCATTAAAATTGTTTACCCAAGCAGGTAAACTGTTCATATAGTAAGAGCTTGTAATAAAATTAGCTTCATCTTTACCAACAAACCAATACGCTGCATTAGCCGCGTGGCCACCAGGTAAAACAGCTCCTCTATCTTTTATAGCAACTGCTATTACCTTACCTTTTTTTTGAGTGTGTAAACGCAACTGATCTGTAACAGTTGTAGTTAACATTCTGTGCGGACTCATTTTTCCTTCACTACCGTCAGTACCAACAGAGTTGTAATTACTATCTCCTGCACAATAAACATTTACGCCCAAATTTTTGTCGTACCAATTGTTACCAATTACGCCATGCATAGACGGTGTGGTCCCTGTGTAAACAGATGTATGTCCTGGACCAGTACTTGTAGGTGCATAGTTAAAATGATGATTTTTGGCATTAAAACCTTCATTAACCATACGTTTAAAACCACCTTCTCCATACTGGTTGTAAAAGCGTGTAAGATAATCATACCTCATTTGGTCTACCACAATACCTACAACTAACTTAGGGTTAGATTTTACAGATACAGAAGCTAATTCCTCAACAGTATTTTTATTTTTTCTTTTAGATTTTTTTTGTGCATTAACATTGTCTGTATTTGTAAAAAAACAAACAGCTAATAATGCTACAAATAGACTTCTTTTCATTGCAAATAATTTTATTGATAGCGTAAATGTAAATAAATAAACTTTTAATTTTTTTATTTGGATGTCAAATGAAAGTTAATATTATTATTTTTACAGACAGAAGTCTATTTTATATGAATTACATAGCATCTATTGGTAGTTATTTTATAATGATTAAGGAGGTTTTTAAAAAACCTACAAAGTGGTCTATTATGAAAAAACTTATTTTAAAAGAAATAGACGAATTGGTTTTTGGTTCCTTAGGTATCATTATATTTATTTCGTTTTTTATTGGTGGTGTAGTAACCATACAAACTGCTTTAAACCTTACCAACCCGTTAATACCAGAAAGTTTAATTGGTTTTGCCGCTAGACAATCTGTTATTTTAGAGTTTGCTCCCACGTTTACCTCTATAATAATGGCAGGTAAAGTTGGGTCTTACATTACATCTAGCATAGGCACAATGCGTGTAACAGAACAAATTGACGCCTTAGAGGTTATGGGTGTAAACTCTTTAAATTATTTGGTTTTTCCTAAAATTATAGCATTGCTATTGTACCCATTTGCCATAGCCATTGCAATGTATGTTGGCATTTTTGGAGGTTGGATAGCTGGTGTTTTTGGAGGTTTTACTACAAGCGCAAGTTTTATTGAAGGAATACAGCTAGACTTTATTCCTTACCACGTTACATATGCCTTTATAAAGTCTATAATATTTGCTTTTGTTATAGCTACCATACCATCTTTTCATGGGTATTACATGAAAGGTGGCGCATTAGAAGTTGGTAAAGCAAGTACCACTGCCTTTGTTTGGACAAGTGTTGCTATTATTATTTTAAATTACATATTAACCCAATTATTATTAGGATAATGATAGAAGTAAACAACCTACACAAATCTTTTGGAGAAGCACACATTTTAAAAGGTGTAACTACAGATTTTGAAAAAGGAAAAACAAACTTAATTATTGGGCAAAGTGGTTCTGGTAAAACTGTATTTTTAAAGTGCTTACTAGGCTTATTTACTCCAGATGAAGGCTATATTTGTTACAACGGAGATATTTACAACGATTTATCTGCCGACCAAAAAAGAAACCTAAGACAAGAAATGGGTATGGTTTTTCAAGGAAGTGCCTTGTTTGACTCTCTTACGGTAGAAGGCAACGTAATGTTTCCTTTAGAAATGTTTACCAAACAATCTAAATCTGAAATGCAAGACCGTGTTAATACTGTTTTAAAACGTGTTAACTTAATAGACGCTCACCATAAATATCCTTCAGAAATATCTGGAGGTATGCAAAAAAGGGTTGCAATTGCAAGGGCAATAGTAATGAACCCTAAGTACTTATTTTGTGATGAGCCCAACTCTGGATTAGACCCCAAAACAGCAATATTAATAGATAATCTTATTCAAGAAATTACTCAGGAATACGATATTACTACAATAATTAATACTCATGATATGAACTCTGTTATGGAAATTGGTGAAAAAATACTTTTTCTAAAAAACGGTCATAAAGAATGGGAAGGCACCAATAAAGAAATTTTTAAGACAGACAACGTAGCTGTAACAGATTTTGTGTATTCTTCTGAGTTGTTTAAAAAAGTAAGACAAATGTATATTGAGGAACGTAACTAATTAGCAAGTTCCCTTACTTGAATATTTTTATCTTTTAACCTTAATTTTAACCACTCTGCTATTTTTTTAATATCGGTTTGTTTATCTTTTGATTTTGTTTTAGGCTTCCAATTAATCTCAAAAACAGGAATAGTATCTACCTTTTTAAAGTCTGTACGTATTGTGTAAGAGTAACCTATAGATGCTAAATTTTCGTAATTAGCTTTGGCTTCTGCGCTTACATCATTAAAAGGTATTTGCTTAGATACAATTTTTTGCAATTGAATTAACTCTTTCTCTAACAAAGCAATTTTTTCTTCTTTACCCATTAATTCTGCTTTTTTAGCCTGGTAAAGCTCATCTACATACTTAATTTGGTCTACTTCATTGTTTTTAGAACCTTGTATAATTTTTAACTCTGTATTTTGTAGCTCTTGAAAATCTTCGTTTTTTATTTCATTCCAACTTGCAATAATATTATCTGGCACTAGTTCTTCACCCATAAACATTACTTCTATTACAGATTTTTGTTCGTTTTTATTTTTACTAAATATTTTATCAAACAAGGATGTATCACCTCCGTGGTACTCTATATTAGTCAAATTATTTAAATACAAACCATTACCAGAGAATTTATATTTAGCTATATTTTCTGATATAAACTGTTGAGCTTGACTTTTAAACTTAGACTCTTCCCAAGCCTTAAAAAACGTCCAACTAGCAGGTACCATAACTAATATTGCTACTATAGATGCTAATCTACTAATTAATCTACGGCGCTCAGAATTGGCATAACGCACCATAGGAAAACGTAATATTTTTATAACTAAAAATGTTGCTAGCGCTATAAAAATAGTATTAATAATAAACAAATACATTGCACCACTAGCATAGTCCCAATTACCAATTGCCAAACCAAAACCTACAGTACATAAAGGAGGCATTAAAGCAGTTGCAATTGCCACACCAAAAATAACACTAGCTATTGTTCCTTTTTTAGCACGAGCAATAACTAAAGCCAAACCACCAAAAAATGCAATAAGAACATCTCTAATGTCTGGTGCTGTACGGGCTAGCAGCTCTGACGACTCATCTCTTAATGGAAAAAATTTAAAAAATAAAAAGGCGGTAAGTATACTTAATACTACCATTACCCCAAAGTTTTTTAATGAACGGCGTAGCGTATCAATATCATTAATTGCTAATGACAACCCCATACCTAAAATAGGCCCCATTAACGGAGAAATTAACATGGCTCCAATTACTACCGCTGTAGAATTGGCATTTAACCCTATAGATGCTATAAAAATTGAGCAAATTAAAATCCAAGAAGTATGCCCTTTAAAGGGAATATCTGCCACTATAGATTCTCTAGTAGCTTCTTGGTCGGTGTTATTACGAATATCTAGAAGCTCTTTTAAAAACTTTTTAGTAGATCCTAATAAACCCTGAAAATCTTTTTTTACGTTATCTGATGTTTCATTACCAGCTACGTTATTATTCTGCTCTGTATTATTATTCATACACAATGGTATTATTTACCAAACTTGTCTTTTACCTCGTTTAAGATAACTTTTATGTCTTGCTCTTTTTCTTTTGGGCAAATTAATAAAACATCATCTTTATCTACTACAATAAAATCATCTAAACTATCTAAAACTACTACTTTATCATTTTTTGTACGCACAATATTTCCACTAGCATTACGGTCTAACAATTGCGCACCAACTACAGCATTACTACTTTCGTTTTTATCTAACTTATCATACAAAGATCCCCAAGTACCTAAATCATTCCAGTCAAAAGTTGCGGGCAACACATAAATACTTTTAGAGTGTTCTAATATGGCGTAATCTATAGAAATATTTTCTGCTAAAGCATAATTTTTAGCTATAAATTTTTTCTCTTCTGGAGTATTATAAGCTTCTATTCCCGAATTAAACAACTGGTATTGCTCTGGCTGAAACGCTTTAAATGCACCAACTATTGTTTTAACGCTCCACATAAATATACCTGCGTTCCATAAAAAGTTACCTTGGCTAATAAATTCTTTTGCTGTGTTATAATCTGGTTTTTCTCTAAACTGATTTACCTTCTTGATTTCTGCAGCAGGATTTTTATCAAACTCTATATATCCAAAACCTGTATTAGGAAATGTTGGTTTTATACCTAATGTACATAGCACATCTTCATTTTCACACTTAGTAAAACATTGTTTTACGTCATTTTCAAAAGCGTTTTCATCTTCTATCCAATGGTCACTAGGCGCAACAATCATTACTGCATTAGGATTACTTTTTTTAATTTTTAGTGCTGCATATAAAATACAAGGAGCTGTATTACGCATTGCTGGCTCTAAAACTACCTGCTCTTGTGTTAGCATAGGTAATTGCTCCAAAACTAAATCGTTATAACTCTCATTAGTTAACACTAATATGTTTTCTTTTGGAATAAACTTATGTAGTCTATTAAAAGTTTTTTGAATTAGTGTACTACCTGAACCCAGCATATCATGAAACTGTTTAGGGTATTCTGCCGTACTTACAGGCCAAAACCTTGACCCTATACCGCCTGCCATTATAACTGCGTAATAATTACTGTTCATATGATTAGTCTTTAATAAGTTCTACTTCTGCATTTGGCTGAAAAACATAAGTTCTCCCACTAGAAAGCTCAACACATTCGTATCTCTTTATTTTTTTTGGTCCTTTTTTAAATAGCTTACCATTGTAAATTCTAAATACACTACCAATAGGTAACTCAAAAATATACGTTTTATTTGATACTGGATCAAATTGCTTTAATGCTAACGATAATTTAGCATCAGTATCACTACTTGCCTTTGGGTTTTTAAAATGATTTGCTACAACTGGTAGTACTTTTGTTGGAAAAATTTCTGGTCTAATAAAAGGTAACATCAATGCCTGAAATGTTTTTTTCCACTCTAGGCCGTGTGGTTTTATTCTTCTTCCATACTTTTCAAAAGCGACTAAATGTGCTATTTCATGTACTAAAGTGATTAAAAATCTATATTTATTTAATGATGCATTTACTGTTATTTGATGCTTTCCGTTTGGTAATCTTCTATAATCTCCGTGTCGGGTAATTCTATCTCCAACAATTTTAAGATGCACTGCATTAACTTTTATTAATGAA
Source organism: Cellulophaga sp. RHA_52 (assembly GCF_007827205.1). Lineage (NCBI taxonomy): Bacteria > Pseudomonadati > Bacteroidota > Flavobacteriia > Flavobacteriales > Flavobacteriaceae > Cellulophaga > Cellulophaga sp. RHA_52. The sequence continues at coordinate 25,252 of NZ_VIRZ01000001.1, forward strand.
GCGCAAGGTGTTACAGCCCTTTCAGGTAAGTATTTAAGAAGGATTTTCTCCATATATACAAAAATAACAGATTCTACCTTTTACAGGCGTACACTACAGTATATTTTGTAGTAAAATACAACTTTTCTTCTTATTATTTATTTGATATTCTAATTTTTTAAACAATGTACAACAAAATAAAAACCGCCTATTAGCACTAACAGGCAGTTTTTTACAATTAAATTATTTATAAAGTTATGGTGTACTATTGCTTACTTGCAACAATTTACCATTGTACATTTTATGTCCAGTAAGGGCAAAATTTTGAATATATTCTGCCATTTCTAAAGCAGTAATTGGTGCTTTATAGCCAGGAAAAGCTTCTTCTAGCATTTCTGTTTGCACGGCTCCTAATGCAAGCACATTAAAAGACGGGCCCGTTTCTTTAAACTCTTCTGCCCAAAGCTCTGTTAACGTAACTACGGCTCCTTTACTAGAACTGTATGCAGATAAGCCAGCAAATTTTAAACTACCTTGCACACCACCCATAGAACTGATAGTTACTACGTGTCCGTTTTTTGGCATTTTAGGTATTACCAACTTGGTTATACTTGCTACACCAAAAACATTTACTTTATAAACAGCTTCAAAATCTGCTGTTGTAGTTTCTAAAAAGGGTTTATTCGCTAATTTTCCTGCATTATTAATTAATACATCTACCTGTTTCCAGTTTGCAGAAATAAAATCTTCAACTTTTTGTAAATCTTCCTCTGCTGAAATATCAAAAGGAAAAGAAAAAATATTAGGATTTTTAAGGGAAGCTATAGGGTCACTATTCCTGGACAAGGCCAAAACTTGGTGTCCGTTGTTTGCAAATAGCTGTGCCATTTGGTAACCTATACCTCTACTACTACCTGTTATTATAATATTTGCCATTAATTGTATTGTATTTCTTTTGTGTCTGAATTTGCAATGCTTTTTATTATAGGAGCAAATTTATTTATTAAACTAGCCATATGATTAAAGTCCATTACACTTGGCTCATCACCTACTTTGTGGTAATGGTCAAAATTTGTAAAATCAAAAGTAGAATAGGTTTGTGATGGTACATTAAATTCGTTATGAAATGGATAATTATCAGATCTCATAAACAATCTAAAGTCACCTGCTTTTGGTAAAAAACCTGCAATTTTTTCACCAGCGTAAGTATTTGTTACAGATGCCAAGTTAGACTTATTAAACCCTGTTAAATATGCTAAATAATCTTTATTTTGCATAGGAATACCTATCATCTCAAAATTAAGCATAGTGTACAAGTTAAGGTTATCTCCCTTTAATTTTTTTGCCAAATGTTTAGAGCCTAATAAGCCCATTTCCTCAGCAGAAAATAGTGCAAAAATTATGCTCCTTTTGTTAGATTTTGTTTTTCCAAAATAACGAGCAAACTCCATAACTGCAGCAGTACCAGAAGCATTATCATTAGCTCCATTTGCTATTACATCATCGCCATCTGCCTTTGCAGTACCAATATGGTCATAATGAGCTCCTATAATTATAAATTCTTTTTTTAATTTAGGATCATTACCTTCTACAAAACCCACTACATTATAGGCAACACCTTTGCTAGAGTCAAAATTTGATAATGTATCTTTGTACGTTTTAAAAAAAGGCTTTACTCCGTTAGCCTTAAAGTTATTTTCTATAAAAGTAGCTGCTTCTGCTATACCATCTGATCCAGACATACGGCCTTGTAAATCATCAGAAGCTAAAAAGCTAACTATTTTTTTTATATCTGCTTCTGTTACCTCTGTTACAGACTCTTTTACTGCTGTATTCTGAGCAACACTAGAACAAGAAACTACAGCTAATAACCCTAAAAAATAAAACGTCTTTTTCATATTTAATTTATTTAAGCACTAAAGATAAAAAAAGCATCTCATTAATTAATGAGATGCTTTTTAATATAATTTAATACTGTTATAATTATGCAAGCATAGTAACAGGATTTTCAATATAACTTCTTAATGTTTGTAAAAACTGAGCACCAACAGCACCATCTACAGTTCTGTGATCACAAGCTAATGTTAACTTCATTGTATTACCTACTACAATTTCTCCGTTTTTAACAACTGGTTTTTCTACAATTGCACCAACAGATAGTATTGCTGAGTTAGGTTGATTAATTATTGACGTAAACTCTTGTATTCCAAACATACCTAAGTTAGATACTGTAAATGTACTGCCTTCCATTTCTGAAGGAGCAATTTTTTTAGATCTTGCCTTACCTGCTAAGTCTTTTACAGAAGCACCAATAGTTGTTAAACTCATTTGATCTGCAAACTTAAGTACAGGAACAACTAAACCTTCATCTACAGCAACAGCAACACCCATATGAATATGTTTGTTGTAACGTGTTACATCATCTTTCCAAGTTGTATTTACTTGCGGATGTTTTCTTAATGCCATTGCACAGGCTTTTAAAACCATATCATTAAATGATACTTTAGTATCTGGCAAACTATTAATTTGTGCTCTAGATGCTTTAGCGTTATCCATATCTACCTCTATAGTTAGGTAAAAATGTGGCGCTGTAAATTTAGACTGACCAAGAACTTTTGCAATAACCTTACGCATTGAAGAGTTTTTAACATCTTCAAAACCTTCTTCTCCTACAGGTGTATAAACCGCTGGTTGAGGCGTAGCTGACGTTACTGAACTAGAAGAAGCAGTTGTAGAACTAGCAGCCGCAGACGGCTTATAGTTTTCTACATCTTTTTTAATAATTCTTCCGTTATCACCAGAACCAGTTACGTCTGATAAATTTATTCCTTTGTCTGCTGCAATTTTCTTAGCTAATGGAGATGCAAAAATACGTTTACCATCTGTAGCTACATTTTCTACTGGAGCCGACTTTTCTTCTTTTTTAGTTTCTTCTTTTGGAGCCTCAGCTGGTGCACTAGCAGTAGCAGAACCACTACCTGCCTTAAGTACAGCATCTACATCTGTCCCTTCTGGACCAATAATTGCCAAAACTTCATCAACGGGAGAAGATTCTCCTTCTTTTATACCTACATATAATAGAGTACCTGAGTAAAAAGACTCAAACTCCATTGTAGCTTTATCTGTTTCTATTTCTGCAAGAATATCTCCTTCTTCTACTTTATCACCAACCTGTTTTAACCAAGCAGCAACAGTACCCTCTTCCATAGTATCACTAAGGCGTGGCATTTTTACAACCTCTACTCCTTCAGGAATAGCAGCTGTAGAACTTTCTGTTGCAGGCGAAGCAGCATCTTTAGGTTCTTCTTCTTTTTCCTCTGTAGCAGTATTGGCTGAAGCATCACCAGATAATAATCCAGAAATATCTTCACCTTCTTCTCCTATAATAGCTAAAAGAGAATCAACAGGAGCTGTATCTCCTTCTTGAATTCCTATATGCAAAAGAACACCTTCATTAAAAGACTCAAACTCCATTGTAGCCTTATCAGTTTCTATTTCTGCAAGAATATCTCCTTCTTCTACTTTATCACCAACATTTTTAAGCCAAGCAGCAACGGTACCTTCTTCCATGGTATCGCTAAGTCTTGGCATATTTACTATAACTGCCATCTTTTATAATTTATGTTGTACAAATGGAAAATCTTCTTGTTCGTAAACCATATCATATAATTGGTTTACTGGTGGGTAATCAGAACTTTCAGCAAATTCTTCACACTCCTTTACCATACGCTTAACTTCTTTATCTATAGCTGAAATCTCATCATCTGTAGCGTATTTATTTTCTTTTATTACATCTAAAACTTGAGTAATAGGATCTATTTTTTTGTATTCCTCTACTTCTGCTTTAGTTCTGTAGTGTTGTGCATCAGACATAGAGTGTCCTCTGTAACGGTATGTTTTAATTTCTAAAAACGTTGGTCCGCCTCCAGATCTTGCTCTTTCTACAGCCTTACTAACTTCTTCTGCAACAGTTACAGGGTTCATACCTTCTACTGCTTTACAAGGCATTTCATATCCTAAACCAAGTTTCCAAATTTCTGTAGAATGTGATGTTCTTTCTACAGATGTACCCATTGCGTAACCATTGTTTTCACAAATAAAAACAACAGGCAATTGCCAAAGCATAGCTAAGTTAAATGTTTCATGTAAAGATCCTTGCCTTACAGCACCATCTCCCATATAACATAATGTAACAGCGTCATTACCAGCGTATTTGTCTCCAAATGCAAGACCAGCTCCTAGAGGAATTTGACCACCAACAATACCGTGACCACCGTAAAAACGGTGTTCTTTAGAAAATATGTGCATAGAACCACCCATCCCTTTAGATGTACCAGTTACTTTACCATAAAGTTCTGCCATTACTTTTTTAGGGTCTACACCCATACCAATAGGTTGTACGTGGTTACGGTAAGCCGTAATCATTTTATCTTTAGTAAGATCCATTGCATGTAACGAGCCAGCTAAAACAGCTTCTTGTCCGTTATACAAGTGTAGAAAACCTCTAACTTTTTGTTGAATATATACTGCAGCAAGTTTATCCTCGAACTTTCTCCAGAATAACATATCCTTGTACCAATTAAGGTAAACTTCTTTGGTTATTTTTTTCATTGAAAACTATTTTAAAAAGTCTGTTTTACAGAATAGCAAAAATACACATTAAATCCACTATCAAAAAAAAATTAAAGAAAAAGCACAGACTAGTTGATGAATGTTTTTTTTAATTAAATTTTTATCAAAAAATTAGGAATAAAAAAATAATTCATCAAAAAAAACAGCTTATAAGAAAGAATTACTAAATGCTAACGGTAAAATATCAGAAATAGAATTGCATTTTACCACAGTACCTTCTTCTCCCATTAACAACAAAGTCATAGGTTCTTTTTGTTTTTGCTCATACTCAATCATAGATTGTCTGCAATTACCACAAGGTGCGGCAGGTTCCAAAACTTTATAATTTTTGGATGTAGCTGAAATTGCTACTGAGCATATTTTAACATTGGGGTATATTGCTGCTGCTTGATAAATAGCTACACGTTCTGCACACAAACCAGAAGGGTAAGCAGCATTTTCTTGATTATTACCTAAAACAATTTTTCCGTTTTCTAATAAAACTGCAGCACCTACAAAAAAACTAGAGTAAGGTGCGTATGCATTATTACGTGCTTCTACGGCTTTGAGCATTAATTTTTTGTCTGTTTCAGGCAACTCATTTATAGAGTCGTAAACAGACATATCAAAAGATAAGGTATGTTTTTTCATTTAGTCGTTTAATAATTCTTCACCTAAGTTAAAGGTAAGAGAAAAACGTAAAGTATTTTCTAACGGATTTTTTATTTTTGATGTAGAAAATAAATAAGATAAATCTACCTGTGCAGCTTTAAATTTAAATCCGGCACCTAGTGAAAAGAATTTACGAGCTCCTTTTAGTTCATTTTCATTAAAATAACCTGTTCTAAGCATAAATGCATCTTGGTAGGTGTATTCTGCTCCTAGTGCCCATGTTACTTCTTTTATTTCTTCACTAAAACCATCTGGTGCATCTGTAAAAGAATCAAAAGCACCTTCTAAAAAGCTAATTTGTTGGTAACGCTCATTATCTTCACTATCAATTTGGCCATCTTCATTAAAATCTTGTGGTGTTGGCACTAATAACTTATTAAATTCTGTATTTATAGATAATACATTGTCTTGATCTAAAATAAAATCAAACCCTGCTCCAAATTTTAAGTTTCCTGGCAAAAAGTTTTCTTGTCCGTTGTTGTCATATGATATTTTACTTCCAAGGTTAGATATGTTAAACCCTGCTCTCCATCTTCCATCAAACTTTTCGTAAGCAATTTCTGGAGATCTATAAAAACCAGATATATCTACGGCAAAAGCTGTAGCTGCACTAGTATCTTCACTAGAATCATCTGAAGGAAATTTTAAATTAGACGTAATAAATCTACCACCAACACCCATAGAAAAGGTATTAGATAATTTTAATGCATAAGCACCTTCTAAAACAAACTCGTTTGGTTTTGCTATTCTAGCTGGTTCATCTATAGTTTGCCTAAGTTCTACTTCTCCTAAACCAAAATAACGCAGTCCAAATGCAAAAGCACTTCTATCATTAATTTTATTATGAAAAGTTGCATTAAGTAAAGCTACATCTGTAACTATGTTTTCTAGATAAGGAGTATAACTTATACCAAATCCCATTTTTTGCTCTGCAAAAGCAAATTTTGAAGCGTTCCATTGTAAGGAATAAGCATCTGCCGAAGTGGCAACCCCCATATCTCCCATACCTGCAGCTCTGGCGTCTGCGGCTATATTTAAAAAAGGTACTGCTGTTGTAATTGCTCTGTTCTGCTCTTGAGCATTACCAAAATATACGGACACCAAAAGTGCTAAGGCTAGTATTTTTTTCATCATCAATTTTATAATATCTGTTCTTTATCCAAATGTCACTACAATAAATAGTGCAATATTTTAATAAACGCTCTTTTTCAAAATATCTTATAAATTAAGAACTTTATTTTTAATAATACATAACAATGCCCAATATACTATAAAAAATAAAACTCCTTATTTACTTATTATTAAGCAACTATAAATTTCTATTAAAAAGAATTCATAAAATAATACTAATATAATATTTACGCCGTTATAGATTTGTTGAACATTGTTTTATAGCTTGTTTTATAATTTTTTGGGAATTGTAAAATATTCTAAGAAAATTTGCGTTTAATAAGCCGATAGTAAGCAAAGTTTAAATAGAAAATAAGTATAGTATAACTGCAATTAGCAGTAAAGTATAGAACTCAAGTCTTAATTATGAAAAAACAATTCATTAAAGTTGTACTCTCGTGTGCTGTTGTAGCAGGTAGCATAACTAGTTGTAAAAAATCATCTTCATCTAAAGATGTATCTCGTGCCACAGGTTGGAAGATAAATGCCAAAGAGGGTGGTTTTCAGCACAACTCTGATTTTAAAGAACAAGTTACCGCACCGGGACTTGTATTTATAGAAGGTGGTACATTTACCAAAGGTAAGGTACAGGATGATGTTATGCATGATTGGAATAATACTCCAACGCAACAACATGTACAATCCTTTTATATGGATGAAACTGAAGTAACTAATAAAATGTACCTACAATTTTTAGATTACTTAAAATCTGTTTACCCACCAGAAGACCCTAAATATGCAAATATTTACAAAGGGGCTTTGCCTGATACTTTGGTATGGAGAAACAGACTTGGTTTTAACGAAACTATGACTAACAACTATTTAAGACACCCTGGCTATGCAGAGTATCCTGTAGTTGGTGTTAACTGGGTACAAGCTACGCAATTTGCAGAATGGCGTACAGACCGTGTTAACGAATTAATGTTGGAAAAAGAAGGCTACCTTAATAAAGAAGCTAAATACAAAGCATTAAATGGTGAAGCTGCTGGTACTTTTAGTACTGAAGCTTACCTAAACAGACCAGAGTCTGTTTATGGCGGACAAATAGATTCTTTACAAGGTAAAGCTAAAAAGAACGACTCTGTACCTTCTTTTGCTAAAAGAAGTAGTGGTGTAATTTTACCAGAATATAGATTACCTACAGAAACAGAATGGGAATATGCTGCACAAGCTAACCAAGGTTCTAGAGAATACAATAACTACAGAGGTAGAAAAAAATATCCTTGGGAAGGAGATTACACTCGTAACGGACAACGTGTTGGTAGAGGTGATCAACTAGCTAACTTTAAACAAGGAAAAGGTGATTATGGTGGAATTGCTGGTTGGTCTGACGATGGTGCAGATATTACAAACGCAGTAATGTCATACAAACCAAATGATTTAGGTCTTTATGATATGGCAGGTAACGTGTCTGAATGGGTTGCAGATGTATACAGACCAATAGTAGATGATGAAATTAGTGACTTTAACTACTATAGAGGTAACATTTACATGAAAACAGCAATTGGTGAAGACGGTAAAGTAAACGTACTTAGAGACTCTGTTGTTTATGACACCTTACCTAACGGAAAAATAGTAGCTGTTAATTTACCTGGTGAAATTAAAATGGTTGCCGTAGATGAAGAAGAAACTTATTTAAGAACTAATTTCTCTTCTAGTGATAACAGAGGTTATAGAGATGGTGAGCCTGGATCTACAAGATTTTATGACAGATTTAATGAAGCTGATGGTGATGAAGAAAACAAGATATCTATGTACAACTCTCCTACTAATAAAATAGAAAGAGATAGCGCTGGTAATTTTGTTAGAAACTATGACAAGTCTAACTACAGAACGTCTTTAATTAATGATGAAGTTAGAGTATACAAAGGTGGATCATGGAGAGACCGTGCATTTTGGTTAGATCCTGCACAACGTAGATACTTACCACAGTATATGGCTACAGATGATATTGGATTTAGATGTGCAATGTCTAGAGTTGGTTCTAAGTCTAAAACAAAAAACAAAACTGCTAGAGGTAAAAAAGTAAAATAATTTACCACAACATATTTTTTAAAAAAGACTGCTCCTTTGAGCAGTCTTTTTTTTTATATTCGCTTTATGACAATAGCACAAATCCATCAACTATTTTTAACACATTCTACCGTTTGTACAGACACTAGAAAAATAACTAAAGACTGTATTTTTTTTGCGCTTAAAGGCGATAATTTTAACGGTAATACATACGCTTCTGAAGCTTTAGAAAAAGGTGCTGCTTATGCAGTTGTAGATGAAAAAGAATACGCAATTAACAACAAGTTTATTTTGGTTGATGACGTATTACAAGCATTACAGCAACTTGGCAAGTATCATCGTAAAAAATGTAAGGCAAAAGTAATAGGCTTAACGGGTAGTAACGGAAAAACAACAACCAAGGAACTTATTAAAGCTGTTATTCAAAAAAAATATAAAACCGTTGCAACTGTAGGTAACTTAAACAACCACATTGGTGTTCCTTTAACGCTTTTAACCATACAAAAAGATACAGAAATTGCAATTGTAGAAATGGGCGCTAATCACCTTAAAGAAATAGCATTTTTAAGTAGCTTAGCAGAACCAGATTATGGGTATATTACCAATTTTGGAAAAGCACATTTAGAAGGTTTTGGCAGTACTGAAGGTGTTATACAAGGTAAAAGTGAATTGTACAAGTACCTAACCACAAACCAAAAACACGTTTTTTTAAATGCAGATGATCCTATACAAGAAAGTAAGCTTGGTACGTATGTAAAAAAAATAGGGTTTAGCAGTAACAATAGCAATTATTTTAAAATAGAATTACTTAGCGCAGACCCGTTTGTTACTATTAAAGTAAAAGATATTACAATAACCACTAAGTTGGTTGGTGCTTATAATTTTACCAATTGTTGTGCTGCTATAATTATGGGTAAATATTTTAACATAGCACTACCATTAATTAAAGAAGCTATAGAAGGTTACACACCAGCAAATAACAGATCTCAGATACTAGAACAAAACGGTTACAAAATAATACTAGATGCCTACAATGCTAACCCAACAAGTATGGCTGCAGCATTAGATAATTTTAATGGTATAAAAGCCGCACATAAAATTGTTTTTTTGGGAGATATGTTTGAGCTTGGTACTACTGCAGAAACAGAGCACCAGCATATAGCAGATAAGGCTTGTAAAATGAATTTCACCACTACTTTTTTAGTAGGCGAAAATTTTGCAAAAGCGAAAACAGAAGCTACACAACTAGTCACATTTAAAGACTTAGAAGAGTATTTAAAAAAGCATCCTTTACAACCCAATAGCAGCCTTTTAATAAAAGGATCTAGAGGTATGGCTTTGGAACGCATTTTAGATATATTATAAAAAAACCTCTCTTTTCAGAGAGGTTTTTAGTTTTTAAAAAATTTTTAAAATAAGCATATCTAATACTTCTATTACAATAAGTATTATAATAATCCACTCTAGCCTACTGCTTTCTTTGTGGTCCATAATATCTTTAAACAATTCTAGATTTTCTTTAATAATCTCTAATCGTTCATGAATATACCTATACCTATCTTTTAGGTCAAACGTTTTTTTAAGTTCAAGGTTTAAAAGACTTAAAGCTTCATTATCCCAAGTTATATCTGGAGAATCAAAAATATATAGGTTTTCAGAAATCTCATTTTTAATATTTAAAACTCTACCTATAAATCTTTTTAGTTTATTACCAGAAATATCTAGTTTTCCTTTTTGCTCCAAATACTTTGTGTGCTCATTTGTTTCTCCCAATAGTTGCTCTGTAATATCAAAATAATTATCTAAAGCCACAGACTGCGATGCATTTAAAACTATTAAACGTATAGCCTCATAATCAAAAAAAGGTATTATTACCTTGTTAAATGACACCTCTTGTTTTTCTGGTTCTATAACAACATTTACTTCTTCAGAAAAACGTTCATCTTTTAAGCCTTTACAAAAGGGTTTAATACTATCTAAAATTGTTCTTTTTTCTTCTAAAGTATGATTAAAAAAGCCAACCATACCATATTGAAAAATGTAAACAAATTTTTCATTTCCCATTTTATAAAATAACTCGTCTCCGTCTGAAAAAAGGAGCTCCCAAGTTAAACTACGCTTGCATTCTCTAATACTTATAGAGGCAGCAATTTGGTATGCATCTACGCTATACATGGCTAATCTTCAACATCGTCTATAGGAATATCTGGTATAGCGTTAGGATCGTCATCATCAAAATCTTCATAATCATCCTCATCATAATTAGCCATAGTCACCTCTAACTTTTCACTAATTTTAACCAAATACTTAGTATCTTCTGTTAGTACCTCTACAGCTTCAATGCGCTCTCCTTTTGCGTTGTAAAAACTTATAACATTAAGGTCATCATAACCATCTGGATACTTCTCTACCAAAAGTTTTAAAACTTCTGGAGTAAGCTTTTTAAAATCTACAATAACTCTTTTTAAATTATCCATAGTTACATATCTAATAAGTAAGCAAAAATTAATGGCGCAACAATTGTAGCATCACTCTCTATTATAAATTTAGGCGTATCTATATCTAATTTACCCCAAGTAATTTTTTCATTTGGCACTGCACCAGAGTAAGATCCATAACTTGTTGTAGAATCGCTAATTTGACAAAAATAGCTCCAGAATGGTGTATCTGTTCGCTCCATATCTTGGTATAACATTGGCACTACGCAAATAGGAAAATCACCTGCAATACCACCACCTATTTGAAAAAATCCAATTCCGTTTTCAGAATTCTCTGTATACCAATCTGCCAAGAATGTCATATATTCTATACCAGATTTCATAGTACTAGCTTTAAGCTCACCTTTTAACACATATGATGCAAAAATGTTACCCATTGTACTGTCTTCCCAACCAGGACAAACTATTGGTAAGTTTTTTTCTGCTGCTGCATACATCCAAGAATCTTTTAAATCTATCTCATAATACTCTTCTAAAACACCAGAAAGTAGCATTTTGTACATATATTCATGAGGCAAGTAACGCTCACCAGCAGCTTCTGCATCTTTCCAAATTTTTACAATATGCTCTTGCAAACGTCTAAAAGCTTCTTCTTCTGGTATACACGTATCTGTTACACGGTTTAGGCCTTTTTCTAGCAAATCCCACTCTTGTTGCGGAGTTAAATCTCTATAATTAGGCACACGTTTGTAATGTGAGTGTGCTACCAAGTTCATAATATCTTCTTCTAGGTTTGCACCAGTACAGGATATAATTTGCACTTTGTCTTGGCGAATCATCTCTGAAAATATTTTTCCTAACTCTGCAGTACTCATTGCACCAGCCAAAGAAACTAACATTTTAGATCCTTTGTTTAACTGATCTTCATACCCTTTTGCAGCATCTACCAAAGCAGCAGAATTAAAGTGTAAGTAGTATTTTTCTATAAAATTAGAGATAGCTCCTTTAGTCTTCATCTTCTTCAAATTTTGAAATAGTAGAGTTACCAGCTTTTAGATCTATAGCATATGTATTATCATAAGCATCATCTACACCTTCACCCATAAATTTATAACTTAACATTTTGTAGTATAATTTTGCTGCTAAAAAATCTGACGATTTATCTGCCTTATTTGGGCAAAGTTCAACAATATCAAAACCTACAACATTTTTTTCTGTAAATACTTGTTTTAAAAACTCTAGAGTTTCATACCAAAACAAACCTCCTGGTTCTGGTGTTCCTGTAGATGGTAATATAGATGGGTCTAAAGCATCTAAATCTAAGGTAATAAAAACGTTTTCTGTCATTTGGTCTACAACCTTATCCATCCAATACTCATCATTAACCATATCATGAGCAAAGAATGTTTTTTCTTCATCCATATATGTTTTTTCTATAGCATCCATACTACGTATACCTACTTGTAACAAATTAGTTTGTTGACTTGCCTCATGCACTGCGCAAGCGTGGTTACAAGCTGTTCCCTCATAAGATGCTCTTAAATCTGCATGTGCATCAATATGCAAAACAGTTAGGTTATTAAAACACTCATTAAAAGCCCTAATAGTGCCTATAGAAATAGAATGTTCACCACCAAATAACGTTACAAACTTGTTACGTTTAATGTACTTTTTAGTTATTTTATGCACCTCGTCTACCATAGCTTCTGGCGAGCTATTTTCTGTAATTGCATCAGCAAGGTATATTCCTTGTTGGTATGGTTCTGTACCGGTTTCAATATCGTACAATTCCATATTTTCTGATGCAGCTAAAAAAGCCTCTGGCCCTTTATCTGCTCCTTTTCCCCATGTACTTGTTCCGTCATAAGGAACTGGGATTAAAACTACTTTTGCGGTCTCCAATTGCGCAAACTCATCTGGAATGCCTGCGTAATTATTTGTTGTGCTCATATCCTAAAATTTTAAGCAGATCTTCTGCCTTTTGTTGTTCATTAAATAATTTGGTTGTTATTTTTCCTTCTGCATCTTTGTTTATTAATATGTGCTTTGGCTGTGGTATTAAGCAATGTTGCAAACCGCCATAACCACCAATACTTTCTTGGTAAGCTCCAGTATTAAAAAACCCAATGTATAAAGGCTTATTTTTTTTATATTTTGGTAAATAAATAGCATTTGTGTGTTGCTCACTGTTGTAATAATCATCACTATCACAAGTTAAACCACCAAGCAATACTCGCTCATACTCATCATTCCACCTATTAATTGGCAGCATAATAAACCTTTTATTTATTGCCCAAGTATCTGGCAATGTTGTAATAAAAGAAGAGTCTATCATATTCCACTTTTCTCTATCGTTTTGTTGTTTTTGGTATAAAATTTCATAAATAGCACCACCTGCTTCACCCACAGTAAAACTACCAAACTCAGTAAAAATATTTGGCACATCTACGCCTGCCTCATCACATGTTAATTTAATCTGATTAATGATTTCATCAATCATATATTGGTAATCATAATCAAAAACTAAAGAGTTTTTGATTGGAAAACCACCACCTATATTTAAACTATCTAGAGACGGACAAATCTTTTTTAATTTTACATAAACCTTTAAACACTTTAAAAGCTCGTTCCAGTAATATGCATTGTCTTTTATACCTGTATTTATAAAAAAGTGCAACATTTTTAACTGTACCTTATCATTATCTCTAATTTGATTTTCATAAAAAGGAACAATGTTTTTGTAGCCAATTCCTAAGCGAGAAGTATAAAACTCAAATTTTGGTTCTTCTTCAGACGCTATACGAATTCCTACTTTAAAGTCTTCATTAATTTCATTAGACAACAGGTCTATTTCCTCATAATTATCTATAATTGGTATGCAATTACGGTGTCCTTCATTAATTAACCTTGCTATGTTTGTTATGTATTGGTCTCTTTTAAAGCCGTTACATATTACATAAGTATCATCTTTAATTTTACCTTCTTTTTTTAAGTGCTCAACAATATTAATATCAAACGCAGAAGACGTTTCTATATGTATATTATTGTTTAAGGCCTCATGCAATACTGGTTTAAAATGAGAACTTTTAGTACAATAACAGTAATGGTATTTACCTTTATATTGGTATTTTTCCATTGCTATAGTAAACCAATTTTTAGCTCTAGAAATATTATCAGAGATTTTTGGTAAGTATGTAAACTTTAACGGGCTACCGTATTGTTCTACTAGTTGTTTTAATGGTATGTCATGAAACATTAAGTTTTCACCATCTAACTTAAACTCTTCTTGTGGAAAATGATAAGTCTGGTCAATTAAATCAATATATTTAGTATTCATTAAATTATTATTTGATAAATTAAAATTTTAAAACACAGGAAAACCTTATGCTTTTGGGCGTTTTTTGCGACTAAAATTTTAAAATACTAAACAATGATTTGACGTTCCGTGGTTGGCACGAAAAAGTAGTCATGCTGGCTGCAGACTATAGAGGTGTTACCGGAAGTTAGCTTTAAAATTCGGTTTCCTATCTTATAGGTTGTTTTTGGGTATGACTTCCTAATTCCCAAAAACCCGAACATAGAAACATTATACATTTATGCTCAGCTATGTGCTAAATTGCCAAAATTTAATCCTTTATTTTGACGGGACAAATGAAAACAAAAAAAATGAAAAAACTAATATTCCATCAAAAAAAATAAAAAAAATAATTTTCTGATAACACAAAGCTAACAGAAAACTTAAAAACCCCTTTAAAACAAGGAATACAAGAGTTATAATCAATTTAAAAATAAGTCTTAAAAATCTTATATTTTTAAAAAAAAGTTCTTTTTAAAGTCAAAAACACTTGTTACTTTAAGTTATTTTAATGCCGTTTATAACTTATTCTCTCTTAAATTTACAAAACAATAGTAATAAAACGTATGAAAAATACCATATCACATAGAGTAGCAGATTTTTTAAAAAACTACCCTCCTTTTAATCAATTATTATTAGAAGAATTACAAGAATTAGCTACACAAATATCTATTGTTTATAAAGAAAAAGATGCTATTATTTTTAATGAAAATGATGCGCCACATACTCATTTTTATATTATACATAAAGGTGCCGTATCTTTAAATAAAACAGAAACCAATACTATTGTAGATATTTGTGATGAAGGAGATATTTTTGGTTTACGCCCTTTAATTGCTAATGAAAATTATAAAATGCAAGCAAAGGCACATGAAGAAAGTATATTATACGCCATACCTATTGTTACTTTTAAACCATTTGCTACTAGCAACAGAGATGTTGGTAATTTTTTAATAGATAGTTTTGCCTCTAACACTAGAAACCCTTATTCTAAAAGCTACAGAGGTACCTTATACGGAGAGCCTGAAAGCGGAGAAGTTTACAACCCTAGTGCAGAGTTGTTTGACTTGCAGCCTGTAAAATATTCTAAAAAACTAGTAAGTTGCTCTCCTAAAACACAAGCAAAAGTGCTAGCTGCAAAAATGACAAGCAAAAATGTTGGTGCTATTTTAGTTTTAGAAGACAAATTACCCATTGGTATTATTACAGACAAAGATTTGCGTAACAAAATTGTTACTGGGAAACTACCTATTTCTGCTCCTGCAAGAGAGATAATGACATCGCCAGTAATTACTTACTCAAAAAAATTAACCATTACGCAGGCACAAATGGCAATGATAAAAAGTAATATTAGCCATTTATGCTTAACAAAAGATGGTACTGTTAATTCTAAGGCTGTTGGTATTTTATCTAAACATGATGTTATGCTTGCGGTTGGCAACAACCCAACAGTACTAATTAAGGCAATAAAAAGAGCCACTAGAACTAAGGAAATTAAGCAGGTTAGAAAAGGCATAATGATGCTGTTAAAGGGATATTTAAACCAGAATATACCAATGACATTAATTTCTAAAATTATTTCTGAACTTAATGATGCCTGTATTAAGCAAATTATAAAAAATTCTATTGCTAAGTTAGGTACTCCGTTACCTGTATCTTTTAGTTGGCTTGCATTAGGTAGCCAAGGTAGAAGTGAACAATTACTACATACAGACCAAGACAATGCTCTGGTTTTTGAAGATGTACCACCAGAAAAACTAGAAGAAACAAAAGCAATATTTATAAATTTTGCCAAACAAGTAACACAAAGACTAAACGTTATTGGCTACGAGTATTGCCCTGCAGAAATGATGGCTTCTAACCCAAATTGGTGCTTAAGCCTTAGTGAGTGGAAAACAAATGTTACATCTTGGATTACAAATCCTGGTAAAGATGAAGTATTGTTATCATCTATATTTTTTGATTATAACAATGTATATGGCAACCAAGAGTTGGTTACAGAACTATCAAACCATATATTTGAAACAGCTAAAAATTACCCAAATTTCTTTTTACATTTAGCTAGCGGATCTTTACAAAACCCATCTCCTACCGGTTTTTTTAGACAATTTTTAGTAGAGCAAGATGGTGCAAATAAAGACTTTTTTGATATTAAAAGACGTGCGCTTATGCCATTAACAGATGCAGCTAGAGTTTTAATATTATCTCACTCTATAAAGTCTATTAATTATACTGCAGAGCGTTTTGAAAAATTAGCCGAGTTAGAACCCAATAACGCAGAACTATTTATTGCTGCATCTTATGCTACCAAAGCATTACTAAAATTTAGAACCAAACAAGGTTTATTACATAACGATTCTGGCAGGTATATATCATTAAGCAAACTAACTAAAGCAGAGAAAATAAAACTTAAACGAACCTTTAGAACTATTAAGGAAATACAAGAATTAGTGTATATTAGATTTAAAGTATCAAACCTATTAAGATGATAAATTTCTTTAAAAAAAGTAAATTAGATTTACCAGATTATTGGCTTGAATATGAAAATCTTTTTAAAACCAAACAACCAGAAAACATACAAGATATTACGTTTGTTGTTTTAGATACAGAAACTACTGGCTTTAGTTACCAAGAAGATCGTATGCTTTGTATTGGTGCTTTAAAACTTAAAAATAATGATATTAATATAGGTGATAGTTTTGAGGTTTTTATACACCAAGATCATTACAACCAAGAAACGGCAGAAATACACGGAATATTAAAAGAAGGTAAAACTACTAGACTTGAAGAGCTAGAAGCCTTAAAACTGTTTTTAGCGTACCTAAAAAACAGTGTCATTGTAGCCCACCACGCTGGTTTTGATGTTACTTTTATAAATATGGCATTAGAGCGCCATGGCTTACCCAAATTAAAAAACAAAATTTTAGATACATCTACCTTGTATAAAAAAACACTTATACGCTCTAATTTATTGGTAAAAAAAGAGCATTATTCTTTAGATGAATTGGCAGAAAAGTTTAGTATATCTGTAAAAGATAGGCATACCGCTCTTGGTGATGCGTATATTACTGCTATTGCTTTTTTAAAGATTTTGGTAAAATTAAAAGAGAAAAAAATTACCACTTTAAAACAGTTACTCCGCATTTATTAAAACAGCATAAAAGAAGCGACAAACTAGGTCTACCAGATTGCCGCTTTTTTTAAAGTTATTTGCGTATTATTCTTCTACACTCATTGCCATTTCATGATCATACTTGCAACAGGCAGGTAATTCTTTATAAGCTTCTTCACTTCCGGAAGACTTTTCTGTATCGTAACCAGATTCTGCTATAGCTTTATGAAATGCATCTTCATTAGTTTTATCACCATTAAAAGCAATTGTAATTTGTTTCTTTTTAACATCCCAATTTGCACTAGCTACACCGTCTACAGATTTTGCTGCTTTTTCTATAGTACTTTTACACATACCACAGTTACCACGCACACCAAAAGTAGTTTTAGCCGTAGCCAACTCATCTTCTACATTTACACTAGTGCTGTTACCACCATCTGTAGTCTGCTTTGCATCATTTTTACAACTGGTAAAGGCTAATAAGCCAAGTACAGCTGTAGTCAAAATCATCTTTTTCATAGTAGATATTTATTAATCGATGTTAATATAGTAATTTTTATTTTTTATACATTTAAAAAATGCATCTACTTATTTATATTTTTATTTTTTTTAATCGTAATGCATTTGCAATTACAGACACAGAACTAAAACTCATAGCTAAAGCTGCTATCATAGGGGAAAGCAACAAACCAAAGACAGGATACAAAACACCTGCTGCAATTGGTACACCTATAGTATTATAAATTAGCGCAAAAAATAAGTTTTGTTTAATGTTTTTAAGTACTCCACTACTTAAGTTATGTGCTTTAACTATACCGTGTAAATCTCCTTTTACAAGTGTAATCATTGCGCTCTCTATAGCCACATCTGTACCAGTACCCATTGCAATGCCAACATCACTTTTTGCTAATGCAGGCGCATCATTAATTCCATCACCAGCCATAGCAACTATTTTACCTTGTTGTTGTAATTTTTCAACTTCTTTTAACTTATCTTTTGGCAACATACCGGCTTTAAAACTATTTAAATTAAGTGAGTCTGCTACAGCCTTAGCAGTTTCATAAGTATCACCAGTAAGCATAATTACGTCTACTCCTCTATTTTGTAGTTCCTTTATTGCTTTAGCGCTTGTTTCTTTAATTTTATCAGCAATAACAACATAACCTATGACCTCTTTATTTATTGCTACATAAGAAACTGTTTTTCCTTGTTTTTGATATTTTTGTACCTCCTCTTCCATTACAGAAGAAATAGCAGCATTAGCATAGTTCATCATTAATGCATTACCCAAACTTATTTTAGTATCAGAAATAACACCTTCTACACCTTTACCTGTAACAGCATTAAAGTTTTTTGTTTTTAAAAAATCAACTTTATTTTCTTTAGCATAATTTACTGTAGCTTCTGCTAAAGGGTGCTCACTAAAATTATTTAATGAAGCTATAAATTGTGTTACTTTATCTACCGTAAAATCTTTATTAAAAACACTTACCTTTTCTACTGTGGGTTTCCCTTCTGTAATTGTTCCTGTTTTGTCTACAATTAAAACTTCTAATTTATTCATTAACTCCAAAGCCTCAGCATTTTTTATTAAAACACCGTTTTGGGCTCCTTTACCAACACCAACCATAATAGACATTGGTGTTGCCAAGCCTAATGCACAAGGACACGCTATTATTAATACCGCAATAGCATTTACTAAGGCAAAAACATAAGCAGGCTCTGGACCCCAAATTACCCAAGCAATAAAGGTTAGTATAGAAACAATAACCACTACTGGCACAAAATAACTAGATATTTTATCTGCTAATTTTTGTATTGGCGCTCTACTACGACTGGCATCATTCACCATTTTCACAATCTGAGAAAGCAATGTATCTGCACCCACTTTTTCTGCTTGCATTAAAAAAGACTGGTTACCGTTAATAGTACCACTACTAACCTCATCTTTTACAGTTTTACTAACAGCAATGGGTTCTCCAGAAATCATAGACTCGTCTACCGTTGTGCTACCCTCTGTAATATAACCATCAACAGGGATTTTTTCTCCTGGTTTCACTTTTAGAACATCACCTTTAACAACGTTATTTATAGCAACTTCTTCTTCTACTCCGTTAACAACCTTAACTGCTTTGTTAGGTGCAAGTTTAAGTAACTCTTTAACGGCTGCATTAGTTTTACTGTGCGCGCGTGCCTCTAACACCTGCCCCATTAAAACTAATGTTAATATTACCGTTGCAGCTTCAAAATATACATGTACTGCTCCACTTTGTGTTTTAAACTCAGCAGGAAAAAAATCTGGTACCAATAAGCCAAAAACACTAAATAACCAAGCTACACCTGCGCCAATACCAACCAGTGTAAACATATTTAAATTCCACGTTTTTACACTTCTGTAAGCACGTTCAAAAAACATCCACGTACCATAAAAAACTACAGGTATAGACAACACTAATTGTACCCAATTCCAATATTTTTGATCTAAAATGGTATACAATGTGTTGTTAAGCAGCATCTCGCTCATTGCTATTAAAAAAATAGGTAATGTAAAACCTAAAGACAACCAAAATTTATGTATTAGTTTTTTATATGTTTTTTCTTCTGCAGAAAGACTAGGTTCCATTGGCACTAAGTCCATACCACAAATAGGGCAATCTCCGGGCTCATCTTTTACAACCTCTGGGTGCATTGGACACGTATATTGTTGTTGAGTAACAGGGTTTAAATTTTGTTCCTCTACCAAATCCATTCCGCAGACAGGACAGTCACCAGCCTCATCGTAAGTTTTATCATCTTCACAATGCATAGGACAATAAAAAACACCTGTGCCTTGCCCTTTTGGCTGTGCTTCTTTTGTTGGAGTATGCACGTGCTCACCTACATTATGTATACTATACCTGTCACCATCTTTTTTTAAAGCTTCTTTAAAAGTATTTATAGGTATATGAGATTCGGATTCTATTGTAGCTTCTGCTTTTTCTAAATTAACGCTAGCATTAGTAACACCATCTACATTAGCCAGTGTTTTTTCTACGTGCCCACGGCAACCATTACAAGTCATTCCGTGTATATGATAGGTATGTTTCATTTTGTTTCTTTTTACACTACAAAATTAAGCACACAGTCTTTGTTGCACTTTCACAATTCCGATTCTTATTTATACAATTTGGTCTAGTGTTTTTCTATCCCAATTCTCCAAATTTTTATAATCGCTCATAGACATTCCTGTAACAGTTTTAAACTGGCGGGCTAAATGGCTACTTGTTTTATAATTTAAACTATAAGCTATTTCAGAAAAATTTAGTTGTCCTAACTGTATGTATTCCTTTACTTTTTCTATTTTTAAGTTGATGGTGTATTTCTCTAACGTTACACCTTCAGACTTACTAAAAAGCTTACTAAGAGCTGTTTCTGTTTTACCAAATTCTTTTGCTAAAGCCTGAAAAATATGAGCTGTTTCTCCATTTTCGATCTTATGAATTATAGCCACTTTTAATTGTTCAATTAAAGTATCTGTCTTGTTAGCTATTACTTCAAAACCAATTTGGGTAAGCATTTTACTTAAGTTTTTAAAACTACTTTTAGCACCTTTTGTAGCAATAACTTTTCCTAATTCTACAGATTCCACCACATAATCTTCAGCATTAAAAATATCTAAAACCGAAGCTATACAACGGTTGCAAACCATATTTTTTATATAAATTGTTTCTTGCATAATTAATTGAGGGTGCTATTTTTTTAAAAAAAATTGACATAAAAAAAATACACAAATGGGCAATTTTAAAACTGCTACAATGGTGTATTTTTTTATAATGAATACATTGTAAACAATGCATCAAAATTACTTAAAAAAAAGAATTACTAGTGTTATAAACCTCTTAAAACAATGCTTTTAAAGTTTTGCAACTAGCTTTTAAAACGATTATAAGCTTCTTTACTTAACTCCTCTCTAAAATTAGGGTGAGAAATAGATATTAATACCTTTGCTCTTTCTTGTAAATTTTTACCATATAAATTAACCACTCCGTATTCTGTGGCTACATAGTGTACGTGAGCACGTGTTGTAGTAACACCCGCTCCTTGTTTTAAAAACGGTGTTATTTTAGAAATGCCTTTAGCGGTAATAGACGGCATTGCAAAAATAGGTTTACCACCTTTAGACAAAGATGCACCACGTATAAAATCCATTTGTCCGCCTACACCAGAATATTGCCTGCTACCAATTGTATCTGCACAAATTTGACCTGTAAGATCTATTTCTATAGCGCTATTAATAGCTGTAACCTTAGGGTTTCTGCGTATAATGGAAGTATCATTAGTATAAGCAGCTTCTTTAAAATGCACCAATGGATTATCATCTACAAAATCGTAAAGTTTTTGTGATCCTACAGCAAAGCAGGTTACAATTTTACCGTGTTTTACTACTTTATCTTCGCCTGTAATTACACCACTTTCTATTAAAGGCAAAACACCATCAGAAAACATTTCTGTATGTATACCCAAACGTTTGTGGTTGCCTAAATTACTTAACACTGCGTTTGGTATATTACCTATACCCATTTGTAAGGTAGCACCATCTTCTATTAAACCTGCTACGTGTTTACCAATTTGTTGTTCTATGTTAGATATTGATGAAACACCGTGCGTATGTATTGGTGTATTAACCTCAACAGCACAGTCTATATCTTTTATGTGTATAATACCATCACCGTGAGTTCTGGGCACGCAAGGGTTTATTTGTGCTATAACTTTTTTTGCTGTTTGTATGGCTGGTAATGTTATGTCTACAGAAACACCTAAAGAACAATACCCGTGTTTATCTGGTGGAGACACTTGCACAACAGCAACATCTAACGGAAGAATTCCGTTTCTAAAAAGCAGGTTAATTTCGCTTAAAAAAATTGGAATATAATCTCCTTGAGTTGTATTTATTAATTGCCTAACATTGCTACCAACAAAGCAACTATTCATTTTAAAACTTTTACTATAAGGCTCTTGTGCATATTTTGCTTGCCCCTCTGTATGTATAGATACAATTTCTACGTTTTTTAATTCTTCGTATCTATTACACAAAGCATCTATTAGCACATTTGGCGTCATTGCAGCTCCTTGCAAAAAAACTCTATTACCAGATTTTATAGATTTTGCGGCTTGCGCTGCAGAAACAATATTCATAACATTAAATTTTTTAGTAATTAGTGACACTCCATATTGGTAGAAACCATTTCTACAACAGGTTTAGGAGACACATAAGGAATACCAAGGCCCAAGCCTCTAAGAATAAACAACACTCCAATTACAATTACAAAAACAGGAATTAACTGTTGTACTTTTTTACGCGCAACACCTTTTAGCATTCCGCCAAAATAAACAGCAATTGTCATAAGTGGTATGGTACCTGCACCAAAGATTACCATATATAAAGAGCCTTGCGCTGCATTACCCATAGCTATGGCTCCAAACAATGCCATATATACCAAGCCACACGGTAAAAATCCGTTTAAAAAACCAATAGTTAAAAACGTATCTGGAGTTCTTTTTTTAAGCTCCTTTCCTAATTTAGATTTTACTTTAGAAATAAGCTTATAAATAGGTTTAGACACATTGTATTTTTGTATTTTTTTAGATGGAATTAATACTATAACAATCATTAAAATTCCTATTGCAATTGATAGTTTTTGTTGCAAACCAAAAACATACAACCCTTTACCTAGCAGCCCAAAAACAAGACCTATTACTCCGTAAGCAAGCAACCTACCAATATGATAAATAAAGATCTGAACAGTTTTTTTTAGTTTGCTATGCCTATCTACTGGTAACATAAAGGCTATGGGCCCACACATACCTACGCAGTGCAAACTTCCCATTAACCCTAATATAAAAGCAGATAGTAACATACTTAATACGTTATACTTTGTTTGTGTAAAAATTCTTTTTTATTGTATTCCCATGCAATTTTAATGTCCCACCGACCATCTAACAAACGTTTGTCAGGTATGAGCAAATGTGTTTTGGATAAACTTATGGGTAAGCTAAAATCCAATTGTTTATTAGATGGTCTATATAGGGACACCTTACCTGTTATTTTATTAAAATCTTGATCCTTTGGAAAAGCTATTAATAAGCCATCTTCAGTTTTTTCTACAGCTAGTTTATTGGTTAATTTATACGCATTGGTAACGTCATTAATTTCTTTTTGATACCCTAACTCTGCCTTATAATACTCCTCTGTAACCAAATCATGTTTAGCCCTGTTCTCAGAATTCATTCTAACAACAAAGTATAATATAAAGCTAATGAAGCCTACAAATGCCAGTACTATTCCTGTTCCCCAATTTATTTTCATAACTTATTTTTTTATTTGTAGCTTCTTGGTGCTAAAAAACGTGCTGTAGTTGTTTCTACTAATTTATTATTACTATACACTCCTATTTTAAGCTTGTCTTTGTCACCATTTAAAGCTGCATTATTAATTTCTATAAATAATGTGCCTTCTGCCAGCTCTTGTGCTGGCACGTTAAAGTTTTTATGTGTAACCAGTTTAATTGTTCCTTTATGGGATAACAGTTTAAAACTAACATCTGTAACATCCTCTGTAGTTTTATTCACCAGTTTAAAAGTATATACATTACTAATTATGTTTCCTTCTTTATGTTCATATAACTGACCTGGAAGTCTTAAAATATTTGCTTCTAAATCGTTTCTTAAAAACAGCATACCAATAAGCAATCCTATTAAAATTATTAAAACTGCCGAGTAACCTTTTAGTCTTGGTGTAAATTTAAACTTGGTCTTTTTCTCTATATTATCTTCACTAGCATACCTAATTAAACCTTTTGGCAAGTTTACTTTTTCCATTATGGTATTACACTCATCTATACAAGCTGTACAGTTTACACACTCTAGTTGTGTACCATTTCTTATATCTATGCCAGTAGGACAAACGTTTACACATTGGGAACAGTCTATACAATCTCCATGACCAAGTGCTGTACGATCTTCATTTTTTCTAAACTTTTTTCTTCCATTTTCCCCTTCTCCTCTTTTATGGTCATACGCTACTACAATAGATTTGTTGTCTAAAAGCACACCTTGCATACGCCCATAAGGACAAGCTATAATACATACTTGCTCTCTAAACCAAGCAAAAACAAAATAGAAAACTGCTGTAAAAATTAATAATGATATCATTGTACTGGTATGCAACAATGGTCCGTCTGTGATGTATTTAATTAGCGTATCACTACCAATTAAATATGCTAAAAAAACGTTAGCAATTATAAACGAGATGACAAAAAAGATAATCCATTTGGTTACTCTTTTTCTAATTTTAACAGCATCCCACTTTTGCTTATCTAAACGCATTTGTGCTCCACGGTCACCTTCAATCCAATATTCTATTCTACGAAAAACCATTTCTAAAAAAATGGTTTGCGGACACATCCAACCACAAAAAATACGCCCAAAAGCAACAGTAAATAAGGCGATAAAAACCACACCTATAATCATTGATATTACGACCAAATGAAAATCTTGTGGCCAAAAAGGAAAACCAAATATATTAAAACGACGATCTATTACATTAAACAATATAAATTGGTTGCCCTTTATTTTTATAAAAGGAGATACTAGCAAAAACAACAGTAATGTGTAACTAACTATTTTGCGATAATTGTAAAATTTACCACTAGGTTTTTTTGGAAAAACCCAAGCTCTTTTACCGTCAGTATCTATTGTACCAATAGAATCCCTAAACTTTTCATCTGCAGCCATTTTGTTGTTTTTACTAGTAATACTCCTTTGTTATTCTTCTGCTGGTTCTGGTTTCCAAATTTCTCCTTGAGGTTCTTTAGGATTTGCTGGTGTTGTACCTTGTAGTGTTAATACATAACTAGCTACTTGTGCACGCTCCAACGGCTTTAATATTTGCTTCCAAGCAACCATACCTTTACCATCTCTACCACCTTCAGATATGGTGTTAAAAACGTTTTTAATACCACCACCTAAAAGCCAATATTCATCTGTTAGGTTAGGTCCTATACCACCACCACCATCTGCAATATGACAAGCAACACAACTTGTTTGGTATATTTTTTCACCAGCTTTTATATCTGCAGCATCTGTTAAAACTTCAACTGTGTTTACATCTACTAAACCTTTAGCGGTTTTTTTATACTCTTCTATTTCTATTTTTGCAGCAGCAACATCTTGCTCATACTCCAATGCTTGGTCATAATCATTAAAAACATGAAATCTAGCTAAGTACACTGCTCCAAATATGATACCTGCATAAAAAAGATACACCCACCATGGCGGTAAATTGTTATCTAACTCTTGTATACCATCATAATTATGATCTAAAATTATTTCATGCTCTTCTTCCATAGGTTTAGATCCTAATAGTTTAGCATAAACTCTTTTCCCCCATTTCCACTCAACCTTTTTAGTATCTTCTTCTAAATATTTCTGTTTTGCTTCTTCTGGCAATGTTTGGAACATTACATTTTCAATAGACCTAACAATTACTTCAGACGCTATTAATATTAGTAATACCAATACTAAAAAACCTAAAACAATTGGATAGGCTATAAACGCTGGTTGGTCACCAGAGTCTATAAAGTATTCCATTAATCCAAAAACGATAAAGAAAACTAGAGGTATCCTTATCCACCAAGGTGTCATATTTTTCATAGTACTATTATTTTGTTAGGTTGGTTTTATCATCATCTTCTAGAGGTATGTTACTTACCTCCTTAATATGTTCTTTTGTTGCTGTAAACACCCACCAAAAAAGTATGGTGAAGAACACAAAAAATATAAGTAGTGATATCATAGGATAGGTTGCTATACCCTCCATACTCTCCATATGTCCTTTTATAAACTTTAGCATAATATTATTTTTTAGCAGTTGTCTCTTCTGTATTCTTTATTTTAATATCTGTACCTAAACGCTGTAAATAAGCTATTAGAGATACAATTTCCCTGTCTTTCATTTCTACAAAAGGCTTTCCGTTATCTTTAGCAAACTTTTTATCTGCCTCGTAGCTCTTTGCAAAATCTGGATCTGTATATAGGTTCTTTTCTATTTTAGTAGCTTGCTCCTCCATAGATTTTTCTGCGTTAGCAATATCTTCTTTTGTATAAGGCACACCTAAAGAAACCATAGCCTCCATTTTGCTTTTTACATTGCTCCTATCATGTTCATTACGTATAAGCCATTGGTAGGCTGGCATTATAGAACCAGATGAGGTACTTTGCGGATCGTACATATGGTTTAAGTGCCAATTGTCTGAATATTTACCACCAACTCTTAATAAATCTGGACCAGTACGCTTACTTCCCCATAAAAATGGATGATCATAAACAAACTCTCCTGCTTTAGCATACTCACCGTAACGCTCTACCTCTCCTCTAAACGGACGTACCATTTGCGAGTGGCAACCAACACAACCTTCTCTTATATACAAATCTCTACCCTCTAACTCTAAAGGTGTATACGGTTTTACACTTGTTATTGTTGGTATGTTAGATTTTACTAGTATTGTAGGTATAATTTGCACTATACCACCAATTAAAATAGCTACTGTTGCCAATATGGTTAATTGCACAGGCTTACGCTCTAACCAAGAGTGGTATGTTTCTCCTTTTGTTCTTTTTTTAGATACTCTTGTAAGAGGTGCAGCTTCTGCCAATTCATCTTCTACTTTTTGGCCAGAACGTACTGTTTTAAACACATTATACAGCATAATAAATGCACCTAATATGTACATACTACCACCTATTGCACGCATCCAATACATTGGTATAATTTCTTTTACGGTTTCTAAAAAGTTACCATAAACTAAAGTTCCATCTGGATTAAAATCTTCCCACATTAAGGCTTGTGTAAACCCTGCTACATACATTGGCAATGCGTAAAGAATAATACCCAAGGTACCAATCCAGAAGTGGGCATTTGCTAAACCAGTAGAGTGTAACCTTGTTTTAAACATTTTTGGTACCAACCAGTAGATCATACCAAAAGTTAAAAACCCGTTCCAGGCCAATGCTCCAACGTGTACGTGTGCAATAATCCAGTCACTAAAATGCGCAATTGCATTTACATTTTTTAATGATAACATAGGACCTTCAAAAGTTGCCATACCATAACCTGTAATGGCTACTACCATAAATTTAAGCGTAGGATCTGTACGTACTTTATCCCAAGCACCACGCAAGGTTAAAAGTCCGTTTATCATACCTCCCCAAGACGGAGCAAGTAACATAATAGAGAATGCTACACCTAAATTTTGTGCCCAATCTGGTAAAGCAGAATACAACAAGTGATGAGGACCTGCCCAGATATAAATAAATATTAAAGACCAAAAGTGTACTATAGATAACCTGTAAGAATACACAGGTCTGTTTGCTGCCTTAGGTACAAAATAATACATTAACCCTAAAAATGGTGTTGTTAAGAAAAATGCTACCGCATTATGTCCATACCACCACTGCACCAATGCATCTTGTACACCTGCATAAACAGAGTAACTTTTTAGTGCACTTACTGGCAGCTCTAAACTATTAAATATATGCAGTACAGCTACAGTAACAAACGTAGCTAAGTAAAACCAAATTGCTACATACAAATGTCTTTGTCTTCTACGCAACATTGTTCCTATAAGGTTCCAACCAAAAGCTACCCAAACTACTGCAATAGCTATATCTATTGGCCACTCTAGTTCTGCATACTCTTTAGATGTGCTGTAACCCAATGGCAATGTAATAGCTGCGGCTACAATTATGGCTTGCCAACCCCAAAAGTTAAAATTACTTAACCCATCACTAAACATACGTGCCTTTAACAAACGCTGCGTAGAGTAATATACTCCCGCAAAAATAGCGTTACCCACAAAGGCAAAAATTACTGCGTTTGTATGTAATGGTCTTAACCTACCAAAACTTAACCATGAAATACCATCGGTTAAATTTGGAAAAAGAAACATAAAGGCTAATAACAGACCCACTGACATTCCTACAATACCCCAAAATATTGTAGCATAGAGAAATTTCTTTACGATTTTATTGTCGTAATAAAACTGTTGTACTTCCATAATTTAATTCATCTTAGTTTGTTCGATTTTTTTACTTTCTTGAGTCTTAGAGCTCTTTTGTACCAATTCGTCTTCAAAAAGCATACGTATAGATGGTGTATAAGAATCATCATACTGACCACTCTTTACCGATATTATAAATGCTAAAAAGAAAAACAACGCCACTATAATACTTATAGACAGCAACACATAAATTACACTCATACCTACCTGAATTTATAAGACAAAATTACCGGCTATGCACTTCTTATAATATGATATATATCATACTTTAAAGAAATTTTAAAAAACATTTATGAGGTATAAGCTGTTAAGATTGTGATTGTAATTAGCCTATGTAATAAAAGCTAGTATATTTGAAAAAACATTACAAAAAGAGAACTAATATGAAGTTATTGAAGAATGCATTTTTTACTGGTTTAATACTTTTAATACAGCAAGTAAATGCACAACAGTTTAATTTAGATGCAGAAATAAAACCACGTTTTGAGTTTAGAAACGGTTACAGCACCTTAAATTCTGATGCCGTTGACCCTGCTTCTTTTATATCACAAAGAACTAGATTAAATTTTGACTACAAAGGAACTGAATTTAACGCCTTTGTTGCTGCACAAAATGTAAGGGTTTGGGGAGATGCTGCTACATTATCTACAACAGATGCAAATGGCATAACATTACAACAAGCTTGGGCAGAAGCTTTTTTAGGAAAATGGAGTTTTAAACTGGGAAGACAACATATTGCTTATGATACAGAGCGTATTTTTGGACGTGCAGACTGGAACCAACAAGGTAGAAGCCACGATGCTCTTAGAATAAAATTTAAACCAAATGCAACTAACAGAATGGATATTGGTTTTGCACTAAACGAAACATCACAATCTATTTTTGAAGAAGATTACACCCTAAATAACTACAAAAACTTTCAGTATTTATGGTACAACACTAAGTTTAACAAAATAGGTTTAAGCTTTTTATTTTTAAATACTGGTTTTGCTTTTGATGACAATAACGAACAAAAAATAGCGTACAACCAAACCATTGGTTTAACAAGTGCCTTAAATGATAATAGATGGAGTGCAAATGCATCAATTTATTTACAAACTGGTAAAATTGAAAATTCAGATTTATCTGCTTTAAATGCCAGTGCAATCATAAACTACAGCTTAAACTCTGAGTTTTTAGTAGGGCTTGGAGCCGAGTATATGTCTGGGACAGATATGAACGAAACTACTAGCGATTTAAATTCTTTTACTCCTTGGTTTGGAACCAACCACAGGTATAATGGTATTATGGATTATTTTTATGTTGGTAACCACAGTAACTCTGTTGGCTTAGTAGATATTAACGCTAAAATTAATTACAGTAAAAATAAGTTTTCTGCCAACTTAGCACCTCACTTTTTTAGTTCTGCTGCTACTATAGTAAATGGTAACGGTATAGAGCAAGATAGCTATTTAGGTACAGAAATAGACCTTACTCTTGGGTACAAAGCATCTAAAAGTATAGTTTTTAATGCCGGATACTCACAAATGTTTGCTTCTGATTCTATGGAAATTATTAAAGGAGGAGACGCTTCTATGACCAACAATTGGGCTTGGGCTATGATTACTTTTAAACCACATTTTTTTAGTTATAATGGCAATTAAACTTTAATGTTTTACGCATAAAAAGAGCAGTTTTACAATTTGTAAAACTGCTCTTTTTTTATTCTAATTTTTTACCCACTAAATTGGTTGCAATAGTAGTAAACAAAACAATACTTATAGAGCTTAAAGGCATTAATATAGCTGCAATAACAGGCATTAATTGTCCTGTAGTAGCAAAATACAATCCAAATAAATTATACAATAAAGAAAAACCAAAACTTAGTTTTATAATTTTCATTGCACTTTTAGATGCGTTTATATACTGGTACAATTGCTTAAATTTTGATGCATCTAAAATACCATCACAGGCAGGTGAAAATACATTTACATTTTCTGATATAGCAATACCTACATTACTTTGTGCCAAAGCACCAGCATCATTTAAACCATCACCAACCATAAGCACTTTTTTTCCTTGCTCTTGTAAACTTTTAATAAAATCTAATTTATCTTCTGGTTTCTGGTTAAAGTAAAGTGGAGTTAATTTGGGTAACAAAGCTTGCAAACGTTCTTTTTCTCCTTCATTATCACCAGATAAAACACCCAAATCTAAAGTTTGTTTCATTTCTTCAAACAATTTAGACACACCTTCTCTATATTGGTTACTAAAAACAAACTTGCCTTTGTATGCATCATTACTACTAATGTATACAGCTGTATTCTCTTGTGCGGTTACACTGTTATTTCCAACAAAATTTGCAGATCCTACTTTTATATTATTATCTTCTAAAACTCCTATTATTCCTTTTCCTAAATGTTCTTCATAATCATCTAAGGTTAAAATATCTTGCGCTGCTAATAAATTATAAAGGGTTCTACTTAAAGGGTGGTTAGAGGCTCTTAATGTATTTTTTAATAACGATTCTTCTTCTGCGCTTAACGCCATACCCTCATAACTAGCTGTGCTTTTTTGAGCTGTTGTTAAGGTTCCTGTTTTATCAAAAATAGCTGTAGTTAACTGTGCTAACTGCTCTATAGTTTGTGTGTTTTTTAAATAGAATTTTTTACGCCCAAAAATGCGTAACATATTACCCAATGTAAATGGTGCTGCTAATGCTATTGCACAAGGGCAAGCAATTATTAAAACCGCAGTAAAAACATTTATAGCCTTACTACTATCAATAAACATCCAAATAAATGTAGCCATAAAAGCAATACTTAAAACTGCAATTGTAAAACGCTGACTAATTTTATCTGTAATGGTTTGGAACTTACTTGTTTTATCTATAGAAAAAACAGAATTGCCCCATAATTGTGTTAAGTAACTTTGTGATACCGTTTTTAAAGCTTCCATTTCTATTGCTCCTTGCAACTGCTTACCACCTGCCAAAATTTTATCTCCGCTTTCTTTTACAACAGCTTCAGACTCTCCTGTAACAAAACTATAATCTATACGTGCATTACCTTTTAATAGAATACCATCTACTGGTATTAATTCTTCATTTCTAATTAAAAGTCGGTCTCCTTGCCTAATATCATAAACCTGCAAAGTTTCTTCTTTTCCTCTGGTTACAATTCTGGTTACTGCTATTGGAAAGTACGACTTATAATCGCGCTCAAAAGATAAAAAGGAATATGTTTTTTGTTGAAAAAATTTACCTAGCAGCAGAAAAAATATCAACCCTGTTAAACTATCAAAAAAACCAGTTCCCCAATCAAAAATAATTTCTAATGTACTACGTACAAAAAGCACCAAAACACCTAATGCAATAGGCACATCTATATTTAAAATTTTAGAAGAAATACTTTTGTAAGCAGATATTAAATAGTCTTGTGCAGAATAAAAAACTACAGGCAATGAAAAAGCAAACATTAACCACCTAAACACATTTTTGTATTGATCTAACCAAAACTCTTGCACCTCAAAATACTCCGGAAAAGACAAAAACATAACGTTACCAAAAGCAAAACCTGCAACCCCTAATTTATAAATAAGACTACGGTCTACGTTTTTTTTACCTTTGTCATAATCATCTAAAGAAATGTATGGCTCATACCCAATTTTAGCCAATAAAATAACCAACTGCTTTAAACTTAAATCTTCTGGGTTATAGGCAATACGCACCATTTTTTTTGGAAAATCTACCTGAGAAGAACTTATGGATTGTTGCAATTTATTTAAGTTTTCTAAAACCCAAATACAAGAACTACAATGTATATGAGGTATGTAAAGATTTACTATTTGATGTTTTTTTTCATTAAACTCTATAAGCTTATTTAAAATTACAGGATCATCTAAAAAGTTATACTTATCCGCTACTTCATTTGGTATTGTACCAGCAGCAGATTGTAAGTCATAGTAATAAGTTAAGTCGTTAGACTCAAAAATTTCGAAGACTGTTTTACATCCATTGCAACAAAAATGCTTACCTTTAAATACAATAGGTATTGTGTCACAATCATCTCCACAATGAAAACATTTTTCTTTTATCATCTTTAACATTTTAGACCAAAACAAAGGTCTGTTAAAGTGCTATTTTAAAATATGACAAATGTCAGGTTTTGATTTTAACATTAACCGTAAATTTGTATTGTAAGCAAAAACAATGTTATGAGTAGGTGTGAAAATTGTATTATTCGTCAGTTTAATTCGTTACGAGCTATGAGCAAAGACGAGTTAAAAAAAGTATCTGACACCAAAGTTTCTAAAACTTATAAAAAAGGTGATGCAATTTTTGAAGAAGGAGAGCGTCTAGACGGTGTATTTTGTGTTAGAGATGGCGTGTCTAAACTATCTAAACTTAGCTCCAACGGAAAAGACCAAATAATAAAACTTGCTACTAAAGGAGAGATTTTAGGGCAACGTTCTGTAATTGCAGAAGAATCTGCTAACTTAAGAGCTGTAGCTATTAAAGATGTAGATCTTTGTTTTATTCCTAAAGAAAGTATTTTACATACTTTAAACACCAATCCTAATTTTGCTGTTGAGGTATTGCGCCATATGGCCAATGATTTAAGAGAGGCAGATGATGTTATTGTAAATATGTCTCAAAAAACAGTAAAACAACGTATTGCAGAAGCCTTTATCTATTTAAAAAATGAGTTTGGTGAAGATGAAAATGGTTTTTTAAAATTAAGTTTAAGCAGAGAGGATATGAGTAATGTTGTAGGTACGGCAACAGAATCTACCATTAGAATTATATCTGAGTTTAAAAAGAAAGGTATGATTGAGACTTCAGGAAAACAAGTTCGTATAAAAGACTTAGTTAAATTACAAAATGTAGTAAGCGGCTTATAGGTTTATAAAAGCTTCTGTTTTAAAACTGACAAATATCATAGTTTACGGTTGCTACTACTTTTATTTTTACATTGGATATTTAATACAGTCTGATGAAAAATATACTTTTACCTACAGATTTTTCTGAAAATGCAAACAATGCAATTTCTTATGCTCTAGAGCTTTTTAAAAAAGAAAATTGTACTTTTTACTTATTAAACACCTATGTGCCGGCTATACCGCATAGCAGGTTTATGGCAGAAAACTCTAAAACTTTAGTTTTAGAAAAGAATACAGAAACAGCTTCTAAAAACGGTTTAAAAAAAACAATAGAATACATAAAGCAAAAACACAATAACCCTTTACACAATTACAAAACTATATCCTCTTTTGATTTGCTAACCCATGAGGTTATAGATATCATTAAAAACGAGCATATAAACTTTGTGATATCTGGTACTAAAGGAATTACAAATTTTAAACGTGTTTTTATTGGCGCAAATACAATGCATATTATAAATGCAATTAAAGATTGCCCAGTTTTAGCTATTCCAAACCATTATAACTTTGGCATACCAAAACAATTAGTTTTAGCCACTGACCTTAAAAGAAGTTTAAGCCCTGAAGCATTACAAGCTTTATTATTTATAACAAAAATGTGTAACTGTACAGTACATATTCTTCATTTAAAAACTAATACTGTATTAGATGATTTTCAAAAATCTAACTTAAAAATAATACAAAACTGCTTGGCTAGTATCCCTTTAAGACTGCATTTACTACCGTTTTACGCAAACAAATCTGAAATTATAAGTAGTTTTATAAAAGACCACACAATAGATACATTGGCATTAGTATATAATAACCGTAGTTATTTGGAGGAATTAATACAAGAGCCTGTGCTAGAAAATGCAGATTACCACACAAAAATTCCGTTATTGGTTTTACCTAGCTAACCATTAGCTATAAAAAAAGCGAAAGATATATCTTTCGCTTTTTTTTATAGTTTTTATATTTTAAAAACGCCACCTAACAAATGCTTCCATAGCAGCATAACGTGCCATACCTAGTTGGTCATAAATATCTGCCGTTTCTTTATTACGGTCTTCTGCTCTTTGCCAAAACTCTCGGCTATCTGAACCCTGAAAAACTACTCCGTCTTTTTGAGATTGGTGCTTAAAAATACCACGTCTCTTTTCTAATACCTGGTCTGGACCCATTGGTACTGCCATTTCAATTTCATCTATCCCCCACTCTTGCCAAGCTCCTCTGTACAACCAAACCCAACAAGTGCTCATAAAAGGTTCTGCTTTTAACCTTTTAACTGCTTCAAAAATAGCATCTAAACACACCTTGTGCGTGCCGTGAGGATCTGCCAAGTCTCCTGCTGCGTAAATTTGATGTGGTTTTATTTGTGCTATTAAATCTACCGTTAACTCTATATCTTCTTCTCCTACAGGATTTTTCTCTATTGCTCCTGTTTCATAAAATGGAAGATTCATAAAATGAATTTGATCATCATTTAAACCTACAAAATGACTTGTAGACCTTGCTTCTCCTTTTCTTATCAACCCTTTTATATAACGTACTTCTTCAATATCTACTTCACTAGCTTTTTTATTGGCTAAAAACTTGGCTGCTTTTGCAAAAATACCCTTTGCTGTATCGTCATCAATACCAAACTTCTCATTATAATCACAAACAAAACTAGCAAAACGCAAAGCCTCATCATCTGCAACAGCAATATTGCCAGAGGTTTGGTAAGCAACATGCACATCATGGCCTTGTTCTACCAATCGTTTAAAAGTACCTCCCATACTAATAATATCATCATCTGGGTGCGGACTAAAAATTAATACTCGTTTTTTTTCTGGGGTAGCACGCTCTGGCCTGTTACTATCATCTGCATTAGGCTTACCTCCTGGCCAACCTGTAATTGTACTTTGTAGCTTATTAAATATTTTTATATTAATGTCGTAAGCCGGACCAGAATCTGCCAATAAATCACTCATCCCGTTTTCTATATAATCGGCATCGGTAAGCATTAAAACAGGCTTGTTTAAGCGCAATGCTAAGCCCAATACTGCTTTACGTATAAGCTTGTCTGTCCACACTACTTTTTCTACTAGCCAAGGAGTATTAATTCTTTTTAATTTTGATGCTGATTCTTTATCTAATACAAATACTGCATTATTGTGTTCTTGTAAAAATGATGCTGGTACTTTATTGGTTACCTCTCCTTCTACAGATTGTGCTATTATGTTAGATTTACCCTCTCCCCAAGCCATAAGAATTACTCTTTTGGCTTCCATTATTTTTTTAACTCCTAATGTAATTGCTGTTCTTGGTGTATTACTTAAACCTCCAAAATCTTTACTAGCAGCTACTCTGGTTATATGATCTAAGGCTACCAGTCTTGTTTTAGAGTTTTGTAATGAACCAGATTCGTTAAATCCAATGTGTCCGTTACCTCCAATACCCAAAATTTGCAAATCTAAACCGCCAGCTGCTTCAATTTTAGCTTCATAATCATTACAATATTTAGATATGTTAGCTTTTGCTAATGTACCATCTGGAATATGATAGTTTTCTGGTAAAATATCTACTTGGTCTAAAAGTAACTCTTTCATAAACCTAACGTAGCTGTGTATAGAGTCGGGCTCCATTGGGTAGTACTCATCTAAATTAAATGTAACTACATTTTTAAAACTTAAGCCTTCTTCTTTATGTAGCCTAACCAATTCTGCATACAATCCCTTTGGCGTAGACCCTGTAGCTAAACCTAAAACACAAGGTTTGTTCTCTTTTTGCTTTTCCTTAATAAGCTGGGCTATTTCTTGGGCTACTGCCTTAGATGCTGTTGTTGAGTTTTTAAAAACAACGGTATTTATGTTTTCAAATCTTTTTTCAAAACCTGTGGCCTTATCAATCTTACTTTTCAACATGTTCTCACAATTTATTTTGGGGTTAATTAAATCAAAGATTAAAAGTCTTTTTGTATAATTTGATAGTTTTTAGACTAACACCATGTTTGGTACAGTATAGGTTAAAAAAACATCTAGTAAAAGACCATAATTTTTATTGTTAGTAGAACAAATTGAGGCCTATTACTTAGTAGAACCTAAATAATGTTCTGAAAACAATAAGCCAACTAAGGTATAATTAACTATGCTAGAAGCAAAGTATATTTAACATACTAATAAAGAATTAACAATAAATTAAGACACTACATAATACATTTACATAAAACGTAAGTTTATATTTATTAAACACAAAAAAAGCTCCTAAAATGCGAAATACATTTTAGGAGCTTTTAGTAATGTGCAAAAAGTACTACTTATTGTTTAGCAGCCTTTTTAAACTTGTATGTTACACCTACATTAATTCCAAAAGAAGAATAAGGCACTTTTTGAGATAATTTTTTAGATGGGTCAGTATTATCGTTTGGTAACTCATCTACATAGTTAGTTTTCTTATTGTAACCTGCAGGTAAGTTGTCTAGAGTATAAACACTTTCTGCAACCATATTACCGTCTGGAGTAAAAAGATTTGTATTGAATTCTTGTAATTCTGAATCTTTACGTTTTAAGCTAATACCGTAATACTCGGCTTCTACATAAATACTAAAGTTGTTATCTATAGGGAATTTATATCCTAAAGCACCAACAAAGCCTAATGGAAACTTACCGTGAAAATCTTCTGTATAGTTAGTTTCTGAATAAGAACCTTCTGGAAGATTATATGGTTCTCTCTCTGCCTCAGACATTAATGTACTACTAAAAACTACAGCTTCTGTTTTACCTGCAATTTTTAATAATGCACCTGCACGACCATAAAAGTTATCTGTAAATTTGTAAGCTACAGCAACAGTAGCACCATAAGCTCTACCTCTTGCAATTGCATCTACATCTACTCCAGGTACAGTTGTTTTATTTATTGTATGGTCTACACCATTTAAGTAACCAACACCAACATCTAAACCAACTTTTTCATTAAAAAAATAAGTTCCTCTTAGTTGAAAGTTTACACCCTCTCCATAACTACCATAAGTATTCTCTACACTTGTTGTTGTTGTTTCTGTTCCTAATTTCATCTCAGCGCTTCCAATTGCATATCCAGTACCTGCCGAAATTTCAAATTGAGCATAAGACATAGTACTAATTAAAATACCGACTAATAATATTACTCTTTGTTTCAAAATATTTAGTTTTAAGTTAATATAACGTAAAGGTAGAAAAAAGGAAAATTAAGAACACGTGAATTGCTGTAATTTCTGACGTTTAACACTAATATTGCATAAATGATAATTTATTATTTAAATTACAGAATAATAATAAACACAACTACTAACAAGCTTAATTATACCTAAAATTATTAAGATATATTGTAGTTTCAGTATAAGATTGTATAACAAGAAGTTTACTTACAAAACGATACAAAATAAAAAAGCTTCCGATAAAAATCGGAAGCTTTTGTTACTGTGGGCCCTACTGGATTCGAACCAGTGACCCCCTGCTTGTAAGGCAGGTGCTCTGAACCAACTGAGCTAAGAGCCCTCATTCACAATTTAGAAATTTGTTTTCCGTATTGCGAGTGCAAATATATAACTGTTTTTCGTTTCCCGCAAATAAAAAATGAAAAAAAATTAAACTATTTCTGCAACAACAAAAGTACTGCCGCCAACGTAAATTAAATCTTCTTTTTTGGCTAAAGATTTTGCTTTTTTAAGTGCTTCTTTTACAGATGAATAAGCATCTCCCTGTAATAAAAAGCTACTTGCCTTAGCTTTTAACTCAGCTGCATTTAACCCTCTTTCTATTTTTGGACAGCAGAAAAAATATTTTGCATTTTTAGGAAAAAGAGGCAAAATAGCATCTAAATTCTTATCCTTAACAACTCCTAACACAATAAAAAGCGACTTATAAGTTTGCTGATTTAGTTGTTCTATAGTTAAACTTAGACCTTCTTTATTATGTGCCGTGTCACAAATTACTTTAGGTTCGTCTTGTAATTGTTGCCACCTACCCATTAATCCGGTATTTTCTACAACACGTAATAAGCCTTTTTCTATTGCTTTATCATTAATTACAAATTCTTTTAATTGTTGCAAAACCGCAACTACTCCTTTTATATTTTTTTGTTGATAATTACCAAGTAAAGATGTTTTATAAGTTTTTACAGAAATAGAATCTGCAAAAATTATAGGCGCATTTTTTAAAGCAGCCATTGTATTAAATATTGGAGCAGTCTCTGTTTGGTACTCACTAACAACAACAGAAACACCTTCCTTAATAATACCCGCTTTTTCTGCTGCTATTTTCTCTAGAGTATCACCCAACAAATCTGTATGATCTAATCCAATATTTGTAATTAAAGATATTTCTGGTGTTATGATGTTAGTAGAATCTAATCTCCCACCCAAACCAACTTCTATTATTGCTATATCTACCTCTTCATTGGCAAAATATTTAAATGCCATAGCTACTGTCATTTCAAAAAAAGACAATTTATGATCTTTAAAAAAAGACATATTATCTTTTACAAAACTAATAACAGCATTCTCTGGAATTTTACTACCATTAATTCTTATGCGCTCTCTAAAATCTTTTAAATGCGGAGAAGTATACAAACCTACTTTGTAGCCAGCCTCTTGCAAAATAGACGCTAACATATGACTACTAGAGCCCTTACCATTAGTACCAGCT
The DNA here is from genome assembly GCF_007827205.1 of Cellulophaga sp. RHA_52. Lineage (NCBI taxonomy): Bacteria > Pseudomonadati > Bacteroidota > Flavobacteriia > Flavobacteriales > Flavobacteriaceae > Cellulophaga > Cellulophaga sp. RHA_52. The sequence continues at coordinate 64,263 of NZ_VIRZ01000001.1, forward strand.
ACGTGTATACTTTTAAACTGTTGTTCTGGAGATCCTAAAGCTTTAGAAAATAGCTTTATATTATCTAACTTACCATTAAACGCAGATTTTCCTTTGTTTTGGTATATTGGAAGTTGAGCAAACATCCAATCTAACGTTTGGCTATATGTCATTAAAGTTTATTAAATTGAGTAAATAAGGAGTAAAATTAAAGTAATTTTAGATAATTACTCTCCTAATTTAAAGTTTACAACAACAAATCCTATTTGTCTGCTTGGTGCATTAGCATCTAAGTTCCACTTATGTAAACGTGCAGTTGCCTCTGCAGGCTTTAGTAAACAAGGATGATTGTTTGTAGTACCTTTTACACCTGGTGTTGCAGATAGCACCTTACCATTACGGTCTACTACTATTTTAACAACTACCCTACCTTCTTCATTACAGTCTTGTTTTACCTTACCTTTAGCAAGTAATTTTCTTCCAGAAAGACCATAACCAGAACCACCATTTCCTGACCCTGGAGCACCATAATAGCTAGTTGCATAAGGGTTTCCTTGCGGATTACCTTTATCACCTGCCTTATTATCATCTCCTTCACCACCTTTTGCAGTACCGTCAGATTTTGCTAGGCCGCCAAAAAGGTTATCTACCTTATCTCTTTTAGCCTGTTCTGCTTTACGTTTGCGTTCTGCCTCTGCCTTTTCTGCAGCAATACGTTGTTGCTCTTTACGCTCTGCATCTGCTTTTGCTTTTTTTGCTGCAGCATCTGCCTTGCGTTTAGCTTCTTGCTTTTGTTTTATTAAAATTGATTCTTCATTATCTTGAGTAACCAATTTTTCTGCAGCCTTTTCTTGTGCAGACTCCTGTTGTACTTGAGGCTCTGCAACTGGCTTAACTTCTTCTTGTTGTTCTTCAACAACTTCTTTAGTTGTTTTAATTGGCTCAGATTTTATTTTCTCCTTTGGCTGTACATTCCCCTTTCCAAAGTCCATCTGACCAAAATTTACGGCAATACCCTTTTCTTCTGGAGGATCCATATAAGTTAATCCAACATAAAAAAGCAACAACAAGAGTACGCTTAGCAACAACGTTGTAAGCGTAAAAGATTTTTTCTTGTGTTTGGTATCTAAGAACGACATTATTTGGCTCGCACAGCTAAGATTACCTTATAATTATTTTTATTAGCAATATCCATAACGTTTACTGCTTCTTTTACAGGCACTGTTTCTTCTGCCCTTAAAATAATTGTTGGTTTTTCTTGACCTTCTAGTGCTTTCTTTAATTCAATTTCTATATACTTCCCGTTTATTTTTTCATTATTCACAAAATACTCTAAGTTTTTATTAATACTTACAGATACATTTTGTGTGTTGGTTGACTTCCCTTTTGCCTTAGGGAGCAACAGATCTAGTGCATTTGGTGCATTTGAAGTTAGCATAAAAAACACCAACAATAAAAACACGATGTCCGTCATAGACGACATACTAAAGTCTGGACTTACTTTATTTCTTCCTTTTAATTTCATCTAAAGGAATTTTAAAGTGGTTCGTTTAATAAATCTAAAAAGTCTACTGCATTAGCCTCCATAGCGTGCACAACTTTACCTGTTCTGTTTACAAGGTGGTTGTACCCAATATATGCAATAATACCTACAACTAAACCAGCCACTGTGGTTGTCATTGCAGTATAAATACCTGAAGCTAAAGAACCCATTTCTGCTTGTCCGCCTGCAGATGCCATTTCATGAAATGCCAAAATCATACCAATTACGGTTCCTAAGAAACCAATCATTGGAGCTGCACCAGCAACAGTTGCCAAAACGCTTACATTTTTTTCTAATTTGTAAACTTCTAAGGTGCCCGCATTTTCTATAGCTGTATTAATATCATCTAAAGGCTTTCCTATTCTAGAAACACCTTTTTCTGTTAGTCTAGCTACCGGAGAATCTGTTTGCGCACATAACATACGAGCAGCCTCTAGCTTGCCATTTGTTACGTGATCTTTAATCTGATTCATAAAATTTTTATCAATTTTAGAAGCAGCCTTTATTGCAAAGATTCTTTCAAAATAAATATATAGAGCAACAAATAAAAGAATTCCTAAAATTGCTATAATAATAATGCTTCCTGCACCACCATTTACAATTAAATCTATTACTGATAGTGTTTTTTCTTCGGATACACTTTCTCCCATTACTACCTCATTAGCAGCATCTTGAAACAATAACATATATTTTCCAGTATTTAAGTTGCTCTTATAACGCTATTTTGTAAATAAAATTATACGTTTAATATAAAATCTCTAATTAAAATAAAAGATCCTGCACCTGCTAAAAACCCTACTAGAGCTAACCAAGTGATTTTCTTTAAATACCAAAAGAAATCTATTTTTTCCATACCCATTGCAACTACACCAGCGGCAGAACCAATAATTAACATACTACCACCTGTACCTGCAGAATATGCAATAAAGTGCCATAATGGATCATCCATACCTTGTGGGAACATACCAATACTTGCTGCTACTAAAGGAACGTTATCTATAACTGCAGAACCTGCACCTAATAACATTACTACAAAATCCGAATTTGGAATTGCAGCATTTAAGTTTTCTGCAAAATGGAATAACATACCTAAAGATTCTAATGCTGCAACAGCTAATAAAATACCTAAGAAAAATAAGATACTTGGTAACTCTATCTTAGATAAAGAATGATGAACTGGACTATGGTGAGAAGCTGCTTCACTTTCTCCGTCTACATTAGAAATACTAAATTTAGAATTACTGTATATTTCTGCAAAAGTTGCAACTACCGCTAAAGACAACATCATACCTACGTATGGTGGTAAGTGTGTAATAGTTTTAAAGAAAGGAACAAAAACAATAGCTCCTAAACCTAAATACAACATTGTAGATCCAAATTTAGATTTCTTTTCACTAGCTGTTTCTTCAACCTCTTCTATATTACCCTGAAAAGCCTTAAATCTACTTGCTATAAGTGTTGGTACAACCATACATACTACAGATGGTACAAATACGTGCTCTACTAATTGTGCTGCAGAAACTTTATCTGCAATCCAAAGCATTGTTGTTGTTACATCTCCAATAGGAGACCAAGCTCCACCTGCATTTGCAGCAACAATAATCATCCCAGCAAACCACAAACGAGTTTCTCTGTTTCTAATTACTTTTTGTAAAATTGTTATTAATACAATAGTAGCTGTTAGGTTATCTATAATTGCTGATAAGATAAAAGCAAGAATGGAGAACAACCATAATAATTTACGTTTACTTCTAGTTTTTATAAATCCTTTAATAGTAGCAAAACCATTAAAGTAATCTATAATTTCTACAATAGTCATTGCTCCTAGTAAAAAGACCAATATTTCTGCCGTTTTCCCTAAGTGATGTAGTAGAATTTCATCTACGTGGCTTGGCGCTAATTCTCGCAAAGCAGCATCTACTTCAAAAACTGGCATATGAGCTAAAGCTATTACTGCCCATAACAATGCCATCATTGCAAGTGCAGGTATTAACTTATCTATTTTAAGATTGTGCTCTAAGGTTATTGCTAAATAACCAACAAAAAAAATAATTATTATAATGGTCTCCATTCTTCTTCTTCTTAGTTTAGTTTATATTAATTGTTTTAATGCTATCTCAAAAGCTGTTTTACTTAACTGCTTTTTTGAAGCGTTATTTTTATATACATTTTGCATTGCCTTTTTAATGGTTTCAGAAGTATCTTTAAAAACCAACTCATCATTCATTTCTACTCTTCTTTCCATAAAGTAAGCAAATACTCTTGCCATACCACAGTTAGATATAAAATCTGGAATTAAACTTACGCGTTCATCTGTATATTCCATTATAGGACCAAAGAAAATTTCTTTATCTGCAAATGGTACATTAGCCCCGCATGTAATAACTTCTAGGCCTGTATCTATTAACTGTGTTATTTGTTCTTTGGTTATTAGTCTAGATGCGGCACAAGGTGCAAATATTTCCGCTTCTAAACCCCAAATTTGTTTATTAATTTCTTCAAACGGAATCATATTATCCGCTACAAGAGTATTTCCGTTTTTATTAAGGTAAAGCTCTTTTACTTCTTCAAAAGAAAAGCCTTCTTTATTAATTATTCCGCCATCACGGTCTATAATACCTACTATTTTAGCTCCCATTTGACTTAGGTAATATGCTGCTGCTGCACCAACATTACCAAAACCTTGTACTATTGCCCTTTTACCTTCTACAGTACCGCCGTAAATATCATAATAGTGTTTGGCTGCTTCTGCTACACCAAAACCGGTAATCATATCTGCCACTGTATACTTACGTTCTACAGAAGGAGAATATATATTACTTTCTATTACTTTTATAACCCCTAAACGCAATTGTCCAATACGGTTAATTTTATCTGCTTCTGTAGGTTTAAAATGTCCGTTAAAAACCCCTTCTTGTGGGTGCCACACTCCAGCATCTTCGGTAATAGGAATAACCTCGTGTATTTCATCAACATTTAAATCGCCACCAGTACCGTAATAACTTTTTAATAATGGTGCAACGGCATTGTACCAACGTTTTAAAACTCCTTTTTTTCTTGGGTCACTTGGATCAAAATTAATTCCTGATTTAGCACCACCAATTGCTGGCCCAGAAACCGTAAATTTAACTTCCATTGTTTTAGCTAAAGAAAGAACCTCGTTCATATCTAATCCTTTACGCATTCTTGTACCACCACCAGCAGCACCACCACGCAAAGAATTTATAACTGTCCACCCTTCGGCTTCAGTCTCAGAATCTTTCCAATTAAAAACAATTTCAGGTTGTTTATCCTCGTATTTTTGTAGTAAATCTTTCATTTTAAATTGATTGTAAATTATGTAACATTCTTATTGCATTGCTATTGTTGTTAAAAATATCCCTCCCAAACGGGAGTTACTGCTGTCTCATAATTTTAATATTAAATCAATTACTAAAAGTTCAATTCAACAAATATAAAAATATTGCGGCATTTTTAAACTTTTAACAACCATAGAATGATTAATTTTTCATTAATTTTACGTTGAACAGTACTAAAACATAGAGAAAGAGAATGCTATGTTGTTGAATATATCACAATATAGACCTATATTTGTACACATAAATTAACATTATCGCAATAAGATGGACTTTAAGTTAACAGAAGAACAATTAATGATTCAACAAGCTGCAAGAGATTTTGCTCAAAATGAATTATTACCAGAAGTAATTGAAAGAGATGACGCCCAAAGGTTTCCTAAGGAAGAGGTAAAAAAAATGGGCGAACTAGGCTTTTTAGGAATGATGGTTGACTCCAAATATGGAGGAAGCGGCCTAGATACACTTTCTTATGTACTAGTAATGGAAGAATTGTCTAAAGTAGATGCTTCTTGCTCTGTAATTGTTTCTGTAAACAACTCTTTAGTTTGTTGGGGATTAGAAACATTTGGTACAGAAGAACAAAAGCAAAAATATTTAACACGTTTAACAACAGGAGAAAGTATTGGTGCTTTTTGCTTATCTGAACCTGAAGCTGGTAGTGATGCTACTTCTCAAAAAACAACAGCTATAGATAAAGGAGACCACTACGTTTTAAACGGTACTAAAAACTGGATTACTAACGGTAGCTCTGCGGATATTTATTTAGTAATTGCACAAACAGATATAGAAAAAGGACACAAAGGAATTAATGCTCTTATTGTTGAAAAAGGTGCAGAAGGTTTTGAAATTGGGCCAAAAGAAAATAAACTAGGTATTAGAGGTAGTGATACACATTCTTTAATTTTTAACGATGTAAAAGTACCTAAAGAAAACAGAATTGGAGAAGATGGTTTTGGTTTTAAATTTGCCATGAAAACGCTTTCTGGCGGAAGAATTGGTATTGCTGCACAAGCATTAGGTATTGCTGCAGGCGCTTATGAATTAGCATTAAAATACTCTAAACAAAGAAAAGCATTTGGTACCGAGATTGCTAACCACCAAGCTATTGCTTTTAAATTAGCAGATATGCACACTTCTATTGAGGCTGCAAGAATGTTAGTTTACAAAGCTGCAATGGATAAAGACAATCACGAGAACTATGATTTATCTGGTGCTATGGCTAAATTATATGCATCTAAAGTTGCTATGGATGTTGCTGTAGAAGCTGTACAAATACACGGTGGCAACGGTTTTGTTAAAGATTACCACGTAGAGCGTTTAATGAGAGATGCTAAAATTACACAGATTTACGAAGGTACTTCTGAAATACAAAAAATTGTAATTTCTAGAAGTATTTTAAGAGATTAACTTAAAATAATATTTTGTTTTAATACAAATGCTGTACAATAATTATTGTGCAGCATTTTTTTATGCAAAATCCATAAATTAACATTATGAATTTGATAATTTACACACCCTTTAAAATTAAAAATTTCATTTAATTTATCAATACACTGAAAATGCTGAATTAATTTCTCGGTTATCAATAATTCTTTAAAGATAATTTAACAATTATAATATATTTGAAGAAATGTGATAATTTATGAAGCTGAAAAAACAAGGGTTATACCTACCGGATTTTGAACATGACAACTGTGGAGCAGGTTTTATCTGTAGCTTAAAAGGAAAAAAGTCTAACGACATAATACATAAAGCCTTAGAAATACTAGATAAACTAGAACACCGTGGAGCGGTTAGTTCTGATGGCAAAACAGGAGATGGGGCTGGTATACTAATAGATATACCACATGATTATTTTACAGAAGTATGTGATTTTAACTTACCAGAACCTGGTGAGTATGCAGTTGCAAACATTTTTTTACCGCAAAAACAAAATCAAAGAGATTTTTGTATTTCTGTCTTTGAAGAAAACATAAAAAAACAAGGGTTAAAATTACTTGGCTGGAGAGATGCACCTGTAAACAAAAATGTTCCTGGCCGTATTGCTATGGAAACAGAGCCTTTTGTTAAGCAAATATTTATAGCAAAAGAAGACAGCTCACAAGATTATGCTACTTTTAATCTTAAACTATACATTGCTCGTAAAGTTACAGAGCATACAATTTTAAGTTCTAAATTATCTGAAAGTGGCTTTTTCTATGTACCAAGCTTATCTACCAAAATTATTATTTTTAAAGGACTATTAATGCCACAAGACATTAAATTTTACTTTAAAGATTTAATGGATCCAAGAGTTGTTACTAGACTAGCATTAGTACACCAACGTTTTTCTACCAACACCTTCCCTACTTGGGATCTTGCACAACCATTTAGGTACATGTGCCACAACGGAGAAATAAATACCTTACGTGGTAATGTTTCTAGAATGCGCTCTAGAGAAGAGTTATTAAAAAGTGATTTATTTGGAGATGAAATAAAAAATATACTACCTATAATATTACCTGGTAAATCTGACTCCGCAACTATGGATATGGTTGTAGAACTGTTATTAATGACAGGCAGATCTTTACCAGAAGTAATGATGATTATGGTGCCAGAAGCCTGGGAAAAAAACCCAGACATGTCTCCTGCTAAAAGAGCATTTTACGAGTACAACTCTTGCATGATGGAGCCTTGGGACGGACCTGCTTCTGTACCATTTACAGACGGCAACTACATTGGTGCCGTTTTAGACCGTAATGGATTAAGACCTTCTAGATATTCTGTAACCAAAGATGGTTACGTAATTATGTCATCAGAAACTGGTGTGGTAGATATAGAACCAGAAAACATTGAGTTTCACGGCCGTTTAGAGCCTGGAAAAATGTTTTTAGTTAATATGGAAGAAGGCCGTATAGTTAATGATGAAGAAATAAAAGAAAAAATTGCTCAATTAAAGCCTTACCAAAAGTGGTTAGATAATAATTTGGTGCATTTAAAAGACATTCCTTATAACGACTGTCCTTTATTTTTAGGAGAAGAAAGTTTAGAAAAAAGAAAATCTCTTTTTGGCTACACTTTAGAAGACATAAATACCATTATACTACCAATGGGCAAAACAGCAAAAGAACCTATTGGATCCATGGGGTCTGATACACCAATTGCTGTTTTATCAGAAAAACCACAACTTATATACAACTACTTTAAGCAATTATTTGCCCAAGTAACAAACCCTCCTTTAGATGGTATTAGGGAAGAGCTAATTACAGATATTAGCTTAACTCTTGGTAGTGATCATAATATTTTTGATTTTTCAGAATTGCATTGCCGCAAACTTAAAATTCAAAATCCTGTAATATCTAAAGAAGATTTAGATAAGATTAAAAACTATGATGCTAGTCCAGATTACAAAGTAACATCTATTCCTATTTTATACAAAATAGCACGTGGGCACAATGCTTTAGAAGAAGCTTTAGCTAGCATACTAGACCAAGCCTCTAAAGCAATAGATAACGGAACTAACATAATTATTTTATCAGACAGAAATGTAGATAAAGACAACGCACCTATACCTGCTTTGCTGGCTTTATCTTTTGTAAATAGCGGACTTCAAAAACTAGGAAAAAGATCTAAGCTAAGTATTATTATTGAGTCTGCAGAACCTAGAGAAGTGCATCATTTTGCATTATTGTTTGGCTACGGAGCAAGTGCAGTAAACCCATATTTGGTAAACGAAATTATTGCTGAGCAAATAGAAGAAAATGACATTACAGACATTACTTTTGATGAAGCAATTAAAAATTACAACAAAGGTATTGGCAAGGGAGTTTTAAAAGTGATGAACAAAATAGGCATCTCTACATTAAACTCCTACAGAGGTTCGCAATTATTTGAGTGTATTGGTATAAACACCAAGGTTGTAGATAAATATTTTCCAAATACCCCTACAAGAATTCAAGGTATTGGCTTGTATCAAATTGAAAAAGAAATATCTAAAAGACACCAAAAAGCGTTTAACACTAAAGAAGTTGCTGCTAGTTTAGAGCTAGAAATGGGTGGCGCATATAGGTGGCGTAGAGACGGAGAAAAACACTTGTTTAACCCACTTACTATTGCTAAACTTCAAAAATCTGTTCGTAACAACGAGCCAGAAACTTACAAAGAATACTCTAAGCTTATTAACGAGCAGTCTAAACATTTAATGACCATTAGAGGTTTATTTGAATTCTCTAACTACGATCCAATTCCTATTGAAGAAGTAGAGCCATGGACAGATATTGTAAAACGATTTAAAACGGGTGCAATGTCTTACGGATCTATAAGCAAAGAAGCTCATGAAAATTTAGCTATTGCCATGAATCGTATAGGTGGTAAAAGCAACTCAGGAGAAGGTGGTGAAGATGCAGAACGTTTTTACAAAAATGAAACTGGAGATTGGAAAAACAGTGCCATTAAGCAAGTAGCTTCAGGTAGGTTTGGTGTTACATCTAACTACTTATCAAGCGCAAAAGAAATACAAATAAAAATGGCCCAAGGAGCCAAACCTGGAGAAGGCGGACAATTGCCTGGACCAAAAGTAAATCCGTCTATTGCAAAAACAAGAAATTCTACTCCATATGTAGGACTTATTTCCCCTCCTCCACATCATGATATTTACTCAATTGAAGATTTATCTCAATTAATATACGATTTAAAATCTGCCAATAGAGAGGCAAGAATAAATGTAAAATTAGTATCAGAAGTTGGTGTAGGCACTGTAGCCGCAGGTGTTGCTAAGGCTAAAGCAGATGTTATATTAGTTTCTGGCCACGACGGTGGTACAGGAGCATCTCCGCTTACCTCATTAAAACACGCTGGTTTACCTTGGGAACTTGGTATTGCAGAAGCACAGCAAACCTTAGTTATGAATGATCTTAGAAACAGGGTTGTTGTAGAATGTGACGGACAATTAAAAACAGGTCGTGATGTTGCCATAGCTTGTTTACTTGGAGCAGAAGAATTTGGTTTTGCAACCGCACCATTAGTAGCTTCTGGTTGTATTATGATGCGTGTTTGTCACCTAAACACTTGCCCTGTTGGTATTGCTACTCAAAACCCTGAGTTGCGTAAAAAGTTTAAAGGAAAACCAGAACACGTAGTTAACTACATGTACTTTATTGCTCAAGAATTAAGAGAAATAATGGCGCAATTAGGGTTTAGAACGGTTAACGAAATGGTTGGTCAAGTTCAAAAATTAGATAGAAAGAAAGCTATAGAACATTATAAAGCAGAAGGAATAGATCTTACTCCAATTTTACACCAAGTAAGTGTTCCTAAAGAAACCAAACTATACAATACTCAAAAACAAGAGCACGACATTTACAAATCTATTGAGTTTAAAATCATAGAAAAAGCGCATCCATCTTTATTTAGAAAAGAGAAACTAACCTTAGATTTCCCTATTAAAAATACAGACAGAGCAGTTGGCGCTATAATAAGTAATGAAATTTCTAAGACCTATGGTGCAAAAGGCTTACCTATAAACACGCTACGTTTAAACTTTACTGGCTCTGCCGGACAAAGTTTTGGAGCCTTTGCAACCAGAGGTTTAACTATGACTGTTAATGGTAATACAAATGACTATTTAGGAAAAGGTCTTTCTGGAGGTAAACTAGTAATAAAAGTTCCAGAAGGCGCCACTATTATACCAGAAGAAAATGTTATAACTGGTAATGTTACCTTATACGGTGCTACAGCTGGTAGAGCATATATTAATGGTAAGGCAGGTGAGCGTTTTTGTGTACGTAACTCTGGAGCAAAAACCGTGGTAGAAGGAATTGGAGATCACGGTTGTGAATATATGACTGGGGGTGTTGCTGTAATTTTAGGTGAAGTAGGCCGTAATTTTGGAGCAGGTATGAGTGGTGGTATTGCCTATGTTTTAGACCCGAATAAAACATTTGAAAAAAACTGCAACAAAGAGTCTCTTAATTTACTACCTGTAGAAGAAGCTAATGACATTGCAGAGTTAAAAGACCTTATAGAGAGTCATTACAACTACACTATGAGTCCTTTAGCACAACGTCTATTAGAAAACTGGGAAAACAGCCTACCAATGTTTGTAAAAGTATTCCCTGAAGAATACAGACAAGCACTAAAAAGATTAGAAGAAGAACAAAAAGCTAGCATAATATAAAGCACTATGGGAAAAATAACTGGATTTTTAGAGTTCGAAAGAAAAATAGAAGACTATGCTCCTGTAGAAGAGCGCATAAAAAATTATAAAGAGTTTACACAACCACTAAAAGAAACTGAATTAAAAAATCAAGGTGCACGTTGTATGGATTGCGGAGTTCCGTTTTGCCATAGCGGATGCCCTTTAGGAAATTTAATTCCAGATTTTAATGATGCTGTATACAAAGGCAAATGGGAAAAAGCAGCAACCATACTACATTCTACTAACAATTTTCCTGAATTTACAGGCAGATTATGCCCTGCTCCTTGCGAAGAAGCCTGTGTACTAGGCATTAATGAAGATCCTGTATCTATAGAAAATATAGAGAAAAACATTGTAGAAACTGCATTTTCTAAAGGATGGATAACAGCACAACCTCCTAAAACAAGAACTGGTAAAACAGTTGCTGTTATAGGTTCTGGGCCAGCTGGTTTAGCTACTGCACAACAATTAAACAGAGCCGGACATCTAGTTACTGTTTTTGAGCGTGATGCAAAAGTTGGAGGATTATTACGTTATGGTATTCCAGATTTTAAAATGGAAAAAAACGTAATAGACCGAAGATTAGAAGTTCTTAAAGAGGAAGGAATAATTTTTAAGACTAACACACATATAGGAGTAGATATAGATGCTAACACACTAAAAGAAGATTTTGACGCCGTAGTACTTTCTGGTGGGGCAACAGTACGCAGAAATTTACCTATTAAAGGAGCAGATTTAAAAGGGGTTGTACAAGCAATGGACTTTTTAAAGCAAAACAACAAACGTGTAGATGGTATTACAGATCTAGGAGAAGAAATAAAGGCTACCAACAAAGATGTTATTGTTATTGGTGGTGGTGATACCGGGTCTGACTGTATAGGAACATCTATACGCCACGGAGCAAACTCTGTATCTAATTTTGAAATTATGAGTAAAGCAACTCCAGAAAGACCAGCAGACCAACCTTGGCCGTTTTGGCCAATGCGTTTGCGCACAAGTTCTTCTCATAAAGAAGGGGCAGAACGCTTTTTTAGCATATCTACCAAAGAATTTATTGGAGATGAAAAAGGAAACTTAAAAGGGCTTATAACCGCAGAAGTAGAGTGGATAAAAACACCTGGACAAAGACCTACATTAAAAGAAGTTCCTGGAACAGAAAAAGAATGGAAATGTGAGCTAGTATTACTTGCAATGGGTTTTACAGGGTCAGAAATGACTGTAGCTCAGCAATTAGGCTTAGAGGCCGACTCTAGAACAAATATTAAAGCATCTGCAAAAAACTATATGACCAATGTACCCGGTGTTTTTGTTGCAGGAGACCAAAGAAGAGGTCAGTCATTAATTGTATGGGCCATCTCTGAAGGCAGACAGGCAGCGCATCACGTAGATGTTTACTTAACAGGAAGCTCTACTTTACCACTAAAAGGAGAAGGAGATTTACCTAGAGTTTAGAAAAAAAAATAAAAAACGCTTTGTATTGATATTATACTATCTTTGCACTTTAAATTAAAAATAAAATTATGAGTAACGGTACAGTAAAATTTTTTAACGACTCTAAAGGTTTCGGTTTTATCACTCCAGATGATGGTGGTAAAGACGTTTTTGTTCACATTAGTGGATTAACACACGAAATAGCTGAAGGAGACAAAGTTAGTTATGACGTTGAAGAAGGAAAAAAAGGACCTAATGCAGTAAACGTTGAAGTCCTTTAATATATAAAGAATTTAACTTATTACATGCAAAGCCTGTTGTTTTTAACAACAGGCTTTTTTGTTTTTTACAAGCATCAATCTTAAACAAATTATAAAGGTTAATTTCCACTATTTCAATTTATATCAAATGCGTACTTTTGTACAAATATCAATCTAAAATAAAATGAGCAACAATAAAATTGCACCCTCTTTATTAGCAGCAGACTTTGGAAACCTACAGAGAGATGTAGAAATGGTAAACAACAGCGAGGCAGATTGGCACCATATAGATATTATGGACGGCGTTTTTGTTCCTAACATATCTTACGGTATGCCTGTGTTAAAAAGTATTGCACAGCACGCAACAAAAACATTAGATGTGCATTTAATGATTGTAGACCCAGACAGGTATATAAAAACCTTTGCTGAGTTAGGTGCAAACGTATTATCTGTACACTATGAAGCTTGCACACATTTACACAGAACTTTACAAGCTATTAAAGCAGAAGGAATGATGGCTGGCGTTGCTTTAAATCCACATACTAACGTAAACCTTTTAGAAGACATTATTAACGATATTGATGTTGTATGTCTAATGAGCGTTAATCCTGGTTTTGGCGGGCAATCTTTTATTGAAAACACATACAATAAAGTAAAAGCTTTAAAAGAACTAATTACCAAAAATAATGCAACTACACTTATAGAGATCGACGGCGGAGTTACCTCTAAAAATGCAAAAGCATTAGTAGATGCAGGTGCAGATGTGCTTGTTGCGGGTAGTTTTGTTTTTAAAAGTGACAACCCAACTGATACAATTAAAAACTTAAAAGAAATTATAGGCTAGTGAATTTATTAGATGTTGTAATTATTGGTGGCGGTCCAATTGGTATTGCCTGTGGGTTAGAAGCTAAAAAAAATGGGCTTTCTTATCTTATTATAGAAAAGGGATGTATTGTAAATTCACTTTACAATTATCCTGCTAAAATGCAATTTTTTTCATCATCAGAAAAACTAGAAATAGACAACATTCCTTTTATAAGTAATGAAGCCAAACCCAAAAAGGAGGAAGCTTTAGAATATTACAGAAGAATTGTGAGTAGTAACGACCTAAACATTAATTTGTTTGAAAAGGTAATTAATGTTACTAAAAATACCACAACATATACCTTAGAAACCAGTAAGCAAACTTACAACACTACAAACGTTATAATTGCTACTGGTTTTTATGATATACCAAACAAATTAAATATACCCGGAGAGAACTTACCAAAAGTAAGTCATTACTACAATAATCCTCATTTTTTTTCTAAACAAAAATTAGCGGTTGTAGGAGCAAGTAACTCATCTATAGATGCTGCATTAGAATGTTGGCGTAAAGGCGCAGAAGTTACTTTAATAATTAGAGGATCTGAAGTTGGTAAGCGTGTAAAATATTGGGTACGTCCAGACATTATTAACCGTATAGAGGAAGGTAGTATAAAAGTTATATACAGTGCTAATATTACAGAAATTAAAGAAAGAGAGCTTGTTATAAAAACAGCTAACGAAACTATAGTATTAGAAAACGATTATGTTTTAGCTTTAACAGGCTACAGACCTAATTTTGAATTTTTAACCAAAATGGGAATTACTTTATCTAATGATGATAAAAAAATTCCGACTCACAATACACACACAATGGAAACCAACTTAAACAATGTTTTTTTGGCAGGCGTAATTTGCGGAGGTATGGAAACACATAAATGGTTTATAGAAAATTCTAGAATTCACGCTAAAAAAATAATAAGTACTATCTTAAAAAAGAAATAATAATTATATTACACTGTTTTCAGGGATATGCGTTTCGCTAACTTACGGGTTTTTTAAACAAACAATTATCACAAACTTTGCTAACAACACCAAAACAAACAGTTAACGCATTTTTTTAAATCTTAAAATGGTTTAAAACACAATATGCAATTACATAAATTATTATTTTTTTGACTACCACCAAATCTACATACCACCTACAACAGCACATTAAATTTAAACACATTTTAGTTTTTCTTTTAATTGGAGTTTTTCAGTTTGCAAATGCTCAAGAAGCAGATAGCATCAAAAAAGAAGAGGACCCGTCTTTTTTCTCTTTTTCATGGTCTAAAATTCAAAAAGATAAGACTTTACAACCATTATATGATGCCTTAAAAGATGCTGACTTTGGGGCTCAAAGATTCTCTATTTTTGATCAACTTATAGATCATCATGCAAAAAAAGCCAACACAGACTCTGTTTTACATTATGGCAACTTATATGTACAGGAATTAGGCAATTGGGATAAACCCGAAAAAGAAAAGAAATATTTGTTTGCAAAGGCATATTATTTTATGTCTTTAGGCAGTTCTTTAAACGGACTTGTAGATAAATCTATTGAGTGGAATATAAAGGGACTACAAGAAGCCGAAGCAATTAACGACTCTGAATATATGTATTTACACAAGGTAAGTCTTGCAAAAAATTACATAGCCCAAAATAGCATTGACAAAGCCATTAATTTACTTAAAGAGAGTATAAGTATTTATGGCAAACAACAACCAACAATTACCTATAGAGCACTACTGCAATTAGGTAACGCATATTCACAAAAAAAAGAATATGACATAGCTAAAAATTATTACAACTCATCTTTAGAGTTAGCAAAGCAATTTAAAGACTTAGAAGCCGAATTAGAAATTAAACTACACAATGCCAAGCTTTTAGAAGTCAACAAAGAATATAACAAAGCAATACAAATGTATGCGCAAATAAGCAACCAAGCCAAAGCTAAAAATTTTAACGCCATATATTATGAAGGAGCGCTACTTGTTGCCAAATTATATTATAAATTAGAAGAATACAACATTGCAAATGTAGGTCTAACTATGGCATACATCAATGCTGTAGACCATGAAAATTTACAGTTTCAAAGAGAATCACTCATCATACAAGCAAGAAGTTTTTACAAACAAGAAGATTACAAAAATGCATACGCCACAATGACACAACTCTTTGGAGTTTTAAATGAAATAAAAGACAAACAACAAAGAGAAATAATAAAGGAACTTGAAATACAGTATGAAACTATAAAAAAAGAACAAGCTATATCTGATTTAAAAGAAGATCAAATTAAACAGCAAGCCGAATTAGATAGGCAAAAAACCATTAAAGCTGCTTTTTTAATTGGATTTTTAGTGATTCTTATCCCTGTCATTGCTTTGCTATATACTTACTACCAAAAAATGCAAGCACAGAGCGAGCTGGCTAAAAAAAATGAAGAAATTAATAGTCAAAAAGTAGCCGCACTTAAACAAGAACAAGAATTAAAATTAATAAAGGCCGCTATTGAAGGTCAGGATGAAGAGCGCAAACGTATTGCTCAAGAATTACATGACAGTATTGGTGGCAACTTAGCCGGCATAAAATTGCAATTAGCAAGTGTAAAAGAAAAAACCCAAACACTAAACACAATTTCAGGTCAGTTAGATGAAACCTATCAATTAGTTAGAGACATTTCTCACACCCTAATTCCTAAAAAGTTTAGACAAGATGATTTTACGCAGCTTATAAAAGAATATACTAAATCTATCACAAGCACTGGCAAACTAAATGTAGAATTTCACCCTCATCCAGAGGATAAAATAAACACTCTTAATGAAATTGTTAAAATGGAGTTGTTTAAAATTATCCAAGAGTTAATGACCAACACCTTAAAACATGCAAAAGCATCTACTACTGATATTCATTTAAATTATTTTGAAGATAGCATTACTTTACTTTTTGAAGATAACGGAAAAGGTTTTGACACTAGTAAAAACAGAGAAGGTATTGGATTTAAAAACATTAAAAGCAGAATAGAAAAACTAAACGGTACGCTACACGTAGACTCAGCAATTAACAGAGGTACTGTAGTATCTATAGAAATACCAATTAAAAACACAACCAATGACAACATATAACCTTATTATTGCAGATGACCACAAAATGTTTATTGATGGTCTAATGAGTATTTTAAATGATGCACCTGAGTTTAATGTAATTTTAACAGCCAAAAACGGAGCACAAGTTGTAAAGTACTTAGACATTAATGGCGCAGCAGACATACATTTACTAATTACAGACTTAACTATGCCAGAAGTTGATGGCATTGAACTTAACAACATAGTTAAGGAACGTTTTACCAGCCTAAAAACTTTAGTTGTAAGTATGCATATTGATGGAACTATGATTGACACGTTGATAAGAAATAATGTAGATGGATATGTACCTAAAAATGCTGAAAAAGAAGAATTACTAGAAGCTATTAGAAGCATTGTAAAGGGTGAAAAATATTTCTCTTCAGAAATTAAAAAAGCATACACAGATGCTATGTTTGCTAGTAAAAAGGAAAAAGAAATTTCTTTAACCAATAGGGAAAAAGAAGTTTTGAAACTAATTGCAGAAGAATATACCACACAAGAAATTGCAGACGAGTTATTTTTAAGCAAACACACTATAGAGAGCTACCGTAAAAATTTAATTTCTAAGCTAAACGTAAAAAACTTAGCCGGACTAACCAAACACGCAATAAAAATAGGCCTTCTAGACGATTAACAAATCTACACCCCTGTTTTCAGGGTGTGTATTTTCACTTATTTAGGCGTATTCTTAAGCCTGTAATAGCTTCATCTTTGTAGTGTATTTAAAAAGCACTCAATTATGAAAACTAAATTATTTGTATCAGTATTAGCAACAGCATCATTATTTTTATCTTGCAGTAACGATAAAAAATCTGCAAACCAAGCAAAAACAAATGCAGATATTAAGTCGGACATTATTATTGAAAACACAAAAATAAGAACAGGTATTTCTGCTGTAGACGAAGAACGTTCTTTTATAATAGTAACAGGAAAATCTTTATTAGAAGGTACTGCAACTGTAAAAACTACCAATATTAAAGGTGAAGAAATACACTGCGAAACGTTTCCTGCGAAAAAATTAATAGACCAAGAATACAAAACAGCCAACTCTACATTAAAAGAATCTCATATTATGGAAAATGTACAAAACTATTTTGAAGTTAACCATAGTAGAGACTTGGCTAAATCATAAAAAAATATACTAGACACCAACCAGAAAACCACGCAAGTTGCGTGGTTTTTACATTATATATGCTTTACAAATTTTAACTAAAAGCTCCGCTTTTAAAGCAAAGAATCCAAAATTGAAAACACAAGTAAACTTAATTTTCAATTTTGGATTCTTTATTTATTCGTGACCCCGGAGGGACTCAAACCCCCAACCCTCAGAGCCGAAATCTGATGCGCTATTCAGTTGCGCCACGGGGCCTTTTATTAGCCTATAAAAAAATTAAGCTAATTTACTTTTTACTATAGTAGAAATTGTTTTACCATCTGCTTTACCTGCCAACTGAGAAGATACCATACCCATAACTTTGCCCATATCTTTCATACCTTCTGCTCCTGTTTTTGTTATTACACTTTCTACAACCTTAGCTATATCATCTTCTGACATTTGCTCTGGTAAAAATTGTGCAATTACTTCTGCCTGTGCTAACTCTGGAGCTGCCAAATCCTCTCTTCCTTGTTCTTTATAAATAGCTGCACTGTCTTTACGTTGCTTAACTAATTTTTGTACAATTTTTATTTCTTCTTCTTCAGTTAATTCTGTTTTTGCTCCTGACTCTGTTTGCGCCATTAACAAAACAGATTTTATAGCCCTTAATGACTCTAAAGCAACGCTATCTTTAGCTTTCATAGCTGTTTTCATTGCCGTCATTACATCTTGTTGTAAGCTCATAATTTATAATTTTTACGAACACGAAGATAAAAAAATAAACCCGAAAACAATTATTGCTTTCGGGTTTATACACTAAATTATATAGTTTAAAAACTACATTAATCTACATTATCATGTAAAAAAGAATTATTAGAACGTAATTGAATATCGTCTCCGTCTTCACTTAACGTTGTTCTAGAAATTCTGTTTTCAGGGTTGTTCTGATTTAAATCTACACCCTGACGTAAATAAGCTGGTTTTTTCTCCATATCATTTACGGTATTAATATTGTTTTTAAACTTATGGTTAAAGTCTTTTAATTTCCTTCTACGCTCATCTGCTCTGTTTCTTAACAAATCTTCAATAGGGGTATTCATTGGATCTACCTCTATTTCTTTTTCTTCTGGAACAGGTGTTGGTGCCTGAGTTGCTTTTGGCGCAACTGTCTTTTTCTCAAAAGCTAACTCTTCATCAATAATTTTAGGCTCTGCCTTTTCTGCTTTAGATTTAGCTCCTGTAAGCTCTTTTTCTAACTCCATATAGTCATCTAAACTATATCTTTTTTCTCCTTCTTTATTATACTCTAAAACAGGAACAACCTCTACATGATCTTTTACATCCATATTATTTACATCTTCATCATCTAAACTAAATGTAATAGTATGTTCTTGCTCTTCCTCTTCTACTTTCTGTTCTTTACGAGGAATATCAAAACTAAATGCAAACTGATCTTCTTCTTGAACAACTTTAACTTCCTCTGCATCTACAACGTCAAAATTTCTAACGTCTACAATAACAAAATCATCTTCTTTAGGAGTTTCTGCAACTACTTCATCATAAAAAACGTTAAAATTCTTTATAAAATTTGTTGTAGGTATTAAATCCATTTCTGGTTTTTCATCCTCAAAAAGCGTGTGTTTAATTACTTCTGGTTCTTCTGGAGCAACCTCTTTTTTAACAGGAGTAGTTTCTGGCTCTACAACTTCATAAACAACATTTGCATTATTTGGTGTTAAGTTATGAGTAGCCTTCTGCTCGTCTTCTAGAGTATGAATTATTTTTTTAGATTCTGTATTTACAATATCATCTTGCTGATCTACATTAAAACCCGTAGCTATAACAGTAACTGCTATTGCATCACCTAAATTTTCATCTTCACCAACACCCATAATAATGTTAGCTCCGTGTCCTGCCTCAGTTTGTATATGATCGTTAATTTCACCTATTTCATCAATAGTAATTTCCTGAGCACCAGAAACTATCAATAACAATACGTTTTTAGCACCAGCTATTTTATTATCATTTAATAATGGCGAGTCTAAAGCTTTCATAATAGCCTCTTGCGCTCTAGAAGAGCCAGATGCATTTGCTGAACCCATTATTGCAGTACCACTGTTTGATAATACTGTTTTAGCGTCACGTAAATCTATGTTTTGTGTATAGTGATGAGTTATAACCTCTGCTATACCACGAGCAGCAGTTGCTAATACTTCATCTGCTTTAGAGAAACCGGCTTTAAAGCCTAAATTACCGTATACTTCTCTAAGTTTATTATTATTAATAACAATTAATGAGTCTACATTAGCACGAAGTTTTTCTATACCAGTCTGAGCTTGCTGGCATCTCATTTTTCCTTCGAACTGAAAAGGCATTGTAACAATACCCACTGTAAGGATATCCATGCCTTTTGCTTGCTTAGCTATTATTGGGGCAGCACCTGTACCTGTACCACCACCCATACCAGCAGTAATAAACACCATTTTAGTATTAGAATCTAACATACTTTTTATGTCTTCCATACTTTCAATGGCAGCTTGCTCACCAACTTCTGGGTTGGCACCCGCACCTAAACCTTCTGTTAAGGTAACACCTAATCTTATTTTATTAGGCACTGTACTGTTTTCTAATGCTTGTGAGTCTGTATTACAAACAATAAAATCTACACCATTTATTCCGGCTTGGAACATGTGATTTATTGCGTTACTACCACCGCCACCAACACCAATGACTTTTATTACGTTACTTTGATTTTTAGGCAAATCAAAAGAGATATTACTTTCTAATTCAGTGTTCTTGCTCATACTGTTATTTTACTGAGTTATTTTTTTCAATTTTTCTATTTATGCGTTACTCTGCATTATCTAAAAAGTCTTTCAACTTATCAGACCATTTTTCAAAAATGGATTTACGTTCTGGTTTCACTTCTTTTTTGGTTGATGTGGTATTTGGTTCTTCTGTTTGGAAACCTTCTTCTGTTTGATTATTTTCTACTATTGCTTCTCTTTCTGCTTGGGCTTCCTCTAATGCTATTTCTTTATTTTTAGCATTGGTCTCTATTGCATTCATTAACAAACCTACGCCTGTTGCATAAAGCGGACTTGCTATGTCTTGAGTAGAATCTCCTGCCAAATGTTCATTAGGATACCCTATTCTAGTATCCATACCGGTGATATACTCTACTAATTGCTTTAAGTGTTTTAACTGGCTACCACCACCTGTTAATACAATACCTCCAATTAGCTTCTTTTTTTGATCTTCGTGTCCGTAATTTTTAATCTCCATATATACCTGCTCAATTATTTCTACAACACGAGCATGTATAATTTTAGAAAGATTTTTAAGTGTAATTTCTTTAGGCTCTCTACCTCGTAATCCTGGTATAGAAACTATTTCATTATCCTTATTTTCTCCTGGCCAAGCAGAACCAAATTTAATTTTTAATAGTTCAGCTTGTTTTTCAATAATAGAACAGCCTTCTTTTATATCTTCTGTAATTACATTACCTCCAAAAGGAATTACTGCAGTGTGCCTAATGATACCATCTTTAAAAATAGCAACATCTGTTGTACCACCTCCTATATCTATTAATGCAATACCTGCTTCTTTTTCTTCTTGGCTTAGTACAGCATTTGCAGATGCCAAAGGCTCTAACGTTATGCTACCTAAGTCTAAACCTGCACTTTTAATACATCTACCAACATTTTTAATAGATGATACTTGCCCAACTACCACATGGAAATTAGCTTCTAACCTACCACCATACATACCAATTGGCTCTTTAATTTCTGCCTGCCCATCTACCTTATATTCTTGTGGTAACACATGAATAATTTCTTCTCCAGGAAGCATAATTAGCTTATAAACCTGATTTACAAGTATATCTACATCATCTTCATTAATAACCTGCTCAGAGTCTGGTCTTGTAATATAGTCACTATGCTGTAAGCTACGTATGTGCTGCCCAGCAATACCAACTACAACAGAACTAATTTTTAAGCCAGAGGTAGCCTCTGCTTCTTCTACAGCCTGTTGTATAGATTTTATAGTTTGCGTAATATTATTTACCACACCTCTATGTACACCAAGGCTTTTAGATTTACCAATACCTAAAACTTCAATTTTACCGTACTCGTTTTCCTTACCAATTATGGCAACAATTTTTGTTGTTCCTATGTCTAATCCTACTGAATATTTACCTGGCTCCATAACTTAAATTTTGGTACACACTACTTGATTATTGTACTCTAAACTAACAGCTTTATAACTACCTAAAGCTTTATCTTTTATTGCTTTACTATAAAAAGCCTTGTAATTATTAAACTTAGCTTTTAAATTTTCTACGCCACCTATATTTACCACATAATCCTCTAACCTAAGCTTAAGCTGAAAATCGTTTTCATCTGCAATGTGAATACCAATAATATTTTTCTTTAAAAAATCATCAGAATTGATAAAATTCAAAAAAGCAAAGCAATTTTGAAGGCTACTATCTGTAATTTTTCCAGTAATAATTGGCACTCTTGCAGAGTGGTTACTAGATAAAGGCATACGCTTACCCTCGTCATCCAAATAAAAATTTGAATTTCCTTGAATACGCCCTAAAGGTTTACGTTGTACAATTTTAGATATAAGTTCCCCATTTACAGTAAGATAAACCTGAGCACTTTTAACCATTTTATTGGCTTCTAAAACCTTTTCTACTTTATTCAAAACTAGCGCATCTTTTGGCACGTTTGTAAGACTTCCTAAATTTTGTATTAACAATTTATTAACCATCTGCTGAGTTATAAACAAATTGTCTTCGCCTAGAAACTCAACTTTAGTTTTTACTATTTTTTTAGATTGATGCCTAACACCCGAAAAAGCGTACACTCCTAATAATAAGAGCAATAGAAACATCAATTTTATGTAGTTCCAATTTACTTTCATTTTGTAAAAGCGTTTTTTATTTTATCAATCTCCTGCCCTATATCTCCTGCTCCCATAGCTACTAACACTTCTGGGTTTTGTTTTTTTAATTCACTAATTAATTCTTTTTTAGAACATATTTTTTTATTCGGATTTTTTATTTTTCCCAACAGCCATTCCGACGTAACACCTTCTACTGGCTCTTCTCTGGCTGGGTAAATATCTAGCAATATAACGCTTTGAAATTGCGATAAACTAACTGCAAAATCGTCTATGAAATCTTTAGTTCTAGAATATAAATGCGGCTGAAATACTGCTACAGTTTTTTTATTTGGATGCATTTCTGAAACTGCTTCATACACAGCATTTATCTCTGTAGGATGATGCGCATAATCATCAATAAAAACAAAATCTTCTTCTTTTATACGGTATGAAAATCTACGTTGCACTCCTTTAAAAGTACCTAGTGCAGCAGCAACTATTTCTGGAGACTTACCAGCTTCTAATGCCATTGCAAAAGCAACCAATCCGTTAAGTAAATTATGCCTACCAGGCTTATTAAACTTAACCCCATTTACAACTGCATTTGGTGTTTTTATGTTAAAAAAGTAAGATCCGTTTTTAATTTCTACATCTGTAATACAAAAATCAGAATCGTCTTCTATACCATATGTAATACCCTCTAATGGCAAACCGTTACGCACAAACAATTTACCATTTGGCTCTAACCTATTTACATAAGCAACAAAAGCATCTTTTAAATCGTCTCCTGTACCGTAAATATCTAGGTGATCTGCATCCATAGACGTAATACAAGCTACATTTGGAGATAGCTGTAAAAATGATCTATCAAACTCATCTGCTTCCACAACAGAATAGTCCGTTCCTTCTAATAAAAAATTACTATTAAAATCTTCAGATATACCACCTAAAAACGCTGTGATTGGAGTACCTGTTTCGTGTAGCAAATGTGCCAAAATACTAGACGTAGTAGTTTTACCGTGTGTACCGGCAACACCAAAACAGAATGCATTATTGGTTATAATTCCTAAAACTTCAGAACGTTTTTTAACTCCAAAACCATTAGTCAAATAATAATTTAACTCTAGGTTATTTTTAGGCAAAGCAGGCGTATACACAACCAGCGTATTATTAATATTTTTATAATATTCTGGTATAAGACTTACATTATCTTCATAATGAATTTCTATACCAGATGCAGCAAGCTCTTTAGTTAAAGTAGTTTCTGTTTTATCATAACCAGCAACTTCTTTACCAATAAATTTAAAATAGCGAGCCAAGGCAGACATTCCAATGCCACCTATACCCAAAAAGTAGACGCTATGTATATTTTTTAAATTCATTTATTTAATAACTTTTGCACTTCTAAAGCAATATTTTTTGTGGCATTAGGGAGTGCCTGCTTTTTTATATTTTCACCCAACTCTACTTGCCTTTCTTTATTCTGAAATAAATCTGTAAAAACAGTTTTAAATTTAACGTCTAGTTCTTTTTCTTTAATTAAAATAGCTGCATTTTTATCTGCATAAGCCAAAGCATTTTTTGTTTGATGGTCTTCTGCAACATTAGGAGACGGTATAAAAATAACCGGCTTACCCACAATACTTAATTCTGATACAGAACCAGCACCTGCTCTAGAAATAATTAGATCTGTCGCTGCGTATGCAAAATCCATTTTATTTAAAAAATCGAACACCAAAACATTTTCATTTTGGCAGTTTTTATAGTCTTGATAATACAACTTACCACATTGCCAAATTACTTGCACACCTAAAGATGCAAACAATGGTAATTGCTCTTTTATAAGTGTATTTACTCTTTTAGCTCCTAAACTTCCACCTAAAACAAGCAATACTGGTTTATTACTCTTTAACCCAAAAAACTCTAATGCCTGTTGCTTAGTAGCTTTCATCTCTACCAA
The DNA here is from genome assembly GCF_007827205.1 of Cellulophaga sp. RHA_52. Classification (NCBI taxonomy): domain Bacteria; kingdom Pseudomonadati; phylum Bacteroidota; class Flavobacteriia; order Flavobacteriales; family Flavobacteriaceae; genus Cellulophaga; species Cellulophaga sp. RHA_52. Next base: position 88,930 of record NZ_VIRZ01000001.1, read on the forward strand.
ATCTTTACGAACAGGATTGCCTGTTTTTACAATTTTATTGGCCTCAAAAAAGCGATCCATACCATCATAAGCAACACAAATTTTTTGCACTTTACCGGCTAATAATTTATTGGTTATACCTGCATAGGAATTTTGCTCTTGTAACACACACGGAATATTTTTACCCGCTGCCATACGCAATAATGGCCCGCTTGCAAATCCTCCTGTGCCTATTACAGCATTAGGTTTAAATTTTTTTATAATTTGTTTAGATCTGTACAAACTGCTAATAACCTTTAACGGAAATAACATATTTTTAAACGTTAACTTACGCTGTAAACCAGAAATCCAAAGCCCTTCTATTTTATAACCAGCCTGTGGCACTTTTTCCATCTCCATACGGTCTTTAGCACCCACAAACAAAAATTCTGCATCAGGATACATTTCCTTTAGCTCATTTGCTATTGCTATAGCCGGATATATATGTCCGCCAGTGCCTCCTCCAGATAATATAAATTTATAATTGTTCACTTAACACATCTAAAGGGTTAGACTCATCTACTACTTTTTTCTCTTTAACTGGATTTTTATTACTTGCACTAAGTACAATACCAATTGCCAAACACGTCATCCAGATAGACGTACCACCACTACTTATTAATGGTAATGTTTGTCCCGTAACAGGAAATAATTCTACCGCTACAGCCATATTTATAAACGCCTGAAAAACTATAGGTAAGCCTACGCCTACTACTAACAATTTACCAAACACACTAGGATTTGCATTTGCCACCACCACAATTCTAAACAGCAGTAATAAATAAAAAAACATTACTACCAAACCACCAACTAATCCGTATTCCTCTACTATAATAGCATAAATAAAATCTGAAGAACTCTGTGGTAAAAAGTTTTTTTGCACACTTTTACCAGAACCTTTACCTAAAACACCGCCAGATGCAATTGCAATTTTAGCACGTTCTATTTGGTAATCTTCACTAGTATCTTCACCATTAAAAAAGTTAGCTATTCTATTTTCCCAAGTATCAATTCTATTATCAAACAAATCTGGTACAGCTTTAGCTATAAGAATAAACAATGCCAAACAAGCAATACCTGTACCTACAATACCTAACAAATATTTAAAAGGGTAGCCACCTAAAAAAGTTAGCGTAAGTACCATAAAAAATATAATTGCAGCAGTTGAAAAATTGGCTGGTAAAATTAATACAACTACTAAAAAAACAGGCAGCCATAATGGAAGAATACTCTCTTTAAAAGTAACCACTTTATTTTTAATTTTTGCTAAATATCTAGCAACATAAATCATTAAAACAACAGCCGCTAAAGTTGATGTTTGGAAAGAAAAACCAACAAACGGAATGTTTATCCACCTACTTGCATTTGCGCCACCAATAGTTTTACCTTGTGCTAACGTATACCCCAAAAGCAACAGTACAATTGGCATAGCAATAATAGACAAACCTTTAAAAAAGTGCATTGGTATTTTATGTACACCGTAAATAATACCAAAACCAAGCAATAACAAAAAAGCGTGCTTTATTAGGTGACTTACAGCAGTACCATTACCAACCACATACACTAAATTACTACTAGCACTGTAGACTGGCAAAAACGAAAATAATGCCAATAGCGCAACTATGCCCCAAATAGCCTTATCTCCTTTTATATTTTTAAAATAACTTAACACTATACTTTATTATACTAATTATAAGCTTTTTACAGCTGCTTTAAATTGATTACCTCTATCTTCATAATTCTCAAACAAATCAAAACTAGCACAAGCAGGAGATAACAATACAGTATCACCACGTTGCCCTATTTTATAAGCCATTTTTACAGCTTCATTCATACTTTTTGTTTCAACTAACAGATCTACAACATTACCAAACTCTTCAATAATTTTAGAGTTGTCTACTCCTAAACAAATAATAGCTTTTACTTTTTCTCTTACCAATGGCATTAACGACTTATAATCGTTTCCTTTGTCTACTCCACCAACAATCCAAACCGTAGCAGATTTCATACTTTCTAATGCGTAATATGTAGCATTAACATTAGTAGCTTTAGAGTCATTTACATAATGTACGTGAGCAATTTTTAAAACACTCTCTAAACGATGCGCTGCACCCTGAAAGTTTTCAATACTAGCCCTAATAGTAGCTTTTCTAATATTTACTAATTTAGAAGCTGCTGAAGCTGCCATTGTATTTTTTAAATTGTGTTTACCTTCTAAAGCTAAGTTATCTGTTGCCATCTCTATTGTATTATTTTGGGTCGTTATATGTATTTTATTATTCTTTAAACAAACACCTTCTTTAAACTGTTTTATTAGTGAAAAGGGTATTAATTTTGATTTTACTGGGTGTTTCTCTAGCCAACTTACAAGCACTTCATCATCAGCATCATAAATTAAATAGTCATCTTCTGTTTGGTTTTCTGCTATTCTAAATTTTGATGTTATATAGTTATCAAACTCATAATTATACCTATCCAAATGATCTGGTGTAATGTTGGTTATAATTGCGATATGAGGCTTAAAATCTACAATACCATCTAATTGAAAACTACTAATCTCTAATACGTAATAATCAAAGTTATTTTCAGATACCATTTTAGCGTAACTATCACCAATATTACCAGCCATACCAACGTGTAAACCTTCTTCTTTTAAAATATGGTTTACCATCATTGTTGTGGTTGTTTTACCGTTACTGCCAGTAATACCAATTATTGTAGCGTCTGTATACTTACTTGCAAATTCTATTTCAGAAATTACAGGTATGTTTTTAGCTGCCAATTTTTGCACTAAGGCTACTTTGTCTGGTATACCAGGGCTTTTCATTACCAAATCTGCATTTAAAATTTTAGATTCTGTATGCTGTTCCTCCTCCCAGTCTATCTCAAAATGTTTAAGAACTTTTTTATATTCTTCTTTTATTTTTCCTTTATCAGACACAAACACATTGTATCCTTTTTTTATTCCTAAAAGTGCTGTACCAACACCACTTTCTCCACCACCAAGAATCACTAACCTCTTCACCTATCTTACTTTTAAGGTTACAAAAGTTACAATTGCTAAAATGATGCTTACCACCCAAAAACGGGTTACTATTTTACTCTCATGATATCCTTTTTTCTGGTAATGATGATGTAAAGGCGCCATTAAAAATATACGCTTACCCACACCAGATATTTTTTTAGTGTATTTAAAATAGCCCACTTGCAACATTACAGAAATAGACTCTGCAAAAAAGATTCCGCATAAAACAGGTATTATTAATTCTTTACGAACAATTATAGCAATTACAGCAATTACACCACCAATAGTTAAGCTACCTGTATCTCCCATAAAAACACTTGCTGGGTAAGCATTGTACCATAAAAAACCAATAAGCGCACCTACAAATGCTGCTATAAAAACTACCAATTCTCCTGATCTAGGAATAAACATAATGTCTAAATAATCTGAAAAAATAATATTACCAGATACCCAAGCAAAAATACCAAGCGTAAAAACTATAATTGCAGATGTACCAGCAGCCAAACCATCTATACCGTCTGTTAAATTAGCTCCGTTAGATACTGCTGTTACTATAAATATTACAATAGGAATAAATATTAACCAAGCGTAATCTTCTGCGCCATCACCCATCCAAGAAATAAGACTTGTATAGTCTAACTCATTGTTTTTTACCAATGGCACAGTAGTAGCCATAGATTTAATTTCTGGCACAGAAATAGGTGTAACAACAGAACCTTTTGTTGCTATACCGGCAATTGCATTTTCTTTAATTGTTACTCCTGGATGAAAATAAAGTGTACAACCCACAATTAAACCAAGTACAACTTGACCAAGAATTTTAAATTTTCCTTTTAATCCTTCTTTATCCTTTTTAAATATTTTTATATAGTCATCAATAAAACCAATAACCCCCATCCAAAGCATTGTTACTATTAAAAGTAAAATGTACACATTGTCTAATTTTGCAAATAATAAAACAGGAATTAAAGTGGCCATAATAATAATTAAACCACCCATTGTAGGTGTACCAGCCTTTTGCGTTTGCCCATCTAATCCTAAATCTCTAACAGTTTCTCCTATCTGCTTTTTTTGAAGAAAAAGAATAATTTTTTTACCATAAACAGTAGCTATCAACAAAGACACAATTATTGCCATAGCAGCTCTAAACGTGATAAACTGAAACAGACTTGCTCCAGGCAATTGATACTCATTTTCTAAAAACTCAAATAAATAGTATAACATATATTGTGTGTTGTATAACTAGTGCTTACTTTTCTAAACTTGTTAGTAATTGTTTTACAATTTTATAATCGTCAAAATCTATGCGCACACCATTAGTTTCTTGGTATGTTTCATGACCTTTACCTGCTATTAAAATAATATCTTTAGGTTGTGCTAACTGACAAGCAGTTTTTATTGCTTGCTCTCTATTTTCTATTGTTAACACCTTGCGCGTATTTTGCGCTTCTACACCAGCCTCTACCTCTTTTAAAATTTCTGAAGGAGATTCTGTCCTTGGATTATCTGATGTAAAAACCACTTTTGTACTCATTTCTGAAGCAATATGACCCATAACCGGACGTTTTGACTTGTCTCTGTCGCCACCACACCCCACAACGGTGATGACGTCTTCATTTCCTGTCCTCAATGCATTGATAGTGTTCAGTACATTTTTTAAAGCATCCGGAGTATGAGCATAATCTACTATAGCTGTAATATTTTTACCAGATATGTAATATTGAAATCTTCCGTCTACGTTTTCTAATTCACTTAAAAGACGCAGAATTTCCATTTTTTCTAATCCTAACAATTGCGCAGTTGCATATATAGCAAGCATATTGTAAGCATTAAAATCTCCTATTAATTTAGACCAAAGCTCATTATCATCAATCTTTAGCAATTGTCCGCTAAACTGATTTTCTAATATTTGAGCTCTAAAGTCCGCGTATGTTTTTAATGCGTATGTCTGCTTTTTTGCCTTGGTATTTTGCAGCATAACAGCACCATTTTTATCATCTATATTGGTAAGTGCCCATGCAGTTTTTGGCAGACCATCAAACAACAACTTTTTAGTATCCCTATATTCTGCAAAACTTTTATGATAGTCTAAATGATCATGAGATAAATTGGTAAAAATGGCGCCTTCAAAAACCAAACCTTCTATTCTTTTTTGATGAATACCGTGAGAGCTCACCTCCATAAAACAAAACTCTACTCCTGCATTATTCATCTCTGCCAAAGATTTATTTATTGTAATAGCATCTGGTGTTGTATGTGTTGCCTTAATCTCTTTATCATCTATCATTATTTTAATAGTGGATAATAAACCCACCTTATAACCTGCTTTTTTAAATAACTGATACAACAAGCTGCTAATAGTGGTTTTACCATTAGTACCAGTTACACCAACTAGTTTTAAATTTTTAGATGGCGTACCGTAAAAATTAGAAGCCATTATAGCCAAGGCAGCATTACCATTTTTTACTTGTACATATGTAATACCATTAACCAGGTTAACTGGCATAGTTTCACATATTATAGCATTTGCTCCAGCATTTAAAGCGGTATCTATATAACTATGACCATCTACAAGTGTGCCTTTTACAGCTACAAATACATCATCTAACCCTACTTTTCTAGAGTCAAAACATATGGCATTAACCATAGTATCTGTAGTGCCATTTACAGCAACAATACCTACACCGTATAATATGTCTTTTAATAATTTCACGATAATTCTAACGTTATTTTAGACACTCCGTTTACAGCTGTTCCCTGAGCCACAGATTGTGCTTTTACTTTTCCGTTTCCTTTAACTACTACCTTTATCCCCATATTCTCTAAAAGAGATACAGCATCCATACCACTCATTCCTTTTACATTAGGAACGGTTCTGTATTTTTTTTGAACACTTTTATAGTAAGCTTCATAATCTCCATTTAACTTTTTACTACTAACAGCTAAACCTTTTACAATATCTGTTTTTGGTGATGTAGCATATATTTTATGCGCTACAGATTTAAACACAGGCCCAGCAACATCTGCTCCATAAAAACCTGCTTTTTTATCTGGGTCATGCACAACTACAATACAAGAGTACTTTGGTTCATCTGCCGGAAAATATCCTGCAAAAGATGATATGTATTGCAACTTATTTGGGTCTTTAGCCACATAGTTTTTTTGCGCAGTACCTGTTTTACCTGCCATTGAAAAATTTGGAGAATACAATTTATGTCCTGTACCCTTTTTACTTTCTACCACATTTTTTAATAAGGCCTGTACTTTTTTTACTGTTTCCCTAGAGCATATAGACGGATTTATAACCTCTTTATCAAACTTATAAATAGTTTTATTCCACTCTTTTACCTCTTTTATTAACCTTGGCCTTACCATTTCCCCGCCGTTAGCAATAGCATTATAAAAAGTTAATGTTTGTAATGGCGTTAAAGACACCTCATACCCGTGAGACATCCAAGCTAATGAAATACCAGACCAACCTTTATCTCCAGGATACCTAATAACTGGTTTCCCTTCTCCCTTAATAGGCAAACCTAAATCTCGGTTTAAGTTCATTTCCATTAAACGGTCTACAAATTTTTCTGGATTATTTTTATAGCCATTATGTATTACTTTAGCAAAAGCTGTGTTAGAAGAATACTCAAACGCCTTACCAAAAGAAATTTTACCGTAACCACCCCATTTAGAATCACGTACAGTTCTATCATAAATTTTCCAACGTCCGTTTTCTGTATCAACAACAGTACTTGTATCAATAATTTTATCTTCTAATGCTGCTACCATAGACACTAACTTAAACGTTGACCCAGGCTCAGAAGATTCTCCTACAGCATAGTTAAGACGCTCATAATACGTATTGTTTTTAGTACGCCCCAAGTTAGATATTGCCTTTACCTCACCTGTAGCCACCTCCATAACAATTACACAACCATGATCTGCATTATATTTTTCTAATTGTCCCAACAAAGCGTGGTGTGCTATATCTTGTATATTAATATCTATTGTAGAAACAACATCATAACCATCTTTTGGCTCCACATCATTATCTGGACCAATTGGTTTCCACTGTCCTTTTGCTATTTTCTGCTTTAAACGCCTACCCTCTTCACCACGCAAATACTGCCCAAAAGCACCTTCTAGCCCAACTCTAGTGTAATGACCTTCTTCATCTACACGCTCATAACCAACACTACGCTCTGCTATTTTCCCTAAAGGATGCTCACGAACCGTTTTTTGCTCAACTATAAGTCCGCCTCTATTTGGCCCTTTTTCAAAAAGAGGAAATTTTTTAATTTTTATATAGTCCGAATAATCTAAATTACGAGCAATAAGCTTATACCTATTTTTATTAGACCTTGCTTTTCTTAATAGTTGTTGGTAATAAGATGATGGTTTCTGAAACATTTTACCCAATGCATCTGACAAAGGTTTTATATTTTCATTAAAATCTGAGTTACGAACCGTTACAGCATCAAACCTTATTGTATACTTATTTACAGATGTAGCCAATAAGCTACCATCATCAGAAATTAAGTTTCCTCTGTTAGGCTCTATAACAAAAACACGCTCTGTACGATCCATAGCCAGTTTGCGGTACTTATCACCATCTACTACCTGAATACTTATTAGCTTTACAGCCACAGCAATAGCAAACAGAAACAGAAAGCCTGCAACTATATACAAACGAGTTAATATGTTTTTTTCTGATGTAGCCACTACTTAACTGGTATTACTCTTATTTTTTTTGGTGGTGTCTCTGACGGATACAAATCCCTTTTTTTAACTTCTTCTACTATTGAAGACTCTAGCTTAAGCTCTTGTAAATTAGAGCGCCCGTCTAAAAACTGACTACGCAACTCTTTTACCTCTTCACTTAAGGCTGCAATTTTATGCACTTTAGCATCTGCACTATGCGCGCTAGCAATCATTAATGCAGCCAAAAAAGATGCAAAAAGGATAAACATCCAATTTTTAGGAGCATCACCACTCACCAAAAACTTACCTTTTAATATGTCTAACAATCCTTTTCTCATTATTTACGCTCTGCAATTCTTAATTTTGCACTTCTTGCTCTGTTATTTACAGCAATTTCTTCTTTAGATGGTACTATTAACCCACCTACTTTTTTAAAAGGAACATCTATATTTCCGTAAAAATCTTTTTCTGGCTCGCCCTCAAACTTACCAGCTCTTATATACCTTTTTACCAATCTATCTTCTAATGAATGGTAACTTATTAAACTTAATCTTCCACCCTCAACCAACAAATCATTAGTTTGCTCTAAAAACTCTTTAATAACCTGTATTTCTTGATTTACCTCTATACGTATAGCCTGATAAATTTGAGCTAAAATTTTATGTTCTTTAAAAGCAGGCAAAAACTTTTTCAACACCTGTTTTAACTGATCTGTAGTTTTAATCTCACCCTCTTGCCTATAATCTATAATTGTATTTGCCATAGCATTAGCACTTCTTAAATCGCCATACTGAAACAATACCCTTCTTAAATCATCGTACTCATAATTATTAACCACATCAAAAGCAGAGACTGTATTTTTTTGACTCATCCTCATATCTAAGTCAGCATCAAAACGAGTAGAAAAACCTCTTTCTGCCTTATCAAACTGATGTGAAGAAACCCCAAAATCACCTAAAATTCCGTCTACCTTACGTATACCATGAAATTTTAAAAACTGCTTTATATACCTAAAATTTTCATTAATTAATAAAAACCTATCATCATCTAAAGCATTAGCAAGCGCATCTTCATCTTGATCAAAACCAATAAGCCTACCTTTTTCTCCAAGCCTACTCAAAATTTCTCTAGAGTGTCCTCCGCCACCAAAAGTAACATCAACATACACTCCGTCTTCCTTAATACTTAGTCCATCTACAGACTCCTTTAACAAAACTGGATTATGATAACTCATCTTCTTCACCTCCCATTACTTCTTCTGCCAAATCCGCAAAATTCTCTGCGTCTTCCTCAATTACTTTTTCATAACTATCTTTATCCCAAATTTCAATAATATTTATAGCAGAACTTAAAACCACATCTTTGGTAATATTTGCTATTTCTACTAATTTTTTTGGAATTAACAGACGCCCTGTAGCATCTAACTCTACAATTTTAACCCCTGCAGAAAAACGTCTAATAAAGTCGTTGTTCTTCTTTTTAAAGCGGTTTTTCTTGTTCATCTTCTCCATTAGAAGATTCCATTCTTCCATAGGATACAACTCTAAACAAGGTTGAAAAACAGAACGTTTTATAACAAAACCTTTGTTTAGAACACTGGCCATCTGACTCTTAAGAGCTGAGGGTACCATTACCCTGCCCTTAACGTCTGCCTTGCACTCGTATGTTCCTATGAAGTTTACCATTTAAAATCAGCTGAATTTTAAAACTGATATCAAAGATAAAAAATAATACCACAATTTACCACTAAATACCACATTGTTAATAAGTTTCCCCACTTTAGAGATCACTTTTAGACTAACAACCTAAAAAACAGGATGTAATGTGGTGGTAGAAATCTATTTTTATCCGCTTAAAAGAATGATGATTCTTTTTACGGAAATGCCTATATTTGCTACTTAATAGCATAAGAGCTATCCTATTAATGGAAGAAAAGATTATTACAGAAGGCAAATACAGATATATAGAGATTGGGGAAGGAACACCACTAATTATTTTACACGGATTAATGGGTGGATTGAGTAATTTTCAAGGTGTTATGGAACATTTTCCCGCAAAAGGATACAAAGTTTTAGTACCAGAATTACCTATATATGACAAACCTCTACTAAAAACTACTGTAAAAAGTTTTGCAAAATTTGTACAAGAATTTATTACCCACAAAGGGCTAACAGACGTTATTTTGTTAGGAAACTCTTTAGGTGGACATATTGGCTTATTACACACAAAATTATACCCAGAGACTGTAAAGGCATTAGTTATTACAGGCAGCTCTGGTTTATATGAAAGCGCAATGGGAGATGGCTACCCAAGAAGAGGTGATTACGAGTTTATAAAGAAAAAAGCACAAGATGTTTTTTATGATCCTGAAGTAGCAACTAAGGAAATTGTAGATGAAGTTTTTGCTACAGTTAACGACCGTATTAAACTAGTTAAAACACTTGCTATTGCTAAAAGCGCTATTAGACACAATATGGCAAATGACTTACCTAATATGCAAACGCCAACTTGTATAATTTGGGGAGAAGAAGACACAGTAACACCACCAGAAGTTGCTAATGACTTTAACAAGTTATTACCAGATTCTAATTTGTATTGGATTAAAAAATGTGGCCACGCTCCTATGATGGAACACCCTGATGAGTTTAATACAATACTAGAAAACTGGCTACAAAAACGTAATTTGTAAGCTTAATTTAAAAATTATTTATCTTGAAAATAAAATCTGCCAGCTTTGTAATAAGTAACTCTAACGTAAAGTCTTGCCCTAGCGAGCCTTTGCCTGAGTATGCCTTTATTGGCAGATCTAACGTAGGTAAATCTTCTTTAATAAATATGCTAATGCAGCGCAAAAGCTTAGCAAAAACATCTGGAAGACCAGGTAAAACTCAACTTATAAATCATTTTAAAGTAAATGAAAATTGGTTTTTAGTAGATTTACCAGGTTATGGTTATGCTCGTGTTTCTAAAAAAGAGAAAAAAACATTTCAGAAATACATTACAGATTATTTTAAAGAAAGAATACAGCTTGTATGCGCTTTTGTTTTAGTTGATATACGCCATGAACCACAAAAAGTAGATTTAGAATTTTTAGAGTGGATGGGAGAAAATCAAATTCCGTTTGCCCTAATCTTTACAAAGGCCGATAAATTAAAACCGCAAGTAATACAAAAACAAGCAGACAACTACATTAACGCATTACTAGAAGGTATTTGGGAAGACGCCCCGCAATATTTTATAACATCATCTGCAAACAATTTAGGCAGAGAAGATGTTTTAGAATTTATAGATGGCATTAATGATGACTTTTATAAAGCTACCGCATCTAAATAATTTTACTTTAGATTCTTAGTTTTTATAGCGGATATTAATTGGTCTGAGCTTTTTAACTCATTCAACTCATTAGTAGTTATAAATTCCTTAAGCTCACCTCCACTCTCTTTAAATATAACTGGTAACGTAGTGTTTACAAATTTACTACCAACAAATTTCTTTTCAAATTCATCTTTATGTAAAAACTGAAGTTCTAAATTAGTAGTACTTCTAAATTTTTTCCAAGCTTTATCCTCTGTAAAAACACCAAAAGTAATACTACACAAATTACAATTATAGGTAGACGGGCTAAATATTTTATGTGCACTATCTAACATTGCATTACCTACACCAGAATTAGCATTATAAACAAATATAATTTTTTGAATCATTGCTATTTTTTTTAAAGGTTAGTCTAAACTTAAATGCATTACTTATCATTAAAACAATTAATATTTTGTTAATTTTACCAGATACAATTTTTATTGCATTTTAAAAAAAGTATTTTCGCAGAACGTATGAAGCTGAAAGAAATTACATTATCGGTTTTTAGCGTAGTAATGATTGGGTTTCTTTTACTTGGATCTCAAAACATACACACGCTAAGCTACCACTCTGATGACGATGGCACTGCCATTGTACATTGTGAGCAGTGTGATTTTATTTTTACCAACAACCATACTTCTTTTACAAACTATAGTTTTACAACTATTGTAACACCATATATTTTTACCGAAACTAAAGCTAAAACCGTAACTAATTACAAAAAGCCTAAGGTTAAAAATACAGTTACATCTAAGCATTTAAACAAGCCTCCACCAGCTGTTTAACCCTACACTAAACACTGCTTTTTTTATACAACAAAAAAGCACCTAATTATTTACACAAAAATATTATTATGCGCTATACGCTAACAATACTATGTATTATAGTGTGTCAGTCTTTTGTATTTAGCCAAGATTGTTCTAATATTCTTTTAGGAGAAGTAATAGACTTTCATGACAAACAACCATTAGCAGACGCTATTATACAAGTAAGAGGAAACAAGAAGCAAGTATATTCTGATGAGTTTGGAAAGTTTACTCTAAAAAATTTATGCAACGGCATTATAGAGTTAGAAATATCTCACCCAGAATGCAGTACAAGATTTGTAACAGTAGAAATTTATGGCAACACCCATAAAAAAATAACCTTAGAACATCATTTAGAAGAGTTAAATGAAGTTAAGGTTACGGGCTCTACCATTAAAGAAACCAATTCTGCACAAGAAAAAACGATAAAAACAGAGCAGCTAGAACGCTTTGGCAGCAACAATTTGGGTGATGCGCTTAAACAAATAAACGGAGTATCTAGCTTAAACACAGGTTCAAATATTGTAAAACCTATAATACAAGGTTTGGGAGGCAGTAGAGTACTTATACTTAATAATGGTACTCGTATGCAAGATATGGAATGGGGTGCAGAACACGCACCAAACATAGATATTAATTCTGCCAACAAAGTTACAATTGTAAAAGGTGCTGCCGCATTAAAATATGGTGGTGATGCTATTGGAGGTATTATTTTACTAGACCAAAATAGAATACCCAAAAAAGATACTATTTACGGCAAAACACTTGTAAACGGAGTGTCTAATGGCAGAGGCGGAAACATAACCACAGAACTTACCAAAGCACATGAAAATGGTTTTTATGTAAAAGGACAAGCATCTTACAAGAAATTAGGAGATGCAGAAGCTCCAAATTATATATTATCAAATACAGGAGTTTCTCAATTTGGCGCTAGTATAGATTTTGGAAAACTTGGTTTTGAGAGTGGCTGGAATGCCTACTACTCGTACTTTGACACAAATATTGGTATTTTAAGTGCGTCTCATATAGGTAATGTAGACGATTTAATTACCGCTATTAATAGTGATGAACCAAGTGAAACAACAAGTTTTACTTATGACATTAATAAGCCTAGACAACATGTTAAACATCATTTAGGAAAACTTAGATACTATAAGCGTTTTGAAGGCTTAGGGAAATTAAATCTTCAATATGACATACAACAAAACCATAGGTTTGAGTATGATATACGTGTTGGTGACGACAAAGAAAAAGCTTCTTTAGACCTTAAGCTTACAACACAAACACTTGCTGCAGATATTACTATTGATGCTTTTGAAAAGCAAAAATTTTCTTTTGGAATTCTAGGCCGATATCAAGATAATTTTGCCAATCCAAATACAGGTGTAAGACGTTTAATTCCTGATTATGATAAAGTAGATTTTGGAGTTTTTGCAACTACAGAATATAAACTTTCTGATGCCACTACTTTAGATGCTGGTATTAGATTTGATTATAGTAAAATTGATGCCCAAAAGTTTTACATAACATCTAGATGGGAAGAACGCGGGTACAATGAAGATTTTAATGATATAATTATTGATGACCTAGGCACACAACTTTTAACAAATCCTGAGCTAAGCTATCATAATTTTTCAGCGTCTGCAGGACTAAAACACCGCTTTAATTCTGAAAATTTATTTAGATTTAATTACACTTTAGCGCAACGTGCTCCAAATCCGTCTGAATTATTTAGTGATGGACTGCATCATTCTGCTGCCCGTATAGAATTAGGCGATTTACGCATAAAGAGCGAAACGTCACACAGAATATCATTAAGCTTAGGAAAAAACACTTACACTTGGGGCTACGAGGTTTCACCTTATTATAACCTTATATCAGACTTTATTCTTTTAGAACCAACTGGTGTAGAATTCTCTTTACGAGGTGCATTTCCTGTTTGGGAATACAGACAAACAGATGCTCGTTTACTTGGTGTAGACGCATCTATCTATAATAACTGGACAAACAACTGGAGAACAGATCATAAATTTTCTATAGTTAAAGGAAAAGACAGAACTAAAAACGAAGCTTTAATTAATATTCCTTCTGCTCGTTTACAAAACCAAATAACGTTTACTAAACAAGAATGGAACAACTTTAATATTAGCCTACAAAGTGAATATGTATTTAAACAAAATGAATACATAGATAATATTATGGTATACTCACCACAACAAGACCAGGAAGTAGAACTAGATATAAACACACCTCCAAGTGCTTACCATTTATTAAAATTAGATTCAGAAATGAAATTTAACTTAAAAAATAGCAAAGCATTAACTGTTGGTTTAGGCATAACTAATTTATTGAACACAGAATATAGAGACTACCTTAACAGACAACGTTATTTTACAGACGATTTAGGAAGGTCTTTTACACTTAGATTAAAATATAATTACTAACACAAATTCCTATTAAAATGAAAACAGAAAACACAATTTTGAAAAACATTAAAAAAGCAAGTTTAATTGCATTGTCTAGTATTGCTTTAATTTCATGTTCTGATGATGACGATGCTCCAGAAGCAATTAACGATGAAGAAGTAATAACTACAGTAATAATAGAACTTACACCACAAGCAGGAGGTACAGCAGTTACTCTAACGTCTAAAGATGATGATGGTACTGATGGTCCAAACGCTCCAGTAGTTACAGTTGAAAACTTAGCAGCTAACACAACCTACAACGGTACCATTACATTACTTAATGAAACTGAAAGCCCTGCTGAAGATATTACTTTAGAAGTTGAAGAAGAAGATGATGAGCACCAATTCTTTTATACTGTCTCTGGCGCTATTAGCGCTACAGAATACACAGATATGGATGAAGATGGCAACCCTGTAGGTATTACATTTACCCTTTCTACAGGAGATGCTGGTGCTGCAACATTAGGCGTAACTTTAAGACACGAGCCTAAAAAACCAAACGATGGTACTACTGCAGATGCCGGCGGAGCAACAGATGTAGAGCAAACTTTTTCTGTTACAGTAGAGTAATTTACTCTTAAGATTTAAAAACTAAAAACTCCCAAATTTCTTTGGGAGTTTTTTAATTGTAATAATTTAAATAATGCTAGCCTTTTTTAAGCTCTAGCTTATCTGCAAAATACTCGCAAAAATCTTTCATTGTTGCTGTCATTTTTTCATCTTGTGTAGCTTTATAAAAAGTATCAGACAAAGACACTAATGTTTGATGAAAAAATACTTTCATTTCATCTACAGGCATATCTTTAGTCCATAAATCTATTTTTAAAGACTCTTGGTTTTTACTATCCCATACAGATAAAAGCATTGCTTTTGCCTCTTCATTCTCTATCCCTCCGTCTTCTGCAGACCAATTTAAAGCCTCTGGCACTCTGTTTTCATCCAGACCAACAGTTAACTTAATTTCTGATGTATGTAATTTTGACATTTATCTTTTTGGTTTATAATTAGATTTTTTAAATATTTCCTCAGCAGGCAGCTGTAGCATTTGTTGCAAAGTTACGTTATTATTATCCATAAAAGAACGCACAATTTGCCATCCTAAAAAACGTCCTAATCGTCCTGGCGACTCACTATCTAACTCCAACTGAAACTTAGAAAATGGTGCAGGATCTAAAAAACGCTTATTTAAATTTTTATATGTACTATATAAATATTGGTTTTCAATAAAATTACGCCAAATTGGTTCTTCATTAGCAAAAGCCCAATCCAAATCTTGCTGAGTATACTTTATTTTTACTGCATCATCTACAAAAGGTATTAGCTTATCTTTTACATATAACTCTTTTCCATAATATACCAACTGCGCTAAAAAAGTTCTGTCGTTTGCAGGATAAGGCACAACTTTTTTTGCAAATGTATTAGCTACATCTGTTAAAAGGTATTTTTTATCTAATCCCTCTGCAATATAATTTTGTAATCCTTTGTAAAATTTATGATCCTTTCCCAAGTAGTTATCTAATCCAATTAATAAAAGTTCTTCTGTAAGTATAACAGGATTATTATAATTTACATCAGAAATAACAGTAACCACTTTAGGCTCTGTCTCTTTAGGAAAGTAATATTTTACGTGTTTGTAAAATAACTCAAGCTCATTTTTTTGCTTTTTAAAGTCTCCAAAGGCTATATTAACTTCTTTTAACAAAGATATTTGTAATGTATCTCTTAATTTTGCGACCCATAAGCTATCTGGATATTGTACAGGAAATAAGTAAGGATACTTTTCTTTTAACACAGGAATATCTGTTGGTTTAGCATCAGCAATTTCCCTATCAAACCTAGCAACATCTAATGATACATTTACTTTGGCTATCTGTTTTGCCTCTTTAGACTCTTGTTTACAACCCAAAAAAAGGATAAAAACAAGTAAAATGATATAAAATGGTTGTTTCATTTAAAAGTAATTACAGTAACATTTTAATATTAAAATGTTAGCGTTTATTTTTACAGGATACAAAGTTAACAGTTTTCAACGTAATAAAGGAATTCTATGCAAACAGAAAAAGTAACAAACCATATTGTTAATTGGCTAAAGGATTATGCTACAAAAGCAAACATAAAAGGATTTGTAATAGGTATATCTGGCGGAATTGATTCTGCTGTAACATCTACCCTGTGTGCAAAAACAGGTTTAGAGTTACTTTGTTTAGAAATGCCAATACACCAAGCAGAGAGTCAGGTAACAAGAGCCAGCAAGCATATAGATTGGTTGCAAAGCAATTTTAAAAACGTAAAAAGACAACAAGTAAACTTAACTCCTGTTTTTGATAGCTTTATAGACACACTACCAAGTGTAACTAATGAAGAAGAGAGGTTTTTATCTTTAGCTAACGCAAGAGCAAGACTAAGAATGACAACTTTGTATTATTTTGCAGGATTACACGGTTATTTGGTAGCTGGTACTGGCAACAAGGTTGAAGATTTTGGCGTAGGATTTTACACTAAGTATGGAGATGGCGGAGTAGACCTTAGCCCTATTGCAGATTTAATGAAAAGTGAAGTATACGAAATTGCTAAATTTACAGGTATTAATTCTGACATTATTAATGCTGCGCCTACAGATGGTTTGTGGGGAGATGACAGAACAGATGAAGACCAAATAGGAGCATCATACCCAGAGCTAGAGTGGGCAATGCTAGAAGACGACAAGGGTAAAACAAAAAATGATTTTAAAGGAAGACAACAAGAGGTCTTTATATTATATAAAAAACTAAACAATGCTAACCAGCACAAAATGAAACCAATACCTGTATGCGACATTCCAAATGGCTTAAAATAGCCAGTCATCGCAGATAACGTATTGTAAAACGAAAAAAAGTTAAATAATAGTAAATTCTAACAAAAAAGTACCATTTTTGTTGAACAAACATACAATTTAACCTTACATTCTCTGTCAGAATTAATGTTGTGGAAGACAGATTATGCTTAAATTTAATTAAAACCAAAAAAAATGAAAACAGTATTTATTGCAGATAGTCACCCTGTTGTGCAAGTGGGCATTACGCAGATGTTGAGTATTGAGACGGGCTTTAAAGTTATTGGCACTGCTAGAACTTCATCAGAACTTTTTGAAAAACTGGAAAATGAAACTCCAGATATTTTAATGTTAGAGATGGATTTTCCTGAGATTAACGGGATTGCTTGTTTAAGAAAAATGAAGAAGAATCATCCAGATGTTAAAGTACTTATGTACAGCGGACAGTCTGAAGATGTTTACGCTATTAGCTCTATTAGAGCTGGTGCGCAAGGTTATTTATCTAAAAACGCAGATTTAGATTACATAGTAGCGGCTCTAGAAAAAATTAGTGATGGTAAAATGTTTATCACTAATGAACTAGCGCAAAGACTAGCTTTTGATGAAGGCACACAAAAACCTAGAAGATTATTTAGAAAACTATCTACAAGAGAAATAGAAGTTTTAAAAATGCTTGCTAGCGGTAAAAGAAACAAAGATGTTGCATTAGGTCTTGGTTTAAACGAAAAAACCATTAGTACTTACAAGGCTCGTTTAATGAAAAAATTAAACGTAGATAATATGGTAGACTTATTACAACAAGCTAAAGCATTAGATATTTTCTAAGAAATAACATATGTTTTATCAAAAAAAGTCAGCTCATTGCTGACTTTTTTTTGTTTAAAACTATTAATATTAAGCTAAAAAATAAAGCAAACAGACTATAATACAATTAGTTGTTTAATTTTACAGCTTACTAAATTTACATCTAGCAATATGCTAAAAAGATTATTTAAAAGAATAATGATTGCAATAGTAACTATACTTATAACATTAGTAATATCTTATTTTTTATTTACTAATTTTTACCCAACATTTGGTGGTGATATTACCAAAGAGCGTAAAGAAATTTATAAAGAATCTCCTCAATACAAAAACAACAAGTTTAACAACACTTTACCTGTACCCAAAGATTTAAGTTTTACAGAAACACTATCATTAGCATACAAGTTTTTTACAACTAAAGTACCTAATGCTAGACCTAAAAAAGACTTAAATGTAAAAACAGTAGACTCTGCTGATGTTGCAAATTACAACAAAGAATCTCGACTTTTTTGGTATGGCCACTCTTCTTTTCTATTACAAATTGAAGGTAAAAACATTCTTTTAGACCCAATGTTAGGTAAAGTTGCTGCTCCACATCCATTAATGGGTGCAAATAGATTTAATACTAAATTCCCTATAGCATTAGAACAGCTTAATAAAATTGATGCTGTATTGTTTTCACATGATCATTATGATCATTTAGATTATGAAACCATTTTAAAAATTAAAGACAAAGCCAAACGCTTTTATGTACCGTTAGGTGTAGGTGTACATTTAGAAGCTTGGGGCGTAGCAAAAGATAAAATTACAGAATTAGATTGGTGGCAAAATACAAAACTAGACAACTTAACTTTTGTTTGTACCCCAGCACAACATTTCTCTGGACGTAAACTTAACAACAGCCAAAGCACACTTTGGAGCTCTTGGGTAATACAATCTAAACAAGATAACATTTACTTTAGTGGAGATAGTGGCTACTCCCCGCACTTTAAAGAAATAGGAGATAAATACGGCCCTTTTGATATTGCCTTAATGGAATGCGGACAATATAACCAAATGTGGGCAGATATACATATGATGCCCGAAGAAACCGCACAAGCTGGCTTAGATGTGCAAGCCAAAAAAATTGTTCCGATACACTGGGCTGGCTTTAAATTAGCTTTACATAGCTGGACAGATCCAATTGTACGTGTAAAAGCAAGGGCAAAAGAACTAAACCTAGATGTAATTACACCCGAAATTGGAGATGAAATTATTGTAAAAGACACGACCAATAATACCACAAATTGGTGGGAGAACTATTAAATACAACTAAGGGCTAACTCATTATTTAAGAGAGCACCCTAGCTAATTTTTTACCCAATAAAGAGTTTAAGTTTAGATAATTCATTATTTCTTGCAAAATTTCTGAATTATCTAGACTTGGATCCTGAGTTTTTTCTTGTAACTCCCCTATTCTCTTTTTTATTAAATAGCAACGTAACGTTAGTATGGTTTCACTTACCAACTGACCTATACTTACAGACTTTTCTTTTGGATATATTTCTTTACGTTCCCAATCATGTAAAATGTATTTTTCTTCTTCCATTAAAATTGAAGAAATTTCGGAGACTAAATCTTGATCTAAACCACCAATAAACTTATTTGCCTCAAAATGTTCTTTTTCATTTAAGTCTTCTATAAGTTTGTAATATATATCTCTAAAATTTGCATTGGTAAGTTCTATTTCATCATCTTGTAAATCCAGATAAATTTTTTCGAAAACACGCGCCTCTACAGTTTCTTTTTCTAAAATAAGGTCTCCCTTATCATCTTCTTTAAGCAACAAATCATCAAACTGCTGAGTAGTGTCTCCGTAAAGCAAAAGCAATTCTATTATCTTTTTTTCTAAAACATATTGAACATCTAACTTCTCTTGTACAACTTTATTTTTTACAACCTGAAAAGGTTTTTGCTCTTCTTTTTGTTTTTTAACCTCGTCTGCAATCTCCTTTTTACCTATCTGCGCAAGCGTGTTAAAAAGTACAGATTCTGAAATATTCATTAACTGCGCACACTCTTGTATGTAAATTTCCTTTTTAATACGGTCTGGTATCTTAGAAATACTATTTACAATATCGCGTACTGTTTCTGCTTTTTTTATTGGGTCATTGGCAGTTTCTTTTATTAATAAAGAAGCTTTAAACTGTATAAAATCTTTAGAATTACTTTCTAAATATTGATGAACTTCTTCTAAAGAGTTGTTTTTAGAAAAACTGTCTGGGTCTTCACCTTCAGGAAAAGTACAAACCCTAACATTCATACCTTGTTCTAAAATTAAATCTATACCACGTAATGAGGCACGCAAACCAGCTGCATCACCATCAAACAAAACAGTTATGTTTTTAGTTAACCTATTTACAAGTCTAATTTGGTCTGGTGTAAGTGCGGTACCACTAGAAGCAACAACATTGTGTATACCTCTTTGATGAAACTGTATAACATCTGTATACCCTTCTACCAAATAACAGTTATCTTCTTTAGCTATAGCCTGTTTAGCGTGGTAAATACCATAAAGCACTTTACTTTTATGGTAAATATCACTCTCTGGAGAATTTAAGTATTTAGCTGCTTTTTTATCATTAGTTAAAATACGACCACCAAAACCTAACACTCTACCACTCATAGACTGTATAGGAAACATTACACGACCTTTAAATCTATCAAATTTTCTAGCCTCTTGTCCTTCTTGTTTCTTAACTATTGTTAAACCTGTTTTTTCTAGATACTCTAACTTATACCCTTTATCTAAGGCAGTGTTTGTAAAAGAGTCCCATTGATCTAAACAATAACCAAGGCTAAATTTTTTAATTGTTTCATCTGTAAAGCCCCGTTCTTTAAAGTAACTTAAACCAATAGCCTTACCCAACTCACGTTCCCACAATACTTCAGAAAAATATTTTTGAGCATACTCAGACACCAAGTACATACTCTCTTTTTCATTAGCTTGCTCTTTTTGTTCGTCTGTACGTTCGGTTTCTTCTATTTCTATATTATACTTTTTAGCCAAGTATTTTATAGCCTCTGGATAAGTAAAGTGTTCATGCTCCATTAAAAAAGCAACTACATTACCTCCTTTACCACTACTAAAATCTTTCCAGATTTGTTTAACAGGAGACACCATAAAACTTGGTGAACGCTCATCTGTAAACGGACTTAAACCTTTAAAGTTGGTTCCAGATTTTTTTAACTGAACAAAATCGCCAATAACCTCCTCTAAACGAGCAGTTTCATAAACTTGGTCTATAGTAGATTTAGAAATCAAATTTTAGTAATTTTTAAATAAGAGGGTAAATATAATGAACTAAATATCAAAAAAATAAACTAATCTAAAATAAGTGCTATAACAACTACCCCTGTTTTCAGGGTAAGCATTTTAGCTAGTCTAAGGGTAATTTAAACTCTATAATGGCCGCACCTTTGTAACATCAAAATTAAATAAACCAATATTAATCTAAAAAAAAATTAAAAATTATGAGCTGGGGAATTTCTTTAATATTATTAAGCATTTTAGCTGTACCGTCTTTATTATTATCTAAAAAACCAAATGCCAAAGAGCTACTAGAAAAAATTGAACCTTACCAAGGTTGGATAGGAATGGTATTTTGTTTTTGGGGGATTTGGGGAATTGTTAGTGCTATTTTAACTATTGGATGGTTAAGCACTTGGCCTATCTTATGGATAACATATTTAGTAGGTAACATTGTTACTGCTGCTTTGGGCTTTATGTTAGGGTACGGACTAATTAACAAGTATGTATTATCTAAAAATGAAGCAGCAAAGGCTAAAGCCGAAGAGATGAGAGCTAAAATTGCTCCTAAGCAAGGTAAATTAGGTTTAATTGGCCTTATACTTGGCGCTTGGATGATTGTATCTTCATTTTTATTTGTAGTATCCTAATAAAAAACACACAATACTTATTTGGTTGATAAGGGCAAGAATCTTGACTAGTTTAAATTGTCTCCGTAGTTTTTACTAGCTCAGGATTCTTCATTTAAAAATTCAAAAACAAAAAAAATCCTAAGCTAAATTGCTTAGGATTTTTATATTTTTCTAATACGCTATTATAAATCAAAACGTAAGCCTACTGAAATATTATGCTGATCTACTAAGGCATCTTTAAAAATAGGATTAAGATCATACTTAACATATAATGTTGTATCTCCAAAACCTGCATATGCACTTAAACCGTATATAAGGTCTGATGTATTGTAGTCTCTTTTAAACTTATCTTTAACTTTTTTACCATTCTCTTTGTATTTTAGCTTTTGACGAGTACCAATATTAAATCCTCCATAGGCACCTATACCTATTCTAAACTTGTTATCTATATAATAACGCATTTTTTCTTCCGTTTCTTCTTTTCTAGATGGTCCAAACTCAAAATGCACAGGAAATACTAGGTTATCCATTCTAAGTTTTGCTTTGTCTAAATCATACTCAAAGTCCTGTAAATCCGTTTGGTTTCCGTTTTCTACAAAGTATAAGTTATCATCTACTTTAAGACCATTAAATTGAAACGAAAAACCATAATTTAGACGCACTGCATTAGAGTTTTTAAACAATCTAGTTCTCCAATTAATTCCCATTTCAAAAAAACGACTACCTCCTATTTTATAAGGAGAATCATCTAAAGATTGTCCGTCTATAATTGCATTATTTAACCCAACAGCCAAAACAAGTTCAGACACGGTTCTAATATCGTATTTAACTTCTTGTTTTTTTGTTTCACTATAAAAAATAGATTTGTCGTTAAATTTTATATCAAAAACATCTACCTCTACTTTACCTGGTAAAGAATCTAACCTAGCAAGCTTATCTGTACCATTACGCTCTAATAATGATATTTTATTATCAATAATAGCAACCCTATTCTCTATGTTTAAAGCTCTATTTTTTGCTGCCTCAGCTTTTAAATTTTGTGCTTGTTGCGCTGTTATTTCATTCTTCTCTAAACGCTTAGTTATAGCCTCTATTTCTGTTTTTAGCGCCTCTTTTTCATACAATCTAATTTGTTCTTTTTCTTTTAATAAAAGATCAATTTTAGATTTAATTTGTTCTTGAGCAAATGTTAGTTGCACACAAAAAACCGTTATAATTAATAAAATGTAGTGTGTAGTTTTTTTCATAATAATTAAATTTTAGATGTGTTTTATTATTCCCCTAGCATATTGCAGATACAATACGCCAGAAGAAAATATAAAACTCTGATTGATGAATGTTTATTTGTTAGTTAGTACGTGCAGCTACTGCAGTTTTTAATTTGAGGTAACGCCTTTTTAGATTGTCAAAAATTTTATCTCTAAAACTTACATCTAATTCACTTTCTGCTTCTATCAATAAGGCCATAGCGTCTACAGACATACCTGCTTTAATTGCTTTTTCTGCTAAAATTTCTTGTTGTGCATTACGTAGTAAAGAGTCTACTTCTGCATCTGTAACTGCAATATTATTTTCCTCTAGCAAGGCTAGTTTCTCCATTACAACATTTAGTTTGGCATCTATAATTGTTTTCTCTGGCTGGTTAATTTTTAATTGTTTATTCGTTTTTTCATATGCAGCAATTTTTGTCTGCTCTGGTCTTTTAAATTGATTTTCTGGAGTATTAATTTTTGCTTCCTGTTTAATTACAGTGTTTTTCTCTTCTTTTACAGTTACTTCTTTAGATGCTACAACAGTAGTATTTTCTTCTTTAAAAATTGTCTTTGTTTTTAAAATTGATTTTTTACTATCATCTACTTTATCTGTGTCTACAACTTGAGGAGAATTATTACTTGGTTCTGCAGTGTTAAAAAACCAAACCGATGCTATTAACAAACCAACTAAACAAGCAGCAATAGCAAAATATGCTGGCTTTTTATTTTTTTTATTAATTGGTTGACTCTCCAAACCCGCAGCAACTTTGGACCACGCATTGCTAGATGGGGTAACTTCCCTATCTTTTAGCTTATCTTTTAAATGTTCTTCAAATTTTAAAGGTGCCATTGTACTATTTTTTTTAAGATTCTATTGTAACTGAATCTGTTGTCTTTATTTTTTCTAATTTTTCTTGCAACATTTTTCTAGCTTTAAACAACTGAGATCTTGATGTATTTTCTGAAATACCCAATTGCTCTGCAATTTCAAAATGTTTGTATCCCTCAATAGCATACATTACAAATACTATTTTATAACCTTCTGGTAAAGCATCTATTAATAACTGTACTTGCTCTACATCTAAATCTGGCGTACTAGTTATATGTTTAGGTGCAGAACGCTCATATACTTCATCATCAAAAACAATATGCTGTTTTTTACGCAAGTAAGTTATACACTCCCTAACCATAATTTTACGAACCCATCCTTCAAAACTACCCTCAAACTTAAAAGTGTCTAAATACTTAAATACTTTTAAAAAAGCACATACCATAACATCCTCTGCAAATTGCAGGTCTTTTATATATTGCCTGCAAACGCTTAACATTTTTGGAGCATATTTATTATACAAGCGCTCTTGAGCATCCCTGTCTGCAGCAGCGGCTTTTTTTATAAGGGTATTCTCGTTTTTGTAAAGTTTAATAATTTTCACAGTAATGGTGTTCTATAAGTATAGACAACAAACATTACTGTAACGTTGCCCAGAAAATAAATTTATTTTAAAATAAATTACAACGCTCTGATTTTTAAAGTGATAAAGTTATTATTTTTTTCTATCTACCACGTAATTTACCATTAGTTCTAGCGAACTTTTATAATCGGACTCTGGATATTTACTTAATAAAGCAAGAGCTTCCTTTTTAAAAGACATCATTTTCTCTTCGGCATACGCCAAACCACCACTGTCTTTAACAAAGTTAATTACCTCTTTAACTCGCTTTTTGTCTTTATTGTGCTTTTTAACAGAGTTTATTAACCAACTCTTTTCTTTTTTTGTGCAGTTATTAAGTGTATATATTAAAGGAAGCGTCATTTTTTGTTCTTTAATATCTATACCTGTTGGCTTACCAATTGCCTCATCCCCATAGTCAAACAAATCATCTTTTATTTGAAAAGCCATACCTATGAGTTCTCCAAACTTTCTAAAAGTTTCTACATCATCAGAATCTGGATTTACAGAACAAGCCCCTAAACTACAGCAAGCTGCTATTAGCGTGGCTGTTTTTTGTCTTATTATTTCATAATAGACATCTTCTGTAATATCTAATTTACGTGCTTTTTCAATTTGTAACAGCTCACCTTCACTCATTTCACGTACTGCAACCGAAATAATTTTTAGAAGATCAAAATCACCATTATCAATAGACAACAACAACCCTTTAGATAATAAAAAATCACCTACAAGTACAGCTATTTTATTTTTCCAAAGTGCATTTACTGAGAAAAAGCCACGACGCTTGTTACTATCATCTACAACATCGTCATGAACTAGAGTGGCAGTATGTATTAATTCTATAACAGATGCACCTCTATAAGTACGCTCATTAACCTTGCCACCAGATACCAATTTTGCTGTTAAAAAAACAAACATTGGTCGCATTTGTTTTCCTTTTCTATTTACTATATAGTAAGTAATTCTGTTTAATAAGGCCACCTTAGAAGACATAGAGGCGTGAAACTTTTTTTCAAAAAGCTCCATTTCTTTATTTACAGGGTCCTTAATTTGTGCTACAATTTTCAAAAAAGCAATTCGTTAAATTTGGAAAGGTAAAAGTAATTAAATTATTAGATTTCAAGGCAATGATTTACGTTTTAGTAATATTATAGCCTACCCCTGAAAACAGGGGTAAAATTTTCCCTACAAATAGGTCTATTTGTTTTGTTTAATAGCGTCATCTTTGCTGTGTTATTAAAAACAAAAACAATTAATAAATCACACTTAAGATGAAAAAAAATCTATTTGTAGCAGCAATGTTACTTTTTAGCTGTAGCGCAATTGTAAACGCTCAAAAATTGAAAAAATTTGGAAGTTCTGTTGAAAAAAAAATAGGACCAAAAACTATTAAGGTTCCTTACACAGACAACATTAGCTACTTAGGTTACGCTAGCCCTGGTAATGAAGATGAAGTAAAAGACAATAAAAAGTTTTATTACATATACGTTTGGGTACCATTGGCTGCTCCAGAATTAGGAGTAAGAATGGTTTCGCCTGCAAATGGTGATAAAATTAAAAATGCGGTAAAATCTGCAGATTTTGATGAGCACGCTTCTACAAAAGACTTTTTTGACACTTACATTACCTTAGAAAGATCTGATATTGTTTCTGCTGATAAAGTTACTACAGAAGGTGCTAAAAGTGCTAATTGGGTTACTTTAGCTTCTAATGATGATACATCTGAGTTACCTAAGCAACCTAGCGGAAGTAGCTACAATTCTTTATTACGTTACAAGAGTGAGGTAAGCAACCCTACAAAAGCATTAACTGCTGGCTTGTACAGAGTAGGTTTTACTACATACAAAAGAGGAGAAGTAAAAGGTACATTTTTAGCAGAAGTTGCTGCTCCTATTAAAATACCTGGAGTTGTAATGGCTAAAACTATTGATGAGTTAAAAGCTCAAATGAAATAAAAAAAACATTGTGGTTAATGTGTTTTTTTAGTTAAAGGCAGGTGATTGATTTTCGCCTGCCTTTTTTAGCTTTTATTTGCTAGCTGCCCACAAGCTGCATCTATATCTTTACCTCTAGAGCGCCTTACCGTAACTGTTATACCGTTACGCTCTAATGTTGCCACATACATATCTATAGCTTTATTACTAGCCTGCTGAAACTCACCATCATCTATAGGATTATACTCTATTAAGTTTACTTTTGATGGCGCAAACCTACAGAAATCTACAAGTGCATTTGCATCATTCTGTGTATCATTAATACCATCCCAAACTACATATTCATATGTAATTCTGCTTTTTGTTTTAGCGTACCAATACTGTAACGCCTCTCTTAAATCTTTTAAAGGAAAAGTAGCATTAAAAGGCATTATAGAGGTTCTAATTTCATCCACAGCAGAATGCAAGGACACTGCCAATTTAAACTTTACCTCATCATCTGCCATTTTCTTTATCATCTTTGGAACACCAGATGTAGAAACCGTAATTCTTTTTGGAGACATAGCTAAGCCCTCTGTAGAGGTTATTTTATCTATAGCTTTTAAAACATTATTATAGTTCATTAAAGGTTCTCCCATACCCATAAACACAATGTTACTTAGTTTACGGTCAAAATACAATCTACTTTCATTATCTATAGCAACTACTTGATCATAAATCTCATCTGGATTTAAGTTACGCATACGCTTTAACCTAGATGTTGCGCAAAACCTACAATCTAAACTACAACCAACTTGACTAGAGACACAGGCTGTGGTTCTTGTTTTTGTTGGTATTAGAACCGACTCTACAATTAAACCATCATGTAATTGCACAGCGTTTTTAATAGTACCATCACTACTACGCTGCATTTGATCTACTTTTATGTGGTTTATAACAAAGTTATCATCCAACAATTGCCTTGTTTCTTTAGATACATTTGTCATTGCCTCAAAAGAGTGTGCCCCTTTTTGCCATAACCACTCGTATACCTGGTTACCTCTAAAGGCTTTATCTCCTTGAGCTACAAAAAATGCTCTAATTTGTTCCTTAGTTAAGGCTCTTATGTCTTTTTTCTTATTTTTTTCCACAGTACTAAAGGTAGTAGATAAAAGTTAATCCCGCCAATTTCTATTAAAAATAGAAAACTGACGGGATTTATATTTTATGTATTAAAATGCCAATTATATAATTAGCATTGCATCTCCGTAAGAGTAAAATTTATAGCTTTCTAAAATAGCCTCTTTGTATGCTTTTTTCATAAGGTCATGGCCAATAAAAGCAGAAACCATCATTAACAAAGTAGACTTTGGTAAGTGAAAGTTTGTAACCATAGAGTTAGCAATACTAAAATCATAAGGAGGAAAAATAAATTTATTTGTCCATCCTTCATACGTATTTAAGTGTCCGTTACTAGAAACTGCACTTTCTAAACCACGCATAGCCGTTGTACCAATAGCACAAATTCTACGTTTATTATCTATAGCAGCGTTTACAACCTCTGTAGCTTTTTCATCAATAACTAACTCTTCACTATCCATTTTATGTTTAGATAAATCTTCTACCTCTACTGGGTTAAAAGTTCCTAAACCAACGTGTAAAGTTAATTCTGCAAAATCTACTCCTTTAATTTCTAATCTTTTTAATAAGTGTTTAGAAAAGTGTAAACCTGCTGTTGGTGCAGCTACAGCACCTTCGTGCTTAGCGTATATTGTTTGGTACCTGTCTTCATCAGATTCCTCTACTTCTCTTTTTATGTATTTAGGTAATGGTGTTTCCCCTAAATCTTTTAATTTTTGTCTAAAGTCTGTATAAGAACCATCGTATAAAAAACGTAAAGTTCTACCTCTAGATGTTGTATTATCTATAACTTCTGCAACTAAAGTTTCATCGTCACCAAAATACAATTTATTTCCTATTCTTATTTTACGTGCAGGATCTACTAAAACATCCCATAAACGCTGTTCTGCATTTAATTCACGTAATAAAAACACTTCAATTCTTGCTCCTGTTTTTTCTTTATTACCATATAAACGAGCAGGAAAAACTTTAGTGTTGTTTAAAACCATTACATCTCCCTCATCAAAATAATTAATAAGGTCTTTAAACATTTTGTGTTCAATTTTTCCGGTTTCTCTATGTATTACCATCAATTTAGCTTCATCCCTGTGTTCAGAAGGATACTCGGCTAACAAATTGTCTGGAAGTTCAAAATTAAAGCTAGATAATTTCATTTAATATTTTTTATGATGTTAACGGTTATACATAACCTCTGAAAATTAAAAACGATATTATTTTATGCCAATAAAAAAGCACTCAACGTTTTACGGTTTAGTGCATATTTTTTTAATTTTCTTTTTATGCGATTGCAAATATACTATGCTACAATAGGCGTTGTCAAGTAAAACACCAATTAAATAACAATTTAACCACAATTATGCTTCTTTTACACCAAATTTAAGCAGTTTAAGGTCGGTCCAGAAATCTGGGTAAGACTTAGACACCACACCTGCATCATTAATAAACAAGTTTGTTTTTAGCGCCAAAGGAGCAAAAGCCATTCCCATTCTATGGTCATTATAGGTATCTATAGCAATGTCTTTGTTAATTTTTGTTGTTGGTTTTATAGTAAGTGTCTTGTCTGTAACCGTAATAGACGCTCCTAATTTTGTAAGCTCTGTTTTTAAAGCCTCTAACCTATCTGTTTCTTTAATTTTAAGCGTGTGTAAACCTGTTAAATGGCAACCTAGTCCCAAACCAAAAACCGTAACTGCAATGGTTTGTGCTATATCTGGCGCATTACTAAGGTCTTTTGTAATTTCTTGTGTTTCTTTATCTGTGATCTTTTTTAAAACTACTTTAGCATCTAAAAATGTAGTTTCTACACCAAAATCTGTATAAATATCAGCCAAAACACTATCTCCCTGTAAGCTATGTTTTTTATAGGCAGATAAGGTAATTTCTGTACCAACAGCAGACATTGCTACAATACTGTAAAAATAAGAAGCAGAACTCCAGTCTGACTCTACAACCAGTGTAGTATTACTAACAGATTTTTTTGGCGCCACCTTAATAGTATTACCTTCAAAAGAGTTTTCTACTCCTATTTGCGTAAGTAAAGCTAGCGTCATTTTTATATAAGGCACAGAGGTAATTTTACCAACCAACTCTAACTCTAAACCATTATCTAAACTTGGTGCAGTTAATACTAATGAAGAAATGTATTGACTACTAATATTAGCAGGTAAACTTACTTTGTTTGCTGTTATTTTTTTTCCTTTAATATGTAGCGGAGGATAACCACTATTTTCTAAATAGGTAATATCTGCTCCTAAAGATTTTAATGCATCTACCAATACTCCTATTGGGCGCTCTGTCATACGTTTAGACCCTGTAAGCACAACTTCTTTACCATCTTGGCAAGAAAAATAAGTGGTTAAAAAACGCATTGCTGTACCTGCGTGATGAATATCTACTTCTCCTTTAGACACCTTAATTCCTTTTTGCATTACAATTGCATCATCAGAATTAGAAAGATTTTCTATTTTTATATTCGGATATAATGCTTGTAGTAACAATAGGCGGTTAGACTCGCTTTTGCTTCCTGTTATTTTAATAGCAGAATTTAATGTTTTATTTTCTGGGGCTGATAAATATAATTTCAATGTAAAAGACTTTAAGTGATTAAAAATAAGAACTTATTTTAATTTTTGATTGTTGTGATGACGATCATGATCTCTTTTGGTTTTAAGATCTAATTTTTTATCAAAGGCATCTTGCAAATTTATACCTGTTTGGTTTGCAAGGCAAAGCACAACAAACATAACATCTGCTAGTTCTTCACCTAAATCTTTATTTTTATCAGATTCTTTTTCACTTTGCTCTCCGTATCTACGCGCAATAATACGTGCAACCTCACCTACCTCTTCTGTAAGCTGTGCCATATTTGTAAGCTCGTTAAAATAGCGAACTCCGTGTTCTTTTATCCAGTTATCTACGGCTTCTTGTGCGTTTTGTATGTTCATTATATTTTTGTTAAAACAACCTTCTCGTTTTCCTTCTCTATTAAAATTTTATAATACGTTTTAACAGCCTCGTAATACTTTGGTGTTATAATTGCTTTGTTTATTGATTCTACGACTAATAAATGAATCTGATTATTTTTTTGAGTAACATTATATTTAAAAGATCCTAACTGCTCCGGAAGAGCTATACTTTTAATTTCTGGCAACGTTTCTACTTTGTATCCTTCAGGAATATCTACAATAATTCTATAGGTTGTTTCTGATGGATAACTAAAATCTATAGGGTAACTTCTTTTTTCTAATTTAAAAGGGTTGCTTTTAGATTTGTAAAAAAACATTGGAGAAAAATATATTTTATCACCAATTACATCTGCCTGACTCTCTTTTACAAATTTATAACTTTCCAAGATTGGTTTACCTATATCTAGGCTATTTTTTACTTCAAAATCTGATATTTCTAAATCTAAGGACTTTTCAATTTTTTCTATATAACCATCTTCATCTGCCTCATTATAATTATTTCGGTATATTCTGGCATTATGAAGTTTTACTACCTTTCTATATGAGCCAGATAAATCTCCGTTTGCAGTTAAATTGGTTGTCATCATTATTGTCTTTGTAGACTGTTCATTAGGGTACAAACCTATTGTAGATGACGCTCCGTCTTTAGCAATAATCCTGCCCTCCCAATTAAGCACTCTTGTTGGTAACACATTAGGCATACTATACATACTTGTAGCATCTAAAAGTATAATACCTTCACCAGTATCTATTGCAGAAATCACATAATTATATCCTTCTCTTGTAGGGAAAATAGGAACCCCGTTTCCTCTTGTACTCACTAAAACAGGATTTGCATTTAAACCTGCGTACCTTAGCATAGATGTTAGCATTAGATTAATATCTGCCACATTACCTACATTTTCCTTATAAGCTTTACGTACGCCATTATAGGTGTACTTACCATAAATACCATTCCATTTTACCTTACTTTTTACATAATTATAAATTGCAGCTGCTTTTTGCATAGGGTCTGATAATGAAGATACTAAAGGATCTATATCTTGATTATAATAACCCGTTTTATTTAACTCGGTTCCAAAGCTAGGGCTATCGTAAATTGTCTTTACTACATCTTTCCAAGTTGATGAATAGTATTTAGGAACACTATTAGGGTATTGAACATAAGAGAGTTCATATTTTGCAGCTGCTCTATAATTATCTATATTATTTATATATGGTTCTTCTTTTAAGGCAGGAATATCTGTTACGCTATATATATGCTTGTTTTCAAAAAAATTTATTTTGTCATTACTAAAAGTAGTACTTACTACATTTGATGACATACTAGACCTAGTTTTGCTTTTAATATTTAAACTAGAGTTAACTCTAGTTATTTTTGGATAAATATTTAAATATCCTCTAGAGTTTAATTTATAATTATAGTACTCAGGAGAAGAAAAACTAGATTCTAATTTATTTACAGGTATACTATGCTGAAACACAAACTCATCTACATTAAAAATAAAAGGAGAATTAATTTTGTATTTAAATTCTATTACGCTACCATCTTTAATATTTGGCATTGTAAACTTTGTTTGATCATAAAATTCAGACATCTCAGACTCAAAAATACCATCCTTCTTCAACTTTGTTTCCTCAATTTTATTACCAACTAGGTTATAAGTAACAGCCTTTAGCCCTATTATTTTTTCTCTATTTCCTTGTGATGCTTTATAAAGTGGTATTGCTTTAGTTGCAAAATCATATCCTTCTTTGTTGTAAATTTTTATTCTCTCATAAACTTCGGTTACTAATTCAAAGCCACTATTATCTAAATATCTAAAATAACACTTCTTATGTTTATATAGGTAAGCTGCACTTGCAGATGAATCTAAAGGATGTACCTTTTCATTTAGTTCCTTGGTAGACACTTTTCCAAAATCGAAATCTTGAGCAGAGATTAGGTTAATAGCTAAACTGAATAGTACTACTAAACTGTATTTTTTAATCATAATAAATTGGATTATTTGGTTGTGGGGTTCTGGTTAACTTTTGGTTTATTTTTTTACTAAAACAATTTTTGCATTGTCTGTTAACGATACTTTTTTTCTAAAGTCACGATAGTCTTTATATTTCTCCTTTGGGTAATATCCTTCTTTAATAAGTAATTTTCTTTTGTACACTACATTTTTTAAGTCTTCTGATAACTTATATGACACACTATACAATCCAAATTCATTTTCTACTAAAGTGTTATTAGGCATTGCTTCAACTTCAAAACCTAAAGGAAGTAGAATTTCAAATTCATCTTCATCAAAATATCCTCTTTGTATTTCTAATGGTAATTTTCTATTTCTGTACCTATCTGGTACTGCATTATTTCTGTTTAGTGCATTTACCATAAATAGCAACCTATTGCCACTAACAGAAGCATAATTTGTTGCCTCTAAACTAATTTTTTCTGTAAAAACAATACTATCTCTATTATTTAAAAGGGTATAATTATTAATTTTAAGGTTATTTATATAACTCCAATAAGATGTATAATGCTTTTTAATATCATCAGATGTTTTTCTTTCTATGCTAAACCTATCATCATATTGTACACCTTTAGTTGTAATTACTACATCTGCAGCAATTACTCCGGTGTTTGAAAGTGAAATATGAGCTTCTGTCTTTTGATAATTATCCTCATTTACATAACTATCTGTCTGTACCAACTCACCTCCATCTGGTTTTATAACATGTACTGTTCTTCCGTCTGTAAAATCTCCTAAAAACCCAAATGGATGTATTTGAGATGTACAATCTATCCAGTAGTACTTATCATTACTCTCTATTGCTAAAATAACGTGGTTACCCGCTGCCAATGATGCAAAACCTTTATTAAAACTTTCTTTATAATTACCCGCTTCTACGTGTGTATAAAATGCTTTTACACCAACAGCGTGTAACAAGGCCATTGTGTAATTAGATAATCCTTTGCAATCTCCATACTTTACCCTATCTACATCTAAAGCAGATATTGGTTGCATACCTCCAATACCTACTTGTACACTTATATACCTTGTATTATCTTGTACATACTTGTATATAATTTTTGCTTTTTCAATGTCTGACTTAGCTTCTTTTGTTAAAGATTTCACCGTATTTATTGTAGATTCTGGCAACTCACCCCTACCTTTAAGTAAGTTAGTGTACATCCACTTACCCAAATCTTGCCAAGTTTTTATTGAAGCATCATAACCACCATAAGTAAAGTTTATTGGCCTTATTTGCAGCTTTGGTGATATTTTATAAAAAGCCGGACTTAAACTTTCTTTTTTTAATGCAGGTATATTTTTTACTGTATATGAAGTACTACCGCTTTTTATTATTTTTTCAACATCTAAACCTTCTAAGTTTGCCTCCCTAATTTCTGGCTTAAAACTTTCGTCATCATAGGTAATTGAAATACTACTTTTTTCTGTACTTAAATAAAAAGAGTCTAAAAAATACCAAGCTGGTATTAATTCACCTGTATTAGAGTTGGTATACTCATAGGTAAACTCCATAGTGTAAGGGTAAGTTACTGGGGTATAATCTAAATATTTTATTCTGGAGTCTGAGTATAATGTACTACCATCTACTGCACTAACATCTTTAAAGTCTTTTTCTTTAAACTTTCCTATTTGTTTTCCTAGTTGATTATAAACTAAGGCTTGCACAGATATTAATTTACTGTCTAAATCATATCCTCTATAGGTATGTGTTGCAACATCTCCGAATTTATTTAAAACAGTTACAATTCTTTTATGCTTAATATTCATTTTAGTCTTAGAACTAATATGAATGTTCATTTCATCTAACCGTACAACTGCATTTGCATTTTTGGTTAAATTGGAATTAATTAATAAAGATTGATAATTAAAATCTTGTGCTTCAGTTAGTTGAAAAAAAAGAAGCAATATAAAGCTGAAAAATAAGCGCATTGGTTGGTTTTGGTTGAGCCTAAATTAATAAAAACTCTTAAAAAACCTACAAAAAAATATACGATTATTCCTTATTTTTTGTATCTATTATTATTGTAACCGGACCATCATTACGTAAATCTACTTTCATATCTGCACCAAAAACACCAGTACCAACAGGTTTACCTAAAGTGTTTTCTAATTGAGAAACAAAAGTAGTATACAATGGTATTGCAACATCTGGTTTTGCTGCTTTTATGTAAGAAGGTCTATTTCCTTTTTTAGTTGCAGCATACAGCGTAAATTGACTTACAACAATTGCATCTCCTTTACAATCTAAAAGAGAGTTATTCATTACTCCTTTATCATCATTAAAAATTCTAAGATTTGCAATTTTACGAGTCAACCAATCTATATCTTCCTTTGTATCATTAGTTTCAACACCCAACAAAATTAAAAGGCCTAAATTTATTTTAGAAACAACTTTATCATCAACGGTAACACTAGCTTTTGTTACCCTTTGTATTACTGCTCTCATTTTTTGTCTCCGTAAATATCTTGTCTGTAGTTTTCTTCCTCTCCTGTTATCATTTGCACGTAGCTTTTATACCTACTCCAAGCCACCTCATCATTCTCTAAAGCATCTTTAACAGCGCATTTAGGCTCATCAATATGCAAACAATTATTAAATTTACACTCACTCTTTAGTGCAAAAAATTCAGGAAAATAGTCACCTATTTCTTCTTTTTCCATATCTACAATTCCAAAGCCACGTATACCTGGTGTGTCTATAATTTGGGCTCCAAAATCTAAATCGTACATTTCTGCAAAAGTTGTGGTATGTTGCCCTTGCATGTGCTGTTCAGATATTTCTTTAGTTTTTATATTTAACTCTTTATCTATGGTATTTACTAAGGTAGATTTACCTACACCAGAATGACCAGAAAACATACTTATTTTACCTGTCATCATTTCTTTTACCTTATCTACGTTTTTACCTGTTTTTGCAGAAATACCAACGCAGGTATACCCAATGCTACGGTATAATGCTGCTAAATACTTAACATCTAAAAGTTCATCTTCATCATAAGAATCTATCTTATTAAATAATAAAACGGCAGGTATACCATAGGCTTCCGCTGTCACTAAAAAACGATCTATAAAACTGGTAAATGTTTGCGGATTATTTAACGTTATCATTAAAAAAACCTGGTCTAAATTTGCTGCAATTATATGTGTTTGCTTAGATAAGTTTACAGATTTACGTACAATGTAATTTTTACGGTCTTTAATTTCTGTAATGGTAGCGTTGGTCTCATCTCCACTTTTTTCAAGATCAAAAGACACCCTATCGCCTACTGCAATTGGGTTAGTGCTTTTTATGCCTTTTAAACGGAACTTACCCTTTATTCTACAGTCATAAAATACACCATCATCTGTTTTTACAGTGTACCAACTTCCAGTAGATTTATAAACAGTTCCTATCATTTTGTATTCTTTATTTTACTTTCTTTTTACAAAGAAACAATATATGCGCTATACTACAGCTTTTTTTTTCTCGTTTAAAAAATTATATAAACAACAAACAAATTAACAATTATGAAAAAATTATTATTTTTTGCATTTATCCTTTGCTTATCTACAGTAGATTTATCTGCTCAACAATTTAAAGTTATTACTAGTGTTGAGTCTATTGTTCCTAACGGATTAGGCAGATCTAGAATAATTTCTGCTAACGAGGAGAAAGATTACAAAGAGTACACTTCTACACAAACTGAAGAAGATAACACAAGAAATAAATCTAAAAGAGGAGACATTAGAGTTAAAGGCTTTGATGAAACTAAATTACTTAACTTTTACAATATTGGCGGAATTAGATTTCAAAACATAGCTGCCAATGATGCCATTATTACTTCTAAAATTAATGCAATGGTTAAAGAAGGCTGGGAACTTGCCTTTGTAACTAGTGCTGTTGAAAGTGAAGCTGGTAAAGGTGATGGTAAAGGTATTTTTATTACCAGATACATTTTTAAGAAAAAATAATTTCTTAAACCTTTTTTATAAAAATCCCGATGCAATTTTACATCGGGATTTTTTTTATACTCTAAATTATCCTTTAATAATTTTTTCCTGATGGTTAATTGACTCTTGGTGTATTGCTTTAAACATTTTTAAAACAAACTCTTCACTTAAGCCTTTAGATTCTCCTTCTAAAATCATTGCACCTAAAATCTCATTCCATCTTGTAGATTGTAAAACGGCTACGTTTTTCTCTTTTTTAAGAGCTCCAATTCCGTCAGAAATTTTCATTCTTTTTCCTAATGTTTCAATTAACTGTGCGTCAATAACATCTATTTGTGCACGTAAATTACTTAGGTCTTTGTTGTACTCTGCTTCTGGATCAGATTCTTTTCTAATTTTTAAATCGCGCATAATTTGCACTAATTTGTCTGGTGTTACTTGTTGTGCAGCAT
This sequence comes from Cellulophaga sp. RHA_52, assembly GCF_007827205.1. Taxonomy (NCBI): domain Bacteria; kingdom Pseudomonadati; phylum Bacteroidota; class Flavobacteriia; order Flavobacteriales; family Flavobacteriaceae; genus Cellulophaga; species Cellulophaga sp. RHA_52. Next base: position 125,967 of record NZ_VIRZ01000001.1, read on the forward strand.
CACTCCACGCATTATCCGGATCAAAATGAGTTTCAATCATTAACCCATCAAAATTAAGATCTAGTGCTGTTTGCGATACATCAAAAATCATATCTCTTTTACCTGTAATATGAGACGGATCATTAATTAATGGTAAATCTGGAAATCTGTTTTGAAACTCAATTGCCAATTGCCACTCTGGTATATTTCTGTACTTTGTTTTTTCATAGGTAGAAAAACCTCTGTGTATTGCACCTAAGTTTTTAATACCAGCAGTATGTAAACGCTCTATACCACCTAACCACAAAGATAAATCTGGGTTAATTGGGTTTTTTACCAATACAATTTTATCTGTACCTGCCAATGCATCTGCAATTTCTTGCATAATAAACGGACTTACAGATGTACGCGCACCAATCCATAATAAATCTATATCATGTTCTAACGCAAGTTCTACGTGTGCTCTGTTTGCAACTTCTGTAGCTGTTTTTAAACCTGTTTCTGCTTTTACTTTTTGTAGCCACTTAAGACCTAAAATACCTACGCCTTCAAAATTCCCAGGACGGGTTCTTGGCTTCCAGATACCAGCTCTGTAATAATTTACATCTGTATCTTTTAATTGATGAGCAATTTTTAAAACTTGCTCTTCAGTTTCAGCACTACACGGCCCTGCTATTACTAGTGGATGATCTAGCTTCATGTCATCCAACCATGTTCTCATTTCTTTTGAGTTTTCCATCTTTACTTAATTTTTATTCTGGGGTATTCCTTTTAATATTTCTTTTATCTTGTTTGTACTTTCCATTTCATTATAAATGCCTGTATAATTGTCTTCTTCAATCATTTCTTTAAAGGCTTTTAAATTCTGAATGTACTCTTCTAATGTTTCTAAAACATTTGTTTTATTCTGCTTAAAAATTGGCGTCCACATTGCTGGTGAACTTTTTGCTAAACGCACAGTACTCTCAAATCCACTGCCTGCCATATCAAATATATCGCGTTCATTCTTTTCTTTTTCAATAACCGTTTTTCCTAACATAAAAGAACTAATATGAGATAAATGAGACACGTAAGCTATGTGTTTGTCATGAGCATCTACATTCATATAACGTATACGCATACCCATATCTCTAAAAAGATCTAATGCTTTTTCCTGCAACTTAAATGCTGTTTTTTCTACTTCGCAAATAATATTTGTTTTGCCTTTAAACAAATTTTCTATAGCTGCAGACGGACCACTAAACTCTGTACCAGCTATAGGATGACAGGCTATAAAATTCCTCCTTTTAGGGTGGTTTTCTACCTGTTTACAAATTAAGCCTTTTGTAGAACCTGCATCCAATACAATAGCATCATCATTAATAGCATCTAATATTTTTGGCAACTCTACTACCATTACATCTACAGGAATACTAACAATTACTACATCTGCCAACTGCAAATCATGATAACTTGCCTTTTGGTCTATTACGCCTAAAGACAATGCCTCTTCTATATGTGCATCATTAATATCTACACCATAAATTTTAGCACTAGCATTTATTCTTTTAATATCCTTGGCCATTGAGCCACCTATTAATCCTATGCCAATTACAAATACGTTCATTCCTTATTTTATATAATAGTAAAGATGTTGGTCGTAAAACTTACTTATTACTAAACTTTAATACCGCTACTTCTTTTTAAAATCTACTTATTGCTTCTTTAATTTTCTCTTGGGTTACACATAATGAAAAACGTATATACCCTTCTCCGTTACTTCCAAAAATCGTTCCTGGTGTTATAAACACATCTTTACTGTACAATACTTCATCTATAAATTCTTCTGATGAAATACTACCTATTGGCAGCTTTGCCCAAACAAACATTCCTACAGCATTTTTATCATAAGTACAATTTAACTTGTCTGCTAATTGAAAAATTAAATCTCTACGTGTAGCATACACCTTATTTAATTCTGTAAACCAATCTTTGCTACTTTTTAATGCTGCTATAGCTCCTTTTTGTATACCATAAAACATACCAGAGTCCATATTACTTTTTACTTTTAATACGGCATTTATATGTTCTGCGCTTCCCAAAACCATACCTACACGCCAGCCGGCCATATTAAAAGTTTTGCTAAGCGAGTTTAATTCTAAGGCACAATCTTTAGCTCCTTCTATACTTAAAATGCTTGTTGGCGCAGTATTTAAAACAAAACTATAAGGGTTATCATTCACCAATAAAATATTGTTTTTTAAGGCAAATGCAACTAACTTTTGTAATTGTTCTTTAGTTGCCACAGCTCCTGTTGGCATATGCGGGTAACATACCCACATTATTTTTACCTTAGATAAATCTTGCTTTTCTAAAGCATCTAAATCAGGAAACCAATTATTATCTGATACAAGGTCATAATACATAGGTTCTGCTCCTACTAAATTAGTTACAGATGTATATGTTGGGTATCCTGGATTTGGAATTAAAGCCGCATCACCAACATTTAAAAAAGCCATGCTAATATGTAAAATACCTTCTTTGGATCCCATTAATGGTAAAATTTCATTAACTGGATCTGCAGTAACACTAAAATTATTTTTATAAAAAACAGCTATGCTTTCTCTTAATTCTGGTAACCCTTGGTAGCTTTGGTATTGGTGTGCTCCTGCATCTTCTACTGCATTTTTTATAGCATCTACAACTATTTCAGATGGCACCAAATCTGGACTACCAATTCCCATATTAATAATAGGTTTACCATTGGCCATTAACCCACGTACTTCTCTAAGTTTTTTAGAAAAATAGTATTCCTGTATATGTTCTAATCTATCTGCAGTTATCATCCTCTTGCATTTTTGTATTCTCCTAAAACTTTAAATTCTTCTGCCATAATTTGCAATAAGGCTTTGGCTTTTTTATAATCTTTGTACTTTAAAAAAGTTACATCTACAAAGAAAGAGTATTTCCAAGGTTGTTCTATTACTGGTAGTGATTGTATTTTTGTTAAGTTTAGGTTACAATCGCTCATTACATTTAAAACTGCCGCTAAACTGCCACGTTTATGATCTAAAACAAAGCGTAATGATGCCTTGTTTATTTCTTCTTCTGGCAACTCTTTATTTTCCTTTTTAAGAATAATAAAACGGGTTGCATTATTAGAAATTGTTTGTATTTCTGATGCTACAACTTCTAAATTGTATAATTCTGATGCTACTTTTGGAGCAATAGCCGCAATACCTTTTAAGTTATCTTTTTCTATACGCTGTGCTGTTTCTGCTGTATCTACAGATTCTACCAATTTTATATGTGAGTATGCTTTTAAAAAATCTTTACATTGTAATAGTGCCATTGGGTGAGAATGTACCTCTTGTATATCTTCAATTTTTTGACCTTCTAAAGCCATTAAATGATGATGAATATTTAGATAATGCTCTCCAATTATATGTAAATCGTTATTATAAACAAGCGCATAATTTGGTATTATAGAACCTGCAATTGAGTTTTCTATAGCCATAACTGCTTTATCTGCGTAACCCGTCATTAGTTGATGAATTAGCTCATCAAAAGAAAGACACTCTACCAATTCTACATCTTCACCAAAAAACTCATTAGCTACTTGGTGGTGGTTAGAACCCTTTATACCTTGTATTGCAATTTTTAATGCCATTTCTTTTTATCTACTTAAACGTCAATTTTTTGTATAAAAAAAGTCCCGTTATACACGGGACTTTAATTTATATCTATATTTTAAATATACTACAACAGTCCCGTACCTCTCTTAAAAAAGAAGTAAAAATAAAAACCGTTCCAGAAATATCTTGTGTTCATTGTTCTTGTAATATGTGGCTAAGGTAATTATTAAATTTAAAAAACAAATTTTATTATTATTTTTTTTCACTCATCTAACATTATTTAATACCTGTGTTATTTTTTTAACATTTAATTAAGAGTTGTGTTTTTAAAAATGTTAATGTTATGTTAATGAATATTGTTATAAAACGTTAAAAATCGCCTTTTTTTCTTATCTGATTTAAAAACAAAATTCACTTATTTACGTTATTTTTGATAAAAAATATAAGTATGTCTATTTCGGTACAAAACATCAGTAAAACTTTTGGCAGTCAAAAAGCTCTAGATAATGTTTCCTTTACTATAAACAAAGGTGAAATTGTTGGCTTTTTAGGTCCTAATGGAGCTGGTAAGTCTACACTTATGAAAATACTTACTACTTATATTTTAGCTGATAGCGGAGATGCTGCTGTAAATGAGTTTAGCGTTGCTGATAAAATTAATGTACAAAAAAGTATTGGCTACTTACCTGAACACAACCCTTTGTACTTAGATATGTATGTAAAAGAATACTTAACATTTAATGCTAATGTTTACAAAGTATCTAAAACTAGAATTGAAGAAGTTATAGAACAAACTGGTTTAACACCAGAAGCACATAAAAAAATAGACCAACTATCTAAAGGATACAGACAACGCGTTGGTTTAGCTGCTGCATTATTACATAACCCTGAAGTTTTAATACTAGATGAACCTACAACTGGTTTAGATCCTAACCAACTCTTAGAAATACGTAAACTAATTAAAGACATTGGTAAAGAAAAAACCATTTTACTATCTACACATATTATGAAAGAAGTAGAAGCTGTTTGTGACCGTGTTGTAATTATTAATAAAGGTGTAGTTGTTGCAGATAAAAAGTTAACCGACCTAAGAGACGCTAAAGAACAAATTATAGAAGTAGAGTTTGATTATAGAGTTGAAGAGCAACTACTAAACAGACTACCAAATGTGGTTGCTGTTAAAAATACTGCTGGTTTTGTTTATGAAATTACTTTTGATACTGATGTAGATATGCGCCCTGCTGTGTTTGACTTTGCTCACGACAACCAGCTAAAAACACTACAACTTAGCCGTAAAAATAAAAACTTAGAAAGTTTATTTACAGAGATTACTGGTTAAACTCTTTTGCTTTTTCTACAAACCCTAGCACAACCTCATCCAACACATCTTGTATATTAGGGTTGGTACAATTGGTTAATATACTAAGTACCAATTGTTGCTTTGGATACACAAAAAAGTTTGAGTAGCCGCCTACGCCATTACCAATATGGCCGTAATACGCATTGCCTTTTTTATCTGTACTTACTTGCCAACCTAAACCATAGTAGGTAGACTCACCTTTTACTTCTTGCGCTGTTAAAAATTGTTGCTGTATAACTTCTTGTAAAAAATCACCTTTTAAATATGCGTTTCCTAGTTTTACAATATCTGTAGTTGTAGATAAAAACCCGCCACCAGCAAGCTTGTAATAATTGTTTACTTCCAATGCTTTTCTAAAACCAAGTTTTTTTTGAGAGTAAAACTGAGTAATACCTTTTATAAAGCTCCCTTTTACTTCAGCAAATGTGTGCTTCATTTGTAAAGGATCTAAAACTTTTTTTTGCACATACTCTTCAAAAGGTACACCACTTGCCTCTTGCATTGCTAGTGACAATAAAACCCAATCATAACTATTGTAATGGTAATTTGTTCCTGGTTTAAAAAGTAAATCATCATCCTTAAAAATAACAATACTATCTTTAATAGTATATGGAATATTTAAACCATATTCTTTTCCTCTGTAACCACGTATACCTGCGGTATGAGTAGCCAATTGTTTAATTGTAAAGTCGTACTTTTTTTTAGGATAATAAGGAACATAAGTATAAAAAGACTCTTCCAAATCTATTACACCATCTTGCACCATTATAGCTAATGCAGTTGCAGCAATGGGCTTAGAAACGCTTGCTATTCTAAATACAGATGTTGCAGTGTTTATTTGCGTTTTCTTTTCTAGATCAGAAAATCCATATCCTTTATCAAAAATAGTTTTATTGTGTTGTATTACTTTAATAGCAATACCTGGAACTTTTGCATTACTTATTAAAGATTGCAGTAGTTCATCAGCCTTACTATAGCTAATACTATTTGTTGTTCTTTTTGGTTTATTTCTACCAATTCTATTAGAAAAATAAGAGAAGAATCTTTTAAAACTCAATATTAAGCAACTTTAATTATTACTCTTTAAATATAAGCTTTCCTTTATAAAGCTCCTCTACATTTACAACATTTGGTTTGTTAAAACTAATAACATCACCAACACCTCTAATTGTACCAGATATACTCTCTTCCGGATTTACCAGCATATCATTAGAGCTTCTATGATTTACACTTACAGTTTTAGCTATTAAATTTTCGGCATTTAATCTAGAGTCTCCAGCTGCAAAAACAACATTTAAACTTTCTGCTGTTCCTTTTAATTTAAAATAAGCAGCTCCGTTAGAAACCAAAGAAACTCTTGTACCAGATAATTCTAAATCAAAAGACCCAGTTGTAAAATCTGCTTCTGAGTCACCAAAATCTTCAGATAAAAGGCTCAAATTTGGGTAACTTAAAATCCCATCACTACTAATATCAAAACCAGTACTACTACGTATAGATGTTATATTTGGTGCAGTAACATAAAAAGTAGTTAAACCATAATCTCTAGTAAAATTACAACCGTTAGTATTAGTTAAGAGCAACTTACCATCTACAACTTTTGCATCTATATCATTACGCAAATATTCTCCTGTTTCTACCTCAACTTTTTGCACAGGACCTTCTTTTATTACTAAAGCAGAGTTTTCAAAAATAGTAATAGTAGTAAACGGTTCTACTACTATTTCTTCTGTAATTATATCTCCTGCGTTCTGTAAACAATCAGATACATTTTCACTATTACAACCATACACTAAAGCAAGTGTTAAAGTGCATAACAAAATTGATTTACCCGTAATTTGTAATCCTATATTTTTAATCTGTTTTCTTGTAATCATCTTCATATTTTTAAAAACGGATTCCAACTCCAAACTCTACGGCCTCTGCTTTAGCAGCGTGAGATTTTAAAGTAACTGCAGCAAACATTTTATCTCCAAAGTAACGCTTAAGTCCCATTCTATTATACATTCTACCTTCAAAATCAAACGGGTAATATACATAATAGCCTAGTTGTGTTACTACAGACATTTTGTTTATGTACAACTCGTGTCCAACAAAAACACCAACACGTTTATAATCGTCATTAGCATCTACTTCCTTCTCAGGAAAAGCAATAGAATTGTATGTAATTAATTCCTTTAAAAATTTAGAAAAGAAAACATCTGCACCTAACTGAAATCCACTTTTTCTACCAATTCTTTTATCTGCATAAGCAGATAAAATATAAAAAGGAGATTGTCCCAAACCAATAACATCACTTTCATTAACACCACCTCTAAAAGCTACATTTAAGTGTATAGGCTGGTTGTAATTTGTAGTATCTGTAATGGTCTTGTATGGTATTTTTTTTCCTCCGTCTAGGTCATACGTTAAACCTGCATTTAACGCAATGGTGTTTGTAGATGTATTTGGCGCTTTAAAGTTTGCATTAGAATAGTGCACCAATGTTAGTCCGGCTTTAAAACCCAAGCCCTTATAAATATTCTCTTTATGGTAATTAACCATTGCATAGGTACTACTTAAAATATCAGACCCATATGCATTGTTTCTAAAGTTAGTTACTTTATCATAAGGATTTGTAGTATATGCAATACCTTGCCCAACTCTAAGCTGTACATTTCTTTTAAAAAAATAAAAATTGTAATGTGCATACGCACCATAGTTCTTACCAAGCGTACTATTATTCATATCTTGGTAAATAAACGAGTATCCTAAATCTGGATAATTATAAAGTTGTTCCCAAGCCTCATCACCAAAAGTTTTTTTATTATAACTTAAAATAAAACCAGCTGGGTGCGCACTAATTAAATGCGCAATACTATTATTATGTAATGCAATAGAGCCGTAAAACTGATTTGCATCTATTACTATTTTACTTTTCTGCTGAGCAAAACACCCTACAGAAAACAAGGCAATAAAAAGGATTCTTATATTCATTGCGTGCAAAAATAGCAATTTTACACCTACAGCAAATCTTTATAGGCTAATACTTACAAAAATTAAAAAAGTTCTTTTGCTATAGCCTTAATATTGTCAGACTTACCCATAGAGTAGTAATGCAACACAGGTACACCAGCAGCTTTTAACTCCTTAGATTGTTGTATAGCCCAATCTACCCCAACTTGGCGCACTGCTTTATTATCCTTACAATCCTCAACAGCATCTACTAAGTCTTGTGGTACATCAATTTTAAAAACTTGTGGTAGTAACTGTAGGTGTTTTTTAACAGCAATTGGTTTTATTCCCGGAATAATTGGCACATGAATTCCAAAATCTTTAGCAGCCTTTACAAACTCAAAATACTTACTATTATCAAAAAACATTTGTGTAACCACATAATCTGCACCAGCATCTACTTTTTGTTTTAAGCGTTTTAAGTCAGTTAATAAAGATGGTGCTTCCATATGTTTTTCTGGGTAACCGGCAACACCAATGCAAAAATCAGAGCAATTATCCGTTTCTATAACCTCATGCAAATAAGTACCACAATTAAGTTTTTGTATTTGTTCTACCAAGCTCACTGCATATTTGTGCCCTCCTTTTGTAGGCTCAAAATACTTTTGCTCTCGCATAGCATCACCACGCAGTGCCATAACATTATCTATACCAAGGTAATGACAATCTACCAATAAATATTCTGTTTCTTCTCTAGTAAAACCACCACACAAAACATGCGGCACAGTATCTACATCATATTTATGTTTTATAGACGCACAAATACCAACCGTTCCTGGGCGCATACGCGTAAGTTTCTTATCTAACAATCCATCACGGTCTATATAAATATACTCTTCTCTAGACGTGGTAACATCAATAAAAGGCGGTTTAAACTCCATTAACGGATCTATGTTTCCGTATAATTCCTGAATATTTCTCCCCTTTACAGGCGGTATAATTTCAAAAGAAAACAATGTTTTTCCGTTTGCGTTTTTAATATGGTCGGTTACTTTCATTTTTATATTTTTTGGCGTTCCTACGGTCGGGCTTTCGGTAGTCGCTTTTTATGGAGAAAAACCATAAAAGAGCTTCAACAATACCTTAATCCCTAACGCAACAACATACTATTAATCATCTGCTATATTTGGCGCAAGCCATTTTAAAGCCGTTTCTAATGCTATATTTTTACGAGCTGCAAAATCTTCAACTTGGTCTTCTTTAATTTTTCCAACTCCAAAATAGCGAGCCTCTGGATTTGCAAAATAATAACCAGATACAGATGCAGCTGGCCACATTGCCAAACTATCTGTAAGTTCTACACCTATTGTTTCTTTTACTTTTAAAATATCCCAGATAGTAGGTTTCTCTAGGTGGTCTGGACAAGCAGGATATCCTGGCGCAGGTCTTATACCTTTGTATTCCTCTTTAATTAAAGCTTCATTATCTAAAGTTTCATTACTAGCATAACCCCAATGTGTAGTTCTAATATCTTTATGCAAGCATTCTGCAAAAGCTTCTGCTAGCCTATCTGCTAAAGCTTTTACCATAATAGAATTGTAATCGTCTAAGTTTTTACGGTAATTTTCGGCTATTTCTTCTGCTCCAAAACCAGTACTTACGCAAAAACAACCTATATAATCTTCTTTACCTGTTTCTTTAGGCGCAATAAAGTCAGACAATGCAAAATTTGGCTTACCTGCATACTTCTTTAATTGCTGACGTAAGGTTCTAAAGGTATGTTTTCCGTTAGGTGTTTCTAGCTCAATATCATCATCATTAATTGTATTGGCTTTAAACAAACCAAAAACTGCTTTTGCGGTTAGTAGTTTTTCTTCAATAAGTTTTGTAAGCATTTGTTGCGCCTCTGCAAACAAATCTGTAGCCTGTGTACCTACAATTTCATCAGTTAAAATATCTGGAAATTTACCGTGCAACTCCCAGCTTCTAAAAAAAGGAGTCCAGTCTATAAACTCAACCAACTTATTTAAATCATATTCCTCTATTACTTGTATTCCAAGTGCATTTGGCTTTACAATTTCTGATGTTTTCCAATCTATTTTATATTTATTTTTACGCGCATCTGCAATAGGTAAATACTCCTTATGTTTGGTACGTTTTAAAAATTGTTTTCTAAACTCTTCATAGTCTAATTTAATTGTCTTTTTAAAAGCATCTTTGGTTTCTTTTTGCAATAAATCTCCAACAACAGTAACCGCTCTAGAAGCATCGTTTACATACACTACAGCATTTTTATACTGCGGATCTATTTTTACTGCAGTATGTGCTTTGCTAGTAGTTGCACCACCAATAAGCAAAGGCACAGTAAAGTTTTGGCGCTCCATTTCCTTAGCTAAAAAAACCATTTCATCTAAAGACGGTGTTATTAATCCGCTTAAACCAATAACATCTACATTTTCATCTTTAGCAGCTTGTATAATTTTTTCTGGTGGCACCATTACCCCTAAATCTACAATCTCATAATTGTTACATGCTAAAACCACGCCCACAATATTTTTACCAATATCATGCACATCTCCTTTAACAGTAGCCATTAAAATTTTACCTGCAGAAGAAGACTCTCCCTCTTGCGGATTCTTAAGTTTTTCCTCTTCTATATATGGCAATAAGTAAGCAACCGCTTTTTTCATTACTCGTGCCGACTTTACAACCTGCGGTAAAAACATTTTTCCGCTACCAAACAAATCACCAACAACATTCATCCCTGTCATTAAATGACCTTCTATAACCTCAATAGGTTTGTCTACACTTTGCCTAGCTGCTTCTACGTCTTCTACAATATACTGGTCTATACCTTTTACCAATGCTCTAGTAATACGGTTTTGTATAGGTTCTTCTCTCCATGATAAATCTACCGTACTCTCTTTTGCCTTACCAACTACCGTTTCTGCAAAATCTAACAAACGTTCTGTAGCATCATCCCTACGGTCTAACATTACATCTTCTACACGCTCTAATAAATCCTTAGGAATATCATCATAAACCTCTAGCATAGTAGGATTTACAATTCCCATATTCATACCTGCCTGTATGGCGTGGTATAAAAAAACTGAGTGCATAGCCTCACGCACAGGGTTGTTACCTCTAAAAGAAAACGACACATTACTAACACCTCCACTTACACTACAATGTGGTAAATTTTCCTTTACCCAAGCTGTAGCTTCTATAAAATCTATGGCGTTGCGTTTATGCTCATCCATACCGGTAGCAACAGGAAAAATATTAAGATCAAAAATGATGTCTTCTGGTGCAAAGTTTACCTTGTTTACCAAAACATGATAAGAACGTTTAGCTATTTCTATTCTACGTTCATAATTATCTGCCTGTCCTACCTCATCAAAAGCCATTACAATTACGGCTGCACCGTAACGCTTAATAAGTTTGGCGTGGTGTATAAATTCTTCTTCTCCTTCTTTAAGACTTATAGAGTTTACCACACATTTACCTTGAACCACTTGTAAACCAGCTTCTATAATTTCCCATTTAGAGCTGTCTATCATTATAGGAACTCTAGCAATATCTGGTTCTGCAATAACTAGGTTTAGGAACTTAACCATAGCTTCTTTGCCATCTATAAGTCCGTCATCCATATTAATGTCTATAATTTGCGCCCCACCTTCTACTTGGTGGCGTGCAATATCTAGAGCTTCATCAAACTTTTCTTCTTTTATTAGCCTTAAAAACTTTTTAGAACCAGCTACGTTAGTACGTTCACCTACATTAATAAAGTTAGTATCTGGTGTAACAACCAATGGTTCTAATCCTGAAAGTTTTAAATATTTAGGTTTTAAATTTTTCATATTAGACAGTTTCTAAAGCAATATTTCTGGGTTTGTAATCTTTTACCAAATTAGCAATTGCATTAATGTGTTCTGGTGTTGTACCACAACAACCACCAACAATATTTACCAAGCTTTTATCTAAGTATTCTTTTATTTGTGCTGCCATTTGCTCTGCAGTCTCATCATACTCACCAAATGCATTTGGCAAACCTGCATTTGGATGTGCAGATACTCCAAAATCTGTTTTTGCTGCCAATACCTCTAAATGCGGTACCAATTGACTTGCTCCTAGAGCACAATTAAAACCAACAGATAAAATAGGAATATGACTTATAGATATTAAAAAAGCTTCTGCTGTTTGCCCTGATAAGGTTCTGCCAGAGGCATCTGTAATTGTACCACTTACCATTATAGGAACATCTATATTACGCTCTTCTTTTACTTCTTCTATGGCAAAAAGTGCTGCTTTTGCATTAAGGGTATCAAAAATGGTTTCTACTAATAAGATATCTGAGCCACCATCTAACAATGCTTCTACTTGTTGTTTGTAAGCTATTCTAAGTTCATCAAAAGTAACACCTCTAAAACCTGGGTCGTTAACGTCTGGAGACATACTTGCGGTTTTATTGGTGGGTCCAATACTACCTGCTACAAACCTTGGCTTGTGTGGTTCTTTTGCTGTAAACTCATCTGCAACTTGTTTTGCAATACATGCCGACTCATAATTTAGCTCGTACACTAAATCTTCCATAAAATAGTCTGCCATTGCTATAGTTGTACCAGAAAAGGTGTTGGTTTCTACAATGTCTGCCCCAGCTGCAAAATATTTACGGTGTACTTCTGCTATAGCTTCTGGCTGAGTTAGAGAGAGTAAATCGTTATTGCCTTGTAATGGATGTTCCCAGTCTGCAAAACGTTTGCCTCTAAAATCTTCTTCGGTGAATTTGTAGCGCTGTAACATTGTACCCATTGCACCGTCTAGCACTAAAATTCTTTCTTTTAATATGTCTTGTATCCTTTTCATTGTACCGTATAATATTGTGTTGTGCGTTAAGGATTGATGCGGCATCTTTTTGGTTGCAACGGTTTGTAAAACCTGTTTGCTAAAACCAAAAAATATAGCAGAAAACCTGGCCATTTGTGCTTGCAAACAAATGGAACGCTATAAATAAAATATCAAGTAAGGTAAATGAGAGAAGACTGTGAATGTCTTTACTAATTTGTGAGTTATCTGCCGTGTTGTATGTAACAACGTAGTAGAATGTAGCACCTTCTTTAAATAAGAATAAAGGGTTGCTAAGGTTTCATAGGGTCTAATCCCTCCACCTTTCTTGATAACGTTTTCAGTGTATTAATGAACTAATTATGCCACAAAGTAACAGCACAACTTTTTTATAACCAAATATTGCTGGTAATTTTTAAGCCTACACGTGTTTTTTACACATATAGGCTTAAAATTGTAATATTTTTACGAAATGCTTTGTACAACTTCTTTTTTGGCTTCTTTTTTTGAACCATCAAAACCTTCTACACCACCTACGGTTGTGTATTTCATTACATAGCGTTTGCCTGGGTTTATTCGTTGGTATGCGCTTTGGCACATTACGGCTGCTTCATGAAAACCAGATAAAATTAGTTTTAGTTTTCCTTTATAGGTGTTAACATCACCAATGGCATATACACCAGGAATGTTGGTTTGGTAATCATAAGAGTTGTCTACTTTTATAGCATTTTTCTCTATTTCTAATCCCCAATCTCCTATTGGTCCTAATTTAGGTGATAGTCCAAATAACGGAATAAAATTATCTACTTCTACATAGCTTTCTCCTTTTTCCTCGTCGTTGTATTTTACAACTACAGCCTCTAAATGATCATCTCCGTATAGTTTGGTTACTTGTGCCTCTGTAAACAATTTTATTTTACCTGCTTTTGCAAGTTCTGATGCTTTTTCTACAGAGTCTAAAGCACCTCTAAACTCGTTTCTACGGTGTACTAAAGATACTTCTGCTGCTACGTCTGCTAAAAATATTGCCCAGTCTAATGCAGAATCTCCACCACCAGCAATAACAACTTTTTTGTCTCTGTATACTTCTGGGTCTTTAATCATATAAGCAACACCTTTATCCTCAAAATTAAGAATGTTTTCTATTTGCGGTTTTCTAGGCTCAAAAGATCCTAAACCACCAGCAATTACAACAACTGGTGCATTGTGCTTTGTGCCTTTGTTTGTGGTTACCACAAAAGTACCATCGTCTAACTTATCTAAAGTATCTGCTCTTTCTGCTAGTGTAAAACCAGGCTCAAAAGATTTTATTTGTTCCATTAGATTGGTAACCAAATCACCTGCTAAAATTTCTGGAAAAGCAGGAATATCATAAATCGGTTTTTTAGGATATATCTCTGCACATTGTCCGCCTGGTTGTGGCAATGCATCTATTAAATGGCATTTTAGTTTTAACAAACCTGCCTCAAAAACGGTAAACAATCCTGTTGGTCCTGCGCCAATAATTAATATATCTGTCTTAATCATAATTTTAATTTTGTACTTACTAATGAGTATCTACTCTCATTTAAATGTTTTAATTATTATCTTTTTTATCTACTAAGGAACTTGTAATCTGGTTCATTTTATCTACTTTTTCTTCAAAATCTCCTTTTATGGTTTTTCTATAGTCGTTTAAGTTTTGAACCATTTTATTAATATCTTCTGGTATTACGTCTTCAAAAAACTGGCGCAAACGTTTTGCTGTTGTTGGCGACTTACCATTGGTAGAAATACCAATTTTTACATTGCCTTTGGTTACAATTCCGCCCATATAAAAATCGCAGTACGGAGGATTATCTGCTACGTTTACCAATTTAAATTGCGCTCTACAATCTTTATACACTTGCACATTAACCTCTACATTATCTGTAGTTGCAACTACCATATGTTTGGCATCTAAATAACTAATATTGTAGACATCTGTAATGGTAGTAACATTAAATTTATTTGCCAGTTGTAACGTTTTTTCTGCATACCAAGGAGACACCATTGTTACCACAGCATCTGGACTAGACTTAGTTAAAAAGCGTAGTTTTTCTTCTGCCACATTACCACCACCTACTATTAGCACGTGTAGTTGAGACGTTTTTAAAAAAACTGGATATAAATTGTTACGTTCCATTACTTTATTTTTAGTGTTACTGTTTTGTTTACCTTATCAAAAATAACCAAATAACTGTACCACTTAATTTACTGCTACTTCTTTTGTTTTTATCTGTTGTTGTACTTTATGTAATTGCGCTCTATGCTTTACAACTTCTCCAATTACAATAATTGCAGGATTAGACAACTCATTTTCTTGCACTACTTTTTCTATGGTTGATATGGTACCAACGCCAACTTTTTCATTAACGGTAGTTCCGTTTTGAATAATTGCCACAGGTGTTTCTGCTTTACCTTGTTGCTGAAATAACTGTACAATTTCTGATAATTTACCCATACCCATTAAAATTACTACTGTTGCGCTAGACTTTGCTGCCAAGTGCACATCTGTAGATAATTTATGATTTTTAGTTGTACCTGTTATTACCCAAAAACTCTCTGAAGCTCCCCTTTTTGTAACCGGTATATTTTGAAAAGCTGGTACTGCTATTGAAGAAGAAATCCCCGGAACCATAGCTACTGTTACACCGTGACTAGCGGCATATTCCATTTCTTCTGAGCCACGACCAAAAATAAATGGGTCGCCACCTTTTAAGCGCACTACATTACCGTGACTTTTTGCTCTGCTTACAATAAGCTCGTTAATTTGTTCTTGTTGGTACGCGTAACACCCTTTTCTTTTACCTACAAAAATATGCTCTGCATTTGCTGCATAGGTTAGCAATTCTTTATTTACCAAAGCATCAAACAAAACAACATCTGCATTTTGCAATGCTTTAATAGCTTTTAGCGTAATAAGTTCTGCATCTCCTGGGCCTGCACCAACTACTGTAAGTAGTCCGTTTGTGTTTTGTTTGTTTGCCATAATTTTAAGCTTCTGCTAATTCTTTTTCTCTAAACTTTTGTACAACTTCTAAAAACACTTTAGAATCTCTAAGGTACGCTTCTGCAAATTCTTGCGTTGGTTTGTTGCTTTTTATTTGCAACGCCAACTCCTCAAAAGAAGTTTTTAATTCTATTAAGCCGTTTGACACAAAATGAGTATCAAAATCTTTAATAATGCTAATATGTGTATTTGTTTTTGTGTTCTGTGCTGTAAGCAATGCTTTAGCAGAGTTTACCATTGCAGAATACGAATGAAAAATACTAGCAGACCATTTTTTATCTTCCAATGCAGCAGCAGCGTTTTCAATTTTTTCTTCGCTCTCAAACAATAAAGTTGCAATTAAATCTATAACCACACCTGCACACTCACCTACACCAATAGCTTTTTCATAGCGTTCTGTATTTCCCCAGTCTATAAAATCTTCTGGAGTTAAATTATCTATAGCTGTAAGGTGTTTTAGAAAGTCATAAAAATAATGCTCTCCTTTTTCTTTGTAATACTCAGTAAATGATTGTCCGTTTGCATTAGCGTCAAAATCGTTTAAAATTAAACGCAATGCCTCTGGACCTCTTTTACTTGGTACTTTTACAACTTTATCTGCAAAAACGCCATTACCATCACCTAAATTACCACCACCTAACAATACTTGTAAAGCAGGTGCTACCAACTTATCTTTTGTACGTACAGACATCCCTTGAAAACCTATGTTTGCCATATTGTGCTGACCACAGGCATTCATACATCCACTAATTTTTATAACAACATCTTTATTGTTTATGTATTGTGGATATTCTTCTGTAATTACTCTTTCTAACTCTGCTGCAATACCAGTACTACTAGCAATACCTAAATTACAAGTATCTGTACCAGGACAAGCAGTTATATCTGATGCTTTGTTATAACCAGCCTCTACAAAACCAAGTTTTTCTAGCTCTGTATAAAAGAAAGGAACCAATTCCTCTTTTACATAAGGTATTAGGATGTTTTGACGCAATGACAAACGAAATTCTCCGGCTGCATACGCATCTACTAAATCTGCTAATTGACGAGCTTCTTCAATATAAAAATCTCCTAACTTTACTTTTATACCAATAGCTACATAGCCCTGTTGTTTTTGAGGCACAAGGTTTGTGCTTTTCCATTGCTCAAAAGCTTCTGTATTTTTAATTGCTACTTCTGGTACTTTAGCATTTGCTACTTTTACCTTTGGATACGCATCTACATCTACAGGAAAAGAATCTTGTGGAATTGCATTTTGTTCTTCTTCTAACAATGCTCTAAAACCATCTAAACCAATATCCTTAAGCAAAAATTTCATTCTGGCTTTTGCTCTACTTTTACGTTCTCCGAACCTGTCAAAAACACGAATAACACCATCCATTAACGGAATAATTTTATCGGCCTCTAAAAAAGTATACAACTCTTCTGCGTGGCGTGGCTGCGAGCCTAAACCACCTGCTAAAAGAACTTTAAAACCTCTAACTCCGTTTTCTATTTTTGCAATAAAACCAAGATCATGCATATAAGAAAGTCCTGTATCTGCATCACTAGAAGAAAAAGAAACCTTAAATTTTCTTCCCATTTCTTGGCTAATAGGATTTCTTAAAAAGTATTGAAACATTGCGTGTGCGTACGGAGATACATCAAAAGGCTCATCTACATCTATACCAGCGGTTTCACTAGCTGTTATATTACGTACTGCATTACCACAAGCTTCTCTAATAGTAATATCATCCTTTGCCAATTGCGCCCAAAGTTCTGGTGTACGCTCTATATCTACGTAATGTATTTGTATGTCTTGACGTGTAGTAATGTGCAAGCGTCCTGTAGAGTATTCTTCAGATACATCACAAATACGCTTAAGCTGTGTAGATGTTACTTTACCATATGGCAATTTAATACGAATCATTTGTACGCCTGGCTGACGCTGACCATAAATACCACGAGCCAAACGCAAGCTTCTAAACTTTTCCTCGTCTAACTTACCGTCATTAAACTGTTTAATTTTTGCTTCTAAATCTATAATATCTTTAGCTACTACTGGGTTTTCTATTTCTGTTCTAAAACTTTGCATTTGCTTATGATTATGGCTTTTATAATTACTATTATCCTATGGATTTAATAGGATTTTAAATAAAAAAGTGCCTGTAAAAACACTTCTTTGTATGGACTTTTAGCTTAACTTATAAATCCTGCACCAGCCGTTGTATTGGTTTGGGCATCAATTAAAATAAAAGCTCCGTTAGATTTATTGTCGTTATAACTATCAAAATAAATAGGCTTACTAAGTTTAATACTAACTTCTCCTATTTCATTTAAAGATAATTTATTATTGTTTTCTTGTTCTCCCGTATAATCTGTTGCTATAACACTATTTATACTATCAATTTTAGATAGCACACGGTTTGTATTATGTTGCACAATATACTTAGTTCCTGGTACTAGGTTTTTACTATCCATCCAACAAACTGTAGCAGTAACTTGTTTTTCAATTTTTGGAAGTTCATCTGTTTTAACAAGCATATCTCCCCTAGTAATGTTAATATCATCTTCTAAGGTAATATTAACAGAACTTCCTGCTGGTGCCTCTGCATATGTTTTATCAAAAAAGAATATCTCTTTTATTTTAGACTGAGTTAAAGAAGGTAAAACAGTTACGGCATCACCAACTTTTAAGCTACCTCCAGAAATTTTTCCAGCATACCCTCTAAAATCGTGAAACTCATCTGTTTTTGGTCTAATTACTGTTTGTACAGGAAAACGAACCTTACCAGCATCATATAAATCTTGTGCTTCTAACTCCTCTAAATGACCTAAAATTGTATCGCCATTATACCAAGACATTGCATCTGTTTTGTCTACAATATTGTCACCTTTTAAGGCACTAACCGGAATATAACTAACTATTTGTTCTGCATAAGTACTTTTTGCATTTAAAGCTTCAAAGTCTTTTTTAATATTATTAAATACCTCTTCAGAATAGTCTACCAAATCCATTTTATTAACAGCAACTATTACGTTTTTAACACGCAATAAATTGTTGATAAAAAAATGACGGTATGTTTGTTCTATAACACCTTTTCTAGCATCTATTAAAATAATAGCTACTTGAGAAGTTGATGCACCCGTAACCATATTTCTGGTATACTCTACGTGACCAGGTGTATCCGCAATAATGTAACTTTTAGTTGGTGTTGAAAAATAGATATGAGCCACATCTATAGTAATACCTTGTTCACGTTCTGCAACTAAACCATCTGTAGCTAATGAAAAATCTAGGTAATCATACCCACGTTGTTCACTACTTTTTTTAATGGCTTCTAGTTTATCTTCAGTTAGTGATTTTGTATCGTAAAGCAACCTACCAATTAAGGTACTTTTACCATCATCTACACTACCTGCTGTTGCTATTTTTAGTACGTTCATTTTATGTGTATTAAGTATAAAGTTGCAAGTACAAAGACTTTGCTACTCTTACTTTTATGTTTTAAACTTCTTTTTTAACTTATATACTTTAGACTAAGTAGTCTGTACTTTTTAAAAGTACCCTTGTTGTTTTCTTTTTTCCATTGCAGCTTCAGAACGTTTATCATCTATACGTGCACCACGTTCAGATATTTTAGAATCTCTAATTTCCTCTACTACTTTATCTATAGAATCTGCTTTAGATAACACTGCTGCTGTACAAGACATATCACCAACAGTTCTAAACCTCACCCAACGTTCTTCTACAACCTCATCTTCTGCTCTAAAAACAACATCATCTTCTGCAGACCAGATTAAGCCATCTCTTAAAAAGATATTTCTTTTGTGTGCAAAATAGATTGATGGAATTTCAATTTGTTCTTTCTGAATATAGCTCCACACATCTAACTCTGTCCAGTTGCTAATAGGAAAAACACGTACATTTTGACCTATTTCTATAGTACCGTTTAACATATCAAACAATTCTGGTCGCTGATTCTTTTCATCCCATTGTCCAAAATCATCACGAACTGAAAAAATACGTTCTTTAGCTCTTGCTTTTTCTTCATCTCTACGAGCACCACCAATACAGGCATCAAACTTAAACTCTTCTATAGCATCTAATAAGGTTGTAGTTTGCAGCATATTTCTACTTGCATACTTACCAGTTTCTTCTACTACTTTACCTTGGTCTATAGAATCTTGTACATTTCTTACAATAAGCTCCACACCCAATTCTTTAACCAATTTATCTCTAAACTCTATAGTTTCAGGGAAATTATGACCTGTATCTATATGCATTAAAGGAAAAGGTATTTTAGCCGGCCAAAATGCTTTTTGTGCCAAACGTACTAGAGTAATACTATCTTTTCCGCCAGAAAACAACAAAACAGGTTTTTCAAACTGCGCTACTACTTCTCTAAAAATGTAAATAGCTTCGTTCTCCAAAGCATTACCCAATCCTTCTAAAGAGGCATTGGTTGTTGTTTGTGATTTTGTATCTTTTATCAATGTTTCCAAAATAATGGTGTTTTGTTTTATATCTTTTTTAATCCTCTTTATTCTAAGTGTGCAAACCACACTCTCTATTTTCTAATACCTTAGTAGGATCAAAATATTTATGCTCGTTTGGTAAATTACGTTCTGCTAAATATGCATCTAACTGCACATCTGACCAGTGGTAAAACGGACTTACTTTTAAAATTCCGTCTTTGCTTAAGCTTAAAATTCCTAGTGAATCTCTAAGTGCCGTTTGGCCTTTTCTTAAGTTAGTAAACCATACATCTGGTTTGTGTTCTGCCATAGCTCTTTTAAAAGGCTCTAACTTAACTTGCTCTGTAAACTCTTTATGTTTTGGATCTTCTATAGATGGTATTCCCATTACAGCATCTCTGTGTGCACTTGTTTGTAAAGGCACATATAGTTTTACGTTTAAATCTAGTGTAGAAATTAACTCTTCTGCATGTTTATAGGTATTTGGTGTATTATAACCAGTGTCACACCAAATAACAGGAATATCTTTTTTAATTGCTGTTACTGCATTTAGTATAGCAACCTCATAAGGTCTAAAATTGGTGGTTATTACAGCATTTTTTGCATATTCTACAGCCCAAGAAATTATTTCTTCTGGCGGAATACCTCTAAACTGAGCATTTAAATTTTTTATGATATCTTCTGTAAAACTCATCTTTACTATACTTATATGTTATTTACCCCACTTAATTGAATTCCAAACACGTTCGTGAAAAAAATACAATACCATTTTTGTAACTAATTCTATTAAACCTATAGAGAATGCTAATTTTAAAGTTCCTGTAACAAACCAAGAAATTAAAACAGTGTCTATTGTACCCACTACTCTCCAGCTAATAGACTTTACTATGCTCCTTTTAGGACTCTCTGACTGTTTGTCTGACTTGTAACTTCCTTTAGAAGTTTCTTTATTTAAAATCAATTGATCAGCAATCATTTACTTAATTTTTAATACCCTATTTAATTAGTAGGAATTACAAATGTAAAACTTTTAATGATAGTAACTGTTAAAAAACGCATAAATCCTATGGTTTTAGTAGATTAATAAAAAATAAGAAGTTTTTTTGATGAATATGAAGTATCTGTAACAGAACACAATAGAATAATTGCGTTGTTATACAGTTAAAAACAAAAAAAGAATGTAGACTTTTAAATAAGGTTACTAAGAGTGGTGTTTTTATAGATTTCTAAAGCACTGTCTCTTACTTTTAGCATTAGCTTGTGAACAGAACAAGTACCCTCATCTGGGCAGTCGTCACACTTTTCATAAAAATTTAAACTTACACAAGGTACCATTGCAATAGGCCCTTCTAACACTCTAATAACATCTGTCATTAAAATTTCTGATGGCTCTTTAATTAAGTAATAACCACCACCTTTGCCTTTTTTAGAAGACAAAACTCCTGTTCTACGAAGCATTAATAAAATACTCTCTAAAAATTTTTGAGATATGTTATTTTGTTGCGCAATTTCTCCAATAGGAACCGGATTCCTATCTTCTTTTTGAGCTAAATAAGTTAAGGCCTTAAGCCCGTATTTGGTTTTTTTGGATAGCATAGTACAAAGATAGGCAAAATTGGGATTTAAAAAAGTGCTGATTTTAAGCTAACTATTTTTAAATTAAACCCTTATTATAAAAGCTTAAATATATACTTTATTACTACAACTTACCCCAATGCTTGCTTTATATCTGCAATAATATCATCTATATGTTCTAAACCTACAGAAACTCTAACCGTACCATCTGTAATGCCCACAGCTACTCTATCTTCTGCCGCAAGTTTACTATGCGTTGTAGATGCTGGGTGAGTTACAATACTTCTAGAATCACCTAGGTTTGCAGAAAGCGATAACAACTTAATTGCATTAAAAAATTCTTGGCCTGCTTGCAAACCTCCTTTTACTTCAAAAGCAACAATGCAACCGCCAGCTTTCATTTGTTTTTTAGCTACTTTGTATTGTGGGTGCGACTTTAAAAAAGGGTATTTTACCCAGTTTACTTTTGGGTGCGCCTCTAAATATTCGGCTAACTTCAATGCATTTTCAGAATGCCTGTCTACTCTTATTGCTAACGTTTCTAAGCTTTTAGACAATACCCACGCGTTAAAAGGAGATAATGCAGGCCCTGATATTCTAGAAAAACGATAAACCTTATCTATTAAATCTGCACTACCAACCGTTATACCTGCTAAAACACGACCTTGACCATCTATTAATTTTGTCCCAGAATGTATCACCAAATCTGCACCAAACTTTATAGGTTGTTGTAAATAGGGCGATGCAAAACAGTTATCAATAATTAAAATAAGATTGTGTTTTTCTGCAATAGCACCTAGTACTTCTAAATCTAAAATATCTACAGCCGGATTAGTAGGTGACTCGGCATATAAAATTTTAGTTTTTGGAGTGATTAAAGCCTCAATACCTTCTAAATTATGAGCGTCAAAATAACTTGTGGTCACGTTCCATTTGGGGAAAAAGTTAACAAATAAACTATGTGTAGAGCCAAATATACTTTTAGATGATATAATATGATCTCCACTCTCTACTAACGCAGCAAAAGTTGAAAACACAGCAGCCATACCAGAAGCAAAAGCAAAGCCAGCCTCGGCTCCTTCCATTTTGCATATTTTTTCTATAAATTCTGACGTATTAGGATTAGAATATCTAGAGTAGATATTTCTATCTTTTTCCTCTGCAAAAGATGCACGCATATCTTCTGCATCCTCAAAAACGTAACTAGATGTTAAGTATAAAGGTGCCGAATGCTCTAAAAACTGAGAGCGCTCTATTTGTGTACGTATTGCGTTAGTTTCAAATTTATTATCCATAGTATTTCTTTTATTCTTGACTATCTGCTATTAGCCATTAGCGCTATATTCTTTTTTCTTTACTCTATTCTCTATGTTCTATTTTCTTACCCCTTCTCTCTTATCTCCAGTTTCTATACAAAGCCTATCCTTTCTCGGCTATTCTTAAAATATCTCCAAAAACACCTCTTGCGGTTACGGCGGCTCCTGCTCCTGCACCTTGTATTACTAATGGATTTTCACCATAAGACTCGGTATAAATTTCGATAATAGAATCTGATCCTTTTACTTGTCCTAATGCACTTTCTTTAGGAACAGACACTAATTTTACATCTAAAATTCCTTTTTCTTCTTGAAGATTACCGTGCAAATCACCAACATAACGCAGAACGTGATTTGGTTTTTGGTCTGCCTTAATTTTAGAAAATGCCGTATCTAAAGCATCAGACTGACTTAAAAATTCTGTTTTGCTTCCTTCTCTTAATACTTCCGGAATTAAATTTTGAATATTAATATCTGCAAATTCATTACTTAACTCTAACTCACGTGCTAAAATCAATAATTTTCTACCAACATCATTACCACATAAATCTTCACGCGGGTCTGGCTCAGTGTATCCATTTTCCATAGCCTCTTTTAAAACTGTAGAAAAAGGTACATCTGCTTCAGAATACGTATTAAAAATATAGCTTAAGGATCCGGAGAACACCCCTTTAATTCTAGTAATATTTTCACCCGACAAGTGCAATAACTTAATAGTATCTATTAAAGGTAAACCTGCACCAACATTAGTCTCATACAAATATTGTTTCTGATTTTTAGCTAATATGTCTCTAAGGTTTTTATAATAATCAAAACCTAAAGTATTTGCTATTTTGTTAGACGATACTAGATCAAATCCATTTTCTACCAAATCAACATAATTAGCCACAAAATCCTCATTTGCAGTATTATCTATAGCTATTAAATTTTCTAAATGATGTTTTTCTGCATACTCAAAAATATCTGTAAGCTCATAGGATTTTCCTTTTTCATTTAACGTAGTAGGCCAATCTTTTCCAATTCCTTTTTTACTTAGTAGTACTTTTTTAGAGTTAGCAACGGCAAAAACATTAAGGTTAATTCCTTTACGTTCTTCTATGGCTTTAGCAGATTTTAATAACTGTTCTATTAATGTACCACCAACAGTACCGTGACCAAAAATAGCTATGTTTACTTTTTTAGCAACACCAAATATTTGTCCGTGCATTACATTTAAAGCCTTGTGCAAACTAGCTTTTTTAACCACTAAACTCACGTTTTTACCAGACACCGTATTATTAAACAATAATGGTACAATTTGGTTTTTTATTAATGCATTGTATGGTTTATGAAACGTACTTAAATCCTGACCAACAATAGATATTACAGAAACATCTTTTTGCACTGTAATTAGATTGATGTCTTTAGAATAAAAATCTGATGCAAACTCGCGCTCTAAAACCTGTTTTGCCTTATCTGCACTTACAGCATCTACCACCAAACCAATACCACGTTCTGATGAACCTTGGGAAATAATACTAACACTAATTTTTTCATCGCCAAGTGATTTAAATATACGTGCATCTATACCAGCCTTACCTAACAAACCACGGCCCTCTAAGTTTACAAGAGCAACATTTTCTATCACAGAAAGTGATTTTATACCCTCTTTGGTTGTTTTTGCGCTAATTAATGTTCCCTCATTATCACCATTAAATGTATTTAAAATACGTAACGGAATATTTTTTTCTAATAAAGGAATTATGGTTTTTGCGTGTAAAATAGTTGCTCCAAAATTTGCCAGTTCATTAGCCTCTGAATAGCTTAATTGTTCTATACGTTTTGCATCAGAAACATAATCTGGATTAGCGGTAAAAATACCATCTACGTGTGTATAACTCTGTAACTCTACAGCATTTAAAAAGTTAGCAAATAAAGAGGCAGAATAGTTACTACCGTTTCTGCCTAAAGTTGTTGTTTTACCATCTTCTGTAGACCCAATAAAACCTGTAATAACAGGTACAACATTACTAGCTAAACTAGAAATTAATTTTTGTGTTTTAGCTTTAGACTCCTCCTCTAACACGTTTGCATTTCCAAAATTGGCATCAGTTTTTACTATTTTTCTAGAATCTATAAATTCAGCTTTTACACCTTCTTTAGCAAGTGCTTTTACAACATATTGTGCAGAAAGCAACTCTCCGTATGCCAAAACTTGATCTTTAATTTTTAAGCTATAATCACCCAACAAGGCAACACCTTCTAAAATTTGCAAAATTTCTGTGTATACCTCAGAAAAATTTAACGCTAAACTATTTTGCTGATATGCTTTAAACTCATTAAAAGCTAGAGTATACTCTTCTCCCCTTGCTGCTAAATCCAACAATTGTTCTAATACATTTGTAGATTCTCCGCGAGCAGAAACCACAACCGCTATATTTTCAGAATTAGCAACTTTAGAAGCTATTTTAGTAACTACGTTAGATACACCTTCTCCGTTAGCTAAAGACTTACCTCCAAACTTAATTACCTTAAGTTCTTCTCGTTTTTTATGATCATTAAAAATACCATTTAGCAATTGCTCTAACTGATCAAACTCTATTAAAAACGCATCATGACCATGTAGTGAGTGTATTTCACCATAGGTAACATTACTATTAGCTTGTGCCAGTTGTTTAAAGGTATCTTTATTTTCTTTGGCTGTAAAAAACAAATCAGAATCTACACCTACAATATGTATAGATGTGTTGCTATTTTGCAGGTTAATAAAAGCCTCATTACCATCTCTAGTAATATCTATGGTTTTTAACAACTGGTTCATTAACTTATATGCAGATAATTGAAAACGCTCTTGCAATTTTTTACCGTGGTGGGTTAGCCAACTTTCCACATTAAATAACTGTTGTTCTTCATTTGTGCTTCGGTTAAAACGAGCCTTAAAAGATTCTGGTGTACGGTAGCATAACATTGCGTGCATACGGGCATCATGTACAGGTTGCTTAGAGTTTACCAAAAACTGTTCTTGAATTTGACAGTTTGCAATAAGCCAGTCTGTAGATTTCCAATCTGATGCAACCGGAATTAAATGCTGAGTTAACTTTGGATTTAGTGCAGCCATCTCCCAGGCAATACCACCTCCTAAAGAACCTCCTATTATTGCAAAAAGCGAATTTATATTTAGTTCTTTTAATCCTAATAAAAACAAATGAGCAATATCTTTAGCTACAAAATCTTTATAGTTTTCTATAATAAAGCCATCAAAACCATTACCAGGAATATTAAAAGACAATACCGTATATTTTATGGTGTCTATACATTTGTCTTCACCTATTAGTGTAGACCACCAGCCATCTTCACCAGAAACATTAGAGCTACCTGTTAAAGCGTGATTTACAAGTACAATTGGCGCGGTGTGCAATTCTGCTCCAAATACCTGATATGACAAGTCTATATCTTGTGTGCTACCACTTAGCGTTGTATATTTTTTTAGTTTGATATGATGCAACATAGTAAGCTGTTTTAACCTAAATAATTATTAGGTTATTTGTAATTTATTTTGAGAACGTAAGTTTATTAAGCTGTAACTGTAGATATAGCTTTAAAAGCCTCTTCTAAGTCTAACTTTAAATCTTCTATACCCTCTAAACCAACAGACAAACGAATTAAATCTTGACCAACACCTGCAGACTCTTGCTGCTCTGCTGTTAATTGTTGATGCGTTGTACTTGCTGGGTGAATTATTAAAGATTTTGTATCTCCTATGTTTGCTAAAAGAGAGAATATTTTAGTGGCATCTGTTAGTTTTTTAGCAGCTTCAAAGCCACCTTTTACACCAAATGTAACTAAGCCACTTTGACCTTTTGGTAAGTACTCCTTAGCTAAGTCATAGTATTTATTGCTTTTTAACCCTGGATAGTTTACCCAAGCAACCTCATCTCTACCCTCTAACCAAGTAGCCAATTCTAATGCGTTTGCACTATGTTGTTTTATACGCACTGGTAAAGTTTCTAAACCTTGTATAATTTGGAATGCATTAAACGGACTTAAAGCTCCTCCGAAATCTCTTAAACCTTCTAAAATTAATTTATACGTAAATGCAGCATTACCAAGAGCCTCACTATACACCAAACCGTGGTACCCGGCAGATGGTTCTGTAAACTCTGGGAACTTTCCACTTGTCCAGTCAAAAGTACCTGCGTCTACAATTGCACCTCCTAAAGAAGTTCCTTGTCCGCCTATGTATTTTGTTAGCGAGTGTATTACCAAGTTTGCACCGTGCTCTATTGGGTTTAATAATGCTGGTGATGCTACTGTATTGTCTACAATAAATGGCACTTGTGCTGCTTTTGCTTCTTTAGAAATTGCTTTTAAGTCTAAAACATCTAGCTTAGGATTTCCTAATGACTCTACAAAAAATGCTCTTGTATTTTCTTGCACTGCTTTACCAAAACTCTCTGGATTAGATGCATCTACAAAAGTAGTTGTAATACCTAATCTTGGTAAGGTTACATTTAACAAATTAAATGTACCACCGTACAAACTGCTAGATGCTACAATGTGGTCTCCTGCTCTTAAAAGCGTTAATAAACCTGTAGAAATTGCTGCTGTACCAGATGCAAATACTACTGCTCCTACACCACCCTCTGCTGCTGCTAGTCTGTCTTGTAATATTTGATTTGTTGGATTATTTAAACGCGTGTAAATAAATCCTAATTCTGATAAAGAAAATAAGTTTGCTGCGTGGTCTGTATCTTTAAAAACATAAGACGACGTTTGATAAATAGGCACTGCTCTTGTACCTGCTGTTTCTGATGGAGTGTGACCTGCGTGTAATGCGTTTGTTGCTAATTTTTGAGTACTCATAATTTTGTTTTTTATAGTTTAAATTGAAAAAATAAAAAAGCCAAAACCGCGTCTTGCCGACTTTGCAAGATGGTTTAAAATTAAATGAGTTAAAAAGAAATTGGAAATTTGCTTTGTGTAAATAAAAAGCTTGTTTCGTTATCTGCCTATAGTACCGATGTACTTGGTAGAATTTAGCACCTTCTTTGTATGAACAAAGGGTTGCTAAGGCTTCATTGGGTCTAATCCCTCCGCCTTTCTTGATAACTATTCAATAAGTGTTTTGAACTTTGAGCTACAAATATATGTTCAGAAAAATTTAATATCCTAATCTTTTTTGAAAAAATATTGATTTTAACCTTTTTAACAAGCTTAAATAACAGAAACACAATAATTGTTTGTTTTTGTAACGATTTTTTAAATTAAAACTTTATTTGTGTTAGGGATTGTAGTGAAAATCCTTTTTTATTTTTCTTAAAAAAGATTGCAACAAAAAGCCCGACCCTTGTGGTAACACCCAAATAAATAGCTAAATATTAAACACAAAAAAAGTGCTTTACCGTTACAGCAAAGCACTTATATATTATTAAAAACTTATTTTAAAGGTTAAAAGCGGTTTTTACTGCGCTTACCATATCTAGTTTTTCCCAAGTAAAAAGTTCTACTTCTTTCTCTACCTTACCATTGTATGGAGACTCAAAAACTTTTGTGATTGTTTTTGGTTCTTTCCCCATATGACCATAAGCTGCGGTTTCTAAATAAATAGGGTTTCTTAGCTTTAAACGGTCTTCTATGGCAAACGGGCGCATATCAAAAATTTGCGCTACTATTTTGGCAATTTCTCCGTCTGTTAAATTTACTTTTGCAGTACCGTATGTGTCTACATAAATAGAAGTTGGCTCTACTACACCAATGGCGTAACTTACTTGTACCAAAATCTCATCTGCAATACCTGCTGCTACTAAATTTTTAGCTGCGTGCCTTGCTGCATATGCTGCACTACGGTCTACTTTACTTGGATCTTTACCACTAAATGCACCACCACCATGGGCGCCTTTACCACCGTAGGTATCTACTATAATTTTACGTCCTGTAAGACCTGTGTCTCCGTGTGGACCACCAATTACAAATTTACCTGTTGGGTTAATGTGGTACTGTATTTTGCTTGTAAATAATGCTTGTACCTTCTCTGGAAATTGCGCTATTACTTTAGGCATTAAAATAGAGATAATATCTGATTTTATTTGCGCTAACATTTTTTCATCATTAGCATCAAAATCGTCATGCTGTGTAGACACAACAATAGTATCTATACGCTGTGGCACGTTATCGTCTGAATATTCTATAGTTACTTGCGCCTTAGCATCTGGGCGTAAATAAGAGATTTGTTTACCCTCTCTACGCAATGCGGCAAGTTCTTGTAATATTTTATGCGAAATATCTAATGCCAGTGGCATATAGTTTTCTGTTTCTTTGCTAGCGTAACCAAACATCATACCTTGGTCCCCTGCTCCTTGCTCTTCTTTAGAGCCACGGTCTACACCTTGGTTAATGTCTTGTGACTGCTCATGAATTAATGAGATAACACCACAAGAATCTCCACTAAACTGGTAAGCTCCTTTTGTGTAACCAATGTTATTAATTACCTCACGTGCTATGTTTTGCAAGTCTACATAGGTATTGCTTTTTACCTCACCTGCAAGTACTACTTGCCCAGTTGTAACTAGGGTTTCACAAGCTACTTTACTTTCTGGATCAAAAGCTAAAAAATTGTCTAATAATGCATCACTAATTTGATCTGCAATTTTATCTGGATGTCCTTCACTTACAGATTCTGATGTGAATAAATATGCCATAATATTGTGCTTCTATTGTTAGTAGAGGAATGGTAAGTTAGATTGCAAAAAAACAGGAAAAGGCGTCAAAAAAAATTAACTAAATCTGTTTTAGCATTTTTTGTAATACTGAGAATCAGTATATGAGGTTGCAATCAGTCAAATCCTTCCTCTTAAATTAGATTGCAAAAGTATAAAATTAGATTGGTTCTAAAATAGTTTTAACGAAAAAATAAGAGGCTACAGTTACAAATTAATTTGCAATCCATAGCCTCTATATAAACAAACAATGCTGTATTACAGGTTGTACCTTACTTTTAAGGTTACATATCTAGGTTGTATAAAATACTCACTTGTGCTAACAAACAAAGTATTATCACTATCCTGATTTAAAGATTCTGTATTAAATAAGTTAGTTACTCCTAAAATATACTCCCATTTGCTATCCTTTTTTTGATAACCTAAGGTAGCATCCATAAAAGAATATGTATTTAAACTTTCTATCTCGTTTTTGTAATTGTAATAAGAGTAGTCTGCATTAAAAATAAAATCTCTTAAAAAAGTAGCATCTAGTTTTACGCTTGGTTGATGTGTATAATATTTTATACTAGAGCCATTTGGCTGCTCATAATTGTTCACCGCTAGGTTGTATCCAAACTCTATATTTGGCGCATTTAAAAAACGCGTTCCTAAGCTACCTCTGTAAGTAGTTGTAAAAGACTCGTTAATTGCCTGTTCATTATCTACTATTTGGTTAAACTTAGAATAATTCATAGTTGCTCCTAAACCAGCTTTTATTTTACCAAAAGTACGCTCAAAAGATCCGTTTGCAGAAAAGGTCTCGTCTGCAAAGTTAGAGTTAAATGGAGACGATATTCTGTTAGATGTTTGTATAAACTCTTCATCTGATGTTGCAGGATAATCTGGATTAGGGTAATTTAAGAAGTCTGAGATGTTACGTACTTGGTCTACCCTTTTGTTATATGATAATGATGCTCTAATATTACTAAAATTAAACATATTAAAATTGTTATAACGCAATGTTAAGTTGTGAGACAATGCACTTTCTAAATCTCTGTTACCCTGAAAAAGAGAATTGTAATTGTTCATTACAAAAGAAGATGCAAACTGGTTAACATCAGAAAAACTTGTCATCATTCTGTAATTAAAGTTAATATCTTCACTCTTTTTAATTTGTAATCTTGTATTAAAACTTGGTAATAAACGTACAAAATCATCTGTAACAGTAGATCCTAATTGTTCATTTTTTGTAGTGTAATTGTGTACAGATACACCTGGTGTAAAGGTAAATGCACCAGCTTTTACTCTATACTCAAAGGCCATATAAATATCACTAAAGTTATACTTAACATCATTCTCTACAGAGCTCACTGCATCATCTAAGCCATATTTTGCTCCACTATCTAGTATCTGAAAAATTTCTGAATTAAATTTTTGTGTACTTAATAGAGAACCAAGTGTAAACTTTACATTACTCTTATCTCCTGTAATATACCAGTAATCTATTTTTGCATCTAGCTTATTGGTTTTTACCATTTTGTCTTGCACAACATCATAACCATCTTGGGCTTGGTCCATACCTAAAACCTCATCTAACCTGAATTGATCACTCTGTGCTAAAGCAGCATTATAAAAAGGATCTTCTTCTTGAATTAAATACTGTGCCTCTACTGCAAAAATATTTTTAGCATTTAATGTGTAATAGTAATTAGCGTTTTGATTAATGCTGTAAGGATCTTGCTTTTGAACCTCATCTATATTACCCGTTAAATTAGAGAATAAATCTTGCACTTCTTTTTGACTAGATATTCTTCCAAAAATATCATAATCAAAATGGTTATCTGCATTTGGTTTGTAACTAGAACTTAATTTAATAAGAGCCAAATCACTCCTTTGGTTTGTAACACTCTCTGTAAGTTCATCTGGAGATGGTTGGCTACCATCTGCATTAGCCTTATATTGTCTAAATGTATTTTGTTGCATATCTGTAACATTACCAGAATAAATTGCAAAACCACTTAAATCCCACGTTTTTTTTGGTGAATAACTAAAGTTAGCTGCACCAAACTTAGAACTAATTTCTTGAGCTCTATTGTTTTGTAATGTTAAAAAACCCATATCACTAGAACCTACATTAAAGCTTGTACCAGTGTTAGCACTACCGCCATTACCAAAACCACCCGTAAATCTAAAATAGTCTCTACGTGTAAATGGCACCTCGCCAATATTGTTAAAATTGGTAATTAAGTTTATACTATAATTAGGGTTGTAATAAAATAATTTAGGGTGCGCAATATAACGTTCCTCATTACCAACGCCTGCTGTAATTTCTCCAAACCAAAAATTCTTTTTACCTTCTTTTAGTTTTATGTTAATTGCGTAATTGTCTTGATTATCTGTTACACCTTTTAATTGTCCAACCTCATTATAGTTTTTTAAAACCTGAATTTTATCTAATGCATTTGCAGGTATATTTTTAGATGCCAATTTACTATCGCCATCAAAAAAGTCTTTACCTTCTACCATTACTTTACCTACAGACTGCCCTTCTACTTCAATTTCCCCATCATCATTAACCTCTACACCTGGTAAATTTTTAAGAACATCTTCAAGCTTTTTTTCTGTACCAGTAGCAAAAGAATCTGCGTTATACTCTATAGTATCACCTTTTACGTTTACAGGCATCTCATACGTAATTTCTACACCGTCTAAACTTTCTGCTTCATCTAACAATGTAAAATCTCTTTTTACATCTACCTCCTTAGTTTCTAAAACAATTTCTCTTGTTTTAAATCCCAAGTAACTTACTTTAATGTTGTACTTAGAGTTTTCATTTACATTCATTTTGTAAATACCTTTTTCATTGGTAATTCCAAAACCATCTAACGCTTTAGTTTCTGCATTAATAGCTACTACATTAGCCATCTCTAAAGGGTTATTAAGGCTATCCTTAACAACACCAGTAATTGTTATTTTTTGTGCCTGTACAGCTCCAGTTATAGTAATACATACCATAACCATAAAAAACTTTATGAATTTGCTCATTGTAAATTTGTATTATTTTTTGATAAAAATTAACGACCTCTTCCTCCTCTATTACCTCCTCTACGAAAGTTCTCCATCATTTCCTGACGCTTTTTTATCATAAGCTCATCAAAGTCTTTTTGATTAATATCTTTTCCTTTGGTTGGTGCTTTTACCTCTACAACATCATCTGCGTTCATAACAATTTTACTACAAACCAAAGTAGATCCTTCTTGTTCTACCTCTAAAATTAAACCAGGTAATCCCCAGTATTCTGCAGGACCTTGACTAATAGGAATATCTAATGTATACCAAGCCACAACTGTTTTTTCTGTAGGTATTTCACGTTCAGGCTGTTCTCCTTGTCTACCACGTCTAAACATTCTGGTCATAGAACCTAAACCTGTAGTATCTATTGGAGTTGTAAGTGTTGCCTTATAAACTGTATAGTTTCCTATTTTTTTAGTTTCTGAGCCCATTTTCCACTCAGGTTTTTTTAGCTCATCCTTAATTAAAAAGTTTTTGCTATACATTTCTACTTGGTTGGTATAGTTTTGCTCTTTAATATTTTTGTAATATTTACCAGTAGAACCACTACCCATAAAACGCATCCAACCTGGTCCGCTACCTCCAGGAGCCTCTAATTTTTCATCTTCTACGTAGTAAGACTCGGTTCTGTTAAACGTTAAAATATATGTTTTTTCCATAGCGCTTTTCATACGCTCCATAATTTCTTTTTTACGAGCCTCTGGCATATCTCTACCTCCAAAATCTGGCGCTTTAGTAAGCTTTGTTTCATAAATGGCTTTACCTTGAAATTCTTGAGCCGTTGCAGTAAACACTGTACTTATTAATGTTATTGCTATTAAAAAAATATTTCTCATTTTATCTGTGGTTTATATCCTTGTGGGATAGTTAGCTTTCAACTACTTAGACTGTCAACTTTTAATTTAGTTTAATTGCTAACCATCTTTTTTTTGAAAAAATCATTTTACACATACGTATATGACTTATTTTATCGTTGTAACTTTGCATAAATACAATGGTTTGCTACTGTTTTTAAAAAGTTTTGAGTTTATTACTGTAAACATTTTTAGATACTAGTCTTATCTTGTATATTGTGCGACCCCTATATCGGTCTAATAAAAAAATTAAAACACATACAGAATATGCATATTGCAGTAGCAGGAAACATAGGTGCAGGGAAAACAACTTTAACTAGATTACTAGCCAAGCATTTTAATTGGCAACCAAATTTTGAAGATGTAGTAGACAATCCTTACTTAGATGATTTTTACAACCAAATGGAGCGTTGGAGTTTTAATTTGCAGATATACTTTTTAAATAGCAGATTTAGACAAATTTTACAAATTAGAGAAAGCGGTAAAGATATAATACAGGACAGAACAATTTATGAAGATGCCTTTATTTTTGCTCCTAACTTACACGCAATGGGCTTATTAACAAACAGAGATTTTGAAAACTACACAAGTCTTTTTGAGTTAATGGAAAGCTTAGTACAACCACCAGATTTGCTTATTTATTTAAGAAGTTCTATTCCTAATTTGGTAAACCAAATACATAAAAGAGGAAGAGAATATGAAAACACCATTTCTATTGACTATTTAAGCAGGTTAAATGAACGCTATGAAGCTTGGATACACGGTTATGACAAAGGAAACTTATTAATTATTGACGTAGATAATTTAAACTTTGTTGATGATCCTGAAGATTTAGGATTTGTTATTAATAAAATAGATGCCGAAATAAACGGATTATTTCAGCCTTAAAAAATAAAAACCACACTAAAAAGTGTGGTTTTTTTTATTGACTTAATATTGTCTTATATCAATTTTTATAATCTAGTTCTACTTCAATAGTATTAGAGTTATTGTCTTTAGATACATTAACCTCTATACCTTCTTTTTCTTTAGCAGCTTTTACTTTTTCTGTAATTTCTTCTACAGTACCATTTACAACTTGTACATTTTTATTTACTTCTCCGTCTTTTGTAGTTATTGTTGTAATAGTTGCTACAGCCAAATCGTTATTAGTAGCATCAACTTTTACATTAAATTCTTTTTTAGTTTGATGTTCTTCAGATGCAGTTCCATCCTCTATATGTCCGCCTAAAATAGGAGCTATAACCAAGCCAATTAAACACGTTAATTTTATTAATATATTCATTGATGGGCCAGAAGTATCTTTAAAAGGATCACCAACTGTATCCCCAGTAACCGCAGCTTTGTGTGCATCAGAACCTTTAAAAGTCATTTCTCCGTTAATCTCTACTCCTGCTTCAAAAGATTTTTTAGCATTATCCCAAGCTCCACCAGCGTTGTTCTGAAAAATTGCCCAAAGCACACCACTTACTGTAACGCCTGCCATATAACCACCAAGCATTTCTGCAATGGCCATATTATTCATACCAAATAACATAGGAACAAATGCAATTACTAACGGAAAACCTATGGTTAACAAACCAGGTAACATCATCTCTTTTAAAGATGCTTTAGTAGAAATTGCTACACACTTATCATACTCTGGTTTTCCTGTTCCTTCCATAATACCAGGAATATCTTTAAACTGTCTACGTACTTCCTGAACCATCTCCATTGCAGCTTTACCTACAGCATTCATAGCTAATGCAGAGAACACTACAGGTACCATTCCGCCAACAAACAACATTGCTAATACTGGTGCTTTAAAAATGTTAATACCATCTATACCTGTAAAAGTTACATAAGCAGCAAACAACGCTAAAGATGTTAATGCCGCAGAAGCAATAGCAAAACCTTTACCTGTAGCAGCTGTTGTATTACCAACCGAGTCTAAAATATCTGTACGTTCACGTACAATTGGCTCTTGCTCACTCATTTCTGCAATACCACCTGCATTGTCAGATATTGGTCCAAACGCATCTATAGCCAATTGCATAGCCGTAGTTGCCATCATTGCAGAGGCAGCCAAGGCTACACCATAAAAACCTGCAAAAGCATAAGAGGCCCAAATAGCACCTGCAAATAATAAGACTGACGGGAATGTAGAAATCATACCAGTTGCCAAACCTGCAATAATGTTAGTACCTGCACCTGTACTAGATTGTTGTACAATTTTTAAAATAGGTTTTTTACCCAGACCTGTATAGTATTCTGTTACTGATGAAATTACAGCACCAACTACCAAACCAACTAGGGTTGCATAAAAAACTCGCATAGAGGAAATAGCTACCTTTCCTTCTCCAAAAAATTCCATTTGCATTGTTTCTGGTAGCATCCAAGTAACTAATGCAAAACAAGAAGCTGCAACTAAACCTATAGAAACCCAATTTCCTAAATTTAAAGCACCCATAACCTGTGCCTCTTTAGCATCATTATTCTTTATTTTAACCAGTATTGTACCTATAATAGAAATTATAATACCAGCGCCAGCAATAGCCATTGGCAGTAAAATTGGCCCAATACCTCCAAAGGCATCTTGTATAGAGCCTCCCATATCTTTTATAACATAATTACCCAAAACCATAGCTGCTAAAACAGTAGCTACATAAGAACCAAACAAATCTGCTCCCATACCTGCTACATCACCTACATTATCACCTACATTATCTGCAATTGTAGCTGGGTTTCTGGGATCATCTTCAGGAATACCTGCTTCTACCTTACCTACCAAATCTGCTCCCACATCTGCAGCTTTTGTATAAATTCCGCCTCCTACTCTAGCAAACAAAGCAATAGACTCTGCTCCTAAAGAGAAGCCTGCAAGTGTTTCTAATACAATTGTCATATCGCCAACATTTGTCCATCCGTTAGGCATAAAAACGTATTGATAAAAAATTATAAAAAAAGCGGTCAACCCTAAAACTGCTAAACCTGCAACACCAAGTCCCATTACAGTTCCGCCACCAAAAGATATTTTTAAAGCATTAGGCAAGCTAGTACGTGCTGCTTGTGTGGTTCTAACATTTGTTTTGGTTGCTATTTTCATACCTATATTACCAGCAAAGGCAGAGAATATAGCTCCAAAAATAAAAGCAACTACAATTAACCAATGAGTTGTGGGTACTACAACAGATACTATTGCGAGTAATACACTTACAATAACCACAAAAACAGATAAAAGCTTGTACTCAGCATTTAAAAATGCCAATGCACCTTCGTAGATGTGATCTGAAATTTCTTTCATTTTACCATCACCAGCATCTTGTTTCATTACCCAAGACTGTTTTATAACCATATAAACCAGTCCTAATATCGCCATTATAATAGGCGCATAAATAATCATTGACTCCATATTTTTATAATTGTTTAATTATTAGCCTAGTAAATGTAAGAAAATGAAACTTAACAAAAAAACCCTTTCATATTTATCATATGAAAGGGTTTTTAGGTAATTTACTGATGATTTTACATTTTAAATCTTAAAAGCATTTTTAGATTTAAATTCACTTTCATCATATCTCTCTATACATTTATTTAAAATATCGTAAGCTTCTTTGGCATCTCCCCAACCACCTACGTCTACTTTTTTCTTCTCTAAATCTTTATACACCTGAAAGAAATGTTCTATTTCTTTTATTTGGTGAGGGTTCATATCTGATAAATCATTTAATATGTTCCAAATTGGATCTGATACAGGTACACAGATAATTTTTTCATCTGGACCTTTTTCATCTGCCATATGAAAAACCCCTATTGGTTTTACTTCTACAACACACATTGGAAAAGTTGGCTCCCCTCCTAAAACTAATACATCTAATGGATCACCATCTAATGCTAAAGTTTCTGGTATAAAACCGTAATCTGCAGGATACATCATTGAAGAAAATAACATTCTATCAAAACGTATCTTTTTTAAATCAAAATCGTATTCGTACTTATTTCTACTTCCTTTTGGAATCTCTATTAATACATCAAAAGATGTTTTTCCGTGTTTAGTCATTCTTATTATTAATTATTGTACAAAAATAGTGTAATCTATAGTAACAGAAAGTATTTTTTAGTTTAAATTAATGATAGCATTATATTAAAAATTAAACCCAAAAGAACCTGTTACACTAAAAGGTCTTGCATTTGGATTATCAAAATAGTTTCCTCTAAAGTTAAAGTCAACGCGTAATATTTTAAAAATATTGCCTATTCCAAAAGAATATTCCCAGTACATCTGGTCTGACGGTGCCATTAATGGAATATTGGTTGGTGCATTTAAAGCTATATTTTCTGATGAAAGTTCTCCCCAAACACCTCTTAAGCCTACAATTTCTCTTAAATTAAGCTTTCTCATAAATGGTATACGAGAAAACAGCCTACCATTAAAATTATGTTCTAAATGCACAGATGCGTACGTATCTGTTACAAATTCATAAAAATCTAGGTTAGGAAATGTGTTGTAGATAGAAAATAATGTTTGGTTACCTGGTATTACATTAAGCAAACCTAAAGGTACCTCACCAAATGTTTTGCCAATTTCTACAGTACTATACAACCTACCAAAACCACCAATTTGCCATGGTTGGCCGTAAGAAAACTGAACCTTATCATAATCAAAATCACTATCCATTGGACCTTTAAATCCTTTAGAATAATTAAATAGCAGGGTACTATACTCGTCATTTATGTTTTTACGTTCTACTCCGTAACCAATTGTACGTTTACCTGGCGTATAAATTAATGTTGTAGTAAATTCTAACTGCTTAATTTGTGACGAGATCCCTGTTGGAGACTCTGCATCTACATAATCTAAACTAAACGCATTTGGCAAAGCAGAACTTAGCTTCCTGTATGAGTTACCAACGCGTAGTCTTAAATTATTAACGGGTTCTACCTCTATACTAAAGGCAGATAAATCTATATTTGTTAATCTATCATTAGAACCTACAGTAAATACAGATGAGGAGGCAATACTTCTACCCAACACATCATTGGTAGCTGTTAAACTAAGCCCTAGTTGTTCTATATCTTGCCTGTGTCCTCCAGAAATTATTAGTCTACTTTTTTTATCTACCAACCACTTAGCAGAAATACCGTGTTTTACTTTATCATCATCAAAACCATAGGCCAAATAACCTTCTACACGCCAAGGATCATTTTGTCCAAAATAAGTACGTGCGCCTGCTCTTACACGAACGCCTTCTGCATCATTATAACCAAAAACACTGTACACGTCTCCTATATCTAAATTCCACTTATCTATTTCTACATAACCAGAACCTAAAATACTTACAATATTGTAGTAACTTTTAAACTTAGGTACAGTTTTTAAAGTATCTAAAAGCTCATAAACCCCTTTTTCATCTTTATTTAAACGCTCTAGTCTATTTTTTGTCCAAAAAGTATCATCTCTACTAAACGCTTCCGGACTGTATTCATCTACGCTTTGTTTATAGAATTTTTTGTCCTTAGGAATATCAAATTTATAATTATTGTAAATTGTAGTACGTTTACCATAAATACCTTTAGAGCTTTCTTTTTTGTTAAGACTAAAATCACTTAACATATAATCTCTCTTTAATAGAAAAACAGAATCGTTAACCACATCAAACTCCTGTTCTATGTAAATTTCTTTAACCCAGTTAATATTGGCACTTTTTGTAACCTCTAGATTAATTTTTTTAATAGCGTAGGTAGAATCGTTTACCCAAAAATCCCCTTTAAAGGTAAGTTCGTTTTTTCTTCTAGGGTAATAAATAATATTGTAGCACCATTTGTTGTCTATAAAAGCGCTGTCTGCCAAGGCATAATTGTATACATCTACACCTGTTTTAGAAAGCGGACTAG
This sequence comes from Cellulophaga sp. RHA_52, assembly GCF_007827205.1. Lineage (NCBI taxonomy): Bacteria > Pseudomonadati > Bacteroidota > Flavobacteriia > Flavobacteriales > Flavobacteriaceae > Cellulophaga > Cellulophaga sp. RHA_52. The sequence continues at coordinate 165,556 of NZ_VIRZ01000001.1, forward strand.
TAAAACTTTTATCAAAAAACTTTAAATAGTTGTTGTAAATATCATAGTCTGAATATAAATCTTCTACAAAAGCTGTTATAGCTTGGTTGTTAGAAAAACCAGAGTTTTTACTCCCTTGTAATTTTTCTTTTTTTACTCCTAAAACATTATCGCCATTAACTTTATGAAAAGTTTCATTTAAAAAAATAGGTAAATATGTTTTACCAGTTACTCTAGAGGTATCTAAATCATCAAAAACAAACTCTAACCCCCTAAACATTTTACTTTTAATTAGTGCACTGTCTATGGTATTAAGGTCAAACTCTACTTTTTCATACTTATCATACTCATACTGCTTGTATTTACGCAAGCCATTTTCCCTTTTTTTAGCCCATATTTTTTTAAGAATATCTATGGCAGGATTATTTTTTTTAGAAAGTTTTCCCGAAAAAATAACTACTTCATCTAACTGCTCTCCAGACTCTTTTAAAACAGCTTCTATTTTATAGGTAACTTTTGCTGTAAGCGGTATATCTAAAGTTTCATAACCTACAAAAGATATTTGCAAAACCGAATGGTTATTGTCTGACTCCATATAAAAGCGACCATCATCATTAGTAATGGTTCCTTCAGTAGAGTTTTTAAACAATACATTGGCAAATGCAACTGGTTCCCCAAATTCATCTAAAACAACACCACTTACTTTTGTCTGTGCAAAATTTAAAACACTAACAAAACAAAATAGAACAAAAAAGAATTTTTTTATCATAACTAATTCTTAAAAGCAACCTATACTATCTATAGTTTTAAAAAAAGAAAAAAAGCCTTGCCATAATAGACAAAGCTTTAGTTCTTTAGCAAAACTAAAATTTTATTTATACAATACCTTTTTTACTGCCTTAACAACATCTTGGTGATTAGGCAACCACTCTTCTAATAAAACAGGAGAGTAAGGTGCAGGTGTATCTGCAGTATTAATTCTTTCTACAGGAGCATCTAAATAATCAAACGCATTAGACTGTATGTGATATGTAATCTCTGTAGCAACATTACCAAAAGGCCAAGCTTCTTCTAACACTACTAATCTATTTGTTTTTTTAACTGATTTTAAAACTGCATCGTAATCTAAAGGCTTAACAGTTCTTAAATCTATAATTTCACAGCTAATACCTTCTTTTGCCAACTCATCTGCAGCAGTGTAAGCTTCTTTTATAATTTTACCAAAAGATACTATAGTAACATCTGTACCTTCTCTTTTAATATCTGCAACACCTAAAGGCAATGTGTATTCTCCTTCTGGCACTTCTCCTTTATCTCCATACATTTGTTCTGACTCCATAAAAATTACAGGATCATCATCTTGTATAGCAGCTTTTAATAAGCCTTTTGCATCCATAGGATTAGATGGCACAACAACTTTTAAACCAGGACAGTTTGCAAACCAGCTCTCAAAAGCTTGTGAGTGTGTTGCTGCTAACTGACCTGCAGAAGCAGTAGGACCACGAAAAACAATAGGACAATTAAATTGCCCACCAGACATTTGTCTAATTTTTGCAGCATTATTAATAATCTGGTCTATACCAACCAAAGAAAAGTTAAATGTCATAAACTCAACTATAGGTCTATTTCCGTTCATTGCAGAACCAATAGCAATACCAGCAAAGCCTAATTCAGAAATTGGAGTATCTATTACTCTTTTAGCACCAAATTCATCTAACATACCTTTAGATGCTTTGTAAGCACCATTATACTCAGCTACTTCTTCACCCATCAAATAGATAGATTCATCTTTTCGCATCTCTTCAGACATAGCCTCAGCAATAGCCTCTCTAAACTGTAATGTTTTCATTTATGTGGAATAAATTATTATAATCGATAAAAACGCTAGCAAAAATAGGAAATAATCTTTCAATTACAGTTAACATACTGGCAAAAAAACGATAAAATTTATTATGCATGCATAGTAAATTACAAATTTTATTGGTATCTTAGCCAAGTTATTATAAAATTGATAAAAGATGAAAATATTAGTCTGCATAAGTAACGTACCAGACACTACTTCTAAAATTAACTTTACAGAAGGAGATACTAAGTTTGATACAAACGGTGTACAATTTGTAATTAATCCAAATGATGAATTTGGTCTTACAAGAGCAATGTGGTTTAAAGAAAAACAAGGAGCAACTGTACATGTTGTGAACGTTGGTACCGCAACAACAGAACCTACAATAAGAAAAGCATTAGCAATTGGTGCTGATGAAGCAATACGTGTTAACGCAGAACCTACTGATGGTTTTTTTGTAGCACAACAATTAGCCGAAGTAATTAAAAACGGAAGTTACGACCTAGTAATTGCTGGTCGTGAGTCTATTGACTACAACGGTGGTATGGTACCAGGTATGATTGCTACCTTATTAGATATGAACTTTGTAAATACTTGTACTGGTTTAGAGATTGATGGTGATACTGTTACCGCTACTAGAGAAATAGATGGTGGTAAAGAAAAAATAAGCACTTCATTACCTTTAGTTATCGGAGGCCAAAAAGGTTTAGTTGAAGAAAGCGATTTAAGAATACCTAATATGAGAGGTATAATGATGGCTCGTAAAAAAGCTTTAACAGTAGTAGAACCAACTGATGCAACTAGCGCTACAAATGATGTAAGTTTTGATAAGCCTGCAGCTAAAGGTGCTGTTAAATTAGTTGATGCAGATAATATAGACGAGTTAATTAACCTATTACATAACGAAGCAAAAGCAATCTAATTATGTCAGTTTTAGTATATACAGAATCAGAAAACGGAAAATTTAAAAAGAGTGCTTTTGAAGTAGCTTCTTACGCTTACGCAGTAGCACAACAATTAGGTACAACTGTTACCGCTGTGTCTTTTAACGCAGATAACAATGAAACCCTAGGTAACTATGGCGTTACTAAAGTGTTAAATGTTAGTAATGACTCTCTAAAAACTTTTAATGCAAAAGCATATGCACACGCATTAACAGAAGCAGCAGAGAAAGAAACAGCTAAGGTTGTTATTATTGGATCTAGTACAGATAGCAAATTTTTAGCTCCTATTGTAGCTGCTAAATTAAAAGCTGGATACGCACCAAATGTGGTAGAAGCACCAGAAAGTACTTCTCCTTTAAAAGTAAAAAGAACAGTATTTAGCAACAAAGGTTTTGCACACACAACTATAGACACAGATGTTAAAGTTATAGGTGTATCTAATAATGCTTTTGGAGCTAAAGAAAATACGATTTCTGCAAGTGTAGAAGATTTTTCTCCTGCAATTACAGATGCAGACTTTTCTACAAAATCTATAGAAATAGACAAAGTTGTTGGTAAAGCTACAATTGCAGATGCAGATGTGGTAGTATCTGGCGGTAGAGGATTAAAAGGTCCAGAAAACTGGGGAATGATTGAAGAGTTAGCAGACGTTCTTGGCGCTGCAACAGCTTGTTCTAAACCAGTATCAGATTTAGGATGGAGACCTCACAGTGAACACGTAGGCCAAACAGGTAAACCAGTTGCTAGTAATTTATACATTGCCATTGGTATTTCTGGGGCAATACAACACTTAGCAGGTATTAGCGCTTCTAAAGTAAAAGTAGTTATAAATACAGACCCAGAAGCACCTTTCTTTAAGGCTGCAGATTACGGTATTGTTGGTGACGCTTTTGAGGTGGTTCCTACCTTAATCGAAAAATTAAAAGAATTTAAAGCCCAAAACGCTTAATTTTTTATAAATTGTGCCCATACTAAAGGGCTGTTTAAATACAAGGTAAACCCTTTTATTTAAACAGCCCTTAGTAATTTTAAAAGTTTATATGAGTTTAGTACGATTAAAAATAAAAGGAATTTCTTATAGCCAAACGCAAAATGGCGCCTACGCACTTATACTTAATGAAGTAGAGGGCGACAGAAAACTACCTATTGTTATTGGTGCTTTTGAAGCACAATCTATTGCTATTGCACTAGAAAAAGAAATTAAGCCACCAAGACCACTAACCCACGATCTTTTTAAAAATTTTGCAGATAGATTTGCCATTGTTATTAAACAAGTAATTATACACAAGTTAGTAGACGGCGTATTTTATTCTAGTATTATTTGTGAAAGAGATATGGTAGAAGAAATTATTGACGCCAGAACTAGTGATGCTATTGCATTAGCACTTCGTTTTGACGCACCTATATTTACCTACAAAACCATTCTGGATAAAGCTGGTATTTTCTTAAAATTTTCATCTAAAGAAGAGGATGAAGACAAAGACAAAGATGATAGTATAATGGTTGATGAAATTCTACAAGAAGGTGAAACTGTAGAAATAGAATCTAACCCTTCTGATGCTTACAGAGAATTAAATTTAAGTGAGCTACATGAAGAACTTAACAAAGCAGTAGCCAATGAAGATTATGAAAAGGCTGCTAAACTACGAGATGAAATCTCAAAAAGAAAATAACACTTACACAAAATTTATTATGAAAAAAAGTTACTGGATTTTCCTATTTGCTTTTTTTGTTATATTTCCATCTATAGCACAAGATTCTACACCTGCACAAGCAGCTGTAGAAACCATACAAACTACAACAGACAGTAACACCATAAAGCCTATTATAGACAATGCAGGATTTTCCGTTAGCAGTTTATTAAGAGGACTTTTAGGTATGGCTGTTTTAATACTAATAGCCTTTTTATTTAGTTCAAACCGCAAGGCTATTAATTGGAAGACGGTTGGTATTGGTTTAGCATTACAATTAATTATTGCCATTGGCGTTTTAAAAGTATCTTTTATTCAGAAAGCATTTGAATTGGTTGGTAAGCTTTTTATTGAAATTTTAGAATATACCAAAGCCGGAAGTAAGTTTTTATTTGATGGTTTAATCGCAGATATGGATACATTTGGGTACATATTTGCATTTCAAGTTTTACCAACTATCATCTTTTTCTCAGCATTAACATCATTGTTATTTTATTTAGGAATAATACAATGGATGGTTAAAATTTTAGCAATTGTATTATCTAAGTTCTTAGGTATTTCTGGGATGGAAAGTTTATCTGTTGCAGGTAATATTTTCTTAGGACAAACAGAAGCACCATTATTAATTAAAGCATATTTAGAAAAGATGAATAAATCTGAAATGCTTTTAGTAATGATTGGTGGAATGGCAACAGTTGCCGGAGCAGTATTAGCTGCTTACATAGGCTTTTTGGGTGGCGGGGATAAAGAATTAGAATTGGTTTTTGCAAAACATTTATTAGCCGCCTCTGTAATGGCAGCACCTGGCGCAATTGTAATTTCTAAAATTTTATATCCGCAAACAGAAGAAGTAAATAAAGATGTTACGGTTTCGCAAGACAAAATTGGAACTAACATATTAGATGCAATTGCAAATGGAACAACGGAGGGCTTACGATTAGCTGTAAATGTTGGTGCAATGTTATTGGTTTTTGTGGCTGTAATCGCAATGATAAACGGTGGTTTAGGTTTAGTAGGAAAATTAACTACTTTAAATGAAATTATAGCAAATAATACGGCTTATGATCAATTGTCTTTAGAGTTTATTTTAGGATATCTTTTTGCCCCATTAATGTGGTTAATTGGTGTGCCAGCAGAAGATATGACCCTCATGGGGCAATTATTAGGTATTAAACTAGCAGCAAGTGAATTTGTTGGTTATATACAATTAGCAGAATTAAAAAATGCTGCAAATGTAACACATTTCACCTACAATAAGTCTATTTTAATGGCTACCTATATGCTTTGTGGCTTTGCTAACTTCGCCTCAATTGGCATACAAATTGGTGGCATTGGGTCTTTAGCTCCTGGACAAAGAAAAGTATTGTCAGAATTTGGTATGAAGGCATTAATTGGTGGTACAATAGCATCTTTAATGTCTGCTACTATTGCAGGTATGATATTAGGCTAACACTAAGCTAAAACACCATAAATTTACAACCCAGTTAATAAGTTTTGTATATATGATTAAATCATTATCTAAAACTTATTAAGCTATTACTTATTTTTACATAAGACTAAACAATTTCTGTTTACACCAAACAGAAGAAAGATACTGCTTTAAAATGAAACAATATCACGACTTACTTAAACACGTACAAGAAACAGGTAACCAAAAAGGAGACCGTACAGGCACCGGAACAATAAGTGTTTTTGGATACCAAATGCGATTTGACCTTAGCAAAGGCTTTCCTATGGTTACCACAAAAAAACTGCATTTAAAATCTATCATTCACGAATTACTATGGTTTTTAAAGGGCGATACAAATATTGCTTACCTACAAGAAAACGGAGTTCGTATTTGGAATGAATGGGCAGATGAAAACGGAGATTTAGGTCCTGTTTACGGGCACCAATGGCGTAATTGGAATAGTGAAGATATTGATCAAATTAAAGAAGTAATTGAAACACTAAAAAACAATCCTAACAGCAGAAGAATGCTAGTTACAGCTTGGAATCCTAGTGTTTTACCAGACACCTCTGTTTCTTTCTCTGAAAATGTAGCAAATGGTAAAGCAGCACTACCACCTTGTCACGCATTTTTTCAATTTTATGTGGCAGATGGTAAATTATCATGTCAGTTATACCAAAGAAGCGCAGATATTTTTTTAGGAGTCCCTTTTAATATTGCTTCTTATGCCTTATTTACAATGATGATGGCACAAGTTTGCGGTTATGAAGCAGGAGACTTTATTCATACATTTGGAGACGCACACATATACAACAATCATTTAGAGCAAGTAGAATTACAATTAAGTAGAGAACCAAGGGCTTTACCTAAAATGATTATTAATCCTGATGTGAAAAATATTTTTGATTTTACTTTTGATGATTTTACATTAGAAGGTTATGATCCACACCCACACATTAAAGGAAAGGTAGCTATATAATTATCTAAATTACAAGTTGTGCAAAAAATAATTGCTATTGCTGCTGCGGCAGAAAACAATGCCTTAGGAAAAGACAATGATTTGCTTTGGCACTTGCCAGATGACTTTAAACGTTTTAAAAAAATCACTACAGGCAACCCAATTGTTATGGGCAGAAAAACTTTTGAGAGCTTCCCCAAACCCCTCCCTAACAGAAAGCATATAGTTATTACAAGAGACAAAAACTACACTATTAATTATAGCAATTGTGTGGTTGTACACTCTTTAGAGGACGCGTTAAAGGCCACCCAACAAGAAGAAACAGTGTTTATAATTGGCGGCGGAGAAATTTACAAGCTAGCTTTAGAGTACACGCAAAAAATAGAACTTACAAGGGTACACGCGACTTTTGACGCCGACACATTTTTTCCTGAACTAAATAAAGAAAATTGGGAAGTGGTTTTTGAAGAATACCACCCAAAAGATGAAAAACACAAATTAGATTTTACATATTTAACATATGTACGCAAATGCTAAATAGATTTTAAAAATCTAAATACGCAACATTTACAGCAGCTTTAGCACCCTTTAAAAAAGATCTTAGAATAAACACATCTGCATTTGTGTAAAATTTATATGAAGAGGCTACATTATCTCTATTTAACAAATTTTCTCTTTCTAGAATAGCTTTTGTTTGCCTCGCAACAGCCTCTCCAGAATCAATAATATTAACATGTGCAGGCAATAATTCTTTTAACACAGGTATTAAATAAGGGTAATGAGTACAACCCAAAACAAGGTAATCTATATTTTGCTCTAGCATAGGCTCCAAAAATGTTTTTAATAAATCTTTTGCCTCTACAGAAGTAGCCTTTCCAGATTCTATTAAAGGAACCAACCCCTCTCCTTCTTTCTCTATTATTTTAATGCCTTCTGCGTGGTTTTTAACAGTACTATGAAACAAACTACTAGACAATGTTCCTTTTGTAGCCAAAACACCTACAGTTTTAGAATTAGACTGCAATACAGCAGGTTTTATAGCTGGCTCTATACCTATGAACGAAACATTAGTGTAAGTTTCTCTTAAATACGTAATTGCATTAGTTGTAGCAGTATTACAAGCTACCACAATTATTTTACAGTTGTGTTGTAGTAAAAGCTCTGTGTTTTTTATACTAAGCCTTAAAATGTCTTCTGGTGACTTTTTCCCGTAGGGTGCATTAGCACTATCAGCTAAATAAATTGTATTTTCTAAAGGAAGTAATTTATGAATTTCTTTCCAAATAGAAGTACCACCAACTCCTGAGTCAAAAACACCAATAGGATTGTTTTGCATTACAAACTATAATTTTTTAAAAACTAAATATACCACAAAGAAACAAAAAAGGCTGTGCAAATAGCACAGCCTTTGTAATAAACTAATATGGTTTATTAGAAGTTTAATTCTTTTTTAACGTCAGCTAAAAGATCTTTACCTTTTGCTACAAGAACACCAGCACCAGGGCTAGCATCAATAACGTAATCATAACCTTGAGCAGCTGCTACTTTTTCTATAGCTTTCATTGCAGACTCCTGTATTGGAGCTAACAACTCTTGTTGCTTTTTTTGCAATTCTTGTTGTGCAGCTTGTTGTGCAGTTTGAATTGTTTTTTGGTAAGTCATTATTTCTTGCTCTCTTTTAGCATTCTCTTCTGCAGTTTTAGAAGCCGCTTCATTTTGGTACTGTGTAGCCTTATTTCTAGCTTCTGTCATACTTGCTTGTATATCTGCACCTAGAGTTTCATTTAATTTTTTTAATTCTGCATCAGCTTGCTTCATTGCAGGCATCTCTTGTAACAACTGTTGTACATTAATATGCGCAACTTTAGACTGTGCGTTTACAAATGCTGTTGTAGCTACAAATAATACAAATGCTACTGCTATTTTCTTTAAATGTTTCATAATAGTAATTGAATGTTAATTTAAGTATTTAGTTAATTTTAGTGTATAGACTTTTATTAATTATCGTCTTTTTCTTCTTTGGTTTTCTTCTGTTTAGCTGCTTTTTCTTCTAATAACTTTTTTCTTCTAGCCTCGTAAGCCTTTTTACGTTCTTCTCTTAATTTTAATTGTTCTGCCCTCTTTTCTTCTGCACTTTTTGCTCTTGCCGCATCTGCTTCTTTAGCTTGCTCTTGTCTAATTCTTAAAGCTTCTGTAATTGGCTTCTCTTCCTCTTCATCTTCAAACCTACTTCTAGCACTTTTTTTAGGGGCACTAATTTTTCTGGTTCTAGAAATTGCTCTAAGCACCAACTCACTAATGTCATTTCTTTTCTCTGCATACAACATTACAACATCTGCAGATTTATCAAAAATAAAATCGTAATTTTTATTCTTTCCTATCTTTTGCACCTCACTAAAAACTTGATCTTGTATTGGCTGCACCAATCTTAATTTTTGCATTACCAAATCTCCTTGAGGACCAAACCTGTCTTGTTGGTATTGTAGCATTTCTTTTTCTAACAAAGCAATTTCCTCTTCTCGCTCTTCAATTAACTCATTAGTTAATAAAACTTTTTCAGCAAGTAAGGTTTGCCTCATATCATAAATCTGCTTCTTCTCACCTTCTATTTCTAGTTTCCATTTTTCAACTTTACTTGCTAGTTGCTCTGTAGCCTCTCTGTATTCTTCTACATTTTCTAAAATGTATTCCATATCTACATAGGCTACCCTAACTCCCCTTTGGGCAAAAATACTAGTTGACAATAGCAACGTAGTTAAAATTAAAAGAACTTTTGTTTTCATTTTGTTTATCGTTTTAATACATAGAAAATATCGTGCCAAAAATATTAATTACCTAAAAACAAGCTTATTAACATATGGTAAATTAGAAATATTCTTTGTAATTAAAACTGCTGACCAATGATGAAGTGTGTTTGCCATCCACTTGGTTCAGTAGAGGTTGGCAAGTTATCCTTGTCAAACCCATAACCAAAGTCAATTCCCAATAGACCAAAAGCTGGCATAAATATGCGCAACCCTACTCCGGCCGATCGTTTTATTTCAAACGGATTAAATTCAGTAAAATTGCTGAAAGAGTTACCTCCTTCTAAAAATCCTAGTGCATAAATAGATGCAGAAGGCTTTAATGTTATAGGATATCTAAGTTCCATAGAGAATTTATTGTAAACCACACCACCTTCTTGTTCGTTAGTACTTTCAATTACCGGCGTTAAAGATTGGTTTTCATATCCTCTTAATTGTATTGTTTCTCTTCCGTCTAAAGTAAAGTTACCTAAACCATCACCTCCAACAAAATAACGTTCAAAAGGAACATTACCTATATCATTATTATAATTACCCAAGAAACCAAACTCTGCATTAGAACGTAAAACTAAATCTCCTGTTAAAGTTGTATACCAATCTCCTTTAAAACTAGCTTTATAAAATTCTAACCACTTAAATCTATCTTCCTCAATTTCTTCTAAACGAGTTTGCTCATAAGCTGTTAAATTTCTTGTAGTACGCGCCTCTTGCAACTCATCACTTTCCTCTTTTAACCCTTTGTAATCTTTATCTGAAAATAATGAATAAGGTGGTGTTGCTTTAAATTTAAACTGGAAACTAGATCCTCCACGTGGAAATATTTTACCACCTGCTAAAGATTCTCTAGACAAACCAAATGTGTAAGAAAATGCATTTGCAGAACCGTTACCAAAATTAAACAAACCTATATTGTAATCCTTAAAGTCATACAATTGATATGCTAAAGAGTGTGATGCAACAAAAAAGTCATCTGGCCACTTTAATCTTTTTGCTAAACCTACAGAAATACTAGATATTGAAAACTGTCTCTTTTTATCTACTTCATTTTCCTGGTAGTCATAAGCAAATTGTTGGGTTCTAGATAAAGACATATTAAATTGTACAGGTTTTTTACCTCCCAACCAAGGTTCAGAGAAATTAAAACTATACACTCTGTAAGTTCTACTTGCTTGCAATCTTATAGAAAATGTTTGTCCGTCTCCCATTGGCACAGGAACATAAGCATCTTTATTAAAAATATTTTTTAATGAAAAGTTACTAAATGACAACCCTAACGTACCAATAAAACCACCGCCACCGTAGCCACCTTGTAATTCTATTTGACTAGAGCCAGCTTCTAAAACACTATAGTTAATATCTACAGTACCAGCATCTGGGTTAGGGTTAAGAACATCTGGCTTAATACTTTCTGCATCAAAATAACCAAGAGCTCCTAACTCTCTAATACTTCTAATTATATCTGCTTTGTTATATTTTTGACCAGGTCTTGTTCTTAATTCTCTAAAAATTACGTGGTCATTAGTTTTATCATTTCCTGTAACTGTTACATGATCTAAAAACGTTTCTTTCCCTTCTATAATTCTTATTTCAAAATTAATAGTATCATTTTCTGCAGAAACCTCTACTGGGTTAATTGTAGAAAACATATATCCATTGTTTTGATACAGGCTACTTAGGTCATTTGGATCTGGTTTTGTATTATCAGAAATTCTCTCCTTAAGTAAAACACCATTATAAGTATCTCCTTTTTTAATACCTAAAGCTCTACTTAAAATAGCATCTGGATAAACGGTGTTACCAACAAAATCTATATCTCCAAAGTAGTACTTATTACCTTCTTCTACCTTAATATTAATTTTAATATTATTTTCGTTAACATTAGTAATAGTATCAGAAATTACTCTTGCATCTCTGTAACCACTTTCTGCATACTTTTCTATTAATGTTGTTAAGTCATTTTTATAGTCTTCCTCTATGTATTTAGATTTTTTCCAAAAACGATAAAATTTCTTTTTCTTGGTCTTTTTAAGTGCTTTACGTAATTTTTTTGCAGACATTTCTTCATTACCATCAAAAGTAATGTCACTAATTTTTACTTTTTCACCTTTTTTAATATTAATAACCATTTTTTGAGCATTGGTTTCTGATGTATCTACAGCAGTAGCAATGTTTACTTTAGTGTTTAAGTACCCTTGTTTTTTGTACTTATTTTTCAAGTAATTCTCTGTGTTATTAATAAGACTTTGTGTTATTTTCTTGCCTTTCTTAAGGTCTGTGTCATTTATTATATCTGCTACTTTACGTTTTTTAACTCCGTAAACAGTAACATCTGTAAGCGTAGGACGCTCTACTATATTAAGTTCTAAAAAAACTTCTTCTCCTTTAATATCTGTAATATAAAAATTAATATCACTAAAAAGCTCTAAAGCCCATAGCTTATTAATTACAGCACTAATTTCTTCTCCTGGAAGTGTAATTGGTTGTCCAACCCTAAGACCGGTAAACGTTATTACAGTTTGCTCATTGTAGCTTTTTACGCCTGTAATTTTTAAGCCACCTAAAATATACTTTTTACCATCTTCATAAGATGCTTCTTGCCCATAAGCAATAAGGTTAGTAAAAAGAAAAAGGATGGTAATAATAGAACCAAAAGTAATGGTTCTTTTGGTTGTGTTAGTTGAGTTGTTCGCTAGTTTTTCCAAATCTTCGTTCTCTGTTCTGATAATTTTTAATTGCGTCTACTAAATGATGTTCTTTAAAGTCTGGCCAAAGAACATCTGTAAAGTACAGCTCTGCATACGCTATTTGCCAAAGTAAAAAATTACTTATACGGTGTTCACCGCTAGTTCTTATAAGTAAATCTACGTCTGGTAAATTTTGCGTGTAAAGATGGTTATTAATAATGATTTCATCAATATTTTCGGGAGAAATTATATTATTTTTAACTTTGATACTAATTTCCTGAACAGCTGTTCTAATCTCATCCCTAGAACCATAGCTTAGTGCCAATGTTAGTGTCATACCAGTGTTTGCCGAGGTTTTTGACACAACATTCTTCAGCTCTTCACCTGCTTTTGCTGGCAATAAACTTAAGTTGCCTATTGCATTAAGTTTTATGTTATTTTTGTTAAGAGTTTTAACTTCTTTCTTTAATGAAGACACCAAAATACGCATAAGCGTATCTACTTCTAACTTAGGCCTATTCCAATTTTCTGTAGAAAAAGTATACAATGTTAAGTAGCCCACGCCCAATTTAGCACAATTTTCTACCACTTTACGTACAGTTTTTACTCCATTTTCATGGCCAAAAATACGTAGTTTACCTTTTTGCTTTGCCCATCTGCCATTACCATCCATAATAATGGCTAAATGATCTGGTATATTTTCTTTATTTAAATCTTCTATAGTATCCATAAGTATAATTTACTCAAAACAATCTGAGCACGGTTTTCTACCAAAGGTGTAAGTTAGTGTAAAACCTGAAAAAACATACCAATCATCACTAAAAATATTTCCAAATTTAGGATCTATAAGGGTTGCAACGTTTGCTTTTTCTGGATTACTAGCGTCTAAATTGTCTGTAAACGTGTATCTAGCACCTATTTCGGCGCCTAAGATAAAAAATTGATTTAATCTATACTTTAAACCAACTGTCATTGGAATAGCAAAATCTCCTTCACGCTGATCTAAATCTTGCAGAAAACCAACTTCAAAGTAATTATAATCATACCTAAAATAGGTAACACCTGTGTATAAATAAGGAGTAAAAGCCGGACCTAATTTATGTAAATTGTACTCTACAAAATTAACTTCTAAACCTGCAGAGAACTCTGTAATAGTGTTCTCCATTTTTAATTGCCTTTTTTGCCTGTAAGCTAAGTCGGACTTTAAATCATCTGCAACAAACTTACCATGAAGTATACTAGCACGCCAAGCATAACGTTTACTTTTATTCCATTTAAAAATACCACCATAAGCAAATCCGCTTGGACTTATATAATTGGTTCTACCAACGTCGCCAATATTATTTAAACCACCTGTTAGCACACCAACTTCATAAGTTTGCGCGCTGGCGTTGCCTAAAATAAAAAATAATAGAATAGCAATAAATATTTTCATAAATCCTAAAAGTTTGCAAATATAATAATATTAGATTTTAGTAGAATCCTAATTATTACACCTCTGTTCTCTTCATTGAATAACAGTTTTATAGCACATTTATTGTTTAACAGACAATTAATTACGCTTATCTTCTCCCCACAAAAGTTTATTACGTAGGGTTTTTAAAAAGCTTTCTGATGTGTACTCAATTAACTTAACAGTAAAGCCTGCTTTTTTTACAGTAATCTCTGTTCCGTTCTCTAATGTTACTATTCTAGAATCTAAAGAAAGTAAATGGTTTTTTTCTCTGCCAGACACTTTTAATTTCACCACAGTATTATCTGAAATAACCAGTGGTCTTGCATTTAAATTATGAGGTGCTATAGGTGTTATTACTAAAGATTTTGCAGTAGGTGTAATTACAGGGCCTCCACAACTTAAAGAGTATCCTGTAGAACCGGTTGGTGTAGAAACTATTAAACCATCTGCCCAGTACGAGTTTAAATACTCGTTATTTAAAGAGGTCTCTACAGTAATCATAGATGTGGTATCTTTTCTACTTACAGTAACCTCATTAAGAGCAAAATTAATAGCATTAAATTCTGGTATATTTACATTAGATGTTACCGCCACCAAACTCCTGTCTACAATAGTATAATCTTTAGCAACAAACTCTTGCACTACTTTTTTTACATCTTCTTTTTTAAAGGTTGACAAAAACCCTAGTCGCCCTGTGTTTACTCCTACAATTGGTATGCCTAAATCTTTTACAAAGGTAATGGCACGCAATATTGTACCGTCTCCTCCAAAACTCACAAACATATCAAAAGAAGCGTCTAAACCACTATTTTCTGTAAAAATTGAAAAATCTTCAATTTCTTTTGAGGCTGTTACAAAATTGTAAAAATCTTTTTCAAAACTAATATTGGCATTATGTAGTTTTAACTCGCTTAAAAGTTCACATACATAATCTACAGTATCATCATTATAAGTTTGTCCGTAAATGGCAACTTTCATACACTTATACGTTTAGGTATTTGTCTAAATAATTAGAACGCTCTTTTAAATCTTGCAGAAAAAGATCATCATCATTGCCAAATAAAATACTATAGTTGTAACGCCTAAAAGATTGTGTAATTTCATTTAAATTGGCAGAAGTAATTTTTAATGTAATTTGCACAACATCATTTTCTATTTCAGTAATAAAAGCACCGTACAATTTTGCATTGTTACTTTCTACAATTTGCGCTACTTCGCTAAAAGAATAATCAGACATTCCTTTTGCTACAACCAAAATACCACCTGGTTCTGTAAAAAAAGGTGTTCCAATAAACAAAGCTACAATATCTGTTAAATCATAATAACCAACAAAGGCTTCGTTTTTATCTAAAACAGGTAAAATATTAGCATCATTTTTAGAAAAAACTTCTAAAACATCTAACCATGATGTATCTGAGTTTACTGTAAAATTTTCTAATTGATATTTGTAATCTTCAATTTTTTTGCCTTTTTCAAAAGATTTAAAATCATTTTCGGCAATCATACCTATCAATCTATTATCATCTACAACTGCAACATGTGAAAAAGTAGTTGTTTTAAAAAAACGAATTACCTCTTCCATACTGTCATTTATAAAGAATGTAGGAATTGTTGTTAATATGTTAGACTGTATCTGCATAGCTTAAAATATTACTGCAAATTAATAATAATTTTTTCGACCAAGGTTATAAATACCAAGGCATTTAATAAAAATAAAAAACCTTAACAAAGTAATAACAAAAGCTATGCCTTATTTGTATTTTTGCACTAGCTAAATAAAATAAAAATGACAAAATTAAGCGTAAACGTAAATAAAATTGCCACTTTAAGAAACTCTAGAGGAGGCAATGTACCTAATTTATGTAAAGTAGCAACAGATATAGAGTCTTTTGGTGCAGAAGGCATAACTATACATCCAAGACCAGATGAAAGGCATATCAGATACCAAGATGCGCGAGATTTAAAAAAGATTGTTACCACAGAATTTAATATAGAAGGCAACCCTATTAAAAAGTTTATAGATTTAGTGTTAGAAACACAACCTACACAAGTAACTTTGGTACCAGACGCTGTAGATGCTATTACAAGTAATGCTGGCTGGGACACAATAAAGCATAAAGATTTTTTAAAAGATGTTATTGCAACTTTTAAAGCCTATAATATTAGAACATCTATTTTTGTAAATGCAGATTTAAAAATGGTTGAAGGTGCTGCTGAAACAGGCACAGACCGTATTGAGCTATACACAGAAAGCTATGCAGATGCTTACGCAGAAGGCAATAAAAATGGCGTACAACCATTTACAGATGCTGCAATTTTAGCTCACAAATTAAACTTAGGCATAAATGCTGGTCATGATTTAAGCTTAGACAACATTGCGTTTTTTAAAGAAAAAGTACCGCATTTATTAGAAGTTTCTATTGGCCACGCATTAATTAGCGAATCGCTTTACCTTGGGCTAGAAAATGTTGTAAATATGTACTTAAACAAACTAAAATAATGCCAACACTACATTCTAAAATACTTGGAGAAGGACAACCTTTGCTAATTTTACACGGATTTTTAGGAATGTCTGACAATTGGAAAACCCTAGGCAATAAATATGCTGAGGAAGGCTTACAAGTACATTTAATAGACCAGCGCAACCACGGTAAAAGTTTTCACTCTACCGAGTTTAATTATGACATTCTTGCAAACGACATTAAACAATACATTGCAGAGCATAATTTACAAAACTGTATTGTTCTTGGCCATTCTATGGGTGGTAAAACAGCTATGCAATTGGCCTGTAACTATCCAGAATTGGTTAACAAATTACTAATTGCAGACATAGCACCAAAGTTTTACCCACCACACCATCATGAAATAATTAATGGTTTAAAAGCATTAGATCTTAACACCATTAGCTCTAGAACAGAAGCTAGTAATGAGTTAGCTAAACACATATCTAATGCAGGTGTACGTCAATTTTTATTAAAAAATTTATATTGGGTAGAAAAAGGAAAATTAGGCTTTAGGTTTAACTTAGACGTTTTAGCAGAACGTATGGAACAAATTGGAGAAAACATAGATGCTTCTGCCACATACAACAAACCAACATTGTTTTTAAGAGGCGATAAATCTGAGTATATATCTCCGTTAGATACAGATGTTATAAAAACACATTTTCCAAATGCAGACATACAAACTATAACCAATGCCGGGCACTGGTTACACGCAGAAAACCCTAAAGAATTCTTAGAAAAATCGCTTACCTTTATAAAAAGTTAATTTAAAAAATTATAAGCTATGAAAACTATACTACGCATACTATTAAGCGCCATTGCTGTTGTTGTACTATCTAAAGTTTTACCAGGCATTGGTGTAGACAGCTACACTACCGCAATAATTGTTGCAGTGGTATTAAGTCTACTAAACTTTTTTATTAAACCATTACTTGTAATATTAACTTTACCAGTAACAATTGTAACACTAGGTTTATTTTTACTAGTTATAAACGCATGTATTATAAAATTAGCAGGCTATTTTGTGTCAGGATTTACGGTAGATAGTTGGCTATGGGCTATTGTATTTAGCTTATTATTATCATTATTACAATCCATATTATTTTCTATCTTAAAAACCGATAAAGAAAAATAACATAGTCTTTTGTATTACAACAATTTAAAAAGTTGTAGACGTAATTAAAAAGTACTATTTTTGCAGCCCATTTTATTTAAGTAAAATCAGATTCAAGAAATGAATATTACAAAAGAGCAGATTGATGCATTAAATGCAGTTGTGAAAGTTGCTATCACTAAAGAGGATTACCAAGATAAGGTACAAGCAATTCTTAATGATTATAGAAAGCAAGCAAACATACCAGGTTTTAGAAAAGGACATGTACCAATGGGCCTTATTAAAAAACAATACGGTAAGGCTGTTTTAGTAGACGAAGTAAACAAACTTATACAAGACAACCTAAACAAATACTTAACTGAAGAAAAGTTAGATGTTCTTGGTAACCCATTACCTAAGCAACAAGATGATTTTAACTGGGATGCAGAAAATCTAGATTTTGAATTTGAATTAGGTTTAGCTCCAGAATTTGAAGCTCCAATTAAGACCAAAAAAGCAATTACTCAATATAGAATAGTTGCAGATAAAAAAATGATAGATGAGCAAGTAGAACGTATTGGTAAGCAATACGGAAAACTTATCTCTAAAACTGAAGTATCTAAAAAAGATGAAGTAACTGGAGTTTTTGCTAACGAAGAAGAAGAAATTAACAATAAAACAACTATAGAACTAAGTAATGTTAAAGCTAAAAAAGCTTTAGATGCTTTAGTTGGCAAAAAAGTTGGTGATGTTGTTACATTAAAAACTAAAGGCCTTTTTAAAGAAGATTACCAACTTTCTAGTGCTTTAGGTTTAGCTGCTGATAAATCTGCTGATTTAAATACAGAGGTTACGTTTACAATTGAAGAAATTAACGAACGTGAGCCTGCAGAAATGAACCAAGAGTTGTTTGACAAGTTATTTGGAGAAGAAAAAATTACTTCTGAAAAAGAACTTAGAGAAAAAATAAAAGAAGATACAGAAAAACAATTTGAGCAACAAGCAGATCAAAAATTGTTAAATGACATTACTGAAAACTTTATTGAAAATGTAAAGTTTGATTTACCTACTGAATTCTTAAAAAAATGGATTCAAATGACAGGTGAAAAGCCATTAACAGAAGAAGAAGCTGCTGCTGAATTTGAAAAATCTGAAAAAGGTTTACGTTACCAATTAATTGAAGGTAAAATAATACAAGAAAACAATCTTCAAGTTGAGTTTGATGAGCTTAAAGAATTTGCTAAAGGCTTTATTAAATCTCAAATGGCACAATACGGACAATTAAACCCTGCTGAAGAAGAATTAGACAATATAGCCGGAAGAATTATGTCTAACCAAGATGAAGTTAAAAGATTGTCTGAGCAGTTAATGAGTCAAAAATTATTAACGCTTTACAAAGAAAAAGCAAACCTTAAAGTTAAGGAGCTTTCTTATGACGATTTTATTAAAGAAGTTTACGGAAAAGAATAAATTTTACCCTGTGCATTGTTAAAAAAACACTAGCACATATATGGTAAAACAAAAAATTCCGTTAAATTTAGTATCAAACTATAGCAAATAGCTTTAAAAGCAAATTACACTATAGGTCGTCACTAAAAAAAATAAGTATATTTACGGTGCCGAAAGTATAAATTTTCGGCACCTTTTTTATTTAAAAATACCAAATACTACATATGGACTACGGAAAAGAATTTAAGAACTACGCCATAAAGGACCAAGGGATAAACAGCATGTACTATGATAAAATATTAAGTACAATGTACCCAAGCAATATGACGCCTAACATTATTGAAGAAAGACAACTAAATGCTATTGCAATGGATGTTTTCTCTAGATTAATGATGGATAGAATTATATTTTTAGGAACCGGTATTAATGACCAAGTTGCTAACATAGTACAAGCACAATTATTGTTTTTAGAAAGTGCAGATGCATCTAAAGACATACAAATATACATTAACTCTCCAGGAGGTAGTGTTTACGCTGGATTAGGTATTTATGACACTATGCAATTTATTAAACCAGACGTTGCAACAATTTGTACTGGTATGGCAGCATCTATGGGTGCCGTTTTACTTTGCGCAGGTGAAAAAGGAAAACGTAGTGGTTTAACTCACTCTCGTGTTATGATTCACCAACCATTAGGTGGCGCACAAGGGCAAGCTAGCGATATAGAAATTACAGCAAGAGAAATACTAAAGTTAAAAGATGAGTTGTACAATATTATAGCAACGCACTCTGGCCAAACTTTTGACAAGGTTAGCAATGACAGTGATAGAGATTACTGGATGAAGGCTGATGAAGCCAAGAAATACGGTATGATAGACGAAATATTAGTAAGGGAAAAGAACTAAAACCGACTAATAAACACCTTACTCTAAAAGAGAAGAAGTAGACTTATGGCAAAGGAAAATTTAGAATGTTCTTTTTGTAAAAGAACCAAAGCAGAAACAAACATATTAATTGCAGGTGAAGGTGCACATATTTGTGACCGTTGCATAGAGCAAGCATATGGTATTGTTATAGAAGATACTAAACAGTCTAAAACAGACAGTTTATCTGCAGAATTGGTTCTAAAAAAACCTATGGAAATAAAAGCGTTTTTAGATACTTTTATTATAGGACAAGAACGTACAAAAAAAGTAATGTCTGTAGCAGTATACAACCACTACAAAAGATTATTACAGCCTTCTAGTGCAGATGACGATGTAGAAATACAAAAAAGTAACATTGTAATGGCTGGGCAAACTGGTACTGGTAAAACATTAATGGCCAAAACAATTGCCAAAATGCTTAATGTACCTTTAGCTATTGTAGATGCTACCGTATTAACAGAAGCCGGTTATGTTGGTGAAGATGTAGAAAGTTTACTTACACGTCTTTTACAAGCTGCAGATTACAATTTAGAAAAAGCAGAACGTGGTATTGTTTTTATAGATGAGATTGATAAAATTGCTCGTAAAAGCGATAACCCTTCTATTACTAGAGATGTATCTGGCGAAGGCGTGCAACAAGGTTTATTAAAACTTTTAGAAGGTACTGTTGTTAATGTTCCGCCTAAAGGAGGACGTAAACACCCTGATCAAAAATTTATTGAAGTTAACACAGAAAACATATTATTTATTGCTGGTGGTGCTTTTGACGGTATAGAACGTATTATAACAAAGCGTTTAAATATGCAAGCAGTAGGTTACAGCGCATCTAAATTAGATGATAATGTAGACAACACTAACATTTTACAATACATTATTCCAAAAGACTTAAAAGAGTTTGGTTTAATTCCTGAAATTATTGGCCGTTTACCAGTTTTAACGCATATGAACCCGTTAGACGAGAAAACGTTACGCGCAATACTTACAGAACCTAAAAACGCTATTATAAAGCAATATGAAAAGCTTTTTGCTATGGACGACATTAAGTTCTCTATAACAGACAAAGCCTTAGATTTTGTTGTTTCTAAAGCTATAGAGTACAAATTAGGAGCAAGAGGTTTACGTTCTTTATGTGAAGCAATTTTTACAGATGCTATGTTTGAGCTACCAAGTAGCCAAGACAAAGAGTTTAAAGTAACACAAGAGTACGCAGAGCAAAAACTATCTTACGAGACAGTAAAAAAACTAAAAGCCGTTTCATAACAAAACGGCTTTTAAAAACTATATTATAAATATCCTAAAGTATGCTTTAGGATATTTTTTTTGCTAATACTTTAACCTTAGCCTCTTTCTTAACTTGTTCTGGTTTTACCATTACTTTTTTTAAAAGATCTAAGCTTACTTTTTTTATAATTTCTGAGTCAGAGTACATTTCATGACCATAATTATCTACAACTTCTAAATCTACTCCAATAGTTTCAGACCATTTTGCAGAAGGCCTGTACAAATCTTTACTACCAAAAAGCATTTTTACATCTACATCTACACGCTCCACTTCTTTGCGTATTCTTGTTGCAGACACTGCATATAAAGATTTCATAGGCAAACCTTTTAAGTTTGCCTTCCAAGCAATAGAACCCCCCATACTAAAAGCAAGGTAGTGAGCTGGTTTAGTTTCTTTTTTTAACAAATGAGATACAGCTGTATCAATACCTCCTTCTACAAAAGCGCTGTGTATATTTTTCTCTGTTTGTTTTAGCAAATTTACATTTGCCAATTGCTGAATATCATAATACTCAATATCATAATACTGCTGCAAGTATGCCAGGTAAGATGTTATCCACATTCCTTTTTTTGGACCCCACATATCTGACAAAACAACTAGTCTTTCTGAATTCATAATTTATAGTTTTATATACTGGTTAGGTTTATATATTGCAATATGATATTTAACCCGTAAATAAGCCAATTTATTTGTTCATTAGAAGCAATTCATCGATATAGACCCTTTTATTAGACAATCTAGGTATTTTATGTTGTCCTCCTAATTTGTTTCTATCTTTTAACCAGTCATAAAAAAGATTCTCTCTGGCACTGTGTACTTTAGGTATTGTTAGCGTAATATTATTATAACGCTTGGCTTCATAATCAGAATTTAAAGATTTTAAAGCATTATCTAATAATTCTGTAAAATGGTTAATATCTGCTGGTTCTTTTCTAAATTCTATAATCCACTCGTGAGCTCCTTTTTCTTTACCTACCATAAATATTGGAGCAACTGTATAATCTTTTATCTGTGCTCCTGTTTTTTTACACACCTTTTTTAGAGATTCTTCAGCATTTTCTATAATTAACTCCTCTCCAAAAACATTTATATGGTGCTTGGTACGACCAGTAATTTTAATTCTATACGGACTAACAGAAGTAAACCTTACCGTATCTCCTATTTTGTAACGCCATAAACCAGCATTAGTTGTAATTATAATTGCATAGTTTTTATGCAACTCAACATCCCACAACGCTACCACTTTCTGATCTTCTAAGCCATAAGAATCCATTGGTATAAATTCATAAAAAATGCCATAGTCAAGCATAAGCAATAAATCATCCGCATTGTTTCTGTCTTGTATTGCAAAAAAGCCTTCAGATGCATTGTATATTTCGTAGTAATTAAATTGCTTACGAGGCAACAGTGCTTTATACTGGTCTTTATACGGACTAAAACTTACTCCTCCATGAAAATACACTTCTAGGTTTTCCCAAATTTCAAACAAATGATTTTTACCTGTTTGCTCTAACATATTATTTAACAACACCAACATCCAAGAAGGCACACCAGCCAAACTGGTAACGTTTTCTAACTTACTTTCATTAATAATTGCATTTAACTTAGTCTCCCACTCACTCATTAAAGACACCTTGTTACTTGGCGTACTACTCAATTCTGCCCAAAAAGGCATATTATCAATTAAAATAGCAGATAAATCTCCAAAAAAACTACCGTTATCTTCATACAACTCTTTACTACCACCCAAGCGCAAACTTTTTCCTGTAAATAATTGGGAGTTTTCATTATTATTAAGGTATAAACACAACAAATCTTTACCAGACTTGTAATGACAATCTTCCAAAGCCTCTGAACTTACAGGTATAAACTTACTTTTAGCATTGGTAGTACCACTACTTTTAGCAAACCATTTTATACTTGTAGGCCAAAAAATATTTTGTTCTCCTTTTCTAGTTCGCTCTATAAAAGGCTCTACTTCTTCATAAGAAACTATTGGCAAACGCTCTGCAAATTCTTTGTAATTGGTAATAGAAGCAAAATTATATTGCCTACCAACTTCGGTATCTTTAGCAATACTAAGCAGTTTAAACATTACTTCTTCCTGAACCTCAGCTGGGTATTTTAAAAAGAGTTCTATTTGATGATACCGCTTTTTAAGCAACCAAGAAGCAATAGAATTAACAAAAGGTATTGACATTTTTAGGTATCTTTATCCTGAAAAATTTCAGTGGTTATTTTGATAAAAATAGCCTATACAACTTTAATATTCAAATACATTTTATGCAGTACCAAGGTGTTTTACAAAAAATGCAAACCGAGAACGGAAACCCTATACAATATTATTTAGTTTTTGAGAATGACTTTTTAAATGTAAATCAGATTTTAAACAAATCTGTAGAAATTTCTTTTATAAAACACCAATGTCTTAACTGTAAGTTAGACAAGCCCATATACAGACAAGGCTTTTGCAAATCGTGCTTTTTTGAGATCCCAACGGCTGGAGATTGGATTATGAGACCCGAGTTAAGCAAAGCTCATTTAGACCAAGAAGATCGTGATTTAGCTTATGAAAAAAAAGTTCAACTACAACCGCATATTGTTTATTTAGCAAACTCTAGCAATGTAAAAGTAGGTGTTACACGTAAAACCCAAGTACCAACAAGGTGGATAGACCAAGGAGCTCATGAAGCTATAGAAATTGTAGAAGTACCAAACCGTTATTTAGCAGGCATAACCGAAGTTGCACTAAAAGAACACGTTGCAGACAAAACCAATTGGCGTAAAATGCTTACCAATACTGTAGATGACGAAAATTTAATTGAATGGCGTAACAAATTAAAACAATATATACCAAAAGAAGCTACACAGTATTTTATAGAGGACAACCAGGAAACTCATCTAGAATTTCCGGTAATGCAATATCCAGAAAAAGTAAAAAGTCTTAATCTGGATAAAACACCTGTATACAAAGGCACATTAAAAGGCATTAAAGGCCAGTACCTAATTTTTGAAGACAATACCGTTTTTAATATTAGAAGTAACGAAGGTTACTACGTAAGCTTAACTATTGCTTAGTAGTATCCTTTTCTGTTTCCTTTTTCTTTTTACCAAACAAGCCGCCTAAAATTTCTTTTACAGCTTCTTTTTGGGTTTCTTGTTTGGTACTAGTTGCTGTATCTTTTTTTACTGCAGTAGTATCTTTTTTACCTAATAAACCACCTACAACATCTTTTACTACAGACGTTTTAGCATCATCTTGAGTTAAAGAGTCTGTTTTAGATTTATTTTTGTTTAACAAATCACTAATAACACTAGTTGCTTTATCTTTTCCTTTGGCAATTAATTTTTGTTTTTCTATTTCTATTAACTGACTTGTTAAGTTTTTAACACCACTAGTTAAGTCTGTTTTCACCTCAGGACTTATAAAATCACCACCAATATTAGCTGTAACCGGTATAGTTAAGTCTTCTAATTTTTTATCATCAATTTTCGCAATTAACTTGGTTACATCACTACCCAAATATTTAGCAGGCACCTCTACAGTTGCGTTGTATGCCAATTTACTATCAAATGTATGACTACCTGCAACATTCATTACAATATCTCCGTAATTAAGCTTAAATGGCTTTACTGCCACCTTTCCATTATCAAAAGTCAAAGCCGTTTTTAGTCCGTTTAAGTTTAATTTTTCAGGTTTTAAAAAGCTTAATTTATCACTTAAAGCAGTTACAAATTTTTCTTGTTTACCGTCTAACTCTGTCTGCATTAACTCTGCCAACACCTTACCAGAAATTGTAGCTAAATCTGGAGTAAAATCATCTTTTAAATTACCAGCTATAGAAATGTCTGAATTTAAATTACCTCTAATAATTTTTGCAACAGGAGCTAAAACCTCTAACATTTCTAAACCTTTTAGAGCCTGACTTATGTTAAACTGATTCATTCCTAAATTCATCGCAAAAGTTGCCGCATCATTTTTGGTAGAAACCTCTCCATTAAATGCCATTTTTCCGCCAAATAAAGACGTAGTCATATTAGATAACGTGGCAGTTTCATCTTTTACTATTAATGTACCTTTTACATCTTTAAGTGTTAAATTATCATACAAAACTGTATTTGCATTGGCAGTAATTGTAGCATCTAAAAACGATGGTATTTTTAATTTTTCATCAGCTACAGTTTGTTTCTCTTCTGTTTTTTCAGTTGATTTTTCTGTTTCCTCAACCTCATCAACCATAAAATCATTTAAAGCAAATGTATTAGAATTTAAAGCAAAATCTCCTTTTACCTTTTCATCCTTAAACATAAAACCTAATAAGTTTGTAATTGTACCCTTGGCTGAAAAATCGGTCTTACCTGTTTTCCCCTGAAAATCATTTAAAGAAACTGTTTCTGGGTTAAAAGTTAAAGATGTAGTTGTAATCTCTACCGGGTTTTTAAGTTCGTTAGAGTTGTACTCAAAATCTTTTAAGTCTAAAGTACCACTTGTAGTTGTGTTTTGATATTGTTCCTTTTCTATAGAGGCCATATCAAAAGCTGTAGAAACATCTGCTTTAAGTATTCCTTTTAAATTTAAATCTGCAGGCACAGGGTAAGCTTGTGATATGTTAGCCAAGTTCATATTACCATCTAAATGCGCTTTTACCTTAGTATTACCCATTAAATCTGTAATCTGAGAATTAAGGTTAAACCTATCTTGATCTATTGCAAAAGCTAATTTTTTAATATCAACAGAAGTGTCTTCTACCAAACCAGTTGTATTATCTATAGCTGCATTTATAAATATATTAGTTACAGCCTTTGGTAAGTCTGGATATTTAAATGACGCATTATCAGAATTTAGCTTTACAGAAAATTTAGGAATATGTGTTTCGTCTACAATACCATCTAACTTACCTTCAACGGTAAATTTCCCGGTAGTTTTTACGTTTTCAATACTTTTAGTATACTCTTCTGGCACTAATGCCAAAAAGTTTTTAAACTCACTAGATAGCGTTTTAAAATTAATATTTACCTCTTGGTTATCTTCATTAATTTTAACAAAACCATCAAAAACCAAAGGCAACTGGTTTACTAGTGCCTCATTTTTTAAAAAAGAAAATTTACTTTCTTTTAAATCTATTCCTATTAATGCATCTAAACCAACTTTATTTCTGTTTAAGTAATTTGTTCCGCCCATACCAAAAGACACCAATGCATTTGTTTTGGTATCTAACTCAGACTTCTCCAAGGATAAATCTCCTGTACCGGAGTGCTGCAAATCTGTTAAAGCTAAAGCCATACCAGAAGTTTGGTCTACATATACAATTTTAGAGTTGGTAATTTTATAAGACTCCATTGCCAAAGTAAAGCTACTACCCTCTTCTTCTGTTTCTGAAACAACAGGCTCTGCTGTATCTTTTTTTGCAATATCATAATTAGCAATGCTATCTTTATTTACAATAATATTTAAAGCAGCACCATCTACCGCTAAACTTTTTATACCAATAGCCTCAGAAGAATCTTTAAAAAGTTCTGTTATTGCCATATCTAAAGCAATTTCTTTAGATGCAAAAAGCGTATCTCCTTTAAAAGGCGCATTATTAGTTAACACCAACTCATTAATGGTAACCTTTGCTTTAGGAAAACTAGAAAACAAACTTAAGTCTGCACTAGCAAAGTCTAATGTAGCTTCTATATTATTGTTTACTTTATCCTTTATAATTTTTTCTATTTTGCCTTGTAAAAAGAAAGGTGCAGCAATTAATAAAACTACTATTAACAATACTACAACACCTATAATTTTTAATATTTTCTTTTTCATACAGAACTATTTTTTCTTTTTTAAAATTTAGCTGAACCAAGCAAATACATTATCCTTTTTAAAGCTGTGATATAAATCTTACAATTAAAACAACTTTAAGCTTGTTTTATTATGACTCCAATGTTAATTCTTGGTTTATTTTTAAATTAAATCTTTTTCTCATTATATATACGAATAAATACAAGAAAGGGGTGTCTACAAATGCTATAATTATCTTAAAAATAAACCCGCTAATTAACAAACCTGTAAATTTATCCCAACTAATTTCTCCAAAAGAACACAAAAGCAGCAAAACAGTACAGGTATCTACAAACTGAGAGAAAAAAGTAGAAAAATTGTTACGCAACCACAAATGCTTTCCTTTTGTTATTTTTTTCCAGAAATGATACACCTGTATATCTATAAATTGCGCAAATAAATACGCCAACATAGATGCTGTAACTGCCAAAATTGTATTACCAAAAACATCCTTAAACATAGTATTGCTAACAGGAGACCAACTAGTAGCTTCTGAGGCAGATGCTAAATACACAATTAATAATGAAAAAAACGAGGCAAAAATACCAGCAACAACAATTTGGTTGGCACTTTTTTTACCGTAGATTTCAGAAATTAAATCGGTTAACAAAAAAGTAACCGGATAAGGAAGTACTCCCACAGAAATCTCAAACAAGGTTGCTCCAAAAATAGTAACATCACCAAAAGGTTGCCAAATAAAAAATTTTTGAAAAATAAGATTAGAAACCACTAAGGAAGTTATAAAAAGTGCTCCTAAGTATAAATATATTTTAAAGGCTAATTTTTTATCTGTTTTATTCATAAAAAGTGTCTGCTTTTCTAATTTACAACTAATTTGTAAAGATACTTAAGTTAAGCTTTTAATACCTTTACAAAAAAGATATTTAATTTTAAGATAGCGCCTTAAAAACTATTTTATTTACTTTGTTTTTAAATGAAGAAGAACGTTACAACTGCATACCTATCTATAGGTAGTAATTTAGGTGATAAGATAGTTAACCTACAAGATGCCATTTTTCTATTAAAGGAAAAAGCTGGTGAAATAGTAGGCATATCTAAAGTATACAAATGCCAATCATGGGGTTTTGAGTCTGCGGACTTTTTAAACGCCTGCGTGTCTATAAAAACAACTAAAGATGCGTTTGAGCTTTTAGATATTATTTTAAAGATAGAAAATGACCTAGGTAGGCAACGTACAGATGAAGCCGGATACCAAGCCAGAACCATAGATATAGACATTATATACTACGGCAAAGAGGTAATTAACACAGATAAATTAGTGGTACCACACCCAAACTTGCAATTTAGAAGTTTTGTACTACGCCCACTTGCAGATGTTGGTCCGCAATTTTACCACCCAATATTAAACAAAGATTCTAGAAACCTTTTTCAGGAATGTAAAGATAAAGGAGCTATAGAGCGCACAGAAAGAAGATTATACCCTAACAGAGAAAGTTTACTAGCAAAAGCACAGTTTTTAGCTATAGAAGGTAACATTGGCGCTGGTAAAACAACATTAGCTAATAAAATTTCTGAAGATTACAATGCTAAATTAATTGTAGAGCGCTTTGCAGATAACCCATTTTTACCCAAGTTTTATGAAGACCAAACAAGGTATGCTTTTCCGTTAGAAATGTCTTTTTTAGCAGACCGTTACCAGCAATATTCAGACGATACATCTCAGCTAGACTTATTTAGGTCTTTTATGGTTAGTGATTATGACATTTTTAAATCGCTCATATTTGCAAAAGTAACCTTACACCAAGACGAATTTAAGCTATACCGTAAGTTGTTTGATTTAATGTATAAAGATGTAAAAAAGCCCGATGTTTTTGTATACTTATACCAAAACACAGAGCGCTTAATTGCCAACATTAAAAAACGTGGTCGTGAATATGAACAGGATATACAGACAGATTATCTAGAAAAAATTAACAAAGGTTATTTAGATTTCATAAAAAGTTATCCGCAGCAAAATACCTTTATTATAGATGTTAGCGACCTTGACTTTGTAGCTAATGACGCTGATTACGAGCACATTTTACACGAAATACAAGGTTACATTTTACGTAATCTTTAAAAAAATCCGAGTATTAAATTAACAGTTATTTCACAATTTATTTGCAATATTCAAAACGTTTTCTTTAATTGCGTATCTCTTAACAGAGGAACTAACTAACTCAAACTACATAATGGACCCAACTTAGTTGGGTCTTTTTTTATACCTTAAAACTAAAAAATGTTTTATTTGTCTAGTAGTTTAGACCACAAATCCCAAACCACAACACCTGCACTTACAGAAATATTTAAAGAGTGTTTTGTACCGTATTGCGGAATTTCTAAAACCACATCACTAGCTGTAACTACATCTTGTGCCACACCCTTAACCTCATTACCAAAAATTAGTGCATACTTTTGGTTTTGCGTTATTTTAAAATCATTTAAAAAAGTAGCATTTTCTGCTTGTTCTACAGCAAGTGTTTTATAGCCATTGCTTTTTAACTGCTCTATTAAAGGCAAAGTTTCATTTACATACTCCCAAGCTACACTATCTGTAGCACCTAATGCTGTTTTTTGTATGTCTTTATGTGGCGGTTTAGCAGTAATACCGCACAAGTATATTTTTTCAATTAAAAAAGCATCAGCTGTTCTAAAAACAGAACCAATGTTGTTTAAACTTCTAATATTATCTAAAACAATAACAATAGGCGTTTTTTCTGCTTGTTTAAACTCTTCAATATTTAATCGCTCTAATTCGTTATTTTTTAACTTTCTCATTCTATTTATATCTAGTAAACTTATCCACAAATATCAACAAAGGTTTTGTAACCAAAGAGAAAAACTTAAATTCGTTTTGTAATTTTTAAGTTAATCAATAAGATTTTTCAATTTGCCTAAAACAAGTACACCAAAAAAGAAAAAGGTAACACCTTTAATGCAGCAATACAACGCTATAAAAACAAAGTATCCAGATGCTATGTTGCTTTTTCGTGTTGGAGATTTTTATGAAACCTTTGGTGATGATGCCGTTAAAGCATCAAAAATATTAGGTATTATTTGTACACACCGTAACAATGGTGGCGAAAAAACAGAATTGGCTGGTTTTCCGCATCACTCCTTAAACACCTATTTGCCTAAATTGGTAAAAGCTGGCCAACGTGTTGCCATTTGTGACCAGTTAGAAGATCCTAAACAAACTAAAAAAATTGTAAAAAGAGGCGTTACAGAATTGGTAACTCCTGGGGTGGCTTTAAATGATGATATTTTATCTGCCAAAACCAACAACTTTTTATGTGCAGTACATTTTGGAAGAAAAAAAATAGGTGTAGCATTTTTAGATATTTCTACCGGAGAATTTTTAACATCAGAAGGCACAGAAGAACAAATTGATAAACTGTTACAAAACTTTGCACCAAATGAGGTCTTAGTTTCTAAAACACATAAAAAGGATTTTTTAAAAGCTTTTGGTACCGAGTTTCATACCTTTTTTATAGAAGATTGGATTTTTCAGGAAGATTATGCACAAGAAACACTAACCAAGCATTTTAACACTGCAACTTTAAAAGGTTTTGGCGTTGCACATTTAGAACAAGGTATTATGGCATCTGGTGCTGTTTTACATTATTTATCTGAAACGCAACACCACAAACTACAACACATAAATACGTTACAACGTATTGCCGAGGAAGAATACATTTGGATGGATAGGTTTACTATTAAAAACCTAGAGCTATATCACTCCTACAACCCAAATGCAGTTACCCTTTTAGATGTTATAGACAAAACCATATCACCTATGGGTGGGCGTATGCTAAAACGCTGGTTGGCGTTGCCTCTAAAAAATGTAGAAAAGATAAAAAGAAGGCATCAAGTTATAGAGTACCTACAAGCCAATGATACCATTTTGCATAAACTACAACAGTCTATAAAGCAAATGGGAGACTTAGAGCGTTTAATTTCTAAGGTAGCAACAGCTAAAATATCACCCAAAGAAGTAGTACAACTAAAAAATTCTTTAGAAGCAATACTACCAGTTAAGCAACTTACTAGTAGCAGCAAAAATGACGCTGTAAAACTTATAGGAGACCAATTGCACGGTTGTGATATGCTACGTGCTAAAATTAAAGAAATGATTAGTGAAGATGCACCTGTTAATATGCTTAAAGGTGAAACTATTGCTAATGGATATTCAGCAGAGTTAGATGAGCTACGCGGATTGGCATTTTCTGGTAAAGATTATTTAAATAAGATGCTAGAAAGAGAAACCGAGCGTACCGGTATTACCTCTTTAAAAATAGCGAGTAATAATGTATTTGGATACTATATAGAAGTACGTAACACCCACAAAGACAAAGTACCAGAAGAATGGATACGCAAGCAAACCTTAGTAAATGCAGAACGCTATATTACTGAAGAATTAAAAGAATACGAGAGTAAAATATTAGGCGCAGAAGAACGTATACAAGTTTTAGAGCAAGAGCTATTTTCTAAACTTGTTGTTTGGATGCAAGAGTACATTGCACCTGTACAACACAATGCACAGTTAATTGCGCAACTAGATTGCCTTTGTGGTTTTACACAATTGGCTACAGACAATAAATACACCGCTCCTGTAATAAACAACTCTACAGACTTAGAAATTGTAAATGGTAGACACCCTGTTATAGAAAAACAATTACCAGTTGGCGAAGCTTATATTGCCAATGATGTTACTTTAAATAGAGAGGAACAACAAATAATAATGATTACAGGGCCAAATATGAGTGGTAAATCTGCCATATTACGCCAAACAGCCTTAATTGTATTATTAGCGCAAATGGGAAGTTTTGTGCCAGCAGAAGCTGCTAAAATTGGTTACGTAGACAAAATATTTACCAGAGTTGGCGCCAGTGACAATATCTCTATGGGAGAATCTACGTTTATGGTAGAGATGAACGAGACTGCATCTATCCTAAACAACCTATCAGACCGTAGTTTGGTATTGTTAGATGAAATTGGCCGTGGTACAAGTACATATGATGGTATTTCTATTGCCTGGGCAATATCAGAATACCTACACCAACACCCAACACAAGCAAAAACATTGTTTGCCACACACTACCATGAGTTAAATGAAATGACAGCTACGTTTAGCAGAATAAAAAATTACAACGTATCTGTAAAAGAATTAAAAGACAATGTTCTGTTTTTACGCAAACTTACTCCTGGTGGTAGTGAACATAGTTTTGGTATACACGTAGCAAAAATGGCTGGTATGCCACAGCAAGTAATTTCTAAAGCAAATAAAATACTTAAAAAATTAGAAAAATCTCACTCTAGTGAAGAGCTCACAACAAAGCTAACAGATGCACAAAATGAAATGCAACTGAGCTTTTTTAATATGGATGACCCTCTGCTATTAGAGTTAAAAGAAGAAATAATAGACTTAGATATTAACACGCTAACACCGGTTGAAGCACTAATGAAGTTAA
The DNA here is from genome assembly GCF_007827205.1 of Cellulophaga sp. RHA_52. NCBI lineage: Bacteria > Pseudomonadati > Bacteroidota > Flavobacteriia > Flavobacteriales > Flavobacteriaceae > Cellulophaga > Cellulophaga sp. RHA_52. The sequence continues at coordinate 197,914 of NZ_VIRZ01000001.1, forward strand.
ATGAGATAAAAAGATTGCTTTCTGCACAAAAAAAAGATGAAGTGTAAAACGCTCATTTTATGTTATTTGAAAATGAAATTTAAAATTAGATAAAAAATATCAATATTTTTTTTCAAAATAGCTTTGTGGTTTAGAAAAATGTCTTAAATTTGCACCCGCATCTGATAAAGATGTACGCTCATAAAAATTGCGAAAGTAGCTCAGGGGTAGAGCATCACCTTGCCAAGGTGGAGGTCGAGGGTTCGAATCCCTTTTTTCGCTCAGAAAAAATTATACCAATTGCCTGTTAGTAATAACAGCTAATTTGCTCGAGTGGTGGAATTGGTAGACACGTTGGACTTAAAATCCAATGGACATTAGTCCGTATGGGTTCAAGTCCCATCTCGAGTACAAAGCCCTTGTTAATCTCATGATTTTCAAGGGTTTTTGCTTTTTATACCTTTTTGGTTTTCACCTATTTTAATTTACTCTAAAAATTTTAATTCGCATAACTTATAAAATAAGGTACTATTTTACCTACTTATTTTTATATTGCCATAAAATATAGCCAATTTTTATGAGTGACATTACACCACACAACCAAGAAGACAACCAAAACCAGCAACAACAAGAAACTCATCAAGCGCAACCTATTATTATTAACCAAAATAATAATAGCAACTCCAATCCAATTGGTATAGCCGGCTTTATAATCTCTATACTTGCATACCTATTATATTGTATTCCTATTGTGGGACACTTAATATGGATTTTAGGACTTATATTATCTATAATTGGACTTTTTAATCGTCCACGCGGACTTGCCATTGCCGGTGTAGTTATTTCTTTAATCTGGATTATTTTTTACGTTTTCCTTATTGCAGGATTATTGTTTTTTGATGCTACCACAACAGGTCTAGAAGGCTTATAAAAATATATTGTGACTATAAAAACCTACGCCCTACTCTTTCTTTTATTTCTTGTGAGTGCAACTGGCATTTGTCAGCATACAAAAGAAACAGACACAACAAGCCATTTAAAATCGGGCTTTTATATTTTAAATGATTCTGTTGGCGTAAAAGTTTTTGTTCCAAGTTTTAATAAAACACAATACGTTAACACAAAAACATTAATTCCTATTACAGCAATTAAAAAGTGTTCTACTGTTGGTATAGATGCTACATTTGGAAATACTGGAGAAAAACAGTTTGGTTTAAACCTAACCTTTACACCCAATGGAGATATTAAAATGCAAATTGCTACAGACATAGCTTTTGAAGAGCGTAAAAGCATAGGCTTGTTTATAGATAACAAAATTATTAATGCCTTTTACGTAAATAGTAAAATTAAAAACGGAAATTATTTTTTAGCTCTAAATTTACCTTTTGCCGAGATTAAGAAATTGGAAAAGAAAATTAATACAGAACTTAAAAAAAAGAAATAAAACACTAGTTTTAACAGCTATGAGAAAAACAATATTAATTATTGGTGTAGCACTTGCCCTTGTAAATGTTGTATACAGTTTTATGAGAGACGCAGAAACTGTGCTATTTTTTGGCAAGGATATAAACATATGGGTATATAGATTAATTTGGGCATTTATGGCTGTACTTATTTTTAATGCTTACCGTAAAGAAGCTAAAAAATAAATTATTTAGTAACGGTAATACACCTAATTACTACAAATAAACATTAACGCATTACAACACCCTATATATACTTTAATTTGTACTTTTTAATTGAAGTACAAAAATGATGCGTTATAACATAAAAAATACAACCATAACCAGCAGATTTAATTTTCTGTACCTATTCTTGCTATTTTTTTTTATTGTCATATTGTTTTTTCTTTATGTACTTATAATTAGCAAAGAAGAGATTATACTGTTTTTAATAGCCTTTATGGCTTTTGTGCTCTATGGTATTTATATGATTGTAAAGAGTCTCATTTTTTATAGAGTAAACTCTAAAAACATTAAAATTGGCATATTTAAAACATATACTTATAATGAAGTAAAGAGTATTGAGTTACATAGTTCTGTACCTTCTAAATTCATGTTTTTTACTATTTATGAAAAAGGACTTACCATACACCTAAAAAACAATAAAAAAATATACCTAAAAGAAGCCTACTACACTAACTTTTGGAAACTACGTTTACACTTAGACAACACCTTTGGCAATAAACAGATAAAAATAAGTAAACCTGTTACTAATAGTACTATTGCTATTACTAACAAAACCACATCAATACCATTTTATATTACACTAGTAAAAGTAATTATATTAATAGCACTAACTTCCTCTATTATATTATTGCTAGACCTGTTTGCTACCAACTACCTAGATCCAGGATATTTTATATTTAGTACAGGTACATTTCTTTTTTTGTTACTTTTTACAACACAAATGGGTTATATAGAAAGTTCTAAAAATTACATCATTATAAAAAACTTAATAAATCCGTTTGTAAAAAAAATAATACCTACAAATGATATAACCCACACAACTAAAGAAACAGTGGGCGGTGGCAGAAACAAAAGAACATTTATAATTATACACACCGTGTATCATAAAAAATTTAAAGTTACCATAGATTTTATAAGTCAAAAAAGAGAAAAAAATATAGTAAAACAGTTTAAAAAATTAGCCATCCCTTACAAAGATTACACCTAACAATATATTGTATGAAAATAACAAAACGACTTAAAATTCTATTTTTTGCATTTGTAATATGCAATAGTACATTAGCTCAAGAAGATTATAATTATTCTGACGAGCTACTTACAACCACATTTAAAGCCTACCAAGCCGTAGATTTTGATATGGCAAACAGTATGTTTCCTTTTGTAAAGCAACGTTTTGTAGAACACTTAAAAGATACTACTAGTTTTGCTAACCCATATGATAGTTTATCTAAACATATAAACATACAATACAGTCTAGATAGTGTAGTAAAAACATATACCTGGAGCCAAAGAGACTCCGGATGTTGCCACAGCTCTGTAATTTATGCACAATACAAAAACAGTAGTGGATCTATTAAATACATAAATTTAAAAGATAAAGATGATGGAGATCAAGATGTTTTTATACTTGGTGTACACCATATAAAAATTAATAACAAACCGCACTACTTGTTATTAGGCTGGGGAACCTGTTGTGGTGGCAAACATTACAGTACAGCCAAAGTATACAAAATAGAAGATGGTGAATTGCAAAAAAGCGACACTGCTTTTATAGGAGAAACCTCTATTTTTACAGAAGCAAACCGTGGGCAAGACATTAAAATAAAATACGATGAACAAAAAAAAATATTGTCTTATTTTAGTTACCCAGAAGATGAGGAAACTGGTTTTTACGGAAAAGAACAAACACATACCCAATGGAAACTAACCAATAAAGGGTTTAAAAAAGAAAAATAACCTTTGCAACCACAACTACCAAAACACAAAGGAGACCTAGAAGCTATAGCAGACTTAAAAAACTATAGTTATGAGCAAGTAAAACCAATAGTGCCAGAGTTATTAACTTGGTTACAAGATTTAAACTGGCCCGTTGCAGGTCCAATAGCATCGTATTTACAGTCTATAACAAAACATATTACAGATGATATTATTGCCATTTTAAGGGGCCAAGATGAAGTTTGGAAATACTGGCTTGTGTTAGTTTTTGGTACAAATGCAACAGCACCAATAGATCCAAAATTACTGGCTGAATTTAAACGAATTGCTACACAACCTACTAAGGCAGAAATAGCTGAAGAAACACAAGAATTGGCTTTAGAGGTGATTAAAAAAACTAAAACCTAGAAAAGTAACTACTTTACTTAATACTCCATAAATAACCCTATGACCCTAGAAGAATACAAAAAGAAATATACAGAAGAAGATGCTGTTGGTTGGGACTGTATAGATACTGTGGTAGAAAAAATATACCCAGAGCAAAATCCGCAGCATTATGCCCCAAAATTACCTTATGCATTGGGTGGCACAGAGCCTATAGATGGCATTAGCGTGTAAAACAGTAACTTGCAAGAACCCCACTTTCATTACATTTCTTATGGATTTTCTGAGCTGTATTACAATGAAGAATCTGTAGGAGAAGAATATAGCAAACTTGGTTTTGAACTTACTTTTAGACTAAAAAAATATAGTGATGAAGATAATGTTAATTGGGCGTGTAATTTAATTCAGAATTTAGGAAAATATGTTTTTAGCAAAGAAAAATGGTTTGAGGAATACCATCTTATACCTGCAAACGGACCAATAAGAAGTAATTACAATACCGATATTACTGCTCTGGCCTTTGTTATAGACAAAGAATTAGGCATATTAAACACTCCACACGGTGAGGTTCAGTTTTTACAAATGGTTGGCTTAACCAACACAGAATATGAGGAACTAAAACAAAATCCTAGTACCACAAAAACTAAAGAACTACTAGACAAACTAAAACAAAACAACCCTTTGCTTATTACAGATTTAGAACGTAAGTAAAAATTAACAACACTAACACCGCACCTACTCCAACTTTATGTAAATTAGCTTTACTGCACTACGTACTCTTAAACCAATAATAACTATGTTTAAAAAGTTGTTTACTTATTTATGTTTTACACTAGTTACTTTTGGTGGCATATCTCAAACCAAAAACAATGCAAATTTATTAGGTAGCTTTCCGTTTACTTTTACTCCTAAAAATAACATTGCCGTAGAGGCCATTTTAAATAAAAAAGATACTGTTAGCCTAATGCTACACACAGCTGCAGAATCTATCACTTTAATTGAAAAAAGCACTACCAAAGCTACTAGTGTACTATGGAATACAGAAGAAACTGTAGAAAGTTGGGGCGGAAAAAGCACATCTAGACATAGCAACAGTAACACGTTACAAATAGGAAGTTTTAATTGGAGTAATTTACCTATTTGGGAAAATAAAAACTCAGGCCCAGGAACAGATGGCAAATTTGGACCTAGTTTATTTAAAGGCAAAGCCCTACATATTAGCTTTACAAACCATAAAATTACGGTATACAAAACAATACCTACAAAAATAAAAGGCTATACAAAAGTACCTTTATACTCTAAAGACGGCTTTATGTTTTTAGGCGGTGTAAGTAGTATAGCATCAAAAAAATATGAGAATTCATTTTTAATTCATTCTGGCTACACTGGTTTCCTATTATTTGATGACAATTTTGCTAAAACCAATAAATTAGATTCGCTTTTAAAAATAACTGATACTAAAACGCTTAAAGATTCTTATGGTAATGTGCTAAAAACACAAAAGGCAATTTTACCTAAATTTAAAGTTGGTAAAACTACATTTACAAATGTACCTATTGGCTTTTTTAAAGGCGCAATTGCTAGGCAAAGTATGAGTGTTTTAGGCACTGATTTTCTAAGGAGGTTTGATTTTTACATTAACACAAACAGAACGTTTATATACTTAAAGCCAAACAAAAATTACAATATGGCTTATAATAATTAGCTATTTTAAATCTACAGAAAATTTAGAAGGACTAACCCCTGTATGCTTTTTAAAAAATCTAGAAAAACTACTTAAAGACTCAAATCCCAACTCAAACGCAAGTTCTTTAATTGTAATTTCACTTTTTACAAGTTGCCTTTTTGCTTCTGTAATTTGGCGCTGCTGTATAATTTGTTTTGCTGTTAAGTTTAATTTTTCAGTTAAAATCTGATTTAATCTTTTTTCAGTTATACCCAACTCTTTTGCATAATAATTAGCTTTAGTTTCTTTTAGAAAAGAGGTTTCCATCAACTCTAAAAAATCAAACACTCTTTTTTGCTTAAGGTCTTGTGCTATAAAATTTTCATTACCAATACGTATTAAACTTAGTAATAACACCTTTAAAAGTGTTTTTATCATTATGTATGATGCTGCTGTGTTGTACTCTTCTACCACTAAATTAATAGCGTTTTTCACCTTTGCAACTTGCTTAGGGGTTTTTAAAACTAATTGGGGTTGTTTATTAAAGAGCGTCATTACATCTAAGGCATACTCTATATCATCTTCTTCAATTAAATCTCTTTCAAAATTTAATAAAATTCCTTTTTTAACTTCAAACGCTGTATCCGGAAAAAAATCGTTTAAAGGTTTAAAATATACAACAGCATTATAATCCGCAGTTAAGCAAAAATAAATTCCAAAAGAATTACCAGAAAGCATAGTTGTCTTTTTAGTTAAGCTTTTCTCTATCTTTATTTTATGTTTTAAATTGGTTAAAGGCATCTATATTTAAAATTTAATTTAAATATAGGCATACTATATTTATTGGTTATGCTCTTCTATTTTTTTAAATGCATAATAAAGTACAATACCTATAACCAGAGCTAATAAAGCAGCTACAGTATACACAACAGCATAATTTGTAGATATATATTCTATAAAAGTTGATAAAAATTGGCCGCCAAAAACTCCCATTGAATACAAGCCTAAGTTTTTTCCCAAATTTTTAGGCGCACTAACCTCTATCATCATATGGTTTAAAAGTGGTATTGTAAAGCCAAAACCTGTGCCAATAAATACAGCACTTAAAATCAATAGAGGTATACTATTAAAAAAAGCTAGTGTAACATACCCTAGCATAAAAAATAAAAAGCCCAAAGCTACCACTTTACCATCTCCTATTTTTTTAACTGCCCTAGGCATTTGACTTGCTGTAATAATAGCAATTACAGATATAAATGCCATAAAATAACCAGTGTAAGACTCTGTAAAACCAATAGATTTTGGCAAATAAATGGGTAAGGTTACAAAACTAACAAAGAACAATACCATAGACAGTAATGAAGCATAAAAAATAGTTTTTATAGCTAGCTTACTTTCTTTTTTCTCTTGTTTAACCACAACTTCATCACTTTTAATTGTTTTAAACAATGTTTTTATAACCAACAACCAACACACAATTGCTAATAAATATATAAAAAACGGATACTGCCAATGCCACTGCCCAAGTATACCACCAATAGAAAGAAAAATTACACCACCTAATTCTATAGACATACCTTGCCAAGCAATAAGTTTCATTCTTTTTTCACCCGTAAAAAAATCTGCAATAAAAGAAGTTACTGACACTTGCACTGCAACTGTAGCTGCTCCTAATAAAAACCGGTCTAGCATTAAAATATAGTCGTTTGTAATATACGCCCCAGCAACTCCTAAAAGTGCATATGGCACCAACCCCAAACACAACATAGTATAAGAACCTGTTTTATGTAAAAGTTTACCCACTATTGGTGCAAATACTACTACTCCCAAAGATGGTAGTGTAATTAACCAACCTGGAGAAAAACTAAAATTTAAATTTTCTACAATTCCTGTTAAAGACGGCGCAATAACTGTACCTACCATTATTGTTAAGCTACTTACCAATAACAGTGTAAATATTCCTAAGTTTGTTATTTTTTTCATATTGCAAAATTGCAATACTAATTTGCTTTCTACTGTGCCATTTTTCTAATAGAGTATACCAAAATGGAAATAACTAAACTACGCGTAAACTCTTCTGCCTTTTGTATATTAAATATGAGATTCTATTGCAAAAAAATAACTCATATTAAAACTAAAATAGCATAGGTTAACTTTTAAAAAACAATAAAAATAACATTTAGGTTACTTTGTTTTTTTAACTTGTAAACCAATTAGGCATCCTATTTTACACCATAAAGCTTTATTAAATTATGAATAAACTGCTTGAAGAAGATTTTAATAATTTTGACCAATTATTACAAAAAGTAGCTAAACAAGGCACTGCATATTTTAAAAATATTGATACAGAAAAAACTACTTTCCCTGTGTTAAATACTATTTATGAAGGCTTAAATAAAGAGGGTATTGGAGGATTAAATACACTTAAGTTATTTAATAAAAAATTTAAAGACACTATTGTTGCTTCTTCTGGCCCTAGATATTTGGGCTACGTAGTTGGCGGGTCTACACCTGCTGCTGTTATTGGTGATTGGCTCACAACTATTTATGATCAAAATCCGCAAACAACCTCTGCCCAAGGAGATGTATCTGTGCAAATAGAACAAGAAACTATAAAGTTATTGTTAGATTTGTTTGCTTTACCACATAACTTTTTAGGCGGGTTTGTTTCTGGTGCTACAATGTCTAATTTTACTTGCTTGGCAGTAGCCAGGCAATGGTTTGGGAAACAAAAAGGAAAAGATTTTGCAAAAAATGGCATTTCTATACCAATAAATATACTATCTGCTGTACCTCATTCTTCTGCTATAAAATCTTTATCTATGCTTGGTATAGGTAGTACTAACGTTAGTAAAATAAAAGTTGAAGAAGGCAACAGAGAGTCTATAGATATTAATGATTTAGAGCAAAAAATTAAAGCTTTAAACAACCAACCATTTATACTTATCTCTAGTGCAGGAACCGTAAACTCTGCAGATTTCGATAATTTTGAAGCTATAAACACATTACATAAAAAATATAATTTTTGGTGGCATATAGATGGTGCGTTTGGTGCTTTTGCAGGATGCTCTCCAAAATACAAACATTTAGTTAAAGGCTGGGAAAATGCAGATAGCATAACTATAGATTGCCACAAATGGCTGAATGTACCATATGATAGTGCCGTTTTTTTTGTTAAAGAAAAGCACAACTTGTTACAGCTTCAAACATTTCAAAATTCTAATGCTCCATATTTAGGAGACCCTTTAGAAAACTTTAATTATCTAAACTTTTTACCAGAAAACTCTAGAAGACTAAGAGCTTTACCTGCTTGGTTTTCTCTTGTTGCCTATGGTATAGATGGTTACAAAGATATTGTAGAAAACTCAGTTAAAATGGCACAAATGTTAGATGAGTATATTACTCAAAATAACGAGCTAATACTACTAACCCCTACACGTTTAAACAATGTTTGTTTTTCTTTAAAGGATAAAAATAAACAAGATAAAATACCTCTTTTTATAACCGAACTAAACAAAGAAGGTAAAGTGTATATGACACCAACAGTATATAGAAACACTAAAGGAGTTAGGGCTTCTTTTGTAAATTGGCGTACCAATAAAAAAGATATTACTGTAGTTATAAAAGAAATTGAAAGAACCCTTAAAGCCGTTTATTAACACTAAACCAACAATGTATTATTTTATATAAAATGAAATTTTCTTTTTACGTTCTCATCTTATCAATTGTAGTGCTTACTTCTTGTAAAAGCACTACAAAAACCATAATAACCAATACAAATAAAGACATTACATATTGGGGAAGAGTAAATAGTAACACTACAGATAGCACAGACTTACACTGGTCTGGTACATCTATAAAATTAAATTTTGAAGGCACTAGCATACAAGCATTATTACAAGATGAAAAAGGAGAAAACTATTATAATGTTCTTGTTGATAATGACAGCGCTAAATTATTACGATTAGATACTACAAAACGCTATTATACGCTTGCCAGCAATTTAAAAAAAGGAAAGCATACTGTAGAGCTATTCAAAAGAACAGAATGGGATAAAGGAAAAACAAGCTTTTTTGGTTTTAAACTGAATAAGCAAGGTAAAATATTACCAAAAGACTCCCCTAAAGCTAGAAAAATTGAATTTTACGGAAACTCCATTACTGCTGGTTATGCTGTAGAAGATTTTACCGGAAAAGACAGACCAGATAGTACATACACAAACAATTACCTAAGTTATGCTGCCCTAACTGCCAGACATTTTAATGCAGAATACAGAGCTATTTGTAAAAGCGGAATTGGAGTTACAGTAAGTTGGTTTCCTATAATAATGCCAGAGCTTTACAATAGACTAGACCCCAATAACGAAAACAGTGTATGGGACTTTTCTTTATACCAACCAGATGTAGTAGTTGTAAATTTATTTCAGAATGATTCTTGGATAGTGAATATGCCAAAAAATGAAGAGTTTAAACACCGGTTTGGGAACAAAAAACCAGAAGATGACTTTTTTATTACTGCTTATCAAAACTTTATTACTAGCTTAAGAAAAGAATACCCTAAAGCTAAAATTATATGCGCTCTTGGAGCTATGGATGCCACAAAAGAAAACTCTAAATGGATGAATTTTATTAGCAAAACAGCAGCTAAAATAGCAGATAAAAATGTTTACACACATTTTATGCCCTATAAAAACACTCCTGGACACCCAAGTATAAATGAGCAAAAAGAAATGGCCAAAAGTCTTATTGCTTTTATTGATAAAAACATAAACTGGTAAGTATTTTTTTTATTTTACAATTACATTTCTGCAATGTAAAATTTAAACGTGCTAATTTAAAAACAAACAAAGCTGTAAGTTTTTTCTACAGATTTAACATCATATACATTACAACTCTCCCTTAAATTTATATTTTAGCAGATCCTAAATAATCTACCAAAAATATGAAAACCAAAACCTATAATGTAATTGTTATTCTTATATGCTCACTTTTTATAATGAGCTGCAACAATAACAAACCAAAATGGAAACAACTTTTTAATGGTAAAGACCTTAAAGGTTGGCAAGTAAAAATAAGAAACCATCCGTTAAATGATAATTACGCCAATACTTTTAGCGTAAAAGATGGCAACATACAAGTGCGTTATAACAACTACGGAGATTTTAATCAGCAATACGGACACCTATTTTACAAAAAGCCTTACAGCGCATACTTAATTGGTGTAGAGTACAGGTTTGTAGGAGAGCAAGCCAAAGGTGGTGAAGGTTGGGCTACTAGAAATAGTGGTATTATGATTCACGGACAGTCTCCTAATACAATGACGGTAGAGCAAGATTTTCCTAACTCTATAGAAGTACAACTTTTAGGAGGCAACGGAAAAGATGACCGCCCTACTGCTAATATTTGCACACCTGGTACACAGTATGTGTTTAATGATGAGATAATACAAGAACATTGTGCAAAATCTACATCTAAAACATACCACGGAGACCAATGGGTACGTGTTGAAGCTTTGGTTTTAAAAGATTCTTTAATAGTACATTATGTAAATGGTGAAGAAGTACTGCGTTATACAAAACCTCAACTAGACCCTGTAAACGGAGCCAAAGAAGGAAAACCATTAACTAGTGGTAGCATCTCTTTACAAAGTGAGAGTCATCCTGTAGATTTTAGAAAAGTAGAAATAGTAAACCTAGAAAAATACATCACAGATAAAGCTAAGCTTACAGAAGTAATTAACGAACTACTTACCAAAAAGTAAAAAATTAAAAGCCTTTAGTAAAATCTAAAGGCTTTTTTATTCAGCTATTTTAATAGGCAGTTTTTAATTTAGAACGCATTGTTTTTGCAGCAGCCACCAAATTTTCTAAAGCAGCTTTTGTTTCTGGCCAATCTCTAGTTTTTAATCCGCAATCCGGATTTACCCAAATATTATCTACAGGCAACAACTTACTTGCTTTTTCTAAAAGATCTTCTATCTCTTGCAATGTAGGTACACGTGGCGAGTGTATATCATAAACACCAGGACCAATTTCATTAGGATATTTATAATCTACAAATACGTTTAATAAATCCATTTTAGATCTAGAGGTTTCTATAGTAATTACATCTGCATCTAATTTAGTAATATGCTCTATAATATCATTAAACTCAGAATAGCACATATGCGTATGTATTTGCGTTTTATCTGCCACTCCAGAAGTAGCTATTTTAAAACTCTCTACAGCCCAAGTTAAATATGCATCTCTATATTCTTTTCGTAATGGTAAACCTTCTCTAATTGCAGGTTCATCTACTTGAATAGCCTGTAAACCTGCTTTTTCTAAATCTACAACCTCATCTCTAATTGCTAAGGCTATTTGCTTACAGGTTTCAGACCTTGGTTGATCATTACGTACAAAAGACCATTGTAAAATAGTAACCGGCCCTGTTAACATACCCTTTACTACTTTAGAACTTAAAGACTGTGCATAGGCAGACCATTTTACTGTCATTGCCACTGGTCTAGATACGTCTCCAAATAATATTGGTGGTTTTACAGCTCTACTACCATAACTTTGTACCCAACCAAAACTAGAGATAGCAAAACCATCTAGTTTTTCTCCAAAATACTCTACCATATCATTACGCTCACACTCACCGTGTACAAGTACATCTAACCCTATTTTTTCTTGAAAACGTATGGTTTCTTCAATTTCTTTTTGAATTAATGTATTATAAGCATCCAAACTAAGTTCTTTTTTCTTGAATTTAGATCGCCAACTCCTTACTTCTTTTGTCTGTGGAAAAGACCCAATAGTTGTTGTTGGGTATACTGGTAACTTTAGTTTATTTTTTTGAATTTTTTGACGTGATGAAAACTCTGCATTACGCTCACTATCATTTGCAGTTAACAAACCTATTCTTGCTTTTACCGCAGCATTATGTATAACTAAAGATTCTTTTTTTGCTTTATGCGCCTTAGTGTTACTTAATAATTTAGCAACAACCTCTTTGCTTTTGTCTGCTGTTGCAAGTTTTTTAAGTGTAACTAATTCATCAATTTTTTGCTTAGCAAAAGCCAACCATTGCTTTACACTAGTTGGTAGTGTTTCTTCATTTTGTTCTAAATCTAAATCGTAGGGCGTATGTAATAATGAGCAAGATGTAGCAAGCCAAACCTTATCTGCTCCTAATTTTGCCACTACATTTTGCACGGTTGCTAAGGTTGCTTCAAAGTTATTTTTCCAAATATTTCGTCCGTCAACCAAACCTAAACTAAGTATTTTATCATTCTTAAAATTAGTCGCATTTAAAACATCATTTAACTGCAAAGAACAACGCACCAAATCTAAATGTAAAGCGTATACTGGTAACTGAAGTACAGTTTCTAAATTATCTCCATAACAATCAAAATAACTAGTTAAAATAATTTTTAAGTCAGGAAATTTACCGGCTAATTGGGTATACAATTTAGTTACTGCCTGCCTATCTTTAGCTGTAAGGTTTAATGCCAAACAAGGTTCATCTAATTGTACGTGTGTTGCCCCAGCTGTAACCAACTCTGTTATCAACTCAAAAAATACAGGTAACAAATTGTTTAACAAATCTATTTTATTAAAGCCCTCCTCTTTTTCCTTTCCTAAAAGCAAATAAGTAACCGGACTTAATACTACTGGTTTTGTAGTAATGTTATGTGCTAATGCTTCTTTAAACTCCTCTACAGGTTTTAAAGAGAACAATTCAAAATTTTGATTAGCTGTAAACTCTGGCACTAAATAATGATAATTGGTATCAAACCATTTAGTCATTTCCATAGCAGTAACATCAAACTCACTATTTTGTAAGCCTCTTGCCATAGCAAAATATAAGTTTAGCTTAGATTCTTTTTCTTTTATTTTCTGATATCTTGCAGGAATACAACCGTAGGTTAAGGTAGCATCTAAAACCTGATCGTAAAAAGAAAAATCGTTAGACGGAATAAGATCTACTCCTGCCTTTTGCATTAATTTCCAATTGTAAAGTTTTAACTGCTTACCCATTTCTACCAATTCGGTTTTAGTAGCTGTACCTTTCCAGTACTTCTCGCTTACTTTTTTTAACTCTCTTTTAGCTCCAATTCTTGGGTAACCTAAAACATTAGTTTTCATAGCATTGTAAATTTATTATTCTATGCAAAGTTTAGTATAATAAATATTTTAGCTAAATAAGTTGTTGATTTTAGAAGTAACAACTACAAAATATGTAGTAAAAAGAATAATAATCTTTTATACATTTGTTTCAAATCAATTTTTAGATAAATTTTCTATGAGCAACTTAGACCAGATAGATGTACAACTTTTACGATTACTACAATTAAACGCTAACCTAACTTCTAAAGAATTGGCCAACAAAGTAAATTTATCTACAACGCCTGTTTTTGAACGAATAAAAAGATTAGAAAGAAACGGATATATAAAAAAATACGTTGCCGTTTTAGATGCAGAAAAGTTAGAGAAAGGATTAACTGTGTTTTGTAATATTAAACTAAAGCAACATACAAAAGATATAGGGCACAATTTTGTAAAAGAAATTAAGTCAATAAAAGAAGTAACAGAGTGTTACAATATTTCTGGTGATTTTGATTTTTTACTTAAAGTGCAAGTAAAAGATATGCTGCATTACCAAGACTTTGTTTTAAATGGTTTAGGATCAGTAAAAAGTGTAGGAAGTACACACAGCACATTTGTAATGGGAGAAATAAAAAACACCTACGCTATACCAATTTAGGTATAATGTAAGTGTTTAAAAATCTTGTGTTTTTTATTTAGAATCTCTTTATTGTTTTTATAGTGTACATAATACCTATAGATACCGTAGACCATTCTGTATTATCTCCTAATTGTATGCCTGTATATGATAAATTAAGCTCTGTACTTTCTCCCATTAAATAACCTATTTGAGGTCTGTAATAAAAGCCACCGTCATTACCATCATTAAGTCCAAAACCCTGACCTAAATCTGCGCCAAAAGAAAAAGAATTGGATGTCCAAACACGCACAGAAGCTGCAGCTTTTAAAAACTGAATATCAGGTAAATCATTAGTAATAGTGCCTGTATGGTATTTTTCTGCAAAGCCGTGTATATAGCCACCAGTTACACCTAAGTCTACTACTTCACCCAATGCCCACATATGGCCTATATCTGCAGCAACCATTAAACTTACATTATCTGTATAATCATCTAAAGGAATACCACCTTGTATACCTATTTTTAATCCTTCTTGTGCAGATAAGTTTACAGCCATTATTGCAAACACAATTAGTAACGTAATTTTTTTCATTTTTTGTTTGGGGTTTAGTTATTTATTGCCAAAACTAAACGCTTACATAAAAGATGCATAATTAATGTTGCAAAACACTTGTTTACCGTTGTAGAACAACTGTTTTATAAAGTTGTACAGTAAAAACTTATTTATTTATTGAATTTAAAATCCAATTTAGCTCTGGATCGTAATTGTTTGCACGATCCTCTAAAGTAGGTGTAATAACTATGTCTGGTTTAACGCCATACCCCTCAATTTCAGTTTTAAAAGGTGTTTCTAAAACCATTAATCCAAAGTATAACATTAGCTTAGAATTTGGCAGTCTTACCAATTTTGTTTGACCTGCAACAGTACTATTATAAGCACCGCCTGTTTCCTCACCAACAATAATGCCTCTTTTACGTGCTTTTATAACATTAGAAAATACAGAAGATGCAGAAAAAGAACGGCCATTTATTAATACATACACATTACCTTTATAATTATTTTCTTTAGGTGCTGCTATCTTAGATTCCTTAAACTTATATACTAGCTTCCCATTTTTTTTGTGCGCCTTAAAAACTTCTTTAAAAAATAGAAACGGCACAAATAAAGACTTGTATGCTGCTCCATAAACTGTTTTGTTACGAGACATATAAGACTTTATCATTGGGTATCTTGTGTTTACCTCTCCTTCCTCAATAAACTTAAATTTATCCTTTGCTAAGTAAGAATATAAATCGTGAATTTCTACCAATCTACCACCTCCATTATCACGTAAGTCTATAATTAAATTTTCAGTTTTTGCTGAGTCTATTTTTTTAAAAGCCTCTTCATAAAAAGCTTCGTAATCACCTCTAGTAAAGCTTCTAATTTTCATATAAGCAACGCTACTATCTTCACCTATAAAATCTAAATTTCTGTTATAATACTTTTCAGAGTAACTATATCCGTATTTATGATAATCCTTTAGTTCTTTCTTTAACTTTTTTGAAGCAAGTTTTCGTTCTTCTTTCGTCTTTTTAATTGGTTTTTTATCATTTAAACTATCTTTTTTTGCTTTAGGAAACCTTGTAGAGTCTCTTGGTATTCTTCTAAAAATTTTGGTATATAAACTATCATTTTTAGAAAATGTAACCTCTAAACTATCTAATCTACCTTTATCATAATAGTAATATCTAGCTAATTTCTGCGCAGAATATTTGTTATGAAAAGTTGTGTTATAGCCGTCTGAAGAAAAATAAGTTTTGTATTTTTTTAGCAAGTCATCAACAGAATCATCTCCTAACTTAACCACTCTACTACCTACCATTGTACTGTCTTCTCCAAGAGTATTCTTAACCAAAACAGCATCTTCTACATTCTCAAACCTTAAATAAGACCATTCATTTTTTAGTTTATTTAAAGCTTTACCTTCTTTACGTGTATATTTTTTTGTTGGCACAGAAATACCTGCATGTCCTTGCCTAACCTCTGCTACAACAGGAGCTAATTTTTCATAAAAAGCGTAAGTTGTCATAGGCTCTGTAATACTATCCTTTAAGGTTTTAAATTTTGCATCTAACTCCTTTTTAGACGTATAAAGATATAATTGAGGGTGTAATTTTTGTAGTTTTCGGTAAGCTACATCAACATCTTTATGCAGTTCTTCTACATTATGCAACTTAGTTATTTGCTTGTTGTGTTTGTCTACACTTGCGCAGGAAATAAGCAGCACAAATACTAAAAAGGAATATAAAATTTTTATCAAAGGTTTGTGGTTTAGTGGTTTGACTTTATATTTTTCATTAAAAAACATAACATATTTTATGCCAATAAAGTTAAATTATTGAATACATCGAAAATAATTTTTAACAATATTTTATTTTCATCAATCCTAAGTCTCTATTTTGTACCTTTAACTTGTATGAAGAAAAAAATTGCCATACTCCTTTTTATACTAATTGCATTGCCTTTATTGGCAATTTTTTGTTCTAATAGCGTTATTAAAAATGCCGCTAATGGAAAAACCTATTATGCAGTAAACACTGTACCGCACAATAGAGTTGGCTTGGTTTTAGGCACAACTAGCAAACTAACAAATGGGAGTCCTAACCCTTATTACGTACACCGTATAAATGCAACAATTGCTTTGTACAAAGCGCAAAAAATAGACTTTGTTTTGGTTAGTGGTGATAATGGCAGTAAGTACTATAATGAGCCAGATACTTTTAAAAGAGATCTTGTAAAAAAAGGTATTCCTGCAGAAAAAATATTTTTAGACTATGCCGGCTTTAGAACTTTAGACTCTATGGTGCGTGCACACGTTATTTTTAGCTTAGATAATGTTACTGTAATATCTCAAAAGTTTCATAATGAAAGAGCTATTTATATTGCAGAAAAAAAAGGCCTTACTGCTGTTGGTTTTAATGCTAAAGACTTAAACGGAAAAGCAGGTTTAAAAGTACAAACCAGAGAATATTTAGCACGTGTTAAAGTGTTTTTAGACATATTGTTTAATACTGAACCTAAATTTTACGGAGAAAAAATAGTGATAGAATAGTACATACTACAATGCAAAAAATTACAACTTTACTTAAAAATTTAGGGCCAGGGTTACTTTTTGCAAGTATGGCAATTGGCACCTCTCACCTAGTATTGTCTACCAAAGCTGGGGCACAATATGGTTGGATAATGTTAGTACCTATTATACTTGCTAATATTTTAAAATATCCTTTTTTTGAGTTTGGTATTAGGTATACCAACGCTACTAACAAAACACTTATAGAGGGCTATTTAAATCGTGGTAAAGGATATTTATGGTTTTATGCACTAATTACACTTGTGTCTACATTTACCATTTTAGCAGCTTTGTATTTGGTAACTTCTGGTTTACTTATAAATCTTTTAAATTTCACAAATGTATCTATAACCCTAGTTGCATTTGCTTTATTTGCTTTTATATCTGCACTACTTATTATTGGTAAATATGTTTTTTTAGAAAAATCTTTAAAAATTATAGTTTCAATTTTAGGAATTGCGCTTTTAGCTACAACTGCTATGGTTATTTTTAAGGGTAAGGTTAATGAAGTTGCCAACTTTAATCCTCCGTCACTTTTTAGCAATGCCAGCATTTTATTTATTATTGGTTTAGTTGGTTGGATGCCTACTGCCGTAGAAACCTCTAGTTGGTTAAGTATGTGGACCATTGAAAAGCAAAAACTAACCAACAAAAAATTAAACCTTAAAGAAGCATTGTCTGAATTTAACTTTGGCTACATTGTTACTGCAATACTTGCTATATTTTTTATGACAATTGGGTGCTTATCTCTTTATGGCACAAATACAGAAATGAGTAGTAGTGCTGTAGGTTTTGCAGATCAACTAATTAATTTATTTACTGTACATATTGGTGAGTGGACAACCATTTTTGTTGCTACAGCTGCTTTTGCAACAATGTTTAGTTCTTGTATGACGGCTCATGATGCAATTGCAAGGGTTAGTATTGATGTATTACTAAAACTAAAAAACAAGCCAAATAATACCACTGAAGAAATAAAAAAACAAAGTAAATCTTATTTTACGATAGCCGTACTTGTGCTTACGGTTATAAATTTGGCTGTAATTGTATTTTTTAATTCTAATATGGGAAAAGTAGTAGCTTTGGCTACATTTGTGTCTTTTATAGTAGCTCCTGTAGTTGGTTATATGAATTTAAAAAATGTACTAAGTACAGATGTAGCTAAAGAGCACCAGCCTAAAAAGTGGTTACAAATACTTACTTACCTGGGCATTTTATTTTTAAGTCTTTTTGCTGTTTACTATTGTTATATAGAAATTATTGCATAAAAAAAACCGACTCTGTAAAAAGTCGGTTTAAACTACATACTGTGTTTTATAGTGAGTTATCCATAATTTCCTTAACAATTTCTGGATTTAGCAACGTACTAATATCACCTAAATTCCCCGTATCATTAGAAGCTATTTTACGCAAAATACGACGCATAATTTTACCACTTCTTGTTTTAGGCAGGCCAGTTACAAATTGTATTTTATCTAGCTTAGCAATAGGTCCAATGTGTTCTGTTATTTGCTGATTTATTTCATTTCGTAAATTATCTCTATCTCTAGTTTCACCAAACTCTTTTAAAATAACATAACCATACAAAGCATTTCCTTTTACATCATGCGGAAAACCTACAATTGCAGATTCTGCTACAGCCGGATGCTCATTTATGGTATCTTCAATTGGTGCGGTACCTAAATTATGTCCAGATACAATAATAACATCATCTACACGACCTGTAATTCTGTAATAACCAACACCATCTCTTAATGCGCCATCACCTGTAAAATATTTGTCTTTATAGGCAGAAAAATAGGTATCTCTATATCTTTCATGATTGCCCCAAATAGTTCTTGCAATAGAAGGCCAGGGGTATTTAATACACAAACGCCCTTCTACTTGATTTCCTTTTACTTCTTGTCCGTTTTCATCCATTAAGGCAGGTTGTATCCCAATAAAAGGCAACGTTGCATATGTAGGTGTTGTTGGCGTAACATACGGTATAGGAGAAATCATAATTCCACCAGTTTCTGTTTGCCACCACGTATCTACAATAGGACTATTATTTTTACCTACATTATTGTTATACCAATGCCAGGCTTCCTCATTAATAGGTTCGCCTACAGAGCCCAATACTTTTAAGGAAGATAAATCATGGTTTTCTACAAAATCCATATTTTCTTTTGCTAAAGCTCTAATAGCTGTTGGTGCGGTATAAAACTGAGTCACTTTATGTTTTTCTACAACTTCCCAAAAGCGTCCAAAATCTGGATAAGAAGGCACACCTTCAAACATTACTGTAGTAGCGCCATTTGCTAAAGGACCATAAACAATGTAAGAGTGGCCAGTAATCCACCCAATATCTGCTGTACACCAATAAATATCATTTTCTTTATACTGAAAAATATTTTTAAACGTATACGCTGTATACACCATATAACCACCTGTAGTGTGTACCATACCTTTTGGCGTACCAGTAGAACCAGATGTATATAAAATAAATAATGGATCTTCTGCATCCATTATTTCTGCCACACAATCTCCATAAGCTTCATCTAACAGTGGTTGTAACCACTTATCCCTACCTTCTACCATTGTAATCTCTGCATTGGTACGCTTTGCTACCAAAACAGTTTTTACCCCAGGACAATCATTTAAAGCAAGATCTACAATACCTTTTAAATCAATAGACTTTTTACCTCTAAAAGAACCATCAGAGGTAATTACAAGTTTACAATCAGAGTCATTAATTCTTGTTGCCAATGCATTAGAAGAAAAGCCAGCAAAAACAACAGAATGTATAGCTCCTATTCTTGCACAAGCTAATAAAGAAACTGCTAATTCCGGAATCATAGGTAAGTAAATACAAACCCTATCACCTTTTTTAACGCCGTTTTCTTTTAATACATTAGCCATTTTACAAACACGCTTATGCAACTCGTAATAACTAATGTGTTGCGCTTCCTCATTAGGGTTGTTAGGTTCAAAAAGAATTGCTGTTTTTTCTCCTCTAGTTGTTAAATGTCTGTCTATACAATTCTCCGTAATATTCAGTTTTGCATTTTCAAACCATTTAACCTCTGGTTTAGAAAAATCCCAACTTAAAACATTATCCCACTTTTTCCTCCATAAAAAATGTTCTTCAGCTATTTCTTCCCAAAATGCTTCTGGGTTACGTACAGATTTTCGGTATACCTGAAAATACTCCTCTAAATGCTTAATGTGATAATTACTCATACGTTATTTGTTTTGTGCTTATGGTTACCAATAACTAGTATTGCATCATTAAAACAATAGTTATTTTGTTTGATGATAATGCACATCAACCTAAAAGAACTAAAAACACAAACACAATAAATTTGCTAAATATGTGATTTTTTGCTCTTAAAACTATGTTTTAAAGAATGATTTCCTATAAAATTAATTGAATTATTAAATATAGGAAAATATAGAAAAGTATTCGTTTAATTAGTACAAAAAAATTATAGTAATATTCAATAAACTTAACTAGCAATAAGAAATACATTTAAGCATACTATAATTACAAAAAAAGAGCTGTATTAATACAGCTCTTTATAATTTAAAACAACAATGTTGCACCTACGGTTTTCTGCGTGAAAGTAGTCTATACAATACACACCATTTACACATTTGTTTAGTACGTGATCTTCTCCGTAACCAATAGTGTATAAAATATTTTTAGAAGGTATACCGTTATTTAAAAGGTATTTTTTAATATTATCTGCACGTGCTTGTGAAATTCTAAAGTTAGATGAAGAACCTCCTTTACTGTCTGTATGCGATTCTATTTGAAGGTTAAACTCTGGGAACTTTTTAATTATTGTTATTGCCTTATCTAACTCTTTTATAATATCTGGTGTAAGTTTACTGCTTTTGGTTTTAAAAATAAACTTATTTAACTTAAGCATAGATTTTCCTTCTTTTTCTACCACAAAATCATCTGCAAAGTCTAAGTATATAGGAGTTTGTTTTATATTTTTTAATTCTTCAGCAGTATAAAACTGTCTAAATAAGGAGTATTTCTTTTTAGAAGCTATTACTGTAATTTTTTCTTGCCAAGGCACTTCTATTTCATAAGAACCATCTTCTGCAGACTCTAACTCTTTTATTACTTTATTATTTTGGTCTAGTACTTTTATAGCTACATTACCAATCCTAATATTAGTTAGTGGATTTAAAGTTTTACCCTGCAATACAATGGTATTAAGTTTAGGCTTTTCTGCTACTGTAAAACCGTAAATATCATCTTTACCTTTACCACCATCTCTATTAGATGAAAAGTAACCTTCTAAGCCGCCAGTAGTATTATTTTTTACAATAAAACCAAAGTCGTCTTTAGCTGAGTTAATACCTTTTCCTAAATTTATTGGTACACCTGCACTGCCATCTGCCTTTAAATTAGACTTGTAAATATCCATACCTCCGTAGCCATAAAAAACATCAGAAGAAAAATATAATCCGTTTTCAAAAACAAAAGGAGAAATTTCATTTCCAGGAGTATTTACCCTTGGTCCTAAATTTATTGGCGCAGACATAATTTGTCCATTGCTGGTATTTACATAATAAATATCTGTACCTCCATAGCTGCTATCTTCAAAATTAGCAGCAAAATATAAACGCTGAGAATTTGCATCGTAAAAAGGATAATAAAAGCTAGTACTTAAGTGCTTAAGTATAAAATTAAACCTATTGTTACGGTCTACTTCTGCAATAGAAAGTGCATTTTTTCCTTTTTCATCATACAGCATTTCACCATTTTTTTCATTAGATAGCACATAAAATAACTTATCTAACTCTGCAGAGTAATATGGTGTTGCCTCATGAAAGTTAGCTTTAGGAATACTGTTATATGGTTTTACATTGGTAATATCACCATCATCCTCTATTTCACTTTCATAAATATCTAAGTATATTCTCTCTTCTTTTTTCTTTTTTTTCTTTGCTAAAGTAAGCACTCTATCACTAGTAAAAAGTAATTTATCTTTGTAAAATGATGGTGAAAAGTCTGCCGCAATACTATTTCCTTTTATATTAAAAATAGTATAGTTAGGTAGTACTACGTCTTTTTTATTTTCAATATCAAAATTAAACTTTGCATTTTCTGCCCAAGATGCTTCTTTTAAAATAGTATCGTTTTCTAAATACTTATTCATTTCATCTTTTCCAGATATTGCGTATAAACTACGTAGCATTTTGTTGTAATGAAACGGAGTAACTATGGCATCACTCTCCAAAATCATTTCATAAGTTTGCCACGCTTTTTTAAACTGTTTTGTATTAAAATATGCCTCTGCGTAGTTTAAAAACTGTTGCGTAGTAAGTACAGTTTCTTTACTCTCTTTTTCATATTCTTTAACTGCCTGCTCATACTTATATTGAAAGAAATAACGATCTCCTGCAGACTTCAAATTTTGAGCACAAACAGATAGTACAACTAAATTTAAAAGTAAAAAGCTAAGTTTAAATTTCATATTGTTTGTATTAAAAGAATCTTGGTGTGTCTATTTGTTTAGGTTTTTTATTGTCTTTTGGGCCTTTACTCCTTTTTGTTCCGCCAGATTTACCTAAATAAAACTTTAAAATAACCTCATGAGAGCCATCATTATAGTTTTTAAATGCATTTGTAGAATAGTCATAAGAATATCCTACATAAATAGAGTTAGACACTTGAAAACCTGCTAAACCGCTTACCGCATTATCAAACCTGTATGATGCACCTACGGTCACCAAATCACTAATTAAAAAATTAGTAGATAAGTTTACGTTTAAAGGAGAATCGGTAATATAATTTACCAAAAATGCCGGTTTAAACTTTAGTTCATCACTTAAATCAAAAACAACACCACCAATAAAGTTAACCTGAGTTTTATCTTCTTCAATAACAGCAACCTCATCATTATACAGCGTACTTGTTAGCAAGTTAGGTACAGAAAGCCCTAAATACCAATTGTCTGCATATACAAATGTACCTGCGCCAATAATTGGGTAAAACTCATTGTACTGTGTATCTTGTATTGCTGGTTCATTCTCATATTCAAAATCTCCTTTTGTAAAATCGATATCTAAAATTGATGCTCCTGCATTTATACCAAAAGACCATTTTACATTGTCTGATAATTTTACCTGGTAAGAGTATGATACATTTATTAGAGACTGACTCATTGGTCCTAACTTGTCTGAATATGCATTAAAACCAAGTCCTGTTTTTTCATTAGAAAAAGGAATATTTGCTCCTAAGCGTATTGTGGTAGGTGCACCAGGAACACCTACCCATTGGGTTCTATACAAACTTATAATTTCTGGATCCTCTACACTACCAACATAAGCAGGGTTAAAACTACCAATATTGTACATATACTGCGTATACTGTGGTTCTTTTTGAGCATAGGAATTAGCTGCAATAAAAAACAACATTAGTATACTTAGGCACTTGTATATATGAAGGGATTTTTTCATTTGTTTTTGTATCATCTTATGATTTGAATCCATCCTTTTTTAACTTCTGAGCCATCTGCCAAATCTAACACATAAAAGTAAGTTCCGTTTGGCAAGTCTCCTTTTTTCCAAGTACCGTCCCAATTGTTTTGGTAATTGGTTACGCTATAAACCTCGCTACCCAATCTATTAAAAATAGTTAAAGTATTATTTGGATAAGTCTCTATACAATTAATGCGTAAAAAATCATTAACTCCGTCTGAATTTGGAGAAAATTGATTAAACATAAATCCGCACTCATCATTACTTCTTGGCTCTATACTTACGGCAACAGATGCTATGTTATTATCTACATTAGCCTCATCAATAGGAAAAGAATCTGTAATTTCTACAGTATTTACGTGTGTACCTTCTTCTAAAACCATAGCTGTAATTTCTAGAACCTGAGTTTCATTCCCTAAAATTTCATCTAACGTCCATACGCCTGTTGTAGCATCATAATTACCCATAGTAGTTGTGTTAGATACGTGTGTAAAACCAGTTGTACTATTTAAAATATCTGTAACACTTATATCTGTAACCAAACCATCTGTTTCATTGGTTAATGTAATTGTAAAAACAACAACATCACCTACAGTGGCTGTTACTTTGTTTACAGACTTAGAAATAGACATATCTATCTGCTTAATAGCAACTGTAGCTGAACTTTGGTTGTTTGCTGTTGCTGTATCTACAGGGTTACTACTTGTTATTTCTGCGGTATTTATGTGTGTACCACCATCTATAACAGTAGCTGTAATTTCTAATGAGGTACTTTCACCTGCTGCTAATTCTGCAATTGACCAAATGCCAGTAGCGCTATTAAAACTACCTAATTGTGCTATATTAGAAACATATTCAAAACCAGTAGTTTCATCTAAAACATCTGTAATTTCTATAGCTGTTACAGGATCTCCGGTTAAGTTTTCTACAGTAATAGTAAAAACTACATCTTCACCTGTAAAAACTTCATCTCTATCTACTATTTTTGTTACAGATAAATCTGTATCTGTAGGTGCACAATCTAACACCGTAATAGTTATAGTAGTAGACTCTGCTGTACAAGGAGCAACAAAACCTGTTGTTGTATATGTAAATTGATACTCTCCTAATGGCTGATTTGTAAAATCTACACTATTTGCATCTATTGTAATAGAACTAGATGCAGGTTGCGAAGTTAATGTCCACTCACCAGTATCCGCACCTGTTAATTGATCATCTAAATTTACTACCGTTACTCTTCCATTACCTGGTAAAGAACAAGCTGTAGCATCTGTACCTGTACCAGAAGAAGGTTGTGTATTTATTGTTGCCACAACCTCTACCCTATCTGAAGTACAACCGTTTGCTGTAGCCTCTACGTAATACGATGTAGTAACTGATAAAGATGGAGTATCAAAATTTAATCCTGTATGCACCAATGTTCCTCCAGAAGGAGCGTCATACCATAATAAAGAACCATCTGTTGTGGTTCCTGTTAATGTTACAGAACCTTCTCCACATCTAGAATCAGAAGTCCCTGTAACAGTTGGGCTACTATTTTGAACTATTGTAATTTTTAAAGGCGGACTAACACAATTGTTAGCTTCATCTAAATAAAACCCATAAAATTCTCCCGAAAATCCTATTATAGAACTATCATAATAAGAAGAATCATCTAACAAATCATCACTACTACTCCAAGTAAGCACTGTACCTGCTGGTGTAGCACTGGCTACATAGTCATTTAAATCTTTAGTAAAACTATCACAAAAGGTAGTTTCTTCACCAGTTCTTAACTCTGGAGCATCTGGTGCTGTTGCACAAACAGGCTCGTTATCTACAATAATAATCCTAGCAGAAGCTGCTAAAGGGTTTATATTGTATTCTGAGTTTTCAGATAGTGTAATAATTACAGTTTCATCTCCTTCTATTAAGGTGTCATCTACCACACCATCTATATCCAAATTAATACTATTATTAAAAACTGGGATTAATATTGACCCACCTATTGAAGCATAATCTGTACCATTAGTAGCTGTACCAGTTATGGTATAATTTACACGTAAACCAGTAAATGTATTACCTGTTCTAGAAATTCTAAAACTACCTGCCACTTGACCAGTTTCTTCAGCATCATTAGTTCTCTGTACAGAAACATTTTGTCCAAAAGCAAAAAAACTAAAACAAAAGAACATCACTAAAAGACTTAAAGTCCTTTGCTTTTTAATACATTTAAAACTGCCTAATTGTTTAATTTTCATTTTTCTTTTATAGATAGTGTTACTCAACTATAATTTATAACAGATAGACTACAATATTAACCAAAATGCCATTCGTCGATAAACATAATCGACAAAGGACATATTTTACCCCCAAGTAACAGTTATTGCCTGTAACTTTACTTATTTATTTGTGAGGCATTTAAGCTAATTCTGCCGATGTAGTTTCTGATGCTCTATTAATTTTTTTCACCAAGCCTTGTAAAACTTTACCAGGACCAACTTCTGTAAATAATGTTGCACCATCTGCAACCATATTTTGCACACTTTGTGTCCATTTTACAGGAGCTGTTAATTGTGATATTAAATTCTTCTTTATTTCCTCTGCATTTTTTACCGCCGTAGTAGGTACATTTTGGTAAATTGGGCAACTTGGCTCACTAAAAGTTGTATTTTCTATAGCTGCAGCTAACTCTTCTCTTGCTGGCTCCATTAAAGGCGAGTGAAATGCGCCACCAACTGGTAATAACAAGGCCCTTCTGGCACCTGCTTCTTTTAATTTTTCACAAGCAGCATTAATTGCTTCTACTTCTCCAGAAATAACCAATTGCCCTGGACAGTTATAATTTGCAGCAACAACAACACCGTCAATTTCTTCGCAAACTTTTTCTACAACAGCATCTTCTAAACCTAAAACAGCTGCCATTGTACTAGATTGCATTTCGCAAGCTTTTTGCATTGCTAAAGCTCTTTTAGATACTAGTTTTAAACCGTCTTCAAAAGTTAGTGTTCCATTTGCTACTAATGCTGAAAATTCTCCTAATGAATGCCCTGCAACCATATCTGGTTTAAAAGTATCTCCCATTACTTTACTCATTATAACAGAGTGTAAGTATATTGCTGGTTGTGTAACTTTAGTTTGCTTTAAGTCTTCTGGTGTACCTTCAAACATAATGTCTGTAATACGAAAACCTAATATGTCATTTGCTTTTTCAAATAATTCTTGTGCCAAAGGGTACTTCTCATAAAGATCTAAACCCATTCCTACAAACTGTGCTCCTTGACCAGGAAATATATATGCATTCATCTTTTTTATTTTTTAAATTGATTGACAAAAATAAGTAAACTTATGTAGAACGCATATTGCTTTTATCAAAGTTTATTCCTTGTCTTTAAACCAACTAGAATATGTTACGTAATTATTAGCTATACGGTTCACTTCTCCTTCGCTCAATTCTATGCTTATATCCTTAACCTTCTTTGCTGGCATACCTGCAAATACCGTTCCAGAAGGTATATGTGTACCTTTTGTTACAACTGCGCCTGCAGCAATAATGCTATTACTTTCTACCACACAATCATCCATTACAATACTTCCCATACCTATTAAAACATTGTCTTTAATAGTACAACCGTGCACAATTGCATTGTGACCAATAGATACGTTATTACCAATTGTAGTAGGACTTTTTTTGTAAGTACAATGTACAACTGCACCGTCTTGTACGTTTACTTTATCTCCCATTTTTATAAAATGTACATCTCCACGTAATACAGCATTATACCAAACACTACATTGTTTACCCATTACCACATCACCAACAATAGTTGCATTTTCTGCTATAAAACAGTCTTCTCCTATTTGTGGTGATTTACCATTTACTTCTTTACAAATCATTTACGTATAAAGTTTAAAAAATTATTCAAAATAAGATAAAAGCGCTTTCTTTTTAGATGCAGAAACCAATAACTCTTTACCATTGTGTAAAACCACACTACCACCTTTACCTTTCTTATATTTAGCTATAGCATTTACGTTTACTAGGTACGATTTATGAATGCGTGC
Organism: Cellulophaga sp. RHA_52; assembly: GCF_007827205.1. Lineage (NCBI taxonomy): Bacteria > Pseudomonadati > Bacteroidota > Flavobacteriia > Flavobacteriales > Flavobacteriaceae > Cellulophaga > Cellulophaga sp. RHA_52. Next base: position 225,695 of record NZ_VIRZ01000001.1, read on the forward strand.
AAAAGGAAAATCTTCCATTGCTTCTTCAAAATACTTTAGTGTTTTACTTACTAATATCTTTTTATTATCTAGGTAAATTTCAGTATAATTATCATCGGCTTTGCAAAAAAGAATATCAGCAACATTTAAAACCTGAAAACCATCTTGCTGCGGTAATGTTATTTTACCATCTATTTTATTAGTTTTTGGCTGTAAAATTTGGTCTTCCAAAGCATTTTCTTTGCTTCTAATTTCACCTACATATTCTACCGCCTTAATTAACTCGTCTATATTAATGGGTTTCATTAAATAATACGCTGCATGACTATTTAAAGCATCCATTGCATACTGGTTATATGCGGTAACAAAAACAGTTTCAAAAGTTCTGTTAGGCACTTGGTCTAGCAAATCAAAAGCATTGCCAAATGGCATTTCTACATCTAAAAAAATTAAATCGGGTTGGTGTTTATTTATCAGCTCTAAGCCTTCTTTTATAGATGCTGCTTCACCAAGTAAATTTACACTAGCACAATATTTAGATAAGTAATTGGTTAAAATTTCTCTACTATTAGCTTCGTCTTCAACTATAATTGCGTTTAATTTCATTTCTTTATTTTTTAATAACCAACTACTACTAATCTTTTTTTAAGGTTAGCGTAACTTTTGTTCCTGTTCCATTACTGCTTAAGTCTGTAACAACAACATCTACCTTATCCTTATACATACTATTTAAAATAGCAACTCTTTTTTTAATATTACCCATTCCTTTAGAGCGTTGCTTTTTTTGATTTTGCGTTTTTAACTCGGCAGATTTTTTTCTTCCTATACCATTGTCCTCTATAGTAATTTCTATTGCCTCTTTATTTTTTTGTTTTAGGTTGATGTTTAAATACCCTAATTCGTTTTTGTAGCGTAATCCGTGCCAAATAGCATTTTCTATATAAGGTTGAAGCAGCATTGGCGGAATTTGAAAAGCTGCAACATCTATATTAGGGTCTGTTGTTATAGAGTAATTAAATTTATCTGGAAAACGAGAATGTTCTAACTTAACATACAACTCTAACAACTCTAACTCTTTTGTTAACGGTATAAAATCTTCCTCAGAATTTTCTAAAACGGCACGCATTAAGGTAGAAAACTCACTTAAAAAACGGTTTGCACTACGTTCATCACTCTTAGAAATGTAATTATTAACAGAATTAAGGGCATTAAAAATAAAATGCGGATTCATTTGTGAGCGTAATGATTTTAATGCCAAAAGGTTGTTTGCTAACTTTTGCTGCTTATTGCTTCTGTAAAAGAAAAATGCTGCAATACCAAAAAGAAACATACCCAAAACTAAAGCGTAAATTATAATTTTTTGCTTGGTAGATGTTGTTGTGTATAAATCTTGCTTAGTCTGTTCCAAACTAGACTTACTTTCATAAAGTTCCTTATCCTTTTCTAAACCAGTTATACGGTTTTGCTTTTCTGCTATTTGTTTACTTAAGCGCTCTGCTCTAGATATTTCTTGTTCTTTACGCGCATACAACGTATCTGCTACAGCTGCATATTTTTTATAGGTTTCTAAAGCTCTAGTATAATCTCCCTTATCATCATACACTTCAGATAGTTTGCGTGTTGCGTCCTTTTGCACTACTAAATCATCTTCAATAGCTGCTTCAGAAATACTTTCTTCTAAATACGGTATAGCCTCATCTAACTTATCTTGTACAATTAAGTTAGTTGCAATTTTGTAATTTATGCGTTGCCTAGTTATTGGCACCTCTACTTTATCTAATGTAGTACTTCTTTTTTCTACTTTCTTCTTAGCTGAGTTTTCTAAAAGCTCTATGTCTTCTAAACTCTGCTTTCTAAGCTTCATTTCTTCATTATACAGATTGTTTTTATTATAAAAATCTGCAGCTCTTTCACTTACCTCTAAAGCACGTTGTGGAGCCTCTGACTCGGCAGATTTTAACGAGTTTTTAAAGTAACCTACTGCCTCTTTAGTTTGGTTAGCATCACCATAAGCCTCTGCTATTTTGGTATTTAAATCTGTAATTTTTGGCTTTACAAGTTCTTTTTTAGCTATGTCTAAACCTTTAGTATAGTTACCTACTGCTTGTTGGGTATTTTTCATCCCTTTATAAGCATCACCCAAACCTTCATACACAAGTATTTTTTGGTACATAGACAGTTTTTTATTGCTTAGTAAGGTTGTAAAAAGTGTCTGTGATTTTTTGTATTCTTTATTTAAAAGATAAGCATTGGCCAACAATAACTGAGACTCACCTGTAGTGTTATAAGTTAAAGACTCCTTGTAATTATCAACAGCAAGGTCGTACTGCTTATGATATTGGTATATTTCACCTAATAAGGCGTAAGATACTGCACGCTCTTTATTATTACCTCTTTTACCTAATTGCTCCAAAGAAAGCCTAATATAGTCTATACTTTTCCCTATATCTGTTTTTTTAAATTGCTTGGCAGAATCTATATACATTTTATGCAAAGCACTTTTGCTTATTTGCGTATCTTCATCTAAACCTTCTACCAAAACATCTACATCTTCATCATCTTTAATCCGATATTCTACAGTTTCAAATTCTAAACTTTTAAACAATAAATAATCTCCAACTTCTGCTTTTATGCGGTAAGCTCCAAAAGCATCTGTATATACAACACTGCCACTAGTAGCAGAAACTTCTACACCAGAAATAGGACTTCTTTTTTCTTTAGTTTTTACTGTACCCTTTATGGTAAGTTTTTTAGTAGTATTAACCTGAGAAAAAGCAATTGCTGTTACAAACAACAATAAAAATAGTATGTGCTTTTTTAACTTCATTTTTACAATTAGATATGGTAAACTTAGTTGTTTTATCTGACTATAAAAAATGCTAAAATGCTGCTTTAGCTATAAAAACCTCTGCTTAAGACCTCCTTACAAAGTTTACTGGTTTGTTTACTCACTCAAAATACCAGTTCCCTCATTACCTGTTTTTAATTATAAACATTAAAAATACTTTTACCCTGTAACAAATAAAAAAGTAACAAGATGAAAAATGTAAAACAAATAGCAAGCATAGCATTACTAACCTTTTTTGTAGGAAGCACTTTAAGTTGCGAGGCAAAAAGTAAAAAGGAAATAACTTTAGCCACACAAGCTTTAGTAGAAACTAAAAAGCCAGATAAAAATGTAGTTAAAGTAGCCTTGTTATTAGACACTAGTAATAGTATGGACGGATTAATAAACCAAGCAAAGGCACAGCTTTGGGATATTGTAAATAAATTTAGCTATGTAAAATGTGGCAATGAAGACAGACCCCAATTGCAAATTGCATTGTATGAGTACGGTAACAGTACTATTGAAAAACAAGACGGTTATATTAAACAAGTAATTGGTTTTAGTACAGATTTGGATGAAATATCTGAAAAGCTATTTTCTTTAACTACCAATGGTGGAGATGAGTATTGTGGACAAGCAATAAGCACGTCTATTAAAGATTTAGATTGGGGCAAAAACCCTGATAACTTAAAAATGATATTTATTGCTGGCAACGAACCCTTTAACCAAGGCAAAATAGATTATAAAGATGCTACGTCTGATGCTAAGGAAAAAGGTATAATAGTAAATACTATTTTTTGTGGAGACTATAACCAAGGTGCAAATAGCTACTGGAAAAGTGGTGCGCAATTAACAGGTGGAGAATACATTGCTATTAACCACAATAAAAAAGTTATACATATAGATACACCTTATGATGATGTAATTATTACGCTTAATAAAAAATTAAACAAAACATATGTGTCTTACGGTAGTTTAGGCAGTTCTAAAATGGCATTACAATCTGTACAAGATGATAAAGCTGCAGAAATGGAAGAAGCTGTTATGGTAAAAAGAGCAGTTAGCAAAAGCTCCAGACTGTATAATAATGCCTCTTGGGATTTAGTGGATGCTTCTAAAAACAAAAACTTTAATGTATCTAAGATAGAGAAAAAGCAATTACCAAAAGAGCTACAAAATAAAACTAATAAAGAAATTGAAGCTTTTATTGAAACTAAAAAAATAGAACGAAAAAATATTCAGCAACAAATTAAAGAAGCAAACCAAAAACGTGAAGCTTATATTGCTAAAAACCAAAAAGAAGGTTCTAAAGGCGAGTTAGAAAATGCAATGATTTCTGCTATTGTAAAGCAAGGAAAAAGCAAAAATTACACTTGGGACAAATAAACTACAGATAAAAAAAGCCTGTGATTAAAAGATCACAGGCTTTTATATATTTTATTTTTTTTAATAATTTACAGCAGGGCACTTACAGTCAAATCTTTTTTCTGATACTTGTCCAAAATTATAACCTAAAGTTAGTTGATGAAAACCTCCATTATCAAACCTAATGTCTCCCATTTGGTACGAGTAATTGTAAGACACTAAAAAGTTTTTATAGTTAACACCAACAATAGGTGTAATTAATTGTAATCTTTGTTCTTTGGTACTTCCGCTTGTATTTTGGTACAAAGCACCATCAAAACTACGCCTGTATGATATTCCTCCCCAAAGTGTACCAAAGTCCATACTACGGTAAACTTTAGCATTCATATCTATAGTTTTTTCTTTGGTAAAATCTGTCATTTGCAACATTAAAGATGGCTCTAATTGCCAATCTCCTTTGCCAAAAACATAGCCTGCAGACAATACGTATCTTCTTAAATTGTCTACAACAGTAGCATTTGGGTCATCTGCTCTGTCTTTATAATACACATTACGCTTGCTATTTAATACATTTAAAATAGTAGCATGCGCATAAAACTCCATATAGTTATATGATGCTCCCAAATCCATATTATAGTATGATGAGCTAATGTTTCCACCAGTAATAATAGGGTCTGGCGTAACAGAATTAAACTCACTTTCATCTAAATTACTCTGCATAATACCAGCACTAATACCAAAAGAAAGCTGATTTAAGTTTCGTAAATCTCTAGAAAAACGCAAATGGTGTGCGTAAGTTAATTTTACACCTGTTTGTGAATGGTAACCGTTAGCATCATTAAAGATAATTGCACCAACACCACTTTTCTCATTTAATCTAAAATGTGCATTTATAGTTTGTAAGTTAGGAGCTTCTTCTACATCAAACCATTGTTTTCTAATAGTTGCTCTAATTTTTCCTCCTTCACCTATACCTGCCATAGACGGGTGCACTAAGTAATAGTTATCCGACAAATAATCAAAATAGACCGGTATTCCTTCTTGTGCTGTTACACTAGAAACACCAAGCAACAAGAAAGAAAACAAGGCTAAGTATATGTTTTTCATAAATAAGGGCTAAAAGTCCAAAAGTATTAAATTTATATTAAAACGTTTACAACCACAATATTATTATGTATGCTATGAGTGATTTTGTTTGTACTTTTGTAAAAATTATTTTTTTAAGATGAAAGAGCACAATATAACTATATATACAACAACAAATCCGGCTATTTTAAAGTTTGAAACAAATCACTTTATAACAAAAAATAATAGCTACGAGTATAAAAATATTGATGAAGCTAAAAACTCGCCTCTAGCACAACAGTTATTTTATTTACCTTTTATAAAAACTGTTTATATATCTGGTAACTTTATAGCATTAGAGCGTTTTGATATTGTTGCTTGGGATGATGTTAGGGATGAAGTTGCACAACAATTAGTAGATTATTTAAATAGTGGCGAAGTTGTGGTACATGAACAAGAAGATCCACAAAGTGTGCCTGCAACAGTATACGCAGAAAACACACCTAACCCAGCAGCTATGCGTTTTGTAGCTAATAAATTAATTGTACCAACAATTTTTGAGTTTAAAAACAAAGAAGAAGCAAAAGATTCTGACTTAGCTACAACTTTATTTCAGTTCCCATATGTTAAAGAAGTCTTTTTAGATGAAAACTATGTTTCTGTTACAAAAACAGATGAAGCAGATTGGAATGAAATAACGCTAGAATTAAGAGAAAGCATTCAGGCTTTTTTAACTGAAGGAAAAGAAGTTGTATCTGCCAATAGCATAAGTAAGCAAAAACAAGAAGCGCCTGCTACACAATTACAAGATGAAAACTTAGACGATACCTCTAAACAAATTATAGATATTTTAGAAGAGTATGTAAAACCTGCTGTAGCTAGTGATGGCGGCAACATTATGTTTAAGTCTTATGATGAAAATACCAAAAAAGTAAATGTAATTTTACAAGGAGCATGTAGTGGTTGTCCGTCTTCAACTTTTACCCTTAAAAACGGTATAGAAAATATGCTAAAAAATATGATGGGAGACAAAATTGGAGAGGTAGTTGCCTTAAATGGTTAACAATCAGTTTTAAATGTGAATTAATTTTGCTATTTTTAGAGAAATCTAAACACATTAATTATGGCAATTTTAAAAGTTATTGAAGTATTATCTAACTCTGATAAGAGTTGGGAAGACGCAACAAAAAAAGCAGTTGTGCAAGCATCTAAATCTGTAAAAAACATTAAATCTGTTTATGTGCAGGACCAAAGCGCAATTGTAAATGATGGTGAAGTAACAGAATTTAGAGTAAACCTTAAAATTACTTTTGAAGTAAAATAACGTTTACTACACAGAATAACACAAACAAATAGCGCCTAACGGGCGCTATTTGCATTTTAAAGCACTATTAATTTTACTTTAAATTAACTTTTTAAACTATTAGTAACTATTAATAAAATAAGCCATTACAAGGTCTTTACAGTCTTAAATTAAAATTTACATACAATTACCAATACAACAAATAAACAATTGATAAAGACAGCCTAATAAAGTTACACGGCATTATTTTTAAACCATTAAAATGAGTATGAATATAATGTTAAAGCCCATTTATAAAACTATATTTTTTCTTTGCTTTGCATAAAAACATTAAATAAATATGAAGATGGATTTCTTATCAGACTACGAAGAATATGCAGAAAAATTTATAGGAAAGTTTTGGGAGTTTTTACCAGACCTAATAGCGGCAGCTTTAATATTAATTGTTGGACTATGGGTTACTAAATTTATTAATCGTATGGTTGCTAAATTCTTTTCGGTTAAGGATTATGACCCAACTCTAGAATCTTTTTTACAGAGCTTTATAAAAATTGCTCTTAAAGTAGTTTTATTTGTATTAGTAATTACACAATTAGGCGTACAATCTTCTTCTCTAGTAGCTGTTATAGGTGCCGCTGGTTTAGCAATTGGTTTAGCTTTACAGGGTTCTTTAGCTAATTTTGCTGGTGGTGTTTTAATTTTATTGTTTAAGCCTTTTAAGGTTGGAGATTTTATAACAGCACAAGGTATAGACGGTACAGTTAAAGAAATATCTATTTTTACTACCAAGCTAAATACTTTTGGTAACCAAGTTGCAATTATACCAAACGGCGAATTGTCTAACAACAACATTGTAAACTACAATATAGAAAGTACACGTAGAGATAAAATTACAGTTGGCATTGGTTATAGCTCTAATATTAAACTAGCTAAAGAAATACTTTTACAAATTTGTAGCGAAAAAGAAACAATATTAAAAGATCCTGCGCCAGAGGTATATGTTGCAGAACTTGCAGATAGCTCTGTAAATCTTTCATTACGTTTTTGGGCTAAAAACGAAGATTTTTGGGAAGCACACTTTTACGTTATGGAAGAATTAAAACTTAGGTTTGATGATAATAACATTGAAATTCCTTTTCCACAACGTGTTATGTATCAAGGTCAATAATTAAATTTTAAATAAATAAAACCATAACCTCATTTAACTGCCGTTAAATGAGGTTATTTTTTGGATTTAGGTTTTTGAAGCATAAAATTCTTTAAATAATAAGGCTCAAAATAAGCCACATCTTCTAAAGCTACATTTGTAAACTTTACAAAAGACAATGCACACATTTCTTTTGCAGAAGGTACAGCATCTAAAATATATACTGCTTTATTACTTTGTAACGTATCTTTAATTTTGGCTGCTCCAGAACCTATAAAATGTACTTTATTATACGTGCTTAGCACATCTTCATAGGAAGTTTCATCAATAATTTTTGCTTCTGTTTGTGTAACTTGGTTGTAATCTGCGTCATAAACAGCAGAGTACACCTCCATACGCCTTGCATCTAAAACAGCAACAACAACCTCATTCTTTTTTAGTTTTGTTTGATGCGCTAAACTAGATAACGTGGCAACAGAAATTAGTGGTATATCTAAAGAGAAACATAATCCTTTAGCTGCAGAAACTCCAATTCTTAACCCTGTATAAGAACCAGGACCTTTACTTACTGCAATTGCATTAATATCTGTTATTGATAATGATGCATTTTGTAACACTTCCTCTATAAAAATATGCAACTGTTCTGCATGCGAAAAACTAGCGCTATTAAATTCTTTTAGCGCTAACATTTTACCGTCTTTAGCCACACTTACAGAGCAGTTAGTAGTAGCTGTTTCTATATTTAAGATAATTGCCATAGCTTACAAATATACAAGTTATAACACAAAAAAAGTCCATTAAACAATTAGCTCAATGGACTTTTTATGTTGTATAGTAAGTTTACTCTAGTGTAACTGGTATACCGTAGTAAATTTCTAATATTTTAATTCTAAAGATGTAATTATACTTTGCGTTTACAACATCTATAGCTGCATTATCTAATCTAGATTGTGACTGACTAAAATCAAAAGCATTCATTAAACCAACATCAAAACGTTCTTTAGCAAAATCATACGCTTGCTTTCTTGCATCGTACGTTTTTTGCGCTGCCTCATATCTTTTTCCAAAAGACCTAACATCTAAGTAAGCCTGGTTAATGCTTGCTTCTAATGCTAATTTTTCTTGCTCTGCTTGCAGTTTCGTTTGCTCTAAATTAAGTTTAGACCTTCTAATGTTATTACGTACACTAAAACCGTTAAAAACAGGCACACTTAAACTCATACCATAACCAATACCATCATTCTCTGATAACTGATCTGTAAAACTTGCATTAGTAATACGTTTAACAAAACTAGAGTAACTAGTATTATAACCAACAGATGCACTAAGTGTAGGATACAGAGCTCCTTTAGCTATTTTAACATCTTTTTCTGCTATATCTATATTAGTCTCTGCCAATTTTATATTACCTCTAATTGTAAGTGCTTTATCATACACTTCCTTAGCCGTATAATTGTATATTTCTGATGGAGGAACATTATAAGTGGACTCTGCTATATCAAAATTTTGATAATCTGTAATTTGTAATAATTGAGCCAAAAATAACCTTCTTAAAACAACATTATTTTCTCCATTTACTTTTTGTTGCTCATAATCCGCAATAGTAGCTTCTAGCTCTAGCAAATCTCCTTTTGGCACAGTACCAGCTTCAACTAGTGCTTTTGTACGTTCGTAATCTTGATCAGAAATTTCTGCCTGAAGTTCTACCACCTTTAAAGACTCTTTGGCTGCCAATACATCTAAATAAGCATTTGCTACATTAAGCACAATGTTGTCTTTTATACCATCTAACCTATATTGACTAGCAATGGTATTTAATTTTGCTTTATTAAAGTTATGTATGTTACGTAAACCGTTAAAAAGTGTAACTCCAGAAGATACACCAGCGTTTAAAGAGAAAAACGTACCTGATACCCTTTGATTTGTAGTTTGATCAAAACCAGAACCCTTACTCCATGAACCATTAGTTGAACCATTTAAGTTTGGTAAAAAATCTCCCAAAGCATCAGACTCTCCTAATTTTGCACTTTGCAATTGCAGCTCTAATTGTTCTACGTCTATATTGTTTTCTAGTGCATAATTTATACACTCTTCAATACTCCATTTTTTTTGCTGTGCGTTAGTTAGCCCAACAACAAATAGAAGCAGTACTATTGTTATTTTAAGTTTCATATATTTTAGTTTGATGATTTTACTGTTTTTACCTACTATTCTTCGTCAGTAGTTTTTTCTTCATCATCACCTTTTTTAATAGGCTCAGTTTTGTTCCAAATTTTAACAGCATCATTTTCTGTAAGTCCAGATAGTATTTCTACGTTTACACCATCAGAAATACCAATTTCAATATCTTTACGCTCAAACTGCTGATCACCTTTAGCAACTTCTACATAAGGTTTATCTGTATTTTTATCAAACTGTAATAATGCTTCTGGTAATACCATAACATCATTTTTCTTTTCTAATATAAAAGATGCATTTGCGCTATAACCAGCACGTATCATTACACCTTCATCAACCACAACATCACCCTCAATTTTAAATTGAACAGCACCTGTTTCTTCCACTCCCTTTGGCGCAATAAATCTTAATTTAGCATCAAATTCTTTATCATCTACAGCTCCTAAACTAACTTTTAAAGGCATACCAACTTTAAGTTTTCCTACTTCACCTTCATCTACTTTACCCTCAAAAATCATTTTTTTAAGGTCTGCAATAGATGCTATAGTTGTACCATCATTAAAGTTATTACTTTCAATTACCTGGTCTCCTTCCTCTACAGGAATTTCTAAAATTGTACCACTTACTGTTGCTCTAATATTTGTATTTGCACTAGAAGAACCACCAGCAGAACCTTTTCTAATAATTTGATAATCTGCTTGTGCATTAGATACATCTTGTTGAGCTTGGTCATACCTTAGTTTAATATTATCAAACTCTTGTTTAGAAATAACGTCCTTTTCAAATAACAACTTATTTCTTTCAAACTCTAATTTTACATTATTTAATGCCAATTGGGCAGTTTTAACTCTACCACTAGCTTGGTTTAAAGACTGCTCATTAGGCACAACTTTAATAACGGCAATTAAATCTCCAGACTTAACCTCTACTCCTTCTTCTAAATATATTTTTTCAATAATTCCAGAAATTTGAGGCTTAATTTCTACTTCTTCCTCCGGTACTAATTTACCAGTAGCAACAGATTTTTTCTCTATACTAGAGATAAATGGTTTTTTTGTTTCATAAGAAATTGAAGACTTACTATTTGTCTTAATAAAGAAGGCTGCTGCCCACAATACAGCCAATACAGCTACCACTATTAGTGTATATTTTAGCACTTTATTCATTTTGATTGATTTAGTTATATTTAGTTATTATTTTATTCTTCTCTTAATGCATCTATTGGTTTAATACTTACAGCTCTTTGCGCAGGTATTAAGCCTATTAATGTTCCCAAAACTACCATTATACCTAATGCACCTAACACATAGGATATTGGTAAAGTAGGGTTTGTATATGGAAAATCTGTTCCTTGCGTAGCCGCATCTATACAAAACAATACAAATGCCCCTAACACAATACCCATAATACCAGAAACAACTGTTAAAAAAACAGACTCTAGTAGAATTAGGTTACGTACCTCTCTAGGTGTTGCTCCTAAAGCACGCCTAACACCTAACTCTTTAGTACGTTCTTTTACAGATATTAGTAATATATTACCAATACTAATTACACCTGCTAATATGGTTGCTATGCCTACTATTAAAGACAAAAATGTAAGTCCTTTTGCAAAGCCAGTAATTCTATTAAAAATTTCTCCTAAGTTAAAAGCTCCAATAGCTCTTTCATCATCAGGATTAACTCTGTGTATACTTTTTAATACCGCTTTTACATCTTTTTCTGCTTGTATAACATCTGCATCATCATAAGCTGCAATTGTTAGCCAATCTACATTTTCTCCTGTATTGTATAATTTTTTATAGGTAGAGTACGGTATATACATATCTGTATCGCCTTCAAAGCCACCACCAGGAACGTATTTATGTACACCTACTATTTGAAAATAAATATTATCTACCCTAACAAATTCTCCTATTGGATTTTCTCCTTCTTCAAAAAGTTCTTTTTCTGTACGCTCTCCTATAACTACAACTTTACGAGCTTGCTCTATATCTTCATCATTTATAAAACGACCACCATCATATATTTTCTTGGTTGCTATTTTTGTATAAATAGGAAAATCTCCGTAAACAGGTGCTGTACCAGATTTTTGTCCTCTAACCACTGCTGCCTGGCTACCACCAAATACTCCTTTTGCGTTTCTTGGAGCTATGTATTGTATTTCTGGAATTCTGTTTTTTAATGTATTTACATCATCTAATTTTAATTGTAAAGAACGTCCCGTTTTAAACCCTTCATAAGGCATACTTGTACTCTGTGCCCAAACAAACATACTGTTCATTGCTGTACTCTCAAAAGCACGTTCAAAACCGTTATCCAAACCTTTTGCTGCACCAGCTAAGGCTATGTATATAAAAATTCCCCAAAGCACACCAACTACGGTAATTGCTGTTCTGGTTTTATTTTTTCCAATAGAACCAAAAATCTCTTGCCAAGTATTACTATCAAATATAAACTTCATACTATTCGTCTCTTAATGCTACAATTGGTTTAATCTTGGCCGCTTTTCTGGCTGGCACATATCCTGCAAGTGCACCACATATTATTAATAGAATGGTTGCAAAAATTGCAATTCCGGTGTCTATATATGGGTCGGTAATAAAATAATCTTCTAAAGTATCTCCCATTGCATTGAGGAGTACTGTACCTAAAATCATCCCTATAAAACCAGATATTGTGGTAATAAAAATAGATTCTAACAAAATGGTACTAATTACAGATTTAGGCGTAGCACCTAGTGCTTTACGTATACCTAATTCTTTAGTACGCTCTTTAACAACAAAAACCATAATATTACTAATACCTATAATACCCGCTATAATTGTCCCAAATGCTACAAAAGAAACTATAATTTGCAACACACTTGCTAGTTGCTGATTTTGCTTTAGCTGATCTGCAATGTTTCTAATAAACAACCCATTTTCATCATTAGGATTGATAAACTTTTTGCTTTTAAGATATTTTTCTAAGCTATTTTCTAAAGACATAGCTCCAGAGTATCCTATTTGTGGCCTAAAACCAAGAACTATTTGACCTATTTTGTCTGTGTTTTTTTCTATAAGTTGCCTTGTAGTGTACGGAATGTAAATTTTTCGTTCTTCATTATCTCCACCATCATCCTGAAAAACCCCTATAACTTTAAAAGAACTACCTGCAATATCAATATATTCTCCAAGAGATTCTTCTCCTTTAAACAAATCTTTTTCTACCAACCTACCAATAACGGCATACTTGGTTTTGTCTTTTATATCTTGATTGTTGATATAACGCCCCTTCATTATTATAGTCTTCTCATTAAATTGATGAGAAGGAGCTACACCCATATTGGTATAATTATTAGACTCGTTTTTGTATTTAACCAAACCGCCCCTAGTAATTCTTGGCGTAACATAGTCTACAAACATTGCAAAGTTTTTTTCAATGTCCTCAAGGTCACTATTATCAAACTCTATTTGCCTATCTGCTTTGTAACCAGAATAAGGAACAGATGTTCTACCAGGAAATATAAAGAATACGTTGGTTGCATCATCTCCAAAAAATTTAGCAAACGTATTTGTAAGTCCGTTACCAAAGCCAAAAAGTACAACAAAAATGAAAATACCTATTGCTACTGTAAAACCAGACAAAAAAGTCCTAAGTTTATTTTTTTGAATAGTTTCAAAAATTTCTTTCCAAGCGTCTCTACTAAACATACTGCGAAGCTCTTACTTGGTCCACCTTTTTATCTTCTACAATTACACCATCTTTTAAGTGCACAATACGTTTACACATATCTGCAATGTCTGGCTCGTGCGTAACTATTAAAATAGTATTTCCGGCGTCATTAATCTTTTGTAAAAGATCCATAACCTCATAAGACGTTTTACTATCTAAGGCACCTGTTGGCTCATCTGCCATTAATACTTTAGGTTCTGCTGCCAAGGCTCTAGCAATAGCCACACGTTGTTTTTGTCCACCAGAAAGCTCACTAGGTAAATGGCCTGCCCATTGTTTTAAGCCTACTTGCTCTAAATACTTAAGTGCTTTTACTTGGCGTTCTTTTCTGCTAACACCTTGGTAATATAAAGGAAGTGCTACATTTTCTGCTGCACTTTTGTAATTGATAAGATTGAAAGATTGAAAGATAAACCCTAAGAATTTATTTCTGTACTTAGCCGCCTTTGTTTCATTAAGATTTACAATTGGCACACCATCTAAAGTGTAAGTACCTTCATCTAAAACATCTAACATTCCTAAAATGTTTAGGAGTGTAGATTTTCCAGATCCTGAAGAACCCATAATGGCTACAAGTTCTCCTTCTTCTACATTAAAATTAATGCCTTTTAAAACGTGTAACGAGTTGCTACCCATTTTGTAAGACTTATGAAGGTCTTTTATTTCTATCATTGGTGTTAGTTTTTTTGGCTTTGTACTTAGTACATCTGTAAGACTACCCAACTTATATTTAGTTACACATAAAATGTGAAAAAAATGTTAAAGTTAAATGAGGTTCAATCACAATAGCCCTAAAGCCTTTAAAAATGTACTTTTTATAACTTATAAGAAATTATAAAAAAAGTTACAATAGTAAAATACTGGTACAAGTATGCTAAGAAAACTAAAATTATATAACGTTATTACTAACGGAATGTTAAAAGCAACTAAGCCTTCATTTTTTTGTAAACAAAATAAAATAATACACCTACTAAAACATAGGGCACAGCCATAAGGTACTTTATTCCATTATTTACGCCTTCTGCTACAGCAACATTTCCTTCACTTTCTAAAACAGCCCTACACATAGCACATTGTGCTTCTGATGTCTGCGGAATTAAAAACAAGAATATAACAGCAAAAAATAATATTTTTTTCATAACGGTAGGTTTAAACATAATAAGGAGATATCATTACGTATACAATAACACCCGTAACAGCTACATACAACCAAATTGGAAATGTAATTTTTGCGAGTTTTCTATGCGCATTATACTGTTTTAAATAGGCTTTAGCATAGGTTTTCATAACTAAAGGAATTATTATAATAGATAGTATTATATGTGTAATTAGTATAAATAAGTAAATGTACTTAACAATACCCTCTCCACCATAAGCCGTAGATTCTGATGTCATATGATAGGCTATATACATCACTAAAAATGCTAATGAGAAAACAATACAAGTGGTCATTAAATTTTGATGCAGTTTTTGTTTGCCATTTTTTATAGCAATAACAGCCGCAATTAAAAACACTGCCGTAACGCCGTTAATAGTAGCATAAATAGGAGGCAAAAAAGATAAAGGTTCTACGTTAGGTATTTTAACACGAAACAAAAGTGCTACAACAACAGGCACAATAATAGATACAATAGTAATTATTGTATTAAACCTTTTTTCCTTAAAATTCACATCTTCAATCTTACTCATTTAACAACTTTTTAATATCTTCTTTTAATATGCTTATTTGTTCTTTTTCTCCTTCATCATTAGCTCCTTCTTCTTCAGAAATTGTTCCCCTGTAATATATAATTGGGTTTCCAAACTCATCTACTCTAGAGCGTATGTAACCTCTTTTATCTACTAAGGCAAACATACCAGAATGTTCAAAACCGCCAGGTACATTAGGGTTTTGTTGTGCAAATATATTAAAGCCTTGGTTAGCAAGTTTATATATTTCATCTCTTTGCCCTGTCATTAAATGCCAATCTAAATTTGTAATACCGTAAGTTTCTGTATACTTTTTTAATGTAGTTGGTGTATCTGTTTTAGGGTCTATACTAAATGATGCTATTCCAAAATTCTCTACATCTTTAAAGCTATTTTGAATCTGTACTAAGTTTTTGGTCATTACAGGACAAATGGTTGGACAAGAAGTAAAAAAGAATTCGACAATATACACTTTACCTAAATAATCTCTATTGGTTACAACTAAACTATCTTGATTAATAAAGGTAAACTCTGGCACTCTTTTTTTACTACCATTAATTTCTACGTATGCAAGGTCTCCTTTGTTGTCCTTTTTGTTCATACGGTCATTCTCCACTATGGCGTCATCCTTAATTCTGCTTACTATTTTAGGTATAAAAATAATTCCGAACACTAAAATTATAAACGAAATCCAGATATAGTTATAATTTTTCTTCTTCATACAATAGAGTTTATTATTACTTACGCTCTGCGTTATTCTTTTTTAATGCCATACGGTATTCTGCTAAAATGATTTTTACGTCATCTTCCATCTTATTATTTAACTCCGCTACAGAAATAGTGTTAAATCCGTATTTAGTACCTTCATCTTCATCATCTGTTCTTCCACGCAGATTTAAATCTTTATCCACTATAAATACATAAGGAGAGCTTAAATCGTCTTCTAAAACAATATCAGTCTTTAGTTCTTTATGAAACGATTGTATTTGAGATGCGTTACCGTAAACAAATTTCCAGTTTTTTATATCTGCCAATACAGACAATTCTTTTTTAAGCTTTTCAACCTCTTGTTCTTGCCCATTGGCCACAAGCATTACAAATTGAAAATCTTTAAACTCAAAAAAGTGTTTGTATATTTTTTGATTTAAATTAAATGCAGTTCCTTTTTTCTGATCTACATTGTTACCCAAAAAACCTACAATAGATATTTTGTTTTTTAAATGTGTATCTGTAGTAAAAGCTGTTAAATCGCTAACATTTTCTGTTAGCACAGGAAGCCTACCAAAATTATGTATGCCACTGGCAAAAAAAAGGTAAGCTACAATTGGTAGTATAAATAAAACTACCATTACAAAGGTTTTTTTCATAATGGTACAAAAATAAAAAAAGACGGTCTAAAAACCGCCTTTATGTATTGTTAAATGATGCTAAATGTTAGAAGTTCCACTTTATAAAACCACTGTGGTAAACATCATAAATGTAACTACCTTCTGTAAGTAGTATAAACACTAAATAACTAATTAAAAATACTGGTGTCCATACTATAGATCTTCTAAATCCTTTTTTCTCGTCACGTAAGTGCATAAAGTCCCAAGCAATGTAATATGCCTTAACTATTGTAAGCACAATAAAAATTAAGTTTAGAGGCTTTAAATAGATAAATGGAGACAATAAAAAATTCATTGTAGAACCAAGTATACCTGGTTCAAAAGCAGATATTAATGGTTTCATTAATACCGTTGGCTTATAGATACCTAAAACTACTTCTATTAAAGTTACAAAAGATAAGAATGCTAATACACCCCATATTTTTTGAATGTTATTTTTAAACTTCCAACGCCCTCTAAAAATTTCTAATTTATGTTCGTGTGCCATTTTATACTATATTATTATACGTAATGTAATTTTTTTTAAAAACTGCTATTATACAAGGTAGAAGAAGGTAAATACAAATACCCAAACTAAATCTACAAAGTGCCAATAAAGACCAACTTTTTCTACCATTTCATAATGCCCTCTGCGCTCATAAGTACCTATAATTACATTAAAGAAAATAATGATATTAATTAATACACCAGAGAATACGTGGAAACCGTGAAAACCAGTAATAAAGAAAAAGAAATCTGCAAACAATCTGCTTCCGTACTCATTGTGTATTAGGTTTGCCCCTTCTACTACGTATTTAGAACCAGCTAATCTTTTTAAAGATTCCTCTCTAGATAAAACTATCTTATGTCCGTCTTCATTAATATTTTCTACTCTTACTAATATATTTGGATCTGCTTTAAAACCTGTTACAACTTCATTAACTGAGTATGATGGCAAAGCACTTTCTCCAAAAAACCAAACACCTTTATTATTTGTATGGTCTACTCTTTCTTCATATAAAGGAGTTGCAAAATCTCTAATTGCAGCTCTCTCTCCTGTGTCTGCATTAACAAACTGTAGTATTCTACCACCTTTTGTTTCAATAGCTCCAAAATCACCTTTAATAAAGGTAGCCCATTCCCAAGCTTGTGAACTTAAGAATATAATACCACCAATTACGGTAAAGAACATGTACCAAATAACACTATTCTTTTTCATTTTATGACCTGCATCTACAGCTAATACCATAGTTACAGAAGACATAATTAAAATAAATGTCATTATAGCAACATAAATCATAGGATAGTTACCGTGAACTAAAGGAACGTGTGTAAACACTTCATCTGCTATAGGCCAGCTATCTGCAAATTTAAATCTAGAAAATCCGTAAGCAGCTATAAAGCCCGAAAAAGTTAATGCATCAGAAACGATGAAAAACCACATCATCATTTTACCATAGCTAGCGCCTAAAGGTTTGTTATTACTTCCTCCGCTCCAAACACTTTCTGCTGTACCTGTTGTTACCGTAGTATCCATATACAATTTAAAATTTATAAACTAAGAACGCTTAACTACGCTCTATTATTTTTAAAAAACACTTAAATAAACCTTAAGTCTAATTAAGTTTCGCAAATTTACATTTTTTTCGGCTATACAAAAACCAAATTTTAACTGAAATTAACTTTATTTCTATTTATTATCGATATAAATAGAAAAACAAGATTAAATAAACCCATAACAAATCTAAGAAATGCCAAAAGGTTGCTCCAATTTCTAAACCATTAACCTCTGTAGATGAGTACTTACCTCTAATTTGGTTAACTATTACCACTATTAAAGATACAAGTCCGGCTACTACGTGAGCAACGTGTACTACAGCAATTAAAAATATATAAGACATTGTTATGCTACTTGTTGGCCCTGTAAAGTAAAAACCATTCCCTATTAACTGAGAAAAACCAACAAATTGTAAAATTATAAAAGCTATACCCAACACTAAAGTAGTCCACAAATATATGGTTGCTTGTGACTTTTTATCTTTTTTAGTTGCTTGTACAGCTAAAAAGTATGTAATACTACTTACTACAATAATTAAAGTACTCCAGAAAAAAGCAGATGGCAAATCAAAATCTTTTAACCAATCTTCTCTAGAACTACTAACAATGTAAGCACTTGTCCATCCCGCAAATGCCATAATTAAACTAACAATACCAAACCAAAGCATCATTTTTTTAGCATTGTCTGATTTTTGTTTTTCTGACTTATGAGTTAAATCCATTTAGTAAAACTTATTTATTTTATAAGGCAATATTATAGTTGCCCACTACTATTTTATTACACAAACTTATCTACCACATATACCACTTGCATAAGTGTAATATAAGTAACACTGGCCAACATTAATTTTCTTGCAGATGCATTGTCTCTATTATCAAACAAACGAAAAGCAAAAAACAACATTACGCCACCCATTATAAATACAATTACGGCTGCCACTACAGATAATTGTAATGTTCCAGTAACACCAAAAGCAGGCACTACAGAAATTAACATCATCCAAACCGTATACATTATTATCTGAATAATTGTTCCTTTATCTTTTTTACCGGTTGGCAACATTTTAAATCCTCCTTTTTTATAATCTTCATCTAACATCCAACCCAAAGCCCAAAAGTGAGGAAATTGCCAAAAAAACTGAATCATAAATAACGTCCCCGGTTCTATTCCAAATTCATTAGTTGCTGCAACCCAACCCAGCATAAAAGGTATTGCCCCAGGAAAAGCCCCTACAAAAACCGCTAACGGAGTAATGGTTTTTAACGGTGTATAAACGCAGGTATATAAAAATATTGATATTGCTCCAAACATTGCTGTCTTTGGATTTACAAAATATAAAGAAACAATACCCGCTATGGTCATAGCTATTGCCACTACAGATGCCGTTGTAACCGTCATTCTACCAGAAGGAATAGGTCTGTTTTTTGTACGGTTCATTAACGCATCTAAATCTTTTTCTATAATTTGATTAAATGCATTTGATGCCCCTACCATACAGTAACCGCCAAAAGCTAAAAGTAATAGTACTGTAAAATCTATTTTATCTGCGCCTAAGAAATAACCAGCTATTGAAGAAAAAACTACACTTACAGCTAGCCTCGCCTTTGTTATTTCTTTAAAATCTGCAAATGCCGAAACATCTGTAGCTTCTTTTACTGTACCAACCGCAGTTTTCATTCTTATTTTTTATGGACTGCAAAGATATAACCTAAATGATTTCTTTACAACCAATTATGAAGGTTTATATTTTTGTTAAAATTTTTACCCAATACAAATAAAAAGGCCTGCCTATTTACCATAAGCAGACCTAATATTGATAGACAATTAACACTATTCCAATTTAAAATTAATTGGTATTGAATAAGGTACTACAACATTGCTTTTCCCTTGCTTACCCGGAGTCATTTGCGGCAACTTAGAAATAATGCGTTGTGCTTCTTTTTCTAATATTTTAGACGGACCTCTCATTTGAACATCTTTTACCACGCCATCTGTACCAATTTTAAACATTACACTTACCCTACCTTGCTCTCGCATTTCTATTGCTGCATCTGGATACCTAAAATAGCGTTTAACGTGCTTTTGCATTTTTTCATTAAAACAGTCCTTTCTTTTTTCTTTAGCTACTTTTTCACAACCAGGAAATATTGGAACCTCCTCAACAACATCTAAAGGAATTATTGGATCTTCTATAATTTTATGTTCTACAATGCTACTAACTGCTACAGGTTCTTCTGGGTCTGACTCAGTATCGTCTATAAAATCTGTAAAATCCTCAACTGCATTATCTGGAGTAATTTTAATTTTATCAGGATTTACCACTGTTTTTGCCAAAACCTTAACTTTTGGCTTATCCTCTTCTACTTTAAAATTATTAAGGTCTGGGTGGTACTCCACCATTTCTCTCTCTTGCTCTACTGGCTTAGTAGTATTTTCTTCTACAAATGCATAAGAAGACTCTAAAGCCAAATAAACTAAGCCCATTGCCACAACTAAACCAATTTGAAAGTTTAAGAAGCTGTTTTTTCGTAAATTTGCATCGTGCTTACTCTTTTTTGGAGTTGCATTGGTAGACGCTCTGTTGTTTCCATTGCCGTGGAAACCAACAGAATTTTCTGTGTTTGTTTTCATAATACTATTTTTATTTGTTACAATTATGTTAAAACACAAATAGTATACCAAAAAACCCCAAGCAATAGCTTGGGGTTTAATTTTTTACAGAAAAAAAGAATAAAAAAATCCGAACCTAATTGGTTCGGATTTTTTTTATATATTTTTAAGCGTATTTGCTTATTGTAATCTAAATGTAATAGGTAAACTAAATGGAACACGTACAGCCCTACCTCTTTGCTTACCAGGAGTCATCTTAGGAAGTTTACCAATAATTCTGGCAGCTTCTTTTTCTAAGTTTTTATCTGGACCACGCATTTGAACTTGACCAATAGAACCGTCTTTTTGAATAACAAAACGTACACTTACTCTACCCTGAATACCCATTTCTTGAGCAATTTCTGGATATTGGAAATGCTTTCTAATGTGCTTGTTCATTTTTTCGTTGAAACAATCTCTTAAAGCCTTAGCTCCTTTTTTCTTTACTTTTTCACATCCAGGAAAAATTGGAACATCTTCAATTACAGAAAAAGGTACATCTACATCTACTTCTACTTCTTCTTCAACAACATCTTCAACATCCATTACTTCCTCTTCCTCATCAGACTCAGTATCCTGAATAACAGATTCCTCTACTTCTACATCATCTTCAACAACAGCAATTTCTTCTGGTGCTGCTGGTGGTGGCGGTGGTGGTGGTGGAGTTTTAATCTGTTCTGTCATTGGAACTTCTTCATCTAACATATCATCAACATTCTGTGTAATGTCGTATGTATTATCTTCATCGTATTTTTTGTACTCTAGTGCACGCCAAACTATAAACATAACAAGAGCCAGCCCTATTGCAAAATAAAGACTGCTGTTTTTTGTTAAGTCAGCTTGTGGATTTTTCTTTGGTTCCATAGGTTTTAATTTAGTGTTCGCTAATTTAAATAAATATTATCTAATTAAGCAATTAATTTTTTCATTTTAATATTCTTTCTTTTAAAAAAAGTTGCTTTGCAACAAATAATCCTACAAAAACACCTATTGTATTGGCTACAAAATCTAAAAATTCTGCGCTTCTGGTAACGGTGATTGTGTGCTGTAATATCTCAATAATTATGCCATATACAATTAAAATAAAGGCTAAATACCAAATAATTAATGTTTTAACTTTTTTTATGTTAAAAAACTCTTTTAAAGACAACACACCAAGTAATGTGGCTACACTATAAAAAGTGAAATGTACTAGCTTATCTATATATGGTATTTTAACAGAAGGAAGATCTGTATTACTGAAAGAAAATAAGCTGAGTAATGTAATTAACACTACCCAGCTTATAAATAATATGGTATAAATTGGCTTTTTAACCACCAATTAAATCTTTATAATCAGCATCAGACATTAATTCCTGTGCCTGTGAAGCATCACTAATTTTAATTTTAATCATCCAACCATCTCCATAAGGATCTGTATTTACCTTTTCTGGCTCATCTTCTAAAGACTCATTAAACTCAATTATTTCTCCAGATAATGGCAAAAATAAATCTGAAACAGTTTTAACGGCTTCAACAGTACCAAAAACCTCATCTTTATCTAAGGTCTCATCTAGTGTTTCTACCTCAACATAAACAATGTCTCCTAACTCACCCTGAGCAAAATCTGTAATTCCTACAGTGGCAACATCGCCATCTATTTTAACCCACTCGTGATCCTTAGTATACTTTAATTCTGATGGTATGTTCATTTTAGTATCATTTTAATTAATGCAGCAAATGTAACAGATAAAAAATGATTTGAAAATTATTTATTTTGAAAAATTACAAGAAATAATTCTTTTTAAAACAGCTACTTAATATTTACCAGTAAAACACTTACAAAACTGAAGTAAAAATTAGTTACCAAAGTTATACTTAAATGTAAAACCTGTATTAATTGTAGTTTGCGGAAATGCAGTTGAAACTGCAAATTTAGAGAACGAATGATCATAAAAGAAAGCAACCTCTAACGATTTGCTTAACGCATAATCTGCACCAAACTTTAATGAAAACACATTTTGACCCGATGTAATTTGATTATTATTTAACTCTAAGTTTCTAATAATGGTAATATTATCCTTTAAAGTAGCATCTAACTTTAAGTTTAAATCTCCTTTAAAACGCATTTTATCTCCTCCTATATTAGTAACAAAGTTTACATCTTTAAACCTATACCCTAAACCAACAGTATAATCTTTACTATTAAGCTCTGTAAGTAAGTTATTATCAAAACTCAT
Organism: Cellulophaga sp. RHA_52; assembly: GCF_007827205.1. NCBI lineage: Bacteria > Pseudomonadati > Bacteroidota > Flavobacteriia > Flavobacteriales > Flavobacteriaceae > Cellulophaga > Cellulophaga sp. RHA_52. The sequence goes on from NZ_VIRZ01000001.1 coordinate 248,755, forward strand.
TGTTAAAGCCCTCATTGTTTGTAGCTCTGCAACAACGCTCATAGAGTTCTTCATTTCAAAATCTAAACGAACCAATGGGTTAAATTGATCTGTTAACACAACGTTTGCCATAATATTCTCTGGCAAGAAATCTTGAGTTTCAGGATCTATAGTTGTATTTTCTCTTTCTAAATTAGTTTGAAAAGAGTTGATGTTATATGAAGCCCTATAACCGTGACTAATAGAGAAACGCTTAAATTTTTCTTTAAACCAATTTACACGCATTAAACCTGTGTACTTTAATCTCCAGTTAGGAATAGGAAAGTTTCTAAATGCTCCTAACTTTACTTTTGATGCATCTTGCCCTGTGTAAGCAGCAATAAACGCAGGCAATAATACATTCTGACTAGTTTTACCGTAACGCTCTGGGTAACCTTCTGCATCCCTAGCTCCTGTATTACCTGCTAAACGATTGGCAATAACTAACCTATTTTCTTTAAACTGATCAAAAGTAGCCGACTCAAACTCATCACTTTTTGTAAAAGCTGTTTTTATCATCATTGTAGAGATACCAAAATTTCCATAATTGTTTCCTAAAAGGTTTTGATACTCATACTCTCCATTTTCAAATGCAACTGAAAAATTTTCTTGGTAACGTTCAGACAAGTTTCTGTTTGCTGTAATATCTATAGTTAAATCTCTAATTGGTTCTGCAACCGCAGTAATATCTAACTGTCTATTTGTTTCTTGTACAAACTGCTCATTAAATTCTGAAAATGTTGTTAACCAACCTCTCTTAGCAGCATCATAACGTATATCTTCTTGACTACCAAAAACAAATCCTAAACTAGGTTTAGTTGTTCCTACAAAACCAATTGAGTTTGTATAACCCGGTAATTGTTTACCTCTAGTTTCTGTATAATTAAAGTTTACACGCTTAACCATTGTAATTAAATCTGTGGCAATTTTTCCAAATCCGCCATTTTTTGCTTTAGGCGTATTACCAGCTTTATCTTGGCGAGTTGTTGTTAATTGAGATTTGCCTTTAGATTTTCTTAACCCAACCATATCATACAATTTTTGCATAGTTAAGTTTGCTGCTATTGTATGTGTACTTGCGTTTTGTATTCTATTAATATCTTCACCAGCGACCTCTTTTAAAGCATCTCCACCACGTTGCCAGTCAAAATTACTTGTGTAAACATATTGCGCATTAATAAAATCTAAAGCTGGTATTTTATTAAACGGAATATCATAATTTAACTCAAACTGTTGTGCGTGTCTGTTTGGCTCTCCTATATCAAAAAAGCCATCCCAAATATTTAATTGATCATCTATATCTACTCCTATATCATCTTTATAATAATTACGTATTATATTGTTGTTTGAAGCAGATATATTAAAACGTAATGATTTAGTTAAGTTATAATTTATATTGTATTGCCAGTTAAACATATAATTACGTTGTTGTAGCTCTGGCAAAGCTAAAGCATCTACACCTGGCTCTACAACATCTCTAAAACGTTGTTGATTAAACTGACGATTTATATTTGAGTTAACTGCTATGCTTGTTGGTAATAAATTTAAATTGATGTCTTTTAACCATTTTAAATATTTACCTGTAAATAATGAATCTTTTTTAGCAAAAGGTGCTATTTCTACTGGTTCAAAATTATGAGCATACGTTAAACCAGCAACCACATTTTGGTCTTTTAATTTAGCAATTTCAAAATCTCTATGGTTTACCTCATTGTATGAATAATTAAAGGTAAAGTTTTCTACATCGTAAAAATTAGCATCTGCCTCTTCTCCTCTATTTTTACGCACACCAATAAAGTTTATACTTGTTCTTTTTGTGTAATCTTCTGCTTGTTCTTCTATAGCATCTGCTTCTTCTTTTGTTTGTGCAGCTGCAATTCTATCCTCTAACTTTAAGTCATCATAAACTGGATCAAACTCTGGCGTAATTAACTGCTCAGATATTCCGTAATTAAATGGTAATTGTATACCTAGCTTTTTAGGTAACAACTGCCCCAGGTTAATATTTGTAACAGCATCATAAGACATTGCATCTTCTCTGGCACGTTCATTTGGCATTTGATCTATACCACCAAAACCAGATGTACTTTTGCTTCCTGTAACAGAAACATCTGCAAAATCTGCAAGATTTAAATCTACGGCACCAATTGCTGCCCAGCCACCATTGCTATCTAAACCAGCCAAACGCAACTCATTAAACCAAACCTCTCCACGTGCAGCAGCATCACTAGTGTTTTTTACACCCACCATCATACTACGTATACTACCTAAAGATGGGTTACCTCTTAAACCTATACGCATTACTCCAGGCTCACGAGCATCAAACTCATTTACAGGAACAACTTCACCGTCTATAATTTCATAATAGTTTATTTGACTTAAAGTTTGCCCAGCTATACCGTAGGACTTTATTTTGTTTAAGTCTGATAACTCTATAAGTATCTCGTTATCCTCTGGCCAAATCTTTTCTCTGTCACTTTCTCCGTGAGCAGTAAACTCTAAAGGAACTTCTATTTGGTAAAAGTTTTCACTAAAATCTGTACCTAGCCTTAAAAAACCAACCAAAGGTCTTTCTCCATCAGGAAAATCGGTTTCTAAAATTTCTTCTGCATGAATAAACATTTTAAGACGCTCATATTGTCTTACATCTATATTTACATTTTTAAATACACCTCTAGAATCCTGAGACTCTAAGTTTTCTATTTTAAATGATAGTGATTGTTCATTTTGCTGTACAATAGTATTGTTATTATTAAGTTGCTCTCTACGCAAACCTGGAGGCAAGTCATAAATAATTGGTGATCTTGTATTGTTTTCTTCAATATTAACTGTTGCAACATCTACAAAAGTGCCATCATCATCAGGATTATTATCTACATCTGGCTCTAAAGATTTTGTATAAGTACGCCAGTCACCCCTAACCAAATCTAAAGTTGCAAAACGCATTACAACATCATCAGAAAAACCAGTTAAATACATACGCATAAAACTAATAGATCTAAAATCTGTAATACCTCCAATGTCATCTGTAAAATCACTTAACGGAATTTTATACTGTATCCATCTTCTATTTAAAACAGAACCATTAGGTAAAGTTGGCGTTTGGCCTTCTTTAATATCAGTTACATACTTATCATTAATAGTAGTGTTAGGCTTAACAGGAATTCTGTATTCATAATAACTGTTTACAGTATTCATTGTTAAATCTCTATCTATATCTTCTACATCTGGCAATGTAGTAGAACCCCTGTTTGTATTGGTTACCTGTACAGGAGAGTTGCCTTGCGGATTGTTGTAATTTATGTAACGCTCTAAAATACTACCTTCTTTATTTAGGTAATACTCATAATTATCTAAAGCAGGATCATCTGCAGGGTTATTTGTAAAAATTGATGTTTCATCTGAATCACTTAAACCATCATACCCTAAATCTTGTAATGTTCTGTTGTTTTCTTCTGCATCAAAAGCATAAACAAGAGACTGTGTTGCTGGTACTTTACCCCATGATGTTTCAGAAACTAAATCGTTGCTAGATATACCTGGCAAACCATTTTCATACTGCTTTTTACCATCTTTTAAAATATCTTCAGATATATTACCAATGTTAAATACCAATTCACCAGAACTTGTGGTTTCCCCATCTACATAAGGATCTAAAACCCAAAACTGCACAAACTCTACATTGGCTTGCTCAAAATTTGTACTACTCATTGGACGCATAATTCCCGCCCATTTATCTTCTGGAGCAGTAGTATTAAAGTCTGCATTGTTATTGTAAGGACCTTTAAGGTTTGGATAGTATGCCAAATCTAAAGTTCCTTGAGTTGTAGATTGTCCCTGTGCAATTTCTACCTTAGGAAAAACCTCATCTATAAAAACTCTTCTGGTTGCATTTAAAGAAATATCATTATCATTAATTCCTGATGGTCTTTGGTTAGAATAAAAAAGACGATCTATAGAATACCAAGCCATTTTAGCTCTTCCAAATCCATTTCTAAGATTTTCTGTATCATCTGGAGAACTACCATACAATTGCCCACTTGGATCTGCAAACTCTAGAGGTGTACTTGCCAAATACCAACCTAATGAAGACCTTATATCAATTAAAGATTGTGCTCCTTCAAAATCATCTACATAGGTTGTAGTTTCTCCTTCAAAATTTGCATTTTTAGGCGAGTTTGGTTTTAATAAAGCTACCTCACCACGTATAGATAAGTTAGATGGAACATCTGTATCTATATTTGGCAGTTTATTTACCAACCTAGTTAAAAAAGGAATTTCTGTAGAGAAGTTTCCATTTAAACCAAACATTGTATTATTAACTGGCTCTACACCATAAGAAGATTTTTGAGTAAGCGGACGTTCATTTAAATTTAAAAAAGTACCCCCTAAAACAAATTTCTCATTAAACTGATGCTCTACATTTACTCCTGTAAAACGTCTAGTTTGTTGTCCAAACACTGCATTATTTTCTACCGAAATATTAATTGGTGTATTACTAGCCTCCAAACTAGGGTCTAAAATTTGTACTGTTCCTGCAGAATAGTTTACGGTATAATCTATACCTTCTTGTAATTGTCTGCCCCCTGCGGTTACACGTACAGAACCCCTTGGAACATTAAAAGCACCAATAGGAATGCCATTAATACCCTGAGATTTGTATTTACCTTTAATTATAAACTTATTTTTATCTGCATCTTCTAAGGCTGCAGATTTAGTACGTGAGTACATATTTCTGTACACATACTTTTTTTGGTTATCATTATAACCTTGGTCATTATCTACATCATAAACACCACCACCTAACTCATCAAAAATATACTCACCAAAAGGTTCGACTTTGGTAAAAATTATATTTCCGTTTTGAGAGTCTATAGTTAAACCTTCTACATAATCAAAAAAACCATCTCCACCAGATTGCACATCATTATACGCATTTAACCTATCTAAATTAAACACATCTAATAAAATACGTTCTTGTAATGGCTTTGGTGTTGTAGGCCACCCAGAACCTGCGCCCTCTGCAACAGGAGTTATATAGTTTCTTGGTGTTGGGTCTGTATATAAAATATTAAGCTTAAAATCTTCTTGACTTAGTTGATACGCACCTGTGTTGTAGATGTTTTTCATCATTAAATCCCAAATAGGATCTTGCACAGCAGTAATATTACTCTTAAGTAATTTTAACACCAAAGTATTGTTTTCTACCACAGGAGTAGCACCTGCTGAAACCGATGTTGCCTCTAAACCACCATTTGCAAACTCACCTACTTGGTATACATTACCTTGGTAAGTGTACTGAAAAGCAACAGCTAAAACCTCATCATTACTTAAACGCTGACTTAATGAGATATATCCTAATTGAGGATGAAAAGTATACTCTCCTTTTCCTACATCTAATTTTCTTGCATTTTCTAAAATTGTATAATCAAAGCCCTGGTTAACAGTATAACCTGGCACATTAAAACCAGCTTGTACGGTTGCTATATCTCTAATTTGACTTGTTAACGCACCACCGTTACTTATTAAAGCAGGATCATAATCATTGGCATTGTTAAGTGGTAAATTACCTGCTGCACTAGCGTTAAAAAACCCTGCAGGAGCTCCACCACTTTTACCTATTCTTGTTTGGTCTGTGTTAGATTCTCCTAAATCTTGTATAGCAACAACATTTCTAACATTTAATGTTTCTTGTCTTCTGTTTGTTACCCAAACTTCTAATCTTGTAATTTGTACTTGACTACGTATATATGGGTAATTTTCTAAAGCTGCATCATAGTTATCTCTAAAATACTGCGCTAAAAAAAAGTGTTTATCCTCATCATAATCTAAAGCCGTAAAAGAAAACTCTTCTACCGTACCGCCACCTTGTGCAACAACTGTATTATTTTGTGATCTTTGTTCCGATAAAACTGCTGTAACCAACGTTTTGCCAAATTGAAGCTGTGTTTTAACACCAAATAAACTTTGCGCCCCTGTAATTAAAGAGCTATTTAGTGGCATACTAATATTACCTACTTCTATTTTTTGTATAATATCATCTTCTGTTGGCGTATAATCTAATTTAACTAGATTCTGAAAATCAAAAGTAGCTTCAGTATTGTAGTCTGCACTAACTTGTAACCTTTCTCCAATTTTACCAAGCATACTTAATTGTATCTGCTGATCAAAATCAAAACTAGTATTAGTACGTTGTCTTGGAGATAAAGATGGATTATCATTCTTTTGCCAAATAACACCTAAATCCATTGCAACAGAACCTGTTGGAATAACCTCTATGGTATTACCTCCAAAAATAGATTGAAAAAAATTATTGTTTACATAAAAGTTAGGCAATAAATTTTTTCTTGCTTCCTCACTACCTGCTTTTTTTCCAGAAAAAGCATCTGCTTTTTCTTTAAAATAGTTTTTCATTCCCTCTTTACGAGCCAACTCAAAATATTCATCTGGAGTTAAATAAATTGGGTAACTAATATTAAACTCTCCTACTTTTTCTGAATATACATATTTATCTAGATCAGGGTCATAAGTATATTTAGAAACAATACTGTTAGGATTAGGCAAAGTAATTTTACCAAGTGCAACACCCGTTTTTGTAGAATCTTGTTCTTGCTCTTCACCATCTTGTGCAAATGCAAAAGTTGGCGCACCTAAGAAAAGCACACATATAATTAATAACCTATATAATGGTGAAAGATTTTTTTTTGCCCCTGTTTTCAAACTTATTACAAATTTTTCAGCGCCAACTTAATAATGTTTTCAACGCTTAATGTTGGGTCTTGACTAACAACTACGTCAACAGTTTTTTCTGCTTGCTTACGTGCAAAACCAAGAACCTCTAAAGCAGATAACGCTTCTTCTTTATTTGTATTGTTTGAAGAAGTAGAAACTTCATCAATATCGTATATTTTTAATACTTTATCTTTTAAATCTAATATTACACGCTGTGCAGTTTTTGCTCCAATACCTTTTACAGATTGTATAGTTGCAACGTCTCCGCCCGCAATTGCATCTCTTACCTGGGCAGGTGATAATGATGATAACATTGTACGTGCAATACTAGGGCCTATACCAGATACAGAAATTAATAATCTAAAAATTTCTCGTTCAGATTTTTCTGCAAAACCAAAAAGTGTGTGTGAGTCTTCTTTTACTTGTAAATGCGTATACAGCTGAATATTTTCTGCATCAGACACCTTGGATAAGGTATGCAGTGATATGTTTACAAAGTAACCTACACCATTACACTCAATTACTAAAAATGTTGGATTTTTCTCTACTAATTTTCCTCTTAAATGTGTAATCATATGAATGGTATAGGTTGGTTTGTATTATTTTATTTACTGATTGTTTTTAGCTTTTCTTCTTTTTTCTCTCTCTTGTGCATCTATTACAGCTACTGCGGTCATATTTACCATTTCATCTACATCTGCTCCTAATTGAAGAATATGTACAGACTTTCGCAAGCCTAACATAATTGGCCCTATTGAGTCTGCATCATTTAACTCTTTAAGCAACTTATAGGTAATGTTAGCCGACTCTAAGTTTGGAAAAATAAACGTATTAACCTTTTTACCTGCTAATTTAGAAAACGGAAACTGACTCTGTAATAGCTCTTTATTTAACGCAAAATCCATTTGTATTTCTCCGTCTACAACCAAGTTTGGATGTTTGGTATGTAATATTTCTACCGCTTTTCTAACCTTAACAGCATTTGGCTCGTTAGAAGACCCAAAGTTAGCATAAGACGTCATAGCCATTACAGGATCAAAACCAAAAGTTTTAGCTACGTTAGCTGTCATTAAAGCAATATCTGCTAACTCCTCTGCATTAGGGTTAATATTTATTGATGTATCTGCTACAAATAAAGGTCCTTTATCTGTAACCATTATGTTTACTGTTGCGGCTTTTTGCACATTAGATGCTCTACCAATAACTTCAAAAACAGGTTTTACTACTGTTGGGTATGCCCTAGAGTAACCAGAAATCATACCATCTGCATCACCTACTTCTACCATCATAGATCCAAAATAGTTACGCTCTCTCATTTTAGCTTTGGCGTAGTAAAAGGTAACTCCTTTACGTTTTCTGTTTTCCCAAAACTTAGTAGCGTATAATGTACGTTGCCCTTTAGACTCTGTTGCTTTAGTATCTATAATTTGCACGTCTGCATCAAACTCTAACTCTGCTTTAAGTTCTAATATAGTTTCTTTTTTACCTAATAAAATTGGCTCTGCAATACCTTCTTCATAAGCAATTTGTGCTGCTTTTAGTACATCTAAATGATCTGCTTCTGCAAAAACAATTCTTTTAGGATTTACTTTTGCTCTGTTGTGTAATAAACGTACAACTTTATTGTCATTACCAGAACGCCTAATTAATTCCTCTTTGTATTTATCCCAATCTTCAATAGGTTGTTTTGCTATACCACTATCCATAGCAGCCTTTGCTACAGCTAAAGGAATTTCTGCAATTAATCTTGGATCAAAAGGCTTAGGAATAATATAGTCTTCACCAAAAGTTAATCTTGTTTCTCCGTACGCAATATTTACTTGCTCTGGCACTGGCTCTTTTGCTAACTTAGCTATGGCTTTAACTGCTGCCATTTTCATAGCTTCATTAATACCTGTAGCTCTTACATCTAGTGCTCCTCTAAAAATAAAAGGAAATCCTAAAACATTATTTACCTGGTTAGGATGGTCAGACCTTCCTGTAGCCATTATAATATCTTTTCTTGTTTTTACAGCTAAATCATAATTAATCTCTGGATTAGGATTTGCCATTGCAAAAACAATTGGGTTACTTGCCATAGACAATAACATTTCTGGAGAAACAATATCTGCAATAGAAAGTCCTACAAAAACATCTGCATCTTTCATAGCCTCATCTAAAGTGTCTATTTTTCTGTCTGATGCAAACTCAGCTTTTTCTTTAGATAAGTTACCTCTATCAGATCTTATAACACCTTTACTATCTAGCATTACAATATTCTCATCTTTAGCTCCAAAAGCTTTGTACAACCTTGTACAAGAAACAGCAGCAGCACCTGCACCACTTATTACAATACGTACTTCTTCAATTTTTTTACCTGCTATTTCTAATGCATTTAATAATGCCGCTGCAGAAATAATAGCTGTACCGTGCTGGTCATCATGCATTACAGGAATATCTAACTCCTCTTTTAATCTGCGCTCAATTTCAAAAGCAGCAGGTGCACTTATATCTTCTAAGTTAATACCACCAAAAGTAGGTGCTATCATTTTTACAGTTTCTACAAACTTATCTACATCTTTAGTATCAACCTCTATATCTACACCATCAATATCAGAAAAAATCTTAAATAACAGTGCTTTCCCTTCCATAACAGGTTTAGATGCCTCAGGACCAATATCACCCAATCCTAAAACAGCTGTACCGTTAGATATTATAGCAACTAAATTACCTTTAGATGTATATTTATATGCGTTTTCTTTGTCTTTTTCTATTTCTAAACAAGGCTCTGCTACTCCAGGAGAATAAGCTAATGCCAAGTCTCTTTGTGTTGCATAAGGCTTAGTAGGAACAATTTTTATTTTACCAGGCTGTGGTTTTGCGTGGTAAATTAAAGCTTCTCTTCTATTCTTCTCGTTGCTCATTGCTTCTAATTTTAAGGTGCAAATTTAAGGGTATAGTACCAATTAAATTATAATATTAATCTAAAAAATCTATGTTACGTTGTAATCCTGAGAATTTAGTACGCTTTACTGCAGATTTCTTGAAAACTTTTCTAAAAACATCTTCTGTTATTTCTTGCCAATCTTTTTTTGTCATAGATAGCAAATCTGGATGCGGATTAAATAACGGCTCATTGTGTGGCTTAGAAAATCTATTCCAAGGACACACATCCTGACAAACATCACATCCAAAAATCCAATCATCAAACTTACCTCTAACCTCAGCAGGAATTTCATTTTTTAATTCTATTGTAAAGTATGATATACACTTGCTACCATCTACAACATACGGATCTACAATTGCCTGCGTAGGGCAAGCATCTATACAGGCGGTACAAGTACCACAATGATCTGTTACAGCACTATCATAAGCCAGTTCTATATCTACAATTAACTCTGCAATAAAATAAAAAGAACCTACTTTTTGTGTTATTAAATTACTGTTTTTACCTATCCAACCTAAACCACTTTTTGCAGCCCAAGCTTTATCTAAAACAGGTGCTGAATCTACAAACGCCCTACCTTCTACCTCACCAATGTTGTTGGTAATAAACTCTTGTAATTCTCTTAATTTAGATTTTATAACGTGGTGGTAATCTTGCCCATAAGCGTACTTAGAAATTTTTAATGCATCGTTATTTTGCGTATCTTCTGGGTAATAATTTAACAATAAAGAAATTACAGATTTAGAACCTTCTACAAGCTTTGTTGGATCTAAACGCTTATCAAAATGGTTCTCCATATAAGCCATTTGACCATTCATATTTTTGGTAAGCCATTTTTCTAATCGTGGAGCCTCTTCCTTTAAAAACTCAGCTTTAGACACGCCACAAGACATAAACCCTAAGCGTTTTGCTTCATCCTTAATTAAAGCCGTTGTTTTTTCTTTATTTACTAGTGGTAACTTCACATCACAAATTTAATGGTTTACAAGCAATAAAAATTATTTAGTAAGTGTATTAAATACAAACACTATTTAAAAGCTGCATAAACAATAACTTAACAAAATACTTACATAACTTTATTATAAAACATATAAATTGCTTATTTTACTATTTATGAGCAAGCTTTACAATTCTAAATACTACCACAGAGATTTATCTTGGCTACGTTTTAACCACAGAGTTTTACAAGAAATTAAAGACAAACAAAATCCTTTGTACGAACGTATAAAGTTTTTAGCAATTTTTTCTTCTAATTTAGATGAATTTTTTAAAGTTCGTGTATCAGACATTAGACAAATAAAAGACATTAAAAAGCCGTTACGCAAAAAGCTTATAACCAAACCCAACAAGGTTTTAGCCGAAATAAAAAAACAAGTAGATATACAACAACAAGAATTTGGAGCTATTTTTTTAAACGAAATTATTCCTGATTTAAAGGCAGAAGGAATACACCTTATAAATTATAAAGATTTTACCCTAAAGCAAAAGCAGTTTGCAGAAGACTATTACAATGCCAACTTAAAAAATTCGCTTAGTATACAAACAGAAAAAACAGCAACTAAAAACTCTATTTTTGCAGAAAATGAAGCATCATACCTAGTTACATTAAAAAATAATGAAGAAATAGAACTTGTAGAAATTCCTGAAAACAAACCTCGTTTTATTGTGTTTCCTTCTACAAACCAAACCTACTTTGTTACTTTTATAGATGATGTTTTAAAATACAATTTAAACAAAGAAAATAATACCAATTACTACGCCTTAAAAATATCTAGAGACGCAGAGTTGTATATTGAAGATGAGTTCTCTGGCAATTTAATGCAGAAAATAATAGATGCTTTACCCAAAAGAAAAACCGGACAAGCAACACGTGCTTTAATAGATGCAAGTGCACCAACAGCACTTTTAAATGCAATAAAAAGCACATTAAACGTGTACAATACCGACATTATTTTAGGTGGCATTTATCATAATTTTAAAGACTTTTTTAGTTTCCCTAATCCCACCAAAAAACAATTAAGCAATACTAAACTAGAGCCATTACCACACCCTTTACTAACTAAGCACAACTCAGTTTTTAATGCAATAGACACTAAAGACCAACTGATACACTACCCTTACCAATCTTTTGAACCTGTTATAAAATTGCTAGAGGAAGCTGCCTCGTCTAAAGAAGTAAAAACTATAAAAATAACACTGTACCGCTTGGCAAAAACATCTAGGCTAAATACTGCTATTGCTAACGCTGCAAAAGCTGGTAAAAATGTGGTTGTGTTTATAGAAGCAAAAGCTAGGTTTGATGAGGACAACAATTTAAAATGGGGTAAAATATTTAAAAATAACGGAGCAAAAGTTATTTATAGTTATCCTGGCATAAAAGTACACTCTAAAATAATATACATAGAAAAAGAAGTTAGTGGTAAGCTTAAAACCTATTGTTATATAGGAACTGGCAACTTTAATGAAAAAACTGCCAAATTGTATACAGATTTTGGTTTAATGACAGCAGATACAAAAATTTGCAAAGAACTAAATAGGGTTTTTCTAGTTTTAGAAGGTGTTTTAATTGTTCCAAAGGCTAAAAAATTACTGGTTTCCCCTTTTACAAGCAGACACGTTTTTTCTAGAATGGTAGAAAAAGAAATTGAATTGGCACAAGCAGGCAAACAAGGCTTAATTATTTTAAAGATGAACAGCCTTGAAGATAAAAAAATGATTCAATTGCTATATAAGGCAAGTAATGCTGGTGTACAAATACGCTTATTAATTCGTGGTATCTGTTGCTTGGTACCAGGCATAAAAGGACAAAGTACAAACATTACCGTAACAAGTATTTTAGACAGGTATTTGGAGCACGGCCGTGTGTATCTTTTTGGCAACGGAGGCAATGAAAAACTTTTTATTGGCTCTGCAGATTGGATGAAACGTAACTTATCACACAGAATTGAGGTAATTACTCCTGTAGAAGATAAAGACAACTTTAAAATAGTTAAAGATATTTTACAAATTCAGTTATCAGACAATGTAAAAGCCAGAGTTATAGATGCTAAACAACAAAATAAGTACGTCACAAATAACAAAAGCACAACACATTCACAATTAAAAACTTACAACTACTTTAAAAATATGTAGATCTATTTACAAGCACAAGAGTTTTGTTTTTTATTAGGTCTTATCACAAAATATTTAATACATTTGTTATGTAAACTTTAGGGGTGTTCTTTTTAAGAACTGAGAAATACCCTTTGAACCTGATGCTGTTAGTACAGCCGAAGGGAAAAGTTGAATTCTTTTTATGATTTCTATCTTTTAATGTTTTTTCCGTTTCTGGAGATTGCATTTTCACACACAGTTTACGATTTAATTGGATTTTTTTAACGCTATACCCTAGCACTTAAAATGTATCATTATGGTACCCATAAACGTAAATAACAAAGAGCACGTAGTTTCCTCAGGCACTACAATAGCCACATTAATACAAACTCTAGAAATTACCATTTTTGGTGTTGCAATTGCTATTAACGGCAATGTAATACCAAAAACAGACTGGAGCACTACTATTTTACAACCTCATGACAATGTATTGTTAATACGTCCTGCTCAAGGAGGCTAACCTAAAACTTTAAAAGATTTTATTATGAAAAAAAAAGACACCGCACCCAAACAAGACGGTATTACAAGACACCCTTTTCCTAATTCTAAAAAAGTGTATGTTTCTGGCAAACTATTTCCAGAATTAAAAGTTGCTATGCGAGAAATAGAGCTAAGTGACACCGTAGATTCACTTACCAAAAGTCGTACTCCAAACCAACCTGTAACTGTTTATGATACTTCTGGTCCTTATACAGACCCTAATAAAGATATTGACGTTCATAAAGGAATAGAACGCATACGTGAACAATGGATTTTAGACCGCGGCAACGTAGAACAATTAGATGGTTTTTCTTCTAAATACTGTAACGAGCGTTTAAATGATAAAAACTTAGATCATTTACGTTTTGGACACTTAAAAAAACCAATGCGCGCAAAAAAAGGAGAAAATGTATCGCAAATGCATTACGCAAAAAAAGGCATTATTACTCCAGAGATGGAATACGTTGCTATTCGTGAAAACCAACGTATAGATGAAATGACTCGTTTATCTAAGCAACACCCTGGCCAAGATTTTGGCGCTAGCATTCCTGCTAAAATAACACCAGAATTTGTAAGAGACGAGGTTGCTCGTGGGCGTGCAGTTATCCCTAGCAATATAAACCACCCAGAAGCAGAACCTATGATATTAGGCAGAAACTTTTTGGTGAAAATTAATGCAAATATTGGAAACTCTGCCACCACATCTTCTATAGAAGAAGAGGTAGAAAAAGCTGTTTGGGCTTGCCGTTGGGGAGCAGATAATATAATGGACTTGTCTACCGGACAAAACATCCATGAAACTCGTGAGTGGATAATACGTAACTCTCCGGTACCAATTGGAACCGTACCTATTTACCAAGCCTTAGAGAAAGTTAATGGCGTAGCAGAAGATTTAACTTGGGAAATTTTTAGAGATACTTTAATAGAACAAGCAGAACAAGGTGTAGATTACTTTACCATACATGCAGGTGTACGTTTACGCTATGTACCAATGACAGCAAAACGTATTACAGGTATTGTTTCGCGTGGCGGATCTATAATGGCAAAATGGTGTTTGGCACACCACAAAGAAAGTTTTTTATACACGCATTTTGAAGAAATATGTGAAATAATGAAAGCCTATGATGTTGCTTTTTCTTTAGGAGATGGTTTACGCCCTGGTTGCATTGCAGATGCTAATGATGAAGCTCAATTTGCCGAATTAGAAACACTAGGTGAGCTTACAAAAATTGCTTGGAAACATGATGTGCAAACTTTTATAGAAGGCCCAGGACATGTACCAATGCATATGATAAAAGCTAATATGGACAAGCAGTTAGAGGCTTGTGACGAGGCTCCTTTTTACACATTAGGCCCACTCACAACAGATATAGCTCCTGGTTATGACCACATTACATCTGGTATTGGTGCTGCAATGATTGGTTGGTTTGGTTGCGCAATGCTTTGCTACGTAACACCAAAAGAACACTTAGGCCTTCCTAATAAAGATGATGTACGTACAGGTGTTGTTACTTATAAATTAGCTGCACACGCGGCAGATTTAGCCAAAGGTCATCCCGGTGCTCAGCACAGAGACGATGCCTTAAGTAAAGCAAGGTTTGAGTTCCGTTGGGAAGATCAGTTTAACCTAGCACTAGACCCAGAATTAGCTCGTGAATACCATGATGAAACCTTACCTGCAGATGGCGCTAAAATAGCCCATTTTTGCTCTATGTGCGGACCAAAATTTTGCTCTATGAAAATATCACAAGAGGTTAGAGATTTTGCCGCTGTAAACGAAATAAAAGGAGACGAGGTTTTCACAAAAGGTATGGAGGAAAAAGCTAAAGAATTTAAAGACAAAGGATCAGAAGTGTATTTGTAATATAAAGTGGAAGTTCCTACGCCTTTTACTACGTAAGGCGTAGGCGGGCTTTCCGTTATATCTTTTGCTAAAAAAGGCAAAAGGATGCCACTACAATCCCTAACTCAAAAGCAACTTATGATAATAGTTATAGCACCAGAAAAAGATATCCCTAATGAAATAGAAATACTTCATCAGTTATTTAATGCTGGCCTGCAGTATTATCATTTAAGAAAACCTTTTAAAGATCTAGACCAGCATACAAATTATCTAAATAAAATAGAGTCACAATACCACAACCGTATTGTTGTACATTATTATCATGAGCTAATAAATAGCTTTAACTTAAAAGGCATTCATTTTCAAGAACAAAAACGTAGAGATACTATAGACAATCCTACACGGTATTTTAAAAACTTAAATATGTTTGGCAAAACAATAAGTTCTTCATTTCATAATCAAGAAGAATTAAACAATTGTTATTTTGAGTTTGATTATCACCTGCTTAGTCCTGTTTTTAATTCAATTTCAAAAAAAGATTACAAAGGGCGTGGCTTTAATGTAAATCACATAAACAAAACAATTGTTGGTATGGGAGGGGTTACAGCAGAAAACCTTAGCAAATTTAACACATTAGGGTACAAAGGTGTTGGTGTTTTAGGTGGAGTTTGGGGCGCAGAAAAGCCTGTAGAGGCATTTAAAAAAATAGATGAAACATTTTATCTAGTACAAAAAACAAAAAATAATGATTAGCAAATTACATTATATAAGTCAAGGTAAGACTCCAGAAGTACATTTAGCCAACATACAAAAAGCGTGTTCTTCTGGTGCAGATTGGGTACAGTTACGTTTAAAAAATGTAGATGAAGAAAGCTTATTTCAAATCGCTCTAAAGGCAAGAGAAATAACTTCACATTTTCAGACTAGATTAATTATTAACGATCATTATAAAATTGCTAAAAAAGTAAATGCAGACGGTGTACACTTAGGAAAAACAGATGCTTGCCCATTAGAGGCACGTGAGCATTTAGGAAAATGGATTAGTATTGGTGGCACGGCAAACACCTTAGAGGATTGCGAAAATTTATTAAAAAAAGAAGTAGACTACATTGGACTTGGACCATTTAGATTTACACAAACTAAAAAAAATTTGAGTCCAACTTTAGGACTACAAGGATACCAAGCAATTTTAGATGAGCTACAAACAACTACACCTATAATTGCCATTGGCGGCATTACAATTGCAGATGTTCCCGAGCTTTTAAAAACAGGAATTTACGGCATTGCAACATCAACAGAAATTACTGCCAATTTTAATAGCATTGCCACGCTAAATAAAGTATTAAACACACCAGCTACACAAGAGCAAGTGTACAAATTTGATAAAAGTAAAAATGATGAACGATAATTTAAAAATAGCAGACAAAGAGTTTTCTTCTAGATTATTTACCGGAACAGGAAAATTTAGTTCTTCAACCGTAATGAAAAATGCGTTACTAGCATCAGAAAGTGAATTGGTTACCGTAGCACTAAAACGTGTAGATGTAGCTAATGAAGATGACGATATTTTATCACATTTAAATCATTCTAGAATAAATCTTTTACCAAACACCTCTGGCGTGCGTACTGCAAAAGAAGCTGTTTTTGCTGCGCAATTATCTAGAGAAGCATTAGAAACCAATTGGGTTAAATTAGAAATTCATCCAGATCCAAAATATTTATTACCAGACCCAATAGAAACTTTAAAAGCTGCAGAAGAACTTGTAAAACAAGGTTTTGTAGTTATGCCATACATACACGCAGACCCTGTTTTATGTAAACGTTTAGAAGATGTTGGCGTACAGTGCGTAATGCCATTAGGCGCACCAATTGGCAGTAACAAAGGATTAAAAACAGTAGATTTTTTAGAAATAATCATAGCACAAAGTAACGTTCCTGTAATTGTAGACGCTGGCATTGGCGCTCCTTCACATGCTGCCTATGCAATGGAACTTGGTGCAGATGCTGTTTTGGTAAACACTGCAATTGCAGTATCACAAAATCCTATTGCTATGGCAAATGCTTTTAAGTTAGCTGTAAAATCTGGCCGTTTAGCCTATAATGCAAAGCTAGCTCCTATAAAACAAACAGCAGAAGCAAGCTCACCTTTAACCTCTTTTTTAAATGAGTAATTTTACATCACTTTTTAATAGTTATAATTGGGACGCCATTGTTGCAGATATTTACAGCAAAACTAATGCAGACGTAGAAGCTGCGTTACAAAATAACAAACGTACTTTAGAAGATTTTAAAGCCTTAATTTCTCCTGCTGCTAAACCATATTTAGAGCAAATGGCACAAATGAGTAATGCGTTAACAAAAAAACGCTTTGGCAATACAATGCAAATGTACGCACCAATGTACCTAAGTAATGAGTGCCAAAACATATGTACTTATTGTGGTTTTAGCTTAACCAACAAAATACCTAGACGCACGTTAACAGATGCTGAAATTTTAAAAGAAGCTGCCTTTTTGCGTAGTAAAGGGTATAACCATATTTTATTGGTAACTGGCGAGGCTAACAAAACCGTTGGTGTAGATTACATAAATAACGCCATTAAATTGCTAAAAAAAGAGTTTGCTAACATTACCATAGAAGTACAACCTTTAGACCAAGATGAGTATGAATTACTTGTTAAAAATGGCTTGTATGCTGTTTTAGTGTACCAAGAAACCTACCACAGAAACGAGTATAAAAAACACCACCCAAAAGGTAAAAAATCTAATTTTGATTATAGACTAGAGACACCAGACCGTTTAGGAAAAGCTGGCGTACATAAAATTGGCGTAGGCGCTTTATTTGGATTAGAAGATTGGCGAGCAGACAGTTTTTTTACTGCATTACACTTACAATATTTACAAAAAACCTATTGGCAAACTAAATACTCTATCTCGTTTCCTAGGCTTAGACCACACACAGGTGGTTTAGAACCAAAAGTAGTAATGGAAGATGCAGATTTAGCGCAGCTCATATGCGCTTACCGTTTGTTAGACGAAGATGTAGAGCTCTCTATGTCTACCCGAGAAAGCGAAAAATTTAGAAATAATATTATTAACCTAGGAATAACATCTATAAGTGCAGAGTCTAAAACCAATCCTGGTGGTTATGTGGTAGAACCACAGTCTTTAGAACAATTTGAAATTTCTGATGAACGCAGTACAGAAACTATTGCAGAGATGCTACAAAGCAAAGGTTTTGAAGTTGTTTGGAAAGACTGGGAAAGTGCTTGGTAAAAACTATTTTATGATTTTTCTATAAAATAGGACAACCTCATACAATATATCAAAATACGAAATTTCAGCTAATTTATAATCTTTATTTTTTTTTGAAACTCCACTACATCTTGATTCTATAATATTGTGCTTCTTTGTGACAATCTCACACTTAAAAGTATAATCCTTAAATTCAATTTCCTCTATAAAAGGTTCAAATCTTCTTAAACGATCAACTATTAATTTCTCACTATTTAAAAAGATTAATAATTCAGCGATTGCATCACTTTTTACAATTAGAGAATAGTCCTCAGCATAATCAATATCTAACTTCCTAACTCTATCTAATTTATAAAGAAGCGAGCTATCATTTTTAAAGAAATTCAAGAGAAAATAAATTACAATTGACGCGTTAAAGTTATAATCTGTCAAGATCGAATTACTAATAACTTTATTTCTAATAATATTCTTTGAAGTGCTTAGTTTAAAAGTTTTATTATACTTTAAAATCTCTCTAAATGTTAACAAATTATTCTTTGTCAAGTTTTGCAAAATATATTTTATCTGCTCACCAACTTTTTGGTTGAAGGTAAATAAATCATATCCGACATCTAAACTTATACTTTTCAAATATTCACCAACAATTACGGTTAAATATTCAGATGAAGAATACCAGTAAATTGAGCTATAAAACTTATCAATATATCCACTAAAATCTGCATCGGATCCGTATTTATGACTAAAAACACTTTCAATATTTTTATAATCACAGACTAGAAGAACTTTATCAAAATCAAATTTATTATCATTATCGACACCTCTAAAATCAAAATGACAAGAAAAAACGTTAAGGATTCTAAAAATATGCTCAGGATCTAACCTATCCAAATCATCTACAACCAAAACAGTTGTTTTTTTCTTTTCTCCTTTTTCTTTTAGCTTTTCTAAAAGTATCCTAATTAGTTCTGTGTAAAAGTCTTCTTCATAAACATGGCCAGTTTCATTTACAGGAACTTCCAAATACTCTTCTAAAGATTTAAAATTATCCTGCTGAAACTTCTTATGGTAATCTAGAAGGTCAGTTTTCATTCTTTTAATTTGACCATACACTTTTAAAGCTGCATTTCCATACTTACCTGCAAACGAAAGAAAAGAAGCAAAAAAATCAGCTTTACTTTCTAGAGCTTGGTTACTCGTTAAATAAGCAAACAAAGTTAAGTGATAGGGTATTTCTACCTTTTCAAAATCTTCTTTACTTATTTTACCTAATAACTGAAATAAGATATCGTATTTAATAAGTTCAAAAATGTCTTTATTAGAAACAACAGAATAGTTTACAGGGTATAAATGAATAGCCTGATAATCACTATTATTTAAAAAGAAATCATTTAAAAAAGTCGTTTTTCCACTGCCAAATACTCCAGAAAAAAGAACTTTAGAGTTAGCATCTAATTTTTGCTTAAAATTATTTGATGGTATTTCAACTTTTTCTAATCTATCGTTCATAATTAAGAATTAAAACAAACCTCCTTGTACGCTTCCTTTTATTCTTCCCAAATGTTTGTATGCTAACTCTGTTACTTCTCTACCACGAGGAGTACGCATAATAAAGCCTTGTTGTATTAAAAAAGGCTCATACACTTCTTCTATAGTTTCTGCACTTTCAGACACTGCTGTTGCCAAAGTAGTTATACCAACTGGGCCACCTTTAAATTTATCTATAATAGTAGTTAATATTTTATTGTCCATTTCGTCTAAACCGTGTGCATCTACATTTAACGCATTTAATCCAAACCTAGAAATTTCTATATCAATTTTACCATTACCTTTTATCTGTGCAAAATCTCTAACTCTTCTCAACAAAGCATTACAAATTCTGGGTGTACCTCTGCTTCTACCCGCTATTTCTATTGCTGCTTCTAAATCTATAGGCACATTTAAAATATCTGCACTACGTTCAGCTATAGTAGACAGCAACTCTGTAGTGTAATATTGTAACCTACTTTGTATACCAAAACGAGCACGCATAGGAGCTGTTAAAAGCCCAGAACGTGTTGTTGCACCAATTAGGGTAAAAGGATTAAGATTTATCTGTACAGAGCGCGCATTTGGCCCTGACTCTATCATTATATCAATTTTATAGTCTTCCATAGCAGAATATAAATATTCTTCTACAATAGGACTAAGTCTATGTATTTCATCAATAAAAAGAACATCTCTTTCCTCTAAATTGGTAAGCAAGCCTGCCAAATCTCCCGGCTTATCTAAAACAGGACCAGATGTAACCTTTATACCAACACCTAACTCATTAGCCAAAATATGCGCCAATGTAGTTTTTCCAAGACCAGGAGGCCCATGAAAAAGGGTGTGATCTAAAGCTTCTCCCCTTTGGTTTGCTGCTTCAACAAAAACTTTTAAGTTTTCTAAAACTTGATCTTGACCAGCAAAATCATCAAAACTTAAGGGTCTTAATGCTCTTTCTATATCAAACTCTTCAGAAGAAAAATTTTCTGATGTTGGGTCTAGGTTTTCATTCATAGTCTAACAAAGATACTAGAAATTATAGGCTTTCATAATAGAAAACATCAATCTAAAATAGTCTATTCCTTTTTTATTAATTGTGATGCATTTAGGAAATCAACTATTGTAATTTTAGGTGTACCGTACAAATATGTTCTAGAACCACCTTTAGAGGAAAGTTCTAAGTTTTCTGATACAAATATTTTCGCATCTGGAGATTCATCTAAATTTAAAGACACATTTGTACCTTTTAAGGCTTCTGCTCTTAATTGTGAATTTCCAAAAAGGTCTATATTAAAATCTGTAACGGCTCCTTGCAACTTTGCATCTGCGTTACCATGCATTGTAATTTTAGCCGCTTTAGCAACCATATAAAGTCCCAAGTTGCTTTTTTGATCTAAAGTAACAGACACATCATCGCAGTCTACATTTAACTCTGCATTACTTGCACCAGACATAGAAATACCTACACTGTTAGCCAAGGTATTTAAATTTAGTTTTGCACCTCCTTGCAGGTTTATATCTAAATAGTCTGTAGTAACAATATCTTTCATATCTAAACGACCATTAAGCATTGTAATACCGTTTAAATTAACATAATTAACTGTAAGCTCTAACTTTTTTTTAGATACAATTCTATAGAAAGAACTAATTTCCAAAACGCTATCAATAACTTCAAACTTAAGTACATCTAATAGATTGTCATCACCTATAAAAGTGTAACTGTTTTCTCTTGCTTTTTTTAATTCTAGGCGTAAATTATCTGCTACTTTAATAGCATTAAAAGGGGTCAACTCATTGGTGACTTCAATAACAGTTTTACTGCCCTTAATTTTTGGTTTTTTTTGTGCAATACCTGTTGCCGTAGCAAGCAAGAACACACTTAGAATAAATTGCTTAAACATATTGTGAATTTAATGGTTAGTTTGTGTTTGTAAACAATATACTAAAATACTAGTTATAAAGAATAAAATTGATAGCAAAAAAAAAGCCTTTTAAATAAATTTAAAAGGCCTTTATAATTTTATATAAAATCTAGTGAGTTAGTTCTTCTTCACCAGCTTGAAGCGGTACTATCTGAGGTACAAAATCTTGCCCTGGTAATACGTAATCTCCGTTTTCATTAGTTTTACTATAATCATATGCCCATCTATGAACTTCTGGTATTGCACCAGGCCAGTTTCCGTGAATGTGCTCTACAGGAGTTGTCCACTCTAACGTAGTTGCATTCCATGGGTTTTGCTCAGCTTTTTTACCGTAGAAAATACTGTAGATGAAATTACCAACAAATACCAATTGTGTTGCACCAGCTATTAAAGCAAAAACAGTAATTAAAATATTAACATCTGTAAGCTCATCAAACATAGGGAATGCAGTGTTTTCATAATAACGTCTTGGTACACCAGCCATACCTACAAAGTGCATTGGAAAGAAAACACCATAAGCACAAATTGCAGTTATCCAGAAATGAACATAACCTAAGTTTTTATTCATCATTCTACCAAACATTTTAGGGAACCAGTGGTACACACCAGCAAGTAAACCATATAATGCAGATATACCCATTACTAAGTGGAAGTGAGCTACTACAAAATAAGTATCATGAACATTAATATCTAATGTACTATCTCCTAAAATAATACCAGTTAAACCACCAGTAATAAACGTTGATACAAAACCAATCGAGAATAACATTGCTACATTCATTTGTAAGTTACCTTTCCAGATTGTAGTAATCCAGTTAAAAGCTTTTACTGCAGAAGGTATAGCAATTAATAATGTTGTAAATGTAAATACAGATCCCAAGAAAGGATTCATACCTGATATAAACATATGGTGACCCCATACAATTGTAGATAAGAAAGCAATAGCAATGATAGACATAATCATAGCTCTATAACCAAATATTGGTTTACGAGCATTAGTTGCCATAACATCTGATACAATACCCATTGCAGGTAATATAACAATATATACTTCTGGGTGTCCTAAGAACCAGAATAAGTGCTCATACAATACAGGAGATCCACCTTGGTAATGCAACACCTCGCCTTGTATAAATATATCAGACAAGAAGAATGATGTTCCAAAACTTCTATCCATTATTAACAACAATGCTGCTGAAAATAATACAGGGAAAGAAACAACACCTATAATAGCTGTAACAAATAGTGCCCAAGTAGTTAAAGGTAATCTTGTCATAGACATACCTTTTGTTCTTAAGTTAATTACTGTTACAATATAGTTTAATGAACCTAATAATGATGATGCAATAAATATAGCCATAGAAACCAACCACAATGTCATACCTGCACCAGAACCAGATTGTGCCATTGGTAATGCAGAAAGTGGTGGATAGATTGTCCAACCTGCTGCTGCTGGTCCAGACTCCACAAAAAGAGAACAAACCATAATAACTGCAGAAGTAAAAAACAACCAGTATGATATCATGTTTAACAATCCTGAAGCCATATCTCTAGCTCCAATTTGTAGAGGAATAAGTAAGTTACTAAAAGTACCACTTAAACCAGCTGTAAGTACAAAGAATACCATAATAGTACCGTGCATAGTTACCAATGCTAAATATACATCGGCATCCATAACACCACCTGGTGCCCATTTACCCAATACAGCTTCAAATAAAGGAAAAGATTCACCTGGCCAAGCCAATTGCATTCTAAATAACAATGACATTGCTATACCAATGAAACCCATTATTAAACCAGTAATTAAATACTGCTTTGCAATCATCTTGTGATCCATACTAAATATGTATTTAGTAATGAAGGTTTCTTTGTGATGATGTCCGTGATCGTCGTCGTGTTCGTGTGTTCCTGACATAATCAGATATTCTATTTTTGTTAGTTAACTTAGTTTCTTAAATCAATTATTTTACAGCTACTCCTGTTGCAGCTTCGCCACCAAAAGTTTTTTGAGAAGCTATCCACTTGTCATACTCTTCCTGAGTCTCAACAATTATTTTCATTTGCATATTGTAGTGAGATTTACCACAAATTTTGTTACAAAGTAAAATATAATCATACTCCCAAGGATCGCTATTTGGCTCTCCTGCCGCAGCTTTAGCAGCTCTAATTTTATTTGCTCTTTTTACCTTATCAATTACATCTGGATCTTGACGCATTTCTGCTGTAGTCTTAATTGGTGTAAATGAAAATTGTGTAATCATACCTGGAACACAGTTCATTTGTGCTCTAAAATGAGGCATATATGCTGAGTGCAATACATCTTGAGAACGCATATGAAAATTAACTTTTCTACCTACTGGCAAATGCAATTCTTTAACAATAATATCATCTGCGCCGTTAGGATCAGACTCATCTAAACCTAAAATATTTGCATTATCAATGTCAATCATTCTAACATTAGCTTCACCTAGTACATTATCATCTCCTGCATACCTAGCAGTCCAATTAAACTGTTGTGCATATAATTCTACTACTAAAGGATCATCTTCGTCATTAATATCCATAATGTTTGTCCAAGTATATAACCCCCAAAGGATTAAACCTGCCAAAACAATTACTGGAATAATTGTCCAAATAAACTCTAACTTATGATTGTCTGCATAAAACAACGCTTTCTTTCCTTTTTCCCCACGGTATTTGTATGCAAAATAGTGTAATAGGAACTGCGTAATAGTCTGTACAAAGAAAATAATAAGCATTGATACAAACATCAAACTATCATATTCTGCACCATGAGCAGAAGCAGACTCTGGCAACAATACTTTAGTATACTTGTAGAAACTAAATATTGTTATACCATATATAAATACTAAGAAAGCAAACATTAGGTAACCGTTAACTTTGTTATCGTTATCCGTTGCTGTTTCATTTTTAGCCGCTCTAATTTGCGACAATTCAAAAATTTTGGTCATTTGCCAAATTGCTATGGCTATTAAGACTAAAACCGTTATAGTTAAAACTGTAATCATTGTATGATTTATTTTATGCTGTTGTAAACTTCCTTATTAATAATGAAAATGCTTGCTTTCGCCAATAAATGGGTTCCTTTTTGGTTGCAATGGAGCAGTTGACAAGGCTCTAAATACAACAAAGATAAATAAACCAGCAAAGAACAATACAGAACATATTTCTGATAATCCTATTGACCATTGATCTCCTACAGTTGCAGGCATAATCATATTAAATATATCTAAGTAGTGACCTGCAAGTATAACTACACCTGCCATAATAACAAACCAGTTAACTCTTTTATAATCACTATTCATTAACAATAATAATGGGAACAAGAAGTTCATAGCTATCATTCCAAAGAACGGTAAGTTATAATCTTGTATTCTTGTTACGTAATATGTAACCTCTTCTGGAATATTAGCATACCAAATAAGCATAAACTGAGCAAACCATAAGTATGTCCAAAAAATACTGATACCAAACATAAACTTAGCTAAATCATGAATATGGCTATCATTAACATCTTCTAACAATCCTTTAGACTTTAAGTAAATTGTTACCATAGCTATAACTGTTATACCAGAAACAAACATACTAGCAAATACATACCAGCCAAACAAAGTACTAAACCAGTGTGGATCTACGCTCATTATCCAATCCCAAGACATCATAGATTCTGATACAAGATAGAATACTAAGAAACCTGCAGACCATCTAAAGTTTTTAACAAAGTTGGTATTATCATCAGCTTCATCTTGCGCTAAAGATAATTTACGAGATATAGTTCTGTAAGCAATCCATCCTCCTAAGAAAATAGCAGCTCTAATTAAAAAGAAAGTTCCGTTTAAATATCCTGCTTTTCCTTGTAATAATTTATCTTCAGCTACAACATCTGCATCCATCCAAACAAATAAATGGTTCATGTGTGCAACAGAAGCTGCAAGAATAACAAATACAATTATACCTCCTGGAACTATATAAGATGTTATACCTTCCATAACTCTAAATAACAAAGGAGACCAACCCGCTTGAGCCGCTCTTTGTATTGCATAAAATGCTAACACACCTAATGCTATCATAAAGAAAAAGAAAGCTGCTACATACAATGCAGACCAAGGTTTATTTTGCAATTGATGTAATAAATGCTCATCATGTTTACTATCATGTCCTTCTGCGTGAGCAGTTTCTCCATGAGCATTAGTGTTATGTGTTTCTGCAGCAGCTTGGTGATCGCCATGACCATCACTATGACTTGCTACAATTTCTTTAGCGTCTTCTACTGTACTAGGCATTGTAATAAAACCTATAGCGATACCTATAGCACCAACAGCCATTAATATAAAAGAAGCTATTTTTAGTCTGTTTGAAAAAGTGTACATATTCTTAATCTATGTATTATTTAGTTAAGTCTTGTTTCAATTGCATTACGTATTCTGCAACTTGCCAACGTTCATCGTGATTAAGTTGATTAGCGTAAGAACCCATCGAATTTAATCCGTAATAAATAGTATGGTAAGTGCTACCTACAGTAATATTTCTTCCTGCATCTGCATAGCTAGGAACACCTAATATTTTTTCTCTCTTCACTAAGTTCCCTTGACCATCACCTTTATTTCCGTGACAAATTGCACAGTTAATAGCGTATAGTTCTTTTCCTTTAGCAAGGTTAGCTTCAGTTTTTAAAGAATCTAATGGGCTACCTTGTAAACGTGCCAACTCTTTACCTTCTATATCATTTGCAAACTCGTAAGGCATATGACCTCTAGAAATAGTGTTCTCTACTGGCAGTGCAGCCTCCATACCACTAGGTAAAAAATCTACTTGTTGGTATGTTTCATAACCTACTGCTTCGTACATATTAGGCATATACTGGTAATTAGGACTATTCTTATCTGCACAAGATGCCATAAGAAGAGCAACTCCTAAAACCAAACCTATATTTTTAAATATCTTCATAACTATTATTAAGACTATTTTTCTGAAATATTAATTTCTACTGCTCCTGTATCTGCTAATAAAGATTTTAACTCTTCTTCATTATCGTGAATTTCTATTTCCATTAAAAATAGATCATCAGTAGTTCTTACGTCTGGATTCTCAGCTTGTTTAAAAGGCCATAATTTACTTCTCATATAAAAAGTAATAACCATTAAGTGTGCTGCAAAGAATACAGTAAGCTCAAACATAATAGGAACAAATGCTGGCATATTTTCTAGGTAACTAAAACTAGGTTTACCACCTATATCCTGAGGCCAGTCCTCTATCATGATGTAATTCATCATAAGAGTTGCTATTGTGATACCTATACACCCATAAATAAAAGCAGTTATGGCTATTCTGGTAGGAGCAAGCCCCATAGCTTTGTCTAATCCGTGAACAGGAAAAGGACAATATACCTCTTCTATATGATGCTTAGCTGCTTTTACTTTCTTAACAGCGAGCATCAATATATCATCATCATTATAAAATGCGTGAATAACTTTAGATGCCATAATTATTTATTGTTATTTAAGTTCTTGGCTTGTCCAGCCCAATCATCTCTCTGTGCTCTTCCTGGGAAAGATCCTGTTATAGAATCTAACAAATCATACTCTTTCTGAGTCATTTTACTAACCTGAGCAAAGCTATATATCCCAATCTGATTTAGTGTCTGTTCCATCTGTGGACCAATACCTTTAACCTGCTTAAGGTCATCTGGCGTATCTGTTGCCACATCAAACTTACCTATAGAACTTAATAAGTCTGAAACCTTTTCTTCATCATTATTAACAACTACCTCTTCAGCAGGAACTGATGTTGCAGCAACCGTATTTGTATATATTGTTTTTTCTGGCATAGTATATAATGGTTTACCAGCATCTCTTAATTTCTTGTATTTACTACCAGAAGACTTAAGAATTGATTTAACTTCTGCCTGAGCTATTACAGGGAATGTTCTAGAATACAACAAGAACAATACAAAGAAGAAACCTATTGTACCAATAAAAATACCTATATCTACAAATGTAGGAGAGAACATTGTCCATGAAGATGGTAAATAATCTCTGTGTAGTGATGTTACAATAATCACAAAACGCTCAAACCACATTCCTATGTTTACTACAATAGATATAGCAAAAGAGAACATAATACTAGTACGTAATTTTTTAGACCACATAAACTGTGGAGAGAAAACGTTACAAGACATCATTGCCCAATATGCCCAAGCGTAAGGACCTGTTGCTCTGTTTAAAAATGCATACTGCTCATACTCTACTCCAGAATACCAAGCCATAAACAGCTCTGTAATGTATGCACAACCAACTATAGAACCAGTAATCATAATTACAATGTTCATTAATTCTATATGCTGAATTGTAATGTAAGCTTCTAAACTACATACTTTTCTCATAATTATAAGCAATGTGTTTACCATTGCAAACCCAGAGAAAATTGCACCCGCCACAAAGTAAGGAGGGAATATTGTTGTATGCCAACCCGGAATTACAGATGTAGCAAAATCAAAAGATACAATTGTATGTACAGAAAGTACAAGTGGAGTTGCCAAACCAGCTAAAACAAGAGAAACCTCTTCAAAACGTTGCCAATCTTTAGCTCTACCTGTCCACCCAAAACTTAATAAACTATATATTTTTTTCTGAAACGGCTTAATTGCTCTATCACGCAACATTGCAAAATCTGGTAAAAGACCCGTCCACCAGAAAACTAATGATACAGATAAGTATGTAGAAATTGCAAATACATCCCATAATAAAGGTGAGTTAAAGTTTACCCATAATGAACCAAATTGGTTTGGAATAGGTAATACCCAGTACGCCAACCAAGGACGACCCATATGTATTATTGGAAATAAACCTGCTTGTACTACAGAAAAAATTGTCATTGCTTCTGCAGAACGGTTAATTGCCATTCTCCATTTTTGTCTAAAAAGCAATAGTACTGCAGAAATTAATGTTCCTGCGTGCCCAATACCTACCCACCATACAAAGTTGGTAATATCCCAGGCCCAGCCTACTGTTTTATTTAATCCCCAAGTACCAATACCTGTAGATACTGTGTAAATTATACAACCAACTCCCCAAAGGAATGCTATTAATGCAATAGAGAAAACAATCCACCACTGCTTATTTGCTTTCCCTTCTACAGGAGCAGCAATATCCACAGTTACATCGTGGTATCCTTTATCTCCAATTACTAGGGGTTTTCGTATAGGTGCTTCGTAATGCGACGCCATAATTTATGTTCTAGTTACGTTCCGTTAATTAATTATGATTCTTGTGTATTTCTCACTTTAACATGATAGAAAACATTTGGCTTTGTACCAATGTGCTCTAATAAATGATACATACGGTTGCTTTCTTTTAACTCAGCAACTTCACTTTCTTTATCATTTACATCTCCAAAT
This sequence comes from Cellulophaga sp. RHA_52, assembly GCF_007827205.1. Taxonomy (NCBI): domain Bacteria; kingdom Pseudomonadati; phylum Bacteroidota; class Flavobacteriia; order Flavobacteriales; family Flavobacteriaceae; genus Cellulophaga; species Cellulophaga sp. RHA_52. The sequence goes on from NZ_VIRZ01000001.1 coordinate 278,022, forward strand.
ACCATTGCACCACTACTACATGCAGCAGAACAAGCTGTTTGAAATTCACTATCTTTTACTGTGCGTCCGTCTCTCTTAGCATCTAAAATAGACTTTTGAGTCATTTGAATACACATAGAGCATTTCTCCATTACTCCACGAGAACGAACATTTACATCTGGGTTAATTACCATTTTACCTAAATCGTTATTCATATGGTAATTAAACTCGTCATTGTTATTATACAAGAACCAGTTAAAACGACGTACTTTATACGGACAGTTATTTGCACAATATCTTGTACCAACACATCTGTTATACGCCATATGGTTTTGACCTTGTCTACTGTGAGACGTTGCAGCAACAGGACAAACTGTTTCACATGGAGCGTGATTACAGTGCTGACACATTACTGGCTGAAAAGCTACTTGAGGATTAGCAGAAGGATCTTCCAACTCACCAAATCCACCTAAAGAACCCTTATCTCCAGTTAAACCATCAAATTCATCTTTCTTAACATTATCTCCTTCAAACGTATCTTCAGAAGAATAATATCTATCTATACGCAACCAGTGCATATCTCTAGACTTACGCACTTCATCCTTACCAACAACAGGCACGTTATTTTCTGCGTGACAAGCTATAACACAAGCTCCACAACCAGTACATGCATTTAAATCTATTGACAAGTTAAAGTGATGACCAACAGAGCGATCAAAATCATCCCAAAGACTAACTGAAACAGCGTCCACTTCGTTATGATCTAAAGATACTTTAGGAACAGGATTCCATTCCGCATGATCTTTAGTATTAAAAATTTCTAATGTAGTTTCTTTGATTATATCACCTCTACCCATTAATGTCTTATGAAGCTGTACACAAGCAAACTCATGCATACCTTCTGCTTTAGACACGGATACAGATTGATTAGAAACACCTCCTTGATATAATGCATACGCATTAACACCAGTTTGCATTTCTGCTTGTAAACCAACTTTTCTTCCATAGCCAAAAGAAAGCCCTACAGAACCAGAAGCCTGACCAGGCTGAATAATTACTGGAACTTCTTTTAACTCAACATTTCCTACTTTAAGATTTACTTTACTACCATCTAAACCTCCGTTAGCAACATGATCATTAACAAGACCTAACTTTTCAGCATCAGCTTTAGATACAGTAACGTAATTATCCCAAGAAACTCTTGTAATTGGATCTGGAAACTCTTGCAACCATGGATTATTAGCCTGCTGACCATCACCCATACCTACTTTAGAGTACAAAGCTAACTCCATACCAGATGAAGATGCTTTAGATAATTTTGAAGCCGCCATAGATAAGTCTACAAGAGACGATACTATTGGCTCTTCTTCAGAAACAATTGAAGCTACAGTTTCCTCCACAACATCCATAATAGTTGAAGGAGCTTTATAAACACCATCATGTAATGCCTGGTTCCACTTCCCATCTCCTAATATAGAAGAACTCCAAGTTTCCTTAATATAATCATAATACGTTTTATCAGAACCCATCCACACTAATAATGATGATTGGAACTGACGCGTATCAAAAATTTCTTTAATTGTTGGCTGCATTAATGCGTAATGTCCTTTTTTAATTTGAACATCACCCCAAGACTCTAAGTAATTAGGAGCAGCAGCAGCATAAGAAGAAACAGCTACAGTCTCATTATTACTTTGCGAAAAAGCAACAGATAAATCTACCTTAGACAACGCATCTGTAAACTCAGCTGCATTTGGCATTGTATAAGCAGGGTTTACACCATCCATAATAAGCGCACCTACTTTACCAGCTTTCATATCTGCTACTAATTTAGCAACAGCTTTAGCATTACCTTGTCTTACATATTTTGGAGCCTTAACATCAAAAGCAACACTTGCTTGCTTCTCATTAATTGCTAAAACAACTGCTTGCGCATCTTTATCATCTAGCCCCGTAACAACAACAGCCTTACCTTTAGCCTTTTCAAACTCTTCTGCAGCAGCCAAAACAGCCTTTTCTGCAGCAGCAGGTAACTCACCTCCTACAGACACATTCATCACTTTAGCATAAAATTTAGCTAAAGCAATTTTTTGTTGCGTAGGCGTTAACAAAACTCTTTTATCTGCATTAGCACCAGTTAATGACATATTTGCCTCAAACTGGATGTGCCTTGACATTTTACCATTTTTTGGAACACGACCAGCAGAATATCCACTGTCATATCCACCACCTTGCCAATCACCAAGAAAATCTGCTCCAAAAGAAACAATTAACTCAGCTTTTTCAAAGTCATAATCAGCCAACGCTCTTTCACCATACTTTTCTTCAAAAGCATTTAAAGCAGCATCAGCAGAAATAGCATCATAAGTAACATGATTTACATTTTCACCGTAAACACCCTTAAACTCAGCAATCAATCTAGAAGTAGACGGACTAGCGTAAGTTTGCGTTAACAATGCTATTTGTTTACCAGAACCTTTTAACGCAGTAAGTTTTGATTTTACCGCAGCATCTAAAGCAGACCACTCTACAGCCTCTCCTTTAGCCAAAGGACCTTGCAATCTTTTACTATCATATAATGACAAAACAGAAGCTTGCACACGAGCATTTGCAGACCCGTTTACCTTAGCATCTGTATTATTTTCAATTTTTATTGGCCTACCCTCACGAGTTTTTACCAAAACACTTGCAAAGTCAAAACCATCTGCTATTGTTGTTGCATAATAATTAGCAACACCAGGAATAATTTGATCTGGCTGAACAACATAAGGTATTGATTTTACAACAGGCCCTTCACAAGCAGCCATTGTTGCAGCAGCAGTACTAAAACCTACATACTTTAAGAAATCCCTCCTATTAGTAGAACTACTCGCTAAACCTTCCTTATCACCTAAGAAATCTTCAACAGGAATCTCCTGAACAAATTCGTTCTGCTTTAGCGCCTCAACAATGGAATCGTTAGGATTTAACTCCGCTTCGCTTTTCCAATATTTTTTGTTTGATGACATACGATATATCTGAAATTATCTTCTTTTACAATCAATTAATAGTGACACTTACCACATTCTAAACCACCTTGCATAGCAGCTGTAAGCTTCTCTACACCATATTTCTTAGAAAGCTCTTCATGAATTTTATCATAATAAGCATTACCTTCCATTTTCACATTTGTTTCTCTGTGACAATTAATACACCAACCCATAGTTAAAGGAGCATGCTGACTAACAACTTCCATTTCCTCAATAGGACCATGACATGTTTGACATTCTACACCTGCAACACTAACATGCTGTGAGTGATTAAAATATACAAAATCTGGCAAGTTATGTATTCTAACCCACTCTACAGGCTTAGATTCACCAGTATATTTTTGATTTTCTTCATCCCAACCAACAGCAGCATAAAGTTTCTTTATCTCTTTTGTATAAAATTCATTGGTGTAGCCATTTTCAATATCAGACTGAGAAGGCCCCTCCGGATTACCTTTGTATTCATAAATTGACTTATGACAGTTCATACAAATATTTAGCGACGGAATACCAGAAGTTTTAGAAACTCTAGCTGAAGAGTGACAATACTTACAATCTACCTTATTATCACCTGCATGCACTTTATGAGAAAAATGAATTGGCTGAACAGGCTCGTAACCCTGATCTATACCAACCTGCATAAAATACCCATACACAAAATAAGCACTAGTAAGCAACAAGAATACAACAGACACCAAAACCAAAAACTGATTTTGAACAAACGCCTTCCAAACAGGAATACGCTTTTCAGCTCTTTCTCTTTCTACATCAATACCGTTTGCCTTAGCAATGTTACGCAACGTTTTGTTTACCATAAACAACATTGCAACTAATAAAGCAAAGACTAAAGCCAAAGCACCTAATATAACCTCATTAGAAACCCCACTATTAGACCCAGCTTCTCCACCACCTGCAACAGGAACAGACGCCGCACTAGCAGGCTTCTCTTCTACCGCAGAAGTATAAGCTAAGATATTATCAATATCCTCATTACTCAATGTAGGGAAAGCAGTCATTGCAGTATTATTATACTCTGCAAAAATCTTATTAGCATAAGAATCTCCAGACTTAATAACACCTGAACTATTTTTAACCCACGCATAAATCCACTCACGATCCAAACCTTCTTCCTCTAAACGAGACTCCACATTCCTTAAAGCAGGACCAGTACCCTTCCTATCTAAAGAGTGACACGATGCACAATTCTGATTAAAGATCTGTTTCCCCTTTGCAGGATCAGCATTTTCTGATTGAGAAAATAGGGATACTGAAAACAGCATTGCAGCTATCAGATTGACACCCAAAAATTTAGAAAGTTGATTACGGTATAAAACCTTTTTCATATTTAAAATATTTCTATCGAAATCCTGGCACGATAATTACTATATAACAGGCACACGCCCTATATCGCTTCTTAAATTGAAGGCAAAAATACGACATAGACTTAAATTTGGAAATGTTAAGGGATTGATAATTTATAATTTATAATTGTTCTAAATAATAATTATGCCTTATGTTTGATTTATAATATTTTACATTTGTAAGCGCTTATTAATATTAACTTACACTACTCATGAAAACACTTTACACAACCTTACTATGCTTAAGTTTTAGTGCTTTTTGCTTTGCACAAGAAGGACAAATAACAATTAAGCAAGATGAAGGACTAGAAAAGCTCTTAAACCTATACGCCGAAAACAACAAAACATCTAAATACTACACCATACAAATACACTCTAGCCAAAGCCCAAGTAAGGCTAACAGTGAAAAAAATGAAGCAGAACAAAATTTTAAAAATTGGTACTCTGAAATTAGTTTTTACGAGCCAAACTACAAAGTTAGAATTGGGAAATTCAACACAAAATTTGAAGCTCAACAAAAACTTATAGAGGTTCAAAAAAAATACCCAAATGCATTCCTAATAGCAGACCAAAAGGAGAAATAAAACAAAAAGAACAACAAGCACACTAAAGAGCAACTTAACCATAAGTTGCTCTTTTTTTATACCCACAAGAAAAAGTAAAGTTTTTATGTGTTAAAATAAATTTTTAATTTTATAAGAAACAAAACCCTAAATAAATGAAAAATAAAAAAATCTACTTAAGCATATTTACACTAACATTATGCTTCACAATATGCACTGCTCAAGAAGGAGAAACACTAACAAAACAAAGTGAATCAACCACTATACAAACTACAAATAGTAAGCTAATTTCCCCTCCATTCTCTATTCAAATACACCAAAGCGAAACCCTTAAAGATGCAAACAATATAAAATCTAAAGCAAGAAGAGATTTCCCTGGAATTACCTCATATTTAAAAAACGATAACAACACATACAGCATAACCTTAGGAAAGTTTAAAACCCTTAACGAAGCCCAAGAAAGACTAAAAACAATTAAAAGAAAATACCCTCAAGCCGTTCTATTATCTAATCAAAAAGAATAAACGAAAAGCATTTAAAAACAAAAAAGCGACTCATTACTGAGTCGCTTTATTTATATCTAAACTAAAGTTATTATTTCAACTTCTTTTTAACAGCTACCTCTTGGAAAGCCTCTACAATATCACCTTCTTTAATATCATTGTAATTCTTAACCTGAAGACCACAATCATATCCTTTAGCAACTTCTTTAGCATCATCCTTAAATCGTTTTAAAGAAGCAAGTTCACCAGTATATATCACTACACCGTCACGTATTAAACGTATACCTGCATTTCTAACTAATTTACCTGTTAACACCATACAACCGGCAATTGTACCAACCTTAGATATTTTAAAGGTCTCACGTATTTCTGCAGTACCAAGAATTTCTTCCTTCATCTCTGGAGAAAGCATTCCCTCCATTGCATCCTTAAGATCATTAATTGCAGCATAAATAATAGAATACATTCTAATATCTATTTCTTCTTTTTCTGCAATTGCTCTTGCATTACCCATTGGCCTAACATTAAATCCGATAATAATTGCATCAGAAGCCGAAGCTAACAACACATCAGATTCGGTAATAGGACCAACCGCTTTATGTATAATATTTACTTGTATTTCCTCTGTAGATAGTTTCTGGAACGAATCTGTTAACGCCTCAACAGAGCCATCAACATCACCCTTAAGTATTATGTTAAGCTCCTTAAAGTCTCCTAATGCAATACGTCTTCCAATCTCATCTAATGTAATATGGCGTTGCGTACGAACAGATTGTTCTCTTTGCAACTGAGAACGCTTAGAAGCTATTTGCTTAGCCTCACGTTCATCTTCTAAAACATTAAATTTATCTCCAGCTTGCGGAGCACCATCTAAACCTAATATAGATATTGGTGTTGAAGGACCTACCTTTTGAACATTATTACCACGTTCATCTTGCATTGCCTTAATTTTACCACTACAAGTACCTGCTAAAACATAATCTCCTATCTTAAGCGTACCAGCTTGTACCAAAATTGTAGAAACATAACCTCTACCTTTATCTAAGAAAGCCTCAACAACAGTACCAGAAGCTAGTTTTTTAGGGTTAGCTTTCAACTCCAATAACTCTGCCTCTAACAATACTTTTTCTAAAAGCTCTTTAACACCTGTTCCTTTTTTAGCTGAGATATCTTGAGATTGTATTTTACCACCCCAATCTTCAACCAATAAATTCATTTGTGCTAAACCTTCTTTAATTTTATCTGGGTTAGCCGTTGGCCTATCAATCTTATTTATTGCAAAAACAATTGGCACACCAGCTGCTTGAGCATGACTAATTGCCTCTTTTGTTTGTGGCATAATGTCATCATCTGCCGCAATAACAATAATAGCAATATCCGTTACCTGAGCACCACGTGCACGCATAGCAGTAAAGGCCTCGTGACCCGGAGTATCTAAGAACGCTATTTTTTGTCCGTTATCCAACTGAACACCGTAAGCACCAATATGCTGTGTAATACCACCACTTTCACCGGCAATTACATTTTCTTTACGAATATAATCCAACAAAGAAGTTTTACCATGATCTACGTGACCCATTACAGTTACAATAGGGGCTCTTTCTTTTAAATCTTCTGGAGCATCTTCTTCCTCTACTATAGATTCTTCAATCTCAGCAGCAATAAATTCTACCTCATAACCAAACTCCTCTGCAACTATAGACAATGTTTCAGCATCTAAACGCTGATTCATAGTAACCATAATTCCAAGAGACATACAGGCAGATATAATTTGTGTACTAGAAACCTCCATCATAGTAGCAACCTCTCCAACAGTAACAAACTCTGTTACTTTTAAGATTTTACTTTCTGCTTCTTGCTTCTCTAGATCTTTTTCAGTCTGCTGACGGTGCTGATCTCTTTTATCTCTTCTATATTTAGCCCCTTTACCTTTTTTAGATTTACCTTGAAGTTTCTCCAAAGTTTCTCTAACCTGCTTTTGCACTTCTTCTTCAGTAGGCTCAACTTTAACAACAGGAGCATTAAATCTACCTTTGCCTTGTCCACCTTTACCTCTGTTTCCGCCTTGACCACCTTGTCTGTTATTACCTCCTGGCTTGTTATTACTAACAATTCTTTTACGACGTTTTTTCTTATCTGCGCCAGCACCAGTATTTTTAGGAGCCTCTTTCTTTTTAGGTTTATTAAACTTAGACAAATCAATTTTTGCACCCGTAAGCTTAGGTCCAGATAATTTTTGATATTGCGTAGTTATAACCGTATTTTCTTTTGTTTCTGGCTCTTTAGTTTCTTCAGGCTTTTTCTCTGCCGCTACTTTTGGCTTAGGCTCTTCCTTTTTAACAGGAGCAGGCTTTTTAGGAGCTGGTTTCTTTTTACCTGCATCTAAATCTATTTTACCAACAGTTTTAGGACCAGGCAATTCTACCTTACCAGTTTTAACCGAAGACTCCTTAGCCACTGGTTTTTCAACCGGCTTAGGCTGTTCTTTAGCAACAGGCTTTTCTGCCTGAACAGGTTTTTCTTCCTTAGGAGCTGCTTTTTCTTCTGCAGGAGCTGGCTTATTTTTAGCCGAATCAAGATCTATTTTACCAACAGTCTTTGGTCCAGACAATTCAGCCTTAGCCCTAACAACTTCTTGCGCAGCTGCTCTTTTTTCTCTTGCCAAACGCTTTTCCTCTTGCTCTTGTTCCAATTGCAATCTAAGCGCTTCTTTTTCTTTACGTTTTTCCTCGCCAACTTCCTTAGAAGCAACTTTTTTACTCATGTCAGTTTGGAATTCATCCAAAAGAACTTGGTATACCTCATTGGAAATCTTAGTAGTAGGCCTTGCCTCCACCTCATGTCCTTTGGACGAAAGGTGGTCTATAGCCCTATCTAAAGAAATATTTAATTCCCTGAGGACCTTATTGAGCCTTATTGTTGCATTCTCTGCCATAAACAAGTATTCGTATTCTTAAATTTTTGCTAATATATAGCTTAATCTTCTAATTCTTCTTTAAGTATGCGTACAACTTCTAAAATAGTTTCAACTTCTAAATCTGTACGCTTTGCTAAATCTTCAGAATCTTGCTCCAATACGCTTCTTGCCGTATCTAAACCAATCTTCTTAAATTCCTCTATAATCCAGTTATCAATTTCATCAGAGAACTCTGTTAACTCAACATCCTCTTCTACCCCTTCACGGAATACATCAATCTCATAACCAGTTAATTGACCTGCCAATCTAATATTATGACCACCTCTACCTATTGCTCTTGAAACCTCATCTGGCTTTAAATAAACTTGAGCCGTCATTTTTTCATCATCTAATTTTACAGATGATATTTTTGCAGGACTTAATGCTCTTGTAACTAACAACTGTGGATTGCTAGTCCAGTTAACAACATCAATATTCTCATTACCTAATTCTCTAACAATACCATGTATTCTAGAACCCTTAACACCAACACAGGCACCTACAGGATCTATACGATCGTCATAAGAATCTACTGCAACTTTTGCTTTTTCTCCTGGGATACGCACCGCCTTTTTAATAGTAATTAAACCATCAAAAACCTCTGGTATCTCCTGAAAAAACAGTTGCTCTAAAAATTTAGGAGATGTTCTAGACATTACAATAGAAGGCTTATTACCTTTTAATTCTACGCTTTCTATAATACCACGTACATTATCTCCTTTTCTAAAGAAATCTGAAGGTATTTGCCTGTCTTTTGGCATTACTATTTCATTACCTTCATCATCCACTAAAATTACAGCTCTGTGCCTTATATGATGCACCTCTGCCGTGTATATTTCACCTTCTAAATCTTTAAATTGCTTATAAATTGTAGTATTATCATGCTCATGAATTTTAGCTATTAGGTTTTGACGCAATGCTAAAATTGCACGCCTTCCTAAATCTATAAGCTTAACCTCTTCAGATACATCTTCTCCAACTTCAAAATCTGGTTCAATCTTGCGCGCATCTGTTAATGAAATTTCTTCATTAGGTTCTTCTACCTCTCCATCTTCAACTACAATACGGTTTCTCCATATTTCTAAATCCCCTTTATCTGGATTAATAATGATATCAAAGTTATCATCAGAACCAAATTTCTTTTTCAAAGCATTACGAAATACTTCTTCCAAAATTGCCATTAACGTTACCCTATCTATGAATTTATCATCTTTAAATTCTGAGAAAGATTCTATTAGCGCAATATTTTCCATATTGATTTATTTATTAAAATTTTAATACAACTTTTGCTTCCTTAATATCAGAAAATAAAATTTCTTCTTTTTTCTGAACGGTAACTTTTCCTTTTCCAATGGGCTTTTGCTCTCTAGCTTTCCACTCCAATGTAATAGCTTCTTCCGTAGCGGCAGTTAATTGCCCTTCAAAATTACGACCTTCTATTGTTTTTACCTCTAATTTTCTACCAATATTTTTTGCATACTGCCTAGGTAAAACCAACGGAGAAGATGCTCCTGCCGAAGCAACTTCCACAGAGAAGTCTTGCTCTTCCCTATCTAAGTTGTGATCTATAGCCCTGCTAACCGCAACACAATCCTTAAGTGTAACACCATTATCACCATCTAAAACTATATTAATTTTAAAGTCTGGTGTTATAGTAAAATCTATTAAGAATAGTGAAGGGTTTTCTTTTAAAGCCCCTTCCAACAAAGATGTAACTTGCTCTTTAAACATAACTCTTTTTACAGAAATTTTATTAAACCAAAAAAAGTATAGTTAATAAAAGAGGGGACTATTTAAGTCCCCTCATGAATACATTATATTCTTTCAGCGATGCAAAGATACATATTATTTTTCACAAATTAAAGTGATCCTAACTGTAGTTTAGGTAATTATGTATATTTTTAAAAACTAAACACAAACTAACACCCAAAAATGGAAATATTATCCTCATACAATCTTATTATCGCCGCATCGGTCATTATTATTATTTCTTTCCTTTTTAACGGAATTTCTAAAAAAACAAACATACCATCCGTTCTAATGCTTATTGTTTTAGGCGTGATAATAAAGTATGTTTTAGAGTTTATTGGAGAAGACAGCATAAACTTTTTTCCATCCTTAGAACTACTTGGCATTGTAGGTTTAATAATGATTGTTTTAGAAGCCGCACTTGAACTAAAGCTGAAGCGAGAAAAATTAATCCCTATTTTAAAGTCCATGGCAATTGCTTTAGTTGGTCTTCTTGCATCTGCATACGTTGCCGCACTAATTTTAAATCAATTTATAGACGGAATGACAATGCAATCTGCTTGGCTTTATGCAACACCACTATCTATTTTGTCTAGCGCAATCATTATTCCTAGCGTAAGTGGTCTTCCCGAAAACAAAAAAGAATTTCACATTTACGAAAGTACCTTTTCTGACATTATGGGAATTATGATGTTTTACTTTTTAACAGGAAACCTAAACCCTACAGAAGATGCAGGCAACGGAGCTGCAAGTTTTGCAAGCAATATTGGACTAACCATAGTAATATCTATCATTGCCAGTTACGCAATTATATTAGTTTTTCAACAAATTAAATCACAAGCAAAACAGTTTTTATTAATTGCAGTATTACTACTCTTATATGCGTTAGGCAAAAAGCTACACCTATCTTCTTTAATAATCATTTTAATATTTGGGTTAATAATTGCCAATATGAATTTATTTTTTGGCGGGTTTTTATCTAAATACCTAAACAAAGAGCGAGCCGAGCAAATTTACCACGAACTACATATTATTACACTAGAAACAGCCTTTGTAGTGCGTACATTCTTCTTTGTTATTTTTGGTATCACCATTGTTATATCTTCTTTATTTAGCATGAACGTAGCAATTACAAGCATTTTAATAATTGTATCTATATATATTATCAGGTTTATTATTCTACGCGTTTTTGTAGGCGGAGATATTTTTCCACAACTTTTTATTGCACCTAGAGGACTTATTACCGTTTTATTATTCTACGCAATACCACAAGAAGCACAAATTGAAACTTTTGATTCTGGCATTTTACTTTTTGTAATTATTGGCACAAGTTTAATTATGACAGCCGCAATGATTAAAGACAAACGTAAAATGAATACTATTTTAGATGAGATTGATGAAGACATAGATGAAATAGATAAACTACATGATGAAAATGCCTCTGATGACAGTTATGAAGCCACAACCAACAACACAGATACAGAACTACCTAAAAAAGATAACACAGGCAACACACACAACACAGAAGACAATGAACACATAAATGACTAAAACAAAAAAACCCGATATCAAATTGATATCGGGTTTTTACTTAACATTAGTTGGCCCACAAGGACTCGAACCTTGAATGACGGTACCAAAAACCGGAGTGTTGCCAATTACACCATGGGCCAATGCTTGTTTTGAGGGTGCAAATTTATAATAAACTTTCGTTTACACAAAACATTTTTTAAAAAAATTTTTAAACTTTGTTAAACCTTTATAAAATTTTATCTCTCATATCTCAATTTATTACTAAATTCGCCTTAATTCATAAACAAAAAAAACCGTATGTTCTCTAACAATTTTAAAAAATGGGATACCATCCTTGGCTGGGTAGCCTTTTTAATTGCATTTATTACTTATCTAATAACTGTAGAACCTACAAGTAGCTTTTGGGATGCTGGGGAATACATTGCTACTTCTGCAAAACTACAGGTAGGACACCCTCCTGGAGCTCCCTTACTACAAATAATAGGCGCATTTTTTGCAATGTTTGCAACAGACAAAACACAAATTGCTAGTATGGTTAATTTTGTTTCAGGAGCATCTAGCGCCTTTACAATTTTGTTTATGTTTTGGTCTATAACCAATTTAGCAAAGAAACTTATACTTAAAGAAGCTAATAGTGTTTTAACAAACAGTAAAGCCATTGCAATATTAGGTAGCGGCTTAGTTGGCTCTTTAGCTTTTACTTTTTCTGATAGTTTTTGGTTTAACGCTGTAGAGACAGAAGTTTACGCTATGGCCAGCTTTATAATGGCCTTACTTTTATGGCTGGGCCTTAAGTGGGTTGATGAACTAGACCAACCTAGAGGAAACAGATGGATTATTATGATCTCTTTTGTTATAGGACTTACATTTGGTATACAGTTTATGGGTTTTTTAGCTATACCTACAGTAGGACTATTATTTTACTTTAAAAAATACAAAGAGACTACAATTAAAAACTTTTTAATTGCCAACATTGCAGTAATTGCCGTTTTAATGTTAGTCTACAAATTTTCTCTAACATACGTTTTAAAGCTTTTTGGTTGGAGTGAAGTTTTCTTTATTAATAACATAGGCCTACCATTTAACTCTGGTTCTATTATAATGGGTATAATTTTTATTTGCGCATTTGCTTTTGGCTTAAATTACACCAGGAAAAATAACTTTAAAACTGCAAACACTATTGTTTTGTGTTTAATGTTTTTATTTCTAGGATTCTCTACCTGGCTAATGCTTCCAATACGTGCAAATGCAAATGTAGTTATTAATGAAAACGATCCATCTGACGCAAGATCATTACTAGCATACTATAACAGAGAACAATACCCTGGTGTAGACAGTCCTATATATGGCGCATATTATTCTGATGCTTTTTCTTCTGGAGGAGAACCTAAAGATGGTAAACCAAAATACGAAAAAGATCTAAAACTTGGCAAGTACATAATTGTAAATAACTACAAAGATGCAGACCAAGGAGCAGATAAAAATCACACAGGTTTTTTACCTAGAATGTGGTCTAGAGAAAATGCAGAAAACTATATGAAATACTATGGCGCATTAGATTTTAAAATAAAACCTAAATATTTAGGCAATCAAGACTTAAGAGACATCTCTAGACAACTAAAAGACGGTCACGCTACAGGTGAAATAGGAACAGAGCAATATATTGGATTTTTAAGAGAAGCTAATAGCGAAGGATACATAGAGGTTATACCACCAAGCATATGGGACAACATTAAATATATGATGGATTTTCAGTTTGGATATATGTACTGGCGTTACTTTATGTGGAATTTTGTTGGTAAACAAGATGACGTACAAGGAAGATACAACAACCATGGTAACTGGATTAGCGGTATAAGTTTTATAGACAACCACCTAGTAGGTAGCCAAGATAATTTGCCAAGTGATATTTTAAACAACAAAGGAAGAAACACATACTTCTTCCTACCTCTTATATTAGGAATTATTGGTATTCTTTTTCAAATAAAAAAAGACCCTAAACAATTTTGGGCCCTATTAGTATTCTTTTTATTCACTGGTTTAGCCATTCAATTTTACACTAATCCTGCCATATTTCAACCTAGAGAAAGAGACTACTCTTTAGTTGGGTCTTTTTACGTATTTGCAATTTGGATTGGCATAGGAGTTGCTGGCTTGTATGACGAACTAAAAAAAATAACCTCTGCAAAAATTATTGCTCCAATAATTACTATTGTCTGCCTATTAGCTGTACCAACACTTATGGCCTTTCAAAACTGGGATGATCATGATAGATCTAACAGGTTTACCGCAAACAGTACTGCAAGGTCTTACTTAGACTCTACGCAAGAAGATGCAGGAGCAATTTTATTTACTATTGGAGACAATGATACTTTTCCGCTATGGTACCTACAAGAAATTGAAGGCTACCGTACAGATGTACGTATTATTAACACTAGTTTATTTGCTACAGATTGGTACATAGACCAAATGAAAAAGAAAGCCTACACAAGTGACCCTATACCATCTCAGCTAACACATAAAAAATACAGATTTGGCTCTAGAGATGTTATCTACGGAAACCCACTAGAGCAATTTAAAGACAAAAGGTTAGATATTAAAGATTTTATGAACTGGATTGCCAGTGACAAACCACAGAATAAACTTAGATATCTTTACCAAAGGCAAGGCGCAGACCTTAGTCAGTATCCAGATAATCTTTTAGATTTAATTTATTACCCTACTAATAAAATACGCATACCAGTAAACAAGAAAAATGTTTTAGAAAGCGGATTGGTAAAACCTGAAGACGAAGATTTAATTGTAGATTATATAGATATTGACTTACCAGGTTCATTAAGTAAAAACCGTTTACTAATGCTAGACTTACTAGCTAACAATGACTGGAAAAGACCTATATATTTCTCTGGTGGTAGTTTTGATAACGGCGAATACATTTGGATGAAAGATTACTTACAACTAGATGGCTTAGCATACAAATTGGTGCCAATTAAAACTAAAAATGCAAACCCTTATGATATGGGGCGCATAGATAGCGAGTTAATGTATAGCATTGTTAAAAAATGGGAATGGGGTAATTCTGGAAGTTCTGATATTTACCACGACCCTCAAACAAGATCGCAATCTATTAGCTTTAGAGGTAACCTTGCAAGACTTGCAGAACAACTTATTGAAGAAAACAAAATAGAAAAAGCAAAAGACATTATAGACATTGCTGTTACCAATATGCCTGTAGACTATTTTGGGTACTACGCCTTTGTAGAGCCTTTTGTAGATGGATATTTTAAAGTTGGCGAAACACAAAAAGCAAAAGATTTATTTGCTCAGCTAAAAACTAAGTATCAAGAAAACTTAGCATACTACAACACATTAGATCTAAGTCAACAATACGTTAGAGAAAATGATATCTTAGGAGACCTTGAAAGCTATTTTAGACTTATAGATATACTTAAATCTAATAAAGAGACCAAGTTAGCCGAGCAAGAAGAATTGATTGCTACTGAGTTCTTAAACAAGTTTTCTCATTTTAACAAATCCAGAAGACTAATACAGGAAGAAACCCCTGAAGAACTGCCAATGTCAGATCCAGATTTACCAGACTCTAGTACAGTAGACACAAGTGCTACTGTACTACAAGATAGCATAAACTAACACAAGAATAGCTTGTGTTAGTTTATATCATAATAAAATATAATTACTATTTTTTATAGGTATTCTTTAAGCAACGCAATAAGTGTATTTGCATCTTGCTCTCCGCTTTGGCGCCAAACCATTTCGCCATTTTTGTAGATCATTAATGTAGGTAAGCCTTTTACACGCAATGCCTGCGCAAGCTCTTTATTTTTATCTACATCAATTTTAATAATTTTACCTTTATCACCTAAAGCCGCAGCTACATCCCTTAAAACAGGGTGCATTTGTGATGATTGCTCATTCCATTCCGCATAGAAATCTAGCAATACAGGTACTTGTAAATCTATTAGTTCTCCAAATTTAGACATAAATAAATCTTTGGGTTGTTAATCAAAAGTAAGAAAAATTGTTAAATTATACAGTTTAAGCCATTTTTTTACCACTAATGCAGTCGCAAAACTAAGCCAACTCTTTCTTTTTAAGTGTAATTACCGTAATCTCTGGCCATATACCTACCCTACCCGGATAGCCTAAAAAGCCAAAACCACGATTAACATTTATGTACTGCCCCATTTCTTTGTATATACCCGCCCAATAGCGGTATCTCCATTTAATGGGACTCCATTTTATCCAGCCAGGAATTTCAATTCCAAACTGCATTCCGTGCGTATGTCCACTTAACGTTAAGTGATAATGGTAATCATCATTAATAACTTCATGCTCCCAGTGAGAAGGATCATGACTCATCAATATTTTAAAATCATCTTTACCTACATTTGCAGTAGCCTTTTTTAAATCTCCTGCTTTTTTAAATCCACCAACACCCCAGTTTTCTACTCCAACTAAGGCTATTTTATCACTCCCTTTTTGCAGAAATCTACTATCATTTAAAAGTAAATCAAAACCAATCTCTTTCTGTATTTCTTTTAACTTATCTAAATTAGCTTCTTTTAGCTCATCAGAATCCCAGTTAACATAATCACCATAATCATGATTGCCCAATACAGAGTACTTACCATCTTTTGCTTCAAGCTTAGAAAAAATATCTTTCCAAGGCTCCATTTCATCTGCTATATTATTCACCATATCACCAGTAAATAATAAAACATCACTCTTTTGCTCATTAATTAAATTAATAGCATATTTTATTTTCTCTTCATCATCAAAACTACCACTATGTACGTCTGATATTTGTGTAATTTGATATCCATTAAAAGCATCTGGCAAATCATCAAAAGCCAATTCATACTTTAAAACCTTAAAATTATATTTCCCTTTAGCCATACCATAAAGCAAAGCTCCAAACGGCAAAGAAGCCAAGCCTAAACCTATTAAACTTAAAAAACGTCTTCGACTAGGCAACACAAACTCTTTAGATGTTCCAAAAAATTTAGTATAAAGCCCTGCTAAAAAACGAATAATATCTTCAGAAAAAAGAAAAATAATAAGCACTAAATTAAATGCCATTACACTTAATAAAAAGCCAAAAGCATAGCTCATAGAAATACTAATAACCCTACCTTCATTACCCACACTAAATTGGTAAATAAAATTGATAACAGCCAAAAGTGACACCCCAATATAAAGGTAATGCAGCCAATTAACTTTAGTTGTTGTTTTTAATGCCTGAAAAGCATAAAACCCCAAAACCGAATAAATTAGGACAAAAATAATCCAACGAAGCATAATCTATTTTTTTTTGCAAAGGTATTTGTTTGTTAAAGAGAAATACCTATTTAAGAGTTATTTAACAAAGCAACCACTTGTTTTATAACCTCTACACTAGATGTTGCTATTTGATTTTCTACCAAAAAAGAATTAGAAATCATAGGTAAAGGCACATCTTCATCTAAGGTTTTACAAAAAATAGTACCTGACATATGCAATGCTTTAAACCCTTCATTTTTAAAATTGACAATATTATCTACTCTTAATCCGCCCCCTGGCATTATCACACAGGTTGATCCTTTTTTGTTTAATTTAGAGAGCAAAGGAATACCCAATAAAGCCGAAGCTTTTTGCCCGGATGACAACACATAATTAACACCCATACTTTGCAATGTTAAAAATGCTTCTTCTGGATTCTTAAGCCAATCAAAAGCTCTATGAAAAGTAAATTGCAAAGTCTTTGCCTCATTAATTAAAATTTGAGTTCTTTCTTCATCTAATAGAAAATTTTTAAGCAAAACACCTGTAACAATACCCGCACAACCCAACTGTACACATAAAGCAATATCTTGTTTCATTACTTCAAATTCAGAATTTGAATATGTAAAATCTCCACTTCTAGGCCTAATCAATATATGCACAGGTATATTCACCGCATTTAGCACAGCTTTAATAAGACCATATGAAGGCGTTACACCACCAACACCAAGTTCTGCACACAACTCTATTCTGGTAGCACCTGCTTTTTCTGCATTTATAGCAGATTCCAATGAATTTGCGCACACTTCTAAAATCATATTCATTATATTTAAAGCCTAAAATTAGTTAACCTACTATTATGAAACGAAGAAAGTTTTTAAAAAATTCATCTTTAAGTACAGCCGGTATCATTTCTGCTCCATTATTAGCATCTTGTGACCAGAAAAAAACAATTACATCTAATACTGAAGCAGCAACGGTAAAGCCTATTGCTATTTGCACATGGAATTTTAAAAATGCAAATGATAAAGCCTGGGAAGTTTTAGCCAAAGGCGGAAACTCTTTAGATGCTGTTGAGCAAGGTGTAATGGTTGAAGAAGCAGACGCTAACAACAATACAGTAGGTTTAGGCGGCAGACCAGATCGTGATGGCAATGTAACATTAGACGCCTGCATTATGGATAAAGATGGCAATTGCGGCTCTGTAGTTTATTTACAAAACATTGTACACCCGGTATCTGTAGCACGTAAGGTTATGGAAGAAACACCTCATATAATTTTAGCTGGTAAAGGAGCAGAACAATTTGCTTATGAACAAGGATTTAAAAAAGAAAACTTACTTACAGAAAAATCTAAAAAGGATTGGCTGGAATGGAAGAAAACTTCTAAATACGAAACTATAATTAACATAGAAAACCACGACACTATTGGCATGTTAGCTATGGATAAAAATGGCGACATTTCTGGAGCTTGCACCACTAGCGGCATGGCATACAAAGTTGGTGGACGCATTGGAGATTCTCCAATAATAGGCGCTGGCTTATTTGTAGATAATGAGGTTGGTGGCGCAACTGCTACCGGTGTTGGAGAAGAAGTTATTAAAACCGTAGGTAGCTTTTTAATTGTAGAGTTAATGAGACAAGGTAAATCTCCTCAAGAAGCCTGTGAAGAAGGTGTAAAAAGAATAATGGCTAAAAATAAAAACCGTGAAGATTTTCAGATTGGCTTTTTAGCAATGAATAAAAAAGGAGAAACAGGTGGTTATTGCGTACACCCTGGTTTTACATACCGTAAAACAACAAAAGACAGCAATACCAATGAACAAGTAAATTCTTTTTACAAGAAAGATGAAATACAAAACAACAATTAGTAGTTTTGACACTTAATTAAGATTATAAAATGGCAGATCAAAAAAGACTTTTTTTACTAGATGCATATGCACTTATTTTTAGAGGATATTATGCATTTATAAAAAACCCAAGAATAAACTCTAAAGGACTAGACACATCAGCAATATTAGGTTTTACAAACTCTTTATTAGACGTAATAAAAAGAGAAAGACCAGACCATTTAGCTGTATGTTTTGATCGTGGCGGCAGCGTAGACCGTGTAGAAATGTTTGAAGCTTACAAAGCCAACCGCGATGCCACACCAGAAGCCATAAAACTTGCCATTCCCTATATAGAAAATATCTTAAAAGCAATGCACATACCTGTTGTTGTAAAAGAAGGGTATGAGGCAGATGATATTATAGGCACACTTGCCAAAAAAGCAGAAAAAGAAAACTACAAAGTGTTTATGGTTACACCAGATAAAGACTTTGCGCAATTGGTTTCTGAAAATATTTTTATGTACAGACCAATGTTTGGTGGCGGATATGAAACTTGGGGAATACCAGAAGTATTAAAAAAGTTTGAAATTGAAAGACCAGAACAGGTTATAGACTACTTAGGGATGATGGGAGACTCTGTAGACAACATCCCAGGACTACCAGGTGTTGGAGAAAAAACAGCTAAAAAGTTTCTTGCTGCCTACGGAAGCATGGAAAACTTACTAGACAATACCCACGAACTAAAAGGAAAAATGAAAGAAAAGATAGAAGCCAATAAAGAATTAGGCTTACTATCTAAAAAGCTAGCTCGTATTATGCTAGATGTTCCTGTAGATTTTAATGAAAAAGAATATGAACTAGACCAACCAGACCTTCCAAAAGTTACTGAAATTTTTGAAGAATTAGAGTTCAGAAGACTTGCAGATAACCTTATTAAAACATTTGCTACAGAAACTACAACCAACTCCGAAACCAATACTGAAAAATCATCTAAAAAAACAGCAAAAACAAGTACTGCAGGAGCAGGCCAGTTTTCATTGTTTGGCGGAGGCGGTAGCGCTTCTGCAACACAAGTACAACAAGAGCTTTCTAGCAGAAAAACAAGTAAAGACATTCCGCACATATACCAAAGTGTTGCTCCAGGAATGGCTATGAAATTGTTTTTACAGAATTTAATGAAACAAACATCCGTTTGTTTTGACACAGAAACAACAGGATTAAATCCGCTAACAGCAGAATTAGTAGGAATTGCTTTTTCATGGGAAGCAAGTAAAGGTTTTTACATCCCTTTTCCTGAAGACCAAGACCAAGCCCAGGAACTAATAGAGCAATTACGTCCGTTTTTTGAAGATGAAAAAATTGAAAAAATTGGTCAGAATTTAAAATATGATATAAAAGTTTTACGCAAATACAACCTTATTATTAAAGGAGCTTATTTTGACACTATGTTAGCTCACTATCTAATAAACCCTGATATGAGACACAATATGGATGTATTAGCAGAAACATACTTAAACTACACCCCTATTTCTATTACAGAATTAATTGGTAAAAAAGGTAAAAATCAATTATCTATGCGCCAAGTTCCAACAGAAAAACAAACAGAGTATGCAGTTGAAGATGCAGACATTACTTACCAATTAGCTAGTCATTTTAAACCAGAGTTAAAAGATGCTAAAACAGAAGAGTTATTTAATGAAATTGAAATTCCACTACTAAGTGTTTTAGCAGATATGGAGTTAGAAGGTATAAACCTAGATGTTGATTTTTTAAACTCACTATCTGAAGAGCTAAATACAGATATTAAAAATCTAGAAACTAGCATTTATGAAGCCGCTGGGGAAGAATTTAATATTGCATCACCAAAACAATTAGGAGAAATACTTTTTGGAAAACTAAAACTTGTAGACAAGCCTAAAAAAACAAAAACAGGTCAGTATTCCACCGCAGAAGATGTACTATCATACCTTGCACAAGACCATGAGATAATTAAAAACATTTTAGAATACAGAGGACTTGCTAAGCTTAAAAGCACATACATTGACGCATTACCAGACCAAGTAGAAGAAAGTACTGGACGCGTACACACAGATTATATGCAAACAGTTGCCGCTACAGGAAGACTAAGTAGTAACAACCCTAATTTACAAAACATACCTATACGCACAGAACGCGGAAGACAAGTACGCAAAGCGTTTGTTCCTAGAGATGAAAACTACACACTACTTGCAGCAGATTACTCACAAATAGAACTGCGTATTATTGCAGCTTTAAGTGATGAAACAACAATGATTGAAGCATTTAAAAACGGAGAAGACATTCATGCCTCTACAGCTTCAAAAGTATTTAACGTTCCTTTAGACCAAGTTACAAGAGAGCAACGTAGCAACGCTAAGACGGTAAACTTTGGAATTATTTACGGCGTTTCTGCTTTTGGACTAAGCAACCAGACAGATTTAAGCAGAGGAGAATCTAAAGTGCTTATAGATGCCTATTATGAAACCTACCCTAAACTTAAAAAATACATGAGTGAGTTGGTAGATTTTGCAAGAGACAACGGTTACGTACAAACAGTTTTAGGAAGACGTAGGTATTTAAAAGATATTAACTCTAGAAATGCCGTAGTGCGTAGCGCAGCAGAACGTAATGCCGTTAACGCCCCAATACAAGGTAGCGCTGCAGATATTATA
This sequence comes from Cellulophaga sp. RHA_52, assembly GCF_007827205.1. NCBI lineage: Bacteria > Pseudomonadati > Bacteroidota > Flavobacteriia > Flavobacteriales > Flavobacteriaceae > Cellulophaga > Cellulophaga sp. RHA_52. The sequence continues at coordinate 299,496 of NZ_VIRZ01000001.1, forward strand.
AAAATTGCAATGATAAACATTCACAAAAGACTTACTGAAGGCAATTTTAAAACAAAAATGCTTTTACAAGTACATGATGAACTTGTTTTTGATGCTCACAAAACAGAACTAGAAGAAGTAAGAGCACTTATTAAAACAGAAATGGAAAATGCATACTCACTTGCAGTTCCTTTAGATGTAGAAATAGGAACAGGAGACAACTGGCTAGTTGCCCATTAACCAAATACACACACAAAAAAAAAAAAAAAAAGGACATTAGAAAAACCTAATGTCCTTTTTTATTTATTAGTAAAATGGTTTTAGTTTTTTGTAAAAACAATATCTAAACCATCATAATTATCTTCATCAATATCTTCACCTGCAATAATTAAGGTACTACCGTTTAAGTCAACCGTAATAACAGTTTCTCCTCCTGTAGGATCTGTAATTGTTAATTGGTCATCATTTAAATCCCAAGTACCAACTAAAGTATCTGTCTCTTCAGGACAATCAACCTCTATACCTGCGCCATTAGATTCAATTACAAAATAATTTAATTTATCCTTACCTACAAATGTATCATCTGCATTAAAAGTATATGTAATTATTTTACAACCTTGATCTATAAGATTCTTTGCTATTTCTTGAGGAAAATTCACCTCTGAAGATTCTTCCCTTGTAACATCAGAAATCACCCAAGTACCTACTAAACTATTTTCAGAAAATAGTTCTTTTTCACTATCTGTAGAGCAAGAAAAATTTAACAAACAGATAGACGCTATTAATAATATGCCTTTTTTTATCATTTTATTTAGTTGATTATTTTTACTTTAAAAAACGCAAAATACTTTATTATAGTATAATAGCACTAATTTTACCTATAATATAAACCTGTATGTTGCTTTTAGCAAAATAGTATTATCTTTTTTGCGGTCTAAAATTTGCCTGTTTAAACTCCTTCCAAGCGCATCATCTGGATTGGCGTTACCCGTTAAACCTTGTGACCAAACCAAGAAAATTTCCGAACCAGGAATATATTCCCATCGCAAAACTAAATTAGATCTAAATTGCACAAAAGAAAAGTCTGGATCACCAAACTCATAATCTGTAATTCCATTAGCATCTTCATCTACAATATAAACCCCATTTTCTAATGCTATCTGATTAGCTCCATATAGTGTAATTCTATCATCAATACTATTTGCAATAGGATTATTTACATAGTTAAAATTAGTGTAAGTACCTCTAGAAATAAAAGGTTGTCCATAATACTGAAGACTTAAATTAGGATTTAAATTATAGTTTAAGCGTATAGAACTACTAAATGTATTTTGATCAATTTCACCTAAAATATACCTTGTTATATTATTAGTTGTACGCTGGGTTACATATTGAGTTTTACTTTTCTCTGTAGAAAACTCATTATCCATAGACAAACTAAACGCATCTACTGGTTGATAGGTGAACCTAAACACATATCTATTGTAACTAAATGTATCCTCTGCACCTCTGTTACCAACATAACCTACAGTAGAGTAAAACTTTTTTCTGTTATCTGACCCTGCAAATAACGCCAAACCACCTTCTTTTGCATAACGCCAACGTGGTCCACCACGCAAATTAGCATTACTATAAAAAACAGGGTTATATGTTGCTTCTACTTCTGTCCACCAATTATTTTTATAACTTATATTACCATTAAACTGGTATGACATAATATTATAGTTTCCATCAAAATCAAAAGTAGAATATTGCCCCAACTGCAAACGTATATTTCGGTAAAAATCTGTAGGCTTTAAAAATAAACGCTGAACTTCTGCAAACTGAGTAACTTTATCTGCCTGACGCAAAAAACCTATATCATTTAATTCTAACTCTGGAGAATACCAAAGTACACCACCCTCATAACGCCAATTACCACCACCAGCCTTACCAAATTCTAACTTACCACCAGTACCAGACAAAGATGTCCTAGACGTATCTAACCTAACGTGACCAGCATCTACCCTGTTAAACAAATGCGTAATAGATTTTTGAGTATTAGTTATAGCCTCTTTAGAACCACGAACAGAACTTGCAACAAAGTTGCCCTCTACATAATATTCTCTATTTTTCCAGTTATGCTTAAAATCTACACCGGCAGAAACAGCAGATTTATGTAAAAAGTCTAAGTCATCTTCTAATCGCCTATTTGTTGATGTAAAAATTGCACCAACATAAGAGTTCCTATTATTAAAATCTTTTTGAGCTCTTGCAACTAAATAATTAGTAAGCGGCTCTACAAGTTCATCTCTTTTTTCTCCGTTAGTATCTATTTCTGCATACATTTTACCAGTAACACTCTCTAAAAGCCCTAAAGACCAACCACTTTTAGTTTTACCAGAGAATTTTGCTGCTCCAAGAATTGTTGTGTTTTTAGGCACATCTGCATACTCACCATCCTCCAAGGAAGGTCTTCCGTGAGGGTTTCGCCCAATACGTCTACTGTAAAATAAATTATCTTGACCACTACCAAATTCATAGTCAAAAATGTTTTTATTTTCTATAAAAAATGGACGTTGCTCCCTAAAAAATATCTGAAAACCATCTAACGCTATTGCTCCTGGGTCTGCTTCTACTTGACCAAAGTCTGGATTAACTGTTAAATCTAAAGTTAAATCGTTTGTTACACCAATTTTAGCATCTAAACCACCATTAAACTTATAATCAGACCCATCTCTATAAGGATTGCCAACTTCTTTTGGATAACTATCATATTGATTGACCACAAAAGGTTGAATTTCTAATTGTTTTTGAGGCTTAATATTTAACAACCCACGTAACTCACCAAACTCACTAACATAACCAGAAGACTCTAAAGGAATACGTTGCCAAATGGAGCGCTCCTCGGCTCTAAAAATTCTACGTTTAACTTGTAATCCCCAAACCTGCTCTTTAGCATCGCCAAATTTAAGCTGACTAAAAGGTATTTTAAGTTCTGCCGTCCAACCTTCATCATCTAATTTAGAGCTACCATACCAAATAGGGTTCCAGCTACTGTCCCAACTACTACCGTTTTCAGATATAAACTCATCACCCTTAACACCTGCTACTGTAAATGTAAAAGAGAAAGCTGTTCTTTTATCATTATAACTATCAATATTAATTTCTACCCAATCTCCTTGAAAACCATCTCGCCTAGACAAACGTTTTTCAATTTTATCTAAATCAGAGTCATAACATTTAAAAGCAACATATAAAAACTTATCATCATACACTATTTTAAACTTGGTAGGTTGGGTTGGACTAGTATTTTCATCTGGCCTCCACTCTACAAAATCTCCTTGCCACTCTACATTATTCCAAGCAGCATCTGTTAAATAACCATCTATAACAGGAGATTTTTTATTTTCTACACTATTTGTAGTGTACACCCTCTTAGGAACTTGTATATTTGCACTTTCTTGAGAAAAAAGCGCTGTAGTTAAAAATACTAAAGCACTTGTTAGACTAAACTTTAACATTGGTTATTCTGGTTATTTTTTAATATAAGGCGTAAAAATAGCACTCCTATTATATAATTGTAGCTAAAAAAGACAAAATTTTGTTAAAATCGAAAAAAATAAAGCTTGGGAAATCAAGAAAACAATAGCATTTAAAAAAAACAATAAAAATAAACGGAAATAAGCATTTGTATTTCAAGTAAATAATTGTACATTTGCACCCCGTTTATCGGGATTAAGTAAATAATAAAAATATATTAGTGTGGATACATTAAGCTACAAGACAATTTCAGCCAATAAAGCAACCGTTTCTAAGGAGTGGTTATTGGTTGATGCTGAAGGAGAAACGTTGGGTCGTCTTGCTTCTAAGGTTGCAAAAATCTTAAGAGGAAAGAACAAACCTAATTTTACACCACATGTGGACTGTGGGGATAACGTAATTGTTATCAATGCAGAGAAAGTTACTCTTAGCGGTAACAAATGGCAAACTAAGACTTATATAAGACACACAGGTTACCCTGGTGGACAAAGGTCTCAGACAGCTATTGAAATGTTGGAGAAGAACCCAGCACGTGTAGTGGAAAAATCAATAAAAGGAATGCTACCTAAGAACAGATTAGGAGCAGAACTTTTTCGTAATTTAAAAGTTTACGTAGGTCCTGAGCACAACCAAGAGGCACAAAAACCAAAAGCAATAAACTTAAAGGATTTATAATGGAGGTAATTCATAAAATAGGCAGACGTAAAACTGCTGTTGCACGTGTATATGTTTCTGAAGGAAAAGGTAACATTACAATCAACAAAAAAGATTTAAATGAATATTTCCCTACTGCTACTTTACAGTACAAAGTAAAACAACCATTTGCTTTAACCAGCAATGATGAAAACTTTGACGTAAAAGTAAATGTTTACGGAGGAGGTATTACTGGACAAGCAGAAGCTATTAGACTAGCTCTTTCTAGAGCAATGTGCGAAGTAGATGCTGAAAACAGATTGATATTAAAGCCAGAAGGTCTTTTAACTAGAGATCCAAGAATGGTAGAGCGTAAGAAATTCGGTCAGAAAAAAGCCCGTAAGAAATTTCAATTCTCTAAGCGTTAAGAATATATTCCGGAACATTGTTCCGGTTTTTTTACATCAGATTTTTTCTGATTTTATACCGTTGGTAATGCCAACAAAAACAAGTTCATTGAGAAGCCTTTAGAAAAAATTCTAAAGCATAAATTAAAACAAGTTGTCGTTGTTTTCTGCTACCATACAGGAAACACTAGTTTAGCATCTAAATGTTAGAGACTGCATACGCACTACTTTAGCATTGCTAAGTAAAACGGAACGTAAACTATTACAAAAAAAATGGCAAACAAAATTGAAGTAAAAGACTTATTAGAAGCAGGTGTACACTTTGGTCACCTTACAAGAAAGTGGAACCCGAATATGGCACCATATATTTATATGGAGCGTAACGGAATACACGTTATTAACTTATACAAAACAGCTGCAAAAATTGAAGAAGCTAATGAAGCTTTAAAAAAGATAGCAGCATCTGGTAGAAAAATACTTTTTGTAGCTACCAAAAAACAAGCAAAAGACATTGTTGCAGACAAAGCAGGAAAAGCAAATATGCCTTACATCACTGAAAGATGGCCAGGTGGTATGTTAACTAACTTTGTTACTATTCGTAAAGCTGTTAAAAAAATGGCTTCTATTGATAGAATGAAAAAAGATGGTACTTTTTTAACTTTATCTAAAAAAGAACGTTTACAAGTAGATCGTTTAAGAGCTAAATTAGAGAAAAACTTAGGTTCTATCTCTGATATGACTCGTTTACCAGGAGCTTTATTTATTGTAGATACAATGAGAGAGCACATTGCAGTTAAGGAAGCTTTAAAATTAAACATTCCTATTTTTGCAATGGTAGATACAAACTCTGACCCTAGACCAATAGACTACATTATACCATCTAACGATGATGCTTCTAAATCTATTGAAGCTGTATTATCTCACGTTTCTGAAGCTATAATAGAAGGTTTAGCTGATCGCAAATCTGACAAACAAGCTGAAAAAGAAGGAAAAGATTCTACTCCTAAAGCAAAAGCAGCTCCTAAAGCAGAAGCTAAAACTGCTACAGATGATTTAACTAAAGTTGAAGGAATTGGACCTAAAATTGCTGAGATTTTCCAAAACGAAGGAATTAAAACTTACGCAGACTTAGCTGCTAAATCTGTTGAAGATTTAAGCGCTATATTAACTGCTGCTGGTTCTAGTTTTGCATCTAAAAACCCTGGTTCTTGGCCAAAGCAAGCTAAAATGGCTGCTGATGGTAAATGGGATGAGTTAAAAGTATGGCAAGACAATACTAAAGGTGGTATAGAATAATCTATTCACAACCTTTTATATAAATAAAACAAAATATTAATTTAACATCGTTCTAAAAAATTAATCTTTATTTAGAGCAATATTAAAACTTAAAATAAAATGGCAAAAATTACAGCTGCAGAAGTAAATAAACTAAGAAAAGCTACTGGCGCAGGAATGATGGACTGCAAAAAAGCTTTAGTTGAAGCTGAAGGTGATTTTGACAAAGCAATTGACGTATTACGTAAAAAAGGTCAGAAAGTAGCAGAAAAAAGAGCTGATCGTGACTCTAGCGAAGGTGCTGCAGTTGCTAAAGTAAATGCAGATGCTAACAAAGGTGTTGCAATAGTATTAGGTTGTGAAACTGACTTTGTTGGTAAAAACGAAAACTTTTTAGCACTTGCTAACCAATTAGGAGAATTAGCACTTAACTACAACTCTAAAGATGAGTTTTTAGCTGCTGATTTTGACGGTATGACAGTTGCAGACAAATTAGTTGAGCAAACTGGTGTTATTGGTGAAAAATTAGAAATTAACGCTTTTGAGACTGTAGAGGCTCCTTACGTTGGTTCTTATGTACACATTAACAAAATTGCTGCTGTAGTTGGTTTTACTGCTAAAGTAGATAACATTGAAACTTTAGCTAAAGACGTTGCAATGCAAATTGCATCTATGGGAGCTACAACATTATCTTACAAAGATTTTGACCCAGCTTACATAGCATCTGAAACTGAAGCAAGAATTGCTGTTATTGAAAAAGACAATATTGAGTTAGAGCGTTTAGGGAAAACTCTTAAAAACGTACCTCAGTACATTTCTATGGCACAATTAACTCCAGAAGTTATGGCTGCTGCAGAAGAAAGTGCAAAAGAACAACTTAAAGCAGAAGGTAAACCAGAGCAAATTTGGGACAAAATTTTACCAGGTAAAATGGAAAGATTTGTATCTGACAACACTACTCTTGACCAAGAGCAATGTTTATTAGACCAAAACTTTATTAAAGATGAAAAAATTAACGTAGCATCTTACGTTTCTTCTTACGGCGATGTAGCTGTAGCATCTTTTAAAAGAGTTGCTCTTGGATAACAAAAGACAAAACTTTTAAAGTTATAATTAAAGCCGTTTCCTTTTTTTAGGAAACGGCTTTTTTATTTTATTACAACAACTATAACGCAACAAAATAATAGAATAAAATATGAGACATACTTTACCGTTCATTTTTTTCATTATTTTTGCTAACCATAAACATCACCAAAAATGCAATACAAAAGAATACTTTTAAAATTAAGCGGAGAAGCCTTAATGGGCTCTAGACAATACGGCATAGACCCTGTAAGACTTGCAGAATATGCTACTGAGATAAAACAAGTAATAGACAAAGGTATTCAGGTAGCAATAGTAATTGGTGGAGGAAATATTTTTAGAGGTGTTGCTGGAGCAAGTAACGGTATGGACCGCGTACAAGGAGACCATATGGGAATGCTAGCTACCGTAATAAACGGGCTTGCCTTGCAAAGCGCATTAGAAGACGCAGGCGTACAAACAAGACTACAAACTGCAATTAAAATAAACGAAGTAGCAGAACCATTTATTAGAAGAAAAGCTATGAGACACCTTGAAAAAGGAAGAGTAGTTATTTTTGGTGGCGGAACAGGTAATCCATATTTTACAACAGATTCTGCAGCTGTATTACGCGCTATTGAAATTGAAGCAGACGTAATATTAAAAGGAACAAGAGTAGACGGCATTTACACATCTGACCCAGAAAAAGATGCCAATGCAACTAAGTTTGATAAAATATCTTTTCAAGATGTACTTAATAAAGGCTTAAAAGTAATGGATACCACCGCATTTACATTAAGTCAAGAAAATGAATTACCTATTGTGGTTTTTGATATGAACACAAAAGGAAATTTATTAAAACTACTATCAGGAGAAAATATAGGAACAGAAGTAAATTTATAAGTGGTACAGTTTATGCTGAACCAAGATTAAATAGTAACACAATGAACGAAGAAATTAATTTTATATTAGACAGTACTAAAGAGAGTATGAATGGCACAATAGACCATTTAGAAAAAGCATTTATTAAAATTAGAGCAGGTAAAGCTAGCCCAGTTATGCTATCTAGTGTTATGGTAGACTACTACGGATCTGCAACTCCACTTTCTCAAGTAGCTAATGTAAACACTCCTGATGCCAGAACAATATCTGTTCAACCATGGGAAAAAAATATGCTTCAAGAAATAGAAAAAGCCATCATGAACTCTAATCTTGGCTTTAACCCAATGAACAATGGTGATTTTGTTATTATAAACGTACCACCATTAACAGAAGAAAGAAGAAGAGATTTAGCAAAACAAGCTAAAGGAGAAGCAGATGATGCTAAAATTGGAATTAGAAACGCAAGACAAGAAGCAAATAAAGAAATTAGAGCTTTAGATGATGCATCTGAAGACTTAAAAAAGAATGCAGAAGCAGATGTACAAGATTTAACTAACTTGTTTACAAAAAAAATTGACGCTTTACTAGTTACCAAAGAAGCAGAAATAATGAAAGTTTAATTTTTTTTTAAATGAAAATAAATTACAGAGAAGATTTAAGCAAAATTGAGATTATTGATAATATTAAAAGTCAAAAAATCAACGGTAAAATCTTCTCTGTACTTATTATTTTAAGCTCTGGTTTAAATATTATTAACAATAAGAGCAACTTACTCTTCTACCTCTCCATAGTACTATTAATTGCATCAATAAGTTATGCAATTTATATGCTTACTCAAAAATCATATAGATCTACCTACAACCTAAATGAAATAAGTAGTCTTAAAGCAGTTAAAATATTAAACATAACGTATTACCGATTTCAGCTTATCAATAAAAAACATAGAGACTTAGAGGTTTCTGAACAGCATACTTCCTTAGCAGCACTTATAGATTTCTGCAAACAACACAAAATCAAAATAGGAGATTAAGTTTTATTTAGGTTTAACACGTATTTAAACCGCATTTTTTGGGAACACTAACAATCATTCTTTACCTTTGCGCACCTTAATTACATATAATGGTTGCAAAGATTACGCAAGGTTTTTGGGCAAAAACTGCTAGGATAATTCTGAGAAACAGAATTCTCATTATACTACTAATAATAGCTTTTACCGTTTTTCTAGGTTTTCAATGGAAAAACATGAAGTTTTCTAACTCAGAAGCTAACTTATTACCAGATCACCATCCGGTTAATATTAAATACCAGTCATTTTTAAAGCTATTTGGAGAAGAAGGTAATGTAATTGCAATAGCCGCAAAAGACAACTCTCTTTACACTCCAGAAAAATTTAATAGATGGAACAAACTTAGCAAGCAACTAGATGCGTTTCCAGAGGTAGATTTTGTATTATCTACAGACAACCTTAAAGAACTGGTTAAAACAGAAGACGGACAAAAATTTTTACTTCAAAACTTTATAAAGTCTAAACCAAGAACCTCTAAAGAAATTGACAGTCTCAAACAGCATCTATTTAACAATATGCCGTTTTACGAAAATCTATTATACAATAAAGAAACAGGTACAATTAGAACTTTAGTTTACCTAGATAAGGACATCGTAAACACATCTGTACGTAAAGATTTTATTTTAAAAGATTTTAAACATCTTACAGAAAAGTTTGAAAAGGAAACTGAGATGAATTTGCATATATCTGGAATGCCATATATACGCACAATGAACTCTAAAAATATTATAGATGAAATAAACAAGTTTATACTTGCAGCCCTTGGCGTAACTTCATTAATTTTCTTTTTCTTTTTTAGAAGCTTTAGAGCCACATTTATATCTATGTGCGTTGTAATTATTGGCGTAATGTGGGCTTTTGGCATATTAGGCTTATTACAATATGAAATTACGGTACTAACCGCCTTAATACCTCCACTTATTATTGTAATAGGTATTCCAAACTGTATTTTTTTAATAAACAAATACCAACAAGAAGTTAAAAAGCACGGTAACAAAGCACTTTCCTTACAACGTGTAATATCTAAAATTGGTAATGCAACGTTAATGACAAATATTACCACTGCATCTGGCTTTGCAACTTTTATAATTACAGACAGTCAATTACTTAAAGAGTTTGGTATTGTAGCATCTATAAACATCATTGGTATTTTTATACTATCACTTTTAATAATACCAATAGTTTACAGCTTTTTACCAATGCCTAAAGACAAGCATTTAAAACACTTAAACACAAAGTGGATTGACACTTTTGTTAGCTGGATGGAAAACATTGTTAGAAACAAAAGAATTAGCGTCTACATTGTTTCTATCTTACTATTAACAGTTAGCATTATTGGCATTTACCAAATAAATATTTCTGGAAGTCCTATTGAAGATATGCCAAAAAAAGCAGAGTTTTTTAAGGACATTCGCTTTTTTGAAAAAGAATTTAAAGGCATAATGCCTGTTGAAGTTGTTATAGATACTAAAAGAAAAAATGGTGTTTTAAAACCTGCTACATTAAAAAGAATGGATAGGTTTGGAGAAGTAATTGAAGATATTCCAGAACTGTCTCACCCAATATCAGCAGTTAACCTTGTAAAATACTCTAAACAGGCCTTTTACAACGGAATTCCTAAGTATTACCAATTACCAACCACACAAGAAAATAATTTTATTATGGACGTGGCTCGTAACTCTAAAAGTAACGGAAACTTACTAGAGAGTTTTGTAGATTCTACTGGACAAACTGCTCGTATTTCAACTTTTATGAGAGATGTAGATACTGAGCGTATGCAAGATATAGAAGGACGTTTACAAGAAAATTTAGACAAGATATTTCCAAAAGAAAGATACAACACCTTTTTAACTGGTAAGGCTTTATTATTTTTAAAAGGAACTAAATACCTTGTAAACAATTTGGTTTTATCATTAGCACTAGCTATTGGCCTAATAGCTCTATTTATGGCTTACTTGTTTAGGTCTTTTAGAATGATTGTAATATCATTAATACCTAACTTACTACCATTAATAATTACAGCAGGCGTTATGGGCTTTGTTGGTGTACCAATAAAACCTTCTACTATTTTAGTATTTAGTATTGCCTTTGGAATTTCTGTAGACGATACCATTCATTTTTTAGCAAAGTACAGACAAGAGCTTGTAGTGAATAAATGGGCAATTAAAAAATCTGTATATGCTGCACTAAGGGAAACAGGAGTTAGTATGTTTTACACTTCAATTGTTTTATTCTTTGGCTTTTCAGTTTTTATAATTTCTAACTTTGGAGGTACTGTAGCATTAGGAGCATTAGTATCTGCAACGTTATTATTTGCAATGTTAGCTAATTTAATACTACTACCTTCATTACTACTTTCTTTAGAACGCAGTATAGCAAACAAAGAAGTGCTTAAAAAACCACAAATAGATATTTTACCTAAAGAAGAGGTTAAAATCAAGAAAAAAAATCAAATCAATAATCAAAACTAATTTGAGTATTTTAAAGACGATTTAAAAAAAGTTATCTTTATCACTTAAAATAAGAAGCATATTTTATAATGAACACAAACAGCATTAAGGATTTATTGTCCGGAAAACATCTTTTACAAGAAGTAACCGTAAGTGGTTGGGTAAAAACATTTAGAAGCAACAGATTTATTGCTTTAAATGATGGTTCTACCATACAAAACATTCAATGTGTTGTAGATTTTGAAAAATTAGACGAAAGTTTACTAAAGCAAGTATCTACAGGTGCAGCAATAAAAGTAAAAGGAACCCTAGTAGAAAGCCAAGGGAAAGGACAATCTGTAGAAATACAAGTAGCTTCTTTAGAAATACACGGAGGCGCAGACCCAGAAACTTACCCTATACAACCTAAAAAACACACATTAGAGTTTTTAAGAGAAAAAGCACACTTACGCGTAAGAACCAACACTTTTTCTGCTGTAATGCGTATGCGCTCAGCTTTATCTTTTGCTGTGCACCAGTATTTTCAACAAAATGGTTTTTATCACGTACACACACCTATTATTACGGGTTCTGATGCAGAAGGAGCTGGTGAAATATTTAAAGTATCTACCTTAGACTCTAAAAAGCCGCCTTTAAAAGAAGACGGATCTGTAGACTATAGTGAAGATTTTTTTGGCAAAGAAACAAACCTAACTGTATCTGGCCAATTAGAAGCAGAAACCTACGCAATGGGCCTAGGTAAAGTATATACATTTGGACCTACGTTTAGAGCAGAGAACTCTAACACATCTAGACACTTAGCAGAGTTTTGGATGATTGAACCAGAAATGGCTTTTTATGATTTAGATGCTAATATGGATTTAGCTGAGGATTTTATTAAAAGTGTTTTATCTTACGTATTAGAAAACTGTAAAGATGATTTAGAGTTTTTAGAAAAACGTTTGTTAGACGAAGAAAAAACTAAGCCTGCAGCAGAACGTAGTGAAATGCCATTAATTGAAAAATTAAAGTTTATAACAGACAACAACTTCAAAAGAGTTAGTTACACTGAAGCTATAGAGATTTTAAGAAACTGCAAACCAAACAAAAAGAAGAAGTTTAAATACATTATTAATGAATGGGGAGCAGATTTACAAAGTGAACACGAACGTTTTCTTGTAGAAAAACACTTTAAATGTCCAGTTATATTGTTTGATTATCCTGCAAAAATAAAAGCATTTTATATGCGTTTAAATGAAGACGGAAAAACAGTAAGAGCAATGGATATACTTTTCCCAGGAATTGGAGAAATAGTTGGCGGCTCACAAAGAGAAGAACGATTAGATGTGCTTTTAGAGAAAATGAAAGCATTAGATATAGATGAAAAAGAACTATGGTGGTACACAGACTTACGTAAATACGGAAGCGCAGTACACAGTGGTTTTGGATTAGGATTTGAGCGTTTGGTGCTTTTTGCTACAGGAATGGGTAATATTAGAGACGTAATACCTTTCCCTAGAACACCACAAAATGCAGAGTTTTAAAATACATAACAATATATAAAAAGTCATAAAAAGAATTAACATTAATGCTTAAACAACACCTACAATTTAAGTTATCACAAAAGTTGTCTCCACAACAGATACAACTTATGAAGTTAATTCAACTTCCTACACAAGCTTTTGAACAACGACTAAAGCAAGAGTTAGAAGAAAATCCTGCATTAGAAAGCGGTAAAGAAGAAGCCGAAACTATTGAGGATGAGTATGACGATTTGTACGATAATGACACTGAAAAAATTGAAGCTGAAGATATCAATATTGATGAATATCTTTCTGACGACGAAATTCCAGATTACCGTACGCAAGCAAATAACTATAGTGCAGATGACGATGAAAAGAGTATTCCTTATGCAGCCGGAACCTCTTTTCATCAACATTTAATGACACAATTAAATACCGTTTATTTAGATGATAAAGACTGGGCAATTGCCGAGTTTTTAATTGGTAGTGTTGATGAAAGCGGTTATATACGCAGACCAATTACAGACATTATGGATGATTTGGCTTTTACACAAAATGTATTTGCAGAAGAAGCAGACATAATTAAAGTACTAAATTTAGTACAAGAGTTAGATCCGCCTGGTGTGGCTGCAAGATCTTTAGAAGAATGCTTAATTATACAGCTTTCTAGAAAAGAACAGACACCTGCTATAGAACTAGCAATTCAAATACTAGAAAAGTCTTTTGATCAGTTTACTAAAAAGCACTACAAAAAACTTCTGCAAAAACACAACATTACAGAAGATGAACTAAAAGAAGCTATTTCTGAAATTGAAAAATTAAATCCAAAGCCAGGTGGCTCATATGCTGGTAATACTAGAATAATAGAACATATTGTACCAGATTTTTCAATTAAAATTGCAGACGGAGAGCTAGAGCTCACTCTAAACGGAAGAAATGCTCCTGAATTGCACGTATCTAGACAGTATAATAATATGCTAGAAGGCTACAAAAATTCTAAAACAAAATCTAAATCACAGAAAGACACTGTTTTTTTTATAAAACAAAAGCTAGATGCTGCCAAGTGGTTTATAGACGCTATTAAACAAAGGCAACAAACGCTTTATGTAACAATGAGCGCTATTATGAACTACCAAAAAGAATATTTTTTAACTGGAGATGAGCGAAAGCTTAGACCAATGATTTTAAAAGATATTGCAGACACTATTGGTATGGATGTTTCTACTGTATCTAGAGTAGCAAATAGCAAATATGTAGACACACCTTATGGTACTAAATTGATTAAGGAATATTTTTCTGAATCTATGAAGAATGAGCAAGGTGAAGATGTATCTACTAAAGAAATTAAAAAAATACTAGAAAACGTTATTAGTGAAGAAGAAAAGAGAAAACCTTTAACTGATGACAAGCTAGCTGCTATTTTAAAAGAAAAAGGGTACCCAATAGCAAGGCGTACTGTTGCAAAGTACAGAGAACAATTAAATATACCTGTAGCAAGGTTAAGAAAGCAGATTTAATGAAAGGGTTTCATAAAATTATATCCTCTATATTTCACCCTTTATTTATACCCATAATTGGCTGCATTTGCTATTTTAAAATTACGCCACAATATTACACTCAAAATCACTTTTTTGGCAACACATTGCCTATTTTAATACTAACTGTTATTGTTCCTATAGTATGTTATATTATACTTAGGAGCGTAGGACTAATAACATCATATAGCCTACCCACCATAAAAGAAAGAAAATATCCACTATACATAAGTTTAGCTTTACTGTTGTTAGTGGTTTACAAAGTAATACCAAACAATTATAGTTCAGAACTGTTTTTTTACTTTTTAGGCTTAGTTGCCGCTATCTTTTGCTCTTTACTATTGCTTTTAATACGTTTTAAGAGCAGTTTACACGCAACAGGAATGGGAAGTCTACTTATGTTTTTAATTAGCCTTAGCGTCCATTTTGAGATAAATATTATTTACGCTATTGCCATCACCGTTTTTTGTACTGGCTTAGTGTCTACTTCTAAATTGTATTTAAAAACCAACACTACCTTAGAAATTATAGTAGGTTTTTTAATTGGAATTAGCTCTCAGCTACTAACAATTAAATATTGGCTATAAAATATAGAAATTAAATCCTACTCGTATTGGCTTCATAAGTAGTTGTTCATCGTCTACAAAAGCATCATCCAGCAAACTATTTAAGCCATAATACACATGAATGTTCCAGGTATTATAACCTATATTAAATTGTAGACCATATCTAAAGTTTACAATATCAGTATTACTAAAAACCTCTTTAAAATCATCAGAAACAAACTTAGACTTAGAAGAAAAAACATACCCCAATTTAGCACCTCCATAAATTCTAAGAAACTTATATTTAGTAGGTGTAGATTTTCGCCATCTAAACTCTATAGGAAACTCTACCATATGCGTAACTATTTTGCTACGTTCATAATCTAAATCTTCATCTGCAAAAGTGTAACTTATGCCCTCACTGTCTTTGGTTGCAATTAAATTTGAATAGTAGTTATTTACTGCGTAACCAAAACCAACACCAAAACCAACATTCCTTTTTTTATTAATTGGTAAATCTTTTATAAAACCAAGTTGTAAACCATAGGGCAAATTACGCTGCGTAAAGCTAGAAGGCTTATCACCATAAGTATTATAAGTAAGTCCTATATAAAACTGATCTTCCAAATAAAGACTATCTACGGTTGTATTTTGAGCAGATAAAGAAAAACATATAAGTCCAAATAAAATACATAAACGAAACATATAGTACGTATAAAAGTTATTGTATAAAAAAACGCTTCAAATAGTTTTACCTATTTGAAGCGCATATAATAGTTTAACTATCTAAATTATTGTAAATTTTTAAAAGCATCACCTTCATAAGTGGTGTAGTTTACTTTTAAAGCATTTACTTTTCTTAACTCTTCTTTAATATCCATAACAATACCCATATTGGCATTCTTATCAATTTTTAAAGCTGTTGTTATAGAACTTTGAACCTCTTGAGGCTTCTTAGCTATTTCTTCTAAAACGTAATCTCCTACTTCAGAAACGTTAGCAAACTTATCGTTTAACTGTATTTTTGGCTCTTTACCAAAAGCGCTCTGATATTTTTCTGTAGGCTGACCAACAAAAATATAAACTACTCTGTCTTTCTTTTCTAGCTTTTTAATTTCAGTTGCGTTTGGTAACTCATTTGCCACCAAAGGTTCGCTATCTTTCATTACTGTAACTGTCATAAAGAAAAACAAAAGCATAAATACAATATCCGGAAGAGAAGCCGTAGAAACTGGAGGCAATTCTCCGTCTTTTTTCTTTTTAAATTTTGACATATTCCTTTGTATTAAATGTTATTAGTTTGTTGTAGTTTCAGCTTCAGATAATTTTTGAGGATAAAGATCTTGAATTTTCTTAATCTTAACCTTTAATTGCTCCTTAACATCATCTGGAGTTTCTTGGTTAGAGTATGCCGCTTCCATTTC
Source organism: Cellulophaga sp. RHA_52 (assembly GCF_007827205.1). Lineage (NCBI taxonomy): Bacteria > Pseudomonadati > Bacteroidota > Flavobacteriia > Flavobacteriales > Flavobacteriaceae > Cellulophaga > Cellulophaga sp. RHA_52. The sequence continues at coordinate 315,778 of NZ_VIRZ01000001.1, forward strand.
TGTAAAAGACATATTATAACCTAACTTTTTAGCTGCTCTATTACGTAAAAAATTATATGCTGCCACTAACTCATTCTGTACTGTTATATAAACAGAATACTTAGTTTCACGATCATTTTTTAAAGATATAACCGCTTTTATTGGGTTATCAGAAGACTCAGGACTTCTTGCACCTTCACAATAGCTACAGTACTCAGGATCTCCTTTTACTGCTCCACCATTATCTAAAAATGCAATTGCAGCCTCTTTTAAATCTTTAAGATCCATTAGATCTTCTTCTACTAGCAATTGACCATCTTTACCTATTTGTACAGTAAAAATATTTTTTTGCTTAAGTATAACTTGCTCATCAGTAGGCGGCTCTTTAGGAGGCAACATACGATCTAAACCTGCATCCGTTTCTATAGTAGTAGTTACTAAGAAAAAGATAAGGAGTAAGAAAGCAATGTCTGCCATAGAACCGGCATTTACTTCTGGTGCTCCACCTCTTCTTGCCATAATTATTATTTTTTATTTACCAATTAGTTTTTTTACACTTGGTACAACCATAAGAACAACAGCTACTGCTACTAAAATTAAGAAGGTATAAATACCTGTTCCTATGTTCTTTACTGTACTAGTTGTAGTATCATTATCCGTTAAAAACTGAGGATCTAAATCTTCTCCGTTAGATAAAAAGTAAGAAATAATTACTACAAGTGCAAATCCACCTAAAGCAAATAAAGCTTTTTTAAGGTTTTCTGGTGTAGAAAACAAGTTTTTTAGTGTATAAACCAATGCTACTACAACTGCTACACCTAATAAAAGGTAAGTAATCATAAACATTACGTTCATTGCACTACTGTTTGCTGCCTCTGCTGCTACCTCAGGAATTGTAAAATCCCCTGATGGTAAAAAATACCATAGCACAGCCGATATAACGCCTATTACAATTAAGGCTATTTTTATTATTTTTTGCATAATGCTTTTGTATTAAGGTCCGACTTATTTTTTGTGATCTACCAACATATCAATCAATGAGATTGACGAATCTTCCATATCATTTACAATACTATCAATTTTAGCAATGATGTAGTTGTAAAAAATTTGAAGAATAATGGCAGTAACAAGACCAAATACAGTTGTTAATAATGCAACCTGAATATCACCTGCAATTAAAGATGCACTTAAGTTACCAACTGCTGCAATCTTTTGGAAGGCCTGAATCATACCAATTACTGTACCCATGAAACCAAGCATAGGAGCAATAGCGATAAATAAAGACAACCAAGAAACGTTTTTCTCTAACTGACCCATTTGTACACCTCCGTAGGCAACAACCGCTTTTTCAGCAGATTCAATACTCTCACCAGCTCTATCTAATCCTTGGTAGAAAATAGACGCTACAGGTCCTTTTGTATTTCTACATACTTCTTTAGCTGCTTCTACACCACCAGATGCTAATGCGTCTTCAACTCTTTGTTTTAGTTTAGTAGTGTTTGTGCTTGCCATGTTTAAATAAATAATTCTTTCAATTGCCACTGCAAGACCAAGAATTAAACATAAAAGTACAATACCCATAAAAGCAGGTCCACCAGTAATAAATTGTTCTTTTAATACTTGAACAAAACCTTTTGGCGCTTCTTTCTCCGCTGCATCTTGTAATAATGTAGCTGCATTTACTGTATTTGTACTAAAAACAAACAACCCAGCTACAGCTAGGATAGATGATAATCTTTTCATTTTCGAAACTTAATTTAGTTAGTTAATAGGGTTAAAGATAAAAAAAAAATGTTATAATAAAATTAAACGCAAACTTATCTGCAGAGAGGAAGGGATTCGAACCCTCGATACACTTGTGATGTATACACACTTTCCAGGCGTGCGCCTTCGACCACTCGGCCACCTCTCTCTTCATAAGTTTAACGGCGTCCAAATAACAAAAAAAATATTAGTTAAAGAAATATAATATGTTATTTTTATTGCAATTCTCCTCGCAACGGAGTTTCAAAAAGTGTTTTAAATAGCTTTGGAGACACTCCTGTTCCTAACAAATACATTAACTTAGTTACAGCCGCCTCTGTTGTAATATCCTTACCATTAATTATTTGCAAGCTTTGTAATTCCTCACTGGTTTCATACTGACCAAGTAAAACACTACCTCCAGAGCACTGCGTAACATTAACAATGTACAATCCGTTTTTTATTGCTTTTTTTATTTCGTTTAGCAACCATTTCTCTGTTGGAGCATTACCTGCACCATAAGTCTCCAAAACCAACCCCTTTAAATCTGGAATATTTAACACACTTTTTAGTACATTTTTATTTAAACCAGGAAATAATTTTAAAACAGCAACATTATCATCTAGGTTTTTATGCACCTTTAATGCTTTTGTATGCTTCTTTTTTCTTAAATATTCCTTATTTACTTTTAAATGCACACCAGATTCCGCTAATTCTGGATAATTTAATGATGCAAAAGCCTCAAAATGTTCTGCATTAATTTTTGTTGTTCTATTACCTCTATACAATTTGTATTCAAAATACAAACATACCTCTTGTATTATTGCTTTATCATTCTCCCTTAATGCAGCTACTTGTATAGATGTAATTAAATTCTCTTTTGCGTCTGTACGCAAATCTCCAATTGGCAATTGAGAACCAGTTAAAATTACAGGCTTACTTAAATGCTCTAACATATAACTTAAAGCAGATGCCGTATAACTCATTGTATCACTACCGTGCAAAACCACAAAACCATCAAAATCTGCATAATTGTCTTCAATAATAGTAGCAATTTTAACCCAATGTGTAGGGTTCATATTAGAGGAATCTATTGGCTCATCAAAAGAAACGCTATCCACAGAACAATCCAACTGCTTTAGTTCTGGTATACTTTTCATTAAATTATTAAAATTAAAAGCTTTTAAAGCTCCTGTTTTATAATCCTTAACCATACCAATTGTACCACCAGTATACACCAATAATATTTTTGTAGCATTTGCCATATCACTTACTTATTTTTAAACACCAAAAACATCTAAAGAGTTTTTAGTAGTTATGCCTGCTATTTCTTTTATATCCTTATTATATATGTCTGCTAATTTTTCAGCTACGTTAATAAGGTATGCACTTTCATTTCTTTTACCTCTAAAAGGTGTTGGCGCCAAATAAGGAGCATCTGTTTCTAAAACAATATGTTTAAGATCAATTTCATTTAAAAACTTATCTATTTTTCCATTCTTAAAAGTAACTACCCCTCCAATACCTAATTTCATATTATATGATATTGCAAGTTTTGCCTGCTCCAAAGTACCTGTAAAGCAATGAAAAATCCCTCTTAAATCATCACCTTTTTCTTCTTCTAAAATTTCAAAAACTTCATCAAAAGCATCTCTGCAATGTATAACTATTGGTAATTTGTATTTTTTTGCCAATTGTATTTGATGCTTAAAAGCTTGCTGTTGTTCTTTTAAAAAGGTTTTATCCCAAAATAAATCTATTCCTATCTCTCCCAAAGCATAAAATTTACGCTGCTCTAGCATTTCTTCAATATGCACCAACTCTACATGATAATTATCTTTTACATGTGTTGGATGTAAACCCATCATCAAAAAAACATTATCTGGGTAAGCCTCCTCTAAACTCAACATAGAACTTGTGTAAGTTGAGTCTATAGCAGGAATAAAAAATCGTTCTACCCCTTTATCAATTGCATTTTGTATTGCAACAGCCCTGTCTTCATCAAAAGCCTCACTATATAAATGTGTATGTGTATCTGTAAATATCATACCGCAAAAATAGAATTATCTTATATATTTTGATGTTTTTAAATTGATATAGTTTGATTTTATCTTTTCTGATAAAGATTGATATATATTTGCACTAAAATTGAATACATGTCTAGCTTAAAAAAATTCTTACTTCAAAAAGATTACACCAAAATTAAACTTACATTAACTCCTACTAATCATTTTGAAATTAAAGCTAAGATTAACAATGTAGCCGGAAAATTTATTTTAGACACAGGAGCCTCTAACACCTGTATAGGTATAGATAAAATTGAAAACTTTAAGCTTACCTCTGAAGATTCAGAAATAAAAGCTGCTGGTGCTGGCGCTACAGAAATGGAAACATTAATTTCTTCTAACAACACCATAAAAATTGGAGATTGGAAATACAAAAAATTAAAAATTGTTTTGTTTGATCTTGTACACGTTAACCAGGCTCTTATTAACCATAATGCATTACCAGTAGATGGTATTATTGGCGCAGACATATTAAAAAAGACAAAAGCCATTATAGACTACAACAAAAAATGTGTTTATTTTAAGCTGTAAATAACAGATATCTTATTTATTAGTATTGTACCGATTTTTTAATGTCATGTTTTAGCAAAAACACACTTTTGTTTGCAAAACATTCTAACCATGTCTACATCAAAAATAAATCTATATTGCATACTAGCAATTGGCATTTTATTTACAACCAGTTGTTCTAATGACGACAACAACTACCAAAAAGCAGAAACAAGTATTTTAGAAGAGAAAATTACAACTCTTTATGGCTCACTAGAAACGCTGCAACTACCAGAAGAAATAAATTTAAACAACATTCCTAGTGACCCTAAAAACCCGCTTACACCAGAAAAAGTTGTCTTAGGAAAATTACTTTTTCACGAAACAGGCTTAGCCTTAAACCCAACAAAAGAAATAGGAGCCAACACCTACTCATGTGCAAGTTGCCACCACGCAGCGGCAGGTTTCCAAAGCGGCAACATACAAGGTATTGGCGAAGGTGGTTTTGGCTATGGTGCAAAAGGAGAATCTAGACACATGTCTATAGATTATTTAGAAGAAGACTTAGATGTACAACCCATAAAATCTCCAAGCATACTAAACACTGCATACCAAAAAGTAATGTTATGGAACGGACAATTTGGAGGAACCTCAGAAAATACAGGAACCGAAAGTAGCTGGACAGTTGGCACTCCCAAAGAACACAATAACTTAGGTTTTGAAGGCGTAGAAATACAAGCCATAGCTGGCCTAGGTGTTCACAGGCTTTTAATAGACACCAACTTCCTAAACAACAACGGATACAAAAGTATGTTTGACGCTGCTTTTCCTAACACCCCAGAAGAAAATAGATACACAACCATAACAGCTGGTTTAGCAATTGCTGCTTATGAACGAACAGTGCTTGCAAACCAAGCTCCTTTTCAAGAGTTTTTAAAAGGAAATGAAGCTGCTTTATCCCCTAAAGAAATAAGTGGCGCTAACTTATTTTTTGGTAAAGCAGAATGCTATAAATGCCACACCGGACCAGGCTTAAACAAAACAGGGTTTTACGCTTTAGGAATGAACGACTTGGACCCAAACAGTTCACACATTAATATTGATGAAGCCACAAAAAAAGGTAGAGGCGGTTTTACAGGAAAAGAAGAAGATAATTACAAGTTTAAAATACCATCTTTATATAACTTAAAAGATGTATCTCATTTTGGTCATGGAGGAAGCTTTACTTCTATAAAAGAAGTTATAGAATACAAAAACAACGCCATACCTGAAAACAATAATGTTCCTAAAAATCAATTAGCATCAGATTTTATTCCGCTAAATTTAACAACAGAAGAAATTGATGATTTAACTGCTTTTATAGAAAACGGATTGTATGACAATAACCTAAAAAGGTACACTCCGGAGAGCTTACCATCAGGCAACTGTTTTCCTAACGCAGATAGCAAATCCAAATCTGATATGGGTTGCAACTAAAACACTCCTAAACAAGAAAAGGGCTGAAGTTAAACTTCAGCCCTTTTTTTATCTCTAGATTCAAGACTACATTTCTAACGCCTTCTTAACATCATTATTCATTAATAATTCTTCTGGATTTTCTAATGCTTCTTTAACTGCAACTAAGAAACCAACAGATTCTTTACCATCTATAATTCTATGATCATAAGATAAAGCCACATACATAATAGGAGCAATAACAACCTCACCATTTTTAGCTATAGGACGCTCTACTATATTGTGCATTCCTAAAATAGCACTTTGCGGAGGATTAATAATTGGTGTAGATAACATAGAACCAAAAACACCACCATTAGTAATGGTAAATGTTCCTCCTGTCATTTCATCAACTGTAATTTCTCCTTCACGAGCTCTAATAGCCAAACGTTTCACCTCTGCTTCTACACCTCTAAAAGTTAAGTTTTCTGCATTTCTAATTACAGGAACCATTAAACCTTTTGGTCCAGATACAGCAATACTAATATCTGCAAAATCATAAGAAATCATTTCCTTACCATCTATCATTGCATTTACAGATGGGTACATCTCTAATGCACGTACAACCGCCTTAGTAAAGAAAGACATAAAACCTAAACCAACACCGTGTTTAGCTCTAAAGTCATCTTTGTACTGGCTACGCAATGCAAAAATAGGAGACATATCTACCTCGTTAAAAGTAGTAAGCATAGCCGTTTCATTTTTAGCTGAAACCAAACGCTCTGCCACTTTACGACGCAACATTGATAATTTAGAACGAGTTTCTCCTCGGTTACCTCCAGTAGTTGGTGTCCCCATAGATGGCACAGCTTTTACAGCATCATCTTTAGTTACTCTACCATCCTTACCTGTACCTTTTACAGCAGATGCCTCAATTCCTTTTTCACTTAATATTTTTTTAGCTGCAGGAGACGCTGTCCCTGTTGCATATGTTTTTGCAGTTTCTGCAGGCTTTGGAGCCTCTGCTTTTGGTGCAGTTTCTTCTTTTTTCTCTTCTTTAGCAGGCGCATCATCAGCACCTTCTGGTTTTGCTGCAGATGTATCTATTAAACAAACAACAGCACCTACTGCTACTGCATCACCTTCTTCTGCTTTTAATGTAATTACTCCGCTTACTTCTGCTGGAAGTTCTAAGGTAGCTTTATCTGAATCTACCTCTGCAATAGCTTGATCTTTCTCTACATAATCTCCGTCTTGCACTAGCCATTCCGCTATTTCTACTTCGGTTATCGATTCTCCCGGTGAAGGGACTTTCATTTCTAAAATCATCCTACTTTATTTGATGTGTTATTGTGTTTATCTTTTTGTCATATTGTCTTTGGTTTTATCAAAGACATAATCTATTACTTGTTGGTGTCTGCGCTTAGAACGTACTGCACTACCAGCTGCTGGTGAGGCATAAAAACGTCTAGACGCTACTCTTAATTTATTGGCATCTTTATAATGCATCATGATATGACTCCAAGCTCCCATATTTCTTGGTTCTTCTTGTGCCCATACAATATCAACTGCATTAGTATACCTACCAATAATTTCTGTTATTTTTTCTGTTGGCAACGGAAATAATTGTTCTACTCTTACCAAAGCAACATCTTCTCTGTTTTGCTCCTCTTTTTCGGCAAGCAAGTCATAGTAAAACTTACCAGTACAGAATACTAGAGATTTAACTTTACTAACATCTGCTGTAGTATCATCTAAAACCTCCTGAAAAGTTCCGTTAGCAAGCTCATCAATTGTAGATACCGCCTTTGGATGTCTTAATAAACTTTTAGGAGTAAATATTACTAAAGGTTTTCTAAAATTAACTTTCATTTGTCTACGCAGAATATGAAACATTTGTGCAGGTGTAGACACATCTGCAATGTACATATTATCTCTTGCACACAATTGCAAGTACCTTTCCATACGTGCAGAAGAATGTTCTGCACCCTGACCTTCATAACCGTGTGGTAACAACATCACCAATCCGTTTTGAAGCTTCCATTTATCTTCGGCAGCAGAAATGTACTGATCTAACATAATTTGAGCTCCATTACTAAAGTCTCCAAATTGAGCTTCCCAAATAGTAAGTGTTTTTGGGCTAGCCATAGCGTAACCATAATCAAAACCAACAACACCATATTCTGACAATAATGAATTGTAAATTTGAAATCTGGCTTGTTCCTCAGACAAGTGGTTTAATAATATTATTTCTTCTTCACTTTCTTCAACCTTCATAACTGCATGACGGTGAGAAAAAGTTCCTCTTTCTACATCTTGCCCAGACATACGAACACCAAAGCCCTCTTGTAACAACGTACCGTAAGCTAAAAGTTCACCCATTGCCCAGTCTAATTTGTTAGTTTCAAAGAACATTTTTTTACGATCCTTAACTAACTTTTCAACCTTACGTAAAAACTTTTTATCGCTAGGTAATTCTGTTATCACCTTAGCAATTTCTGTTAATTTGTCTTTATCATAAGTAGTATCTACAGCCTCCATCATCTCCCATTCTCTAACAGATGCAAAACCACTCCACTCATCTGCCATAAAAGGCGTAATAACTGTTTTATCTTCTTTTCTAGAATCTTCTAACTCTTCTTCTAAAGAAGCTTTGTATTCATTTTCTAATTCTTTTACAAATCCTTTTTCTATAACTCCTTCTGCAAGTAAACGCTCTGCATAAATATCTCTTGAGTTATTGTGTTTAGATATTGCTTTATATAGTTTAGGCTGTGTAAAACGAGGCTCATCACCTTCATTGTGCCCATATTTTCTATAACCTAATAAATCTATAAATACATCTCTATTAAAACGCATTCTGTACTCCAATGCAAATAAAGAAGCGTGTACTACAGCTTCTGCATCATCTGCATTTACGTGTAATACCGGACTTAAAGTTACTTTAGCAACATCTGTACAATAGGTAGATGACCTAGCATCTAAATAGTTTGTTGTAAAACCAATTTGGTTGTTTACAACAATATGTATAGTACCATTTGTTTTATACCCATCTAAGTTTGCCATTTGTACAACCTCATACACTAAACCTTGACCTGCAATAGCAGCATCTCCGTGCACAACAATTGGTAATACTTTTGAAAAATCTTCAGGGAAGTGAGCATCTTGTTTAGCTCTAGCAATACCTTCTACTACCGCACCAACAGTCTCTAAGTGAGATGGATTTGGTGCAATATTCATTTTTATTTTATTTCCGTTACTAGCTTTACGCTCAGATGTCCATCCTAAGTGATACTTAACATCGCCATCAAAAATTTCTTGCTCGTAATCTTTACCATCAAACTCACTAAAAATATCCTTAGCTGCTTTACCAAAAATATTGGTAAGCACGTTTAGTCTACCACGGTGAGCCATACCCATTACAAACTGCTCTACTCCCATTTCTGCTGCACGCTCTACAACAGCATCTAAAGCAGGAATTAAAGACTCATTACCCTCTATAGAAAAACGTTTTTGACCAACATATTTTGTATGTAAAAAACTCTCAAAAGAAACTGCCTGATTAAGTTTTTTAAGAATATGCTTTTTTCTATCTGCGTTAAACTTAGGGTGATTGTCATTTACGTTTAACCAATTTTGAATCCACTCTACTCTTTCTGGCTTACGTATGTACATATACTCAACGCCAATAGCGTCACAATATATGCTTTTAAGATGTTTTATAATTTCCTGTAAAGAAACAGCTCCAATACCTAGGATTTCTCCTGCAGTAAAAATGGTGTTTAAATCTTCACTAGACAACCCAAAATTGTCTAACTCTAAAGTTGGTGAGTATTTTCTTCTTTCGCGAACTGGGTTTGTTTTAGTGAACAAGTGTCCTCTGCTTCTGTACCCATCAATTAACTTAATTACTTTAAATTCTTTCTGTAAAGACTGTGGCATTGCAGCTTCTATTGCCGGTCCGTTTTCAGAAAACTCTTCTTGTGCTGTTTCTTGACCAAAGTCAAAACCTTGAAAAAAGGCACGCCAGCTAGGCTCTACACTGTCAGGGCTAATTAAGTATTTATCATATAAAGTCGCAAAAAATGATGTATGCGCTGCGTTTAAAAACGAATATTTATCCATTGAAATTCTTCTCTGTCTTGTGAACAAAATTTATTCAAAAATACAACTTTTAGCTTTTATAAGCATATCTTAGTGCGTAATAATGTAAAAAAATAACAAGAATGAGAAAAAACAAGCATTTCCTTTCAAAATTATTGATTATAAGTATCTTGATAACAGCTTTTGCCTCTAATACCACAATTGCACAGGTTAGCGCAAGCTATAGTAACTTTTGGGAAAAAGTACAATTTGGAGGTGGTTTAGGCATTGGATTTGGAAACGACAGCTTTAACGCTAGTGTTTCCCCTAGTGCTATTTACCAGGTTAACCCAATGTTTGCTGTTGGTACAGGCTTAAATTTTAATTACTCTAAATTTGGAGACCATAAACTTACCGCGTATGGCGCTAGCGCATTAACGTTATTTAATATTGTACCTGCTATACAACTATCTGCGGAGTTTGAACAAATGCGAATAAACCGTGATTTTGGCATAAATGGCAGTACTATAGAAGATAATTACTGGAATTCTGCCTTATTTTTAGGTATAGGATACAGTAACCAAAATGTAACTTTTGGCATACGTTATGATGTTTTGTATGATGACGAAAAAAGCATTTACGCAGATGCATTAATGCCTTTTGTTAGGGTTTACTTTTAATCTACTATTTGCATTTTTTTAAGTAGGAATGATGCATTCATATTTTTACAAATACCATCTTTAAACTTATAGTCAAAATGTAGTTCATTATTTATAATTTCCGCATCAAAATAATGATTTTTTACACCTGGCAACTCATCTGCCGCTTTACACAAACTTAAATCGTGTGTAGCAATAATTCCGGTAGATTGAGACGCCACTAATTTCTCTACAAATTTACGAGAACCAATAGCTTTATCTGTACTATTTGTTCCTTTTAAAATTTCATCCAAAACTATAAAATAACGATCGTTTTGTATTTCATCAACAATAAACTTTAATCGTTTTAACTCAGAAAAAAAATAGGACTCATCATCTGTAAGTGAGTCTGTTGTACGCATACTTGTTATTAATTTTATTGGCGAATATTCTGCCGAAGTACCACAAACTGGTAAGCCCATATTTGCCATAACAATTTGCAATGACACAGTACGCAAAAAAGTACTTTTACCTGCCATATTTGCTCCTGTTACTATAAAAAACTCCGCATTATTAATAGTGATATCATTTTTTATACTTTTTGCAGGATCTAATAATGGATGTGCCGCATTTTTAACCTGTAGCACTTTACCTTTAGCAGCAATTGTAGGGTACACATAACTTGGATTATTAAACGCAAAATTACCTAAGCTGTTATACGCATCAAAAAAAGCTATAACACTAAACCAATCTTGCACCAAATGTCCGTATAGCTTTATCCAGTTCTCTATTTTATAAGATTGATGAACATCCCACAACAAAAAACCATTTCCTAAGAAACCAAAAATCATATTATTACGCTGATCTAAGGCTCCTAAAATTCTTGAAAACTCATGTAAAACAGCAGACGTTTTTTTACCATCTGTAACAACAACTGCTCTTTTTTCTTTTAATAAGTCTGATGTAAACTCTACATCTTCTATAGCCACAATAAGTTTTTGATATTGCTGAAAAGTACTTTGTATTTTCCCCATATCTGCAGCCAGTTTGCTTACCTTTTTAAAATATGTACCTGTAACAAGTAAACCTATAAAAAACCAACCTGCTACAAAAAAACCAGAAATAAAACCCAAAAAATATAAGACAAAAAACAACACCGTAATTACCGTAAACACAGTAGGCACAAACCTCATAAAAGAAGGAATAAACGCTGTGTGTTTCTGCATCCAAGAAACAATTGTTTTGTATGACACTTCTGCTTTTACAAGCGTAGCAATAGCCGCAAATTCTTGCCTCCATTTAGGCTTAGAAGCTAACTCCTTTACAGCGTTTTGTTTTTGCGCTATATTATCTATATCATTTGCCGTAAATTGATTAGCCAACTCTTCACTACCTTGTTCCAAAGCAGTTCTATTACTGTATTGGTAAAAAGAACCTTTACCAAACAAATCTACATCTTGACTATAAAAATGAAGTGGATCTGCAAATTCCTCTCCATCTGGAAGGTTATGAAATTTACGATGCAAAACATCAATCTCAATTTCATTAATTTTTATAAGTGCTATAAATTTATGATACACATATTGCAAATCTGAATGTCTAGACACTAAAAACACAAACAACACTATAGCCAATAAAATAACCGCCATTACTGCTTTGGTGTTTCCTATAAAAAAATAAACACCAAAACCAGCTAATAAAAATACCGCCAACCTTAACAAACTAGACAGCAGTAATTTAGATTTAACCTTAGCAGATTCTTCTTTATAGTTAGTAATATTTTGTTTGTAAAATGCAATAAGTTCTTTCATAAAAATAATGTAGTGGTGCGTAATGTATTATGCAACTAAAAAAATATTATTCCTTTAGCTTAGCTAACTCTGCTTGTTGTTTTTTGGTAAGTTTAGATACTACTAAATTGTATGAATGATCTATTAATTCTTTTAGTAAACTAGGAGAAATACGTTCTATTAGTATTGTATTCCAGTGTTTTTTATTCATATGAAAACCAGGTGCAATATCACCATCATACTTTTCTCTAAGTTTTAATGACAACTCTGGGTTACACTTTAAATTAATTTGAGGTGGCAAGCGCTCTAACGGTAACAAGGCAAACATTTTACCCAAAACCTTAAATACCAAAGTATGCTCATCAAAAGGAAACTCTTCTGTAATTCCTTTTTTTAAAATGCAATATGCCCTAACCTCTTCTACATTCATACACAGCAAGTTTAAACTGTTGTAGAATCATATACAATAACCTTATCCCATAAGCGAGCAGATTCTTCTATAAAAGTTAAGTGCGCCTCTTCATCTTGGTATTTTTGTTGATTTTCTGCCGATGTAAACGAAACCAATAAGCTAAACGTAAAACTACCATCTACCACATCTCTAGTAGCTGCTGGTGGTGTACCTATAAAATTAGTACTTGCATATTTAGAAGCATTTAAAAACTTACGTAATGATGTTACAAAAGCTTTTTTATCATCTTCGCTTTCTGGATTTTTTAGCCAAAAATATACGTTATGCACAAATGCTGATTCAAAATTATTTACGCTCATAAAACACTATTTATTTATTTCTTTTTCTATTTGCTTTACCTCTTGTTTATTTTCAATTTTTAACGCAGAATAATCTAACGTCCACCCAATAGTTTCTACAATAGACTCTATTAAAAGTATTGCCTCTAACGCTTCTTTACGGGCCGTATTCATTAAACCACTTACAGGTATTTTCTCTAAAATATGCTCCTTTGCTTCTTTATTCACATTAGTTAAATCCTCTGGAGAAAACGAATTAAATAATCCGTTTTTAATATCATAAAACTGAAGCTCAGGAGAAACTGACAACACCTCTGGCTCTGGAAAATTCTTGAGTATAATTCTCTTTTTACTATCATCTGCATTTAAAAGAATTTTTTTTAGATCATACCCAATTTGCACTTTAGCGTTTATAATTACTAATGCCTTTTTTTTACTACTTACCAAACTCATAAAATGCTCTTTGGTATTGTGGTATTGGTATACTTCTGCAAAATCTCCTTCTACAGATATTAATTTACAAACCCTTTTTATTTTTTCTAATAAAACAGTAGACTGTGTATGTGTAACTTCTTTGGTCTTTTTAGTTCTAAAAAAGGAATACACCCAATACATAAGTATAGCCCCTAAAATTAACCCTAAAAAAACCTCTATTAAACTATCCATTATTTATTTTATACGTTACAAAACAGCACTATTTAACACTGTTTTACTCTTCAATTTTATACAAAACAGGCCTACTAGGACTTGCATCATTCTCAAAAGGAGCTACTTGCAAATTTAAAAAATATGTGCCATCTTCAATAGTATTAGCAACATATATAAATTCTGTTATAGTGGCATTTTCTCTAATTTTACCTTCAAAATTCCAAAATGCCTTGTGAGAAACTAACTTACCATCATCTTTTTCCTTATCAACAGATGGCAAATCTATTAGCAAGTGCTCTACTCCTTTTTCTCTTAAAAAAACAGCTCCTTCCTCTAACAAGTAAGGTGGATTGGTATTGGAATATTGCGCTCCTATTTTATCTTCTAAATTAGGAATTGTTCGTATAACAACAGCCTCTCTCTTTTTTTTACCTAAAGCATATTGCAATTGCTTTTTAGAAATAACAAAATCGTCTCCTATTTTTTCTGGTGCAATGGTAATTACTTCTGCCAAAAAGAAAAATTGTTTTAATTTTTGATTTACAGACACAAATTTCTCTGTAATATGCCCCACACACTCTGTATGCGTACCGTGTGCATGCGGATTAAAACTTATATTATTAAAGTTTACAGATGAACCCTCACTTACCAAACCAACAAAATCACCATCTGTATGTGGCTCTATAACTGGCGCACCAACATACCAAGCATTTACATTAGACTTATCCCCTTTTAAAGGCATAGAAATATCTAATGCATCATTTAAATTTATTGAATATTTTTTTGTTCTTACTGTAATAACTGCCTTCATGAATCTCTTTCTATATTAATTTATAAGTTAACAATAAACAAATCTGCTGCTATACCATCACTTAAAAATTTACCTTTTGCTGTCACTAAAAGTGTATTATTTTTAAGTTGCAACAGACCTTTTTCAATTTTTTTGTTTGCCTCTTTTTCTAAATAAGTCACATATTTTAATCCAAAATCTTCCTGTACCTTTTGTAGTGAAACACCCCAAATAGTTCTTAAACCGGTCATAACATATTCATTATACCTATCCACTACAGACAATTCTTCTATCTCTTGTGGTAGCTTATTTTGCGCTAATGCTTTTATGTATTTAGGGTTATTATTCACATTCCAACTCCTGCTTTCCCCGTTAAAAGAATGTGCAGATGGCCCAACACCAATATATTTTTTACCCAACCAATATGCGGTATTATTTTTAGAAAAAAAATCTGGTTTTCCAAAGTTAGAAAACTCATAATTTACATAGCCCTCTTTAGCCAATTCTTTTACCAGAATTTTATGATGTTCTTGAGCAACACTATCTTTTACAGGAGCTATTTCTCCTTTTTTAATAAATTTTTCTAAAGCAGTTTTTGGCTCTACTGTAAGTGCATAACTAGAAATATGTGGCAAACCAAAAGATAAAGCTTTGTGTATGTTTTGCATCCATTTATCATTGCTCATTCCTGGAATACCGTAAATTAAATCTATTGTTATGTCTGAAAAATATTTGGTTGCCAAAGCAATACAACTTTCAGCCTCTTTAGCATTGTGCGCCCTATTCATCAGTTTTAAATCGTCTTCAAAAAAAGACTGCACTCCAATACTAAGTCTGTTTACCTTTGATGCTGCAAGTTGTTCTATTTTTAAAGTAGATAAATCATCTGGATTAGCCTCCAAAGTTATCTCTGGATTTTTAACAACATTGTAATTTTCGTAAACTGTTTTTATAAGCCTATTTATTTCACTGGCATTTAAAACAGAAGGCGTACCTCCACCAAAATAAATGGTTTCTACACTGGTTTGCTTAAACTCGTTTTTACGCAAAACAAGCTCCTTAGAAATAGCCTGTAGCATTTCTTCCTTTTTCCCCATAGAGGTAGAAAAATGAAAATCGCAATAATGACAAGCCTGTTTACAAAAAGGAATGTGTATATAAATACCTGCCATTTTTTTATTTTTTTACCCTATTTTGGTTTTGCTTTACAAAAGAATCCCAACCAGAGTAACTTTTACCTGTTTCTAATTTTCCGCTATTGTAAAAATGACAAACTGCAGCAGCCAAACCATCTGTAGCATCTAAGTTTTTAGGCAATTCTTTTAACCCTAAAGTACTTTTTAACATCCCAGCCACTTGCTCTTTACTTGCATTACCATTACCCGTAATTGCCATTTTAATTTTTTTAGGCATATACTCAGTAATTACTAGTTGCCTAGATAAACCAGCAGCCATAGCAACACCTTGTGCACGGCCTAATTTTAGCATAGACTGTACATTTTTACCATAAAAAGGCGCTTCTAAAGCCATTTCATCTGGGTGATACGTATCTATAAGCTCTATAGTGCGCTCAAAAATAAGTTTAAGTTTGGTGTAAGGGTCATTATACTTCTGCAATAAAAGTTCGTTCATTTGCAAAAATTCCATTTTTTTACCTACCACTTTTATAAGGCCAAAGCCCATAATAGTAGTACCAGGATCTACCCCCAATATAATTCTTTCTTTAACCACTAATTTTTATTTGGTATTTATTACTAAAGGAATTCTAAATTTAGCACGTACAGGTATTCCTCTTTTTAAAGCTGGTTTTAATTTAGGTAAGCTTTTAATACCACGAGAAATAATACCATTAAACCCTGGTATTTGATTTGTAATAACAGAATCTTGCTCTATATCTAAAACAGAAATTTCTCCTTTGCTATCTATTAACACATCTATACGTATTGTATCTTTTATAGCTCTATCTAAAACAAACTCAAAGTCCCCTAATATTTCTGAGTAATGCAACAACAACATTTCTTCAAAACACTCTTTTTGTACTTCTTTTGAAGCAAGTTCGTCACACCCTTCAAACAAAGGAAATTGATCTATAGCATTCCAATTAATACCCTCCATTTCTTGCTTAATAATCTTCTGAGTTTTTTCGGCTCTAGAATCAAAAAAATCGCAAGAAACGCAAAGAAATATCATAAGAAATAAAGCTGCTCTTTGCATAAAAACTAAATTCTAGGCGAAATTTACAATTTTTTAATCAAGTGAACAGCATAGCACCAAAATTAGCACACCAAACTACACTATTATTTTGCCTAAAAAAGCAACTACTCTTTATAATACTGCTTACACTACACCAACAACAGAACACCCATTAGCACTATTTTACCTAAAAAAGTAATAATTAACATATATCAGGTTAATTTTTTATATTTATAACCACTTCAGAAATAAAAACTTATTTTTTTATTATGAAATTAAATTAAACTGCTATGAAGTTAACATACAAACAAACAGAGAAAAGGCCTGAAAACTCTTTCCTAGCTCGCCAAGATAGAATGCCATGTATTGAGCAAAATTGGCATTTTCATAAGGAACTAGAGCTTATCTATTTTATAAAAAGCACAGGCACTCGTTATGTTGGTAACTCTATAGGAAATTTTGCACCAGGGGAATTGTATTTAATTGGAAGCAATGTTCCACACCTGTTTAAAAACCATAAAGAATATTACGCAGATAAACTAGAAGACGAAGCGGTAAACCTTATAGTAATTAAATTTGAAAATGATTTTTTAGGCTCAGACTTTTTAGATTTGGCAGAGGCAAAAAAACTACAAGTTCTTTTTAAAAAAGCCAACATGGGACTTCAATTTTCTAAGGCTGCAACATACTTAGCTCATAACCACATACTAGGTTTAGTGGGTAACAAAGGCTTATCTAGAATAATTGGCTTGTTAAAAATTTTAGACATTTTATCTGTAAGTGAAAACTATAAACCTTTATGCTCAGAGGTTATAACAAACACATACAACAAAAACGAAAAAGACCGTATGGCAAGAGTAATTTTATTTTTAACTGAAAATTTTGACAAAAAAATAGAATTAGAAGAAGTAGCCTCTATAGCTTTTATGACTCCAAATGCTTTTTGTAGATACTTTAAAAAAAGAACCCATAAATCTTTTACGCAATACCTTAATGAAATTAGATTAAGACACGCCTGCAAACTTTTAATAGAAGGAGAAATGCAAATTTCTACAGTTTGTTACCAATCCGGATTTAATACACTTACAAATTTTAACAGACAATTTAAAGCATTAATGAAAGTAACACCTTCTGAATATATGGAGAAATACAATAAAAAAATAACCTCTATTATTTAATTAGGTAGTATAATGCTACTAACAGTTAAAAATGTCATATAACTATTTGTCCGTTGCCGCTATATTTGACTTTTATCTATAACAACCACACCAAACTATGCTTGCTTTAATTACATTAACCGTTTGTATTGCCTTATTAATTGTAGCTGTTACTATTTTTAAAGTTCATCCTATACCTGCCTTATTAGTTTTTGGACTTATACTTGGTTTAGCCACTGGCGGGACAGTTACAACCGTAACAGAAAGTTTATTAAATGGTTTTGAAAACACTTTAAAATGGATTGGCCTTATAATACTATTTGGCGCTTTGCTTGGGGAGATTTTATCCAACACTGGAGGATCTGATTTAATTGCAGATAGTATTATAGCCCTCTTTGGCACAAAATACCTACCATTAAGTATGTCTATAATAGGCTTTTTAATTGGAATACCTGTTTTTATGGATGTTGCCTACCTTACACTTTTACCCACACTACACGTACTATCTAAAAAATCTGGCCATTCAATTTTGGTATTAGGCTTATCATTAGCTATAAGTTTAACTGTAGCCCATGCATTAATACCTCCTACACCTGGACCCCTAGCAGTAGCATCTGCTTTTAATATTAGCGTAGGAAAAATTATACCTCTTAATATAGTTGTTGCAATTGCTGCTATAATTGGCTGCTTAGTTTGGCTTAAAGTGAACAAAAACAAACTACAAACCACTAACACAATTGACACCAACAAACTACAAAAAACAGAAAACAAAAAATTAGGAGGATACAAAAAAATCTTACCTTTTGCCGCCTTACTTACTCCTCTTATTTTAATGTCTGTAGGTGCAATTATAAAAGAGGAAAATGCAATTATAGCTTTTATTAAAAACCCTATATGGGCATTGCTAATTGGCATTTTATTTGCATTACCACTACTTGACAAAAAAGATTTTTCAAGTAAATTAAATAGTTATTTTAATACTGCTGGCGCTAAAACAGCTATTGTTATTTTAATTACTGGGACGGGTGGTGCGTTTGGTCAGGTTATAAAAGACACTGGTATTGTTAGCTCCCTTTTCTCAAACACAGACTCTATTTCTTCAATGGGTATAATTGTGCCATTTTTACTTAGCATGCTTTTTACAACTGTAACTGGCTCCATTACCGTTTCACTAATAACTACTGCTTCTATAGTTGCTCCATTAATTAGTAATGGCACACTAGATCCTACATTTACAACCGCCGCAATTTGCGCAGGATCTTTAGGAATTATACACGTAAATAGTAGTTTCTTTTGGTTGTTTAAGGAAATACATAATGTTTCTGTACCAAAACTTCTAAAATCATTTAGTTTACTAACCGCTATCGTTTCTTTATCTGGAGGAGTAATGGTTTTTTTAGCTTACACATTTTTAAGAGACTAATGCAATTGTCAATTTTGTGCTTATAGGGTAAAATAATGCTGCTCTAAGGTAAAATTCTTCAATAATCACGTTCTATATTAAGGTTTCTTTGTGATATATAAATGAAAAGTAAATTCATAACTCTTCATTACTAACATCAACTAACACAAAAAACCACTCTAGAAATGAACACATATTCATTAGCTATTATCCTAGTAATATTTGCAAGTTTTTTTCAGGGCACTTTTGGCCTAGGAATGAAATATATAGCACCATTAAAGTGGGAAGCTTGGTGGCTAATTCAATCTTTTGTTGCAATGATAGCGGTACCTGTAATATGGGCTTTTATTGTAATTCCAGATCTGTGCGGTGTTATAGCTGCAACAGACTCTAACACATTTTGGACTGCTGCTCTGTATGGCTTTTTATGGGGAATTGGAGGTATCCTTTTTGGCGTAAGTGTAGAAAAAACAGGAATATCAATTACATACGGCATTGTAATGGGACTTGCTGCTTCAATGGGTTGTATTATTCCTCTATTTCAAATAGAAGGTGCTTTTTCTCAACCATCTTTCCCTATAATTTTGGTTGGTGTGCTATTACTTTTAGTGGGTGTAGCCATTACTGCTGTTGCTGCTGTAAAGAGAGACAAGCTTAAAAGTAGTAATAGCAATGCTACAAATAAATCTATAAAATTAGGTGTGTTAATTGCAGTTGCATCTGGTGTATTATCTGCTTTTTTAAACGTTGGTTTTTCTAATGCTGCTCCTGTAGCAAAAATAGCTGTAGAGAATTATGATGTTAGCACACAAAATGCAAGTTTGGCTTCATGGGTTGTTGTTTTAATTGGCGCCTTTGCAATGAATGGCGGTTATGCCATTTTTAGATTGATAAGAAACAACACTTGGAGCTCTTTTAAAGTTAATAACAGTAAAAAAGCCTATATGTGGGCTGTAGTAACTGGCATATTCTGGTTTGCCGCACTTGGTGTATACGGACAAGGAGCAGCATTAATGGGAGATTTAGGACCAGTTATTGGATGGCCAATTTTATTAGGCTTAGCGCTTATAATAAGTAATTTTTGGGCATACAGAGCTGGCGAATGGAACAATGCTAACGGTCCGTTTAGAATATTAATGGGCGGACTAGCAATACTTATCACTGCAATATGCATTTTAGGGTACGCTAATTATTAAATACACAACAACAACCATAATTATAAAAATACAACCCTAATTGTTTTACAAGCTTTTAGGCACTAAAAAATCCACTTTGGTATGAAAATAAAAAACATAGAACCTTACGTAATTAGCCACGAGTTGGATACACCCTTTTATTTTTCGCAATGGCAATACAATACCAGAAAAATATGCCTTGTTAAAATTACTTTAGAAGACGGAACTTACGGCTGGGGAGAAGGCTATGGCCCTGCTGGTGTAATTAAAGCTGGTATAGAGTTTTTTAAACCTTTTATCGTAGGAAAAAAAGCAATTGAAAACGAAGTTCTGTGGCAAGAAATGTACAGAAGGTCTATGGACTATGCCAGAAGCGGAAGTTTACAGGCTGCACTAAGTGCTATTGATGTTGCCTTGTGGGACATTAAAGGTAAATTATTAAATAAATCGGTATCTGTTTTATTAGGCGGTTTAAAAAATCCCACCATTCAACCTTATGCTACAGGCTTATATTTTACACGTGTAGACGATTTAGAAAAAGTGCTGATTTCTGAAGCTAAACTATACAAATCTCAAGGTTTTAAGGCAATAAAAATGAAAGTTGGCTTAAGCATAAAGGAAGACGTAAAATATGTTGCCGCTATACGTAAAGCTATTGGAGACGACATTAAATTAATGATTGATGCAAACCACGCATACAGTTACCAAGAAGCAATAGAGCTGTGCAGAAAAGTAGAAAAATATAACATTTCATGGTTTGAAGAACCTGTTTCACCTGAAGATTATGAAGGGTATAAAAAACTACGTGAAAACACATCAATTCCTATTGCGGGTGGCGAGTGCGAATACCTAAAATTTGGTTTTAAAAGATTGCTAGAAAATAACTGTGTAGATATTGCTCAACCAGATATTTGTGCTTCTGGAGGCTTAACCGAAGCAAAAAGAATTGCTGCACTAGCACAGGCTTTTAACAAAGACATTGTACCACATTCATGGGGCACTTGGATTGCTATTAGCGCGGCCGCTCATTTTGTTGGCAACCTAGATAAAAATCCAGGTAAAATGTATAATGACTTACCAACTATGGAATTAGACAGGTCTGAAAATGCCCTAAGAGATATTGTCACTAAATGCGACCTTACTATTAATAACGGACTATTATGCGTTCCTAACACTCCTGGTTTAGGTGTAGATGTAAATATGGACGAATTGGAAAAATACCTTGATAAAGAAACACATTACAATGAAAAAAGAATTGAAATTCGGTAACAAAAAACTGTATATAAATGGCGAGTTAAGAGATGCTTCTGATGGAGCGTCTTTTGATGTAATATGTCCTGCTGATGAAAAAGCTGTTGCTAACCTAGCATGGGCCAGTAAAGAAGATACAGAATATGCTTTAAAAACTGCTGAAGAAGGTTTTAAACATTGGTCTAACTTACCCATAAAAGAACGTTTAAACTGGATAGATAAACTAAGGAGTAAAATACTAGAAAAAAGCGACTTACTGCGCAGTAGTATAATGCATGAAATGGGAAAAACTTGGGAAGGCAGCGAAGAAGACCTTACAAGCATTACAAATTCACTTGAATATTACTCTAAGGAAATTACAAAACGCCACGATATAGAAATAGAAGACAAAGAAGGCACACACCAGCATAAAATTGTTTCTCAACCTTTAGGTGTAACCGTTGCTTTTTTAGCTTATAACTTTCCTTTACTAAATTTAGGTTTTAAACTTGGCCCAGCATTAGCTGCGGGATGCAGTATTATTCTAAAACCATCAGAATTCTCTCCTTTATCAGCATATATTATAGGAGAAATTTGTCATGAAATAAACTTTCCTAAAGGTGTAGTAACTGTTATTTGTGGTGATGTTTCTAATGTGGGCATTCCGTTATGTGAAAGTAAAACACCTAGACTAATTACTATGATTGGCTCCACAGAAACTGCTCAAAAATTAATAGAGCAAAGCAGTAAAACATCTATAAAAAGGTACAGTATGGAGTGTGGCGGCAATGCTCCTTTTATTGTTTTTGATGATGCAGACTTAGAATTAGCCATAAATATTGGCGCTGCATTAAAGGTTGGAAACACAGGGCAAATATGCGTAGCTCCAAACAGGTTTTACATACACACTTCTGTTCTTAAAGAGTTTACAGAAGGTATGGTTGAAAAATTTAAAAATACAACTATTGGTTTTGGAAAAGAAAACAAACCAGAAATGGGACCACTAACCAACAAACAATCTGTAGAAAAAGTACAACGCATACTAAAACAAGCAGTAGCAGAAGGCGGAAAAATAGAATTTGGAGGAAATGCGTTAGATCAACCTGGTTATTATTTTGAACCTACTGTAATAAGCCTAAATAACCCTAAAACTCCAATTTTACAAGAAGAAATTTTTGGGCCAGTAGCTACTATTGTTCCTTTTTCTACTAAAGAAGAAGTTATAGAATACGCAAACAATACAAATGCAGGTTTGGCCTCTTATGTGTTTTCTAAAAACGAAGAAACTCTTCAATATTTTTCTGATAAGCTAGAGTTTGGAGAAGTGCAATTAAACGGAGTAAAGTACGATATTTACTTGCCTCATGGTGGTGTAAAAAATAGCGGTATTGGTGTAGACTGCTCTACATATGCATTAGATGATTATTTAATTAAAAAGAGAGTTTCAAAAGCCCTAAACTAAATGGCACTACCAAATTACTTTATTAGCTGCGATTGGGGAACTTCTAACTTTAGATTACGAGTTGTAGAAACAACTACATTAACAATTTTAGCAGAACACAAAACAGATTGCGGCATAAAATTGCTTTATGAAAATTTTTTAAAGCAAAGAGAAAAAGAACAAACTCATTTTTTTGCAGACTACTTAAAAGAACAGATATCTAGCTTGCCTAAAGAGCACCAAAAACATATAATTGTTGCTGCAGGTATGGCATCTGCAAATATTGGTTTGTTTGAGCTTAATTATGCAGACTTTCCACTTAACACCTGCGGAAATAATTTAATTTGGAAACATTTAGTCTTTAATAATAACATAGAAATACTTTTAATTTCTGGCGCAAAAACTAATTCTGGAATGATGCGTGGCGAAGAAATACAAGCAGTAGGGTTAGAACAAGAACTAAAACCGTATAAAAAAGGATTTCTATTATTACCTGGTACACACAGCAAACACCTAACTTATGATAACGGAATTTATACAGATCTAAAAAATTATATGACTGGTGAATTATTTGAGGTACTTTCTAAAAAAAGCATTTTAGTTAATTCGGTTAGCACTACCTCATCAACATTATTAGAAAAACCTTTTTTAGAAGGCGTTTCACTTGGACTGCAAGGACAATTAAGTGCAAGTTTATTTTCAATTAGAGCTAAAGATTTACTTCAAACCAAAACAAAAGAAGAAAACTACTTTTTTTTAAGCGGACTTTTAATTGGTGATGAAATTAGTTACTTGGAGCAGACTACAGAAAACATATTTTTAGTTGCTCCAGATCCGGTTTTTAGTCTATACAAGTTAGCGTTAAAACAAATAATTAATCCAAAACAATTAATTCTCTTAGATGATAAAGTATTAGAGAATGCTCTGTTGTTAGGTCAAAAGAAAATTTTATTAAAGTATGAAAACAACAAAGCCCTTTAACTGGGAACTACATAACAAAGCACCAATTGTAGGTATTGTAAGAGGCTTACCTTTAGAGACGGTTGTAGGTATCGCAAAAGCGTATGTTACAGCTGGTTTGTCTACTATAGAAATAACAATGAATACTGTTGGTGCAGCAGATATTATTGCAACAATACAATCTAATTTTCCTGATTTAAATGTTGGTGCTGGTACTGTTTGCACAATAGAAGATTACAATACAGCAGTTGCAGCTGGCTCTCAGTTTATAGTAACACCAATAATAAATGAAGAAGTAATAAAAAAAGCAGTAGCAGACAAAATTCCTATTTTCCCTGGTGCTTTTACTCCAACTGAAGTTTACAAAGCTTGGTCTTTGGGTGCTTCTGCCGTTAAAATATTTCCTGCTACGCAATTAGGCCCAACTTATATAAAAGACGTATTAGCGCCGCTTAATAATATTAAACTATTACCAACTGGTGGAGTATCAAAAGACAATATAAAATCTTTTTTTGCTGCTGGTGCTACTGGGGTTGGTATGGGTAGCTCTCTATTAGACAAAAAACTTATTAAAAATAACGACTTTAACGGCTTAGCAGATCATTTTAAAAGCATTAAAGAAGAAATTAAAGCCTACATATAATTATTAATTTACAAGGACAGATTATGGAAATGATAAAAAAAATTACGGCACTTTGTATACTAACATTACTATTTTGTAGCACTTCTTTTGCTCAGAAAACTATAACATTAGAAGATAGCAAGATAAAAGTAACAGTAGAAAACAAAACTGGTAATTTTACTGTAACTGAAAAAACATCTGGTCAAGTATGGAATCCAGATCCTTGGGAAAATGCTGCTGGTTTACTAACACTTGTAGATAGCAAAAAAACTAAGCAGACAGTAAACATATCTAACAGTAAAAATATAGAACTTACTAAAAAAGGTAAAAATACTGTTGTAATAACATTTAGCAACCCTACTTTTAAAGACGGCTCTGTAGCTAAAGGTGTTACATTACAAACTAAATTAAGTTTAGACACCAAAACATCTAAATTAAGAGTAGAAATTATAAGCTACACATCTAGCAACCACAAACTACTAAGTCTAAGGTATCCATCTCGTTACTTCAGTTTAAAAACCGACCAAGATATAGGTGCAGCTGTAATACCACAAAAACAAGGTATTATTTGTCCTTCTTATATTTTTCCTATGAATGGTGGTCGTTTTTGCAAATGGGATGACACTACATACAACAACAAATCTATTGGCACATTAGAGCTTTTTAATAACGGTACTGGCTTATCTATGCCTTGGTGGGGAACGTACAATAAAAAATCTGCAGTAGTTGGCATTATTGATAAAGACGTAAGACCAAAACTATTTTTTAATATTAATAATAACGGTCAGTACTTATTTAATGCAGAAGGTAAAATGTCTACCTACCAAAGAGTACAGTTTTTAGATCCTGTATGGGACATATCAACACCCAACCAAAAAATTGGAGGTATATCATATTCTTTTATCCCAAAAGGAGACTATGTAGATATGGCTAAAGAATACAGAAAAGAAGCTAAAAAACGCGGTCATTTTGTTTCTTTAAAAGATAAGTTAGCAAGAAACCCAGATGTAGATAAACTACCGGGTTCTATCTACTTTGGTATTTACGGTGGTTATCCTCATTATGTAAATATGCCAGGAATGGCTTTTACTTTTAATGATTTAAAAGATATGATTACTACAATACACGACACTTTAAAAGTAGACAATGCTTTTATACACGCTTGGGGAACTTTCTCTAACTACGTACCTAATAATTGGCCAATAAGCGAAGAACTTGGTGGCGTTAAAAAACTTAAAGAGGCTGTAGACTTAACTAATAAATATGGTTATTTATACTCATCATACCACTCCTACTCTGCTTTGTTAGAGAACGATCCAGATTTTTCAACTGAGTTTATGTGGAAAAATGAAAATGGAAAACTAGAAAAAACAAATAGTAGATGGGGACGTGTAGATGCTAAGTACCAATTAGGCTTAGCTAAAAAACATCTTGAAGAAGAAATAAAAACATTAAACCTTAAGGCAGATATTACAGATATTACGTTTGCTGCCTACAGAGAACAAGGCAAAGAAGGCCGTATTGCGTTAGCCAAATATCTAGACTCCTTAAACCTTGTAAATGGCACAGAACACGGACAAGAAGCTTGGATTCCGTATTTTGATATGTTTGAAGGCTTGACATACCTTGGCAATCCTCCGCTTTCTACTATTTCTAAAAAAGCCCCACTTTTTAGTCTTGTATACCATGATGCTATTGCAGTTTTTGGAAAAATACAAGATCCTGACAATGAGGTTACTAATAATGGTGATTTTAGAATTAAATCATTACGCAGCATACTTTTTGGTAGAGGAACAACTATTTTCTTTGCTCCGTATGAGTTTAATGGCATGGCAGATATGATTAAAATGGCTAACAAATTAGTAAGCCCAATACATAAAGAAACATTTTATGCTGAATTGGAGAGTCACGAGTACTTAAGCAAGGATTTTAAAGTACAACGCACAAAATTTTCTAATGGAACAACTGTAATTGTTAACGTAGGTAACGTAGACCAAAAAATAGAAAACGGACAAACAATTCCTGGTTACGGTTATTATGTTACCAGAGAAAACGGAAAAATAAATAAAGGAAGTTTTAAAGTTAGCTTACTAGAAAACTAATTACTAAGGCATTTTTAAGCGTTTTTATGAGACACGGACTAACAGTTGCGCTTCTATTTTTTATAGTTGCGCAAAGCGTAACAGCACAAAATGATTGGGAAAACGAGCACATTTATGAGGTTAACAAAATGGAAGCACGCGTTGCCAGTTACTCTTACAAAAACTCAACAGACGCATTAGAAGGCGACAGAAACAAAGCACGAGTAAAGTCTTTAAATGGCATTTGGAAATTTAAATACACTGCTAAATCTGAAGACAGACCATTAGATTTTATTGCAACTGACTTTAACGGAAAAGGCTTTACAAACATTCCTGTACCATCTAATTGGGAGTTACAAGGTCACGGGCAACCCATATACACAAATATTACGTATCCTTTTACTCCCAATATACAAGACCCAAATTTAAAGTACGGATGGCAAGGTCCACAACCTCCAATTCCACCTAAAATATATAGAGATAACCCTGTAGGTAGCTATTATAGAGATTTTAAAATTCCTGAAGAATGGAAAAATCAATCTGTAATTCTTCATTTTGGAGGTGTATCTTCTGCTTTTTATGTTTGGGTAAATGGCAAAAAAGTAGGTTACAGTCAAGACAGTCGTTTAGCTGCTGAGTTTGATATATCTGCTTATATAAATCCTAATACTCCAAATAGAGTTGCAGTACAAGTGTTTAGGTGGAGTGACGGTAGTTATTTAGAAGATCAAGATATGTGGCGTTTAAGTGGTATTCACCGTGAGGTATTACTATTAGCACAACCCAAAATAGCAATTAACGACTTTTATATTAAAACTAAGTTTGATGCCAATATTGAGGATGCAAAATTGCAAATTAGACCCAAGGTTTGGATAAAAGAAAATAAAACCAATTTACAAAACTGGACTATAACAGCAATGTTATTTAATGCTGATAAAAAAGAAGTCTTAGACAAAGAAATTTCTGTACCTGTTAGTACTGTTTTTAACGAAAGGTGGCCCGCAAGAGATATCACAAAATTTGGCCTATTAGAGGCAAATATTAGAATGCCAAACAAATGGTCTGCGGAAAATCCGTATTTATACACCGTAGTTTTAAATGTAAAAGACCCTAACGGAAAGATAGTAGAATCTAGGAGTCAGAAAATAGGCTTTAGAAAAGTTGAGTTTAGTAAAAAAAATGAACTGCTAATTAACGGAAAAGTTGTAAAACTTATGGGTGTTAATAGGCACGACCACCACCCTACAAGAGGTAAAGCATTAACACGTGAAGATTTACGCAAAGATGTAGCGCTAATAAAACAATATAACTTTAATGCTGTACGTACATCTCACTACCCAAACGATCCATATTTTATAGAACTTTGTAACGAGTATGGTATTTATGTTATGAGTGAGGCTAATATAGAAACGCACCACCTAGGTAGTTACATACCACAAACACCGTCATGGACAGCACCTATTTTAAGTAGGGTTTACCGTATGGTAGAACGCGATAAAAACAACCCAAGTATTATATCTTGGTCTTTAGGAAACGAGTCTGGTACTGGCCCTGCTTTGGCAGCTGCCGCAGCTTGGATAAAAGATTATGACAGCTCTAGATTTATACATTATGAAGGCGCACAAGGAGACCCAAACAACCCTGCCTATATAGAAAACGCAGGTTTTACCTCTAACAATTGGCCTAGTATGGCCAACCCAACAGACCCAGCGTATGTAGATGTTATAAGCAGAATGTATCCAGATCACGAGCAATTAATAAATTTAGCAAATAGCCCACATATTAACAGACCAATTGTAATGTGTGAGTATATGCACGCTATGGGAAACTCTATGGGTGGCTTAGGTGAGTTTTGGGATATTATAAGAGCTAAACCAAATTTAATTGGTGGTTTTATTTGGGATATGGTAGACCAAGGGTTAGAGAAAAAAGACCCAAATGGCAATATTTTTTATGCTTATGGTGGCGACTTTGGTGATGTGCCCAACGACCACAATTTCTGCATTAACGGTGTTTTTGCTTCAGACAGAACTCCAAACCCACACGCGTGGGAGGCAAAATATGTTTTTCAGCCAGTGGCTTTTGAAGCTGTAGATTTAGCAAACAAAAAAGTACGAATTATAAACAGGTTTACCACAACCAATTTAGATAAGTACACCATTAAATGGAGTGTTTTTGAAAACGGTAAAGAGTTAGAATCTGGAGAGCTTGATAGTCAAGATATAGCAGCTTCTTCATCTGCCATAGTT
Source organism: Cellulophaga sp. RHA_52 (assembly GCF_007827205.1). NCBI lineage: Bacteria > Pseudomonadati > Bacteroidota > Flavobacteriia > Flavobacteriales > Flavobacteriaceae > Cellulophaga > Cellulophaga sp. RHA_52. The sequence continues at coordinate 344,698 of NZ_VIRZ01000001.1, forward strand.
ACAATCCCTTTTAAAAGCAATAATCTAAAAAGTAATTCAGATTATTGGCTACGTTTATCAGCACACGAAAAAACAGATCGTTTGTGGGCAGAAAAAGGTTTTTTAATAGCAAAAGAACAGCTTAATATAAAAACCAAAAAAGCTACATCAACTTACACATCAAGCTCTAATAACTATATTACTACTTTAGAAACCGATAAGACAATTACAGTCAAAGGCACAAAGTTTTCTGTGACAATATCTAAAGAAAACGGACAATTAGCATCTTACAAAATAGAGGGTAAGGAACAGGTTATTTCTCCTTTAAAACCAAATTTTTACAGACCTCCTATAGATAACGATATTAGAGGAGCAAGTAACAAACTGCTTAAAAAAAGAAGACAGTTTTGGAAAAATATTATAGACAGTGTTAAAACAACTAAAGTTACAATTAGTAAAAAACACGAAAAATTTATTGAAATTACGTCTGAGCAATACATAAGTAAAAAACTTAGTTTTAAAACCTCATTTACAGTTTATAATGATGCTACTGTGCTAATTTCTTTTAACACCCAAGCTAGTAAATCTTTACCAGCTCCTATTAGAATTGGGCTAACAATGGGTGTTAGTAAGCAACTAAAAAACACTAGTTATTACGGTAATGGCCCGTATGAGAATTATAGTGATCGTAAACGTAATTCTGAAATTGGAGAATATCATACCAAAACAGATGCTATGTTCACCAATTATGTAATGCCGCAAGAAAACGGTAACAGAACAGAAACGCGTTGGCTAAAATTAACTAATAATAAAAAAAGTGGAATAGCCATAATAGGAATGTCAGAATTTAGTTTTTCTGTTTGGCCGTATTCATCAGAAAATATAGAACAAGCAAAACATCCTTATGAGCTTACTCCACAAAATTATTATACACTAAATATAGACTATGCACAAACTGGTTTAGGAGGCACACTATCGCACTTATTACCAAAATACACATTAAAATCTGGCGAGTATAATTTTCAATTTCTTATTCAGCCATTACAATAAACTTTAAACTTAAAATTATGGATTACAAATTTAGTCACATAGGCATACCCACCACAGAAGATAAAAACTGGGACGGATTTTACGAGCCTGGAAAAATACACTATACAGAATTTAACAAGGATGAGTATAGTATAGAATGGGTAAAGTTTGATGCTGATAGTCCAATGCCAGAACTAATGCGTACTGTACCACACGTAGCTTATTTTGTAGATAATATGGAAGATGCTTTACAAGGCAAAGATATTTTAGTTCATACTTTTTCTCCTGGAGAAGGTGTACGGGTAGCTTTTATAAAACACAACGGTTCTCCTGTAGAATTTATGGAAGTAAAAGAATAACATACTTGGTGTATACAAGTCAATTATTAACCTTAAACACTACAATAGGGTTAAAATAATACCATACCTAGGTAATTTGCATTAATCACGATAAGCAATTTTTCATTTAATTTGTTCCAAGTCACTCATTTTTAATAATGATACACAAAGAGATGAAAAGAAATTTAATTTTTATTCTACTACTAACAGTAGCAATTAACCTTAATGCACAAGAAAAACCAAATATCATTTTCTTGTTTTCTGATGATGCTGGTTACGCAGATTTTGGTTTTCAAGGCAGTAAAATAATGAAGACTCCTAACTTAGATAAACTAGCTAAATCTGGAGCAAAGTTTACACAAGGCTATGTAACCGACGCCACTTGCGGGCCGTCTAGAGCAGGCTTAATTACAGGAAAATATCAACAACGCTTTGGGTATGAAGAAATAAACGTGCCAGGTTATATGAGTGCAAACTCTAAATTTTTGGCAGATGATATGGGCTTACCCTTAGACCAATTAACCATTGCAGATTATTTAAAAAAACTAGGGTATAAAACTGCTATGTACGGCAAATGGCATTTGGGTGACGCAGACCGTTACCACCCTACCAAAAGAGGTTTTGATGAGTTTTACGGATTTAGAGGAGGTGCCCGTAATTACTTTGGTTACAATGATGTTTCTAAAGCAAACTTAGACAACAGAATGGAAAGAGGCTTTGGTAATTACCAAGAACCAACAGAATACGTAACAGATGCATTAGCCAAAGAAGCAGTTTCATTTATTGAAAAAAATAAAGGCAATCCTTTTTTTATTTATTTAGCCTTTAATGCAGTACACACACCAATGCAAGCCACAAAAGAAGACCTAAATAAATTTCCTAATTTAACAGGAAAACGAAAAGAATTAGCCGCTATGACTTTAGCCTTAGATAGGGCTTGTGGCACTGTTTTAAACAAGTTAAAGGAACTTGGTTTAGACAAAAATACAATTGTTGTTTTCTCTAACGACAATGGCGGACCTACAGATAAAAATGCATCATTAAACCTACCACTAAGCGGCACAAAATCTAACCATTTAGAAGGCGGCATTAGAGTTCCCTTTTTAATAAGTTGGCCAAAACAAATAAAGTCTAAAACTGTATACAATTTTCCGGTAAGCACACTAGATTTACTCCCTACTTTTTATGCAGCAGGTGGTGGCAATGTTGCAGATTTAAAAGATATAGATGGTGTTGATTTACTTCCGTACATTAACGGACAAAACAACAGCAGACCACACAATACTTTATTCTGGAAAAAAGAAGTACGCTTAGCTTATAGAGAAGGTGACTATAAATTAATAAGATTTGCAGATAGACCTGCAGAGTTGTATGATTTATCTACAGACATTGCAGAGCAAAATAATATAGCATATAAACATCCAGAAATGGTAAAGTCTATGTTTAAAAAAATGTTTGAATGGGAATCTAGCCTTCAACGTCCATTATGGATGCTTAAAAGGTCTTTTGAAAATTATGACATAGACCGTATGGACCGTTACAGAACTCCAGAAATGGTTAAAAAAGAAATGGAACAATACGCCATCCCTTTAAAAGAAAGTAAAGGATATAAAAAAATAGGAAACTAACTATAACTCAACTTAATATATGAAACACATTACAATTTTGGCATTTAGCGCACTTGTGCTTGCTTCGTGCGGCCAAAAAGAAAAAACTAATGATACCGTTATTACTGCTAATACAGAAAGTAAAGATTTGGCTTTAAATCTAGACCCCAATGCAGGCATTATTAACAATGCTAATAGTCCGCATGTTGCTTTTAAAAGTATAGATATGGGCGACTGTCAGTGGACAGAGGGTTTTTGGGCAGATAAGTTTAAAATTGCTGAAACAAAAATGGTTCCTTATATGCGTAGTTTATTAACCGGTGATACTGGCCACGCGCTTAACAACTTTAAAATTGCTGCCGGCTTAAAAGATGGTGAGCACAAAGGAATGCATTGGCATGATGGTGACTTTTATAAATTTATGGAAGCCACAATGTATGTTTATGCGCAAAACAAAGATGAAGCTTTACTAAAAGAAATAGATAGCTATATAGACATTATAGGAAAAGCGCAAGAAAAAGATGGCTACCTACAAACTCAAATACAGCTAAATGAAGATAGGTCTAGGTATGAAAACAGAAAGTTTCATGAAATGTACAATTCAGGACATTTATTAACAAGTGCATGTATTCATTACAGAATTACTGGTCAGACTAACTTCCTAGACATTGCCGTTAAACACGCAGATTTGTTATACTCTTTATTTATGACAGATGATGAGCGCTACGGTCGTTTTGGATTTAACCAAACTCAAATTATGGGCTTGGTAGAACTGTACAGAACTACAAAAGACAAGCGTTATTTAGAATTGGCTGAAAAATTTATAAACAACAGGGGTGCCTACAAGGTTGCAGAAACACCAGAAACTAAAGGATATCCTATTGGGGATATGGTACAAGAACGTACTCCTTTACGTAAGTCTGATGAAGCAGTTGGCCACGCCGTTTTAGCATTGTACTACTACGCAGGCGCAGCAGATGTATACGCAGAAACAGGAGAGCAAGCCCTAATTGATGCTTTAGATAAATTATGGATGAATGTTGCGCTTAAAAAAATGTATGTAACTGGCGCTGTAGGCCAAACTCACTATGGAGCATCAACCAACAGAGATAAAATAGAAGAAGGTTTTATAGATGAATATATGATGCCTAATATGACTGCTTATAACGAAACTTGTGCAAATGTTTGTAACTCTATGTTTAGCTACCGTATGTTAGGCGTACACGGAGAATCTAAATATGCAGATATTATGGAAACCGTATTGTACAACAGTGCATTGTCTGGCATTAATTTAGAGGGAGACAGGTATTACTATGCCAATCCACTTAGAGTAATTCATGGCTCTAGAGACTATGATAAAATGAACACAGAGTTCCCTACAAGACAAGCTTATTTAGACTGTTTTTGTTGTCCTCCAAACCTGGTACGTACCATAGCAAAAGTATCGGGCTGGGCTTATAGCAAATCTAAAAATGGTATTGCCGTAAACCTTTATGGTGGCAACACACTAAAAACAACACTAACAGACGGTTCTAAAATAGAATTGAAGCAAGAGACTGCTTACCCTTGGAATGGAGATGTAAAAATAACAATGCAAGAATGTAAAAACACTCCTTTTGATATGCTTGTTAGAATTCCTGATTGGGCAGAAGGCACAAAAGTTTTTGTAAACGGAAAAGATGCTGATGTTACTGTAAAAGCAGGTGAGTTCACTACTATTAATCGTGAGTGGAAAAAAGATGATGTTATACGTATTGCAATGCCATTGGACATAAACTTTGTAGAAGGCCATGAACGTATTGAAGAAGTACGTAACCAAGTAGCAATAAAAAGAGGTCCGCTTGTATACTGTGTAGAGTCGGCAGATTTACCAAAAGATACTAGTATTTTAGATGTCTTTATTAAGGGTGATGCGTCTCAATTAAAATCAGAATATAGACCAGACTTTTTAGGTGGTGTATCTGCTATAACAGGTAATGTTTTATTACGTAAAGACGCTGCTAAAACAGATAAAATGTACCATAAAGTAAACAAGCCACAATGGGAAAAGTACAATACTACATTTGTACCATACTATGCATGGTCTAACAGAAATAATGAAAAAGAAAGCGAAATGACTGTATTTTTACCAGTTGTTTGGGAGTAAGATTTAGTTTTTATTAGTAAAAAAAGGGGATAAGTTTTACAACTTATCCCCTTTTAATTTGTGTTAATTATAGTGTATTAAACTAACTTATAATCTTTAAGTGGTAATGTTCTATATCTATTACCTGTTGCTTTAAAAATTGCATTTACAATAGCTGGTGCAATAACTGGCACCCCTGGCTCACCAACACCTGTTGGTTTTTCGTTATTTTCTACAATTTCTATATGTATGTTTGGTGCTTGTGGCATACGTAACATTTGGTAATCACCAAAATTGGTTTGTTCAATAGCGCCATCTTTAGCAGTAATTTTACCATAAAAAGCCAAAGACATACCAAAAATAGCAGCACCTTCCATTTGTGCGGTAATTGTATTTTTATTTACAGCCAAACCACAATCTATAACAGAATGTATGTTGTGTACTTTTACTTTATTATTTATAACAGATACCTCAACCACAGATGCAACATAAGATAAAAAACTATAATGTACTGCAAGCCCCATTGCATGTCCTTCTGGTAATTTTTTACCCCAATCTGCATTTTTAGCAGCCTGCTTTAGCACGTGTTTTAAACGAGCAGTATCATACTTATATTCATTTTTAGTATCTTCAATGCGGTCACTACCAATAAGATTTAATCTAAACTCAAGCGGGTCTACTCCTGCTTCATTAGCTAACTCATCAGCAAAAACATTAATAGCAAAACCGTGTGGTATGTTTATAACAGAACGCATCCAACCAATTCTAACATGCGCTGGTGCTTCTCCTGTTTCTACCTGCATATTAGGAATCTCAAAAGGTACGTTTGTAGCACTTGCAGCTTCAAAAGGAGCAGGATCTACAGTTCCCGGAGCAAAAGTAGACGCTATAGAAGGCAACGCAAAACGATGCAACCAACCAGTTACTTTTCCGTCTTTATCCAAACTACCTTTCATATATTGTGCAGCTATAGTATGGTAATAACTATGTTGTATATCATCTTCACGTGACCATACAACTTGTACAGGAGCGTTAATTGCTTTAGAAACGGCTGCTGCTTCAACCACATAATCTGGCTTGGATTTTCTACCAAAACCACCTCCTAAAAACGTAACATTAACAGTTACATTTTTTTCATCTGTTTCTAAAAAAGCACTAACTTCTGTTCTTGTACGCTGTGGTTCTTGTGTTGGAGCCCAAACTTCGCACGTATTCTCTTGTACCCAAACAACAGCATTAGGCACCTCCATAGGTGTATGCACTAAATGTGGTAATTGGTATGTACTTTCTATAGTTTTTGTTGCAGATTCAAATGCAGAATCTACATTACCTACCGTTTTAGCAACCTTTCCTTTTTTCTGTACATTAGCTGTTATCTGCTTCATATACTCTTCAGTATCATAATTAGCATTTGCACCAAAATCCCACTCTACTTTTAAAGCCTCTTTACCTTTAAAAGCAGCCCAAGTATTTGTAGCAACAACAGCTACACCTCCTAATGAACCAAAAGGTTTTTCTACCCTAGGAATTTCCACAACATCTAAAACACCTGCAATTTTTAAGGCTTCAGTTTTATCAAAAGATTTTACTGTACCAAAAGTAACTGGGCAACGTTTTATAGCTGCAAATTTCATATTATCTAAACGCTTATCTAAACCAAAAACTGCACTTCCGTTAGATAAGTTTTCTACATCTTTACTTGGTAAATATTTACCAATAAATTTAAAATCTTTAGGATCTTTTAAAACAACATCTTTAGGAACCTCTATAGTTTTAGCAATCTCTACAAGTTCTCCAAATCCTATTTTTTTTCCACTATTACTTATAACAAAATGGTTTTCTGCTTTTAGTTCTGATGTAGGAACCTCCCATTTTTTAGCTGCTGCTGCAATTAAAACTGCCTTTGTAGCGGCTCCAATTTTACGCATTTCTTCATACAAAAGACGTACACTTTTAGAGCCATCTGTATTTTGATCACCGTACTTAACATCACCTACAGCCTGCTTTATACTTACTCTATCCCAATCTGCCTCCATTTCATCTGCAATAACAGACGTTAAAGAAGTACGCACACCTTGACCCATTTCTGATCTAGACGCTACTAAAATTAGATTTCCATCAGAATTAAGCTGAACAAATAAATTAGGATTAAACTCTATTACTTTTTTAGGTTCACAGCCAATAAAAAGTGTTGTTCCAGAGGCAATTATTAATCCGCCTGAAGCCAAACCTAATCCTTTTAAAAAACTTCTACGACTTACATTTTTTACATCTTTCATACTAGCCTTTGTTTTTTAATTCAACAGAATGGTTTATAGCCTTTTTTATACGCGGATATGTACCACAGCGACAAATATTACGCACCATAGCATTATTTATATCTTCATCAGAAGGGTTGCTATTACCGTTTAACAATGCAGTTGCTGTTATTAATTGTCCAGATTGACAAAAACCACATTGCGGAACATTATGCTCTGCCCAAGATTTTTGTAATAACTGAAGATTTTCTGTCTGTCCCTCAACTGTAATTAATTCATTTTCACCCACAGCAGAAACAGGAAGCTGACAAGAGTTTACCGCATTACCATCCATTAAAACCATACAAGCACCGCAAAAACCTTTTCCGCATCCAAATTTAGTTCCTGTAAAACCTATAATATCTCTTATTGCCCATAACAAAGGCATTTCTGGATCTACATCTATCGTATGTATTTCTCCGTTAATTTTTAGTTTGGTCATAAATCCTATATTTAGTTTTCTAAAGATGTCTATGTTTTAAATTTAAGCAAAAATAAGCACAACAAACCGCTATAATTAACCTATTAACACTTTATTTTACCAACAAAAGTAAAATTAAACATACCCTAAAAACACTTTTAAGGTACCCAAAAAGCAATGGTTACTCATTAAAATAATACAAGTATAAACAAATAAGGTAAAATAGTGCAACGCAAGGATAAACTAAAAGAACATTTAATTGCTTGTTTTAGGTTATTTTGATAGCACTTAATATTAACTTTTGAAATACTAAATGAGATACGCGCAATTAATATTACTACTTTTATTTATAAGTAGTTGCCAATCACAAAAAGAGACAAAAAAAGAAATCAAAAAAAAGCCAAATATTTTATTTATTGCTGTAGATGATTTACGCCCAGAACTTGGCACTTATGGTTCTGAAATTGCCATTACTCCTAACATAGACGCTTTAGCTAGTAATGGCTTACAATTTAATAATGCCTATTGCCAAGAAGCAATATGCAGCCCTTCTAGAGCTAGTTTAATGACAGGAGCCAGACCAGAAAGCATAAGCGTAGTAGAAAACTTCACCTATTTTAGAGATGCTAACCCAGATATTGTAACACTACCTCAGCAATTATGGGCAAACGGATATGAAACCGTACACACAGGCAAAATTTACCACGGAAAATACAACGACCCTAAATTATCATGGAGTAGAAAACCTGTGTCACATAGCCAAATGAGCGCTAGTAAAAAGCCAAAATTTGGCTTTAAACTACCAGAAAACATAAAATTGCATAAAGAAAATAGCGCTGCTATGGTAGCCAAGTACGGAGAAAATGCATTACGTAATGGACTAGGTAAAGGTCCGGCTTATGAGTTTGCAGATTATCCTGATAATGAATATGAAGATGGTTATAATACAGACCTTGCAATAGCAACTTTAAAAGATATGCTAAACAAAAACCCTAACAAACCATTTTTTTTGGGATTAGGAATGAAAAAACCACATTTAGACTGGCAAGCTCCAAAAAAATATTGGGATATGTATAATGAAGATGATATAAAATTGGCTCAACAAAAGCAAGGTCCAAAAGACGGGGCTGCTATGGGGTTACACGCTTCGTTTGAGTTAAGAGCTAGAGCAGACATTCCTAAAAAAGGAGATATTACAGATGAACAAGCAATTAAATTAAAACACGCATATTTAGCCTGTGTAAGTTATATAGATGCACAAATAGGACGTATGTTAAAAGCCCTAGAAGAATCTGGACAAAGAGACAACACCATAGTTATATTATGGAGTGACCACGGTTGGCACCTTGGTGATATGGGCATTTGGGGCAAAGCAACAAACTATGAAATTGCAACAAGAGTGCCTTTAATAATTAACACTCCCAATATGCCAAAAGAAATAAAAGGCAAAAAAACAGATGCCTTAGTAGAGCTTGTAGATATGTACCCTACTCTTTGTGATTTAGTAGATGTAGCAGTACCTAACACAGTAGAAGGACAAAGTTTTAAACCATTATTAAGCAACCCAAATTTAGATTGGAAAAAAGCTGTTTTTAGTCAGTTTCCTGCACCAGCGTTAAGAGAATGGGCTGCTAACCCATTATCTAAAGGAATGAAAGAAACATCTTTTGGCCCTTTAATTGAAGAAGTTGAAGAAAAGATAAAAAAACAACAAGGAGATAAATGGAATAGAGATTTGTTTGAGAACAAATTAATGGGCTACTCTATGCGCACAAAAGAATATAGATTTATTGTTTGGAAAGATTATAAAACCAAAAACGCAAAACCTATTTTTATTGAACTGTACAACCATTTAAACGACCCTAACGAAACTATAAATATAGCTAAAGAAAATCCAGAGATTGTAAAAAAGCTACTTGTACAATTTAACAAAGGTTGGAAAGGCAATTTAGCACAACTTAACTAAGTATTAAGAGTATGATTTTTAATAAAAACTCAAAGACACTTGTATTAGCAGTTTTACTAACTGCATTAAGCTGCAACAACAAACCTAAAAAAGTTGCCCAAGCAGCAATAGAAGTTAAAACAGAAACAAAACAACCTAATATTTTATTGGTTCTTTGTGATGATTTAGGGTATTCTGATGTTGGTTTTAATGGCAGTACAGATATTAAAACACCAGAATTAGACAAACTAGCAAATGCAGGAACCATATTTACATCGGCTTACGTAGCACATCCTTTTTGTGGACCAAGTAGGGCTGCACTATTAACTGGTAAATATCCGCATACTATAGGCTCACAGTTTAATTTACCTGCTAACAGAGAATCTTTAGGCAAAGGAATTGATACCAACGAGCAATTTATAGCTAAAACATTACAAGAGTCTGGCTATTACACAGGAGCTATTGGAAAATGGCATTTAGGCGACACAGAAGAGTTTCATCCCAATCAACGTGGTTTTACAGATTTTTATGGCTTTTTAGGTGGAGGGCACAATTATTTTCCAGAACAATACCAAGCACAGTACCAAAAGCAAAAAAAAGCTAAGAAAAAAATAATTAGAGATTACATACTTCCGCTAGAACATAATGGTAAAGAAGTTAAAGAAACAGAATATTTAACCGATGCTTTTTCTAGAGAAGCATCTCGTTTTGTAAAAGAAGCGTCAAATAAAAAGAAACCGTTTTTTTTATACTTGGCATACAATGCACCGCACGTACCACTTGAAGCAAAAGAAGAAGATTTGGAAAAATTTTCAGCCATCAAAGATAAAGATAGAAGAACTTATGCTGCTATGGTTTATGCTGTAGACCGAGGGATTAAACAAATAGTAAACACTTTAAAAGAAACAAATCAATTAGAAAATACACTAATTATCTTTTTAAGTGATAATGGAGGCAATACAGATCATGGCGCTACAAACAATCCTTTACACGGAAGAAAAGGAGATACTTGGGAAGGTGGTTACCGCGTTCCTATGTTTATGTATTGCCCAAAAAATATTGCAAAAGGGCATAAAAACAACTTCCCTATTACAAGCTTAGACCTTTACCCTACATTAGCTCATATAGGAAAAGCAAAGCTTCCTGACAACAAAGTTTTACACGGAAAAAATGTTTGGGAATCTATACTAAACAACAAAAACATACACAAAAAAGAAACGTTGTTTGCTATGCGACACAGAGAAGGCTATACAGATGTAGCTGCAAGAAAAGACGAATGGAAAGCGTTAAAAGTTAGTAAGCAACCTTGGAAACTATTTAAAATTACGGAAGATATAGGCGAAAAAAAAGATTTAAGTGCTACACACCCAGACATATTAAAAGGGCTTGTAAACGATGCAGAACAATGGAGTAAAACACACACAGAACCACTGTGGTTTGACCCAACCTATTTGCAAGAAATGTGGAAAGACAGCACAATGGCTACTTTTAATAATACCTTTGCATTACCTAAATAAGTACAAACATATATTTTAATACAAACTCCTTATACTACTAAGGAGTTTTTTTATGCCTACTGTTAGGTGCTGTAAACGAAACAATTAACACTCTAAAAATTAATTATAGCGGTTACCTACCCCAAAAAACTCCTCTTTACCCTAAAATAGCCCCTTTTTAATTAAAAAGGTTAAAATAATGTTATCGAAAGGTAAAATTGATAAATAGATACCCTGTTTTTTACACTTCTTTTGAATTATGAAACTAATTTTTATGATATGCTCATTATTATTGTTTGAAATTACGTTAAAAACAATGTACTGCTTCATATCTAAAAAACAACTAAAAACTACTAGGCTATACTTATACTAAATAAGTATTAGACAAAACACTATGTAACTAAAAAACTCCTAACGTAACAACTCAGAATTATGAAAAAACCAAAAATTAAAAAAATAGGAAAGTACTTTCTCCTATCTAACAAATTGCTATTAACGCAACTTTTATTATTTAGTTTGCTAACCATACCTTTACATGCAAGTGCTACACCTAATGCACCTATACTACCACAACAAAAAACAATTACTGGTACCGTTTCAGATGAACTAGGCCCAATGTTAGGCGTTAGTATTGTTGTAAAAGGAACTACAAACGGTACTACTACAGATTTTGATGGTAATTATAGTATTACTGTAGAAGGAGATAATCCTGTATTAATATTTACTTATATAGGATACAAAGCACAAGAAGTAACAGTAGGTAGCCAAACTACAATTAATGTAACAATGGCTGCTGATGCAGAAAACCTAGAAGAAGTTGTTGTTTTAGGATATACTACTCGTAAAAAAGGAGAAGTAACAGGTTCTGTAAGTGCCATAAAAAGTGAAGAGTTAGAAAAAACATCTAACAAGGATTTAGCTAAATCATTAGCTGGTAAAGTTTCTGGTTTAATTGTAAATGATAGAGGTGGGTATCCTGGTTCTACAGGTGATGTATCTTTATTAATTAGAGGTAAATCTACCTTAAACAATAACTCACCATTAATTTTAATAGATGGTGTTGTAACAGGAACTTTTTCTCAACTATCTCCGCAAGACATTGCATCTATAACTATACTAAAAGATGGTGCAGCAGCAATTTACGGAGCTAGAGCAGCAAATGGTGTAATATTAGTAACTACTAAAAGAGGTAAATCTGGTAAGCCAAAAATTAACATCTCTTCATCATACAACCTATCTTCTTTTTCTGTAACTCCAGAACTTATGTCTTCTGAGCAGTACGCAATTTACGAGAATGAAATTAATGATAGATTAGGGCAGGCTCCTCGTTTTACACAAGAACAAATAAATAATTATGCAGCAGGCACAGACCCTATTAATTACCCTAGCACAGATTGGAGCGATTTAACCTTTGCTAAAACATCTCCAGAATCTAGAAACTCTATTTCTATTTCTGGTGGTAGTGAAGATGTAAAATATTTTGTAAGTGGCGACTTTATTAAACAAGTAGGTTTATTTAAGTCTGGAGATTTAAGATTTAGACAAAACCAAGTTCGTTCTAACTTAGACATTAAACTTACAAACAACATAAAATTAGGTGTAGACCTTTCTGGTAGGTTTGGAAACACGCAAGAGCCAGGTGTAGATGCTAATTTTATATACAAGCACATTTATACTAACGAACCTACAGAAGTAGGTATTTACCCAAATGGTTTACCAGGATGGGGAGGAGAAAACGGAGCTAACCCATACGTTATGTCTAGTAACGAGTCTGGCTTTGTTAAAAGAATTGACAATACATTAAGAGGTCGTTTTTCTTTAGATTGGGATTTAAAATCTATTACTCCAGGATTAACATTTAAAACTTTTGTTGGTGTACGTAGACAAAATAACGATCAAAAATCATGGTATACGCCATGGACGGTTTATTCTTTTCAGGAATCTACAGGAGAATATGTACCAACAACAGGTAAGTCTCAAAGAGGAGGAGAAAGAATACTTACTGAAAGCTTCTGGAAGTTTGATGAAGTACAGGCAAACGCTACTTTATATTACAAGAAAAAACTAGGAGAAAATCACTCAATCAACACATTTGTTGGTTATGAGCAAGCACAGTCAGAACAACGTTCTTTTTGGGCTCAACGTCAAGGTTTTCCAACCAAAGAACATACAGAGCTTTTTGCAGGTAGTGATGAAGGTCAACAGTCTTTTGGTACATCACAAGAATGGGGAAGAGTTAACTATTTTGGTTCTTTCTCTTACGATTATAAAAAGAAATATTTTGTAGACTTTACAATTCGTCATGATGGCTCTAGTAACTTTGGCCCTGGAAAAAGGTATGGTACCTTCCCAGGTGTTGCTGCATCATGGGCAATTAATAAAGAATCTTTTTTAGACAATGCAGACTGGTTAACAGACCTAAGACTAAGAGGTTCGTGGGCAAAAATGGGTAACGACCGTATTGGTGCTTTTCAATACTTAACTCGTTTTGATTATGGCGGACCAACCAATACTGCTAATCCTAATTACTATGTTTTTGGTAATCCTGGAGTAACTTTTAATGGCTATACTCCTGATAATGTGCCTAACCCAAATATTACTTGGGAAACTGCATATATGAAAAACATTGGAATTGCTTTTTCTTTGTTTGATAGTAAACTTACTGGAGACTTTAACTACTTCTACCAAAACAGAGAAGATATATTAGTTACTAGAGCAGCTGCTATACCAGATGCAGCTGGTTTAACATTACCAGCAGAAAACATTGGTAAAGTAGATAACTTTGGTTGGGAACTAGAGTTAGGCTGGAACCAACAAGTAAATGATAATTTTAGCTATAACATTGGCGGTAATGTTACCAAAGCTAAAAATGAAGTGGTATTTTTAGCAGAAGCTAGTGATGTACCAGAATGGCGAAAAAGAGAAGGGTATTCTATAGACTCTTACATAACTTATCCAACAGCAGGAATTTTTAGAGATCAAGCACAAGTAGATGCTACAGATGTTAAACTAGGCGGTACTGTAGAAGGAGAGCCAATATATTTAGATACCGATGGTAACGGTAAAATAGATGCTAATGATAGAGTTAGAGATTACAGTTCTAACATTCCACAAATTCAATATGGTGTTTACGGTGGTTTTAAATACAAAAATTTTGATATGAGCTTCCTTTTTCAAGGGCAAGCAGAGGCTAAAATGTTAGTGTTTTTTGATCAAGCAGGAGCAAAACCAGAATATGTATTTAACCAAAGATGGACACCTACAAACAGAGACTCTAGATACCCTAGAGCTTTTGGACAAAGTGACAAGTATAGTGGTAACCAAAGTGGAAATTCTGAAAACTTTCAAGGAGCAGATTTATGGTTGCATGATGCATCTTTCTTAAGGCTAAAAGAAATAGAAGTAGGTTATACTATTCCAAAAGACAAAATTGAGTTTTGTGATATAAAAATATTTGCAAGAGGACTAAACTTATTTACAATGTTTTCTGATGTGCAAAAGCTAGGTTTAGACCCAGAAGCAGCCGGTTACAATAACTTTAGAGGTAGTACTTACCCGTCTTTAAAAACATATACATTAGGTGTAAACTTTAGTTTCTAATTTAAAAAAATACAGATATGAAAAATTTAAAATTAATATATACATTTATAGCAATTGGCCTGTTTTGCTTGTCTAGTTGTAATGATGTATTAGATGTAGAGGCTAGAGATGCCTTTGCAGAAGACTTAATATATAATGACCCAGAACAGTTAGAAAGACTAGTATATACTGTTTACAACAGTACAGAAAGCTGGGGCGTAAATAAAAGGCAATGGTGGGGACGTAGATTTAATCTAGAGGTAGGTTCCTATGAGGCTATTTTTAATTTTAAACTACTAGACCAATTTAGACTTAGAGCTGGTATGACACCTGGTACTGTTGGTATGTTAAACGGAAAATGGGATAACTATTGGGATTATGTAAGACTTGCTAATGAGTTTTTAGATAAAGTAGATGATAGCCAAGCAATGCAAAAAGACCCAGAAAAAGTAGCTGTTTTAAAAGCTGAAATGCGTTTTTTACGCGCTAATATTTATAGCAAATTAATTCGTTTTTATGGTGGTGTTCCTATTTTAGAAAATGCTTTAGGTTTAGATGACGATTTTGCTTTAGTACGTAATAGTTATGAAGAGTGTGTAGATTTTATTGTTACAGAGTTAGATGATGTTTCTGCTGTTTTACCAGAAACAAGACCAGGTAGTGAGTTTGGTAGAGCAAATAAATTAGCTGCATTAGCCGTAAAATCTAGAACATTATTATATGCCGCTAGTAAATTACATGACCCAGCTTTTGCTCCTAGCAATGATCCACTATACACCTACTCTAAACCTACAAAATGGCAAGATGCTGCAGATGCTGCTAAAGCTGTAATAGACCTAGTTGGTGCGCGCGATTTAATTGCTGTTGCTAATGCAGAAGAATACCAAAAATTATTTTTATCACCCAATGAAGACATTCTTTTTGCAAGGCCTTACAGTGCTCTTTATTATGATTTTGGGACAGATGCAAACTCTTTGCCAGACCAAACATTTTCTCCTAGCGGATACAGTGGTTGGGCTTTAGCTGCTCCTACTCACAACTTTGCTTTACAATTTAATATGGCAGATGGTAGCACTACTAATGACGCTTCTTTTGATCCTGCAAACCCTAATATCAATAGAGAAATGAGGTATTATGCAGATCTTAATTACAACGGAGCAGAATTTAGAGGTCGTAAAGTACAGTATTATTTATCTGATGATACAGGTGCTCACCCACACGGCTTAGACTCTGAGCAGGGTTTAGGTAACCAACAACATTCCTCTAAAACAGGCTATAACATTAGAAAGTTTCAAGATGAAAGTATTGGAACTTTAAATGCAGAAGGTTTGGTAGACGGTTTAACTGGTATATCTCCAGAGCGACCTTACATACTATATAGGCTAGCAGAAATTTATTTAAATTATGCAGAAGCACAATACCATTTAGGTGATGAAGCTACAGCCAGAACATTTGTAAACAAAATATCTACTAGAGCATTGCAGCCAGACATTACTGCTACAGGAGCAGATTTACTTGAAGCTATAAAAAGAGAAAGACGTATAGAATTATGTTTTGAAGGTCATAACTTTTTTGATGAAAGAAGATGGATGAATGAAGACCACTTAGGGTTTGATGTAAAAGGATTAAGATGGACAAAAACTACTGATGGCTCTGAAATTAGTGAAGAAGTAACTGTGATAGAAAGACCTTGGATGGCACAACACTACTACCTTCCTATACCTGCAACAGAAGTAGAAAAAGCACCAACTATGGTACAAAACTTTGGTTATTAATATAAAAGTTAGTTTAGTTCTCAATTGTTTGAGTTAGTTTATTTGTAAACACTAAAGAGCCTTACTTATGTAAGGCTCTTTTATTTTATAGCTCCATTAAATAGAGTTTATGTAATTTACTAAATTTACGTCTCTATCAATTTTCATTTTTTTACGTAGCCTATGCCTTGCTACGTGTACACTACCTAAAGAAATACCAAGTAAATAAGCCATTTCTTTTCCACTAAAATTAAGTTTAATTAATGCACACACTTTTAAATCTGCAGAACTTAAATCCGGAACTTTTTGTTTTAAACGCTCATAAAAACCTTCATTAAGAGCTAAAAACCTATTATTAAAGGCTTCCCATAATGTAACAGAACGTTTTCTTATTAACTTTAAAATTGCTGGTGCTTTGTTAGATGTATTTTCTTTTTCTATGTAATTACTTAGTTCTTTTATTACTTTTTCACGCTCTATTAGCTGCAATGTATTAATCATTAACTCACTATTTTTAATTGCAATTTGCTCATTAGAGTCTTGCTGCTTTTTTTGGTGTTTTAAAAAGCGTAACCTAGATCTAATTACCAATGCTGCTATTATTAGCAAAAACACTATTGCAAAAAACAGTATTCTAAATCGTAATATTTCTTGTGTTTGGCTAGCCAGCTCTAACTTCTGATTGTTTAACAATTCATTTTTTGCATTTAGTTGCTCACTGTAATGGCTATGTATGGTTAAAAAACCTTGGTTACTATCATTTCTTGGGTTAAGGTATGTGTCATTTATTTCATTAGCAATACGCAAATTCTGGTAAGAGCTTTTATAGTCTTTTAGTTTGTACAAAACATCTGCATACCTAGAGTACACATAACTTCTATAAAAAGTTAATTCGCCCTCAACATCTTTTATTGTCAAAGCTTTTTCATAATTCTGCTTTGCAAGCTCTGTTTTTTTCTGCTTTCTGTATATTCCTCCTAACCTTGAGTAAAGTACAATTAAAAAACTATTATGTATTAGTGACGACTTTTTGTTAATAGCTTTAATAGAACTAGTTAATAGTTTAGATGCTTCATTTAAATTGCTACTCTTTTCTAATATAGATGCTCTTTTTTCGTCTAAATAAGCTTTGTAAATGGGGTCCATTTTTTCTCTTTTGGCAATAGCAGCACAATTGGCAATGTATTTTTTTAGCATTACAGTATTAGATGTACGTTGGTAATACAAGGCTAAGTTGTAATTTGCGCTATACATATCCTTTGCTGGTATTTTTTTTTCATCAAAAGAAATCTTAAAATAAGTATAGGCCTTTTTAAAATTTATACCAGCCAAATCATCTTGCTTAAACAAATAATTTAAATACCCAATTTCTTCATTTGCTCTAGCCATTAAAAGTGTGTCTTTTAATTCCTCTGCTCTAAACAAAGCATCTCCTCCGTACATAAAAGCATCACTATAATTCAAATTAATTCGCTCTAAATAACACAAACTAAGTAAACTCTCAATTACTGCAGATGAGTCGTTCTTTTTTAAAGCAATAGCATATTTATTTTTAGCTTCTTTTAAACTAGTGTCTAAATATTCTTCTGTAATAACAGGTTTATTTTTAAAGGCCTTAAACTGTTGGGCTTGTAAGGTGTTAAAAAATATAGCATTAAGTAAATACGCAAGAAAAACAAATAACTTTAAACGATTTAATATGTTGAAAATCATATATTTAATATCATTTAATTTAAAATTTAAATTACTTTAAAGTTAAGTAAAAAAACACGAAAAAATAGCAATGTTAAGTTTTTGTAAGGTGATATTTTACTGCTTTTATAAGAGTTTAATCTAGATTTGAGAAGACTCACCAACTTAATTTTGAATGAAAAAGTTAATTAAGATAATCTGTTTTATTTTGATAACAACTAGCTGTTATTCTCAAAAAAAACCTAATATACTTTTTATTGCTATAGACGACTTAAGACCAGAATTGGGTTGTTACGGATCTAACATTGCTATTACTCCAAATTTAGACAAGTTAGCAACTGAAGGCTTGTTGTTTAATAATGCATATTGTCAACAAGCAATTTGCGGACCATCTAGAGCTAGTGTGCTTACAGGCATACGCCCAGAGACTAGTGGTGTTTATCACAACTATATAAAGTTTAGAGATGCAAACCCAAATGTAGTAACCCTACCACAACAATTTAAAAATAACGGTTATGAAACCGTGTATTGTGGTAAAATTTTTCATCATGGTGATTTAGATGATGAACTGTCATGGAGCAGACAACCTGCAATCGATAGTATGCTTTTAAAAAACATTAAAAGACCTGGAGGTTTTGTACTAGAAGAAAATAATAAAGATAGAAAAGAACAAAGAGCTAAAATGATTGCTAAGTATGGTGAAGTTGCCAAATACGGATTAGCAATGGGTACGGCTTATGAAAACGCAGATGTAGCAGATAATGAATATTTAGATGGTTACAACACAGAACTAGCCATTGCTACAATGAAAGAAATGGCAACCAACAACAAGCCATTTTTTCTTGGTTTAGGCTTTGACAAACCACATTTAAACTGGACATCTCCAAAAAAATATTGGGATCTATACAACCCTAATACTATAAAACTGGCATTAGAAAAACAAGGCCCAAAAGGAGGTGCAGAAATGGGCTTACACGCTTCTTTTGAGTTAAGAACCAGAAGTTGCATACCAAAAAAAGGAGAGTTAAATAACAATTTAGCTGTTACCTTAAAGCACGCATACTTAGCTTGTGTAAGCTATGTAGATGCTCAAATAGGTAAAATAATAACTCAGCTTGAAAAAGAAGGACTAAGAGACAATACCATTATTATTATTTGGAGTGACCACGGATACCATTTAGGAGATATGGGTATTTGGGGTAAAGCTACCAATTATGAAGTAGCCACTAGAGTACCTATGCTATTTTGGGCTCCAAATATGCCTAAAAAAAGCAGCGGTAAAAAAACAAATGCCTTGGTAGAACTTGTAGACATTTACCCAACCTTATGCAGCTACGCTAATATTCCTGTACCAAATTATGTAGAAGGCTACAGTTTTAAACCAATAGTAAACAAGCCAACTAAAAAATGGAAAACTGCAGCTTTTAGTCAGTTTCCTACGCCAGCACATAGAGAATGGGGAGCTTACCCACTAAGGCCTGCAATGAAAGAAACCTTTTTTGGCCCGCTTATTAAAAATGTAGAAGCAAGAATAATTCATCAGCAAAAAGACAAATGGAATAGAAATGTATTTGAAAATACACTTATGGGATATGCTATGCGAACAAAAGACTACCGCTTTATTGTGTGGAAAGATAAACACAAACCTAAAAACGAACCCATTTTTATAGAGCTGTATAACCATAAGTTAGATCCATCTGAAACTGTAAATATTGCCAGTAAAAATCCAAAATTAGTAAAAAAACTAATGCTACAGTTTACTAAAGGGTGGCAAGGAAATAAACCAAAATTAAAGTAAAACCAAACAAACTTTTTACAAAATATAGAATTATGGAAAGAAGAGATTTTTTTAAAAAAGGAACCAAGGCCGCAGTGGCTGCTAGTGTTGTACCAATGATAACCACTGCCCACGGAGGTCCAAAAGATATTGTTTACAACAGAGATACAGACAAATGGTATAATTTAGGTAGCGGAAAAACAGGTATACCAAACCGTAAAAAAACAGCAGATTATGATGTTGTTGTTATTGGTGGTGGCGCAGCTGGTATAAGTGCCGCAGTTGCTGCCGCACGCAATGGGTCTAAAACTGTACTTGTGCAAGACAGACCTGTTTTAGGAGGTAATGCATCTAGTGAAATGCGTGTACATTTAAATGGCGTAAACAGATTAAAAAACGGAAAAGCAGAAAGAGAAACTGGTATTATTGAAGAAATGCTACTTTTAAATAGGTTTTGCAACGAGCAAGAAGCCTATACTGTTTTTGACCATGTTTTGTACGAGTATGTTATGCGTGAGCCAAACCTAACTCTAATGCTAAACACACAAGCAATAGAAGCTGTAATGTCTGGCTCAAAAATTAAATCTGCTTTATGTTGGCAATCTACAACAGAAATGCTGTACACACTAAACGCACCTATTTTTATAGACTGTTCTGGAGATGGTTTGTTAGCTGCAACGGCAGGAGCAGAATACAGAACCGGTAGAGAAGCTGCATCTGAATTTAACGAAACATTTGCACCAGAAAAAGCAGATGGCTGGCAAATGGGAGCTACCCTACTTATGTCTTCTAAAGATATGGGAAGACCTATGAAATACACTCCTCCTTTTTACTCAATAAAATACGATTATAAAAAAGCACATCCTAAACGCAATATTGCTGGTTTTCAAAACGGAATTTGGTGGATAGAGCTAGGTAGTGATGATGATATTATTGCAGATTATGAAGAAAACAGACACCGTTTAATGGGGTATTTACATGGCGTTTGGGATTACATAAAAAACTCAGGTGAATTTCCGGAAGCAGAAAACTTTGCCTTAGATTGGGTTGGCTCACTGCCATGCCGTAGAGAATCTCGCCGTTTTATAGGAGACTACATTGTGTCTGAAAAAGATTTAACAGAGTATAAACATTACCCAGATGCTGTTGCTTTTGGTGGTTGGCCAATAGATGAGCATATTCCGGGAGGAATAGACAATATTACTGAGCCACCAACTCATTTTCATTATCATTTTCATGATCTTTATGAATTTCCGTTTAGAAGCTTGTACTCTAAAAACATCACCAACTTAATGTTTGCTGGGCGTAATGTTAGTCAAACTCACATTGCGCTATCATCTAGCCGTATTATGGCAACTTGTGCATTAATGGGGCAAGCAGTGGGTACAGCAGCAGCTATTTGCAATCAAAAAAACACAACACCTAGGCAAGTTGGCAAAAAATACATAAATGAGTTGCAAGAGCAATTGTTAAGAGACGATGTTTACATTCCTAAAAGACCTGCAAAAGATCCGAATGACTTGGCTAAAAAAGCAAGTTTAATTTTTGCTTCTACTACTTCATCTGGCGATGCAAAACTACTTACCAACGGAATTTCTAGAGACATAGACGGCAAAATTAATCATTGGATGTCTAAAGGATTACCTGCAGAATTACAACTAGAGTGGAATGCACCTATAGCACTATCTGCCGTAGAAATAAAATGCGACACCAATGTAAACCGTAATATTATGATGCGTAAAGACAGTAGAAATGATGAGTTATTTACAAATGGTGTACCTGAAGAAATGACCAAAGCAATTAAAATACAAGGTAGGGTAAATGGCAAATGGACAAACCTAGGAGCTATTGACAATAACCAAACTAGGCTTATTAAATTTAAGTTTAACAGCACCAAAGTAACCGCCATTAAAATTAACATAACAGAAACGTATGGCGCTAAAGATGTAAAGTTATTTGAGGTTCGTTGTTACGCATAAATGATGCTAAATAAATTAAACATATATAGTTGCATTGTGTTTTTCTTTTTGATTCCGCTTCAAAAAGAAAAACACAGCTACCAAAATTATTATGCTAATAATTACAGCACTATAAAGCATGTGGTTACAGTACAGCACCCAGGAGAAAAAGCACCTACCAAAGTAGTACTTACACAAGTTAAAAATGCTGCAGGTATTACCATAGAGTATTTTATGGACGTACAGTCTGTAATTTGTTTAGAAAATGTGTGTAAAGTAATTCCGGTTCGTATGTACTGGAATGCCATAGGAGAATACCAACGGTACACTTTACAAAAAGGAGCAACTTTAGAAAAGTATGAGGCAGATGTATTTGCACCCAAAGATTATGATAAGTTACACACCATACTCAAAAACAAAAAATCACCTTTTAAAGAAGTGTACATAGAAGATGTTTTAACAGTAAAAAATGAGTTAAGTGACAATATAGATGCCATATCTGGAGCAACAGCATTAGACCTAGCTGAAGAAGACACAGTACCTGGCGCAGCACTTACTTGTTTTACGCTTTGGCATTGGGCTAACGGAGAAATAATATCAATTGCCCAACAAATAACTGCAAGCACAGCAACAGATGCACAATTACTTGCTTTTATAAACAAAAAAAATACAACTTACTACACACTTGCTTTAGCAGAGTTGAGCAAAAGAAAATTATATAAAAACAACTTTATAAACGCAATTTTTAAAAATTTAAAAGAGACACAAAAAGAGGTAAAACCTACTATTAATTACCTAGAAGGTTCTCCTAAAAACACCTATTTAAAAACCATTAAAAAGCTATTTATAAATGGGAATTTAGCACAAAAGATAGCCGCACTAAAATCTATAAAAAATACTACACACAATATAAAACCCAAGTATTTAGACAGTATTAGTGCTTATGCTGGTAAATTAAAAACGTATCAAGAGATAGCTGCATTGTTGCAAATGCTAGAAAGTAAAAATTATTTTTCAGAAAAAACCGCAGATCACCTAATACCATTACTAAATGCTAACTTTATTACCGCTAGGCGTGTGTATTGGTTTTTACAAGATAAAAATCTAACTAAGAATCAAAAAAGTGTAATTACCAACTTTAAACAA
The DNA here is from genome assembly GCF_007827205.1 of Cellulophaga sp. RHA_52. NCBI lineage: Bacteria > Pseudomonadati > Bacteroidota > Flavobacteriia > Flavobacteriales > Flavobacteriaceae > Cellulophaga > Cellulophaga sp. RHA_52. The sequence continues at coordinate 367,841 of NZ_VIRZ01000001.1, forward strand.
CTGCATAAGAACAAATTATAACTTAATTTAAAACACAATTGTATTTAGTAAAGAGTCTTGCCCACGCAAGGCTCTTTTATTTTGTTATAAATTTAAACAGCTACTAAAACGTTATATGTTAATTAATTACAAGTTTTTTCTTGATTTGCAAGAATAACCTTATTTTTGTACCTTAAATAACTTACCTTTAATTTATTAATAATTATAAAAACCAATAAAAATTTACAAATGATATAAAACTAAACGTCTTTTTTAAGCCACCATTTCTTCCCCAGAAAAGGCAAGTAATTTTTGAACGCTATTACGGGCTATAAAAAGAAAACAAACCTAAGAACTTTAACCTATGAAAATGAAGAACTTACTACAAATTTCTGTATTTGTACTCTTGCTAAACAGTTGTAGTCCGTCTAACGAGTCTTTAGCAGATAAATACAAGAAAAAAGGAGATATAGAAAAAGCCATAAAACACTACAAGTTGGCTATTGAAGACGGCAGCACAAGATCTATGAACAAGTTAGCATTATTATATGTTAACAACCATAACCTTAGTGAAGCCAAAAAATATTATCAAATGAGTTTTGAAAGAGGCAATGAGTCTGCAGCTCAAATACTAGCTTCTTTGTGTGCAAGTAATCAAGATTATGAAGGCACAATTAAATACGCAAAAAGCCTTGCAGACAAAGGCAACTTAGACGTTGTTTACAACTTGGGCAATGCTTATTTAAAACTTAAACAGTATGACGAGGCTATAAAATACCTAGAGCTAGACTCTACTTCTGTTTTTACAAAAAACTTATTAGGCGAGGCTTATTACAAAAAGGGCAACTTGTTAAAGGCAGAAAAAGTATGGAAATCTGCTGTAGACAATCATAAAAAAGGAAATGCAAGCTCACTACAAAAGTTATTAAAACTCTACCTAAAACAAGGCAAAACAGCCCAGTACAACAAATATAAAAGGCTAGAATAAAATAATACGGTATTATATTTAAACACCATACAATAAACACATTAAAATATCGTTTAAGTGTGTGGAAAGTCCCGTGAAATGCATTTTTTGTGTTTTTTACAACCTACTATAAGTAAAAAAGCTACGGCCCCATGATAGCACCAAAAGAGCACATTAAAGAAAGAGAGCGATTAGACTCGCTACAATCTTATTCTATATTAGATTCCTTACCAGAGTCTGACTATGATAATATTACCGCTATAGCTGCAGAAATCTGCAATATGCCTATGGCAATGATAACACTTATAGACAAAGACAGACAGTGGTTTAAATCTAGCTACGGTATAGATGTAAATGAAATGGACAGGCAAATATCTTTCTGTGGGCACGCAATACATGAAAACGGACAAGTTTTTATGGTGCCAAATACTAGTGAAGATGAGCGCTTTCATGACAATCCTTTGGTAACAGGAGACACACATGTAATGTTTTATGCAGGTGTACCATTTACTACAGAAGAAGGTTTGCCGCTAGGCACATTATGTGTAGTAGACCAAAAACCAAATACACTTACAGAGCATCAGCAAAAATCTTTACAAGCCTTATCTAAACAAGTAATGAATTTACTTAGCCTTAGAAAAAGCAAAAAAAGATTAGAAGAAGAACTGCAAAAGCAAGAAGAAAAAAACCTAGACCTAGAACGTTTTGCTTTTATTGCTGCGCACGATTTAAAGTCTCCTTTAAACAACGTATCTAGCTTAACAAGTATGTTTTTAGATATGTACCAGTCTAAAATAGATGATGAGGGCAAACAAATTTTAAAGATGATTATAGACTCATCAGACAAATTAAAAGGCTTAATAGAAGGTTTATTAGATTACAGCAGAAGCGAAAGTATTTTAGGTAAAAACAAGGTAGATGTAAAGGTAGAAACTGTAAAAAATACCATTTTTGGTTTGTTTTCTTTTGAACAAAATATAGATTTTACCCTAAAAAATACAATTACAGACTTGTATATTAATGAAACTGCATTAGACCAAATATTAATAAACTTGGTAACCAATGCAATTAAATATAGTGACAAAAAACAAATAAAGATAGAATTGGGTGTGTCTGACTCAGAAACTCATTACCAGTTTTACGTAAAAGATAATGGCCCAGGTATACCCCAAGAAAAACAAGAACAGATTTTTAAAATTTTTGAAGTAAACGCCAACCAAGACAAATACGGTATACGTGGTAATGGTATTGGTTTAGCTACCGTAAAAAAAATAGTAGAAAAATCTGGCGGAAACATACAAGTAAGCTCTACTTTAGGCCAAGGAGCCACCTTTAGCTTTAGTATAAAAAAATAAAAACGTTAATTATAAGTAATTGTAGCCATACAATAAACAACAGCCCTAAGTAATTAGCTTAGGGCTTTTTTATGTAAACAAACTATACACATTTTAATACCAAACAAGCAGCAAAATGCTACAACCATACATTTTATTTTTTGCTATAAAAAAACATTTATAAATTGTAAGAAAAATAAGCAACTCGCAAAAAGTGCATTTATTTACCCATATTGGCGGAATAAACGCAATACATTGCGTTTATTTACTAGTTGTACACAAGCTCTGAAAAGAAGCCAGCCGCACGTTCAAGCACATTTCATTTTACTCGTGCCTCACAAAATAAAAAGAGCTTTCACTTCCCAACGCTCACATTTTCGATTTTTTCAAAATTTTAGTTAGATTTCATTAAAAGTTGATATATTTGCATTATATGCTAATAAATATGAATAAAAAAGCAATTAACCGATTAAAGGTTATACTAGCGGAAAAAGGAAAGACTAATAAGTGGCTTGCTGAAAAACTAGACAAAAACGAAACGACAATATCTAGATGGTGTACAAATGAAGTTCAGCCATCACTAGATAGTTTAGTAATTATCGCAAATTTACTAGCAGTTGACGTGAAAGAATTAATCAACTCAACTCTTGAAGAAAAATGAAATTAGAATTACAAATTGACGAAAAGAAAAATAAAATTTTTGCTCCATTAAAAGATAAATGGTTAGTAAAAACACCTGAAGAATTAGTTAGACAAAGGTATATTCAAAAGTTAGTTAACAACTACGGTTTTTCATTAAATCAAATGAAGCAAGAACTTACTGTTGCAGAGGGCAACTCTAGAGGAACTGGACGAGCTCAAGCAGATATTGTAATTTGGAAAAACCAAGAAGAAGTTGAAAAAGAAAACCCAATTATCATAATCGAATGTAAAGCTGATAATATTACTATTCTTTCGGATGATTATTGGCAAGGGTTTCATTATGCAAGATATTGTAGCTCACCTTTTTTAGTTACAACTAACATAAAAGAGACTAAAGTATTTAAAGTAAACACAAAATTTCCAAAAGATTTAGGAGAGGAAATTATAGATATTCCCGATGCAAAAAGTGTAAACAATGAAAAGAAGATAAAAGAACTTTTAAAACAAACTAAAGCTTTTACTAGAGATGAGTTTTCAAAAGTACTTTTTCAATGCCATAATATAATCCGTAATAATGATAAACTTTCTCCTGAAGCTGCGTTTGATGAAATTAGTAAAGTCCTATTCATAAAAATTAGATACGAACGAGATAATAATGAAGCTCAAATTTTCTCTAAACAAAGGTTTATAGAAAACCGAAAAAATTACACAAAGTTAAATGAAGAAATGGGCGTAAAAAACGCCAATCCATTTTATCAACAACTTTTCGAAAAAACTAAACAAGAGTTTAAAGATGATGACCTTTTTGCTACAAATGAAACCTTGAAAATTAGAGAGAATAGTTTTGAATCAATTGTTGAAAAGCTAGAAAAATATAATCTTTCAACAACTTCTGATGATGTAAAAGGTATAGCGTTTGAACAATTTTTAGGTAAAACATTCAGAGGTGAACTAGGACAGTTTTTTACACCTAGAACTGTAGTTGATTTTATGGTTGAAGTTCTTGACCCACAAGAAGGCGAAACAATATGCGACCCTTGTTGTGGAAGTGGAGGATTTTTGATTAAGGCTTTTGAATTTGTTAGAGCAAAAATTGAAAACGAAATTCACGAACAAAAAGAAAGTATAAAAAAAGAATATTTCACAGATGATTTCGATAAGCTTTCTGAAAAAAAGAAAGCTGAAATTGAAGAAAAGGTAAACGAGCTTTTCATAAAATTGAATCAAGAATTAGACATTAACAATGAGAAGAGCAGATTACGTGTATTATCATACGATTGCATTTTTGGAACTGATGCTAATCCAAGAATGAGCAGAACCGCTAAAATGAATATGATTATGCACGGAGATGGACACGGAGGAGTACATCATAATGATGGTCTATTAAATGTAAATGGAATTTTTGAAAATCGATTTGATGTAATACTTACTAATCCGCCATTTGGCGCAAGAGTTGAGAAAACTGCAAAAATAACAGAGGCTGACAAATACACTGATTTAGAGCGTATTGAAAAATATAAAGAGAGATATGATACTCCGAAAAATCCAGCATATTCGAATGCTTTAAAACAAGTTAATGATAATGTTGGTAAAAAATTATTAAGTCTTTACCAAACAGGCTCAATGAGTACTTTAACTGAAGTTCTTTTCATTGAAAGGTGTTTAAACTTATTAAAACCTGGAGGAAGAATGGGAATTGTCTTACCTGAAGGTGTTTTAAACAATAGTAATTTGCAAAGAGTAAGAGAGTTTGTTGAGAGTAGAGCAAAAATCACTTTGATAACTTCAATACCTCAAGATGTTTTTATTGCAAGCGGAGCAACTGTAAAACCAAGTTTGTTATTCTTTAAAAAATTTAATGAACAGGAAGCTAAAGATTGGAAAACGATTTCTTTAAGAGCTAAAAAACAAATTGAAGAGGAATATGCATCACAAATCTCTCCATTAAAGTCAAAATTAGCTTTAAGAGGAAAAGATGCACCTTCAGCCGAAGACAAAAAGAAACTTCGAAAGGAACTTAAAGAAATCGAACAAAAGATGATTGAAGAAATACGTGCTCAAATTAAATCTGAATTTGATTATGAAATTCCAATTGCTGAAGTTGAAAAAGCTGGTATAAGTACTACAGGAGCTCAAATTGAAAATGAACTAAAACCTTTAGCGAAAGAATTCACAGATTATCGAATTGAGAAAAATTTATGGGATAAAAAATTCAACTCTATAAATTATGAATTAGATAGCGATGGTAATTTTTATAGAATACCTATTGTAAATGCAATTGCACAAGAACCTGAAGTATTTTATGGAAAGTAATAAATCATTAATAAAGACAGTTCCTTTTTCAGAAGTTAATTTATGGGACGTAAAACGCTTCAATTATATATTTAATCAAACCTTCGATAATGCAGTTTTACTACGGGATATTTTGACACCTTTTAAACAAAAAGTTTCTAAAGAAGAAATGATTGAAAATAATTGGCAGATAATTGCCAAAATTAATTTTTCTGGTGAACTCTTTTTAAGAGAAAAGGAACAAATAAACACTTATAAAGGAACGCTTAATAAAGTACCTGATAACAGTATTATATACTCAAAAATCAATGTAAGACACGGATGTCTTTACTATCACGAAAAAGGCAAGACGCCATTTGGCGTTAGTACAGAATATCCAACTTTTGTTTTTGATAATAAAAAGGTAAATGGCTACTATCTAAAACGTGTTTTAAGAGGTGAAGAATTTAAGAAATTATTAAATACTAAAACATCAGGAATCTCAAAAGCAAGAGTAAAAGTAGATGAGTTTTTGGATATTAGAATTCCTCTACCGCCTATTGATGAGCAAAATAGAATAATTGAGAATTATAATAAAAAAGTTCTTTTTGCAAAAGAGCAAAAACAAAAAGCAAAAAGAATTGAACGCGAAATTGAAGACTATATATTCAGTGAATTAGGTATTGAGAGAAATATTGGTGAAGGAATCAAAAAAGGGATTCAAGCAGTATCTTTTAGTACAATCAACAAATGGTCGATAGATGATATTTTTAAAAAAAACACAATTAAATCTACACTCTATGATTTGGTTAGTATAGAATCTGTTTGCTCAATAATAACAGATGGGACACATCAAACTCCAAAATATTTTGATGAAGGTGTTATCTTTTTATCCGCGAGAAACGTAACAGAAGAAGTTATAGATTGGAAGAAAATAAAGTATGTATCACAAGAAGCTCACGAAGGTTACACAAAAACCGTAAAGCCATCGATAAATGATATTCTATTGGCAAAAAATGGAACTACAGGAGTGGCAGCCATAATTGAAGAAGACAAAGAGTTTTCAATTTATGTGAGTTTAGCTCTTTTAAGACCAATCCCAGAAAAAATTCTTCCTAATTTTTTATTAAGAGTAATTAATTCAGATGTCGCTAGAATTCAGTTCTTTTCTAGATTAATTGGTATTGGTGTACCAAATTTACATTTAGGTGAGATTAGGGAAGTACAAATTCCTCTTCCTCCATTACCAAAACAAAAAGAAATTGCTTCTAAAATCGAACTTTTAAAGCAAAAAAGAGCAAATCTTAAAATTAAGTCTAAACAAAACCTTATAAATGCTTTAAAAGAATTTGAGGAAGAAATATTTATGAAATAATGAAAATAAAAAAACTTGAAATAAAAGGATATAAAAACTTGAAAGTTGTTTTAGAACACCAATCTGATGCCATTGCTCTTATTGGTAACAATGGCAGTGGAAAGAGTAATCTTTTAGAAGCATTAAGTATTATTTTTAAAAATTTATATACAGAGGAGAATAGCACACCTTTTGATTATATAGTCGAATATGTGAATAGTGATAATCAAACTATAAAGATTGAGAAAAAAAGCTCTCAACTGAACTATTTCGTTAATGGTGAAACTCATATTTCAATAAAAGATTTTTTACCCAAAAAAGTAATTGCAATATATAGCGGTGAAGAAGATAGACTTTGGAGAAAATGCTATGCTCCTTTTTATTTAGATTTCGTCAAAGACATTAATAAAAGTGCTAGAGAAGGCATAATGAGCTATAATCAAACACCAAAAATGTTATACTTAAACAAATATTATTGGCATATTTCTTTACTCTCATTATTGTTGTCCGATTTAGAAGAAAATCAAAAATTTGTTAAAGAAGTTTTGAGTATTTCTAAAGTAAATAAAATTAAATTTGATTTTAACAAAGCTAATTACAAAGAGTATAAAAGTAGTTTAGTGTTAGACTTTGTAGGTAAGATAGACGATAAATCCGAATACACTTTAGCTCAATTCAAGAAAATTATTGATGATAATGATTTTAATATAAATGATGTTTATAAATATCTGTATTTAGCATATTCTCCAAAGGATTCGAAAATTATTAACGATATTCAAATTAAATTTAACGACCACCTTTCAATTGAAAGTTTAAGTGAGGGAGAAAAAAAATTGTTGCTTCTAAAATCAGCGTTTGAGTTTGCAGAACAAGAAGACAGTTTATTTATTTTAGATGAGCCAGATGCTCATATTCATATCAATAATAAAGATAAAATAACCTCTATAGTTGAACCATATAAAGTCAATAGACAAATTGTAATCACAACACATTCTCCAACAGTCACGAAGGCAATAAATAATGAAGAGTTATTTATGATGGATGATGGCGAAATTATCGAACGTAAAGAACAAGAAATAATAGAAAACCTTACTGGTGCATTTTGGAATAAACATCAGCAAAGCACATTTTTATCAAGCAATAAAAAATTGATTTTGTTAGTAGAAGGTAAACACGACAAAATACATATCAGAAATGCTTATACTAAATTATCTAATGAATTTCCACTACTCGACTTTGACATTTATTCATTAGGAAGCGAAACAAAAATTCATCCTTTTATGCTTGGTTTATACGAAACTGACCTAAAAGAAGATGTAACGTATATTGCCATATACGATAACGATTCAGCTGGAAATAATACCTTAAACAAAGCAGGCTTTGAGAAAGAAGCTGAAAACTGTGGTTATCGAAAACTAAAAGAAGATAAAATAAAACACAATCATTTCTTTGCCACACGTTTAATTAAACCTGAAGATTTTACCGAAGATTGTACCATCGAAACAATGTATGAATCAAACAAATATCAAGAAGCATATCAAGAAGCAATAACTAAATATTTACCGTATTTTTCTAATAAGTCAATAGATAAAATAAATAAAGAGATTAAAGATTCATCAAAAAATATTTTGGCAGAGAAATCGAAAAGTTATGAGATTGAAGATTTTAAAAATTTTAGACCACTATTTACTTTACTTTCAAAAATAGTTTCTGATAATAGTACCACTGAAACAGAATTAACAAATGAATTATTTTTATTTAAAAATGCAAGAGGTCATTTTAATAACGAAGACGAATCATTTACTTTATTGAGCGGAAGTAAAATTGACAAAGAATATACACAAGCAACTAATCAAGCTTATAAAACCAAGAGAGATGCTTTAATAAGTAGTTTAAATCATACTGTAGAAGAAAATGAAATTGTAATTAATCAAGATTATGAATTTAATTCACCTAGTGGAGCTGCAAAGTTTGTGAACGGTGGAAATAGAAATGGCTGGACATCTTGGAAAAATGAAAACAGTGAAAGCTTAAAAGATAAATTTAAACCAGAATAAGTCAAGGCAATGTTCAAGCACATTCGCCTTTTTTCGTACCTTAAAAAGTCAAAAGAGCTTTCACGCCAACGCTCACATTTGAACTAAAAGAAACATCGGAAAAACGAGCTGAACGAAAAAAGCCAGTGTACAACAACGTGTATAAAACATAGCTATTATAGGCTTTCCGAGAGGTTTTTGCATATTTACAAAGTACACCAAATTTTTTATTTGGTTATATTTAGAAAAGAAAATTAAACATAAAAATAAAAAATTCCGCTCGTGCTAAATCCGAAAAGTTAGCGTTTATTTATACGCTACGTTTCATACACGTATTCCAAGATCAAATCCTAGTAATTTCTCATTAAATTTTAAGCTGCATATTGATTTAGGGCAACATATGGAGTGCCTCTTTTTACAACTGAAAACACTCTCGCTAATAATTTGTTCCTAACATTGTTTAGTGCTATCATTTTTGGTTTTCCTTCCTTTACTTTCCGTTTATAATATAATCTTAATTCTGGGTCATGTTGTATTGCTGATATACTTGCCATACTCAGTAAACTTTTCATTTTCCTATCTCCTAAATAATGACATTTTTTACGTCTATGAATACTTGTTCCTGAACTATATTCGTATGGAGCTAAACCGCAATAGCTTGAGAATTTTCGCCAGCTAGAAAAGCGTTTGAAGTTTTCAGTATGATATAATAATTGACACGCAACAACAAAACCTATTCCTCTTATAGAGAGTAACAATTTATAGTTTGAAGAAAGTGACTCATCTTCTTTTAATAGAGAATCCATTCTAGATTCAATGCTCTTAATTTGTTTGCTTAAATTTTCTATACTCCTTCTTAAAACAATACAGCTAGTATCTGTAGATGGACTGCTTAAAAGCTGCTCTATCTCTTTTAAAGTGCCTAACAATCCTGCTCTATTTCTAACTAATTGATCTCGCAAGCCTATAAGTCTACCTAACTCTTGATAAACAACACTTTTTAATTCACTAGAAACCAATTCTTCTCGATGGATCCAAGCATATCTAGCTATAATCTCGGAATCAATCTTATCTGTTTTTTCTCTAACTAAACCTGATGAACGTTTAATTTTAATAGGGCTTTCTTCCACATATGCAATTCCTTTATAACTTAGGTAACTTGCGAGTTTTAAAGAATAATTTCCTGTATTCTCAAAACAGTAAAAAACAGAAACGCCTTTGGTTTGCTTTGTTACCCAATTTAACATAGATTGAAACCCCTTAACATCATTAGTGAAAACACGGTGTTTCATTGATAAGTGGCAACTTGCATCTATTGTTTTTTTTGATACATCGATACCTACTACTTCTTCATAATTTTTCATACTTTTATATTTAGCTATTAAAATTATGTCGCATAAACTATTTCCTTTAACGGGTTCTGGTAACCTAGTATTCCAATTGGTTCTATGCAACAGTTAAGAAGAAAGAGGACTAGTACGTGTAATAAGTCGTTAACTTGAAGACCGTTTTAGTTCTCCTCTTTTCTTCTATTAAATTAATAAATCAAAATAAAGAAGACCGTTGTACACAATTCTATGCATATCAGAAAATTAATCGTTAGCCTAATATTAATTCTTGCCTTTTTAGGTTGTAAAACTTCGAATAAGCAAACCCAAGAATTAAACACAACTAAACTCTATGGCAAACAACCCATTTCATATGTCAACGATTATTCGGACTTATTAAACGAGCAGGAAATAGCTGAACTTGACACATTTCTGAGAGACTACGAGAAAAGAACTACTCGCGAATGCATATTAGTCGTGATGGAAAATATTGAGCCACATGAGGACATTTTGGAGTTTGGAAAAGATATCGGAAATCGGTTGGGAGTTGGGAAAAAAGAAAAGGATAATGGATTGATGATAATTTTGGACATGAGCAAAAGGAATGTAGGAATTTCGACTGGACTTGGAACAGAAAAAGTCTTGACAGACTCAATTTGCCAAACAGTGATTAATGAAGACATAATTCCGAAATTCAAAGACGGAAAATTTCATGACGGAATTCTAGCGGGATTCACTTCACTTATGAATAAATGGAAATAAGAACTGTGTACAACAATGGCTATAATTAATTGCTGTGTTCTCGCCTACTTCTGAATTCCTAAGCACCGGGACTCGCGGATTTTCTATTCGGTTTGTATTTGCTAAATTAGTAGCTGAAACACGCAACTACGCTTAGCCCAACCGTTACCTTTATTAAAAATAGCCAAAATGAACGAAATTGAAAAACCAATAAAAAGAGGTCAATTAAGACAAGTTTTAGGAAAAGAATACTTTATCCTAAAACGAAAATGGAATTGGTTTTTTACAGATAAAAAATACTCAAAAAGCAATGCAAAAAAAGATTTCGATTATTCAGTATTCAAACACAAATCACTAATTCTAAGACCGCTAAAAGATGTAGAAATGTATCTTCAAGAAAACAAAAGAACAAATCTTGAAATTGCTATAAAACATCTAAATCAAATTGAAATTAAACCGAATGAATATTTTTCACTCTGGAAATTAGTTGGTAGGCCTACAAAAAGAAAAGGCTATTTAGAAGGTTTAGTTTTAAAAAGCGGAAAAATTGATAAAGATATTGGCGGAGGACTTTGCCAACTTGGAAATTTGCTTTTTTGGATTTTCGCACATAGTCCATTAACAATTAAAGAGCGATATAGACACGGATTTGATGTTTTTCCAGATGTAAATAGAAAAGTACCTTTTGGTGCAGGAGCAACTTTATCGTACAATTATATTGACCTACAAATAAAAAATGAAACAGATAATAATTTCATCATCAAATTATGGATGGACGAAACTCATTTATACGGAGAATTATTATCTAAAGAAAAATTGAATGAAGCATTTAAAATTGAAGAAAGAAATCATCAAATAAAACAGCAAATTTGGGGAGGATATTCACGACATAATCAGATTGTTAAAATAACGTCAACAGAAAATACAATTACCGAAAAAGTTATAGTTGAAAATCACGCTATTATGATGTATAATCCGTTTCTTAAAAATTAAAATAATAAAGGGTAAAACCGTGTATAATTCATTGCTAGTATTAGTATGCTTACAAATTACAAAGCGTAGGAACTAGTAGACTTTTTATCTGTGATTTACTTGCTAACTTTAGTGCTTAAAATCTGCTACTGCTCATACATTAGACCGTTCTGCATAATTTACTAGAATTGCAGAATAAAAGAAAGTCAACAAAAAATGAAACAAAAATGCCTTTTCCTGTAGAAGAAAAATATATAATAGAAACAGAATCTGAACTGAACGTAACATTCTCAACTGAATTTAAAAACCGAATGAAAAAATCAAATGGTGGAGAAATAGACACTGATGATTTCTTCTTTCAACTTTACCCATTTTTTGACAAATCTGACAAAAAAAGAATGATATTAAACTATAACAATCATTAGTTACCTCGTTTTTTACCAAAACCTCATTAATTTTTACAAAGCTTAAACAGTAGTCTGCACGTAATTTTGTGTTATAATTTTAAAACACAGAAAAAATGACAAATACTAATGCACTGGCACAAGCACGCTCGCTTACATTGCCTACTCGTGAAGCTTCTCTTCATCGTGAAGAGTCGGTCTCTCATTTTTGGAATAACAACCGTAAATTACTTGAAGATGCTTGGGTAGAATGGGAAATTGAAAATAAAGACAATTTATTAATACCAGACCAATCATTATTAGATCCGCGTTTAAGAGAAGCAGTTAATAGCGCTTGGAAAAATCCAGAAAAAGAAAATGCTGTTGCAGATTTATGGGAAGAGATTATACCAGGTGTTTACAAAATACAATTTTTTGATCTTGAGCGTTTAGCAGAGTTTCGTAATTATTTAGAAGCCGCAGCCAACTCTAAAATTCCTGCACGCCCACCATACGGTATACAATTAAACCGTTATGGGGTTATGTTAGACCCAAGATCTGAGGGACACCTTGGCGCACCTAATTTTCAGGCATTTTATAATGATATTATGGACCGTTATATGAGGCCTATTTCTCGTTTATTACTTGGCACACAGGGTTATGATAGTCAAACTTTTGGGTTTTCTATTAGATACAATCCAGACAAGGAAAAAGACTTACAAGCACACACAGATGCTTCATCTGCTACTTTAAACATTAACATTAACCTACCTGATGAGGAGTACACCGGCTCTGAAGTAGATTTTTATGACAAAAGCACTAAGCAAACGGTACAAACGTTTTTTGAGCCAGGTAAAGCAATACTTCACCGTGGTAACGTACCACACGCTACACACCCAATAACAAGTGGCCAGCGTAGCAACTTGGTTGTATGGCTATATGGAGATCGTATGCAAATACCAAGAGGCAGCACTAGTAGTTATGGTAATTTTGGTAGTGCTGGTTCTAATACTGCTGCTCAAGAAAACATTACACCTCGCCAACGTTGGAGCTTGCCTAAGGAACCAAAAGATACTTTTGCTCCTTTTTAAAGAAAAAAAAGCTACAATAACGCTCTTTTTGTACAAAAACAGTAAAAAATACTATTGCTATACCGCACAACAACAATTGCTAGTACTTGCCTATATGTAAACCTTAAGGCATTGGTACTAGCTTTTTTTGGTTAACAACGTTTTATCCTGTTTTAATTTGTTAAATTAGGCTTGCTAAAAGCGTATGTTTTTAAAGCCAAAAAACAAGTTAAAAAGTATGAGTGCAGAAGAGAATTTAAAAAAGCTAAATTTAGAGCTTCCTGAAGTATCTACACCAGGTGGCAGTTATATTTCTGTTAATGTTAGAGGAAATATAGCGTACATAGCAATTCAATTTCCAATAATTAACAATACTTACCTATACCAAGGGCGTTTGGGAGATAAAATTTCTACTCAAGAAGGATATAAAGCAATGGAAATATGCGCATTAAATGTATTGGCACAGGTAAAAAACAAAATAGGGTTTAATGCTATTGTTGGCCTAAATCATATTGATATTTATTTTCAGTCGGGGCAAGACTGGGATGATTCTCCCATTGTTGCAAACGGAGCATCGGACTTATTTGTTAAGGTATTAGAAGATAAAGGAAAACATTCTAGAGCCATTTTTGGGGTTCATAAACTACCTCGTAATTTTAGTGTGGGCTTAACAGCTACTTTTACCCTAAAGTAATAATTAACTAACAATACCACTAAAGCGTAAAACAGAATACAAAAAACAATAGCTGCTAAATATGTACGGTTTATAACAAACCCGGTTTTACACCCATTTACTTAAAAAGTTTCTAATACATTACTCCATACTTTTTTAAAAATAAATTATATTGCTAAAATCATTAAAAAGTATAAAATAAAATGGAACGATTTAGTAAAAAATTTATTACCACAAAAGATTTGGAATGGGAAGAACTTGGCGGAGGAGTGTCAAGAAAATTCTTAGGGTATGACAACCAAATTATGATGGTAAAAGTAAAGTTTGAAAAAGGTGCACTAGGTGCTCCACACCAACACTTTCATACACAAGCTACCTATTGTGTATCTGGTAAGTTTGAGTTTGAAATTGATGGTGAAAAGAAAATTGTTGAAGCAGGAGATGGGGTTTATATAGAACCAAATTTACTGCATAGCGCTGTTTGCCTAGAAGAAGGTATGCTTATTGACACGTTTAGCCCTGTTAGAGAAGATTTTTTAAGCGGTGGCGGTGTTTCTTATTTTGGAGATAAGAAGTAACACTTAAAAAACGCTGTTTTATAAGTAAACAGTAAACTATTTATTAAAATTTCCGAAGCTTCGTTGCACGCGTTCCTGAGCTTCGGATTTTTTTTGGCTTATATTAAAAAAAACTATGATTAAAATTAAATTACTACTTGCTCTATTTTTATTTTCTAATTTATTAAGTGCCCAAACTGAAAATGAAATTACAACGTTTAATAAAAAGCTAAATCAGTTTTACAACGTACGTGATTTTTGCATTTCTAATAACGGTAATGAAGCCTATTTTACAATACAAAGTCCAGATGGTGGAATTTCTCAAATAGCCACACTAAAAAAAGAAGGAGATAAATGGCTAGAGCCAGAACTACTACCCTTTTGTGATGAGTTTATGTATTTAGAGCCATTTTTATCTCCTAATCAAAATAGACTATTTTTTGTGTCAGACAGGCCGTTAAACAACTCTAGTAGTCAAAAAAAAGATTTTGATATTTGGTATGTAGATAGGGATACCAAAAATAACGGTTGGTCTAATCCAAAAAACTTAGGAACACCAGTAAACTCTAGTTTAGATGAATTTTACCCTACCGTAAGCAGTACTAATAATTTATATTTTACAATGGCTTCTCCTAAAGGATTAGGTAAAGATGATATTTATTTTTGCGAATGGAAACAAGGCAAATACCAAGAACCCGTTCTTTTAAACAAAAATATTAATAGTGATGGTTATGAGTTTAATGCATTTATCTCTAAATCTGAAGACTTTTTACTATTCACAAAATACAATGCCAAAGACGGTCAAGGAAGTGGGGATTTATACATTTCTAAAAAAGACAAAAATAACAACTGGTCAAAAGCTAAAAACTTAGGGCTTCCTATAAACACAAAATATATGGAGTATTGCCCTTTTTATGATGAAAAAAATCAAAAATTATACTTCACTAGCAAAAGAAAAAACATTAAGCCTCAAGAGTTTAAAAAAGTTTTAGACTTTAAAAACTATATAAAAGAGAGCAAAAATGGTTTAAGTAAAATATATGTTACCAAATTAAATATAATTAAAAACTAAACTTATAAATACGTAAGTGGTACAATAATTGGTTAAGACACACAGAACCAAAAATCTTATGTTATGAATAACTTTAAATTATTAATCTTATCACTATTTATTTTAATAATTACAGTTTCTTGCAGTAGTGATGATGATGATGCCAGCCAAGAACTATACTCGTCAGAAGATTTAACCATTTTACACAATAACAGCTCTAAAGCCTGGAAATTAGAAGCGTATTATATTGATTACAATTCTAAGCAAAAAAGTGAACAAAACGATTGTCTTGTAGATGATATTTACACTTTTAAACCAGACGGAATTATAGAAGTAGCAACGGGATTAGAAAATTGTTACTACGGAGATAACGAAATTGCCGAAGCAGAATATAGTTTTTATGAAGATGAAGGGCGTTTATACATAACTATAATAAGAGGCGAAGTAACTGAAGATCTTGTTAAAAGTACTTCTTTTACCTTACAACTTATAGAGCTAACAGAAAACAGAATGGTATTTGCTAGTGGAGACAAAGACAACTATAAAATATCTTTAATATTTATAACAGAATAAGTCTAAAAATTTAAAAAGCCTTGATATCACTATCAAGGCTTTTTTATTGTACTCGAGGTGGGAATCGAACCCACACTCCGAAGAACTGGATTTTGAATCCAGCGCGTCTACCAGTTCCGCCACTCGAGCAATTGTAACGGGCTGCAAAAGTAAAAATAATTTCTAATTATTTTACAAAAAATAAAAACAATTATCCTTTAGCTTCACAAATAAATTTATAAATTTGCACCTCGTTTAAAAAAAGGTATTTAAAATACTGATAACGACCAACATAGAAATCAACAACACAACAATGTCATACACAGTCCCAGAACCTAAAATTTTTGCCTGTACACAAAGTACTGCTTTAGCTGAAAAAATTGCCAAATCATTTGGATCTGACTTAGGAAAAGTAAAATTCTCTAGATACAGTGATGGCGAGTTTCAGCCTTCTTTTGAAGAGTCTGTTCGTGGCGCAAGAGTTTTTATTATTGGATCTACAAATCCAAGCTCAGAAAATTTAATGGAAATGCTTTTAATGTTAGATGCAGCTAAAAGAGCATCTGCAAGACACATTACAGCTGTTATGCCATACTTTGGTTGGGCAAGACAAGACCGTAAAGACAAACCTAGAGTACCTATTGCTGCTAAATTAGTAGCTAAAATGTTAGAAACAGCTGGTGCAACAAGGATTATTACAATGGACTTGCACGCAGACCAAATACAAGGTTTCTTTGAAAAACCTGTAGACCATTTATTTGCCTCTACATTATTTTTACCGTACTTAAAAAGTTTAAAACTAGACAATTTAACTATTGCTTCTCCAGATATGGGAGGTTCTAAAAGAGCTTATGCATATTCTAAAGCATTAGAAAGTGATGTTGTTATCTGCTACAAGCAAAGAGAAAAGGCAAATGTAATTTCTCATATGGAGCTTATTGGTAACGTAGAAGGTAAAAACGTAGTACTTGTAGATGATATGGTAGATACAGCAGGTACATTAACAAAAGCAGCAGATCTTATGATGGAAAGAGGTGCACTTAGCGTAAGAGCTATTACAACGCACGCTTTATTATCTGGTGATGCTTATGAAAAAATTGAAAAATCTAAACTTTCAGAACTTATTGTAACAGATTCAATTCCGTTAAAAAAGCAAAGTCCTAAAGTTAAAGTTGTAGAATCTGCAGAGTTATTTGCTGATGTTATGACTAGAGTACATAACAATACGTCTATTAGTTCTAAATTTTTAATGTAATATAGATCTAATACACTAATTTCGCACATTAATTAAATATATATAATGAAGTCAATTACAATTACAGGATCAAAAAGAGAAAGCGTGGGCAAAAAAGCAACTAAAGCCTTACGTAATGCTGGAATGGTTCCTTGCGTAGTATACGGAGGAGAACAACCACTACATTTTTCAGCACCAGAATTAGCGTTCAAAGATTTAGTGTACACTCCAAACGCGCACACAGTTGTGATAGATTTGGAAAACGGAGAAAAAGTGAATGCTGTTATTCAAGACATTCAGTTTCACCCAGTATCAGACAGAATTATACACATAGATTTTTACCAATTATTTGATGATAAAGCGGTAACTATGGATATTCCTGTTCGTTTAGTAGGTAACTCTCCAGGGGTTAGAAATGGTGGTAGATTATTATTTAGAAAAAGAAAGCTTACTATTAAAGCTTTACCAGCTAAATTACCAGATTTCTTTGATGTAGATATCAATAAATTAAAAATTGGTGGTAACATAGCAGTATCTTCATTAGTAAATGATGATTTTACTATTTTACACCCAGACAATACAGTTGTTGTACAGGTTAAATCATCTCGTAACGTTGTTGCTGCTGATGATGACGAAGAAGAAGGAGAAGCTGAGGCTGAAGCTCCTGCTGCTGAGTAAATCTTTACAGATACAAATTAAAGCATCCTGCCTTGGAATTTACCAAGTTTCAGGATGCTTTTGTATTTTTGGTGCTTTTGTTACATATGATAGCACAAATATTAAAATCAATTTTTAGAACAAAACCGTTGTTCTTTTTAGAAGAAAAAGATCCTATGAAAAAGTTTTTAGTAGTTGGCCTAGGCAATATAGGCACAGAATATACAGAAACAAGACATAATATTGGGTTTAAAATACTTGATGCCTTTGCTAAAAAAGAATCTTTAACTTTTGAACCACAAAAATTAGGCGCTGTTACCACATATAAAATTAAAGGGCGCACTATTCTTTTTTTACAACCATCTACTTATATGAATCTTAGCGGAAAAGCTATTAGGTATTGGTTAGAGAAAGAAAAAATTCCTTTAGAAAACTTATTGGTTATTACAGATGATATTAACCTACCTTTTGGTACAATACGCGTTAAAACTAAAGGTAGTGATGGCGGCCATAACGGCTTAAAAGACACACAAAACGTATTACAAACTACTTCTTACAACAGATATAGATTTGGTGTTGGTGCCGATTTTGGAAAAGGCAGACAGGTAGATTATGTTTTGGGGGAATGGAACCAAGAAGAACAAGAGAAAATGCCAGAACGCTTAGAACGTTCTATTGAACTTATAAAATCTTTTGTACTAGCAGGCATAAAAACTACTATGAACCACTTTAACAACACTTAATTACCTAACTTTAAACTCATAAGTACCAGAGTCTGATGAGTTTCCTTCTTCATCTACAGTTACAACTTTCCAATAATAGACTGTATTGGCTACCACACCTACTTTTACTGTTGTATTATCTGGTGCGTTAGTTGCTAACAAATCTGTAGGCGGTGAAACACTACCAAAATACACTTGGTAACTAGCTATATCATTATCTACATCTTCTGCTACCCACTCTAATTCTACATCGTTATTGGTATCCTTAAACACTGTTTGTCCAGATTTAGGCGCTATTATTTCCGCAGCAAAAGGCGGATATGTAGTTTGCGATCCAGCATTGTAAAACTTCCAAATTTCACTGGCTGTTGTCTGCGAAACCTCATCGTTTTTAGCTATTACAAACCAAGAATAGGCTACACCTTTATCTAAAACAACCTTTTGTGTCATGGCTGTTGTACTTAGTGTTTGCGTTAAGTTAGTATTTAGGTTAGTTATTTTAACTTCATACAAATCTGTTCTTGCAGATGCATTCCACTGCAACTCTACCTCACTTGTATTTGTTGTACCTATAGTAATACCAGTAGTACACTCAGAGCTTTTTAAAGGAAAAAGAAGTTCTGGTGATGATGGTGGCTTTGGAGAGCTTTTAGAACAAGACAGTGCCAATAATAGACACAAAAGCATTAGTAATTTTTTCATTTCTTAATTAATTTTGTTTCACCTTTAACCGCTCCTCCATCAAACAACACTACATACATCCCTTTTGCTAAGGCAGATACATCTAAATTTACTTTTCCGTCTTGAACAGTGTATTCTTTCTGCTCTAATATTTGTCCGCTTAAAGTGTAAATAGTAACCGTTACAGAGCCAGATAAAGTACCTAAATAAGCCACAGCCTTGCCTTGTGTTGGGTTGGGTGATATTACCGGATTTGCTGCAATATAAATTTGCTGCTGGTACACCCCTTGGCATTCTAAACCTGTTGACACTTTTACTGTATTTAAACCGTTTTTAAGCGCCAAGCTAGCTGTTTTATCTGTAGTTTGTAGCGTTACTCCATTTAACTCTACATTGTACAAATTAGCACCACTTAACTGCAAATTAAGTGTTTTGTTCTGTACAGCAGATAATACTTGTAACACATCTGGTTGGGTAACAACAACTGTTACACAATAATCTTCATAAGTAATTGTACCGTCTGTACCAGATATACAAATTTGGTACGTACCAGCACTTAAATCGTCTAAACTTACTGTATCTGTAAATGCTTCTGTAATATTAACTCCGTTACCAGTTATGGTTACACTGTAATTAATTTCTTCTACAGCATCAATAAAAATTTCTCCATCATTGCTAGTGGTACAAGCTTCACTCTCTATAGAAATTGCAAAATTATCTGGTCTAAATCTATAAATGGCACAACCATTAACATCTACCTCTGCCCCATTTGGTGTTCCTAAGCAAGCATCATCTCCATCATCAAAAACACCATCATTATCTGCATCTGGCCTAGACAAACCTTCTACGCAAATTTCTAAATTAAAGTTATTTATTTGCCCTCCATCAGAAGAGGCACCATCCTTAACTTCTAAAATCCATTCACCTAAAACAGATTCGCCATTTAATGAAGCCAAAGAACCTAACGGCCTAACACTACCTTCAATTGCCGCATTAGCTCCACTGCCACATACAAAACTTGGACTATCATCATCAAAAACAGCATTAATATCCTGAAAATCACCACAAGAATTGGAAGTTAACACCACTCTTGTTCCTTGAGGAGATATTAGACTTATTGTTAAATCGCTTAAAAAACTATGTGCAATATCTACACTAACATTAACATCTGTAATTGGTAAATCGTCTAAAAAAGTAATTTTAGACTGTAGTACAGACGTACCTACAGTTGGTATTGTTTTTGGTAAGTCTTGAGCCTGTTTAGTATTACAACTAACTAAAGCCGTAGTAAAAGTATATGCAGGTCCAAAAGTACCTTCGGCACATAAACTTTTTGGCTTAACACGCCAGTAATATGTTGTTTCTGCTAACAAATTAGTAGGTCTATAGCTTGTAAAAGGAGTAGATTTAGTTTCTATTATGTTTGCAAAAGCAGCATCTGTAGCTATTTCTAAATCATAAGAAGAGTATGCTACGTTTTCTTCCCACAGTAATGTTTCGTTCATATTAACACCAGCTGCACCATTACCTGGAGAAATTAACCCTACATCTGCAAAACTAGTATTGCCAATTACTAAGGTAACAACCACTCCTGTAGTGTTAGAAACCGAGTTAGAAAGTACAGTAAGCTCATAAGTTCCTGGCGCTACATTTTGGGTGTTAGACAAAGTAAGGTCTACATCTGTATTATTGGTATCTGCTGTAGGCGTAGAAAATGAAACACCTAAGTTTGCTGGCGCTCCAAAAACACTAAACGTAGAGGTCTCATCAAAACCATTATTAACAGTATACTTAAAAGGTATTACCACGTTGCTAGGCTGACAAACGTTATAAGTTAATTTTTCAAACTCTAAATTAACATCTGAGGTATTTATTGTAAAGTTAGATGAATTTATTGCGTAATACACATTATCTGAAGGCATTACACGTATTCTAGCTGTTGTTGTTACCACATTTGGTATTTGCACTATGTGCGAACCATCATTGACTACATTCTCTGCCAATAAGGTAGGAAAAGACAAACCAGAATCTATAGACAAATATATATTTACCGTTTCTGTATTAACAGGTGCAGCATTAGTACCGGCAACATCCCAAGTTACCAATTGCACAGAGCCAGATTGGTAAACAACATTAGAACTTTGTGATGTTACAGCAAATGGCCCAGCTGCATTAACAACCCTAACATTCATAGTTTCAGAGGCTACTTGTCCGCCACCTACTGCATTGTCCCTTACTGTAAATGCAAAATTTAAATCTCTTTCTACATCAGAAACTGTTTCCCAAGAAGAACCCTCAGATGGGTTTGTTTGTGTTAAATTACCCTGTATTACACGTTCTATTTTAGGAAAATAACGCTCTTTTTCTGTACTTGGCTTTAAAGATCTAAAATTTGCTCCACTAGGATTTTCTGGCCCAAAGTTAGTACGTGTTACTACTCCGTTATCTATTTGTTCCCAGGAGTACGTTAACAAATCGCCTGTATCTAAATCTGTTGCCTCACCAGACAATACAAACGGTGTAGATTTAGGGATAATATAGTTAGATAAAGGACTTATAACTGGCGGATTATTGGTAATTGCAGTATTTACGCCACAACTTAAACCACTAACATATTCTGCTATCTGAAAAATACTATAATAATGAAAATAATCATCTCCATTGCTCTGTACATTATTGCCATCTGCAATACCTGCATACCCCATTATTGTAGATCCACTTGCTGGTTCTGCTTGCACCAAAGTACCTTCAGAATCAAAAGACCAGGTATGGTTAGCCCCAAATTGATGCCCTATTTCATGTGCAACAAAATCTACATCAAATAAATCTCCTTCTGGTGTACTGCGAGAAGAGTATGCTCTACCTTTCCAATTGTCGTCACAAACAGAGCCAACAGTACCTGCATTACCGCCGTTTGGTCCTTGATGAAAAAGGTGTCCCACATCATAATTAGCAGCACCTATTACTGTAGAAAATGTATTTTGCGCTTGCGTATTTAAACTACCAGAGTACGGATCTGTTGTTGCATCTGTATAAATTACCTCATCTGTATTTGCTACTAGTTCTAAATGTATTCCTAAATCGGTCTCAAAAACCTCATTTACCCTAGTTAGTGTTGCATTTATTGCTGCCAATGCATCTGCCACGCTACCACCATGATAAGCTGTATACTCACCAGATGCAGAAATAGCTATTCTATATGTTCTTAAAGTTTGGTCGTTTATTTGCTTAGCTGCAGACGCTTTTTTACTTGTAGCTATTACAGATTCTGTTTCACAAACAAACGCATCTTTATGCTGGTATGCACTTGCTTTGTATATAACGTATTCTCCTTTGTTTTGCTTTGTAGGCTGCATATAAGTTGCTTCTTCCTTATCTGCATTCACCATCATACTTTGTATACCCTTGTGAGAAACACTAAAACGTATTCTTTGGTTAGGATTTACAACTCCTTTACCTATGTATGACTTAATATTAGGATATTTTGCAGCCAAACCTGGAGCAAAAATTGCATGTTCTTCCACATAAAAAGCTTTTAGTTCTGCGTTAGCATCAGGAAAATACATTACTTTTTTTCCTTTAGCACTTATATTTGGCTGTAAAGAAGCAGAAAAAGAAGATTCATCTAAATAAAACGTTTTTGCTTTATTTACATCTATATTTTGTATAGTTTTAGACGCTAAATTATGTTGTAAGCTACCAGTTTTCCAATAATTCTGTTGTGCAAAACCGTAAAAGCTACCAAATAATATGGTTATTGAAAAAACAAGGCGTAGTTTTGTAATCATTAAAAGCAATTTAATATTCAAAAATAGTCTTTTTATTATTTTAGTCTCGTGATAACAATTAAAAGCATTACAAAATTCGACAAAGCACACGCTACAGTTATTACAATTGGTACTTTTGATGGTGTACACATTGGCCATAAAAAGATACTAGAAAGACTCATAAATAGTGCCAAACTATTAGAAATAGAAAGTACTGTGCTTACTTTTTTCCCGCATCCTAGAATGGTTTTGCAACAAGATAGTAATATTAAATTACTTAACACTATTGAAGAAAAAGAAATGATACTAAGTAACTTAGGCTTAGATTTTTTAATTATTCATCCTTTCTCTAAAGAATTTTCTAGGCTTAGCGCAATAGAATTTGTTCGTGACATCTTAGTTAATAAACTCAATACCAAAAAAATTATTATAGGATATGACCATAGATTTGGGCGTAACCGTAATGCAGATATTAACGACTTAAAAAATTACGGCACTACGTTTGATTTTAATGTAGAGGAAATTACGGCACAAGAAATTGATGACGTATCTGTAAGTTCTACAAAAATTAGAAAAGCATTAGCAGAAGGCGATGTTAGCAAAGCCAACAGTTACCTTGGCTACAATTATATGTTAACCGGTATTGTTACCAAAGGTAAAGGCTTAGGGAGACAATTAAATTTTCCTACTGCAAATATTTATATAAAAGAAGAGTACAAATTAATACCTAAAAATGGTGTGTACGTAGTTAAAGCCAAATTAAACAATTCTACTGTTTTTGGTATGATGAATATTGGCTACAACCCTACTGTTAACGGAACAGAAAAGACCATTGAAGTAAATTTCTTCAATTTTAATGATGATCTTTACGGCAAAAAAATACAGGTAGACATTTTAGAGCGCATTAGAGATGAAGTAAAGTTTGACTCTATTAACGATTTAAAAGTTCAGCTTACAAAAGACCAAGAAACTGCTACTAGTTTAATTGCTAAACTATGACCACTTTCCTATTTAAAAAAATAGACAATGCCGGCTTAATTCTATTTAGAATATTTTTTGGCATACTTATAAGTTTAGAATCCTTTGGAGCTATACTTACTGGCTGGGTAAAGGCCAACCTTGTAGAACCTACTTTTAATTTTTCTTTTATTGGTTTTGAGTGGCTAAATATTATTACTGGCCCTAGTATGTATGCCTATTTTATTATTATGGGTATTACTGGTATTTTTATTTCTGTAGGATACAAATACAGGTACAGTATGCTTGCCTTTGCATTGTTATGGAGCTGTGTGTATTTAATGCAAAAAACATCATACAACAACCATTATTACCTATTAATGTTAATTTCTTGGATAATGGTGTTTTTTCCAGCTAACACAGACCTTTCTGTAGACGCTAAAAATAATCCAGAACTACGCACTACCAAAATGCACGCGTATTATAAATATATAATTGTACTACAGCTAACCATTGTATACACATATGCTTCTGTAGCCAAATTGTATGCAGACTGGTTAGACTTTGGCTTTATAAAAGTGCTAATGCAAAACAAAGCAGACTATTTTTTAATTGGCGAGTTTTTACAACTTGCTTGGGTGCACAAAATTGTAGCTGTTTTTGGTATTTTGTTTGATTTACTTATTATTCCTGCATTATTATGGAAACCTAGCCGAAAAATTGCTTTTATTTTAGCTATCTTTTTTCACTTGTTTAACTCTATTGTTTTTCAAATAGGCATTTTCCCGTACTTAGCTTTGGCTTTTACAGTTTTCTTTTTTGAGCCACAAAAACTTAGAGATATCTTTTTTTTAAAAGAGAAAAAATACAAAGTACATACACTTGTCCCGCCAAAACACAAAAAACTTATTGTAGGTATTTGGGTTATCTATTTTTTATTTCAGTTGGGGTTACCCATAAGACATCATTTTTTTAAAGACAATGTTTTATGGACCGAAGAAGGGCATAGACTTAGTTGGCGTATGATGCTACGTTCACGTTCTGGAAGTGTTACTTTTACTACAGTAGACAAAGACACAAATGAAAAAAAGCGAATTAATTTA
Source organism: Cellulophaga sp. RHA_52 (assembly GCF_007827205.1). Taxonomy (NCBI): domain Bacteria; kingdom Pseudomonadati; phylum Bacteroidota; class Flavobacteriia; order Flavobacteriales; family Flavobacteriaceae; genus Cellulophaga; species Cellulophaga sp. RHA_52. Next base: position 392,872 of record NZ_VIRZ01000001.1, read on the forward strand.
AACAACTATCTTACTAAAAAACAACGCAGAAAAATTGGAGCATATCCAGATTTTATTTGGCAATTTGCACAACATTTAAAAAAAGAAGCCAAAAAGGAAAATAAAAATATTGCTGTATACGTAAACTCTAGAGTTAGCATTAACGGTAAACCATACCAACCTTTTATAGATCCTAAAGTAGATTTAGCACAAGAAAAATGGCATCATTTTAAGCACAATAATTTTATTTTACCTAGTCCAAAATAAATTACAAGCACTAAACTCTTCAAGTTTTACGCATTCTCTTTTGCGCAATCCCTTTTTACCATTAAATTTGCTTTTAAAATTTAAATAAATGCTACAGCTTCAAGCTATCCGAGAACAAAAAGACGAGATTATTATCGCCCTAAAAAAGCGTAATATAGATGCAGCTCCTTTGTTAGAAAACGTACTTTCATTAGATGAAAAACGTAGAGATGCACAAACCAAATTAGATAACACACTTGCAGAGAGCAATAAGTTGTCTAAAGAAATTGGTATGCTTTTTAAGTCCGGAAAAGCATCTGAAGCAACAGTTTTAAAAGAGCGCACCGTTGTTTTAAAAGAAGAGTCTAAAACATACCAAGAAGAATTAAATACGGTTGCTGAGGAATTACAAAGTTTACTGTACCAAATTCCTAATGTACCACACCCTAGTGTACCTGCAGGAAACACAGATGAAGATAATGAGGAAATTTTTAGAGAAGGAGATATTCCTGAATTAATAGAAGGTGCTTTACCACACTGGGAACTAGCTAAAAAATATGACATTATAGATTTTGAACTTGGTGTTAAAATTGCTGGTGCTGGTTTTCCTGTTTATAAAGGAAAAGGTGCTAGATTACAACGTGCACTTATTGCTTACTTTTTAGACAAAAATACAGCCGCTGGTTACCAAGAAATTCAGGTTCCGCATTTGGTAAATGAAACTTCTGGTTACGGAACAGGTCAGTTACCAGACAAAGAAGGGCAAATGTACCACGTTACTGCAGATGATTTATACTTAATACCAACTGCAGAAGTACCTGTAACTAACATTTTTAGAAACACTATTGTTAACCAAAAAGATTTTCCTATTACATACACAGGTTATACACCTTGTTTTAGGAGAGAAGCTGGTAGCTATGGTGCGCACGTGCGTGGCTTAAATAGATTGCACCAGTTTGATAAAGTAGAACTTGTACGCGTAGAGCACCCAGACAATTCGTATGCTGCTTTAGATGGTATGGTAGAACATATAAAAGATATTTTAAGAGAATTAAAATTACCATACAGATTGTTACGCCTTTGTGGCGGAGACCTTGGTTTTACATCTGCTCTTACGTTTGATTTTGAAGTGTTTTCTACAGCACAAGACCGTTGGTTAGAGATTAGCTCTGCGTCTAACTTTGAAGCATACCAAGCTAACAGACTTAAACTACGTTTTAAAGATGAAAACGGCAAAAGCCAATTTGCACATACCTTAAACGGAAGTTCTTTAGCTTTACCACGTGTTTTAGCCGGGATTTTAGAAAATTACCAAACAGAAAAAGGCATTAAAATACCAGATGTTCTTGTGCCTTATTGTGGTTTTGACATGATAGATTAAGGTTCTTTAACAAGAACTTCTTATATTCTTGGTATCTTTACTAAAAAATAGATTTCTTGAGAATATTTATACTTATACTAGCCTGCTGTTTTGCGCAACTTTCCGTTGGGCAAAACAGCTTTTTAGCTAAACAGTATTATGATGATGGTGATTTTGACAAGGCAGTAGTTTTTTACGAGAGATTAGTAAAAGAAAACCCAAGAAGATCTGACTATCAAACGTTTTTAATTAGTTGTTACCAACAGTTAGAGCGTTATTCTGATGCCGAAAAACAAATTAAAAAAAACTTAGATTCGCCCAACCCAATACCTGTTTATTACATAGACTTAGGACACAATTATACCTTACAAGGCAATAATGAAGAGGCCAAAAAATATTATGACTTGGCTTACTCTAAAGTAGAAGAAAACCCAAGAAACGGATACGGCTTAGCATATAAATTCCAAAACTACTCGCTTTTAGAGTATGCCGCAAAAACATACAACAAAGCAATGGAATTAAATCCGGCTTTAGATTTTAATTTTCAGTTAGCACGTATTTATGGGGAACAAGGTAATGTAGAGAAAATGTTTACCAGTCTACTAAATATAGTTGCTAAAGATCCTAATAGAATGTCTTCGGTAATACGTAATTTAGACGATTTTATTACCACAGATTCTGATAACAGAAACAACACAATACTAAAAAAACTTATTCTTAAAAACGCACAAAGAAGTCCGGATATTATTTGGAATGAAATGCTAAGTTGGCTTTTTATACAGCAAAAACAATTTTACAGTGCTTTTAGTCAAGAAAAAGCAATTTACAAACGCTCACAAGACAACAGCTTAAGAAGGTTACAAACATTAGCTAATATTTGTGTTGATGAAAACGAAAAAGAAACTGCACAAGAAATTTATAATTACATTGTAGTTAACAGCCCTAGGGTAGATAATGTAAAATTATATGCAGAATTGCAAAGGATAGCATTAGACTTAGACTTGTCTAACAACAAAAATACAGATGCTGCACAAAAAGCATTTGCTGCATTGCTAGAAACTTATGGTTACAAACCACACAGTATAATGTTACAGCTTAGGTACGCTAACTTTTTAGCTTTTAAAAAAGTTGAAACAGAAGAAGCTACATCTGTATTAAAAAAAACACTAGAACTACAGCTTAACAGGTATGAAGAAGCTAAAATAAAAATGGCTTTAGCAGATATTTTGGTATACAACAAGAGGTTTAATGAGGCCTTAATTTATTACACACAAATACAAAAAAACCTAAAAAATGATGTTTTAGCTCAAAACGCGCGTTTTAAGGTTGCAAAAGCTAGTTTTTACAAAGGAGATTTTGACTGGGCTTTAGCACAATTAAAAGTGTTACGCAGTTCTACATCTCAACTTATTGCAAATGATGCTATGCAACTTAGCCTTTTAATTTCTGACAACAGCTTGCAGGACTCTACCCAAACAGCCTTAAAAAAATATGCTACTGCAGATTTATTAGCCTATCAAAATAAAACCACAGAAGCAATAGCAGCTTTAGATGATATTTTAGAAAATCACAAAGGAGAAAAAATTGAAGACGAAGCTCTGCTAAAACAAGCAGAACTACTTATACAACAACAAGAGTACGAGAAAGCAGAGCTTAATTACCTAAAAATTATAGAGTTTTATAAATCAGGAATTTTAGCAGACGATGCACACTATGCCTTAGGCGAGTTGTACCGTACAATACTGTACAAACCAGAAGAAGCTAAATACCATTACGAGAAAATAATATACGGCTACCAAGACAGCTATTTTTTTCCTTTAGCCAGAAAAGAGTTTAGAAAACTTAGAGGAGACGCTATAAATTAGTTATAGCTTTGCAAACTGTACAAAAATAAACATTACACTAAAAAAAAGACTATGTATATATACAACGTAACCATTAATGTAGAGGAAGAAGTGCACGATAAGTGGTTGTCTTGGATGAAAGAAACACACATACCAGATATGTTAGCAACTGGTAAATTTACTGGCGCAAAAATGTGTAAGGTTATTATAGAAGAAGAAATGGGAGGTGTAACATACTCTGTACAATACAGCACACCAAACAAAGAAACTTTAGACGTTTATTATAAAGATGATGCAAATAAACTACGCCAGGAAGCAAACAAGCTTTTTGCTGGCAAGTTTGTAGCTTTTAGAACAGAGTTAGAAGTTATTGGAGAAGCAGTATTAACTCCTGCAAAAAAATAAAACTACCTTTTGCAAAAAACAAAGTTTTAAACAATTAGCTACATAATTATGTCTAAAAAAAAGAAAGAATTTTTCAAGAAAAACAAGGCCCAACGTAAAAATGATAGTCCAGTTAAGGCTAAAAAACACCTTGGCCAGCATTTTTTGACAGATGAAGCTATTGCCCAACAAATTGCAGAAACACTAACTCATAACGGGTATACTAATGTTATAGAAATTGGTCCGGGTACTGGTGTACTTACCAAGTACATTTTAAAACATGATTTAAATTTAATAGCTATGGATTTAGATACTGAATCTATAGCATATTTAAATCAGAATTTTTTACTAGAACACCCAGAACTACTTAACCGAAAAGGTACATTTAAAGTTGTGGAGGCAGATTTTTTAAAACAAGATTTAACTACCATTTTTGGCGACGAACAATTTGCAATAAGTGGCAACTTCCCGTATAACATATCTACACAAATTGTATTTAAAACATTAGAGCATAAACAGCAAATACCAGAGTTTACAGGAATGTTCCAAAAAGAAGTTGCAGAGCGCATTTGCTCTAAAGAGGGCAGCAAAGCATATGGTATTTTATCTGTATTAACTCAAGCTTACTACCACGCAGAATATTTATTTACAGTACCGCCAACTGTTTTTAATCCGCCACCAAAGGTAGATTCTGGCGTACTAAGACTAACACGTAAAGAAAATTTAGACATTGGTGTAGATGAAAAATTACTGTACCGTGTTGTAAAAGCAGTTTTTAATCAGCGTAGAAAAACCATTAGAAACAGCTTAAAAACCTTTGAACTTTCTGATAATTTAAAAGAAGACCCTATCTTTGGCAAACGTCCAGAACAATTAGCCGTTGAGGATTTTGTAGCACTTACAAAAAAGATAGCCAATGACACCGTTTAAATTAACAGACGAATTTTTACAGCATATAGAAACATTAATTTCCAATCAAAAAGACGCAGATATTCAGCTTCTTTTAGAGGAAATACACTATGCAGATATTGCCGAAATAGTTAATGAGCTTAATACTGATGAGGCTACTTATATAATTAAATTATTAGAGAGTGATAAAACCTCTGATATTTTAACGGAGCTGGATGAAGATGTAAGAGAATCTATTTTAGGAAACTTATCTACCAAGGAAATTGCAGATGAGCTTAATGAACTAGATACAGATGATGCCGCAGATATTGTTGCAGAGTTACCACAAAACATTGTACAAGAGGTAATATCTGAACTAGAAGACAGGGAACATGCAAAAGACATTGTAGATCTTTTACGATATGATGAGTATTCTGCAGGTGGATTAATGGCAAAAGAGCTTGTAAAAGTAAATGTAAACTGGAACGTGCTTACTTGTGTAAAAGAAATGCGTGCACAAGCAGAAAATGTTACTAGAGTACATTCTATTTATGTAGTAGATGATGAAGAAAAACTCAAAGGAAGGTTATCATTAAAAGATTTACTTACCACATCTACAAAAACACACATTAAAGATGTGTATATCCCAAAAGTAGACTCTGTTTCTGTAAACGAAAAACCAGAGGAAATTGCAAAAATAATGTCTAGGTATGACCTTGAAGCTATACCTGTTGTTGATGAAATTGGCAGGCTAGTTGGAAGAATTACTATTGATGATATTGTAGATGTAATTAAAGAAGAAGCAGATAAAGATTATCAGATGGCTGCAGGTATATCTCAAGATGTAGAAGCAGATGATAGCATATTAGACTTAACAAAAGCACGTTTACCTTGGTTAATTTTAGGCCTTTTTGGAGGTGTAGGTTCTGCCACTATTATGGGTACTTTTGAAGGTGTTATAAATGGCCATATTTCACTACTATTATTTACACCCTTAATTGCCGCTATGGCTGGTAATGTTGGTGTGCAATCTAGTGCAATTGTTGTGCAAGGTATTGCCAACGATGATTTAAAAGGCAGTATGGTAAATAGGCTTATAAAAGAAATACTTTTATCTGCACTTAATGGCACTATACTAGCCATTATACTTTTTTGTTTTGCTTGGCTTATGGAGGGCGATGTTAAAATGGCATTTGCCATATCTATATCATTAATAGCAGTTATTATTGTTGCTGGTATTATTGGTACGTTTGTACCTATTTTTTTACACAAAAGAGGTATAGACCCTGCCATTGCTACAGGACCATTTATTACAACCAGTAACGATATTTTTGGTATTATAATCTATTTTTCAATAGCTAAAATGTTCTTATAAAACATAAGCTGTATCATTCTTAATTTCTTCTAACACAAAAGAACTTTGCACGTTAGATATACCCTTAATTACAGATAATTTATCTAATACAAATTGTTGGTACTGCGTCATATCACTAACAGCAACTTTTAGTAAAAAATCATAATTACCAGACAAGTGTTGGCAGCTCATAATTTCTGGCAAATGGGCCACATTATTTTTAAAATTATCTATTAACTCTCTAGAGTGTGTTGCTAATGTAATATGGCAATACACTTTTATGGCTTTATTTATTTTTTCTTCATTAAGCAGGGCAACATAACCCTTAATATAATTTTGCTGCTCTAACTTTTTTATACGCTCAAAGGTAGGAGATACTGTTAGTCCTATTTTATCTGCAATTTCTTTAGTGTTCTGTTTTGCATTTTGTTGCAATAACATTAGTATTTTTTTGTCTACAGCATCCATACCAGTATATTTTTTTGTTAAGCCGATAAAATTTAATCAAAATTAGAATAATACTATTGAAAATAACTACATATGCAGTATAATTTATCAAATTAACAACAAATTAAAGACACTTTGCCTGAAAATACTAATTTTACAGCATTAAAACCTACGCTACTACTATGTATAAAAATATATCAGTAAAAGACACAGAACGTCTTCATAAATTAAAAGAAAATATAGAACAAGCCAGAGATTCATTTTTAGGTTACCCTGTATCTAAAGATTTTAATTACGCTGAGCTTAGTAGTTTTTTACAATACCCAATAAACAACTTAGGAGATCCGTTTGAAGATGGCACGTATAAGGTACAAACCCACGAAATGGAAAAGGAAGTTGTTGCATTTTTTGCTAAACTATTTAGAGCACAACCAACAGATTATTGGGGCTACATAACCAATGGTGGCTCTGAAAGTAACTTATATGGTTTGTATTTAGCAAGAGAATTATATCCAAAAGGAATGGTGTATTACTCAGAATCTACACATTATAGTGTGCGTAAAAATATTCATTTATTAAATATTCCTAGCATCATTATTCGTTCTCAAGAAAACGGAGAAATAGATTATGAAGATTTTGAAAATACGGTAAGAATGAATCGTCATAAACCAGCAATTGTACTTACCACTTTTGGCACTACAATGAAGGAAGCTAAAGACGATGTTTCTAAAATAAAAGGCATTTTAAAAAACTTAGCTATACAAGACCATTACATACATTGTGATGCTGCATTATCTGGCACATACGGTGCATTTATGGAGCCACGTATACCGTTTGACTTTAAAGACGGTGCAGATAGTATATCTATAAGCGGACATAAATTTATAGGCTCGCCAATACCATCTGGTGTTATAATAACAAAGCGCAGTAACAGAGATCGTATAGCAAAAGGCATCTCTTATATTGGCTCTTTAGACACTACAATTACAGGATCTAGAAATGGTCATAGTCCGTTATTTTTATGGTATGCACTTAAAAAATTGGGTGTAGATGGCTTAAGAGCACGTTACCAAAAAAGTTTAGAAACAGCTGTTTATTGTGAAAATAGGTTAAAAGAAATTGGTGTAAATGCTTGGCGAAATCCAAACGCTATTACTGTTGTTTTACCTAAAACAGCACTAGAAGTAAAACAAAAATGGCAATTAGCCACAGAGGGTAATGTTGCCCACGTTATATGTATGCCCAATGTTACAAAAGCACAAATAGACGAGTTTATTTATGATATGTCACAAGCCAGTACTATTGAAGAAGAAGAATTTGAGCTAGATTTTTAGATTAACACTACTAGTTTAGAACCCAAAAAGTCAATGGCTACAATTTCCATTGGCTTTTTTTAATGTCAAATAGTTATCTTTATAGAACTACAAAGCAACTACATATGACAAAAAACCTTTTACATATTTGTGTCTTATTACTTTTATTTAGTGCGTGTAAACCTAAAAACAAACCTGCTACCGCAACAGATAACACAGACCATAATACAGCAAGTAGCTCACCTACAAAGATTAACAATACAGCTTTAATTATTTTAGGTACTGTACAAGATGCAGGGTCACCACAAATAGGCTGTAAAAAAGACTGTTGCAAAAACTTATTTACAAACCCAGATCCAAACAGAAAAGTAGTTTCATTGGGTGTTGTAGACAACCAAAACAAAGCCACATTTTTGTTTGAAGCCACACCAGATATTCCAACACAAGTAAAGGCCTTAAAAAACAGTGCTAATTTTAATGCACAAGAAATTCCTACTGGTATTTTTTTAACACACGCACATATTGGTCATTACGCAGGTTTAATGTTTCTTGGGAAAGAAGCTATGAATGCTAGTAACACACCTGTTTATACTATGCCAAAAATGAAAACTTTTTTAGAGGAAAACGGTCCTTGGAGTCAGCTTGTTGCAAATAAAAACATAGCTATTAAAGCAACAGAAAACAAGCAAACACTAGAACTTACCTCTAATTTAAAGGTGGTTCCGTTTACAGTGCCACACAGAGATGAGTTTTCGGAAACCGTAGGTTATACTATAATTGGACCAAATAAAAGAGCATTATTTATTCCTGACATAGACAAATGGAATAAGTGGGGCCAAGATATTACTACTGAGATTGCCAAGGTAGATTATGCCTTTATAGATGCTACTTTTTTTGATGCTGAAGAAATAAACAACAGAGACATATCAGAAATTCCACATCCGTTTATTATAGAAAGTATGGAATTATTTAAAGAGCTACCGGCTACAGAAAAAAGCAAAATTAATTTTATACATTTTAATCATACAAATCCGGCTCTAAACATAAAAAGCACAAAGGCAAAACAAGTAATAAAAAACGGCTTTAACATTGCGCAGATTAATACTGTTTACAATTTATAAAATACCTATTAATACTATATTTACTCTAAAATTACACCTATGAAAATTAAACTGTTTTATCTTATAGCTTGTGCACTTTTCACTACAATTACCAACGCACAAACCTATGCTAAAAATGGTATGGTAGTATCAGACAATAGTGCGGCATCTAAAGTTGGTACAGAAATACTAAAAAAAGGCGGTAATGCAATAGATGCCTCTATAGCAACTGCTTTTGCACTAGCAGTTACGCACCCACAAGCAGGTAATATTGGCGGTGGTGGCTTTTTGGTTTTTATGAAGTCTGATGGCAACGCCACAACTATAGATTTTAGAGAAAAAGCACCTTTAAAAGCTACAACAGATATGTTTTTAGATAAAGATGGTAACTTAATTGCTGGTTCTAACCACAACGGGTTACAATCTGTTGGTGTACCTGGCACAGTTGCAGGTTTATATATGGCTCATAAAAAGTATGGGAAATTGCCGTGGGCTTCATTAGTGCAGCCCGCTGTAGACTTGGCAGAAAATGGTGTGCCGCTATCTTACACATTATACAAACATGCTTTACACTATAAAAAAGAATCTGAATTTATGGCTAACTATTTCATCAATGAAAAAGGTGAAATAACACAAATGGATGAAATTTGGAAGCAACCAGTACTTGCCGCTACGCTAAAAGAAATTAGAGACAACGGTAAAGATGGTTTTTACAAAGGGAAAGTTGCCAAAGAAATTGCTCGTTTTATGAAAAAGAACGATGGATTAATTACACTCAAGGATATGGCAAAATATGAAGCTGTAGAAAGAGCCCCTTTAAAAGGCACTTACAAAGGTCATGATATTTTTGTAATGCCACCACCAAGTTCTGGTGGTGTTGCACTATTAGAAATGATGAATATTATGGAGTTAGCAGATTTTAACAAAGCGCCTTTTAACTCAACTCCTTACGTACATTTGGTTGCAGAAGCTATGCGTAGAGCCTTTGCAGATAGAGCAGAACATTTAGGTGATCCTGATTTTAATTTAAATATGCCTTTAGAAAAACTTACCTCTAAAGAATTTGCTAAAAATAGGTACAACAATATAGATTGGCAAAAAGCATCTGTAAGTGACTCTACCAAGTACGGACAAATTTATGATGGTACCAACACCACACATTTATCTGTTTTAGATAAAGATGGCAATGCTGTATCTTTAACATATACCTTAGAACACTCTTATGGCTCTAGATTAGGTTCTCCTAAACTTGGTTTTATTTTTAATAATGAAATGGGTGATTTTAATCCGCAACCAGGCTATACAAACAGCAAAGGCCTAATTGGCTCTGCTGCAAACATTATTAAACCAGAAAAAAGAATGCTTTCTAGTATGACGCCTACAATTGTAGCTAAAGATGGTAAGGCTGTATTGGTAATTGGCAGTCCAGGCGGAAGAACAATTATAAACACAGTTTTTCAGACAGTATTAAATGTTATTGAGTTTGATATGCCTATACATATGGCTATTGAAACTATGAAAATTCACCACCAATGGTTACCAGATCGTATTTTATATGAAAGAGGCCTGCTATCACCAGATACCGTAAAAGCTTTAGAAGCAATGGGACACACTATGGAACCACGTGGTCAACTTGGTCGTTTAATGGGCATTACAGTTGATTCTGATAATAAAGTCTATGTAGGAGCATCAGACTCATCTAGTCCAGATGGTGGTGCTGTTGGTTATTAATTTTAATACATTTTATTTTGAAAACTATTAACCTACAAGAAAAACAAAGCAAGTTTAACAAACAGTGGCATCCGCACCAAATTGCTGTTGTAGACAATATGCAGGTACTTTTAGCCAAATTAAAGGGCGACTTTGTTTGGCACGCACACGAGAATGAAGATGAACTTTTTCAGGTACTAAAAGGCACACTTTATATGCAATTTAGAGACCGTACAGAAATAGTAAAAGAGGGCGAAATAATTGTGGTGCCAAAAGGCGTAGAACATTGCCCTAGAACAGAAAACGATGAAGTTGTAGAGGTATTGTTGTTTGAAAAACTATCTACCTCACATACAGGCAATGTTATTGACAAAAAAACACAAACTGAATATCCAAAAATATAATAATGAAAGTATTGCATTTAGATAAAAATCATCCTTTAATAATAGAACAATTTAAAGGTTTTGGTTTTACAAACGATGTAGATTATACCGCAACTAAAGAAGAAGTAGAAGCTATAATTCATAACTATGAGGGCTTAATTATACGCAGTAGATTTCCGTTAGACAAAACATTTTTAGACAAGGCAACCAATTTAAAATTTATAGGAAGATTAGGTGCTGGTCTAGAAAATATTGATACAGATTACGCTACCCAAAAAGGCATTTTTTTAGCCTCTGCACCAGAAGGCAACCGTAATGCTGTTGGCGAACATACATTGGGGATGATTTTATCTTTGTTTAACAAACTAAACAAAGCAGACAAAGAAGTCCGTAATGGAAAATGGGACAGAGAAGGCAACCGAGGAATTGAATTAGATGGCAAAACTGTGGGTATAATAGGCTATGGTAATATGGGCAATGCATTTGCAAAAAAATTACGTGGTTTTGATGTAGATGTTATTTGCTATGACATTAAAGATGGTGTTGGAAACGAAAATGCAACACAAGTAGACTTAGAAGAATTGCAACAAAAAGCAGATATTTTAAGTTTGCATGTACCACAAACACAGCTTACAAAAAATATGATAACAGCGAATTTTATAAATGGTTTTAAAAAACCGTTTTGGTTATTTAATACTGCACGTGGCAAGTGTGTTGTAACGGCAGATTTAGTAACTGCATTAAAAGAGGGTAAAATAGTAGGCGCAGGACTAGATGTTTTAGAGTATGAGAAAGCTTCTTTTGAACATATGTTTACAGATAACGAGCTACCAGAAGATTTTGAATATTTAATAAAATCTGATAACGTATTACTTAGTCCGCACGTAGCTGGCTGGACGGTAGAAAGCAAAATTAAACTTGCGCAAACAATTGTAGACAAGGTTAAAGCTAAATTTTTGTAAATTTAAAAGTGAACCAAAAGAACAGCAGATTATGCAATCTAAAGCAACAACACCAGACCAATATATAAATGAGTTACCAGAAGAGCGCAAAGAAGCTGTATCTAAAATTAGAGAAACAATTTTAAACAATATTCCTACTGGTTTTACAGAAACTATGAGTTATGGTATGTTAGGCTATGTTGTACCACATACTTTGTATGCAGATGGCTACCATTGTGATCCTAAATTGCCGCTCCCCTTTATGAATGTGGCATCGCAAAAAAACTTTATAGCATTGTACCATTCTGGTATTTATGCAGACCCAGACTTGTTAAATTGGTTTACTACAGAATATCCTAAGCATTGCAAACGCAAGTTAGATATGGGCAAGAGTTGTATCAGGTTTAAAAAGTTAGATGATATCCCATACGAGTTAATTGGCGAACTGGCTACAAAAATGAAAGTACAACAATGGATAGATTTATACGAGAAAAACACTAAAAAATAAAACCAATATGAAGAATAGAGTTACAGGTTTAGGAGGTTTCTTTTTTAAAACAGAAGACCCAGATAAAATAAAGCAATGGTACAAAGAAAGGTTAGGTCTGGATACAGACCGCTATGGTTGCACTTTTTGGTGGAAAGATAAAGAAGGAAAAGACTGTAGTACACAATGGAGCCCTATGAAAAATGACACTACGTATTTTGAACCAAGCAAATCTTCTTTTATGATGAATTTTAGGGTAGAAAACTTAGTAGAGTTATTAGAAGTACTAAAAGCAGAAGGCGTTACAATTGTTGGTGAAATTGAAGAATATAGCTACGGTAAATTTGGATGGATACTGGACCCTGACGGAAATAAGTTAGAATTATGGGAGCCAATAGACGAAGCTTTTAAGTAATAATTAAAAAAAATTACTACATTTAACCCACAATTAAATTAAACCAACACACAAAAAATTATGTCAGAAGAAAACAAAGATTTTAACACCGAAGCAAAAGAAACTGCTAATGAATTCTCAGAAGGTCTAAACAATATGGCTAATAACGAAAATAAGAAAATGCTTGCAGGTATTTTAGCTATTGTAATTGGTTCATTAGGAATTCACAAATTTATATTGGGCTATCAAAAAGAAGGTATTATTCAAATAATAGCAACTATAGTAACTTGTGGTTTGGCTGGGATTATTGGCCTTATTGAAGGTATCATATACCTAACAAAATCTGATGAAGAATTCTACAATACATACCAAGTAGGTAGAAAGCCTTGGTTCTAAAGAGTTAAAAACACTACAATACACTAAGGCTATCTATTTTTTAGATGGCCTTTTTTATTTTACAGACTCATAGTCTAAGGGCAATGTATTTGCTATTCTAAGCAAGCCCATATCACCACCAAACAACACCACATCTACAGGAGAGTGGTTGCCGTAAGCATCTATATAAAAAGGGTTTTGAGTTACAACAACAAAAGAATTACTCCACCTATTATACAGTATATTTAATCGTTCTAAAGACTGAACTACTTTAGCGCTGCCATCTTCTATTTTTTCTACTTTGTAATAGTCATAAGGGTTTACCTCTAAGCTTTCTTTAAAAATTCTAAAATTTTCTTCTGTAAGTCTCTTTGCAGACAAAGCCCTCATAAAATGCAATGTAGATCCCAAATAAGTAATTTCTCTATTTTTTACGTACTTACGTTTTACCTTTTTGTTTATCTCTGTAAATAATGCTGTACCTGCGTAAAATACAGACCCTGTAAGTCTAAAGCCATTAACATTAGTTTTATATCGAACCTCAAAATCTTGCAAATAATACGATAACTTATACCCTAAAAACTTATTTACTACTATAATAGGTTTATTTGCATAAGCGTAAAGAACATCTTCTTTTTTACTGTAATACAAGCGTATGTCATCTTCATTTAAAATTTTACATTTTTGCGCAGGTAAAGTAGTTCCTAAAAATTGATTTCTAAAGATGCGTAACTTCTTTTCCCTACTCCAAGTATCGGGTTCTAAAACAACTTCATTTAATTGCTCTACTTCTTCTTGTAAATAAATAGTGCCAAGATCTTTTTTACCTACTGCACTTATAATTTTATTTTTAAACCCAAAGTAACTTATAACAAGTGGCGCTGTGCTATTTTTTTCTGTGGAAATACTAAAATATCCTTTTGTATTGGTAACTACACCAATTGTGGTACCATCATAAAATACAGAGGCACCAATTAGGGGTTCTTTAGTATTTGCATCTAAAACATAACCCGTAACTGTTTGCTGTGCGGTGACTTTTAAAAAAACAAATGCAAATAAAAAAAAGAGTGTTGTTTTCATTTGCATTTAATATTATTCTGCCTGTTCGTTATTGTGTAGTTTCTGCTCTAATTCTGCCTGAAATTCTTCCATAACAGGCTTTACTGTACTCTCTGGTATATCTGCAATTTTTATATACATTAAACCATCTACAGAGTTGTTAAAAAGCGGATCTACATTAAATGCTACCACTTTTGCATTTTGCTTAATATATTTTTTAATTAAAACTGGTAATCTTAAATTTCCTGGTTCTACCTCATCAATAAGTCTATCAAACTTATTTAAATCGGCTTCAGTTTCATCAAAAATAAATTCTTTATCTGCATCTTTTAATTTTACTTTAAACTCCTTTTTAGGTCTAATGTATTGCGCCACGTAAGGATCCCAGTAGTTAGACTTCATAAACTCTATCATTAAAGATTTAGAGAAATTAGAAAACTGATTACTTATACTTACACCACCAATTAAGTATTTGTACTCTGGGTGCCTAAGTGTTGTATGCACAATTCCTTTCCATAATAAAAATAAAGGCATAGGTTTTTGCTGGTATTCTTTAACAATGTATGCCCTACCCATTTCTATGGTTTGTTTCATCATACCATACAGTTCTGGTTCTAGTCTAAAAAGATCTTGCACATAAAAGCCATCTATACCGTATTTTTTAAATATTTCTCCACCAAGTCCCATACGGTAAGCACCAACTATAGCTTTACCATTGTCATCCCAAAGAAATAAATGATGGTAGTAATTGTCAAACTCATCTAAATCTATAGCCTTGTTTGTCCCCTCTCCTATTGCTCTAAAAGTAACTTCTCTTTGCCTACCAATTTCCTGTAAAATAAATGGCATATCATCTGCTGTAGCCAAAAACACTTCATACGATTTGCTTTGCAATAGCCTACAGTCTTTTTTACGAAGCTCTTCTATCTCTTGTTCTATAAGTTCTCTACTAATAGGTGTGGCTATTTTTTTAGGTGCCTTAGGTATTTTAAGTGTTGTAGGTACTTTATCTATTAACCTTTCTTTTTCAAAGGCATTAGATAACATATATGTTTTTCTACGTAATAGATCTGCAAAATCTACCAAGCTCTTTTGCTCATTTTGAGTTTTTACAGATATAGGCTGACCAATTCTAACCTTAATAACCCTGTTTTTTTGTGTAGTTACTTCAGAAGGTAATTTAGCGGTTCTAAAAACATCACTAATTTTAGACAACCTGTAAAACAACCTGCTATTTTTTGCGTGAAAATAGATAGGTACAACAGGCACCTCTGCTTTTCTAATTAATTTTAAAGCTGTTTCCTCCCAAGGTTTATCTACAATTAATTTTCCGTCTCTGTAGGTAGAAACCTCACCTGCCGGAAAAATACCTAATGGATGTCCGCCTCTAATATGAAGCATCGCATTTTTAAATCCGGCTAAACTACTTTTTACTTCCTTTCTACTCTCAAAAGGATTTACAGGTAATATGTAAGGCGACATTGGCTCTATTCTGTTTAACAGAAAATTAGCCATTATTTTAAAGTCTTCCCTGTGTTGTAATAGTAGTTTTAACAACAAAACACCATCTATACCACCCAGCGGGTGGTTAGATATAGTGATATATGCTCCGTCTTTTGGAAGTCTTCTAAAATCTTCCTCAGGAATCTCAAATTTAATTTGATAATGCTCTAAAATAGCATCTAAAAAAGCGGTCTCTGTTAGGTGTTTATGATTGTCATAAAAGGTATTGATACTAGAAATTTTAGTCACCTTCATTAACAACCAACCTATAAAAGTGCCAATAAAGCCAAACTTATCTACTTTAATGGCTTGCGCAACTTCTTTTGCTGTAACTAATCCCATACATTATATTGTGATAAACAAATATAACTTATTAGTTTTAATGTAAAACAATGTAGGTTATTATAATGCTAATAATATCTTATTTTACTACCAACTGCACCGTTTCTTTAGCTCTTTGTTCTAGCAATATTTCTTTACCGTTTTGTATACTATCTATTGCTTTTGCATTAAAATGACGAATAGTATATAACGATACTCCCTCTTGATGGTTTACCTTAAACTTTCCTTTTAGCTTGTTTAATAAGTCTGGTAACTGATCAAATTTATTATCTACACAAACAGAAAAACTAATGGCAGAATTTTGTATTAAATCTACCTTCATTTTATGGTCATGCAACAATTTAAATAACTCACTAATACTATCTTCCACAATAAAAGAAAAATCTAAAGAAGAAAGTTTCATTAAAACCAAATCTCTTTTAATAATAAAACAAGGCACTTTTGGCTCTATTCCTTCACCTTTACCAACAGTAGTTCCTGCATCTAATGGATTTAAAAAAGATTTTACACGTAGCGGAATTTCTTTACGCTGTAAAGGCTGTAATGTTTTTGGGTGAATTACAGACGCTCCGTAAAAAGCAAGTTCTATTGCTTCTCTGTATGATATTTTGTTTAACAGCTGTGTTTCTTCAAAATACCTTGGATCTGCATTTAAAACACCTGGCACATCTTTCCAAATAGTAACCTCTGTAGCATTTAAGCAATACGCTAAAATAGCAGCAGAATAATCAGACCCTTCTCTACCTAAAGTAGTGGTAAAGTTATTATCATCACTACCTAAAAAACCTTGTGTAATGTTAAGTTTGCTTTTATCTATACCTGCAGTAATTTTTTCTTGTGTTTTATCCCAA
This sequence comes from Cellulophaga sp. RHA_52, assembly GCF_007827205.1. Classification (NCBI taxonomy): domain Bacteria; kingdom Pseudomonadati; phylum Bacteroidota; class Flavobacteriia; order Flavobacteriales; family Flavobacteriaceae; genus Cellulophaga; species Cellulophaga sp. RHA_52. The sequence continues at coordinate 409,832 of NZ_VIRZ01000001.1, forward strand.
TCTACAATAGCATCTCTGTAATTGTCGCTAGTTTTTATAAACTCTCTAACATCTAACCAATTGCTTTGTATGTTAACTTGGTTTAAATAAGCACTTAATATGGTAGTAGAAAGCAACTCTCCGTACCCTACAACTTGGTCATAAACAAAGCTACGTTTTGGTGATTTGTTCCATGCTAAAAAGCCTTGTACCTCATCAAACAATACTTTTACTTTACCATAAACTTCATGTTGTGTATTATCAAAAAGATCATTTAAAATATCCGTATGAAAATCTATAACCTCTTGTATTGCTGCTGGCAAAGCCGCTTTATCTTTAAAATATGCATTTACAATATCTTCCATTGCATTTGTAGTCTTGCCCATTGCAGAAACCACAACTAAAGTATTTGTATGCCCTACTTGTTGCAATACGTTTACAACATTTTTTACTCCCGTAGCATCTTTTACAGAAGCGCCACCAAACTTAAAAATCTTCATTCTATTATGTTATATTTTGTATTAGCTAACCTATTACCTACAGGTTTGCTATATAATTTTCAATTCCTTTTTCATCTAAATGCACAACGTCCCAATCTCTTTTTACGTCTGCACCTTTGCTTTGGTAAAACTTAATGGCAGGCTCGTTCCAATCTAAAACTTCCCAACATATACGTTTAACACCCTGACTATGGCCATACTTAATAACCTCATTTAACAACAAAGTTCCTAAACCAGAACCTCGCATTTTTTGGGTAACAATTAAATCCTCTAAATGCAAAACAGGACCTTTCCAGGTAGAGTATCTGTTGTAAACCAAAGCCAAACCAACAACTGTATTATTTGCTTCCGCAACAAAGCAGTGAAACAATTTATGATCACCAAAACCATCTAAAATTAAATCATCTACAGTAACCTCTACCGCTTCTGGTTCTTTTTCAAAAAGCGCCAATTCCTTAATTAAATTAAGCACTTGCGGCATATCTTCCTTAGTTGCATCTCTTGTAATAAACTCCATAATTATTCTCTAATAAACTGCAAAGTAACACGTTTAAGCGACTTTAAATAACGAAAACGTTGTAGTATCACAAAATTATCGATATTTGTACTTAAATAAAACACAGCTATTAATGGACAAAAAAAACAAGACTTTAGGAGAATTCATTATTGAAAACCAATCCTCATTTCAATATTCTTCTGGAGAACTTTCTAAACTGATTAACGCCATACGTTTAGCCGCAAAAGTGGTAAACCACGAGGTAAACAAAGCAGGATTAATAGACATTTTAGGAGCCGCTGGCGACACCAACATACAAGGTGAAGACCAACAAAAACTAGATGTTTTAGCAAATGAAAAGTTTATACAGACGTTAAAAAACAGAGAAATTGTTTGTGGTATAGCATCTGAAGAAGAAGATGATTTTATTAGCATTAATAGTCAAGATGAGCAACACCAAAACAAATATATTGTACTAATAGACCCATTAGATGGCTCATCTAACATAGACGTAAACGTATCTGTAGGTACTATTTTTTCTATATACCGCAGGGTAACACCAGTTGGTACACCGGTTACAATTGAAGATTTTTTACAACCAGGAGACAACCAAGTAGCAGCAGGTTACATTGTTTATGGTACATCTACAATGTTAGTATATACAACAGGTGACGGCGTAAATGGTTTTACATTAAACCCAGCAATTGGTACATTTTACTTGTCGCACCCAAATATGCAATTTCCAGAAACAGGTAAAATATACTCTGTAAACGAGGGGAATTACATACACTTTCCGCAAGGTGTAAAAGATTATATAAAATACTGCCAGCAAGAAGAAGGAGACAGACCATACACGTCTAGGTATATTGGCTCATTAGTATCAGATTTTCATAGAAATATGATAAAAGGTGGCATTTATATGTATCCAAAAAGCAGCAAGGCTCATGAAGGCAAACTACGCTTGTTGTATGAGTGTAACCCAATGGCATTTTTAGCAGAACAAGCTAATGGTAAAGCAAGTGATGGTAAAGGCCGTATTATGGCTTTAAAACCAACAGAATTACACCAACGTGTACCTTTCTTTTGTGGAAGTACTAAAATGGTAGAAAAAGCAGAAGAATTTATTGCAAAAGCAAACAAATAAAACCATATTAAAAATAAAAAACGAGGCAAAAGCCTCGTTTTTTATTATACTTTAAAAACACTATTTGCTTATTTTCTAACAAGCATAGCATAATCTTCAAAATCTAATTTACCACCAAAAATAACAATAGATCTAGTAATAACTTTATCTGCAGACTCATTAGAATATCCTAAACCAATAGCATATTTTTTAATAAGTACTCTTTCATCATCATCAATATCATGATCTGCAAAAATAATTTTAAACAAATCGTACATACGCTCTAAACGTCTGTCTAAACTTGTTGGCGGATCTATTGGGTAAGCCCCTGGGTTTTTCATTACCTCTTTGTACTCAGTTTCAGTAATATCTAATTTACGTGCAAAACGGTCTAAAACAACTTTTTCTGCATCGTTAACCTCACCATCTACACTTGCTAAAGAAGCAATAGATGCAAAGTGTGCAACATTTTTTCTATGTTGACTATTACCGTATAAATCTTTAAAAGACATAATTTATTATTTAATTTAGATTGCAAATATAATTTTTTGCAATAATAGAACTTCAAAATTTTAAAATTATTTTGGGCGTTCGTTAAAACAGCTGTTTTTAACGCCGTGATATACGTTACTAATCCTCGCAAAAAAGCTGCGGGTTATTCACTACTATCACTAACGCGGTAAAAAGCAACAACCTTGCTTTAAAATAAGATTTTACTTACATTTATAACAAAACAAATCCGTAAGTAATGAAGCATTTTATAATACTCATCTTTTTTAGTTTAAGCATTATTAGCGCTCAAACGCAAAAAGGAAAAGCCACCTATAAACTAAAGCACCCGCAAATAGATGTAGTAGACACAACAAAAAAACCTTCTACAATGGGCAACCAAATAACAGAGTCTATAAAAACAGCCCAAGAGCTTATAGCGTTTAATTTGGCATTTAATAATAAAGAGTCTGTTTTTTACAGAGAAGAAAAACTATACGCAAACCTAGACAAATTTACTAAGGGTATGATAGACATTTTAAGTAAGGGCACCTATTACAGTAATATAGCTACCAACGAAAAATTAAAATCTACCTCTTTTGATAACAAAAATTATATAGTAAATATTTACCAGCCACAACCTTGGAAAATTACAGACACAACCAAAACCATACTTGGTTATACTTGCCATAAAGCCACACTTACCAAAACAAATAAAAAAACAACAAAAGACTATACTGTAGAAGCTTGGTTTAGTAAAGAAATACCCTATTATTTTGGACCTTTAGAATTCAATGGCTTACCAGGGCTTATTTTAGAACTAAAACTTAATCCTAAACAAACAATATACTGTGCAAGTGTACAACTGCAGACTAAAAAAAATAAACTACTTACAAAACCTACCGAAGGAACTTATATAAATTCTAATGAAGAGTTTGAAGACATTGTAAAAACATTAGCCTCTAAAGCAAAGCAAAAACATTAATTAAGGTACACGTAAACCTTCTTTTTTATTTATTACAAAACTTTAAAAATGATATTGATTAAAGAAAGTAAGTTTCATTACCAAAAAAGATTTCTAATTATTACTATCCTCTTTTGTATATCAATTACAAATGCTCAAATACAAAAAGGTATGGCTACTTATAAGAGTAAACATCCAGAAATAGATGTAGTAGACCCAACAAAAAAACCTTCACATACTAGAGATCAGATTAAACAATCTATAAAAACAGCGGATGAACTAATTGATTTTAACTTGGTATTTAATAACAAAAAATCTCTGTTTTATAAACAAGATAAGATATACACTAATTTAGACCGTATTACCAGAACTATGATTAATGCCAGTTATAGTGGTACTTATTATTCAGATATTGAAAAAAATGAAAAATTAAGAGTTGTTACTTTTTCTGGAGAAACCTTTATAGCAAATATTAACAAAAATCTTCTATGGAAAATTACTGATACAACAAAAGTTATACTTGGCTACACCTGCTACAAAGCAACATTATTAAAAAAGAATACGAGAACTAAGGAGTACAATACCATAGAAGCTTGGTTTAGTAAAGAAATACCCTATTATTTTGGACCTTTAGAATTCAATGGCTTACCAGGACTTATTTTAGAACTAAAACTTAATCCTAAACAAACAATATACTGTACAAGTGTACAACTGCAGAGTAAAAAAAATAAACTACTTACAAAACCTACCGTTGGTAAACATATAGAATCTCTTGCAGAACTAAATAAAATAGCCCAAGAGGTAATGCATCAAAAAAGAAAAAAGCAAACAAAAAAATAAAGAAAAAGAATACAAAATATTTTTAAACTAAAAATATAGTTTTATATTAGCAAGGTCATCATCAATAAACAACAGACTATTTATGAAACATTTACTCTATATAATTTTACTACTACCTCTTATTTCTTTAGCTCAAATACATAGCGGTACCATAACCTATGGCATTACGGTAAATAAGCAAGACGATAGTAGTTACAAAGGCAAGGAAGGAGTAAAAGAAACAATGATGTTGGTAAGTAAAGCTGCTGAAAACGTAAACTACAAACTTCAGTTTAACGCAGCATATGCAAAGTTTAATGTTGACAACAGATTAGCCATAAAAGATGGTGATTTAGAAGAGTTAGCAATTATTATTTCTGGAAACAATGGAACTTATTACACATCCTTACCACAAAAAAAACAAATAATAAAAACAGATGCAGGTATACATATTGACGCTCCAATAGAAAATGAAAATTGGAAACTAACTAAAGAGACTAAAAAAATAGGAGATTTTTTATGCTATAAAGCAACGTTAGCGAAAACTGGCTCCAAGAGAAGTTTAATAGCTTGGTACACACCCGAAATACCGTTTGCTTATGGCCCTAACAATTTTATAGGAAAAATACCTGGCCTTATATTGGAGGTAAAAACTTCTATGACAACTTACAAAGCCAAGGAGATAAAACTAAACCCTAAAAAAGAAATTGTTATAAAGTGGCCTAAAGAAAAAAACAACATGACTGTTAGCGAGTATAAAAAAGCTGGTGATAAACTCTATCAAGATCTTAAAGATGAGCGTAAAAGGTAAAAATAGTATGGTTGTAAACCTTATGTTTCTAGTGTTGTGCTTAACAAGTGTAGTAGCGCAAAAAACAACATCTGGCAGCATTACGTATACAATTAATTTAGCTCCAGAATTAATTAAAAGCATTTCTAAAACAAATAACCCTAATACAAGAGCAATATTAAAAAACTCAAAAGAGGTTAGTTACGCTTTAAATTTTAATAGCAAATCATCTACCTATCAAAAAAATGAAAGCTTGTATAATGAAAGCAAACAAAAACTAAACTTAGTTGCTACTGGTGCAGGCGGAACAGGTATATTCTACTACAACACAGAAGATAACGCTTTACTTAAACAACTAACAATAGGGGGAGATATTTTTTTAATTACACAAAACGCTAAAAAATGGAAGCTTTTAAATACTTCAAAAAAAATAGGGAAGTACAATTGCTACAAGGCAACTCTTTTAGATAAAAACAATAAAGAAACCAAAGTAACGGCGTGGTATACTTTAGATATTCCTTTAGCATACGGCCCAAAAGATTATAATGGTCTACCAGGCATAATATTGGAGTTGTATGAAGGTAAATTCTTTTTTAAAGCATCTAAAATAGAGCTGTCAAATAAAAATAAAATAATAGAAAAGCCAGTAGACGGACTTAATCTAACACAAGAGGAATTTAATAACAGGTTTAAAGGTTTTTTTGATGAAAAATAGTGTTGTAAAAATTGCTCTTATAATTAGTGCTAGTTTAGGTTTTATTTCAAATAATAGCTATGCGCAAAACGCTAAATTTCTGGAGGTTATTTACAAAAAAGAGGTTAGTTTAAAAGTTGATACTGCAAAAAACAATCCTTATCAAGTAAACTTATCTGCATTTAACACCCCATTAGCAGATGCTGTAAAGGATATAAGATACAGCTTAAAAATATCAAACAATAATTCTGTTTTTAAAGTGGTAGAGAGTTTAGATAATGATTCTAAAAATAACACATTAAAAAAAGCGGCAATAAGTATTGGGGGAACAAATGGAGGCTTTTACATAAACAAACAAGACTCAATAACCATACTCAACAAAACTTTGCTAGACGCTAATTTTAGAGTTCTACTAAAACCTAAAAAATGGAAAATACATAACAAAAGCAAATACATAGGGAAATACTTATGTTATAAAGCAACAACAATTGACACTGTAAATAATAGTAAAGGGATTCATAAATTTAGGGTAAACGCTTGGTTTACAAATCAACTACCTCCCTATTTTGGGCCAGCAGCATATTATGGCTTACCTGGTTTAATTTTAGAAGTTGAAAATGGTAAAATGAGATTAACTGCCACTAAGGTATCTTTTGTAAAACCATTTAAAATTAAAAAAAACAAATCTGGCAAATTAATTACCGAAGATGAGGATAGCTTAAATCAAATTGAAGCCGAAAAAAATATAAAAGAACATTTTAATGATGTATTCAGATAAAATGGGAAGAATTAGCAGAGGCTAGTAAGCAAAACAACTAATAGAAAACTTAGACATTATATAACTATGCAAAAAATAGTATTACTACTTATATTTTTTATTTCTGTTGCCGTTTATTCTCAAAATAGCACCATTAAATACACGGTTTCTACCAATAAAGCACTTGGGGACAACAGTAAAGACAATACATTAAACGATGTTAATAACGCACTATTAAACACGACATTAGATTTTCAACTAACTTTTAGCACTAAAGAGTTTTTCTACGAGTTAGATGAGTTATTGGATGATGGTATAAACAGTAAAATAGCCAGTATATTTTTTGGAGCCTCAAAAAAATATTACACAAATGTAAATACCAAAGAATGTCTTCTTCAAGCTTTAGCATACGGAGACTTATATCTAGTTTCATTAGAAAAGCCAAATTGGGTATTGAAAAAAGAAAATAAAAAAATAGGGAAATACACCTGCTACAAGGCTGTAACAGAATACACAGTAATAAACAGCAAAGTAAATTTTATAAAAAAGGTAACCGCGTGGTATACTCCTCAAATTAAAGGAAGTTTTGGCCCTAGAGGTTATTTTGGCTTACCAGGAACAATACTAGAGCTACAGGATGATAAAATATTAATTTCTACTACAGAAATAAATTTATTATCTAAGAAAAAAAATGAAATTAAAAAGCCCATAAAAGGAAAAAAGATATCGAAAAAAGAATATGATAATTTAAATCCACCTCTTAGGAATTAAAAACTATGAAAAAAATAGCCATTTTAATTTTAACGTTGTCTCTATATAATTCATTTTCTCAATCAAAATGTGGGATAATAGAATATGATTTTTCTATAGATTCTATGGTTAATATAATGGAAAAAAAAGGAATCAGTAAACCTTTATTATTTATGAAAAATGTAAATAATGCCGCTGAAGAAATAAAGTTGCAACTTATGTTTAAGAATCAGACAGCTGTTTTTAAGAATATAAATAATATGCGCCCAGATAACATAAATAAAACTTATTTTAATTTAGCCAAAATGTTAGCCTGTAGTAACCCTCTCTATTATAAAAAAGATAGTGTTCAAAAAAAAGTGTCTCAAAATGGTAAAGCTTATGTTGTAAATGGTAAAATAGCTCCATCAAATTGGATAATAACAAAAGAAAGTAAAAAAATAATAGGCTATAATTGCATAAAAGCTACTTCTAAAAGAACCATCAAAGGTAAAAATTTAATTACAACAGCTTGGTTTGCCCCTTCTATCAAAATTCCATACGGTCCAAACGGCTATGGTGGCTTACCTGGGGTTATTTTAGAATTAAATCTAAACGCTACCTTATACAAAGCAACTAAAATAAAATTTTTAAAGCAAGTTTCTATAGAACCTATAGGACAGGGAAAACAGATCTCTGAAGAAGAGTATTCTAAACTAAATACAGAGCAATTAAATAAATTTAAAGAAGCAATAAAATAGATAATATGTTCAAAAGCACTTCTTATGTTTGATTTGCTTGAATATATTAAAATCTTTAAATCAAATAAAAAATATGGAAAAAATCACAAAAATTATTCTGATTATATTTCTTTTCTCAAAATCTATATATTCTCAAAGTTTGAGTGGTATAGTTAAATATAGTGGAACGATAAATAAAACATATGCGGATAGCATTATAAACGTAACATCTACTAAAAAAATCCCCTCTACTCACAAAGATTTCATAGTAGATATGTATAAAAATGCAAAAGAAGTAGATCTATTTTTACATTTTAGAAATAACGAGTCTTATTATTATTTGCAAGAAAGTTTAGATGAGCAGGATAAATACAATACAACAGTTGGGGCTGTAAGTGCCATACCATATTACAGAAACGTAGCTAACAATAGTACTTATGAAATTAGTAAATATGTTGGTACTGTTAAAAGAACTCCTCTTGATTGGAAAATAACTAATAAAACAAAAAAAATAGGCAAATATATTTGTAACCAAGCATTAGCAACTGAAACTTTATTTAGCAGACAAGGGTACTATTATACAGAAAAAGTAGAGGCTTGGTTTACCACAGAAATACCTGTAAGTTTTGGCCCAAAATTATATACTGGTTTACCTGGTTTAGTATTAGAGGTTAATAAAAATAAGATTTCTATTACAGCCACAGAAATAAATTTAAACCCCAAAAAAGATGTAAACATTACAGTGCCTAATTTGGATAAAATAATAACCCAAGAACAAGCTAATAAAAAATGGGAAGAATTAGCTGAGGCTAGTAAGCAAAGAAGAAAAAAATAATTAAATTAAGTATGACTAAAAAACTATTTTTTACTTTCTTCATTATTTCATTTATTGCTTACTGCCAAGAAATTACATACAAAGGCTTTGTACAAGACAGCGTGCAAAGCCCTTTACCTAATGCTAATATTTTAGCTTTTCCAGATAGTGATGATGCAGAAACGGCTTTTGCCAATACCAATGAAAAAGGTGCATATATTTTGCGTTTGCAAAAAGGCTATACCTACCAAATTAACATTAGCTACATAGGCTATAAAAAACTAGTTGTTAACACTACAGCAACAGAAAAAACCACTAAAAACTTTGTTTTACAAGAAGATGTAAACACTTTAGACGGTGTAGAGCTCACCTATAAAATACCTATAGAGGTTAAAGAAGACACTACTGTTTATGATACAGATGCCTTTACCAATGGCAAAGAACGCAAACTACGAGAAACCTTAAAAAAACTACCTGGTTTAGACGTAGACAGGGAAGGTAATGTAACCTCTAACGGTAAAAAAATTACCAATGTTTTGGTAGACAACAAACCCTTTTTTACAGGAAACACCAAAATGGCTGTAAACAACATACCCGCCAATGTTGTAGACCAAATAGAGGTTATAGATAACTATAGTGAAATTGCTATGCTTAAGGAATTGCAAGACACAGATAAAATGGCACTAAACATTAAACTTAAAAAAGATAAAAAACGCTTTTTGTTTGGAGATTTAGATGTTGCTGCGGGCCATAAAGACAGGTACGCCGTACACCCAAATGTATTTTACTACAGCCCAAAAACCAACATTAATTTTATTGGTGATGTAAACAATACTGGAGAAAAAGCATTTACGTTTAGCGACTATATGGAGTTTGAAGGCGGTTTTAGCAAAATATTGGCTGGTTCTGGCAGTATGTCTAGTTTGTTTCAGTCAGACTTTAGTCAGTTTTTAAACAACAATAATTTTAAAGAGCGTAGTCAAAAATTTGGTGCGTTTAATGTACGCCAAGCCATAAATAGCACCACAGATATTAGTGGTTATGTTATTGCTTCTAAAACAGATACCGATACAGAAAACCAAACCGAGAATATTTACCAAAACAACAACGATCCTTTTACAGAAAACAGAACCACAACTGGCAATGCCAATAACTTTTTTACCATTGGTAAAATAACACTAGATTATGACCCAACCTACAAGGAAGATTTTGCATTTAATACGTTTGTAAAACTAACCAACAACAATGGTTTAAATACCATTAATACAAACAGCCCAACAAACACTAATAGCATACATACTGCTAATGACATAGATGCACTAACGCTAAAACAAAATGTAACCTATAGTCGTAAACTAACAGACAACCATACCGGTACTTTAGAGGCCACGCACAGTTATACCATAGACAAGCCCAACACAAATTGGCAAACAGATAAAGAAATACTACAAGGATTAATTCCGTTACAGGCAGATGATGTGTATAACATACAGCAAACCAAAGAAGTAAAAACACATAGCGTAAATGCCATTGTAAAAGACTATTGGGTGTTAAACAACTACAACCACTTGTATTTTAGTTTGGGTGTAAACTCAACCTTTAACTCATTTGTAAATGAAGATGTACAGCTACTAAGTAGCGGAGAAATAAACAATTTTAATACTGCCGATTTTGGCAACAATTTACAGCATAATTTTATAGACACTTATGTAGGTTTAGAATACAAATTTAGAACTGGTATTTTTACGTTTAAACCTGCCGTATACCAACATTATTTTAACTGGTCTTTACATCAGTTACAAACAAAAACAACCAAAACAAAAACGGTACTTACACCAGAGTTTACTACAGAAATTAAATTTAAAAACGGTGCAAAAGCAACTTTTAAATACAAAGCAAATGCTCGTTTTCCTTCTGTAAACAACCTTGCAAGTAATTTTATACTCCGTAATTTTAATTCGGTTTTTAGAGGCAATGCCAACCTAGAAAATGAGTTTTTTCATACTACAAGTTTTAATTACTCTAAAAGAAGTTTATTGCGTGGTTTATTTTACAACTTAAATGTTAGATACAATAAAAAAACAGAGCAGTTAAAAGGAGAAACGCAGTTGCAAGGCATTAACCAGTTTAATTCTTTAATACTATTTACACAACCGGAGGATAGCTGGGTGTTTAGTGGTAATTTTAATAAAAGAATAAAAAAAATAAGGGCTAAATACAGAGGCTCCTACAATTACAGTAATTTTTACCAGCTTGTAAACTCAGAGACACAAAAAAACACCTCTGGGAGATTCTCAAATACCGTAAGCCTAGAGACTGTTTTTAAAAAAGGCCCAAATTTAGAGGTTGGCTATACACAAACCGATAGTGACTACAACACATCTGTAGGAAAAAACAAGTATAGAAGCACCAACTTTTTTACCTATTTAGATTATGTTTTTCTAGAAAATTTTACCTTAAAAGCAGAATATAATTTTGATAATTATGTGAATAAAGACAGAAACATAGATAATACTTTTGACAATGCTATGGTTTCTCTTTTTTACCAACAAGAAGATAGTCCTTGGGGTTTTGAAATTAAAGCTACTAACCTGTTTGATACACAGTTTAAGCAAGACAATTCTTTTAGTACATTTTTAATAAGCGATAGTAAAACCTTTATTTTACCACGCATTGTTCTTTTTAAAATTAGCTACAAACTATAATTGTTTAAAATTGTAGCTTTATATTTGCAAAAAATGTATTGACTTTTGGGAAAATCTCTCATTTTAAAATCGTTGGCACAGCTTCCGCAAATGCAGAAACTGCAAACTACTATTGCCAAAAATGAAAAAAACACAACACTTACAGGTTTAACAGGCTCTGCCCTATCCTTTGTAATATCTGAAACTTTTAAAGAAGCAGACACCCCTTTTCTGGTTGTTTTTAGCGACAAAGAAGAGGCTGCTTACCATTTAAATGATTTGGAGCAATTGGTAGGCGAAAAAGATGTACTGTTTTATCCTGGTAGTTACCGTAGACCTTACCAAATAGACGAGGTAGATAATGCTAATGTGCTGCTACGTGCAGAGGTTTTAAACCGAATTAATTCGCGTAAAAAACCAGCATTACTAGTTACGTATCCAGATGCGCTGTTTGAGAAAGTGGTAACCCGTAAAGAACTAGATAAAAACACACTAAAAATTAAGGTTGATGACACCATTACCCTAGACTTTTTAAACGAAGTGTTGTTTGAGTATAAGTTTAAACGTGTAGACTTTGTTACCGAACCTGGAGAATTTTCGGTTCGTGGTGGTATTGTAGATGTTTTTTCGTTTTCTAATGATGTACCTTACAGAATAGAATTTTTTGGTGATGAGGTAGATAGCATTAGAACTTTTGATGTAGAAACACAATTATCTACAGACAAAGTCACTAAAATTACCATTGTACCCAATGTAGAAAATAAATTTTTAGACGAAACCAGGGAGAGCTTTTTAAAATATATTGCCTCTAAAACTGTCATTTTTTCTAAAAATACAGAACTTTTACATGATAGGTTAGACTCGCTTTTTGCAAAAGCAGAAGAAGCTTTTACAAAACTTACAGGCGAGCTAAAACACGCTCAGCCTAAGGAGTTGTTTGTAGACTCTAATCAGTTAAAAAAAGAGTTTGATGGGTTTAATGTTGTAAGCATTCATCAAACAGCAACAAATGCAGATAAATCTATTGTTTTTCATTCTAAACCACAGCCGTCTTTTAATAAAAAGTTCGACTTACTAATTGAAAACTTAGATCAAAATCACGCTAATAAGTATACCAATTATATTTTTTGCGCTACAGAGCAACAAGCAAAACGCTTTCATGATATTTTTGATGAAGTAGAACAAGATGTACATTACAAAACAGTTGTAATGCCTCTTTTTCAAGGTTTTATTTTAGACGATATAAAAGTTGCATGCTACACAGATCATCAAGTTTTTGAGCGTTACCATAAATTCAACCTTAAAAATGGCTATGCAAAAAAGCAAGCCATTACACTTAAAGAACTTACCAAGTTAGATATTGGAGATTATGTAACACACATAGATCATGGCGTTGGTAAATTTGGCGGTTTACAAAAAATAGATGTAGAAGGTAAAAAACAAGAGGCCATAAAATTAATGTATAGTGAGCGCGATGTATTGTACGTTAGCATACACTCCCTACACAAAATATCTAAATTTGCGGGCAAAGACGGTAAGCCTCCAAAAATATTTAAACTAGGTTCTGGTGCTTGGAAAAAACTGAAGCAGAAAACCAAAACCAGAGTTAAACAAATTGCGTTTGACCTTATTAAAGTATACGCCAACCGTAGGCTTAAAAAAGGATTTAAATACGCTCCAGATAGTTATTTACAGCACGAGTTAGAGGCTTCTTTTATTTATGAAGATACCCCAGACCAAAGTAAAGCCACCGAAGATCTTAAGAAAGATATGGAGAGTGATAGGCCAATGGATCGTCTTATTTGTGGCGATGTTGGTTTTGGTAAAACAGAGGTTGCTATACGTGCCGCCTTTAAAGCGGTAGATAACGGCAAACAAGTAGCTGTTTTAGTGCCAACAACTATATTGGCTTTTCAGCACCATAAAACATTTGCAGAGCGTTTAAAAGATATGCCTGTAACGGTAGATTATGTAAACCGTTTTAGAACTGCAAAAGAAAAAAGAGAAACCTTAGAACGTTTGGCAGAAGGCAAAGTAGATATTATAATTGGCACACACCAATTGGTAAATAAAAACGTAGTTTTTAAAGATCTAGGTTTGCTAATTGTAGATGAGGAACAAAAATTTGGTGTTGCTGTAAAAGACAAGTTAAAGTCTATTAAAGAAAATGTAGATGTACTTACATTAACTGCTACGCCAATACCAAGAACGCTGCAATTTAGTTTAATGGCAGCCAGAGATTTATCTACAATAAACACAGCTCCTCCAAATAGGTACCCAATAGACAGCCACGTTGTGCGCTTTACAGAAGACACCATTAGAGATGCAGTTTCTTACGAGATACAAAGAGGCGGACAAGTATTTTTTATACACAACCGTATAGAAAATATTAAAGAGGTTGCTGGTATGTTGCAACGTTTGGTTCCTGATGCTAAAATTGGCATTGGCCACGGACAAATGGATGGTAAAAAACTAGAGACTTTAATGCTTGCTTTTATGAATGGCGAGTTTGATGTTTTAGTGTCTACCACCATTATAGAAAGTGGTTTAGATGTTCCTAACGCCAATACTATTTTTATAAACAACGCCAATAATTTTGGTTTAAGTGATTTGCACCAAATGCGTGGCCGTGTAGGGCGTAGCAATAAAAAAGCATTCTGTTATTTTATTACACCACCTTATGACTCTATGAGTAACGATGCTCGCAAGCGTATACAAGCATTAGAACAATTTACAGAGTTGGGTAGTGGTTTTAATATTGCAATGAAAGATTTAGAAATACGTGGTGCAGGTGATATTTTAGGTGGTGAGCAAAGCGGATTTATTAATGAAATTGGTTTTGATGCCTATCAAAAAATATTAGCAGAAACTGTAGAAGAATTAAAAGAAAACGAGTTTAAAGATTTATACGAAGAGGTAGAAGGTAAAGACAAAGTGTTTGTAAAAGAAACTCAGATAGACTCTGATTTTGAACTTTTATTTCCTGATGATTATGTAAATAATGTTACAGAACGATTAAACTTATACACCCAATTAAACCAAATTACCACAGAAGAAGGTTTAGCTAAGTATGAAAAAGAATTGGTAGACCGTTTTGGGGAAATACCTAGTCCGGTTGAAGATTTACTAAACTCGGTTCGTATAAAATGGATTGCAAATAGCCTAGGTTTAGAAAAAATTGTACTTAAAAAAGGTAAAATGATTGGCTATTTTATTGCAGACCAACAATCTGGTTTTTACCAAAGCCCTAAATTCACTAAAGTTTTACAATTTGTACAAGCCAATACCGCTATTTGTAAAATGAAAGAAAAACAAACTAGAGCTGGCTTACGTTTACTTTTGGTTTTTGATAAAATTACTACTGTAGAAAAAGCATTAAAGAGCTTGGCTCCTTTTAATACGCATTAAAATGATTAAAAATATTTAGTTTGGTTCGGTTTTTGAAAATAAGCTATATAACTAAGCATTAACCATTGCTAAAAAAAGCATACTATGAAAAAAACGCTAACATTATTATTTGCTCTTATTGCTATGTCATTAACTGCACAGCACACCATATCTGGCACGTTTTCGCCAGCCAAAGAGTATACTTGGCTTATTGCATACCAACTTAAACCTGGTACACAAGTTTATGTTGCAGATACTAAAATAGAAGACGGTAAATTTAAACTAGAATTACCTGCCAATGCAGCAGCCGGAACTTACAGGCTGGTATATGCCGTACCACAAGAAGAGTTTAATTTTGATGTTTTGTACAATGGCAAGGAAGACATTGTTCTTAATTTTAATGCACAAGATGGGGCCACCTATGCAACATCAACAGAAAACAAAATAGTAAACAGTTATTTTTTAGAAATTAATGCGTTGCAAAAGCAGGTTATAGACTTTTACACATCTAACAGCACTAATAAAAAAGAGTTAGCAAAACTTTACAATAAAATAAATAGCACACAAGCTAAGTATGAAGCTGATGCTAAAGATTTAATAGCTCTTAATTTTATTAAAGCAAATAAGCCATACGTAGCAAGTAGTTTTGAGTCTATCTACGAATTTGTAGAACATAAAAAGCAAAATTATTTTTCAGCAATAGATTTTAAAAATGAGCAATTACAGGCTTCATCATTCTTAACAGATAAAACATTAAATTATGTGTACACATCTTTGCCGTTAAATAAAATTACAAAAGATGCTACAGAAACAGTTTTACAGCAAAACATACAAACTGTTGCTAGCAAGTTAGAGGGTGTTAATAATACTTTTAAGTTTAGCTTGTTTTATGACTTATGGATTTATGCGGCAAGCGCAAAGTATAATAAAACATCAGATTTTATATACAGCAACTACCTAAAAGAAATTGGCGCTGTAACTAATAATCAAGAATTAATAAAAGGTATAGAAGCGCATACAAGGTTAAGAATTGGTGCAAAAGCACCAGAAATTACTTGGAATGATGGTAAAGATAGTCTTAGTAAATTATCTGGAGCTGAAAACTACGTTGTTGTTTTCTGGAGTAGCACATGCTCTCATTGTTTAAAAGAATTGCCACAACTAAACAAAGCAATACAACAATACAGCAACGTAAAAGTACTTGCTGTTGGTTTAGAGGACGAGTACAATTATTGGGACACAGAGTCTGCTAAACTTAAAAGTTTTACACACGCATTAGCCCTAGGCAAGTGGGATAACAAATATGCAGAATTGTATAACATTTCTGCCACACCTACCTACTTTATTTTAGACAAAGACAAAAGAATTGTAAACAAGCCAGAAACCTACAAAGAGGTCCTAGAATATTTAAATAAAAAATAGTACAAATAGACTTATAAAGCCTTTAGATCTTTTATAGTTTTAAAGGCTACATCTACCTGCTCATCATTTACTAAAATAGTAAACTCATTGGTTGTAGAAATCACCTCAAAAAGTACAATACCTTCCCAAGCTAAACGCTGAAAAATAAAATAATAAATACCAGGAACTGATACATTCTCTGCTGGTAATTTTACAGTAATAGAAGATAAATTTTCTGCTTTTTGGGTACATCTTTCGTGCTTAAACAACTCTTCTACTGTATTATCTAAAGTATTATTTACCACAATATTAAGCTCATTTACTCCTCTAGAAGAAGTATAAAAAACATCTTTATTTTTGTTAACTTCTCTAATTAGCTTTGTTTGGTTATCTAAGATAGAATCAGACAATAAAAAAGTGAAATCTGTTAAAGAAGACCTCACCGTAATTTCTCCTATATTTTTAAGGACTTTTACAATTTTGTGCGTAGCTCTAAACTCTAAATCGTCAGATAACCTTTTTAAAGCCATAACAATAGCTCCGTTTCTAATATCTTTACCTAATTCAGATTCTATTTCTGGCTTAATTATTCTAGATAACGACGTTAAATTAATAATGCTTTGTGCCAAAGCACTTTGTAAAAAAGGTTTCTTTTTAATGTACTCCTCTACTACGGATGATATTGTTTTCATCTTGCTGTTAGTTTAAATTAATTTTTGGTTGTTTGTTTTGCGTGTATTAGAAAAATATTTTTCAGTATAAACGAAAAAAATCATCTTTACATTACAAAATTAACAAATTGTTTTAAATGTAACAATTGTAATATGATAAAAATATGTAGGTTCAATTTTAAAAATGATAAAATGCATCCTTTAAATGCTCAATTTTTAAATTATCTGCATTTTTTAAAATTGTAATAATATCAAATCTAACATCTACATCTAAATCATTATCAGACACATAATGATCTGCAGCCATAACAAGAAGTTTAATTTTTTTAGCGGTTACCGTATCTGCAATATTCTGTAAAGCGTCACTACTTCTAGACTTTACCTCTATAATGGCTAGTGTGCTTTTTTGCTGTGCAATAATATCTACCTCAGCTTTTAGATAACGGTAATTAAGGTGCTTAATAACGTAACCATTGTCCTTTAAAAACTCTACTGCTAGTTTTTCTCCTTCTTTACCAAACTGATTGTGAATACCCATAAAAAAAATTTAACACACAAATTACAGCATTTCATCGAAAAAAAAAGCTTTTCATCATCTAAAACCGCTTAATTTACGTAGGTAATAAAGTTGCTTTGTTAAAATTTTTAACCATTCATATACGGTAATGTATATTTTAACGTTAAAAATAAACACACAACCTAATAACCGATCAATACTAATGCAATAATTATTATGGAATATTTTGTGAATTGCAATTCTGCATCGCTAAACCCCATAGCTGGCTCACTAGACAAACAAAAAGCTGAACATCTTTACAGAAGATTAGGTTTTAGTGCCTCTGCAGACACTATTACAAACGCTGTAGGACAAAATGTGTCTGCATATGTAGATAATTTAATAGCAGAAGCTATTAGTATGCCAGAAATTGCAGCACCTATATGGGCAAATTGGACAGGTGCAGATTATCCTGAGGATGATGACGCTAGAAACCAATTAAGAAATCAACAAAAACAAGAGTTTATAAGTCTATACATAAATGGTTTAGTTACAAATAATTTAAAAGATAGGTTAAGTTTCTTTTGGAGCAACCATTTTGTAACGGAATACAGAAACTATATGGCTCCGCCTCTATTGTATAGGTATGTAGATTGTTTACAACGTAATGCAATAGGCAATTTTAAAGATTTTGTAAGTGAAATTGGCCTTAATGACGCTATGTTATTTTATTTAGATGGTGTATACAATAATGGTAACAACCCTAATGAAAACTATGCGCGTGAGTTGTATGAATTATTTACATTAGGTGAAGGTAACGGCTACACAGAAGAAGATATTATAGAAACAGCTAGAGCCTTAACTGGTTGGGTAGAACGTGGTGAAGAAAGTTATACTCCAATTACTTTTGACCCAACAAAGCATGACACAGGTAGTAAAACCATTTTTGGCCAAACAGACACCTTTGATTATGATGGTGTTATAACTAATTTATTTGACCAAAGAGAAGAAAAAATAAGCTGGTTTATTTGTAAAAAATTATACGAGTTTTTTGTTCACCCAGATTCTGATGACGAAGAAAACAACGGTAATGCAAAACAAATTGTTGACGAATTAGCGGCAGTATTTAGAGGTAGTGGTTTTGAAATAGCAGAAGTGTTAAGAGTGCTATTTAAAAGTGAACATTTTTATGATGACGAAGCTGTTGGTGTAATAATTAAGAGTCCGTTTGATATTTATATAAACCTAATAAACGAAACTAATTTTACGTTTGATGAAGATACAATTGCAAGTGTAGAAAACACATGCAGACTTCTTGGACAAGAAATTTTTAACCCACCAGGAGTAGAAGGTTGGTACAGAGATAGGTATTGGATAAATACTAATTTTATGATTGGCCGCTGGCTATCTGCAGAACTTTATTTGCAAACAGCATACAATGTAAGTTCTGAGCAATTTAGAGATTTTGCTATTTCTGTGACACCTAATGCATCTACAGAAAGTAATCCAGACAGGGTTACCGATGCCATTTTAGATAAATTATTACCAAAAGGTATTGCTGCAGACGAGCTACAAAATGCATATGATGTATTTAGAGACGATGCACTGGTGCAATATTACGCTCCTCCAGAAGGAGACGGTACCTGGAGCTTATATTACCCAGGTGCAGAAGTATTAGTTTTTCAGCTTATGATGCATATTATTAGACAACCAGAATTCCAATTAAAATAACCATTTATTATGTGCAATACAAATTCTAAAGTACAACATGCAGACAAAGAGGCTCATGACTTAGAGCATAAAAAATGGAACAGACGTTCTTTTTTACAAGCAATGGGGATGGTTGGTTCTGGATCTATGCTACTAGGTAGCAATGTACTTAACGCTTCGGCTACGTCACCTTTATCTACTGCAATTGCAGATGCAGAGTCAGACGGTAAAGTTTTAGTTTTAATAAGACTTGCAGGTGGTAATGACGGTTTAAGTACTGTTATACCAATAGAGCAATATGATACTTATGCAAATGCAAGACCTAATATATACATACCAGAAAGTAAGGTTTTAAAATTAACCGATAATTTTGGTGTTCCATCATACATGACCTCTTTAGAGCGTATGTGGGGAGAAGGTCAGTTTAAAGCAGTTCATGGCGTAGGTTATGAAGGTCAGAGTTTATCTCATTTTACAGGATCAGATATTTTTGCAAATACCGATTTAACAACCACTGGTTTTTCTGGTGAAAAAACAGGTTGGATGGGTAGACATTTTGAAGAATTATATCAAGATTATTTAATTAACCCGCCAGAAGCTCCTGCCGCTATCCAAATAGGACAATATGGTAGCTTGGTTTTTCAGGGAGAAGAAACAAATTATGCATTTGTAACAAGTAACATTAACCAACTAGAGCGTATTGCAGAAACAGGTAACCAATATGAAATAGCTGACGAAACTATTTTTGGCGATTGTATGTATGGTGACCAAATTAAGTTTTTAAGAGGTGTTGCTAATACTACTTATGAGTATTCTGGTAAAATACATGAGGCTTATGAACGTGGTGAAGCTTTAGGTTGCGGTATTGAATACCAAGACAATAGTTTTGCACGACAATTAGCTGTATTAGCCAAGCTAATAAAAGGTGGCTTAGGCACAAAAGTATATATGATTTCTATGGGTGGTTTTGACACGCACGGAAATCAGCCATTAGTACATGAACGCTTAATGACAAATTTATCTGTTGCCGTAAGCGATTTTTACCAAGACTTAGCCTGTACAGAGCAAGATGACAAGGTTTTAAGTATGACCTTTTCTGAGTTTGGACGTAGAATATACGAAAACGGATCTAACGGTACAGATCATGGTAAAGCAAGTCCTACACTATTCTTTGGTTCTGCGTTAAATGGTAGTGCATTTGTTGGTGATCATCCATCATTAGAGGATCCTAATGAAAGAGGTAACCTAGAGTATACAATGGATTTTAGAGATTTATACGGCACTGTTTTAGCAGAATGGTTATGTGTACCTAGAGAAGCTGTAGAAAGACATTTATTAGGGCGCACTTATGTGCCAGTAGATTTAGGTTTTAGTTGTAGTGGAGAAGATTTTCCAGATATTGCTATTGATGATGAAACTCCTGTTTTACCTGGACCACCAGACGGAGGAACAGATCCTACAGAACCAGACCCTGTAATAGAAAATATGGTAGTTCACAAACCATATTACCCTACAAAAGGAAACCCAACAATACATTTAGAAATGCCATTTACGGCACACGTAGATATTCAAATTTATAACATTTTAGGACAAAACATAGGCACAGTATACAATGCTATGACTACAGAAGGCTCTCAAGAAATTAACATTAGAGAACGCCTACCTGTAAACCTTGCCACAGGTAAATACATTTACAGAATAAGTGTTCAAGATCAAAAAATGAGCAAATCTGTAATGGTATCTTAATCAGTTTACATTACAATTAATATTACATTAAAGCACCTATTATTTAATTTAGGTGCTTTTTTTATGTCAATTTAGTATTGTTCTTTTTTGTTTTAAAATCTAACTCCTTTTTAACTCTAGAATTTTTGTTTTTATACACACGTGTAATATCATCTTCAGACTTAGGAGTATCTTTTATAGCATCTAAATCTACAGATTTTAAAACATCTTTACGTACTGGCTTACCACTCATAACTTTATCTTTTTTATACAATTACAACTAAAAAATACAGCTTATATTTTAAATAATCGTTGTATTGCGCTAGTTTTTAAAAGTAGCTAGTGGTTGTAACACGCATTTATTTCTATCTTTTCTTTAGTACTGCTTGCTAAAAATGTATTTTTGCAGCTTAATTCAATTTTAATGGCACAACAAACAAAAACACCAAGTAGATATACAATTACAGCAGCGTTACCTTACACAAACGGACCAATACATATTGGCCATTTGGCAGGTGTATATGTTCCTGCAGATATTTATGCACGTTATTTAAGAGGCATCAATAAAGATGTTGCCTTTGTTTGTGGTAGTGATGAGCACGGTGTTGCTATTTCTATGAAAGCCAAAAAGGAAGGCATTACACCTAAACAGGTTATAGATAAATACCACGCAATCATTAAAAAATCTTTTTTAGATTTTGGAATTACTTTTGATAATTACTCGCGCACATCTGCACAAGTACACCATGATACAGCTTCTGAGTTTTTTAAGAATTTGTATGACAAAGGTGATTTTATAGAAGAAACTACAGAACAATTATATGATGCAGAAGCTAAACAGTTTTTGGCAGATAGGTTTGTAATTGGTACGTGTCCAAAATGTGGCCATGAAGAAGCTTATGGAGACCAATGTGAAAACTGTGGATCTACATTAAGTGCTACCGAATTAATAAATCCTAAATCTACAGTATCTGGTGCTGTACCTACTTTAAAAGAAACAAAACACTGGTTTTTACCGTTAGATAGGTATGAGGACTTTTTAAAAGAATGGATTTTAGAAGGCCATAAAAACGATTGGAAACCTAATGTTTACGGACAATGTAAATCTTGGATAGATGATGGTTTAAAACCACGTGCTGTAACCAGAGATTTAGACTGGGGAATTCCTGTTCCGGTACCAGGTGGTGAGGGCAAAGTACTTTATGTTTGGTTTGATGCGCCTATTGGTTACATCTCATCTACCAAAGAATGGGCTGCACGCGAGGGCAAAGATTGGGAGCCATATTGGAAAGATGAAAACACAAAAATGCTTCACTTTATAGGTAAAGATAATATTGTTTTTCACTGTATTATTTTCCCTAGTATGCTAAAAGCACACGGAGATTTTATTCTACCTGAAAACGTACCTGCAAATGAATTTTTAAATTTAGAAGGCAATAAGTTATCAACCTCTAAAAACTGGGCCGTTTGGTTGCATGAGTATTTAGAAGATTTCCCAGATATGCAAGATGTTTTGCGTTACACACTAACTGCAAACGCTCCAGAAACTAAGGATAACGATTTTACTTGGAAAGATTTTCAGGCACGTAATAATAACGAGTTGGTAGCCATTTTTGGTAATTTTATAAACAGAGTTGTGGTATTAACAAACAAATACTATAATGGTGTTTTACCTACTCCTGCTACATTTTCTGAAATAGATAAAGCTACTTTAGAAGAAGTAAAAAAATACCCAGAAATAATTTCTAGTTCTTTAGAGCGCTATAGATTTAGAGAAGCCGGACAAGAATTAATGAATTTAGCTAGACTTGGTAACAAGTACTTAGCAGATGAAGAACCTTGGAAAGTTATTAAGCAAGATGAGGAACGTGTAAAAACCATAATGTATGTTGCTTTACAAATAGCATCTGCATTGGCTGTACTAAGTGAGCCATTTTTACCTTTTACATCGGCTAAACTTAAAAACATTTTAAATGTAAGTGCTGCAAATAATAACGTAGAATGGAATACTATTGCTACCCAAGACGTATTATTACCAGCCGGACATACAATTAACAAAGCAGAATTGTTGTTTAGAAAAGTAGAAGACAAAGAAATTGAAGCTCAACTAGCAAAGCTAGAAGCAACAAAAAAAGCAAACTTACAAATGAGCAAAGAAGTAGCTGCACAAAAAGACACCATTACTTTTGACGATTTTACAAAGTTAGATATGCGTGTTGGTACCATTATAGAAGCAGAAAAAATGGCTAAAGCAAAAAAGCTATTGGTTTTAAAGGTAGATACTGGTTTAGATACCCGCACCATAGTTTCTGGTATTGCAGAAAGCTTTACTCCTGAAGAAATTGTAGGCAAAAAAGTTACTGTTTTAGTAAACCTAGCTCCAAGAGCTTTACGCGGTGTAGAGAGTGAAGGAATGATTTTAATGACAGAAAATGCAGACGGAAAATTAGTTTTTGTGAACCCAGATGAAGATGGTGTAAATAGTGGCGAAACAATAAATTAATTTTGTAATTTTATAAAAAGAAGAAAATTATGTTATCAAAAAATATAGAAAAAGCACTTAACAATCAGATAAAAATAGAAGCAGAATCTTCTCAGATTTATTTAGCTATGGCTTGTTGGGCAGAGGTAAAAGGTCTTGAGGGTGTTGCTGGTTTTATGTACGACCAGTCTAATGAAGAGCGAGACCATATGCTAAAACTTGTTAAATTTGTTAATGAACGTGGCGGACACGCACAAATTTCTGAGCTTGCCGCACCTAACGTAACCTTTAATTCTTTTAAAGAAATGTTCGAAAAATTATTTGAACATGAAGTGTTTGTTTCTAATAGTATTAATGAGCTAGTACACATTACCTTACAAGAAAAAGATTATGCTACACATAACTTTTTACAATGGTACGTATCAGAACAAATAGAGGAAGAAGCTATGGCACGTACTATTTTAGACAAAATAAACCTTATTGGAGATGATAAAGGTGGTTTGTATTTGTTTGATAGAGATATACAGCAACTAACAGTGTCTACAGCCTCTACAGAAGATCCACAATAAGTTTAACAAAATAATTTTATTTAGATTAATTTAAAATAACTACTTTTGCCGTACTATTTTTAGGCATAAGTAGTTATGGGCAAAAAAAAGGATAAGAAAAAAGAAAAAAAAGCATTAAAAAAATTGCTAAAAGCAACTCCTAAAGTTGCAGATAAGGTAAAAAGCAAATGCTGTAAAAAATATAAGAAATCTGAAAACAAGCGTTGTAAAAAATGTCCTTGTTTTGATTTGCTTAAAAAAGTAGCCTAAGACTACGCACTTCATCTAATTTACAGTTTTTTTCACACCTAGTTAATACAACATCTAGTATCTTTACATAGTATTTGGACTACAAATTTATTGCATTATCATTTTATGCAAATGAGTTACTGTGTGGTCTAAAAAAACAGTTATTTCGTATATACATAAATCAAAATAAATTATGAAACAGTTAATAGTACTACTACTTGCAGTAAGTTTAGTTTCTTGCGGAGCATCAAAAACCGTTAGAACATCAAAAAAAGTAATTAAAGGAGAATGGACACTTAGCAACATATCTTATAGTGAAGCTGGTGAATACAATGTTACGCTTTTAAACGATGTATCTAAGGAATGCTTTCAAGGTAGTTCTTGGTCTTTTATACCTAACAACAATACTGGTAAGTATAGCATAAACAATGCAAATTGTGCTACAGGAGAACGTAACTTTATTTTTACAATTCAAGAAATTGATGAAACTACTGGCTTGTACGACTTTTTAATTAAGCCTACAGACGCAAAAGGTAAAAGTCAAAACAACGTAGGGTTTAGGTTATCACTTGCATTGTTAACAGAGTCTAACATGACCTGGACACAAACTTTATCTGTAGATGGCAAACCATTTACAATTACAATGAACTTTACCAAAGCAGATTGGTAAAAAAAACACAACCCATTAATTATTAAATAATTTAAAATTAACACATGAAAACAACAATAAAAAAAATAACAATAGGTGTATTTGCATTACTATTAATGGTAAATTTTACAAGTTGTGATGCTGTACAAAACGCAAACAACAAACAAAAAGGTGGTGCAATTGGTGCTGCTGGTGGTGCAATTTTAGGTGCTATAATTGGTAACAATGTAGGCAAAGGAGGCAATGGCGAGCTAGGTGCAGTTATTGGTGGTGTTGTTGGTGGTGGTGCTGGTGTGCTTATTGGTAATAGAATGGATAAGCAAGCACAAAAAATTGAAGAAGAAATTCCGGGTGCACAAGTAGAGCGTGTAGATGATGGTATTGTTGTAACTTTTGATGAAAACAGTGGTGTATTTTTTGACACAGCTAAATACAACATTAACGGTGCTTCTAAAACATCTTTAGATAAATTAGCTAATGTATTTATAGAGTATCCAGATACCAATATTTTGGTTGTAGGCCATACAGATAGTTCTGGTGCTGCAGATTACAACATGACGTTATCTAAAAACAGAGCAAACGCAGTAACATCATACTTAACAGCTAAAGGAATTGCTGCTAGTAGATTTACTACAGAGTGGTTTGGAGAAGAAAAACCAACACATGATAACAGTACACCAGAAGGTAGAGCAAAAAACAGAAGAGTAAACGTTGCTATTTTACCTAACGAGAAAATGATAAATGATGCTAAAATGCAGTCTGGCGAAAACTAGAAAAATTATAGCACAGAAATTCGATTAAATCAATTGAGTTAAATATATTAGAGACCTTATAAAACTAAATTTATAAGGTCTTTTTTAATGATAAAATATATACTTAAACACACGCAGTTACCAGAACTAAGTGTAAAAAATACTATAGAGCTTTTAAATCAAGATTGTACCATACCGTTTATATCTAGATACCGTAAAGAAAAAACAGGAAATTTAGACGAGGTACAAATTGGTGCTATTGTTACCTACAAAGCTCAGTTTGAAGCCTTAGAAAAAAGAAAAGCAGCAATACTAAAAGCGTTGCAAGAACAAGATGTTTTAACGCCAGAACTACAAACAAAAATTGCTGCCACAGACAACCTTACTACTTTAGAAGATATTTACCTTCCGTTTAAGAAAAAGCGTAAGACAAAAGCTGAAACCGCTATTAAAAACGGTTTAGAGCCTTTGGCTAAAATAATAATGGCACAGCGTAATGATGAAATTGAATATACAGCCTCTAGATACCTAAATGATGTTATTATTAATGAAGATTTGGCGTTAGAAGGAGCCAGACATATTATATCTGAATGGATTAATGAGCGTACAGATATTAGAAACGGCATACGCCACCAGCTTGAAAACTACGCCCTAATTACAACCAAAGTTATTGGCACTAAAAAAGATGACGAAAAAGCCCAGAAGTTTAGAGATTATTTTGATTGGAGCGAGGCTTTAAAACGTTGCCCATCACACAGGTTACTTGCCATTTTAAGAGCAGAAAAAGAAGGTTTTATTAGGGTTAAAATAGAAATAGACAATGATAGAGCTTTAGATAAAATTGAAAACCGAATTATAAAAAGTAACAATGCCTGTGCACAGCAAA
Source organism: Cellulophaga sp. RHA_52 (assembly GCF_007827205.1). Lineage (NCBI taxonomy): Bacteria > Pseudomonadati > Bacteroidota > Flavobacteriia > Flavobacteriales > Flavobacteriaceae > Cellulophaga > Cellulophaga sp. RHA_52. The sequence continues at coordinate 436,366 of NZ_VIRZ01000001.1, forward strand.
TAGAGCTTGCTATACAAGATGCTTACAAAAGACTACTTCTCCCCTCTTTGTCTAACGAGCTTTTAAAAAATGCGAAAGAAAAAGCAGATGCAGATGCAATAGCTGTTTTCTCTAAAAATTTAAAACAATTACTATTAGGTTCTCCTTTAGGCGAAAAAAGAATATTAGCCTTAGATCCTGGTTTTAGAACCGGTTGCAAATTGGTGTGTTTAGATGCCCAAGGAGATTTGTTGCATAATGAAACCATTTATCCGCATGCACCACAAAACAAAAGCACAGAAGCAATTAAAAAAATTAGTTCTTTAGCAGATGCATATAAAATTGAAGCCATAGCAATAGGTAACGGTACAGCCTCTAGAGAAACAGAGCAATTGGTTAAACGCATACAATTTAAAAACCCATTAGAAGTTTTTGTGGTTAGCGAAGCAGGCGCATCTATATACTCGGCTTCTAAAATTGCTAGAGATGAGTTTCCTAATTATGATGTTACTGTGCGTGGCGCAGTTTCTATTGGGCGTAGACTTGCAGATCCGTTAGCAGAATTGGTAAAAATAGATGCAAAATCTATAGGTGTTGGGCAATACCAACATGATGTAGACCAAAGCAAACTAAAACAATCTTTAGACACCGTTGTAGAGAGTTGTGTAAATGCGGTTGGTGTAAATATAAACACCGCAAGTACATCTTTACTAAGTTATGTATCTGGTATTGGACCAAAATTAGCCGAAAACATTGTAAACTACCGAAACGAAAATGGTGCTTTTACAAGCAGAACAGCCATAAAAAAAGTACCGCGTTTGGGCGGAAAAGCATTTGAGCAAGGTGCTGCTTTTTTACGCATAAAAAATGCCAAAAACCCGTTAGACGATTCTGCCGTACACCCAGAGAGTTACAGCATAGTACAACAAATAACTAAAGATACCAAAGTACCTATTGAAGAGTTAATTGGCAATAAAGAGGTTTTGCAAAAAATAGACCTACAAAAATACTGTACAGACACTGTTGGTTTACCAACATTGCAAGACATTGTTAAGGAGCTAGAAAAGCCTGGTTTGGATATTAGAGAAAAAGCCAAAGTATTTTCTTTTAACCAAAACATACGGTCTATAACAGACCTTGTTGCTGGACAGTTATTACCAGGTATAGTTAACAATATTACCAATTTTGGTTGTTTTGTAGATGTTGGTATTAAGGAAAGTGGCTTAATACACATATCTAACCTGGCAGACACTTTTGTAAAAGACGTAAATGAGCACGTAAGCCTACACCAACAAATAGTGGTAAAAGTATTAGAGGTAGACGTTGCCCGTAAGCGCATACAACTAGCTTTTCATAAAAATATGTAATACTAAAAAAGGCTTTCTAAACCAGTATAGAAAGCCTTTTTAGTTTATGGTTAGTGTTTAGGTTACATTACCCTTTACCAAGCATTAAAATCTCGTTACAATTCACCTCTGTACTATATCTTTTTTCGCCTTCTTTGGTCTCGTAAGACCTGTTAACCAATTTGCCCTCTAAAGCAATTTCTTTTCCTTTGGTTAAATAGTTTTCTACAATTTCTGCAGTTTTTCCCCAAGCAACAACATTGTGCCATTGGGTATCTGTTATTTTTTCGCCAGCAGCGTTTTTGTACGTCTCATTAGTAGCTATAGAAAAGCGTGCAAGCTTTTTACCGCCATCTAAGTTTATAATTTCTGGATCGTTACCTAAGTTACCAATTAACTGTACTCTGTTTTTAAGTGCGTTCATAATTTGTGTGTTTTAATGTTTAACAGTTACTACTACCAAAGCACTATTGCAATGGCACTGCAAACCTAAAACCGTAACCAAACTTTATACGGTTACAAAGCGCTTACTTTCGGTTGTAAATATTTGTAGTCGTTTAAAAATGATTAAAAAGTTCCTAAATAAAAATACAAAACGGAGTATAATTAATGCATTTTACACACAAAATTGGGCTAATTACACATTTCCGTAATTGTAGTACAGAAAATAATTATAAATTGTGGGAAAAATAACAGCCAAAAATGTAAAATGTGCGTTTATTCACCCATATTGGCGGAATAAACGCAATACATTGCGTTTACTAACTAGTTATGTGTGATTAAAAAACCAAACTATGAGAAAACTAATTTATATTCTGACATTATTTACTTTTGGTAATATTTACGCCCAATCCAATATAAAAGTCAACGAAAAAGCACCAAAAATAAATATTACGAATTGGATTGAGAATATTCCAAATGACAAAAATTTGAATGATAAATACATAGTTCTCGAATTTTGGGCAACTTGGTGTGGACCTTGTATAGCAGCGGTTCCACATATGAATGAAATCCAAAAGGAGTTTAATCAAAAAGACCTTTATTACATTTCAATAACAGACGAATCAGTTGCAAAAGTTGAAAGAAGCCTAAAGCGAATCGAATTTAAGTCAATCGTGGTTACGGATTTGACGAAGGAAACTCAAATTAGCTTTGGAGATGGCATCAAAGGATTAGAAGAATATCCTTTAACAGTTTTAATAGATAAAAGTGGTACTATAAAATGGATAGGAGAGCCAAAAAATCTAAATTCTGCGATTATGTCAAAATTCCTTTCTAACGGGAATACAGAAAATACAGATTTCGATTTAAAGAAAAATGTAAGTTTCAAAGAACAAAAACAAACATTTGACTTTAAAGAATTGATGAGTAATAAAGAAGTTAAGTATTATTTTGAACTTCAAGAAACAGAAAGTACAGAAACATCTAAACAAGCAATCGGAACAAGCATTATAACATTGAAATCCTATAAATTGGCAGATATTTATAATGATATTTTAAATATTAAAAATGACCAATTAGAATTACCTGAGACAATAAAAGATAAACGTTTCGACCTAATTTATAAAAATACAGAAGAACCTAAAAATCTGAATTTTTTAGAAAATGACATTTTAAAAAAACTGAATTTAAAAAAGCAAACGGTCTTTAAAACTACAAAAGTAAATCTTGTTTCAATTCAAGACAAATCGCTTTTAGAAGAAACTTTCGAAAAAAGATTTTCAGCTAAATCTGACGCAGATGACAAAATAGTATTTACTGCATATACAATAAATAATACACTTGTTGAATTATCAAATGTTTCTTCTGTATCGTTTAAATTCAATGGTAAAAATGAAACAAAGTATGATTTTATAATCGGCATTAAATCTAAAAATGACATTATTAGCAGTCTGAAATCTTATGGATTAACCGTAGAAGAAAAAGATATAAAAATTGAACATATAAAATTGATTAGCGAAAAATAACCACACATAACACCGTGTATAATTAATTGCTATATTCTTCCCTACTTGTGAATATTCCGCCGGAATATTCACGGGTTCGTAAATGTTTATTAACTTAGTTGCTTAACCACGCAACTAACCATACACGTATTCCAAGATCAAATCCTAGTAATTTCTCATTAAATTTTAAGCTGCATATTGATTTAGGGCAACATATGGAGTGCCTCTTTTTACAACTGAAAACACTCTCGCTAATAATTTGTTCCTAACATTGTTTAGTGCTATCATTTTTGGTTTTCCTTCCTTTACTTTCCGTTTATAATATAATCTTAATTCTGGGTCATGTTGTATTGCTGATATACTTGCCATACTCAGTAAACTTTTCATTTTCCTATCTCCTAAATAATGACATTTTTTACGTCTATGAATACTTGTTCCTGAACTATATTCGTATGGAGCTAAACCGCAATAGCTTGAGAATTTTCGCCAGCTAGAAAAGCGTTTGAAGTTTTCAGTATGATATAATAATTGACACGCAACAACAAAACCTATTCCTCTTATAGAGAGTAACAATTTATAGTTTGAAGAAAGTGACTCATCTTCTTTTAATAGAGAATCCATTCTAGATTCAATGCTCTTAATTTGTTTGCTTAAATTTTCTATACTCCTTCTTAAAACAATACAGCTAGTATCTGTAGATGGACTGCTTAAAAGCTGCTCTATCTCTTTTAAAGTGCCTAACAATCCTGCTCTATTTCTAACTAATTGATCTCGCAAGCCTATAAGTCTACCTAACTCTTGATAAACAACACTTTTTAATTCACTAGAAACCAATTCTTCTCGATGGATCCAAGCATATCTAGCTATAATCTCGGAATCAATCTTATCTGTTTTTTCTCTAACTAAACCTGATGAACGTTTAATTTTAATAGGGCTTTCTTCCACATATGCAATTCCTTTATAACTTAGGTAACTTGCGAGTTTTAAAGAATAATTTCCTGTATTCTCAAAACAGTAAAAAACAGAAACGCCTTTGGTTTGCTTTGTTACCCAATTTAACATAGATTGAAACCCCTTAACATCATTAGTGAAAACACGGTGTTTCATTGATAAGTGGCAACTTGCATCTATTGTTTTTTTTGATACATCGATACCTACTACTTCTTCATAATTTTTCATACTTTTATATTTAGCTATTAAAATTATGTCGCATAAACTATTTCCTTTAACGGGTTCTGGTAACCTAGTATTCCAATTGGTTCTATGCAACAGTTAAGAAGAAAGAGGACTAGTACGTGTAATAAGTCGTTAACTTGAAGACCGTTTTAGTTCTCCTCTTTTCTTCTATTAAATTAATAAATCAAAATAAAGAAAACCGTTGTGGGTAATTTGACAAAACCGAAATGCAAGAATCAAAAAGACTGAATTTTTTAAAATCTTACCTCAAGCTATACGGAGTTGAGAAAATTAAATTGACAAACGAAACGGTTGACTCAATAAGCGGAATTGCAATCTATGATGAAAATGACCCAGAAGAACGACAGGAATTTATTTGGCATAAATCTGAAATGGAAATTCCTTCACCTGAATTGAACATTCTGATTGAAAAAATTGTAGCGGAAAAATGGCATAACGGAGATAAAATTTCAGAACATATTGAGGAATTGGAATTTGAAGAATTTGACAACTCGACTAAAGAAAAAATTTTGACGGAACTTTTTGATGTCCGAATTAGAATGGTTGACGACGGAGAGGAAACTGACTCTTATTGGGTTCATTACTGATTGAAAAGCTGGATAAGAAAAATAAAAAACTACCCACAACAATGTATAACCGCAATTACGGCGGATTCGACTACGTCCGAATCCACTCACAATTGCTAAAGCCTGTGATAAGCCGAAAAACATTAACTTTAATCCCGTAACTTCGGTTATACCTACCGTTAGCTACAATTAAAAAAACAAAATCAACCTTTGGAATATACTTACAAAAACCCACTAAGTATTACTAGTCAATTTAGTTTCTGTGGATTACCATTTCGATTAGACACTTATGCTGGCTGTGCTATTGGTTGTAGATATTGTTTCGCTAGAATTAGAGGCGGAAATATTGAATCTAAAAAAATCAAAACAGCAAATCCTGAATCGATAATTACACGTTTTAAAAATGGAATAAAAAATGAAAATTCTGGAATTATTTCAGAGTTTATAAAAAACAGAAAACCTGTACATTTTGGAGGAATGAGTGACCCATTCCAATCTATAGAAAAGACTTACGGTTCTTCTTACAAAGTCCTTGAATATTTAAAAACTATTGACTATCCTGTAGTTATTAGTACTAAGTCTGATTTAATTGGAACTGATAAATATTTAGAATTATTTAAAAATTATAAAAGTCTAGTAATCCAAATTTCAATTTCTACACTAAACCCTACTAACTCTAAAATCTTAGAACCTAATTCTCCTAATCCTAAAAAACTTCTTGATTGTATTAGCCTTTTGCAACAAAATCAAATAAATGTTACCTTAAGATGGCAACCCTACATATTAGAAGTTAGTGATGATATCAATTATTTTGTTAAACAAATAATAAAAACTGGAATCAAACATATAGGATTTGAGCACTTAAAACTACCTATAGAAAAAAACTCGGATATTGAAGAGAAATTTAAAAGTATAACTGGGAAAAGTATTTATAAAATATATAAAGAAAAAGGAGCTATAATAAATGGGAGAGAATACATTCTACCAATTGAAGAAAAACTAAAAAATATAAATAAATTAAAAGACGCGTTAGAAGGTACAAATATTAGTTTAGGTCTTGCAGATAATGAATTTCAATATCTATCAACTTATAGTTGTTGTTGCAGTGGTGTAGACATCTTTGAAGGTTTTGAAAATTGGTATAAGCCACAAATATCTTATGCTATTCGCAAATCATATTTAAACAATGAAAGTGAAATCCGATTAGATAGTATTAAAGATGAATGGGATTCAAGTGGTTCTATTGATAAATATATGAATTCAAAAAGTAGGATTCAAAAACAAGAAAACCCTAATACTATGTTTGATTATATTAGAACAAGATGGAATGATTTAAACTCCTCTTTCAATCCTTCAAAATATTATAATGTAGAATATGCTAATAAGATAGATTCAGATGGAAATAAAATTTTTAAATTTGTTAAAGAAAAGATATAACATAATGAAGGATAAAATATTAAACTGGCAATGGTTTAGAGACTTCTTTAATATTACAATATTCAAGTACTTTGTTACTTGGTTTGCATTGGTCCCTATTTTTGCTAAACTATCAGAATACTTGCCAAAAGAAATAAAAATACAATTAAGTCAAAGTGACTCTTATATCGTTAACCTAGAATTACCTTTTAAATGGGAAATACTTTGGGTTTCATCTCTTTCTTTTGTTATCGCTTATTTATTATATTTAATTTTTGCACCAACCTTTGTAAAAAGGTATTTTTCTTTAAAAGATTATAAAGAGTATGAACACTCACCTCGATGGATTGTTTGGGAATCTCAAAAACTTATTAAAAGCAAGTATGTAGACATAGATAAATTTGTAGGAAGAATGGCAAAAAAAGAATATGTTAAAAAGGCGAATAACATACCTGAGTTTAATGATAAAAAAGTTATTGTTGATAACAAGCAAACTTATTTGATGTTTAAATATAAAGATGAACAATACAAATTTTCGATGCCAATTTTAAGTGATAATCAAGAAAATCAGACATTAACGGAAATTGCAGTCAGAGAAATTTTTTGGGAAATTTTTGCTAGATTTTCAGCATCAAAATTTGGTGTAAGATTTGTAATTCAAGCATTATTAATAATTTCTTTAATAACATTTGCTTTTCCTTTTATAGAAAGTATAATTTCTGGATTTCAATATTTGCTAAAATAACTGTAGCTAACACCGTATATAATTTATTGCTAGTTCTAGCCTACTTACGAAAATCCTCGCGGATTTTCTATTCGGTTTGTATTTGCTAAATTTAGTGCTTAAAACACGCAACAAACCATATACAAACACGTTAGCAATAATATGAAAATAAACCTTGAAAATTGGAATTTAGACACTATTCCCACTATATTTATTTGTGTGTTTTTACCACTTTTTTATACTTTTCTTATTGGCTATTTATAACTGGAATTATAGGGACAATTAGAATGCTAAACAGTAAAAAATGGAAACCAATAATCGGAAAAATTATTGATTCTGAGATTAGGTTTAAGAAATTTGGAGGTGATTCAGAAACTCCAGTTAGCTTTAAATTTGTTATAAAAAAAACCTATTCATACACAATCAACGGAAAAGAATATGAATCAAATCAAACTCTAGCATCAGACTCATTGTACCAAAAAGAATTTAAACCAATGTCTAAATTCCCTAAACAATATGGAGATTACCAAACTAACCCTAATTATCTGAAGGTGGAAGAGAATATAAAACGTTTAATTGGGAAACCGATTACTGTCTATTTTAATCCAAAAAAACCAAAAATAGCGTGTTTAGAAAATCGATTTGGAAAAGAGATTTTTTTACCGATAATTATGGGATTATTATCTGGTGGCGGATTGACTTATCTAGCATATTATTTATTGAAAATTATAATTGAATAATACTATTGCTAACAATGGCTAAAATTAATACGGATTTTGGTGCTTAATCCAAAAGTTATTGTGTTTAATAATGCCCGCCAAATCTTTTGATTTGGCTTAATAACACAAAAAATTAAAACAAAATATAAAAATTCGGCTCTGTGTTAATCCGAAAATAATCGCTAATTTACACGCTACGATCCATATACAAATACGTTAGCTTTAATTTTGAATCATCTAAAAACAATCTGGCGAAACCCTGACAAAACTTTTGAATCTGTTCTCAACGGAGAAAACGATTTAAAATGGACAATAGGTTTCTTCGTAATAAATGGAATAGTTCCCTGCGCACTTATCTTAAGGAGTTTTGATTTATTCAAACTTGAAAACAACACGGAATTTTACCAAACATTAGGTCTAGTCTTTGTGGTCGGTTCTATTTTGGGAATTGGAATTGGATTAATACTAGCTGCCATCTTAAAGGTAGCAGACAGTGAAATCGAATGGACCGAAATCTTCAAAGTTCTGACTTGGGCTTCAGCCCCTCTACTTATAGCCGGAATTTTTATGACAATCACGATGGGACTTGGTAGGCTAGCGTTTCACTTAGGTGACTTATCTGCTCCGAGTATTTTGTTCCAATTAATTACTGGAATTTTATTATTCGGAATATTTCCTCTTTATATCTGGAGTACAATACTGATAAACAAGGGACTTAAAAAAATAGGAAATCAGAACAGGAGTTGGACAGTAACATCTTTATTGACTTCAATGATTCCCTTATTGTTAATTTCATATTTGCTAATCAGTATTTTATTAAAAAACTAAAGCTAACAATGCCCATACGCAATACCCTTTGGGATAATGCGCATAGCCAAACCGTTGTGTGTCATGCGAAAATAGGACTCTGACACTAATGACGTAAGAATGACATAATAAAGACGCTATCAAATATGACTATACTGAAATACTTTTACTTCAAATTAAAAAACATATAAAAATGAACAATTTGAATTTAGCACATAGAATAAAAGATTTAAGAAATAGAAAAGGAATATCGCAAGAAAATTTGGCAGAAGAATCTGGTTTAAGCTTAAGAACAATCCAGAGAATTGAAAATAACGAAACTGTTCCTAGAGGAGATACTTTGAAAAGACTATCTATTGCACTAGACACTTCGCCAGATGAAATAGTAGATTGGAAAATACAAGAAGACCAAAACTATTTGACTTTAATGAGTATTTCTGCACTTGGTTTTTTGTTTTTTCCTTTACTTGGAATTATTATTCCTTTGACAATGTGGATTTTTAAAAAAGACAAAGTGAAAAATGTAAATGAACTTGGAAAATCAATGTTGAATTTTCAAATATCTTGGACTTTGTTATTGTTTCTACATTACATATTTATTCTAACTAGAATGTATGTAGGAGCTTTAAGTGAAATATTACCAAATTGGAATTTTGGAATATTTACCATGTTTATTCCTTTAATAATTCTTTACATATTTAATTTTATAGTAACAGTTTATAATACAATTAGAGTTTTTAATAAAAAATCATTTAAATATATACCTGCTTTACGAATTTTAAGATAAAAGTACGCAACACAACACATTATAAAACCAATTGCGGTTTAGTGCTTAATCAAAGGTCGTTGTGTGTTTGTAAAGTCTAATTTTCTATTCGGTTTTTATTTGCTAAATTAGGTGCTTATATACGTATAAGTATTATATAAAAAACACTTAGTAAGAAATTTAAAAATAATTTACTCTATTCAATAACTCAATACAAATAATAATATCTAAATTAAAAAATACTATTTTAAAGATTATATAGGTTAAATTATGTACTTAAAATTAAAGTTCTCAATATTATTTTTGCTGTTATCCAATTTAACACAAGCCCAAAAAGCAACTTGGGATAAAACTTTACCCACAAAGGAACTAAAGGTTCAAGAAATAAAAAACCAAATCATTGATAAAGAAGAAAAATTATATCAATTAATTGAAAGTTTACATTATAATTCACCTATTTATGATTGGGAAAGCTATATAACATTTGACAGTAAAGAAAAATTACAACTACATATTAATCGTTATCAAAAAATTATAAAAAAAATTAGTCATAATCCCAATCTATTTTCAATTTGCAATGAAATTAACAATTTGAATCATAAAATAAATGCTAAAAAAGAAGATGCCTGCAAGCGTTTAAACAAGGATTTAAGTATGGCTAAAAAAAATGTTAGAAACGCCAAAACTAGATTAAAGGAATTATCTGGAATAGAAGAAAAAGAAAATAATGATGTAAATTCTCACCTAAAAGAAATGGATTTATTGGATGAAGAGATAAGGAATGAATCTGAAAAAAGCAAAACCATTTCTAATAAGCTAGATGCTTTAAATGGAAATAACAAAATTAGTTCAATTGATGACTTCTTAGCTACTACTAATAATACACCTACCGACTTTCTTTCTGAACAAGAAAATAATAATATTGATGACTTTTTAAGCGATTCTAGAGAGGACTCTAGTGACGATTTTTTAAGTGAAGCAAACAATAGTACAGATTTTAAAATCACTACAAAAAACAATTTACAAGGCGTAGTTAATACTAAAGGAGATATTTTAATCCCTTTTAAAAACTGGGAAATTTTAGAGTACAAACAAGGCATTGCTAAAGTTTCAATTGTAGTAAAAGAGAAAAATTTTGGAACAAAAGAATCTCCTTATTTGTATTTAAGTACAATCTATAAAATAGGATTTGTGGATGCATCTGGGAATTTAATTAATGAATTTACTTTAAAATCAAAAAGAATAAAAAGACGCTCTTATAAGGTTACTGGACTATACCTTCTACATGATGATTATAAGAGAGATAAAAGAAAAGAGGAATATGAAAAAAATCAAAAAAGACTTAAAGAAAAACAAGCTTTAAATAGGGCAAAAGAATGGGAATTAAATCAGATATACCAATGAAAAAAATCACAATACTTACCTTCTTTTTTCTAATTTCACAAATTAGTTTTGGACAATTAGATAATGTTACCAAGAACAAAATTAAAGCTTATTATTTTACAGCAGAAGAGCTTTACAACAATGGGGCTTACTCTAAAGCATTAGACAAGTTAGAGAGTTTAGAAGAACTGTCTAAAGGTATTAAATTAGCAACCTCTCAAAATTTAAAGGTTAAAATATTAGTAAAACAAAACGAATTAATAAAAGCTAAACAAGAGTTAGAAATTCTTTATACCTTAAACCCTTCTAAAGCCATCTTTAAAGATATTGCATCATATTCAAATAAAATTGATGAAGGTATAGAAGCAGAACAAATAATATTAGAAAAAAAACGTGAACAAGAAAGAATAGAGAGTGTTATGCTGTCTACTGGTACAACACGGTCTGAATATGATGAACTTACGAAGCTATCAATTTCTCAAGGAGGCAATGGGTTATTTAATACTGAAGATGTAAAACAACTTAGAGAAAATAAGAGAATAGCTAGGATAAAATTAGAAGATGAAGAGAAACAAAAAATAAGAGAACAAAATAAAATTGATCAAAGTAATTGGGATAAAACTCTTAGCATAAAAACTGAAGAATCTTTTAATAAATATTTAAGCAACTCCAATAACACGCTATATAGGCTTGAAGCAAAAAAATATCTGTCTCTTGGCTCTATAAAAAAAATAACTTTGTTACCCAATGGTAAGCTTCCTGAATTAGAACGATATACATATGCAAAAACAGGAAAAGTAACTGAAGAAATGCCCCCTTATTTAAATGTGGCAGACTTTGAAGAATTAAAGTTTTATTTTAATCTTACGAGTATTAAAACACATCGGTTTTACGCTTTGGAAAAATTTCATGAAAATATAAAAGACTTATCAAAGTTAAAGAGTATTACATATTCCTCACAAAAGTTAACCAAATTACCTAATATTTTTGAAAGTTTACCGAATATTACTTTTTTAAATTTCTATGACAATAAATTAACTTCCATACCTAAAAGTATGTGGAAGTTAAAAAAACTTACTAAATTAAATTTAAGTAAGAATAAATTAACTTCTATTTCTGAAAACTTAGGGTATTTAAAAAATCTAACAACTTTAGATTTAGGTCACAACAATATTAGTTCTTTACCCGACTCTTTTAGCAACCTTATTAATCTAAAATATTTACATTTAAGTAAAAACCCAATTAACTCAATACCTGATTTTATTGGAGATTTTAAAAAACTGAAAACATTATACTTAGATCGTACCAATATTCAAAATTTGCCAGAAAATCTCAGTAATATTGATGGACTAACTATCTATTTAGATAAAAACCTATTTTTAAAGTTAAAATCAGATATAAAAAAAATACAGAAGAAAAATTCCACAATAGAAATAAAAAAAATGGATTATTAATATATACATAATTAATTACCAGTCATAGCTAACTTACAAATCCTGAAGCGTATGTACTCGCGGTTTTTCTATTCGGTTTTTATTTGCTAATTAGTTTCTTAATCACGTAACTAACAATATACAAACACTTTACGCGTATTATGAAAAAATATATTCAAAACAAAAAGATTTTACTTACAACTTATAGTTTGGTCTTATTTAGTTTTTATTCTTGCATAACAGGAAAAACGTATTCAGCTAAAATAGCTAAATTTCAACCAAGTTTTTGGGGAGAAATTAAAGAGAATATTGTAAAAGAAGTTATAGATACTACGGTAGTGTTTATTAATGGAAAAGTAAGTGATTATAATAGGCCTGCAGGAGAAGGTGTTGAACTAATTTTTACTAAAAAAGAAAATAACAAGAAATTTAAAACTGTAACCGATTCTATTGGTAATTTTGAAATAGAAGTAGTAAAAGGATCATACGAATTACAGCTAATACCATACATATACGGCAGAACTCCAACCTTAACCTTTGAAAATTTAAATTTTAAATCTGGAGAAAAACGTGAATTGATAATTTATACTGAATCAAATTATGAGACTATAGCAAAAGACACCATTTTTGAGAATAAAAAAGCCTATAAAAAATATACTGAAAGGTAACCATAAATACTACTGACAACAACACCTATAAGCATTACGGATTTTAGTCCTTACTACAAAAGTTTAGTGAATATTTATTAAGTCTACCAAATAATTTTGAATTGGCTTTATTTAGCAATACTAAAATGCTCAAACTAAGTACTTAATAGTAAATTAATTGCTTATTTACTCCTGCACTAACCATATCCAAAACCGTTTTTAAAATATAAATAGTAGATTACTGCTTTTTAATGTACTTTAAAGTTTAAAAACATTTATTTCTTCTCTAAATTTTGGATTTTATAACAAGGGATAATCTCAAAATTAAACGCTTTTAAATAAATAGTAGAACACAAAAAAATGAACAAACATTCAACAGTTTTTTTCACTGAAATCAGTGAGAAATAATGATTGAAGAATATATATTTTTGTGAATGAGACAGTTCACTATGTATCCTTACCAATAATTAAATTTAATGAAAACTAAAATTACGCTTCTATTACTATTAATAACTACAATAGCTGTTGCACAAGAATATAACTCTTTTATGCTAGAACAAATTGAATCTCATGAAAAATTTTCTTACGAAGGTGTTTTTGAACTATTTAATGCACAAAAAGTTGATGCCGAAATAGATCAAAATTACAAATTACCGTGGAACTCTACATTATATACAGAGGCAGACTGTAAAGCAATTCTAGATACATTGGCAAAAAACGGAGCAATAAATATTAAAGAGGGTAGCTTTTCTAATCACGTTTTAGAATTAAATTCACATTTTCCGGAGTTTGCTAAAAATAATTTAATGGATAATTTTAAATTATCTATTAAGGAAAGTAATATTACCAATGAAGATCTAAATTTAAAAATACAAAATAGTGGAACTATTTTCTATGGCTCCAATAGTTCTTCTGTATATAAAAACGGTAGCACAAAATTACACCGTTGGCGCACACTTAATGCTACTTTTAATATTAATACAAACATAAATACAGAAATATACAAGGGCTCAGTAATATTTGAAAGCGGATTTGTTTATGGATATGATTACGTAAAAATTAAAAAATCTGATATTGGAACAAAAATGAAAATTGGCAATTACAAGTTTAAAGTTATTGATGTTATGAATAATACTGTCATATTAGATTTTAAAAACAACATTAACCTTTTAGATTTTGATTTGATTAATTTAAATGAAAATGAGGAACGACTCATTGCAACAAATGGTATGTCATCTGGTGCCAAAACACTTTATAAAGATATATACCAAAAGTTTAAAGAAAACCCAAGCCTATCATTTGACGAATACAAAAAGACATTTCATTCTAAATTTTTAGACCTAATTAAAAGTACTGACTTAAGTAAAGAAGCTAAAGAAAAGTACTTAGGTAAAGAGTATGTTGCTTTTTCGTCATCCACTAAATTAGAAAACGCCTATTTATACCTTCCCAAATATTATTCAAAAACCTTTAAAATTAATTTACCTGACAATTAAAAAGAGATAAGTATTGGCAAATGGCATCAATTATAATTGCCTATTTACATAAAGCTTAATTATTATTTTAAACACATAAACTTAACACCACTCCAAAGCAACATTTATGCATATTATAATTAATAACGCACAATTTAATAAAGAAGATTTAGTTAAATTAATAAATGAAAGTAAATAAAAAGCAATTACACATATAACATCAAAAACCAATATTAGCTTAAAAGACGCCCATAATATAGTTGAAAATTTGAATGATAATCCTAACTACTATGATAATCAGGTATTAGATATTGCAGAAAAAGATTTTTCTACAGAAGAAACCATCACTATTAACGAAGAACCAACGTTCATTATAAATAAAAATTCAACTACCAATAAAGATGCCTTCACATTTACATCTAATAATAAATTAGACCAGATAAAACAAATTAAGGAAAGTTTAAATGTCGATTTAAAAACGGCACAGAAAATTGTAGAGGAGTTACATGAGAAAATGGGTGGTGGAATTGTAAAATATGTAGAAAGCCGTATGGTCAAGGAAAATGGTGAGTATACTACCATTAAAAACGAATTTTTATTGAACGAAATAATCTCTGAAAAGGAGTTTAACACCCTTATTAAAAATGCCAAAAAACAGTAACATTTTAAAATAAAGTTAGCAAGATATTTATGATGTTGAGTTAAACCATAACATAAAACAACGCATTAAACATAGCTAACACACACTACACATTATTAAAATATGAATATAAACAAACTTTTAATAACCTCTTTACTATTAACTTTTACTGCAGGCTTAATGGTATTTATAAAACTAAGCTATTATTTTTGGAGCACACAATTTGATGCCTTAATTTATTTAGCTATAATTTTGGTTTTAATCGCTGTACTATCAGCTTTAACAGCCTTTGTACAATCATCAATACAATTTTACACGACTCAAAAATTTGAATGGAATTGGCTATTTAGTTTTATACTAGTATGTCTATATGCTATTGGGTTTACATACTATTTAATATTTAGCTAATCTTAGAACAACCATTAATTCTAAAATAAAAAAATATCTACATCTATTTTTATGAAAACACTATTTACTTGTCTATTTCTATTAACAACCATTTGCAACGCCCAAAATAGTACAATGAAAAAAACCAACATAACCGATTTAGAAAAATTGAACCTAAAAGGAAACGTAAAGAGTGTAAACGAATTTTCGCAAGTATTACACGTAGATGATGCACCATCTATTGAAAATGTTAAAACGTTTAATACAAACGGATTTTTAACAAATGAAACCATCTATTATCGGGGGAAAGCAAGAAGTACTGAAGAATATACATATTTAGACGGAAAATTAAAAACCAAAGTTGAAACACTATTAACATCCAGTGGCTACACAACTACATACAGATATGACTACAAAGAAAATGAAATTGTAGTAAAAGTTTTTGAAGATGATGAATTAGCAGAGTCGTCGATTAAAAAAATAGATAAAAACAATAACGTTATATACACTAAAGACAGTAACCTATTGTTTAATACCTACTGTGAAAAAACATACAAATACGACAAAAACGACAACCTACTGCTGGTAACCGAAGACTGCTACAATGAAGATGGTAAAAACTACAGCAACACTATAAAATATGAATATAAAGATGCATTACTTGTAAAAATGCAACACTCAAATACAATTACTAATGACAATGTAGGCTTTACAGAGCAATATTATTACAACAACTTAAATGAGTGTACAGAAATAAAAGTTTTTATAGATAACAAATTAGATAGCAAGCAAACCAAAGTATACGATAATGGTCTATTAACAGAACATCATTTTTATGAAAATGATGATGAAATAAAATTTATAAAATACGAGTACGACCAAAAAGAGAATATCACAAAAAAAACTGTTAATGAAGTATCTTCTAATGGAACTGTAACAACTATTTTTACTTTTAAAATTAGCTATCACAACAATTAACTACTGTAAATCAATTTATTGAGAATATAAAAATTGCTAATTATCAATGAAAGATTGTTAAAGCTAAAACAAAGATTCAAACTAAAAACAATTATAAAATTAAGGTGTTATTACTTTTTTTCGTAACCGTTCAATCCATAAATGCTCAAAATTATATAGATTATTATGAGAACGGGAAAAATTAGAAAATAGCCTATGGCCATAAACAAACACGCTAACTTCAATTGTCTTAAATAAATACGTATAAGCAATATACTAAAGATTCTAAATAATATTTGTAACGTTTACTACCACGAGAGTACAAATAATATAGATGTGTGTACCAATAATATATCTTGAACAGAATAGACATCAAAAAAAATAAATAATTAAAATCTTTATGAAAAAAAATAAAAAACTACCCATTGGAATTGCTATTGGAATAGGAATAGGAACCGCTGTTGGTGTTGCAACAGATAATCTGGGACTATGGCTTAGTGTTGGAATAGCTGTTGGAGTTGGAATAGGAACTACACTTGATAAAAAAAATAAATCGGAAGAAAGCAATAGACCTTAAAAACAAGTTTAGCTAATGAAAGAAATTTTAATTTGCTAAACTAGGTGCTTAACTATCTAAATAACCTAACACAACCAAAAAGTATACAACATCCGAAAATTTGTATAAGCGTTTAAGCCTATTACTACCTCATCTTTGCAATGTTATTTTAATCTATAAAAAAACAGACAGCAATGAAAGCAAATAAATTTGGCAAAAATGGTTGGACACCAGAAAGAATTGATGATTTAAGCGGTAAAACATTTGTTATAACAGGCACAACAAGCGGAACCGGATTTGAAGCAGCTAAAATATTGCTGTCTAAAAATGCTAAAGTGGTAATGCTTAACAGAAACCCTAAAAAGGCTGATGATACTATACAAACTTTAAAGCAAGAAGTTGGTAGCCATAGCAATGTTATAAATATTACTTTAGACCTATCAATACAAGCCTCTGTAAAAAAAGCTGCCCAAGAGGTGCTTAACACCGTTACTAAAATTGATGCGTTAATTTGTAATGCTGCAATTGCACAAGTACCAAAACATACGCTAACAATAGATGGTTGGGAAAGTCAAATGGGCACCAATTACTATGGAAATTGGACATTACAAGCTTTGTTGTTTCCGCTTATAGAAAAATCTAACGGGCGCATTGTAACTGTTGGTAGTATGGGGTATAATATGGGAATTAAAACCATAAAATTTAATGATTTAAATTGGAATAAAGATTATACACCTAACAATGCGTACAGTCAAAGTAAATTAGCACAAATAATGTCAATTTACGAACTACAAGATAGGTTAAAAGAAGCTGGCAAAACTAACGTTAAGGCCTATGCTTGCCACCCAGGAGCATCAAGAACAAACTTAATTAACACAAGCGGAAGCTTACTTATGCGCTTTATGTTTTTTCTAATGAAACCATTTACACAATCTGCAGAAAAAGGTGCTTACCCGCAATTAATGTGTGCTACAGAAGAAAATTTAGACCAAACTGGTTTTTACGGCCCTACAGGAAGAAGCAATTGGGTTGGCCTTGTTGGCGCACATAAGTTAGAACCACACGCTAAAGACAAAGCGGTTTCTAAAAAATTATGGGAACTTTCTGAGAAAGAGACAGGTGTAAAATGGAATATTTAAATTTGTAGTATGCAACATTTTAAAACATTATCTGCTTATTTAGATTATTTAGAGCTACCAAGTCCAGAGCATCCAATGCTTAGTGTTTTTAACTCTAAAGGAAATGGTAATTTACCGTGCCCTAAAGAGAGCTCGCCGCCAATTACAAACGATTGTTATTCTATTAGCTTTAAAAAGTTTGTAAAAGGAAAATTAAATTATGGGCGTACAAAGTATGATTTTACTAATGGTGCTTTATTTTTTATTGCTCCAAGGCAAGTTTTACAATGGGATAGTAGCGTGGTTTTTGAGCAAAAAGGTTTTTCTATAAATTTTCATGAAGATTTTATTAAAGGTACAGAGTTAGCGCAGCAAATAAAAAACTATGGTTTCTTTTCTTACTCTGTTAATGAGGCATTGCATCTTTCTCCTAAAGAAGAAAAACAAATGGAATTAATAGCTTCCGCCATAGAAATTGAATATCAAAACAACCAAGATGCGTTTAGTAAAGACATTATTATTTCTCAACTAAGCACGCTTTTAAAGTATGCTAACAGGTTTTATGAAAGACAGTTTTTAAACAGAAAAGAGTTCTCTACCTCTTTATTAGAACAATTTAACAGGCAAATATCTACCTATTTAGAAACTGGTCTACTGCAAGAGAAAGGAATACCCAGCATAGAACAAATAGCAAGTAAAATGTTAGTGTCTCAACGTTATTTAAGTGACACTCTAAAAAAAGAAACTGGCAAAACTACTACAGAACATTTACACCTGCATTTAATAGATGAGGCAAAAAATATACTATTACAACCAAATAAAAGTATTTCTGAGGTTGCTTATGAGTTAGGGTTTGAATATCCGCCTTACTTTTCTAGGTTATTTAAAAAGAAAGAAGGTATAAGTCCAACACAATACAGAGAAAAATATAAACTTAATTAAAGTATGGAACTATTAAAATTAGCAACAGAATGGGCAAAAGCAGAAGTGTTCTCTACACGTTTTTTTATTTTATTTGCCTTCTTATTTTTAATTGCAAGTATTGGTTTTTGGCAATTAGGAAAAACCGATTTAGCAAAGGCATACATTATTCCTACTTTGGTAGCCGGTGTATTGCTTATGACTATAGGACTTGGTCTATTTTTCACCAACAAATCTAGAATAACACAATTTAAAAAAGCATTTACTACAAATGCAGCTGCTTTTTATGAGTCTGAAATTGAACGTACAGAAAGCACGTTAAAAGAATATACCGTTGTATTTAAAGTTATCCCTATTTTAATAGTTGTTGCCGCATTGGTAATGTTATTTATTACAACACCTATTTGGCGTGCCATTAGCATTACTACTGTTGCTATGCTTATTGTAATTTTATTGGTAGATGGCACAGCTTATGCAAGAATTGAAACTTACCACAAAGAGCTAAAACTACTGAATAATAACAGTTGAAAACGAAAAATAAATTATTAATTTTCTAATAACTATTAATTAATCTGCCTATCATTTTTGCCAACTAACTTTGGTTTTTGTTCGTATTAACTTAAACCAAATTTTAAAATGAAAAACCTACTTACACTAAAAACAATAACTTTAATTATTGTTTTAGGCAACCTGCAATTTGTTTTAGCACAAGATGCTAACCATATGAATAAGCAAAGAAGATATGATGAAGTCTCTTGGCTTATTACCCACAATGCTAATAATAATGATACTGATGCTCCACAAGGCTTTTTTGGCTGCTTAGGAGGAAGAAACCAAAGCAAAGGCATAAAGGCTCAATTACAAAGTGGCGTTAGAAGCTTTATGGTAGACATACACAGGGTAAACGGAGAATTAAGACTAAAACATGGGTCTCCTAATATGTGTATGATGGATGCTAAGGATTTTAATAATATAATGGAAGAATGGTTAAGAAATCATCCATTGGATATAATAACACTTCACATACAAACAGGAGCTAATTTAGGAATAAGTGGTTTAGATGATATTTTTTACGGCAGAAGAACGGGTTACAAAAACATATCTAACTACATATACAACCACAGTACTTTTGTTAGCGCTAGCAGACCTGCAAATTCTGGCTCAGATACCTACCCTACAATTCAAGAAATGATTACTAAAAACAAAAGGTTAGTTATTTTTACAGAAACAAACTACAATAGTAATCTTTATAGATATGAGTTTTCACACACAGTACAAAACCCTTATAGAGCAAGTCAGGTGTCACAATTATGGGATACAAATAAATTTATAGCAGACAGAGGCGTAGACCACAAAACCATACTAACCGTAAACCATTTTGCAGGAGACGCACCAACATACAACGCAGACAAAAATAAATCTAGAGATGCCAATAAAGACGTGAGTAAAAAAGCGGTAACTGCTTGGTTTCAATTTGGTCATAGGCCTTCTATAGCCGTAGATTATTATAGTTTATCTAATGGTAACGGAACCATACCACAAATTAATGAGGTAAACACTTTTAATGAGGTAAGAGGTAAATTTACAGATCCCAGTAACACATCAAAACACATAAGAGATGTAAATGTGTACTTAGCTGAACTTGTAAACGGCCAATGGAAAAAAGTAAAAAATGTAGCATATAATGGAGTAAGAGCTAAATGGCATTTATTTTATTCTTTTCCTGCAAGACCAAACGACAATAGAGCGCTGTTTTTTGAACATCCTAACTATAATTTTTCACCAAGATTTATTAAAATTGGAGATTATGATGGTGCACAAAGCAAAACATTTACCATAAACATAACTGCCAATCAAAAAAGCGCCTCAAGATCTTTTGTACAAACTACCAAATTAGATCCACTGGCAGTATACCCAAATCCGTCAACAAATGGGACTCTAACATTTAAATACAATACAGAAAAGCCTAAAACTCTTATACTAGATTTGTATGATTTAAACGGACAACATATTAAAAACGTAACTCATAAAACAGTTACAGGAGAAAATGAATTGCAATGGAATTCTAATGGTTTAAAAGGAATTTTTATTCTTAAAGGAAAATTAGGAAAAGAAACTATTAGTAAAAAAATACTATTTAAATAGTTAAGTAAAAGCAAGTATACAGTTAGGTATAAATATTAAAATTTATGCTTAACCGTATACTTTATAATACAATCAAAAATTTATATAAACTAACACGCAACCAACTATTAAAAATGATAAAAAAAAGCATAACAACCATTTTAATTTTCACTGCATTTATAACAACTTTTTTAGGCTGTAATGAGAGTGACGATAACAATACTGAACCCAATGAAAATATAATTAAGATTGAAGATGCTAAATTATTTGATTTTCCATTATTTGGTATTACACCAATTTCTATAGAAATAATACAACCTACCATTATAGATAATAAGGAAACAGTATATGGTGAAATTAATATTGTAGTGCCAAACTCCGTTTCTTTAAGTAAAATTGCTGCTACCTTTACGTCAAATGAATTGAACTTGAGTAAATTTAATGTTTTACCTGGCAACACCTCCTCACTAAATTATGAAACACAAAATCACATATACACTGTAGTAAATGTGTTAGATGAATCAGAAGAACTCTTACATTACACTGTAAATATTAAAAAAGAAGTAATACAAACACCACCTACACTTACAGTAACAGATTTTAAGTTTGAAGCAAGTAAAAATTCGCAATTAACTAACGATGTTACCATTGAAAAACGAGTAGATGA
This sequence comes from Cellulophaga sp. RHA_52, assembly GCF_007827205.1. Lineage (NCBI taxonomy): Bacteria > Pseudomonadati > Bacteroidota > Flavobacteriia > Flavobacteriales > Flavobacteriaceae > Cellulophaga > Cellulophaga sp. RHA_52. The sequence continues at coordinate 458,140 of NZ_VIRZ01000001.1, forward strand.
TGTAAACAGCCAAACAATTTATTTATTTGTTCCTACTGGCACAGATTTTTCTAATTTAACACCAACGGCAACATTTGATGCTGAAGATGTTTTTTATACACAAGACTCCTCTATTTCAATAACAGATGTAAATACAGCATACCCTACTACAGAAACTAGTTTTGATTTTTCTTACCCAAAAAGATTTATTATTGTATTGAGAGATGATGCAAATAATACTATAAAATGGGTAAATGTATTTGTTGATGTAAAAAACCCTGTGGCAATAGAGAATACAGATATTACTACGCCAGATATAACAACAACAGCAAGTTCAACTTCTTTTAGAGGTATTACTACATGGAAAAATGTTGGGAATCATATCTTAGAATTTAATATGGCAACTACCTATGAAAATAAAATACCTACTTCTGATATAGACTTTATTACAGCAAGAAGAAATTTTACTTCAATTGGCCTTGCTCCTAAAGAAAGTGCTGACATAAACGTGTTAGTGATAAAAGATTTACCAGTAGGTGAATACAAATCTACAGCTGTGTTCCATTCAAAATTTGTTAATCATGAAGCAACAGCAGATTTAATACAGCCAGTTAAACTTAATATTACTACAAATGTTACAAATTAAATTTTTAAAACAAACCAGTAGTAAAAATACCATTTAAATAGTTCAACAAAATTAATATAACCAAAACTGCGTGCGTAGATTCTTATAAATTGCTATATTGGAATTTTACAATAAACATTTACGCAAATGAAAAAACTAAATATATTAAATACTTTATTTTTAGTAGTGATAAGAAGAAACTAAAATGTCTATAAAAAAAACACAAATTTCAAGAGTCAAAATAAGTAACAATATGATTTTGGCTCTACTTATTTTTTTTACAACCTTAGCGAGTACTGCACAAACTATTAAAGGAACTGTTTTAAATAAAGAAACCAATAAACCGGTTGATAACGCAAGTATATCTGTCGTTAACACCAGTAATGGCACATTTACCAACGCAAGAGGTGTTTTTAAATTAAAAAATACTTCTGGTTTATCGCCATTAACAAAAATAAAGTTTTCTAGTCTTGGATATAAAACCTTAGTTACTACAGTGCAATCTATAAAAGATGCAAATTATATTGTTTACTTAGAGTCTAATGCAGAAAAATTAAAGGAGGTTGTTGTTTCATCTAACAAAAAATTAAAAAAAAATATTAGTTTTCAAATATTGGCAGAAATGCCATTTGGTGTATCAAACTTCGGATCTACAATTATTAACAATAAACTATATGTTACCGCAGGGGATTTATCTTTTATTGAAGAAAATGAAAAAAGAGCTATAGACAACTCTGAAACAATGGGAGAGCTAATTAACAATTTACGAATTAACGGCTCTTGGGTAAGTTACAGTAATAAAATACAGGTTTATAATTTTGAAAACAACTCTTGGGAAGTTTCAAAACAAAACCTGAATAAAAAAGCTTACCACAAAACAGTTGCTGTAAATGAAAGTTTATATGTTTTTGGAGGAAAAACAATATCTCCAAACAAAAAAAGAGAGTATTTAAATAATAAAATTGAAGTTTTTAATACAACTACCAATGATATTGGTATTGATGATGCATACCCACACCAAGCAGTTAATTTTACAGCTGTAACCTATAAAAATAATATAATTATTATGGGGGGCTCTACCAAGGTATTAGACAACGGAAAAAAATTGTATCGTAACAATTCTTACTTATTTAATACCAGTACTGGTCACAGGTATCAATTAACAAAAATGCTAAAGGACAAAGAGGCCAATGGCGTATTAGCAAACAATAAAGTTTTTTTAGTTGGTGGTTTTCATAACGGACCATTAAAAGATATTGAAGCTTACGATTTAGAAACCGCAGAGTGGGAAGCACAGGGAAACTTATTTGATGGAATTGAAAGACCTACTCTAGCCTCTAACAATAATATCATATATATTTTTGATTCAAAAAAAATACTTACTTACAATACCAAAACAAAACTTTTAAAAGAATACAAAATAGACATCCCTTTAAAATATGCTAATATGCATTATTTAAATGGCAAGCTATACATACTTGGTGGCTCTAACTACTTTAATTACAAATCCAAAGCATCAAAAAACCTGTATACTATTAAGTTGTCAGAATTTAAAAATACTAAGCCTCGTAAGGAAAAGTATCTAGACTAAAATTAAAAACAAGCTGTTTAAAGCTTGTTTTTAATTTTAATTACTACAAGGAATACTACTTCTAATTCAACTTAAAAATAATATCTTGTTCTTCTAATTCTGCTAATAATTGTGTGGTAATATTTATCTTTTGTTTACGACTAGACAAGTCTACCTTTATTTGCTCTTCCATTTCATAAACCTCAAATTTTAAGGGATGCTTCCCTTCTTGCTCATCAGAATTTAGAGTCTTTTTTAAATTAAAAACATCTTCTTCCTTAAGCGTATCTATATTTAGTTTTATGGTAAGCTTTTTAGCGTATTGCTCCATAACATCTTGCAATAGCATAAAGCTATTAAATTGCAATCTAGGATCTCCTTTTTTCCCGGTATCCTTATTGGTCCAACCTTCTCTAATAAACAGTTTTACGTACACAAAAGAGCTAATCATTAAAAAGTGACGAAACTTTAAGTACTCTTCTCCAAATATTCTAAAGTCGTATGAGTCTGTATAATCTTCCATAGAAAACATTGCCCAACCCTTTCCGTTTTTAGAAACTCTATGTTGCACATCTGTAATTACACCTGCAATAGAAAGCTCTTTATTTACATATTGCTCCATATTATGTACAGCAGCAATACCAGAATTACAAAACGATTTTATTTCTGATTTAAAATCATCTAGCGGATGACCAGAAATATAAATACCTACAACTTCCTTTTCTTTTCGTAGTTTTTCCATAGTCCCCCACTCTTCACAAGGTGGTACTACAGGTTCTGGAATTTGTACATCACTAGCTTCACCAAACAGACTTACTTGAGACGAGTTTTGGCTTTCTTGAAACTTAGAGCCATATTTCATTACTTTTTCTAAAAACGTAATTCCATCTCCTTCATCATGCAAATATTGTGCTCTATGGGTATCTCCAAAAGAGTCAAAACCTCCTGCTAGAGTTAAGTTTTCAAAAGCTCTTTTATTTGCAGCACGTAAATCTATACGTTTTGCCAAATCAAAAACAGATTTATACGGGCCGTCCTTTTTTCTGTTTTCTACAATAGTTTCTACAGCACCACGACCAACACCTTTAACAGCTCCCATACCAAAACGAACTGCACCAGCGTCGTTTACAGCAAATTTATAGTAAGATTCGTTTACATCTGGCCCCAAAACCTCTAACCCCATACGTTTACACTCTTCCATAAAAAAGGTAACTGTTTTAATATCATTCATATTATTAGACAGTACCGCAGCCATATATTCTGCTGGGTAGTGTGCCTTACAATATGCAGTTTGGTAAGCAATCCATGCGTAACAGGTAGAGTGAGATTTATTAAATGCATATGCCGCAAAAGCTTCCCAATCTTTCCAAATTTTTTCTAATTTATCTACTGCATGTCCTTTTGCAGAAGCCTGTTCTATAAATTTAGGCTTCATTTTATCTAGAACGTGCTTTTGCTTTTTACCCATTGCCTTACGCAAGACATCGGCTTCACCCTTGGTAAAATCTGCCAATTTTTGAGACAAAAGCATTACTTGCTCTTGGTAAACCGTAATACCATAGGTTTCTGCTAAATACTCTTCACAGGCATCTAAATCATAAATAATTTCTTCGGTACCGTGCTTACGAGCAATAAAGCTTGGTATGTATTCCATTGGCCCTGGACGGTACAATGCATTCATGGCAATTAAATCTGCAAACACTGTAGGTTTTAGTGATCGCATGTGTTTTTGCATTCCAGGAGATTCATATTGGAAAACCCCTACTGTTTCTCCTCTCTGGAAAAGCTCATATGTTTTTTGATCATCTAACGGAAAATTCTCTGGATCTAGCTCAACACCATGTTTTGCTTTTACAATTTTTACGGTGTCTTTAATTAGGGTTAGAGTTTTTAATCCTAAAAAGTCCATTTTTAACAATCCAGCACTTTCCACAACAGAGTTATCAAACTGCGTACAATACATGTCTGAGTCCTTTGCTAGTGCAACAGGTACAAACTTTGTAATATCGTCTGGAGTAATAATAACTCCACAGGCGTGTATACCTGTGTTACGTACAGAACCTTCTAAAACATAAGCTTGGTTTAGTGTTTCGGACTCTAAATCATCTCCTTCAGAAATTTCTAAAAGCTCATTAATTTTGGCTAGTTCCTCACTATTAAACTTACTTTTTAAAGTTTTTTCATCTACACCAATAATTTTTTTAAGCTTAGACATGTTAGGAATAAGCTTTGCCATACGGTCTGCATCACCCAACGGCAAATCTAACGCGCGGGCAGTATCTCTAATTGAAGATTTGGCTGCCATTGTACCATAGGTAATAATTTGCGCCACTTGGTTAGAGCCATATTTATCTATTACGTAATCCATTACACGGCCACGCCCTTCATCATCAAAATCTATATCAATATCTGGCATAGACACACGATCTGGATTTAGGAAACGCTCAAAAAGTAAATCGTACTTAATAGGATCTAAATTGGTAATCCATAAACAATAGGCAACAGCAGAACCTGCTGCAGAACCACGACCAGGACCAACAGACACGTCCATTTTACGAGCCGCTCTAATAAAATCTTCTACAATTAAGAAGTATCCTGGATATCCTGTTTTTTCAATTACCTTAAGCTCAAAATCTAAACGCTCATCAATCTCTGGTGTAATTTCACCATATCGTATTTTTGCGCCTTCGTATGTTAAATGCCTTAAAAACTTATTTTCTCCACGCTTACCACCATCAATTTTATCTTCCTCAAAAACAAACTCTTCAGGAATATCAAAAGCAGGTAACAGTACATCTCTAGCAAGTGTAAACGTTTCTATTTTATCTACAACCTCTTGTATATTGGTTATTGCCTCTGGTATATCTTTAAAAAGCTCCTTCATTTCATCAGAAGATTTAAAATAATACTCCTGATTAGGCAAACCGTAGCGGTAACCACGACCACGGCCTATTGGTGTGCTTTGTTTTTCTCCATCTTTTACACACAATAAAATATCATGTGCATATGCATTTTCTTTTTCTACATAATATGTATTATTGGTTGCTACCAATTTTACGTTATGTTTTTTTGCAAACTTTATTAAAACCTGGTTTACACGGTCTTCATCTTCTTGGCCATGGCGCATAATTTCCATGTACAAGTCGTCTCCAAACTGCTCTTTCCACCAAAGTAACGCATCCTCTGCTTGATTTTCACCCACATTTAAGACCAAACTTGGCACCTCTCCGTATAAATTACCTGTAAGTACAATTAAATCTTCTTTGTACTGTTCTATAATTTTTTTATCAATCCTAGGCACATAATATTTACCATCTACAAAGGCAATAGAAGACATTTTAGCCAGGTTATGATACCCATTTTTATTTTTAGCTAAAAATACTATTTGGTACCCATTGTCTTTTTGAGACTTGTTGGTATGATCCTCACACACCTGAAACTCGCATCCTATTATTGGTGTAATTTCTTTTTCTGGAATAAATTCATGCAAAGGCTCTTCGCCTTCTTCCAATCTATTTTCCTGCGTAGCTTCATACCGTATTTCATTAGCATCATTTCTAGATTTTACACCTTTGTTGTGGTTAAGAACACCATTTACAAAGTGAAAAGCTCCCATCATATTAGCATGATCTGTCATTGCAACAGCAGGCATATTGTTTTTAGCTGTTGCTTTTATTAAATCTGGGACACTAATGGTAGATTGTAATATAGAAAACTGTGTATGGTTGTGTAGGTGAGAAAACTCGGCCGACTCTAAAGTTGCTAAATTTTCTTTAATTTCTTCTTTACTAACACCACCAGTATCTTTAGCCCAAAGTGCATCTGCTATTTTTTTTGATGCCTTTTTTAGGTTAATGTGTTTTAACCCTATAAGTTCTATTGGCTTAGGATTAGCTTCTGAAAAGTTTTTAAAATAATCTGGCTGAACATCTAACTGTTCTGCGGTATATTGTTGCTTACGTATAAGCTCTAAAAAACAACGTGTAGTTGCCTCAACATCTGCTGTTGCGTTGTGCGCTTCTCCAAAAGGTTCACCAAATAAAAATTGATGCAATTCTGTTAGTGTTGGCAATTTAAATTTACCTCCACGACCACCGGGAATTTGACACAAGCTAGCTGTATGCTCTGTACACGTATCTAACACTGGCAGCTCTTGCAACTGGTTTTCTACCTGAAGACGATGAAACTCTGCTCCCATAATGTTAAGGTCAAACCCAACATTTTGCCCAACTACAAATTTTGTTTTTTCTAATGCAGCATTAAATTTCTCTAAAACCTCTGCCAAAGGCACACCATCTTGTTCTGCTAAAGCAGTAGAAATGCCGTGTATTTTTTCGGCATCATACGGAATATTAAATCCGTCTGGCTTCACCAAATAATCTTGATGCTCAATAACATTACCCATATCATCATGCAATTGCCATGCAATTTGAATACACCTTGGCCAGTTATCTGTATCTGTATAAGGAGCATCCCAGCGCTTAGGTAATCCGGTAGTTTCGGTATCAAAAATTAAGTACATAGTGTAATGTTTGTAGTCTTAAAAAAGCAGTGGATAAAAATACCAAAAACCATTGGTTTTATAAAGCCATTTAAAGAAGAGTTATTAACGGCATAAAAAAAGCAGGACTTTCGTCCTGCTCCCTCAACAATTAACCAAACATACAAGATAATTATGAAACCATTTCCTGATACACCTTTGCAGTGTTTAACGCAGATTGCACACTATTGCGCTGCGCAATTAACAGGTTTTCTGTAGATGGTGCTAACACCATATCTTTGTCATTTAATATATCATCATACTCTTCTATAAAAGATTGTTCTCCGCGTTCTACCTCGTCTAAAATGCGTTCTTCTTCATTAGAAGATAAAGTAGCCGTTAGGTTCATCCAAGTTCTATGTAAGTCACCCTTAATTGTTCCACTTTTTTCTGGCAAGTGTCCGTATGCCAAAATCTCAGACTTTAATTGGTGACCAAAATTGTAACGTTGTTCTGCTTTACCCTCTAAAAATCTTTTTACAGACGGGTTTTCTACTTTTTCTGCGCCAAGCTTGTACCCTTTCTCGGCGTCGTAAGTTTTTTCTAATAAATTGTTTAATCTGTTTGTAATTTCTTCAGTATACTTCATAATATCTCTTATCATTTAAATTAATTAACATTGCTGACTATCAACAATCTTGTTCCTCTAAATTATAAACTGAAAAACCTAATAACAAGAAAATACATCGGTTTAGCCTAAGTTTAACGCCAACTCTTAATAATTGTTAAGTTAAAACCATTATTTTTGCTGCATAAAGTATTGCAGATTAAACAGAAAGTGTATATTTGCACCCGCTTTTAAGCCAAAAGCAATTAAACGAATTAATAACAGGGGTCGGGCACCCTACAAATTTAATGTGATATGCCAGTTAGAATTAGATTACAAAGACACGGAAAAAAAGGAAAACCTTTCTATTGGGTAGTAGCAGCAGATTCTCGTGCTAAAAGAGATGGTAAATTCTTAGAAAAATTAGGAACTTACAATCCAAACACTAACCCAGCAACAATTAACTTAGACGTAGATAGTTCTGTAAAATGGTTATCTAATGGTGCGCAACCATCTGATACTGCTAAAAGAATTTTATCATACAAAGGTGTATTATTAAAGCACCATTTACAAGGTGGTGTACGTAAAGGTGCATTAACTGAAGAGCAAGCAGAAGAAAAATTTAATGCTTGGGTTGCTGAAAAAGAAAAATCTGTAGCTGGTAAAGTTGAAGGTTTAGATAAAGTTAAAGCTGATGAAGCTGCAAAGAAATTTGAAGCAGAAAAAGCAATTAACGAAAAACGTGCAGCAGATGCAGCAGCGGCAGCAGCTCCTGTAGCAGAAGAAGCGCCAGCAGATTCTGAAGATGCAGCAGCAGCTTCTGAAGAAGAATAAATTTATACAAAAAACGATATGCAAAAGGAAGATTGTTTCTACTTAGGTAAAATCGTTTCAAAATATAGTTTTAAGGGTGAAGTGTTAATTAAGGTTGACGCAGATGAACCCGACTTATACGAAAATATGGAATCAGTGTTTATTTCTTTAGGAAATAACCTGGTTCCATTTTTTATTGATAAATGTAGGTTACATAAATCTAGTTTATTACGTATTAGGTTTGAAGAGGTTTTAAACGAGTCTGATGCAGACCGTATTATGGGCTCTAAACTTTACTTACCACTTACAATGTTACCCAAATTAACTGGTAACAAATTTTACTTTCACGAAGTTATAGGTTTTACTTTACAAGATGATGTACACGGAGATATTGGAGAAATTACCAGTGTTAACGACACCACATCACAAGCACTTTTTGAGGTTGAAAAAGGAGATAAACAATTGCTAATACCTATTAACGATGAAATTATCAACAAAGTAGATCGTGAAAATAAAACCATTTTTGTAACCACACCAGAAGGCTTAGTAGACTTATACTTAAGCTAAATTTAGCTTGCACATAATAAAACCTGTATTTTTGCGTATATACTACACATATTATGCAGAACAATCAGAATATAAAAGTAGCAGTAGATGCCGTTGTTTTTGGCTACCATAACAATGCACTTTATGTATTGTTAGTACAACAAAAGTATGGTGTTTATAAAGATCAGTGGGTTTTACCTGGCGGCTTAGTACATAATGGAGAAACATTAACTAATGCCGTACACAGAGAATTACAAGAAGAAGCAGGCATAAACATTAACTACCTAGAGCAACTGTATACTTTTGGTGATGACGTTGAGCGAGATAAGAGAAACCAAGTAATATCTGTTTCCTATTTTGCCTTGGTAAATCCAGATAATTTAAAACTATCTGCCGCTACAGATGCACAAGACGTAAAGTGGCAAAACATTAATAACATACCAAAACTACCGTTTGACCATAATTTAATAATAGATACTGCTTTTAAAAGAATAAAAGCAAAACTACACTACCAACCTATTGGCTTTGATTTGCTTCCTAAAAAGTTTCCTTTTTCGGATTTAGAGCATTTGTATGCAACTATTTTAGAACAAGAAATAGACCGAAGAAACTTTAGAAAAAAGATCTTAAGCTTTGGTTTTATAAAAAAATGCAACGAAAAACAAAAAAATGGCAGCGGTAGACCAGCACAGCTATATACCTTTGACCCCAACAAATACAAAGCTTTAGAGAAAAATGGAATGCACTTTGAAATTAAGTTTGCGTAAATTTAACACAAATAATTTTTGTCAATTCATTTTCTCGATTAACTTTGTGTAAAAATAACGCAAATGATATTAAATTTAGATCCACAGTTTAACCCGTTCCCAAATCAGAAAAGCATCGAATTTAAATCGTTTTTATTTTCTGGTGGTGAACCTCACATTAAAATTGAAAACAATTTTAATACCTCAGATACTATAACAGTAACACACAGACTGCAGTCCTTTAATGATGTTGGCTTATTGCTACTTACTATAGACGCCTTAAAACGTATGGGCGTAAAAACAATTAATGCTTTTATACCATATTTTCCGGCTGCTAGGCAAGATAGGCTAATGGTTCCAGGAGAATCATTATCTGTAAAAGTGTATGCAGAATTAATAAATAATCTTCAATTAAATGAAGTTATTGTTTATGACCCACATTCTGAGGTTACCCCTGCTCTATTACACAATTGCACTACAATTACAAATTACACTTTTATACAAAAGGTTATATCAATCTTAAATAACAATGTTTTATTAATTTCTCCAGACGGAGGTGCGCTTAAAAAAATTTATAAAGTAGCCGAATATCTAGGAGGCAAAGAAGTAATAGAATGCTCCAAAACTAGAGATGTTAAAACCGGCAAGTTATCTGGTTTTAAAGTGTACGCAGATGATTTACAAGGCAAAGATTGTTTGGTTGTAGATGATATTTGCGATGGTGGTGGAACTTTTAATGGTTTAGCTCAAGAATTAAAAAATAAAAATGCTGGCAACTTATACCTAGCTGTTAGTCACGGTATATTTAGTAAAGGATTAGAGAGCTTAAGCAGTTATTACAGTGGCATTTTTACTACAGATTCTTTTAACTCAATTGACGAACAACCAAAGGTTACACAAATACCACTTGCTACCATACTACAATAAGACATTAAAAACAAAATATAGATATTATGAATCCACTATTATATACAGACGGTTACAAAGTAGACCACAGAAGACAATATCCAGAAGGTACAACCTTAGTATACTCTAACTGGACACCAAGAAAAAGTAGAATAGACGCTATAGATGAAGTTGTATTTTTTGGACTTCAATATTTTATAAAAAAATACATTATTGAAGAATTTAACACCAACTTTTTTAACAAACCTAAAAAGGAAATTGCAGAAAAGTACAGCAGAAGAATTAATAATTATTTAGGACCAAATGCTGTTGGTATTAAACACATAGAAGATTTACACGACCTTGGTTATTTACCAATGGTAATAAAAGCATTACCTGAAGGATCTAGTGTGCCTATACGTGTACCTATGATGACAATGTACAATACATTACCAGAATTTTTTTGGCTAACTAATTATTTTGAGACTATTTTAAGCACTACTATTTGGATGCCTTGTACCTCTGCTACCATTGCTAAACAGTACAGGAAAATATTAGATAAGTATGCAGAAGAGACATCTACAGCTCTTGAATTTGTAGATTGGCAAGGTCACGATTTTTCTATGCGAGGTATTGCAGGTATGGAAGCTGCTGTTATGAGTGCATCTGGACATTTACTTAGCTTTTCTGGCACAGATACAATTCCTGCTATAGACTTTTTAGAGGAATATTACAATGCCAATTCTGATACTGAACTAGTTGGTGGCTCTGTAGCAGCCACAGAACACTCTGTAATGTGTATGGGAACAAATACTGGAGAGCAAGAAACTTTTAAAAGATTAATTACAGAAGTTTACCCTAACGGAATTGTTTCTATTGTTTCTGACACTTGGGATTTATGGAAAGTACTTACCGAATACTTACCTAATTTAAAGGAAGATGTGTTGGCAAGAGATGGCAAAGTTGTAATTAGACCAGATAGTGGAGATCCTGCAGATATTATTTGTGGTAATCCTAACGGAAAAACCGAAGAGGAGAAAAAAGGAGTTATTGAATTGCTATGGGAGATATTTGGCGGACAAACTAACATCAAAGGCTACAAAGAATTAGACTCACACATTGGTGCTATTTATGGCGATAGTATTACTACAGAACGCGCTACAGATATTTGTGAACGATTAAAGCAAAAAGGGTTTGCGTCTACAAACGTAGTTTTAGGTATTGGCTCTTTTACGTACCAATACAATACTAGAGATACTTTTGGTTTTGCAATGAAAGCTACATATGGCGAAGTAAATGGTGAAGGAAGAGAAATTTTTAAAGATCCTATTACAGATAATGGAACAAAAAAGTCTGCCAAAGGTTTACTTAAAATTGAAAAAGAAAACGGAACTTATAAACTTGTAGACCAAGTAAATTGGGAGCAAGAAAAAACAGGAGAATTAAAAGAGGTATTTAAAGATGGTAAATTACTTATTGATGATTCTTTACAAGATATTAGAAATAGAGTAAGATAAACTTCTTAATTTTGCAACCGTAAGAGGCAAGCTTTTTTACAAGCTTGCCTCTACTGTTTTAAAAAACTTTATAATGAGCAAACCTTTTATTTTTAAACAGTTTACAATAAACCAAGACCGTTGTGCTATGAAAATTGGTACAGACGGAGTTTTATTAGGTGCTTGGGCATCTGTAGACCACAATCCGTATTCAATTTTAGATATTGGTGCTGGTACAGGAATCATAGCGTTAATGTTAGCACAGCGTAGTGCTGCAGACAATATAGAAGCTATAGAATTAGATGCTGATGCCTATGAGCAGTGCACAAATAACTTTGAAGCATCGGACTGGGCAGATAGACTATTTTGTTTTCACGCTGGTTTTGATGAGTTTGTAGATGAATACGCTACAGATGAAACAGAAGAAGATGAGTTGTATGATTTAATTGTATCTAACCCTCCTTTTTACGCAGAAGAAGTTACTAGTGGTAATAAAGCAAGAGATAATGCACGCCAAAACACATCCTTACCTTTTAGTGAGTTGGTAAGTGGCGTGGCCAAATTATTAACTACAAACGGAAGATTTGCTACCATAATACCATATAAAGAAGAAGAAGAATTCATAAAACTAGCAGAAAATTTTAAACTATACCCGCTAAAAATTACCAGAGTTAAAGGCAATGTAAAAGCAGAGGTTAAACGTAGTCTGTTAGAGTTTCAAAAAACACCTTGCACCAACATAAAAACAGAAGAGCTTGTTATAGAGAACGATAGACACGTATACACCGAAGATTACATTAATCTAACTAAAGATTTTTATTTAAAAATGTAACATTTAGTCTTTGTATTGTTATATTTCTTTACCTATCTTTGGTTACATATCCTAATACATAGCTATGAAACCAGACTTATTTGAAGCACCAGATTATTATAACATAGACGATTTATTGTCTGAAGAACATAAGTTGGTGAGAGATGCAGCCCGCCAATGGGTTAAGAGAGATGTATCTCCTATAATTGAAGATTATGCTCAAAAAGCAGAATTTCCAAAACAAATAATAAGTGGTTTAGCAGAAATAGGGGCTTTTGGTCCGTATATACCAGAAGAATATGGCGGTGCAGGATTAGACCAAATTAGTTACGGTTTAATTATGCAAGAGATAGAACGTGGTGATAGTGGCGTACGCTCTACAGCATCTGTACAATCATCACTAGTAATGTACCCAATATACACTTACGGCACAGAAGAACAACGCAAAAAGTATTTACCTAAACTTGCCAGTGGTGAGTTTATGGGCAGTTTTGGACTTACAGAACCAAACCACGGATCTAACCCTGGTGGTATGGAAACCAAGTATAAAGATATGGGCGACCATTACCTTTTAAATGGTGCTAAATTATGGATCTCTAATGCTCCTTTTTGTGATGTAGCTGTTGTGTGGGCAAAAAATGAAGAGGGTAGAATAAACGGACTAATTGTAGAGCGAGGAATGGAAGGCTTCTCCACACCAGAAACTCACAACAAATGGTCTTTAAGAGCATCTGCTACAGGTGAGCTTATTTTTGACAATGTGAAAGTGCCAAAAGAAAATTTACTACCAAATAAAAACGGTTTAGGTGCTCCGTTGGGTTGTTTAGACTCGGCTCGTTACGGTATTGCTTGGGGTGCAATAGGCGCTGCAATGGATTGTTATGACACCGCATTACGTTATGCAAAAGAACGCATACAATTTGGAAAACCAATTGGTGCATACCAATTACAGCAAAAAAAGCTAGCAGAAATGGTTACCGAAATTACTAAAGCACAATTACTAGCGTTGCGTCTAGGACAGCTTAAAAATGAAGGTAAAGCAACAACAGCACAAATATCAATGGCAAAACGTAACAATGTAGATATGGCTTTAAATATTGCTAGAGAAGCTAGGCAAGTATTAGGAGCTATGGGCATAACTGGTGAGTACAGTATTATGAGACATATGATGAATTTAGAAAGTGTTATTACCTATGAAGGTACACACGATATTCACTTACTTATCACGGGTATGGATATTACAGGGCTTAATGCCTTTAAGTAAAAAATAATTCCTTATCTTTACACAGTCTAAATAAGGGTTGTCTTGTTTACAAAAACAACCCTTAAATATGTAAGATTATGGAAACACTACAACACATTTTAGTTTTTATTACTGCAACTATTGCATTTGGGTATATTGCTAAAAAATTCTCTCTTCCTAAATCTCTTTTCACAAGTAACAAAAGCAAAAAGTCTTGCGGGTCTGACAATTGCGGCTGTAGCTAAATAGGCTGCCAAATACTCAGTACTTTTCTTAAAACATTCACAATTTCGTTAAAGAAATAAGAATTGTATATTAAAATTATCAAAAAACGCTTTTTTGTAGTCTTTATATTACTTTAATTAGCCGTCAGCTAAAAAACTACAAAAAAAGAGACCTATTAAACTACTTACAACCAAAGTATTACACTATTTTTTTAGTTGTTTTAGCTTCATTGGGCAACACAAACCACATTGTTGTTGTCTATACTAACAAGAAACAAAACTAAAAAATCAAAAATGCGTAAAACTATTCAGCTTGCTCTACTTATCATCATTTTACTTACGGGTAACTTTTTAAAATCCCAAGAATTAAATGCTAGTATAAAAGATGCAAACAGCAAAGAGCCAATACCATATGTTTCAGTTGTTTTATCTAACAAAAAAGGTGTTATTACAAATGGCGAAGGTAAATTTTCATTAAGCACTGCAAATACAACTGCTATAGATTCTATTTTTATTTCTTGTATTGGCTACAATACCATTGCGCAACCAGTATCTACTTTTACAGATAGTATTATTTATATGAAACCTAAAACAATAGAGCTTAGAGAGGTACTGGTTTCTAATAAAAACTACACTGGAGAAGAAATTATAGATATGGTTAAAGATAGTTTAGACAAAAACTACAACAAGGATTTCACTAGAAAAAAAATGTTCTTTAGAGAGTCTTACTACCAAGGTTTCGATAAAACGAATTACACATTTATGAAGTCTACAATTAAGGAATTAAATAAACCTTTTATTGATAGTATTTTAAATGCTGTACCCAAAAGAGATAATAGTTATTCGGAAATTTTATGTGACTTGTACGGGAACTACAATAGAGAAAATATGAAGATTGACGGTATAAAAGCTTGCAAATTATATGATGAAAAATCGGAATTAGATATAAACAACCTTGAGGAAAAGTTTAATGAAATTATAAAAGATAACGTAAGACCAGATTCTTATTTTAAAATAAAATCGGGCATATTTAGCACAAAAGTAGATGCAGAAGAAATGGGCGTTGCAGACGTTAAAAAAGACAGCACAGAGTTACAGAAAGAGCTTGAAAAAAGGAAAGAAGAAGAACGTATAAGAAATGTAGGCTTTGCAATTCATAGAAAACACACTATAGGAAGGCAGTTTGAAAACTTGTTTTATATGGATGATGCCAAATTAAATGTAATAACAAAATCTGGCCGTTACAATTTTACTATTACAGACTACACATATTGGGGAAATGCGCCAGTATACATATTAAATTTTGAACCAAAAAGAGGTGAAGATTACAAGGGTACAATGTATGTAAACGCAGATGATTTTGCGGTTATAAGAATAGACTATCAAAATGTAAAAAACTTAAAAAGCATAAAACTATTTGGCATATCTTACCAAGAGCATTTAGCAAATGGTAAAATGATTTTTGCTAAAAATGAAAATAACACCTATGACTTACAATATTTAGAAAGAGAAACCGGAAGCAAATCTGGTATTAATAGACCATTAAAAATAATTGAAAAGAATAAAGTTGTAAAAGGAAGAAATAAGCAGAATGAACTTTATGTTAAGTTAGATATGGCTTTTACTAATGTTATAAAATATGAAATTGTTGTTTTTGATGCAGAACCAATAACAAAAGCTGACTTTACTAATTTTGAAGAAAAGAAGGGTGTTAAACCAGAGCTCTTGCGTAAATACGATCCTGAGTTTTGGAAAGGATATAATATTATAGAGCCCAACCAAGCTATTAAAGAGTTTACAGCAGAAGAGTAACTACAATATTACGCCTGCAAAAAAATAATTAATAAAAGCGCCCAACCTAGGACTAGCCCCAAGCCTCCTAGGGGCGTAATTGGCCCTAAGAATTTCATTTTTTTTCCTTTGGCAGATGAAATACACAAACCGTATATGCTAAAAGAGAATAAAAATATACCTATAACAAAGGCATAGCCCATTACAACCTCTATGGTTGAAGAAAAACTATAGTTAAAACCTAAAACTAACAACACAATAGCATGATACATTTGATACTTTACACCAGTTTCAAAATTTTTGAGTTGGTCATCTGTGAATACCTTTTTTAAGGCGTGAGCACCAAAAGCTCCAAAAATAACGGCCAACATACCGTAAAGAGCTCCAAATACTTTTATAGTAATAATCATAAGTATAATTTATAAATGAATTATTTAATACTAGACAAGCTATCTAACTTATTAGAAAAAACAGTATATAGTTTCTCTGTCTCTAAAGAATCTGAAACGTTAAAAAATAGCTGAAGAGAGTCTTTATAAGTAACCTTTACCTTATGCTTAGATAATTTATCTACAAAAATATAGACTTCTGTATTGTAGACAGAATCTTTAAAAATACCTTTTTCTGTTTCACTTACAGAAAACCCATTAATACGTTCTAAAGATGGAATTTTTTCTACCATTTCTACAGCATTAACATCTGTAAAATTGATTGTTTTATAATATACACCAGATAATATTTTAAATTGATTGTTTTCAATCTTTATCCAGTTTTTATAATGAGCCATAAAAGCAATAACTACCACCATAAGTGTTAGTACTATTACTATATTCCAAAGCCAGTGTTTTTTTCTATTCTTCATTGTAAATACGAATGTACAATTTTTAAAAAATAAGAAGAATAATTACCCTCTAAATAAAAAGAAATCTTCTTTCATTTTTTCAATAGCTACAGTACTATTTGTTGTAATATAATCTATAGCTTTATCTGTAAAACCCTGGCCTTTTTCTGTTAAAGATATAATATTGTTGTTTATTACTATCATATTATTTTTCAAAGCCAAATCTACTACTGTTTTAGATTGCATTTTACCCCAATTTATATGCTCGTTTAAGTGGTTTATGTGTCGTTCAGACTCCTCACTATGGTTTTGTAAATGCAACATAAATGTAAGTAAATACACTTCTACCTGTTGTCTTTTTTGCCTAAACAACACAGATATTAAGCCTTTACTTGGTGCAAACAAATACACTAATAAAAATAAAACTCCTAAAACCGTAGTCATAGATCCAGCTATAGAAGCGTCTAGATAATGCGCAACCCAATACCCTATTAAAGCAGAAGCCACAGCCGCAACAACAGCTATTACTAGCATTTTTATTAAGTTGTTTGTTAACAAGTAAGCCATTGCTGCAGGAGCAATCATAAGAGCTACAACTAATATTGCACCAACAGCATCAAAAGCACCAACAGTTGTAATAGAGGCTACAGACATTAAACCATAATGCAATACTAAAGGAGAAAAACCCAAGGTTGCAGCAAGTTGCTTATCAAACGTGCTTACTTTTAGCTCTTTAAAAAAAGCAAACAACAATACTAATGTTACTAATACAATACTACCAATAACCCAGAGCGATTTTGCACCTATATCTACACCATTTATAATAAGCCTATCAAAAGGAGCAAAAGCAAGCTCACCTAATAAAACAGCATCTACATCTAAATGCACATCATTAGCATTTTTTGCAATTAAAATAACGCCAATACTAAATAGTGAAGGAAAAACCAGTCCTATAGCGGTGTCTTCTTTTACGAGTCCGGTTTTTTGAATATACTCTACTAAAACTACTGTAATAACGCCTGTAACAGCAGCAAGTAATATTAACCAAGGTGAGTTTAAATCTTCTGTTATAAAAAAACCAATTACCAAGCCTGGCAGTATAGAGTGACTAATAGCATCGCTAATCATTGCCATTTTACGAAGCACTAAAAAAGTACCAGGTATAGCACAAGCAATAGCCACCAAACAAGCAATAAGTTGTATTTCTAATTGTGCACTACTCATTTTCTTCTAATTGATTATATAAATTTGCAGCCGTACTAAAGCCTTTTTCTGTTAAAGACCACATTGTTTTGGTTACTGTTATTAGCTCTCTGTCTTCTAATTTTTGAAGTGATTTACGTGTAAAACCGTGAAAATTATTTAATATTTTTATAGCGTGAGGATGATTTATATTGTCATGAGACGCTACAATTTGATACATAAAAGCTAACGTTTTATTTAACTCTAAATCTTTACGGTTGTTACGGTATCTAATCTCCTTAAACAACAATCCTCTTTTAGGTGAAAAAATAAACGAAAACAACACAAAAACAGCCGCTATTAATACAATTACTGGTCCTGTAGACAAATTATTAGAACTTGCACTAATTGCCGTGCCAAAAACTCCAGAAAAAGCACCAAAAACAGCAGCCAAAACCACCATTACACCTAAACTATTTGTCCACTGTCTTGCTGCAGCTGCAGGAGCTAACAGCATAGCACTCATTAAAACAACACCAACAGTTTGCAAGCCAACTACAATAGAAATAACTATAAAAAATGTAATTAAGACATCTAAAAATTTCACATTAAAACCTAGTGATTTAGTATAATCAGCATCAAAAAGCAACAGTTTAAACTCTTTCCAAAACACCAACAAAATAAGCAAACTTAAACCAGCTATAACACACATTGTCCAAACATCACTGGCTACTAAAGTTGCCGCTTGCCCAAATAAGTATTTATCTAAACCAGCTTGGTTTGCATTGGGCATTTTTTGTATAAAGGTTAACAACAACATTCCAAAACCAAAGAATAGAGATAATATAAGTCCTAAAGCGGTATCAGATTTTAAATGTGTTTTTTTTACAATGCCTCTAATCCAAAAAGTACCAACCAAACCGCTTACCAAAGCACCAATTAATAAAGTATTGCTGTCTTTAGCTCCTGTAATTAAAAAAGCCAAAGCAATACCAGGCAAAGCTGCATGGGATATTGCATCTCCTAGCAAACTCTGTTTACGCAACACCGCAAAACTCCCTAGCATACCACACAAAGCACCTAAAATTGCTGTACCTAATGTTATTGTTTGCAGGGTATAATCTGTAAATAAAAGATTAAAATATTCTGTTATGTTCACAATTTAATTGTTTTATATAAACTTACTCTTGCACACTTACTTTATAGTTTATACCATAAGTTTTAGTTAGGTTACCATCATTAAAAATATCTTTAACAGGCCCTGTTGCTATTTTCTTCACATTTAAAAACGTAACCCAATCAAAATATTCTGGTACCGTTTGCAAATCATGATGTACCACAATTAATGTTTTTCCGGCTTTACGCAATTCTTTTAAAATATTAATAATGGCTTTTTCTGTTGTAGCATCTACTCCCTGAAAAGGTTCATCCATTAAATAAATACTTGCATTTTGCACTAATGCTCTAGCTAAAAATATACGTTGTTGTTGTCCGCCACTAAGCTGACTAATTTGTCTTGATTTAAAAGACAACATACCCACTTTTTCTAATGCTTCTAATGCTGCTTTTTTCTCTTTTTGCCCAGGTCTTTTAATCCACCCCAAACCACCATAAGTTCCCATCATTACAACATCTAAAGCAGTGGTAGGAAAATCCCAATCTACACTACCTTTTTGCGGCACGTAAGCAACCTCTTTAAACTGTTTTTTATAGGGTTTATCAAAAATTTTTACACTACCAGCAATAGGCTTAATAATACCTAAAATAGATTTTATTAGAGTAGATTTACCTGCACCGTTAGGACCAACAATAGCCATAAGCACGCCTTCTGGTATTGCCAAATCTATATCCCATAAAACAGGTTTATAGTTGTAAGCAACCGTAAGGTCATCTACAGTAATAGCGTATTTAGTTTTCATAAGTTGTTATTTTAACGCATTTACAATTGTAGTTACATTGTATTTAAACATTCCTATATATGTACCTTCTACAGTTCCTTTATCACCTAAAGCGTCAGAATATAATGTACCTCCTATGGCAACATCATGATTTTTAGATGTAACAGATGCCTGTAAAGCCTCTATTGTACGTTTAGGTACAGAACTCTCTACAAAAATAGCTTTCACTTTATTTTCTATTATAAATTTAGACAATTCTTGTACATCTTGCACACCAGCTTCTGTTGCTGTAGATAATCCTTGCAAACCAACCACATTAAAATTATATGATGCTCCAAAATAATTAAAAGCATCATGGGCTGTTACTAAAATTCTTTTGTCTTGTGGTAGCTCATTAATTTTTTCTCTTACTTCTGCATCTAGTTTTGTTAATTCTTGCAAGTATTTTTTGCTGTTTTGCTCATAAACAGCAGCATTTTTAGGGTCTGCCTTTTTTAACTCATTTGTAACATAGGTAGTTATTTGTTTCCAAAATGTAACATTAAACCAAATATGCGGATCGTAATTAGAAGCAAAATACTCAGAACCAATAAGTTCTTTTTTATTTAAAGCATCAGAAACAGCTATTGTTTTTTTTCCTGTTCTTTCCATTTTTTCAAACACCTCAACAAGCTTACCTTCTAAATGTAAACCGCCATAAAAAACTACGTCTGCGTTTACCAATTTCGTTACATCACCCTCACTAGCCTTGTACAAGTGCGGATCTACACCACTGCCCATTAAACCAACAACATTTATAGTATTACCGCCAATATTCTGTAATAAATCTGTAATCATTGTAGTTGTTGTAACTACGTTTAATTTTCCGTTAACAGCTTTTTTAGCATCCGTTTTACAAGCAGATAAACTCACCATTAAAACGCTAATTAGTACATATATAATCTTTTTCATTTTGTTATTTATTCTGTTATCTGCACAAACAAATTAGAAGCAATTTGGTTAGACACGTTAAAACTGTTTGCATTAATTTTTAATTGAAAAGATCCGTCAAAATCTTCCTTATCTATTACTTCTATCACATCTCCTAATGCAATTTTATTTTTATCTAAAAACTTTAAAAACTGACTAGAAGAATCCTTTACCCCTACACAAATACCTTTATCATTTACAGAAAGTTCACTCAAAAGCTTTTTATCTATCACTTTAAAATTACCATTCTTATCTGGTATTGGGTCTCCGTGCGGATCATACTTAGGGTAATCTAAAAGCTTATCTAACTTATCTATTAATTTTTCACTTTTAATATGCTCTAATTGTTCTGCTACCTCATGCACTTCATCCCAAGAAAACTCTAACTTTTCTACTAAAAAAACTTCCCATAACCTGTGCTTTCTAATAATAGACAAAGCCATAGATTTACCAGTATCTGTTAATGAAACACCTTTGTATTTTTTATAGTTTACTAGATTTTTTTCAGATAATTTTTTAATCATATCTGTTACAGAAGATGGCTTAGTTTCCATTTGCTCTGCAATAGCATTTGTAGAGATCTCATTAACTCCTCCTTTACCAATGTGAAAAATTGCTTTTAAATAATTTTCCTCGGAATGCGTCATCAAATTTAATTTTTACCAAAAATACATTTTTATTTCTAAAAACAAATTTTTAGATTTGTCTAAATTTAATTTTAAACTTATGAAAAAAATAATTTTACTATTAATAATTATTCCCTATTCTATTTTTTCTCAAGACTTTAACATTAAAGGAAAAGTAAGTAATTACAACACACCATTAGCATATGCATCTGTACACGTTAAAGGAAAGCCTATTGGCACTACAACAAATGAAGAGGGATTTTACAGTTTAAAACTAAGTAAAGGGGATTACATTTTAGTATGCCAAAGTGTAGGCTTTACCACTATTGAAAAGCAAGTTACAGTTAACAACAACCAAGCTCTTAATTTTAACCTTAAGGAAGATGTTTTGGGCTTAGACCAAATTGTGGTTACCGGTACCAAAACAGAAAAAAGAAGAACAGACTCTCCTGTAATTGTAAACCTTATAAACAGTAAAACGTTAGATAATGTTGTTGCCACTAACTTATCTGAGGGACTTAGGTTTCAACCAGGTTTAAGGATAGAAACAGATTGCCAAACTTGCAATTACACACAATTACGTATGAATGGCTTACAGGGTGGTTATTCTCAAATATTAATAAACGGGAGACCTGTATTTAGTCCGCTAACCGGTTTATATGGTATGGAACAAATTCCGGTAAATATGATAGAACGCATTGAAGTGGTAAGAGGTGGTGTTTCTGCACTATACGGCTCTAGTGCTATTGGCGGCACAGTTAACGTAATTACCAAAATACCTATTAAAAACGAATACAACTTAACCTATACCTACCAGAGTATTAACAATAACGCATCTGATAATATTTTACTTGGTAATGCTACGGTTGTAAATAATGATAGATCTGCCGGTGCTACATTTTTCATCAATAAAAGAGATAGAAATACGTATGATGATAATGGCGATAATTACTCTGAATTGCCTAGCCTAAAAAACAATTCTTTTGGGGCAAATTTATTTTATTTACCTTCTGAAAACGAAAAAATAGAAGCAAGTATAAGTAGTATTTATGAATACAGATATGGTGGCGAGCAAGTAAATAAAGCTGCTCATTTAGCAAAACAGTCTGAAGAACGCACCCATAATATAATAATGGGAAGTTTAGATTATCAGATAAATTTTAATGAAGATAAAAATAGTTTTATTGCCTACTATGGCGGACAAATTACAGACCGAGACCACTATACTGGCATACTACCAGATGATGAAAATGAGTTAAACTCTTTTTTGGTAAACCCACCATACGGAACCTCTAAAGTAGAGACTCACCAAGCTGGTGTGCAATTAAACCATAAAGTAGATTCATTTGTAGGCGGAGAAGCAATTTTTACTTTTGGTACCGAGTATGTTTATGATGATGTTTTAGATGTAATAGAGGCGTACAATTATAAAATAGACCAAACAACCCGAAATTGGGGTGCATTTTTACAAAGCGATTGGGATATTACTCCTAAAATTAATTTTTTATCAGGACTAAGAATAGACAAACACAACTTACTAGATAAAGTAATTGCTAGTCCTAGACTATCATTTTTATACAAAATGAATAAAGAATCTCAATTTAGATTAGGTTGGGGAACAGGCTTTAGAGCGCCACAAGCTTTTGATACCGATTTGCATATTGCCTTTGCAGGGGGAGGAATTTCTAGAATATCTTTGTCTGATAATTTATTTGAAGAACGCTCTAACAGCTACACGGCTTCTTTTAATTATGACAAAGCTACAGAGCATTTAATTGCTGGCTTTACAGTAGAAGGCTTTTACACAAAATTAAATGATGCTTTTTACCTTTTTCCTTTAGGCGAAGATAGTTTTGGTGAGTTATTTGAAAAAAGAAATGGTGACGGAGCCGTTGTGAAAGGTATAACAGTAGAAACAAGAGCTAATTTTGATTATGTTCTACAGGTTGATGCAGGCTTTACATTACAATCTAGCAAATTTACAGAAGCAGTAGAAAATATTGAAGGCTTACCTACTAAAAAAGAATTTTTAAGAACACCAAACACCTATGGTTTTGCAACACTAACGTACACACCAACTAAAAGGTTTAATGCCTCTGCTAATTTGGTTTATACAGGCAGTATGGATATTGCACATTTTGGAGGAGAAAACACGGGTCAGGCTATAGATGAGTACAAGGACACCCCATCTTTTTTAGAAACAAGCTTAAGATTAGGCTATACTTTTAACAGCAACAAATTAAATACTGGCTTAGAGGTGTTTGGTGGCGTAAAAAACATAACCAATGCTTATCAAAACGATTTTGATATCGGGAAAAACAGAGATAGTAATTACGTTTACGGTCCGTCTTTACCAAGAACCATTTTTTTAGGACTAAGATTAAAAAGTTTGTAACTAAAATGAAATTGCACTACCCAAAAATACTTATTGGCCTATTAATTGGCTATATAAACTGTACTCAATTAAATGCACAAGCGCACAAATTAAACTGGCTAAGCTTTAACCAGCTTGAAGACTCTTTAGCTGTAAAACCAAAAAAAGTACTCATACACTTTTATGCAGACTGGTGTAGTTTATGCAATAAAATGGAACGTAAAACATACAAAGACACCACCGTAATTAACAAACTAAAAAAAGAGTATTACGTAGTTAAAATGAATGTAGAATCTACTAAAAAAATAACATTTGGCGGCAAAATTTATGAGAACAAAAACTTTAAAAAAGTAAATGCTATTCATGAAATACCTTTATTAATGGCTAGCCGAAAAAACAAACCATTTTCATTACCAGTAACAGTTATTTTAGATGATACATTTACAGCAACAGCTAGGTATTTTCAATATTTAAATGCAAAACAACTTTTAAAAACAATACAATAACAATTTATTACGTTTGAAAAAAAATAACTTTAGTTACATTTACAAAAAAAAGCTATGAAATACCTTGTCTGTTTTTTTACCCTACTGTTTTGCATTACCACTATAAATGCACAGCAAAAACAAGACACTACTTTTACGGTTAGCAAAACTGAGGATTATAAATTATTATTTTCCGCTAACAAAAATGATCATATACATTTGAGT
Organism: Cellulophaga sp. RHA_52; assembly: GCF_007827205.1. Classification (NCBI taxonomy): domain Bacteria; kingdom Pseudomonadati; phylum Bacteroidota; class Flavobacteriia; order Flavobacteriales; family Flavobacteriaceae; genus Cellulophaga; species Cellulophaga sp. RHA_52. Next base: position 482,556 of record NZ_VIRZ01000001.1, read on the forward strand.
TTAAAGGCTAAAGGAAAAGGAGATATAGTTTATACCATAAGTAAGTATAAAGATGTAAATACAGCAATTTTTAAAACTTTAGGCAAAAAAGCAAATTATTGGCTAGAAGCTCCAGACACAGACCTATACCAATTAATTATAAAAACCAGCAATAGTAAGGATTCAAAAATAAGCTTAAATTTTAAAGTAGATTCTTTTAACAAACAAGCGCCTATTATTGCCTACAAAGAAGTTGCAGACACAACATATGCTACACCAATAAAAACAGACACAGAGGTTACTAAACTAAAAACAATCTCTTTACAGCAAGATAATTTTTACCTTAACAGTAGGTCTAACGACTTATTAAAAGGAGGAAAAAGCAGAGTTCTAGTACCAATTGCATTACCAAAAAATACAGTTTCTTGGTATTACGTTTTTAGTGCCTCTAGAGAAGAACAAGACATAAAAAACACAATAAAAAGTTTTGGTTTAGCCTCTACATTGTCTAATTATATAGATACGGAAAATTCTTTTTCGGGCGCAGTAGAAAATTTGAGTCCACCACCTGGAGCTAATATTTGCGACATTTATTTACTAAACGAAGAAAATGCATTACTCTTTAAACAAAAAGAAGACTATGCTCCCTACTTATTTGGCTCTAGAGAAAACTACAAGTCTGGTATTGTAAATGTAACAGACACTACCAAAGGCACATTTTATTTAGGACTTAATAATCCAGATAATATTTACGGCATACACATTGGCATAGAGGTTATTTGCATTGTAGAACAACAGCAAACCATACAGCAAATGCTAAGTAAGCCAATAATTACATTAAAGAAGGTTCCGTATTTGGCAGACTAAAAAGTTACACTTTTCTGGTCATTAGCCATAACCCAAATTGCTTTAATGCTTCTTTGTTTGTAGCAGGTATTTCTAGCTTATCTAAAACATTAAAGGCTTTTTGCGTATAATCTTCTATAGCTTGCTTTGTAGCAACATCTGCTTTAGACTCTTCAAAAATAACTTTTACAGTAGCTATTTTATCATTATTATTTGTTGGTTGTATAGAAAACAACTGATCTAATGAGTTTTGCTCTGCCTTAGAGGAAAGTTCTAATGCTTTTAAGTACAAGTATGTTTTTTTGTTTTCTATAATATCACCACCTACTTGTTTACCAAATGTCTTTGGGTCACCAAAAGCATCTAAATAATCATCTTGCAACTGAAAAGCTATACCTAAATTTTTACCAAAATCGTAAATTAAGTCTTCATTTTCTACCGTAGTTTCTGCTATTATAGCTCCCATTTTCATAGCAGCAGCAACCAAAACAGCAGTTTTATACTCAATCATTTTTAAGTATTCTGGTATGGTAACATCATCTCTAGTTTCAAAATCAACATCATATTGCTGCCCTTCACAAACTTGCAAAGCAGTAGTACTAAAAAGTACATTTAGTTTTTTGTATTGCTCACCATCATACTGTTCTAAAAGCCTATATGCTTCAATTAGCATTGCATCACCAGATAAAATACCAGTATTAATATCCCATTTTTCATGCACAGTTGCTTTTCCTCTTCTTAATGGTGCATCATCCATAATATCATCATGAACTAAAGAAAAATTATGAAAAACCTCAACGGCCATAGCTGCTGGTATCGCTTTTTTAAAATCTGTCTCAAAAATATCTGCAGTCATTAATGCCAAAATAGGACGCAAACGCTTACCACCTAATTGCAGTATATAATTAATAGGTTCATATAAGTTTTTAGGCTCCTTTTCTGTTGTAATTTTGTTTAATTTTTCTAAAAAAGACTCTCTATACTGGTCAATGGTGTGCATCTTTATTTTTTTTCCAAAAATACATGAAATACTTTTTAAGTAATTATAAATGTAACATTCATTTTAAACTAAGGTTAAGTAATAATAAAACTTAGGAAACTTTTTTTGTATTCTAAGTTTCCTGACTTATATTTGCGCCACATTATGAAAGAAAAAATTTTAGAAAAAGCTACAGATTTATTCTTAAGCCTAGGTTTTAAGAGTGTTACAATGGATGATTTAGCCAACGAATTGGGGATGTCTAAAAAAACCATTTACACCTACTTTGACAATAAAACAAAGTTAATAGAGGAAAGTACCTCTCATTTATTTTGTAATATTACTAAAGGGATAAACAATATTTGTGCGTTAAACCACAACCCTATTGAAGAAATGTTTGAGATAAGAAAATTTATAATCTCTAACCTAAAAGATGAAAGTTCATCTCCAATTTATCAACTACAAAAGTACTATCCTAAAATACACCAATCATTAAAAAAAGAGCAGTTTACATTTATGCAAAAATGTGTATTAGCAAATTTAGATGAAGGAATAAAATTGGGATTATTTAGAAAAAATTTAGACACAGAATTTATTTCTAGAATATACTTTTCTGGGATGACGGCTATTAAGGATGATGACTTTTTTCCGCCTGAAAAATTTTCAAAAATAAAATTAATGGACAATTATTTAGAATACCACTTAAGAGGAATAGTAACTATAAAAGGAGAAAAATTATTAACTGATATTATCAAATCAAATCAATCATAAATGAAAAGGAGTTTAACATTATTAGTATTGCTTTTGAGCATACAAATGGGATTTTCTCAGGAGAAACCCACTAGTTTCTCGCTACAAGAAGCAATTAACTACGCATTAGAGCACAATTATAGTGCTATAAATGCAGAACGAGACATAGAAGATGCGCAAAAGCAAAAATGGGAAACTATTGCTAGCGGTTTACCGCAAGTAAATGGTGCAATTAGCTACCAAAACCAATTAAAGCAACCTGTATCTTTAATACCAGGAGAATTAGCAGGTGGTGCACCAGGGTCTTTTATACCTGTAGTTTTTGGACAAAAACAATCTACTAGTGCTACAGCAACTTTAAGTCAGCAAATTTTTGATGGCTCATATATTGTAGGTGTACAAGCAACTAAAACGTTTATAGATTACAGCGCTAATAGTAAAGAAAAAAATGCTTTAGATGTACGCAAGGCAGTTGTAGAAGCATATGGCAATGTACTTTTAGCAGAAGAAAGTGCTGCTATATTAGAGAAAAACAAAACCGCTTTAGAAAAAAACCTTAACGAAACGCAAAAGATTTTTGAAAATGGTTTAACTGAAGAAGAGAGTGTAGAGCAACTGCAAATTACTTTAGCATCTATAACAAACCAGTTAAAAAACGCAATTAGACTTAAAAAAATTACAGTGCAAATGCTAAATTTAGTAATGGGCTTAGAACTAGACAACCCAACTAAATTAACAGAAGACTTAGATATTTTAACTGAAAAGCAGATAGATTTTAATTTAGTAGAAAGCGATTTAGTTTTAGAAAATAATGTAGACTACAAAATGGCACTTAACTTAAATGAGCAACGTGCATTAGAGCTTAAGTTAGAAAAAAGTAAAGCACTACCAACACTTAATGCTTTTGTAAATTTTGGATACACAGCTTACAGTCAAGAATTTGATTTTTTAAAGAAGGAAACAGATTGGTTTAACTCATCAATTTTAGGTTTTGATCTTAATATTCCAATATTTAGTTCTTTACGCAGAAGTGCATCTACACAACGTGCCAAAATTGCATTAGAAAAAGCAAAAACACAAAAAACAGAAGCAGAAGAATCTTTACGTTTAAGTTGGGAAAATGCAAAAAGTGAATACATTTTAGCAATAGAACAATACCAAACAAATAAAGACAATTTAGGCTTAGCAGAACGCATAGAGAAAAAAAACCAGGTAAAGTATTTTGAAGGTTTAACTACAAGTTTTGAACTTAGACAGGCACAAACACAATTGTACGCAGTACAACAAGAGTACTTACAGTCTATGGTAGACGTAATTAATAAAAAAACAGCTTTAGAATTAATTCTAAATAACTAACCCCAACACAACAATTTGTAACACAAACAACATGAAAAAAATATTCTACATACTAACACTTACAGCAGTTGTTACTGCCTGCGGAAGCAAAAACAATTCTGTAGAAAGCATTATTGCTAAGGGAGATATAGAAGCCATAAGAGAAAAGAAAGCTACGGTTTCTGAAGAGCACAAAAAGCTAGAGATGCAAATGTTTAAGCTAGACTCTGCCATTGCAGAAATACAAGGAAACAAAAACCTTCCTTTAGTAAGTACATTAACCACTAAAAATCAGGTTTTTAATCACTTTTTAGAACTACAAGGTAACGTACAAACAAAACAAAATGTTTTAATATACCCAGAAATGGCTGGTACATTAAAAAGAGTATACGTTAAAGAAGGACAAAAAGTAAACAAAGGGCAAATACTTGCTACTATAGATGATGGTGGTATGAGCAGTCAACTTGCACAATTAAAAACACAAGCAGAACTGGCAAAAACTACTTACGAAAGGCAACAAAGACTTTGGGAGCAAAAAATAGGTTCTGAAATACAATACCTACAGGCTAAAACCAATTACGAAGCCCAAGTAAACGCTATTAAACAGGCAGAAAGTCAATTAGGCAAATCTAGCATTAGAGCTCCTTTTACTGGCATTATAGACGATGTTATTAAAGAGCAAGGAACTGTTGTTGCCCCTGGTATGGGATCTGAAGTTTTTAGAATTGTAAACTTATCTAATATGTATTTAGATGTAGAGGTACCAGAGACCTACATTAAAAGCATAAAAAACGGAAAAGAAGCTGTTGTATATTTTCCAATTTTAAATGATAGCGTAGTTACTAAGGTTCGCCAAACTGGTAACTTTATTAATCCTAGTAACAGATCTTTTGTAGTAGAAATTCCGGTTCCTAATAAAAACGGAAATATAAAACCAAACTTAACAGCAAAAGTTAGACTTAATGACTACACTAGCAATGAGGCTATTTTAATACCACAAAGTGTAATTTCTGAAAATGCAAACGGAGAACAGTATGTTTATGTAGCAGAAAAAACAGAAGAAAACTATGCTAATGCTAAAAAGAAAATAATTACGACTGGTAAAAGTCAAGGCCCATTAACAGAGGTTGTATCTGGCCTAACAGCTAATGAACACGTAATTAAAGAAGGTGCAAGAACAGTTAAAGACGGACAAAAAGTTGAAATTTTAAATCAATAATTCCATGAGCAAAATACAAAAAAACGCCGACAAGGAATTTAAAATATCCTCATGGGCAATAGATAACCCTTCCGTTATTTATGTGCTAATTGGACTATTTTTATGGATAGGACTCTCTGCTTATATGGCAATGCCAAGAGAAGATTTCCCTGAAGTAATTGAAACCAAAATATATATAAGCACACCATACCCTGGTAACACTGCTGAAGATATAGAACGTTTAATTACAGATCCTTTAGAAGATAAAATAAAAAACGTAAGTAATGTTGTAGAGGTAACATCTACCTCGCAAGAAGACTATGCTATGATTATAGTAGAGTTTGACGAAGGCATTACTGTACAAGAGGCTAAACAAAAAATTAAAGACGAGGTAGATGCAGAAAAAGCAAGTGAAGACTGGCCTACTTTTAATGGTGCAAAAGTAGAACCTAATGTTTTTGATCTTAACTTGTCTGAAGAAATGCCTATTATGAACATTAACTTTACAGGAGATTATCCTGTAGAAAAGTTAAAAGATTTTGCAGAGTATTTACAAGATAAAGTTGAAGACTTGCAAGAAATAAAACAGGCAGACATACGTGGTGCTCAAGAAAAAGAAGTAGAAATTGCAGTAGACATTTATAAAATGATGGCTGCTAAAATTAGTTTTGATGATGTTTTAAATACAATAAGAGGCGGTAATGTTACTATGTCTGCTGGTAATTTAAAAACAAAAGAACAAAGAAGAACTATACGTATTTTAGGCGAAGTAAAAGACCCACAATTACTAAACAACTTTGTGGTTAAATCAGAAAATGGTGCTACTTACCTTAGAGATATTGCTACTATTACTTTTTCTGAAGAAGATAAAACTACCTATGCCAGAGAGTTTGGAGAAAGCGTAGTAATGTTAGATGTAAAAAAGAGAGCAGGACAAAACTCAATTTCTGCATCAGACCAAATAAAAGAAATTGTAAAAAAGGCCCAAAAAGAGTATTACCCACCAGATTTAAAAATTTCTATTGCAAACGACTCATCAACAAAAACCTTAAACCAAGTAGACGATCTTGTAAACAACATCATCTTTGGTATTATATTAGTTGTAACCGTTTTAATGTTCTTTTTAGGATTTAGAAACGCACTATTTGTTGGTTTTGCCATTCCTATGTCTATGTTTATGTCTTTTATGATATTATCTTTACTAGGCTACACCCTAAACACAATGATTCTTTTTGGAATGATTATGGGACTTGGTATGCTTGTAGATAACGGTATTGTGGTTGTAGAAAACGTATACCGTTTAATGGATGAAGGTTTGTCTAAAGTTGAAGCTGCAAAAAAAGGTGTTGGCGAAATTGCTTTCCCAATTATTGTATCTACACTTACAACTGTTGCAGCCTTTGTACCTCTTGGTTTATGGCCGGGTGTAATGGGCCAGTTTATGAAGTTTTTCCCAATAACACTATCTGTTGTTTTAGGTTCTTCATTACTTGTTGCTATTTTAATGAACTCTATGCTGGTTTCTAGATTTATGGAACTAGGCGAAAAAGAACTTACCGTTAAACAACTTATACGCTTAAGTATTATTCTTGGTGGTTTTGGTTTACTAATATTAATTTTTGGTGGCGCAATGAGAGGCTTAGGCTCTGTAATGATTATTACTGCAATAATGTTCTGGGCTTACAAGTATTTTATTAAAAAATTGGCTATTCGTTTCCAAAAAAACACAATGGTTAAGTTTGAAAACTGGTACGAGCGCAGATTAAAACACGCCTTAAGAGGCGGCAACGTTTACTGGTATGTAGGCGTAACTTTTGTGCTTTTACTTGTTGTTTTTATGCTTTTTGGTATGTCTATTGGCAGTAAAAGAACCAAAATAGAATTTTTCCCTGACAACATTCCTAATGAAATATCTGTTTACATAGAATATCCTGAAGGTACTTCTATTGAGAAAACAAATGCCATTACAAAGGTTATAGAAAAAAGAGTTTATGATCTTTTAGATGATGATATTTACAAGCACAATGGAGAAAATTTTATTGTAGATTCTGCAGTTTCTCAAGTTGGTGAGGGTGCTGGCAACCCACAAACAGATGGTGGTTCTACCGCAGAAATGCCGCATAAAGGTAAAATAACGGTAAACTTTAGCGAGTTTAAATTTAGAAGAGGAATTAACACAGAAGATATACGTGCAAAGGTGCAAAAAGCACTAAGCGGCATTTACCCAGGTGTAAATATATCTGTAGAAAAAGACTCTAATGGACCACCTGCTGGCTACCCTATTAATATAGAATTAGAAGGTAAAGACTATAATGAACTTATAGCAACAGCAGAAAGCATTAAAAACTTTATTAACACCAAAAATATAGCTGGTATAGAAGAAATAAAGATTGATGTAAACAAGAGTAAACCTTCTATGGAGGTTGTGGTAGACCGCGAAAAAGCTGGTGAACTAGGAGTATCTGTTGCTCAAGTTGGCAATCAATTACGTAGAGCATTGTTTGGAGAAAAAGCAGGGGTTTACAAAGAGGATGGTGATGATTATGACATTAACGTTCGCTTTAATGAAGATTTACGCTACAATACAAATGCATTATTTAACCAGAATATAATTTTTAGAGATCCATCTAACGGACAAATAAAAGAAATTCCGGTTTCTGCTGTTGCCACTACTAAAAACACCTCTGGTTTTAGCGCTATTAAGCACAGAGATAACGAGCGTGTTGTAACAATCTACTCTGGTTTAGAACCTGGTTTTACAGATGCTGCTGCAATTGTAGATGAGATACAAAAAGAAATGGAGGATTACAAAGGCAAACCTTCTACCGTAAAAATAGATTACACTGGCCAAATTGAAGAGCAAAATAAACAAATGATATTTCTTGTTAGTGCATTCTTTTCTGGTCTAGGCTTAATTATGCTAATTCTAATATTTCAGTTTGGTGGTATTTCTAAACCAATAATTATAATGATAGCCATTTTCCTAAGCTTTATTGGTGTGTTTGGTGGACTAATGATTACTGGGTGGTCTTTTGTTATAATGATGACAATGATGGGTATTATATCCTTAGCAGGTATTGTAGTAAACAATGGTGTTGTATTGTTAGATTATACCCAAATACTTATAGACCGTAAAAAAGTGAAGCTTGGCTTAGATGAAGGAGATGTTTTATCTAGAGCGGAAGCCACAGAAGCAATTGTAACTGGTGGTAAAGCAAGGTTAAGACCTGTAATTTTAACCGCAGTTACTACGGTACTTGGGCTAATACCACTTGCCATTGGTTTAAATATAGATTTCTTTGCTCTATTCTCAGAGTTTAATCCGCATATATACATTGGTGGTGACAACGTTATATTCTGGGGACCTTTAGCTTGGACAGTTATATTTGGACTTATAGTAGCTACATTTTTAACCTTAATAATTGTACCTGCATTGTTTGACATAACATACAGGTTAAAAATAAGGTTCTCTAAAAAAACTGAAGAAACTAAAATTAGTGCAGAGTAATTACTGTTATATACCATAAAAAAAGGCGCAATAAATGGCGCCTTTTTCTTTTAATTTTTTTTAGCTAAAAGCTATTCTTTTATTTTATCCTGAATTTTTTTAGAAATCATAAAAATTACCAACAACACAATAGCGCACAAAGCTGCAACAATACAGATAAGGGCAATAGTGCTTGGGCCGTTTAGTGGATCTTCAAAATTTATCTGAGTTACGTTGTACCCAATTAGCAATCCTGCTATTAAAAACAAGATTATAAATATTACTTTATTCATTTTAACTTCTATTTAAAATAGTTCATTAATATTTGCTGCAAATAGTTTTACTGCTATTGCAAGCAAAATTACACCAAAAACTTTTCTAATTACATTTAATCCGCTTTTTCCCAGTACTCTTTCTATTTTTTTAGAAGACTTTAACACTATATAAACAAAAAGTATGTTTACTAAGATAGCTACAATTATATTTTGTACGTGATATTCTGCTCGTAAAGATAATAAAGACGTCATTGTACCAGCACCCGCAATTAACGGAAAAGCTATTGGTACTATAGATGCCGTTTCAGGAACATCATCTTTATAAAGTGTAATACCCAATATCATTTCTATTGCCATAAAAAAGATAATAAAAGAACCCGCTACGGCAAAAGAGTTTACATCTATACCAATAAGGCCAAGTATTTCTTCACCTACAAACAAAAAAGCAACCATAATTAAAGTAGCTACTAGCGAAGCTTTTTCAGACTGTATATGTCCAACTTTAGCTCTTAAACTAATAATTATAGGTATACTACCAATAATATCTATTACCGCAAAAAGAATCATACTAGCAGTAACAATCTCCTTAAAATCAAAAAAACTAGAAGGCATAATTTAACTTTTTTTAAAAATCGGTGCAAACTTACACTTTATAAAACGGTTTTAAATTACTAAAATTAAAAATAACAACTTATTAACGTTAAAAAAGTATCTTTGCAATCTTATATTACGCATATGTTTCAAATAGGAAAAACTATAGTATCTGAAGAAATTATTGACAACGATTTTGTTTGCAATTTAACGGCATGCAAGGGCGCTTGCTGCATAGACGGTGACGCTGGCGCTCCTTTAGATGACAAGGAAACGGAAATATTGGTAGATATTTACCAGGATGTTAAGCCTTTTTTAAGGCCAGAAGGTATTGCTGCCATAGAAGAGCAAGGTGCTTTTGTTAAAGGAGAAGATGGTGAGTGGGAAACTCCTTTAGTAAATGGAAGTGAATGTGCTTATGTGGTTTTTTCTGATAACGGAACAGCTAAATGTGGATTAGAAGATGCTTACAACGAAGGCATTACCAGCTGGAAAAAACCGGTATCTTGCCACCTATATCCTGTTAGAACAAGAGAATACACAGAGTTTACAGGTGTAAATTACCACAAATGGGAAATTTGTGATACAGCTTGCTCATTAGGTCAAGAATTAAAAGTACCTATTTACAAGTTTGTAAAAGAAGCTTTAATTAGAAAGTTTGGAGAAGATTGGTATAATGAATTAGACTTGGTAGCAAAAGAATACACCAAGTTAAATAATGGGAATAGTTAAAATAACTTCTGTACCCAAAGCTTTTTTATCTTCATCTTTTAAGTCTATAAACTCTACTTTAAAAGAGTTTAAATAGTCTTTAGAAAAGTTTTTTAAGCGTTCTTTTGTAATATCTATACCTAAAGATTTTCTTTTAAGCACTTTGGCTTCTTTAATTTTTTCTGATGCCGCTCTGCCTATACCATTATCTGTTATACGAATTATTATAAACTCTTCATCTTGTTTTGAGATATGAAGGTGTATTTTTTTAATCCCTTTTTTAGATGACAACCCATGCCATAAAGCGTTTTCTAAAAAAGGTTGAAGAATTAGTGATGGTATTTTTACTTGGTTTACATCTACATCCCTATCAACATCTACCGTAAAATCTATTTTATTAGAAAATCTAATGTTTTCTATATGCATATACAAGCTAACGGTTTCTAACTCGTCTTCTAATGAAATTTCTCTTAATGAGGATGCTTCTAATATTTTACGAACTAGTTTAGAAAACTTATTTAGATAATGCACCGCATTTTTCTTTTCATTATTAATAATGTAAAGCTTAATAGAATTTAAAGAATTAAATAAAAAATGAGGGTTCATTTGGCTACGCAGCATAGTTTGCTCTAGCGTGAGCATTTTTTTATCGCTGGTTAATTGGTTTTGCTTGTAAAAGACAAACAAAACAACCATTAATAACACTAAAGAAATACCTATGATAAGTAAAGTAGCTCTATTCTTTTTAAGCTTTAACTTTACTATTTCATTGTCTTTCCTAAGGTTTTCTATTTCATTATTAATTTTTTCATTCTCGTACCTTAAAATAACATCGTTGGCATAACGTATGTTTCTAGTACTACTAATTTTTTTTTCTAACTCTATAGCTCTTTTGTAGTAAGTTAAAGCATTATCATGATTACCTTTTAATTGCTCTAACTCAGACAATCTTTTGGTTCCTAAAGCAATTATTCTTGGTATACCTTGGTCTTTACCAATTTCTATACTCCTTTTTATGTGGTTCTCTGCTTTTTCAATGTTATTTAACTGCATGTAAGCCCAACCCATATTTGCCTCTACAAAAGCAGTAATGTACTTATCTCCTATTTGTTTGGCGCCAACTAAAGCAGTTTCTAAAAGCACAATGGCTTTTTTAGTTTTATTCTGTTTTAGGTAAACTTGAGCTATACTATTATTACAAATTACCTGCCCTTTGTCTGAGTCTATTTCTTCATTATACGCTAATGAAGTTCTGTATTTTTCCAAGGCTTCCTCTAATTTACCTTGTTCCTCTAAAGCTTCTCCTATATTTTGGTAATTAATAGCTAAACCAAGCTTATTACCCAACTCTTCTTCTATTTTTAAAGATGCATTATACCTGTTAATAGCCAAGTTATACTGTTCTAAACTATGGTATAAATTACCAATACTATTTAGAGATACATTAATACTTCGTTTTAAATCTTTACTAGGCTTTTTTACACTTTCTGCTAGCTCTAAGGCCTGTTGGTTATAATCTAAAGCGGTACGTATTGCATCTATTCTTCTGTAGTCTACACCCAACATATTTAAGCTATATACCTTAAACTCTATATTGTCTGCTAATGTAGATGCCTCTAAACCTAGTTTATGTAATTGTATTGCTTTTTTATATTGAGATAAATTTCTGTATACCGTTCCTAATTGATTATAAGCATAAGATGCACCTACAAAATACTTACTTTTATCTGCCCTAGCCACAAAATACCTTAACAATAAAGTATCCTTTTTACTGTATTTAACAACAGTATTTATTTGGTCATAAGTTTGCGGTTTTGCAAGTATTAAACTATCTATTTTTTGTTTACTTTTTTTACTAAGTGTAGTCTGTGCTTTTACTTCTGCACTAAGCAGACATAAAACACACATTAATAAAATATGTAGTAATTGCTTTGTAGTAATTATGTTGTTTTTTAATTTAAAAGTCATAACCAAATTAAAGCAAATCTAAAAAGTTAGACTTTTTTTGTCTAGACACAGGAATTCTGTCGTTAGATTGCAACACCAAGTAACCATCTGTTTTAATAAATTCTTTTACCTTATTTACATTTACAATGTAAGAGTTATGCACCCTAAAAAAGTTTTCTAAGGTAAGCATATCATCAACCTCTTTTAGTTTTTTTGTTAATACAACTTTATTGCCATCATCTAAATATAGTGTACTATAGTTACCATCAGACTCAGCATACATAATTTCATCACTATTTAAAAAAATAAGCTTTCCGTCTGTATTTATAGTAATCCTTTTATTTGCTTTATTAGAATTAAATCCTAAAAGCAATCGTTCCAAACGCTCAATGGTATCGTTTTTCTGATTGTATTTTTTAATCTTAACAATAGTATCATTTAAGTCATCTGTATCTATAGGTTTTAGCAAGTAATCTATAGCTTCATTTTTAAGAGCCTTAATAGCATATTGGTTGTATGCAGTGGTAATTACAATAGGATATTCTCTGTCTTTCACCTTTTGCATAAACTGAAACCCGTCCATAATTGGCATTTCTATATCTAAAAAAACACAATCTGGTATATTTCCGTCTAAGTAATTAAGGGCCTCATAAGGGTCTGTAAAAGAAGCTACCACTTTAATTTCATCACTAAAGTTGGTTAACTCCCAAGTTAAGCTCTGTATGGCTTTTATTTCATCGTCAATTACAACTGCTTCTATCATAACAAAGATTTAGAATAGTAAATGTACAATACAATGTTTAAAACAATATTTTTTTTGTGTAGTTGGTTAAAAATTACGTGTTAATTGCTTAAAAAAGCTGATTTTCATACAAACTATACATTTTTTTTCTCCATCTATACATTGTTAACGCATAGATTAGTAAATGATTATAAATTAGCAATGTATTAGATGTGCGTAATACAACATTTATAAAGTAAACCTAAAAGCAATTACAGAATTATGAAAAAATGTATTTTTATGTTTAGCCTATTAGTAATTACTATAGTTATTGCCGCGCTAATAGAAAACAACAAAACAACAACAAAAGACAAAAAACAAGAGGCTGCTTTAATTACAACAGATAAAAACGCAGATTCTTTACTAGCAACAACAGTAAATAAATAACAAAATTAATTTTATGATACCACCAAACTAAGAGTTTACGATTCTAAAGGACGTGTATTAAAAAAACAGAATACACAACTGCGTTAAGCAGCCTGCTTTAATAAAACGTTAAATGGTTTTTATTGCAAATGGTTTAAAGGTTTCGGGGGGAACTACCTGAATCATATAATAGTTCATTTTTGTTTGTATTAAAGTCAGAATCGTAAAGTTTGGTGCGTCATAAATTGCTACTTCACTCACAAACAACACTTCTAAATAATATACTTTTTGGTTTATTTTTTTACAGCATTTTCCTGTTTAAAAACTAAAAAAACATATAAATTCTTCAAAGGCAATAAACATCACTGGCGAGGACACATGTCAACAATTACTGTTAAAAACTTATAGCCTAAAAGCCGCAAAAGCCCTTTACCATGTGGCTACATTTTACAATCTTTGTAGTCCCCCAAGGTTTAAGGGTCAATTCTCCTTAAAATTTTTAAAACAGTTATAATCCAGATTTAAATTATGTCAGCAGCAATAGAACCTATTTTAGAAAAAAACGAAGACAGATTTGTAATTTTCCCTATTAAACACAACGATTTATGGGATTGGTATAAGAAATGTGAAGCTAGTTTCTGGACAGCTGAAGAAATAGATTTACACGCTGATCTTGATGATTGGAAAAATAAATTAAATGACGACGAGCGTTACTTTATTAAACATATACTAGCATTTTTTGCTGCATCTGATGGTATTGTAAATGAAAACCTAGCAGAAAACTTTGTTAGCGAAGTACAGTATGCAGAAGCAAAATTCTTTTATGGTTTCCAAATTATGATGGAAAACATACACTCGGAAACATACTCATTGTTAATTGATACATATGTTAAAGATGAAAAAGAAAAAGATATTTTATTTCACGCATTAGAAAACTTTCCTGCTATTAGAAAAAAAGCAGATTGGGCATTAAAATGGATAGAGTCTCCAAGCTTTGCAGAGCGTTTAATTGCTTTTGCTGCAGTAGAAGGTATATTCTTTTCTGGTTCTTTCTGTTCTATATTTTGGCTTAAGAAAAGAGGCCTAATGCCAGGATTAACCTTCTCTAACGAATTAATATCTAGAGATGAAGGTATGCATTGTGATTATGCTGTTCACCTACACAACCACCATTTAATTAATAAAGTACCTAAAGAGCGTATTACAGAAATACTTGTAGACGCATTAGATATAGAAAGAGAATTTATTACAGAATCTTTACCTGTAAGCTTAATTGGTATGAACTCTAAATTAATGACACAATATTTAGAATTTGTAACAGACCGCTTATTAGTAGAATTAAACTGTGACAAAGTGTACAACTCTACAAATCCATTTGACTTTATGGATATGATTTCTCTTCAAGGAAAAACAAACTTCTTTGAAAAAAGAGTAGCCGAGTACCAAAAATCTGGAGTTGCCAACAATAATGATGGTGACGACGCACAGAAAATTAGCTTTGACGCAGATTTTTAAAATTTAACCCTTTTATTTTTTAGAATAAATTTCTAAAAAAAGCACTATAAATAACCAATTTGTTGAGTCTCACAAGACTTGACCTAACCAACGTATCACTAAAAACAATTGTAGCATGTATGTAGTAAAAAGAGACGGCAGAAAAGAATTAATAATGTTTGACAAGATTACGGCAAGAGTTCGTAAGCTTTGTTATGGCTTAAACGCATTAGTAGACCCACTAAAAGTGGCTATGCGTGTAATAGAAGGTTTATACGATGGTGTAACAACATCTGAGTTAGATAATTTAGCAGCTGAAATTGCAGCTACTATGACAACCACTCACCCAGACTACGCCAAGCTAGCTGCGCGTATATCTGTATCTAACTTACACAAAAACACAAAAAAATCTTTCTCTGAGGTAATGAAAGATTTATATGAATATGTAAACCCTAGAACAGGTAAAAAAGCACCTCTTTTATCTGACGAAGTCTTTAAAGTGATACAAGACAACTCAGAAAAACTTGACTCTACTATTATATACAACCGAGATTTTGGCTACGATTATTTTGGATTTAAAACCTTAGAACGTTCTTACCTATTAAAACTTAACGGTAAAATAGCAGAACGCCCGCAACATATGTTAATGCGTGTTTCTATTGGTATACATTTAAACGATTTAGATGCTGCTATAGAGACATATGAACTTATGTCTAAAAAATATTTTACCCACGCTACACCAACATTGTTTAACTCTGGTACTCCAAAGCCACAAATGTCTTCATGCTTTTTACTTGCTATGCAAGACGATAGTATTGATGGTATTTATGACACATTAAAGCAAACTGCTAAAATATCTCAGTCTGCTGGTGGTATTGGTTTATCTATACACAATGTAAGAGCTACAGGCTCTTATATTGCAGGTACAAACGGTACATCTAATGGTGTGGTGCCAATGCTACGCGTTTATAATGACACGGCTCGTTATGTAGATCAAGGAGGAGGAAAACGTAAAGGTAGCTTTGCTGTTTATGTAGAACCATGGCATGCAGATATTTTTGAGTTCCTAGATCTAAAAAAGAACCACGGTAAAGAAGAAATGCGTGCGCGTGACCTTTTTTATGCAATGTGGATTCCAGATTTATTCATGCAAAGAGTTGAAGCTAACGCAGATTGGACATTAATGTGCCCTAATGAATGCCCTGACTTATACAAAAAGCATGATAAAGAGTTTGAAGAGGCATACTTAGCCTTTGAAGCAGAAGGCAAAGGAAGAAAAACAATTAAAGCTCGTGATCTTTGGGAAAAAATACTAGAATCTCAAATAGAAACTGGTACACCTTATATGCTATATAAAGATGCAGCAAATCGCAAGAGCAACCAAAAGAACCTAGGTACCATACGTTCTTCTAACTTATGTACAGAAATTATGGAGTATACTGCTCCTGATGAAGTTGCTGTGTGTAACCTTGCCTCTATTGCATTACCAATGTTTGTAAAAAATGGCGAGTTTGATCATAAAGAACTTTTCCGTGTAACAAAACGTGTCACCAGAAACTTAAACACAGTAATAGACCGTAACTACTACCCAGTAGTAGAAGCAGAAAACTCTAACATGCGCCACAGACCAATTGGTTTAGGTGTACAAGGTTTAGCAGATGCATTTATTATGATGCGTATGCCTTTTACTAGTGATGAGGCAAAAAAATTAAATCAAGAGATTTTTGAAACATTATACTATGCTGCCGTAACAGCTTCTATGGAAATGGCTAAAGAAGATGGGCCATACTCTAGCTACGAAGGGTCTCCAATATCTAAAGGAGATTTTCAGCATAACTTATGGGGTATTAAGGATGATGAATTATCTGGTAGATGGGACTGGGAAAAATTACGTAAAAGCGTACTAAAAAATGGGGTTAGAAACTCTCTTTTAGTTGCTCCTATGCCAACAGCATCTACATCTCAAATTTTAGGAAATAATGAATGTTTTGAGCCTTATACATCTAATATTTATACACGTAGAGTATTATCTGGTGAGTTTATTGTTGTAAACAAGCATTTATTAGAAGATTTAGTACAATTAGGGCTTTGGAACGAGAGCCTAAAGCAAGAGCTTATGCGTGCTAACGGCTCTATACAACATATTGATATTATTCCTGAAGATATTAAGGAACTATACAAAACAGTTTGGGAGTTAAGCATGAAAGACATTATTGATATGTCTAGACACCGTGGATATTTCATTGACCAAAGTCAGTCTTTAAACTTATTTATGGAAAATGCAAACTACTCTAAGTTAACGTCTATGCACTTTTACGCATGGAAAAGCGGACTTAAAACTGGTATGTACTACTTAAGAACTAAGGCTGCTGCAGATGCAATTAAATTTACAGTAGACAACAGCAAGAAAAAAGAGAAACCAGTTGTTGAGGCTCCAGAGCCTAAGTTAGCTGCAGTTAGCGCTGCACCTAAAGCAACTGCAACAGAGTTAAAAGTAAACCCTACACCTGCAGATTCAGATGTAGAACCAATGAGTGCAGCAGAAATGAAAGCACTTATAGAACAAGCTAAAGCTGGCCAAGCAGATGACGATTGTTTAATGTGCGGCTCATAACAGCGTAAAGCTTTATGAACACCTCTCGTTATGGACGAGAAAAAAAATACCTCAACTATGCCCTCCCCTAATTTGGCATAGCTTGAGGTTTTTTATTTTTCAATATTATTTTACCAACTACACCAAACAAAAAAGCATCATTAAACACTACCATAATAGTAGATTTAATGATGCTTTTAAAATCTATATAAAAGCTATGCAATAGCCATAGCTATTCTTTTCTAAGTCTAGGTCTAATAATTGTAGAATACACTAATGCAGATGTATACACAATTAATAAAATAAAATAATTCTCCATAGTAGTATGTATTTTCTAAAGAATAACAATTTAAACATTACCCTTTTGTTATTTATACGTTATGAAAATACAAAAAGTTTACATACAACCAAATAAAAGCGCACTTAATCGATAAACATTTAGAGAATTTAACTTGAAATTACAATTTTTAACACAATTTGAGAGTTTCAAAAACAAAAAAAGCTATGCATACACATAGCTTTTTCAATATTTTAAACCTAATCTTTACATAAAACTATCTACTGTTTTATAAGCCTCTATAACAGCACGTTCACCAGCCTTATTAGGTCTAGAATTGCCGTGCTCCATACCTAAAATACCAGTAAATTTTTTATCGTGAATAAATTTAAATACATTTTTATAATTTATTTCTCCTGTAGTAGGTTCTTTTCTTCCTGGGTTATCACCAATTTGTATGTAAGCAATTTCATCCCAACTTGCTTCCATATTTGGTATTAAATTACCCTCTTGTATTTGCTGGTGATAAATATCAAATAAAATTTTACAAGATGGAGAATCTACAGCCTTACAAATTTCATAAGCTTGCGGAGACTCTGTTAAAAACAACCCTGGATGATCTCTAAAATTTAACGGTTCTAACACCATTATAATTCCGTGAGGCTCTAATATAGCTGCTGCTTGCTTTAAAGACTCTATTACATGAGCAGTTTGGTAACCCATAGACTGCTTTAAATCTACGTGTCCTGGCACCACAGTAACCCATTTTGCATTAACACGCTTTGCTACCTCAACAGATCTTTTAATATCAGACAAAAACTTTTCTCTAATGGTTAAATCACCAGAAGTTAAACTAGGTTTTTTCCAAAAAATTTCATGCGCCACAAAAACACCCATTTCTATGCCTAAATTTTGCATTGTCTTGGCAAGTTTGGTTTGTGTTGCCACATTACGACTAAGCATTGTGTTATCTTCTAAAGCAGTAAAACCTTCATCTGCCATAAAACGCAATTGATCTTCTAAACTTTCTGCGTGGTTAGAAAACATTCCAAAATGAGGCGCATACTTTAAATTAAATGCGTGCTTAGCATTTGTGTTATAACCAGCCCCGTAACCATAAGCAGTACCTAAAGTTAATGCACCTGCAGTTAATGCCGATTTTTGTATAAAGCTTCTCCTTTTCATTTAATAAATTATTATAAAGCCCAAGCTTTACCTCCTGTAAACTCTTCTGTAGTACCACAAGGAACATATTTACCCGGTATAGGATCAAAAGCTAAAAAGTTTTTAGCTATTTCTTCCGTAGCCTTATAGCCTCTAATTGTCCACCCCCTAAGCTCATGAGCAAAAGCAATAGCTCCAGAGTTTATATCTAATTCGGCCACTTCTCCATTGGCAATAGCATTATTATAATTACGCATCGTAATATTTTGTTGTTTAATTTGCTCTTCAGATAATTTTAAACAACTTGCCAAGGCGCTTTCTAACTCTTCAGCTGTAATATCTGTTACAGCATCTTTACCAGATTTGCTCTTAGCTAATGATAAAAAACTAGCCATTTTAGCTTTAAACAATGCTTTTTCTTCTTCTGTATTAGATACATTTATATATTGATCTACAAACATATGCACATTTGCTTCAGATGCAGAAGGAGAATCAGTTTTTGGTAAAATAATATCCATTAAGGTTATCACAACATTACCTTCTTCCTCTGAAAAAAATTCTGGAGCAAAAGCAACACCTTTATCGTTTTTACAACTTTGTACAATACTAATTAAGGTTGGCGTAGCTACAACATAGCCTAATGACAAACCTAGGTTCTTAAGTGCTAATCTTCTATTCATTATAATAATCCTTTTTTAATTTGTTCTGCAGCATGGTTTGCTGCTCTTGCAGTAAAAGCCATATATGTTAATGATGGATTAACACATGAAGACGATGTCATAAAAGACCCATCTGTTACATACACATTAGGTACAGAGTGCACTTGGTTGTATTTATTTAATACAGACGTTTTAGGATTATGACCCATACGAGCAGTACCCATTTCATGTATTCCAAGGCCTAAAGCTCCTAAATTATCAAAAACATTAACATCTCTAAATCCTGCAGATTTTAACATTGCCGCAGCCTGTTCTTTAATGTCTTCTCGCATTTTTAGTTCGTTCTCTTTAAACTCAGCATCAAAAGTAACAGTTGGTAATCCCCAATCATCTAACTTATTATAGTCTAATGTAAACCTGTTATCTTCATAAGGCAATACTTCACCAAAGCCCATAATACCCATTGTCCATCCACCAGGTTTTAAAATAGCATCTTTTAAATCTTTACCATAACCCGTTTCTGCAACTACCTCTTGCCAGTTACCTCTACTTGCACCACCTTGGTAACCATAGCCTCTAATAAAATCTTTACGGTCTGTGTCTCCTCCTAAATTCCTAAATCTAGGAATATAAACACCGTTAGCTTTTCTTCCTTTATAGTATTTATCTTCAAAACCATCAAACTTACCATTTGCACCACAACCTAAATGGTGATCCATAATGTTTCTACCTAATTGATCTGACTCATTACCCATACCATTTGGGAAAGTATCAGACTTAGACTGCATTAATATAGCTGTAGAAGCAATAGCCGATGCACACAAGAAAATTACTTTTGCTTTAAACTCTATTTTTTCTTTTGTTACCCTATCAATAACCTTAACTCCTGTTGCTTTTTTAGTTTCTTCATCATAAATAACCTCATAAACAATAGAGTCTGGCCTTAACGTTAAATTACCTGTAGCTTCAGCAGCAGGCAAGGTAGAAGAGTTACTACTAAAATAAGCTCCAAACGGACACCCTCTACTACAACGATTACGAAATTGACATTTAGATCTTCCGTCTCCTGCAAATTTTTTATCACTAGTAATGTGGGCAACTCTACCAGCAGTAATAACACGGCCGTTAAAATTCTCGGCAACGCTTTCCTTTAATTTTTCTTCAACACAATTTAACGGCATCATTGGCTCAAACTTACTATCTGGTAGTTGGGGTAAACCTAAACTTTCTCCAGACACACCAATAAATGTCTCAACCTTTTCATACCAAGGCTCAATATCTTTATAACGCACTGGCCAATCTACACCATGACCATCTTTTTTATTAGCTTCAAAATCTATATCACTCCAACGGTAACTATGCCTACCCCACATTATAGATCTACCTCCTACGTGGTAACCACGCATCCAGTCAAAACGCTTAGTTTCATTGTAAGGATGCTTTAAATCATTTACAAACCAATGCTTAGTATCTGCATTTGTAGTATAACCAGTTCTAGATTGCTTTAACTGTTTTGCTTTCTCTTCCGGAGAAATGGCTCCGTTATTTGGCAAATCCCAAGACTCTTTAAAAGCGGTAGGGTAATCCTCCCTATGTTTTACCATTCTACCTCTTTCTAAAATTAAAGTCTTTAAACCAGCTTCACATAATTCTTTAGCAGCCCATCCGCCACTTATACCAGTTCCTACAACTATAGCATCATAAGACTCTTGTTCTTCGTTATAATAAAATTTGCCCATTCTTTGCGTTGTTTATTTGATAATTTTCTCAAATATAAAATAAATTTTCTACATTTAAACCCTGTAAATATTGAGGTTAACGTACTATAACGTTATAGTTGATGTAAATTCCTAAAAATTAAATATCTAAAAAATGAAAGTTAAAAACCTAGTTAAACAAAGTGTAAAATATCCATTAGTTTTACTTGTTTTTTGTTTTGCATCATGTAAGGATGCTCCTAAAAAAACCGAAGAAGTAAAAGAAGAAATTGCGAAAACTAAAGTAGACGAAAAAAAACCATTTTTTGAGTTGTCTTTAGCGCAGTGGTCGCTACACAAGCAAGTTTTTGATGGCGGAAATCCTTATGATTTTGCTGAGAACGCGAAAAAATTAGGTTTTACAGGTTTAGAATATGTTAGCGCTCTTTACAATGATGTTAAGGAGGCAAATTATTCTGATGAGGCTATGGCAGAATTTGTAGCTAAATCTAATGAAGCTGCTAAAAAACATGATATGAAAAATGTTTTAATTATGGTAGACGGACAAGGAGATCTTGCTTTGGCAGATGCCGCTGAACGTAAAAAAACTGTTGAAGCTCATTACAAATGGGTAAAAGCTGCCGCAGAAATGGGATGCCACGCTATACGCGTAAATTTAGCAGGTGCTACAGAAGAAAAAGAATGGGTTGCCAGCTCTGTAGATGGATTAACACAACTTGGCACTTTTGCTAAGGAACATAATATAAATGTTATTGTAGAAAACCACGGCGGATTGTCATCTAATGGAAAATTACTTTCTGAAGTAATGAGCAAAGTTAATATGGACAACGTTGGTACATTACCAGATTTTGGAAACTTTTGTATTAAAAAAGCAGAAGATGGTAGCTGTGAAGATATGTATGACATTTACAAAGGGATAACTGAATTAATGCCATATGCAAAAGCAGTTAGTGCTAAGTCTTACAATTTTGATGCAGAAGGAAATGAAACGAAAATAGACTATGCCAAAATGTTACAAATTGTAAAAGATGCTGGTTATACTGGTTTTATTGGGGTTGAATATGAAGGTGAAGAAAAAAGTGAAGAAGAAGGTATTATTGCTACCAGAGACTTACTAATTAATGCATCTAAAAACTTAAAATAAAAAATAAGCCTTAAAAGATACTTTTATGAGTAAAAAAATTAGACTAGGAATTCTAGGTGGCGGTGGAGATTCTTTAATTGGTGTTTTACACAGGGTTGCTTCTTTTATTAATGACAATTACCAAATTACTGGTGCTGTTTTTAATCCTAATTTAGAAGATAGCTTAAGTTTTGCAAAACAAATAGATATTCCTACCAACAGAATATATAAAGATTTTGACACACTTATTGAGGAAGAATTAAAACTACCTGCAGAAGAAAGAATACAAGTATGCTCTATACTTACTCCTAACTTTTTACATTTTCCTATGGCTAAAAAGTTATTAGAAAATGGCTTTCATGTTATTTGTGAAAAACCAATGACAACCACTTACGAAGAGGCTAAAATTTTACAAGCTACTTTAGAAAAAGCAGGTACAATTTTTGCCGTTACACATACGTATACTGGCTACCCTATGGTACGCCAAATGCGAGAAATGATTAAAGCTGGTGCTATAGGAGACATTCAAAAAGTAGATGCGCAATACTACCAAGGATGGATAAACCCTATAATTCATGAAAAGGATAAAAGAGCCAGCACTTGGCGTTTAGATCCCGAAAAATCTGGCATTAGCTGTTGTATGGGAGACATAGGTGTACACTCGTTTAATATGATAGAGTACACAACTGGTATGCAAATAAAATCTTTATTATCAGATTTAAATTATTTATATGATGATAATAAAATGGACATAGACGGTACAGCTCTTGTTCGTTTTAACAGTAACGCAAAAGGTATTATTAGAGCTAGCCAAATAGCTACTGGTGAAGAAAACGGACTTACCATTAAAATTTACGGGAACAAAGGCGGGTTAAAATGGGAGCAAGAAAACCCAAATTATCTGTATGTTATGAGTGATGATAAACCTTTGCAGGTATACAAACCAGGACACGCTTATAACTCTGATTTATCTTTAGACGGAACCAAATTACCTCCAGGGCATCCAGAAGGTATTTTTGATGCAATGGCTAACATTTATTTAGGCGTTGCCAGAGCTGTAAGAGGTGAAAAGTACAATGATGGGGAATTCCCAACAATGTTAGATGGCGTGCGTGGTCTTAACTTTATACAAAGTAGCGTAACCTCTCACCAAAAAGGAAATGTTTGGATAGATTTAGATTAACTAATACACCAATATAAAAACAAAAAGCCACACTTTAAAAGTGTGGCTTTTTTATATAATGTAGTGCCAGTTTAAAAAACTTTTTCAAATTCCTCACAAACAACTATCATACTATCTGTGGGCTTACGTTTAAACTCTGCCAATTCTCTTGTATAATAATCTACGTGTGTAGTTCTCCAATACGATAAACTTTTATCTCCCTCACCCTCTTTCTGCGCATAACTTTCGTCAATACTAAACAAAGGCTTTAATTTAACAGCCGTAGTACGCACAATACATTTTGCTTGGCCACTCCAGTCGGTAACAATTCTAAAATCACCTATTTTTGGTAAGGATTCATTACGCAATTGCAAACCAAGTAAAGAGTGCGTAGTTGCTTTTTTTATTCCTTTAACAACCAGTGTAGCACACTCATTTGCATCTTTTTCATTATCGCAGAAATGTTCTACTTTAGGGTCTTTTACAAAAGCATCTTCCAAATGCTTATCTAAATAATCTCCCCATAAATTCTTAGCCGATTTATTGTTTTCCACAGATATAAATTTATATTTTTAGTCCAATACGGTTTTTATGTTGTTCGTCGCACAAAACCACTCAATTCGTATAAAAAGCTACCCCAAATCGTTTACAAATTATTATATTTATAACTTGGGTTATTCTTCTTTATAGCCTTAAAAATTAAACGTTAAATATAGCATTAAATTACATAAAATGAAGACAATAAAAGGTCCATCGGTATTTTTAGCACAATTTGTAGACAGTAAAGCTCCATTTAATTCCTTAGAAGGATTATGCAAATGGGCAGCAGACCTTGGGTATAAGGGTATACAAATACCTACTTGGGAAACTTTTTTAATAGACCTAGACAAGGCCGCAGATAGCCAAGAATATTGTGATGAACTTAAAGCAAAAGTAAATTCTTATGGTTTAGAAATTGCAGAACTATCTACTCATTTACAAGGACAATTGGTTGCTGTACACCCAGCTTATGACGTAATGTTTGATGGTTTTGCACCAGAACATTTACGTGGAAATCCACAAGCAAGAACAGAATGGGCAATAGAAACCGTTAAAAAAGCTGGTACTGCAAGTAGGCGATTAGGTATTAAATCTCACGCTACTTTTTCTGGTTCTTTGTTATGGCATACAATGCACCCTTGGCCACAAAGACCTCCTGGTTTAGTAGAACTTGGTTTTGAAGAACTTGCAGCTAGATGGTTACCTATACTAGACCATTTTGACAAAGAAGATGTAGATGTTTGCTATGAAATTCATCCAGGAGAAGACCTTCATGACGGAGATACCTTTGAGCGTTTTTTAGAAGCTACAGGCAACCACAAACGTGTAAATATTTTGTATGACCCAAGTCATTTTGTACTACAACAACTAGACTATATTGCTTTTATAGACCATTACCATCCATACATAAAGTCTTTTCACGTAAAAGATTCTGAGTTTAACCCAACAGGTAAAAAAGGTGCTTTTGGTGGTTATAATGACTGGAAAGACAGGGCAGGAAGGTATCGTTCTTTAGGAGACGGACAAATAGATTTTAAAACTATTTTCTCTAAGCTTACCCAATATGGATGCGATGTTTGGGCTACTATGGAATGGGAATGCTGTATTAAAAGTCCTGAGCAAGGTGCTACAGAAGGTGCTAAATTTATACAAGACCACATAATTGAAGCTACAGAAAAAACTTTTGATGATTTTGCTAAAACTGGTACAGATAAAGAGTTGCTAAAAAAAATGTTAGGCATTTAAAATAACAAACAACAATAACTACTTATGAAAAAATTAGTATTAATAAGCTGCTTAACTGCATTAACTTTTAGCTGCAAAGACAAAGCAACCCAAGAAACAAAAGAAAAAGAAATTACTGCAGAAAACACCATAAAAGAAGCACCTACAAAAAATGAATGGACAGTGCTTTTTGATGGCAGTAACCTTGACAATTTAAAATTGTACGGAAACGATAACGCTATTGAAAATTGGAAGATTGAAGGTGACGCCCTAGTTTTTCATCCACCAACAAACAGACCTAAAGACACCCATTACAATCTTGTTTCTAAAAAAGAATACACAAATTTTGTATTGTCTATAGATTGGAAAATATCTGAAGGAGGAAATAGTGGTATTTTTTGGGGAATTAAAGATGATGGCACATACGGACAGCCTTATGAAACAGGTTTAGAAGTACAGGTACTAGACAACCAAAAACACCCTGATGCAAAAAACGGAACAGATCGCCAAGCTGGTGCTTTATATGATTTAGTTGCTCCTAGTAAAGACGCAACAAAACCAGTTGGAGAGTGGAATACAACAGTTATTACAATTAACCACAACACCAACAAGGGTAGTTCTGTTCTAAATGGTGTTACGGTAGCAGAATTTCCTTTAGAAGGAGAAGAATGGAACTCCTTACTAGAGAATTCTAAATTTAACGGCTGGGATGGTTTTGCTAAATATAAAACAGGTAAAATTGGCGTGCAAGACCACGGTGATGTGGTATCATACAGAAACATAAAAATTAAAGAATTAAATTAAGCATGAAAAAAATTACCTGGTCTCTTTTAGGGCTTCTAATTATTAGCTGCCAAGAGAAAGCAACAGTAGAAACCCCTGAAACCAAATCTGAAGTAGATTACATAATCCACGAGGAATACAGTGGCACAGAACCTACAAAACCCGAAGAAACAGAATTATACAAACCAGTACCACCAACAGTTACACCTGCAAAAAATAATGCCGCTCCTAGTGATGCTATTGTATTATTTAACGGTAATAACTTAGACCAATGGGTTGGCACAGATGGCAAACCAGCCCCTTGGGATGTTAATGAAGAAGATGGTTTTTTT
Organism: Cellulophaga sp. RHA_52; assembly: GCF_007827205.1. Lineage (NCBI taxonomy): Bacteria > Pseudomonadati > Bacteroidota > Flavobacteriia > Flavobacteriales > Flavobacteriaceae > Cellulophaga > Cellulophaga sp. RHA_52. Next base: position 508,870 of record NZ_VIRZ01000001.1, read on the forward strand.
ACAGTAAAAGATAAATCTGGAGACATTAAAACAAAAAAGGAATTTGGCAGTATACAACTGCATATAGAATGGAGGTCTCCTAAAGAAATTTTAAGAGATGGACAAAACCGTGCAAATAGCGGTGTGTTTCTTCAAGATAGATATGAAATACAAGTACTAGATAACAACAATAATGATACTTATGTAAACGGACAAGTTGGCTCAATATACAAACAACATATTCCGCTTGCAAAAGCATCTGTACCTACTGGAGAGTGGAACACTTATGATGTTGTGTACCACGCACCAGAATTTAATAAAGCTGGTAAAAAAATAAAATCTGGGACACTAACACTTTTACACAACGGAATTCTAGTTTTAGACCATGTAGAAATTAAAGGCACAACACCTTACATTGGATGGCCTAAAAACGAAGCTCACGGTAAAGCCCCTTTAAGATTGCAAGATCACGGAGACAACAGCAGGGTTAGCTATAGAAATATTTGGGTAAGAGAACTCTAATAGCAATTCTTAAAAAACAGAAAAATTCTGTCTATTACAACTAGGCAGAATTTTTTACTTTAATCAGAAAATTAAAGTATTTATCCTATCATTTGTTTTCAAACTAGTGAAATAGCGTTATTAGAATAGACTGGTAGCCTCAACTAGTATAGTTTAATTATATTTGCATAAAATTTACAATATATGATTCAGTCCATGACCGGATTTGGAAAACACGTAGTGCAACTTCCATCAAAAAAAATTACTATTGAAATTAAGTCTTTAAACAGCAAAAGTTTAGATTTAAATGCACGTATGCCATCTGCATACAGAGAGAAAGAATTGGAGTTACGCAAAACTATTGCTAATGGCTTACAAAGAGGTAAAATAGACTTTAATCTTTATATTGAAAGTACTGGAGCAGATACTTCATCACAAATAAATGAAGCAATTGTTAAGCAGTACATGCAACAATTAAAAAACATAGCAGAAGGTGATGATGTTAAGCTTTTAGAAATGGCTTTACGTTTACCAGATGCTATGAAAACAGAGCGTGAAGAGATTGACGCTGAAGAGTACAAAGCAATACAAAATACACTTGTAGAAGCCTTAAAAGAAATTAACGTATTTAGAACTGAAGAAGGCGCTGTTTTAGAACAAGACTTTAAACAACGTATTACTTCATTAGAAAGCTTGCTACAACAAGTAATTGCTATAGATCCAGACAGGCAAACTGCATTACGAGAACGTTTAGAAAAAGCTGTATCTGACCTAAAGACTGATGTAGACGAAAATAGGTTTGAACAAGAACTTATTTACTATTTAGAGAAATATGACATTACAGAAGAAAAAGTTCGTTTAGCAAACCACTTATCTTACTTTACAACTACAATAAACTCTGCCGACTCTAACGGAAAAAAATTAGGTTTTATATCTCAGGAAATTGGTAGAGAAATTAACACCATTGGCTCTAAAGCTAATTATGCGCCAATGCAACAGTTGGTAGTGCAAATGAAAGACGAGCTTGAAAAAATTAAAGAACAAATGCTAAATGTTTTATAATGAAAGGCGGCAAACTTATCATATTTTCAGCACCATCTGGTAGTGGCAAAACAACTATAGTTAGACATTTATTAGGTAAAAAACACTTAAACCTAGCATTTTCAGTATCTGCAACATCTAGACCTAAAAGAGGAAAAGAAAAAAATGGCGAACACTACTATTTTTTATCATTATCTGAATTTAAAAACCATATAAAAAACGATGATTTTTTAGAATGGGAAGAGGTTTACAGAGATAACTTTTACGGAACACTAAAAACAGAAGTAGAACGTTTATGGGCTGAAGGCAAAAACGTTATTTTTGACATAGATGTTGTTGGAGGATTGCGTATAAAAAAGAAATTTCCAGAACAAACACTGGCAGTTTTTGTAAAGCCACCTAGCATAGACGAGCTTAAGATTAGGTTAAAAAAGCGTAGCACAGAAAGCGACGATAAAATTAATATGCGTATAGCAAAAGCATCTGTAGAATTAGCTACCGCTCCACAATTTGATACCGTTATTAAAAATTACGATTTAGACACTGCTTTAGCTGAAGCAGAAAAACTGGTTGAAGATTTTATAAGCAAACCAAACCCAGAAAAAGAAGCGTAAAATGAAGAAAGTAGGGTTGTATTTTGGAACCTTTAACCCAATACATTTAGGACACTTAGTTATAGCAAACCACTTAGTAGAATTTACAGATTTAGACGAAGTTTGGTTTGTAATAACACCTCAGAGTCCGTTTAAAACAAAACAATCTTTATTAAGCAATCACCACAGGTACCAAATGGTTTTAGAGGCTACTGAAGAATACCCTAAACTAAAACCATCTAACATAGAGTTTAATTTACCACAACCCAATTATACGGTACATACTTTAGCTCATTTACTAGAGAAGTACCCAAATGGTTACGATTTTTCATTAATAATGGGAGAAGACAACCTAAAAAGTCTTCATAAGTGGAAAAACTACGAGGTTATTTTAGAAAACCACAATATTTATGTGTACCCTAGGGTTTCTTCTGGCACAATAGACCATCAATTTAAAAATAACCCTAAAATAAAAATGGTAACAGATGCTCCTATAATGGAAATCTCATCTACGTTTATTCGTAAAAATCACAAATTAGGTAAAAACATTACGCCTTTATTACCTGCCGCAGTTTTTAAGTATATGGATGAAATGAATTTTTACAGATAAATACTTAATTTATACTTCTGTATTCGTTTACCATAGCTATAAATTCTAGCTCTAGCTTTAAAGGAGAACCGTCTGCAGCAATGTTTGGATGATCTTTACCATAATCAAAATCATTATTAGCAATTCGCAATTTTAAACTAGTTAACCCCATTAAAATGTTTCCTAAATGGTTGGTAAAATTAGTAACAACTGGCATAGGCTTACCAAATTCTTTTACTATTAAATCTTGGTTTTCCTTTAATCCTTCTAATGCAACATATGCCGCTCTAAGCTCTTTTATTTTTTGGTTAATTACCGTAAAATCTAAAGTTAAAAGTCCGTCTACATCTCTACCTCCAATTTCATTTAAAATAGCCTCTGTAGCATTTATAGCAGTAAATAAATTGTATTGCACTACCAACTCTTGCTCTTTATACTTCTCTTTTTTATACTTTTCAACATCGTCTTGCAACCTGTAAAAAACAATAGACATATCATCAAAAGTAGAAAAGTAATTACGGTAAGCTTCTAGCAATTTTATGTGAAGCTTTTTAGTTTTATTAACATCTACAGACTCTACAATTCCTTTTTTATAATACGCATCTACTTCTAAAATAGTATTGTATAAAATTTCTGCAGTTTTGTACACCAAAAGCATATTGGCATCTACCTTTTTTATAGCAGGACTATGAACTATGGTAGATTTTAAAATGTTTAACTCTTCTAAAGGTAAACCAATTTTACTTTTTAAATTTGTAGTTCCGCTAGTCTCTTTTTGGTTAACCCAACTTAAGTAATTAGCGTAAGATTTACGTACTTTATCATCATAAGTATTAAAAAACTCTATGTAGTTATTGTATTTCACCACAAATTCTGTAGAGTTATATGCGTCTTTAATAGTGCTAACTACAAGTTTTTTTTCATCAGAAGAAAACGGTTCTAAAGAACTAATTACCGTTTCCATACCCTTGTCATCCTTTTCTTGCTTTATGTTTTTGCAACTTACAAATACAAAAGCAATTAAACAGGTATGTACAAGGTAGTTTTTCATTTCTTATTTTTAATGTGGTGCAAAAATAAACAAAGTTATTATGTTAACTATCACGGCATACCGTGATTATTTATAATTGTTATGAACAATCTATTATTATATTAACTTTTCACTAACAAACATACAATTCTACATTTATTATATTGTAGCCCTAACAAACCACTAATGAAAAAAATACTCTTATTTTGCATAGCAGCATCGTTATTTTCTGCTGCTAGCACAACTGCCCAAAAGAAAAAAAAATCTAAAAAAGGGAAAACAGAACAAACAGCTCCTGCTCAAAAACCAAAAAAAGGAGACATTAAAAATTACAGTCAGGTTGTAACAAAAGATGCCGTTACTGACAATGGTCTCTTTACAGTGCATAAGGTTGATAAAAAGTATTTATACGAAATACCTTTTAGCAAGCTAAACAAAGATATGCTTTGGGTTACTAGAATAGCTAAAATACCTACCGGACTTGGCGGCGGATATATGAATGCCGGCTCTAAAACTAATGAGCAATTAGTACATTGGGTTCGTTTTCAAGACAAAATTTTACTTAAAGCAAAATCTTATGATAATGTTGCAGATAGCAGCAAAGCAATAAGTGCATCTGTAAAAGTTAACAACTATGAGCCTACCCTATTTGCTTTTGACATAGAAGCTTTTAACACAGACTCTACAAGTGTTGTTGTAGACGTAACTGCTTTATTTAACACAGATGTACCTGCAATTAGCGGACTATCTAGCAGATTAAGAAAAACATACAAAGTAAAAAGATTAGATCCAAAACGTAGTTTTATAAACAGTGTTAAAAGTTTTCCTGAAAACATAGAAGTAAAACAAGACTTTACTTTTAATGCATCAGAACCATCTACACTTAGAGCAACAGAATCTATTAGCTTACAAATAAATCAGTCTATGATTTTGTTACCAGAGCAACCAATGCAACCACGTATTTTTGACCCAAGGGTTGGCTTTTTTACTGTTAGTCAGTATGATTTTGGTAGTGACGAGCTAAAAGCAGATAAAAAAACATACATTAGACGTTGGAGGTTAGAACCAAAAGACCCTGAAGCATATGCAAGAGGAGAATTGGTAGAACCTATAAAACCAATTGTTTACTACTTAGATCCTGGTACACCTGAAAATTTAAAAGAATACATTAAACAAGGTATTGAAGACTGGCAAAAACCATTTGAAACTGCTGGTTTTAAAAATGCAATAATTGCACGAGACGCTCCTACACCAGAAGAAGACCCAGAATTTAGCCCTGAAGACATTAGATATTCTATGATACGCTATGTTGCTAGCACAACAAGAAATGCAGTTGGCCCAAGTGTATCTGACCCAAGAAGCGGAGAAATTATTGAGAGTGATATTATTTGGTACCACAACCATTTACGTAGTTACAGAAACAGGTATTTATTAGAAACTGGTGCTGCTAACCCTAATGCAAGAACACTCAACACCAAACCTAAAGAAATAGGAGATATGATGCGTATGGTTATAGCACATGAGGTTGGCCATGCATTAGGTTACCCTCACAATATGGCTGCAAGTTATGCTTATCCTGTAGACTCTTTACGTAATGGAGAATTTACTCAAAAAAATGGTATTGCTGCTAGTATAATGGATTATGCTCGCTACAATTATATTGCGCAACCAGGAGATAAAAACATTAGATTTATTAGACAAATGGGACCTTATGACCATTATGTTACAAACTGGGGTTATCGTTATTTAGCGGCTAATTCTCCTGAAGCAGAAGTACCTACTTTAAGTAAATGGATCTTAGAAAAAGCAGACAATCCTATTTATAAATTTGGAAGACAGTCTAGCCGTTTTGATCCTCAATCACAAACTGAAGGATTAGGAGATGATCCAGTTAAAGCAAGCTCATACGGAGTAAAAAACCTTAAATATGTAGCAAAAAACCTTAGCAATTGGACATCTGACCAAACAAATAACTATGATGATTTAGAAGAATTATACGGAGAATTATTAGGTGTTTATAGTAGATACGCAGGCCATGTAGTAACCAATATTGGTGGTGTTTTTGAAAACTTAAAAACACCAAAACAAAATGGTCCCGTGTATACACCTTTAAGCAAAACTAAGCAAAAAGAGTCTATGAAATGGCTACAAGACAATGTGTTTAGCACCCAATCATGGTTAGTAGATAATGCCATTTTACAAAACATAGATTATGCTGGCTATCCAGAAAATTTACGTAAAGTACAAGCAAGACATTTAAATGGTGTTTTAAGCGCAGACCGCATTGGTAGGCTGCTAGATGCAGAAACCACAAACAAAACATACTACAGCGCTTTAGAAATGTTGTCTGACTTACGTAAAGGCATATGGAAAGAAGCTTACATTGGTAAAAGCGCAGATATTTACCGTAGAAACTTACAACGAACATATTTAGAACGTATGGGAACATTATTAAATGCAAAAAATAGCAGCAGATCTAGTTTTAATGTTACCACATCTGACGTAAGCTCTTTAGTTAGAGGAGAATTAAAAACCTTACGCTCTAAATTAAAAGTAGCAAAAAATGGAAGCATTAATACTGTTACACGCTACCATTATGAAGATGCTATTGCTAAAATAGACCAAGCTTTAGAACCTAAATAAAACACAGCACTACACATAAAAAGAGGGGTGATTTGTATAAATTACCCCTCTTTTTTATATCTTAAAAACTACTTTTTAGTTAACACATCAGTACCTAAAAGCTTATCATCTTTATTGGTATACCAAGCTCTAACGGCGGGCATACGCACACCATTTATAATTTCTGTATTAGACAATAAAATGTATTCTCCATCATTTTTAGTTTCGTCATGAAAAAACTGATACATCTCCATATCTAAAGATTTAGGGTTAAAATAAAAATACCAAGTATCTTTACCCACTTCTTTATCATAAGTTACCTTAATAACCTTATACCATTTTTTATTAATTGTTTTAGAATAAAGCTTAGGATCTACTATAGTGCCTTTGTCTTTTAGTTTCATTGGCAAACCGTATAAGTATGTATAGTAGTTTCTCATAAAAAGTGCACGTTCCTTATTAAACTTTAGCTTTTTTTGCTCTTCCTCATTTACAATCTGTCTGTCATCAACAAAAAAATGAACACTATCATTTACAACCCTAACAGTATGCTTTTTACCTTCTTTTGAGTTAGATAAAACAAAAGTGCTTTTAGGCTGGTTTATATGAATATCTGTAACTCTATCTTTTTTATTAGGAGTGCTCATTGTAACCACAAAGTCACCTTTAAAAGTAGGCCAATTATTATTAGGATCATGACGAGCAATTACTTTGTCTAAAAACTCAAAAGCTCCAGTTTCTTGAGCCTTTAAACTGGCAAAAGCTAGCATACAAAATGTAAAAAACAAAAATTTAATATTCATAAAATATTTTTTTTAAGGGTAATAATACTCCTAAAGTATAAAAACTATTTTTAGTTTAATTAAAAATTAATATTTTGTAAGAAAAATAGGCTATGAAAAAATCTTTAATACTTATAGCAGCTTTAGGCTTAATAGCAACTGCATCTTTAGCTCAGCAAAAAAATGTGTTCGCGGTAGATTCTACATTGCTAAACAAAACTACAACTCCTAATATCACAAGTCTATACAGCAATAAAAATTCTGATGCTTTCTCTAGGTTTAGAGAAAAAAATTTAGAAAAGTACAACAAGCAAAATAATTTTTATCTAACAGACGTAACTAGGCAAAAGAACAAACACAGTAGTAAAATGCCAGTTTATAAACCAAAGGGCAACTATTACACAAGAAACATTACAATAGATACTACCGCTACTTATAACCTAAAAATTATATCTCCTGATAAGATTAAAAACTAGTTGTAATTAAAATAGTGAGTCAAAAAAAAGCCCAACATAATTGTTGGGCTTTATATTTATATGCTCACTACTTATGAAATTGTAGCTGGCGGCACACTACTATCATGCTCGTTGTAATACAACTCTAACATAGTCATTGTAGCCGTCATCAAATCTTTAGTCTCTAATAATAATGAGAAATACAAAGTAGTATTTTTTGGACTAGATTCTTCTGTTCTAGTACGCTCTACTTGTTTTTGTATTTTTTGAGAAAGTAACTCAAACAACTCCTCTTTTTCTTCTAAAATCTGCGCAATTCCATCAAAAGAACGCGTTTCAAATACAACCTGAGTTTCATTTAAAATATGCTCTAATTTATAGTCTATTTCTTTTAGCTCTTTAATTTGGTTATATTTTAATTTTTTATGGTTGTTATTAATATGCTTGTATGATATTTTAGTAATGTACTCTAAAGACTGCGTCATATCTTGTAAAGAGCCTAAAATATTTATGTAAAAATTACTTGCCCCAACACTAGCATCATCTAAGTTTTTAATAAAATAAAAGATATGATCTCTTAAATCATCTACCTCATCACCCAATTTAACAACTCCTTTTTTATTCTTTTTAAGAATGTCTAAGTTTTGCTTAGCCAACCCATCAATAGAATTGGTATAAATTTTATTTGTTCTTTTAACAACATTAGCTGTGTTTTTAGCACTTTCAACAATAACACCTTGGATAGAACTACTTTCTGCTCTTCTAAGGCTATCTTCAGCCTTAATTTCTTTAGATTTTTTATTGTATGATATATAGTTTCTTGCCAATAATAAAATAGCAACAAATAATAATATTGAAATAGCTGCACCAGTACCAAAATTTATAAGAGTTAAAATAATACCAGCTGCAGTAAATGCAATAATTGCAGTTCCAAACCAACCACCAATAACATTTAAAACACCAGCAACTCTGTACACAGCACTTTCTGCACCCCAAGCTCTATCTGCTAAAGAAGTACCCATTGCTACCATAAAAGTTACATAAGTTGTAGACAATGGTAGTTTAAATGATGTAGCTACAGAAATTAAAATACCCGCAACAACTAAGTTAACAGCTGCCCTTACCATATCAAAAGCAGGCATTTCATAAGTTTTATCTTTAGCTAACGCTATTTTTGGTTTTTCAAATCTTGCTTCTACTTTATCAGAAATAGATTTAGGCATTACAGCAGATGTATATGTAGAAATTGCCATTCCTATTCTAACAATACCTCTAGACAAAAAGTTAGGTTCAAAACGTTCTTTACCTTCGCCTTCTCTAGACAAGTTTATTTCTGTTTCTGCTACATAGCGTGCCTTTTTAGAGAACCAAAGTGTTGCAACCATTATCATACCCGAAATAAACAACAACAACGTTGGCGTAGGCACTTTTTCTGACAAAATAGACATGCTAAAAGCAGTTGCGTCTACACCAGATGCAGACCACTCTGTATAAGATTGGTATGCTGCAATTGGCACACCTATAAAGTTAACCAAATCATTACCTGCAAAGGCTAATGCTAACGCAAATGTACCAACACCAATAATAATTTTATAAATATTAAGCTTTGCAATTGCTGTTAGTATATATGATAAAACAAACCAAACAACAAAATTTACCAAAACAATAGGAAACCACTTAACCTCTAAAAAGTGCTTAATAGTCATATCTCCAATAAGCTCAAAACTCTGACTAGCAAATGCTGTACCTTTAATACCTTTCATAAAAATAAAGTAGGTAATAGCAGATAAACCAATACCACCAAATACAGAACCTACCCATTTTGCTTTTTTATCAAAATCATAAGATAAAAGTAAACGAGAAAACCACTGTACAATAGCACCTATTGAAAAAGCAATAACAACGGAGAGGAGAATACCAATTATAATTTCTGTTGCTTTGGAAGTATTAATATAATTTACAACGTCTGATGCACTACCACCAGCCTGTAATATTTTAATTAATGCCATTGCCACAGCTGCACCTAAAAGTTCAAAAACAATAGAAACCGTTGTAGATGTAGGCATACCCAAGGTATTAAAAAAATCTAACAACAGAATATCTGTAATCATTACGGCCATAAAAATGAACATAATCTCATTAAAATAGAACTCATTAGGGTTAAAAATACCTTTTCTAGCAACCTCCATCATCCCACTAGAAAATATAGCTCCGCAGGCAATACCAACACTAGCAACAATCATTATAGATCTAAAGGAAATAGCCTTAGATCCTATAGCTGAATTTAAAAAGTTGACTGCATCATTACTCACGCCAACTACAAGATCCGCAATAGCCAAAACCGCTAAAGCTATAATCATTATTAAATAAATATTACTCTCCATAATTTATAAAAATTCAATTTGCAAATATGCTTTGTTTTTAACTGTCTAACGTTATGTTAAGGTTATTTTTTTACTTAAAAATGCACCTCTAATTGCAGTCTACATATAAGCCCCTCAGGACCATCTACTTCGCTTAAATAAGTAGCATCTGTTTGCACTTTTAACTTATGCCCAACAATGTATTTAGAAACGCCTAATGTGTATTGCAATTCTTTATTTCTGCCTGTGATATCTTTATCCAAATCTACAAATGTATATCTGCCAGACAGCTCCCAATTATTTTTAAACACATAACCAGACATTAAGTTTAGTCCGTTACCTACTTGCACTATATCACCAGTTACCGTACCATCATTATTTTTAGCAATGGCATCGTCGGCGTTTCTGTCTGCATATTCACCCATAAAGGAAAAGCCGTTATATTTAAACATAGCATTTACAAATAAAGTTTTTATGTCTGTTTCATAAAAACCGGTATCTGTATACATATAATCTCCTTGGTTGCTTCTTGTTTTTACAGCGTTATTATTAAAATCATAAGCTGCACCAATCATTAATTTAGGCTTTTTTTCACGTTTTAAATCGGCTCCAACAAATTCTGTATTACCTGTAAAATTACCAAAAGGCAAAAAATCTATTCTTGCTGTGTATTGGTAACCTCCTAAATTTCCTTTGCTAACATTTCTTCCTTCTCCTTGAGAAATAGCTAATGCTTCTTTTACAATAAAATTTTCTGAAACATTAAATTTATGTCGTAATTGCATTCCCATATCTCTGTCTATTGTAAACCTACTATTTAACAAAGATCTATCAACCATTTGCATATTTGCAGAAGAAACTATGCGCTCTATATTTCCTGGTAATTTTGTTTGGCCTATCCACAGTTCAAAATTCTCATAAAAATTCCACATCACATAAGCATCTAAAATGTAGCGTGGAGCATCATGGGTAAACTCAGACCCTCCAGACAAATCTCTATTAGACAGCCCCAACTCAACCTTATATTTAAATTTAGGAGAGTAAGCAAAACCGCTAAATTTTAACCTGGCTCTACGCACTAAAAAGTTAGATCCTACAGAAGCTAAATTCCCATCTTCATTTTCTCCCCATTGTCCTATTCCTAAAAATTGTAAACGGGCAGATGCTTTCATAGTCCAAGTACTATCTTGCCCAACAATATTTAGTATACCCCTACCAAAACTAGGTGCTTTAATCTCCTGAGCTTCAAGCGTATTTAAACCTACTACAAAAAACAATACTGTAAAAATTCTAAAACACATAAATACTATTTTCCTCTTGCAACAATCCTTTTACAAATGTTAATTAATTGTTTCTAAATTATTAACTAGATGCAAATTTAGGTAAACTAACTTAAAGACAAAGGTGTTATTTTAGATAACCCATGCAACCATAAAATGTATAGTGTATAAATATACTTTTTAAGTTTATTCTACTTTATTTAAAAAGCTATTTAAGTATCTTGCAACTTTTAAATCATGTACTATGAATTGGGAACAATTACTATCTTTAAAGCGCTTTGGAGACACTAATAAAAGACTACGTAAAGAACAAGATGAAACCAGATTGGGTTTTGAAGTTGACTATGACCGTGTAATATTTTCGTCTGCATTTAGAAGTTTACAAGATAAAACCCAGGTTATACCACTTTCTAAAACAGACTTTATACACACTAGGCTTACGCACAGTTTAGAAGTGTCTGTGGTTGGCCGTAGTCTAGGACGTATTGTTGGAAAAAAAATACTAGAAAAACATCCGCACTTAAAAGAAGTTCACGGATACCATTATAATGATTTTGGAGCTATTGTTGCCGTTGCTTCTCTTGCGCATGATATAGGAAATCCTCCATTTGGACATAGCGGAGAAAAAGCTATTGGCGAATATTTTAAAACCGGAAACGGACAAAAATACAAAACCAAACTTACAGCCAAAGAATACCAAGATATTATAGATTTTGAAGGAAATGCTAACGGGTTTAAACTGCTAACTGAATCTAGAACAGGTGTAGAAGGAGGATTAAGATTAAGTTATGCTACACTGGGTACTTTTATGAAATACCCAAAAGAATCTTTACCCAAAAAGCCCACAAAACATATTGCTGATAAAAAATTTGGTTTTTTTCAGACAGAAAAGGATTTTTTTAGTGAGGTTGCAGAAGAACTTGGCTTATTGCAAACCAGAGATGGCAAAGACATTTCTTTCTCTAGACACCCACTTACTTATTTGGTTGAAGCTGCAGACGATATTTGTTATACAATTATTGATTTTGAAGATGGCATAAACCTAGGTTTAATATCTGAAGACTACGCTTTAGAATACTTAATTAAGCTAGTTAAAGACAAGATTAACACAAAAAAATACAACGAAATGGTTTTTATGCAAGATCGTCTTAGCTACTTAAGAGCACTTGCCATAAACACATTAATTACAGATGCAGTTGCTATATTTTTAGAAAATGAAGAAGCAATTTTAGATGGTTCATTTGACGTATCTTTATTAGATAAAAGCAACTATATTGCCCAAATAAAAGACATAATATCTTTAAGTGTATCTAAGGTTTACAAATCACAAGAGGTAATAGAAAAAGAAATAGCTGGCTATAAAATTATATCAGATATTTTAGATGTATACACAAATGCTTTAGTAAAAACAGCAGAAGGTACTGCTTCTAATTATGATAGTATTGTTTTACAAACATTACCAGAACATTACCAAAATACAGATGCTCCTTTGTACAACTTACTTTTAAATACCTGCTGTTATGTGGCAAGCTTATCAGATAGTGGCGCTGTGCACATACACAACAAAATTATGGGCAAACAACTTTAAAAATCATAAGATAACCCCACACCAAGTAGCTGCTTAAATTGTATTTTAGGCCTACCAGGTGTGGTTACAACACCATCTGTTACAACCTCATCAAAAACAACATCATCATCATATAAAAGATTGGTGCCAATATTAGCTTTTACGTATTGGTTAACCTTCATATCTAAACGCAGTTCCCAATCTACATCTATATTACCAAAACTATTTAGGTAATCTGTGTAAAGAGTTAAGTCATGCGCTAAAGTCATATTTTTAGCCACATCTGTTTTCCATGTATTAGTAACTAAAAAGCCAAATTCCATTAAAGTTCGCTCTCCTTCTTTTGTGATGTTACCATCTGCATCTCGCTCAGCTTTTTGCACACCAAAAGCACCAGAATTTGCTAACTCTTGATCTAACACAAAAGTTGCTTTTTGTGTTATTGGTGATATGTATAAGTTAAACTTTTTACCTTCTGGAATATAAGAAGTACCCGCTCCTAAAAACAAATAACCAGGTGCCATAAATGTAGAAATTTTATCTTCTGTATTTGGGTATTTATAACCGTCTGCAAATTGCGAATTAAAGTTTGCCTTAACAGAATAGTACCAATTACTTATTGTGTCTCTCCTATATGCAAAAGTAGAGCTAAAACGAATTGCATCATCTGCCTTTCTTAATTTCTCACCTTCTATGGCACTAAGTCCAAACCTAAGATCTAAACTATTGTTCCACTGTATGTATCTAAACTTGTAATTACGAACAAATTTTACATTTCCTATAGCCGATACAGAGTTGTTACCACCAGCTTTCCAGTTTACAAAAGCCACCTCATTAATAGCTATACCTAAATGGTTTGTTTTATCCCAAAAAGAAGGAACCTTAAACCATCCGAAATTTTCTCTACGTGGGTTTGCCTCATAAGTAATTCTTGGGTTAGCTAGCTTAACACCTCTAGGGATATTCTTAATTTTTTCTTGATTTTTACGAACTACAATTGTACCTACTATAGTGGTATCTACCTGAACAGAATCTGTTTCTACAGGATTAGAAATTTGAGCGTTTATTTCCGCTATACAAAAGGTTAAAACTAAAATTACAATTGTTTTTTTAAACATAATCCTATTCGTTTGCATGTAAAGATTCTATAAAAATCTTAAAACTATTTGCTCCTATATTATTTATTTCATGTAGTTGCGCTACACTGCCATGTTGCACAAAAACATCATCTATTCCTAAAATATGCACCTTATTTGTAAAGCTATTGGTATTTGCAAACTCTAAAATAGCACTACCAAAACCTCCAATTTTACAACCATCCTCAATAGTAACTATTGTTGAATATTTGTTAAAAATAGACAATAATTTTGTAACGTCTAATGGTTTTATAAATCGCATATTAACGTGTCCTATTTTACTACTGTCTAAATCATTTAAAACAGCCGCAACCATGTTACCAATATGACCTACAGAAAGCACCACAATTTCTGTGCCTTTTTTTAATTCTAAAGATTTTCCTATCTCAATTTTTGTAAATGGTTGTTTCCAATTTTTAGTAACACCTCTGCCTCTTGGATACCTTATTGCAATAGGCTGTTGCAAACCTAATTGGGCGGTGTACATTATATTTCTTAATTCCTCCTCATTCATAGGAGCAAAAATTAACAAATTTGGTATGCAACGTAAATAAGCAATATCATAAACACCATGATGCGTGGCACCATCTTCACCAACCAAACCTGCCCTATCTAAACAAAAAATTACTGGCAAGTTTTGCAATGCTACATCATGTATAACCTGGTCATAGGCACGTTGCAAAAAAGTAGAGTATATATTACAAAACGGAACCAAACCCTCTGCAACCATACCAGCAGCTAAAGTTACTGCATGTTGTTCTGCAATACCTACGTCAAATGCCCTATCAGGAATTTCTTCCATCATAATTTTTAAAGAGCTACCTGTTGGCATCGCAGGCGTAATACCTACTATTTTTTTATTTTCTTTAGCTAACTCAACAATAGTTAAGCCAAAAACATCTTGATATTTTGGCGTTCCCTCTCCGTTAACCTTAGGCAATAAATCTCCTGTAACTTTATTAAATTTGCCTGGCGCGTGGTAGGTTACTTGGTTTTCTTCAGCTTTTTTAAGTCCTTTTCCTTTTGTAGTAATAACGTGTAAAAACTTAGGGCCTCTAACTGTTTTTAGTCTATTTAACTCCTCTATTAGTAAAGGTAAATTATGGCCATCTATTGGTCCTGAATAATTAAAATTTAACGCTTCAAAAATATTATCTTGCTTTGCTCTACCTTTTTTAACATTGGTAAGGTATTGTTTTAAAGCTCCAACGCTTGGGTCTATACCAATAGCATTATCATTTAAAATTATTAATACATTTGCATCTGTTACGCCAGCGTGGTTTAACCCTTCAAAAGCCATACCGCTAGCAATAGAAGCGTCTCCAATTACCGCTATATGCTGCTTTAAAGTTTCCCCTTTTAATTTAGAGGCAATTGCCATACCCAAAATAGCAGAAATAGATGTAGAGCTATGCCCTGTTCCAAAATCATCATAAATACTCTCTTCCCGTTTAGGAAAACCACTAATACCGTTTAGTTGCCTATTGGTTTCAAAAACATCACTTCTGCCCGTTAAAATTTTATGTCCGTAAGCTTGGTGACCTACATCCCAAATTAATTTATCAAACGGCGTATTAAAAACATAGTGTAAAGCAACGGTTAGCTCAACCACACCTAAACTAGCTCCTAAATGTCCTTCTTTAGCAGAAACAATATCAATAATAAAATCTCTAAGCTCCTTTGCTACAATTGGCAAGTTTTGCGCTGGTACTTTGCGCAAATCATCTGGAGTTGTTATGTTGTTTAAATATGCCATTTAAACAGCAAATTTAAAGGGTATTTATGAGTAAATAAAGAAATAAGTAAAGAGTTATAGCTTTACAACCAAATGTGCTACATAAAAGGTTGTATTTTATTTGGTAAGGTTGATAAACTCTAAAGCTAAGCTTAAAAACTGTTGGTATTTTTTATATTTTTACTCCATGATAAATCCTTTTGACGACACGTACTTTATGAAAAAAGCCTTAGAAGAAGCACAAGCTGCTTATGACAAAGGAGAAGTACCTGTTGGAGCTGTTATAGTTATAAAAGACCGTATAATTGCACGTGCACATAACTTAACAGAACAATTAAATGATGTAACAGCACACGCAGAAATGCAAGCTATAACTTCTGCTGCAAATTTTTTAGGCGGTAAATATTTAGAAAACTGCACACTTTATGTAACCTTAGAACCTTGCCAAATGTGCGCAGGAGCCTTGTATTGGAGTCAAATTTCTAAAATTGTATACGCAGCTAAAGATGTAAAAAGAGGTTTTACTGCAATGGGCACAACCTTACACCCTAAAACAAAAATATCTGGTGGTTTATTAGAAAAAGAAGCCTCTGAACTTTTAAAACGGTTTTTTATTGAAAAACGAAACTTGAATTAAAAATAAAAAGCCTTGCAATGCAAGGCTTTTGTTTTAATCAAAATAAATATACTTTATTAGATTACTTGCACTTGTGCAGCAACCACTCCTTTTCTTCCTTCTTCTTCTACGTATTCTACTTTGTCTCCTTCGTTTAGCTCTACTCCGTTTAGCGATGTTGCATGCACAAAGATGTCTTTTCCTGTTTCGTCGTTTGTAATGAATCCATATCCTTTAGAGTCATTATAAAATTTTACTGTTCCAGTCATTAAAAATAAATTATAAAAAATGTTAATACTCAAATATAACATATTTTAATTAGAGCAATGTAAACAGAAGTTAAAATCGCATAAAATTATTGATTATCAGTCTTTTCCAAGTTTTTTCCTTGCATTTTCTTAATATTTTCTTCATTTAGCATGTAATTTTTAACATTCTTCCCCTTACTTACTCTTATTAAAAAAAGAGGCATTGCTATAAAAAATATTCCTACGGTTCCAAAACCTATAAACTTGTGCGCTATGGCTTCATTCCCTTCTAAAATAATAAAACCATACACTATTAAGCCTATTGCTACTATAGCTACTATACCACTACTATATTTCATCATACATCATTATTTTGTGAAATCTATTAATTTTTTTCTGTAAGCTGTTAATAGTTTAGATTTAGACACAAAGCCTATATACTTCCCTTCTTTAACAATTGGTAAGTTCCAAGCACCTGAAAGTTGAAATTTATCCATTACTGCCTGCATATTGTCTTTTTCATATTCTATTACCTCTGGCACAGACTGCATAAAATTTTCTACTTTTAACGTTTTATACAGCTCTTGTTTAAACATTACATCTCTAATATCATCTAAAAGCAAAATACCTTTTAAAGCTCTTCCTTTTTTATCTAATACAGGAAAAATATTTCGGTTAGATTTAACAATTGCAGAATGCACTACATCTCCTAACGTCATATTTTGTTTTAAAGGAATAAAGTTAGTCTCTATAACGGTATCAATATCCATTAGTGTAAGGACTGCATGATCTTTATCATGAGTTAACAACTCACCTTTACGACCTAACTCCATAGTGTACACAGAGTGCGGATAAAAATACTTTGTAATACCAAATGACAATGTTGCTGTAATCATTAAAGGCACAAAAAGTTCATAACCACCAGTAACTTCGGCAATTAAAAATATAGCTGTTAATGGTGCATGTAACACGCCTGCCATTAAACCTGCCATACCAATTAATGTAAAATTACTTTCAGACACTGGTGAGCTAACCAAGCCTGTTGCATTTATAATTTTAGCAAAGCAATTACCCATTATGCTTCCCATAAATAATGTTGGCGCAAAAATACCTCCTACACCACCTGCTCCAAAAGTTAAAGAACCTGCTATTACTTTAAAAAACACCAAACCTCCCAACAAAGCTATAATTACCCATACGTTTTCTAGGTCTAAATGCAAAAAGTTAGTAGATAAAGCTTTTTCTGGATGCCCTGCCATAAGGTGGTTAATAACATCAAAACCCTCTCCGTATAGTGGCGGAATAAAATAAACCAAAACCCCAATAGAAAGTCCACCAATTATTAATTTTTTTAAGGGCGATTCTATTTTATCAAACAATTGCTGAATACGATCATAAACCTCTGTATAGTACATAGAGATTAATGCAGAGACTACACCTAATGCCATATAAAAAGGAACATCAGAAATAACAAATTTGTCTTCTAATTTAAACGGAAGCAAAACATCGTCTCCAAAAAAAAAGTAAGATGTTATTATTGCTGACAAAGATGCCAGTAATAAAGGTAACATAGACGCAATAGTTAAATCTAAACTAAATACTTCTATAGCAAAAACAATTGCCGCTATGGGCGCTTTAAATATTGAAGACAAAGCACCAGCTGCAGCACAACTAATTAGTAAGTTACGCGTTGTTTGGTCTAGATGAAAAAAACGAGATAAATTAGAACTTATAGCAGCACCTGTAGCTACCGTAGGGCCTTCTAAACCTACAGACCCACCAAAACCAACTGTTATTGGAGCTGTAATTAAGGAACCAAACATTTGATACCTTTTCATAAACCCTTTACGCTTGGCTATTGCGTACAATGTTGAAGGTATACCGTGACTAACCTTATTTCTAATAATATATTTAACACATAAGTACACTAAAAAAAAACCTAGTATTGGCGACAAAAAGTAAAAAGCATGGTGGTAATTAGCCACCAATTTACCCTCTAACGCGTGTTGTATAAAATGGGTTGCATTTTTTAGCAACACTGCACCAATACCAGATGTTATACCTACTATTACACTAAGAATGTATATAAACTGCCTATTTGTAATGTACTTTGCTCTCCATACAAAAATACGTTTAAGCAATTTTTTATTAGACATTACGTAGCTTTTTAAATTCCTATTTGTTAACTGTTACTTGTAAGCTTAGTTCTTTTAGTTGTTCATCATCAATTGCAGCAGGAGCATCTATCATAACATCTCTACCGCTATTGTTTTTAGGGAAAGCAATAAAGTCTCTAATTGTTTCTTGCCCTCCTAAAATAGATACTAACCTATCCAAACCAAAAGCTAAACCTCCGTGTGGTGGTGCTCCATATTGAAAAGCATCCATTAAAAAGCCAAATTGCTCTTTAGCTTCTTCTGGTGTAAAGCCCAAATGTTTAAACATTGTAGCTTGCGTTTCTTTATCGTGTATACGTATAGATCCTCCTCCAATTTCGTTTCCATTTAAAACCAAATCGTATGCATTGGCTTTTACAGCACCTGGATCTGTATCTAAAAGCTCTAATTGACCTGGTTTAGGAGATGTAAACGGGTGGTGCATTGCATGGTAATGCCCTGTTTCTTCATCTAACTCTAATAAAGGAAAGTCTATAACCCACAATGGTGCAAACTCATTTGGTTTACGTAAGCCCAAACGTTCTGCAAGTTCCATACGTAAAGCACTTAGTTGCGCTCTTACTTTATTTGTTGGCCCAGAAAGCACACAAACCAAGTCTCCTGGTTTAGCACCTGTTCGTTCTGCCCATTTAGCAAGATCTTCTTGGTCATAAAATTTATCTACAGAAGATTTAAAAGAACCATCATCATTGCAACGAGAATAAACCATACCTAAAGCACCAACTTGCGGACGCTTTACCCAGTCTATTAATTTATCTATTTCTTTTCTAGTGTATGCGTTACCACCTGGCACAGCAATACCAACAACTAACTCTGCATTATTAAAAACACCAAAATCTTTATGTTGTGCTATATCATTTAGCTCGCCAAATTCCATTCCAAATCTAATGTCTGGTTTATCATTACCATACAAGCGCATAGCATCATCAAACAACATTCTAGGAAACTTATCTACTTCTACACCATTAATTTCTTTTAAAAGGTGGCGTGTTAAGTTTTCAAAAATGTTTAAAATATCTTCTTGCTCAACAAAAGCCATTTCACAGTCAATTTGCGTAAACTCTGGCTGGCGATCTGCTCGCAAATCTTCATCTCTAAAACATTTTACAATCTGAAAATATTTATCCATACCACCTACCATAAGCAACTGCTTAAAGGTTTGTGGCGATTGTGGCAAAGCATAAAACTCACCCTCGTTCATACGACTAGGAACCACAAAATCTCTAGCACCTTCTGGTGTAGATTTTATTAAATAAGGTGTTTCTACCTCTATAAATCCATTATTTGACAAAAAATTACGCACTTCCATAGAAACCTTACTCCTAAAAATAAGATTGTTTTTTACAGGATTTCTACGAATATCTAGGTAACGATATTTCATACGTAAATCTTCACCACCATCAGTTTCATCTTCAATTGTAAATGGTGGCACAATAGCCTTGTTTAAAATAGTTAATTCAGATACTAGAATTTCTATTTCTCCAGTAGGCATATTAGGGTTTTTAGAAGCCCTTTCTATTACCTTACCTTTAACTTGTATTACAAACTCACGCCCTAATTTTTGGGCACGCTCCATCATTTCTTTACTTGTACGCTCTTCATCAAAAACCAACTGAGTAACACCGTAACGATCACGTAAATCTACCCATACAATAAAACCTTTATCTCTTGACTTTTGCACCCAACCAGAAAGTGTAACCTCTGTATTTATATGAGTTGCGTTTAATTCTCCACAATTGTGACTTCTATACATTTTTAATAGCTAAAGTTGAAAGTAGCAAAGGTATAAAAGTATCTTATTAACTTAAAAACTATATGTGATTTAAAAAAATAGTATGTAGTAAGAAAAAAACTATAAATAAAAACTTAAATTACATGTGTTAAAAACTAACATTTGTTAATTTTTTATTTGTTTATGTGACAAAAATGTCATTATCTTGTCATATAACTAATAAAACACTTAATTAAATGAAAAATTATTTATCAAGAAAACTGCTTGGTTTAGTTTTCCTTGTTTCCCCTTTGTTTGCTATGGCGCAGGGTGAGATAAGTGGAACAGTAACAGACCAAAACAATGAACTTTTACCAGGAGTAAACATCATTATTAAAGGAACAACAATCGGAACAACCACAGATTTTGATGGTAATTACAGCATTACTTCAGAGAGTTTTCCTGCAACATTAATTTTTTCTTCTATAGGCTTTAATACCAAAGAAATTGTTGTTAACGCCGCAGGTAAAGTTAATATGACTTTACAAGAGGGTTTGGCTTTAGATGAAGTAGTATTAACAGGTAACAGATCTAAACCTAGGACTATTTTAGATTCTCCTGTGCCAATAGATAATATAGGCGTAGCAGAACTTACTAGTAGCGGAAAACCTACGGTAGATAGGATGCTTACTTTTAAAGTACCTTCATTTAATGCACAAACACAAGCAATTTCTGATGCAACAGCGCATTATGATCCAGCAGATTTACGTGGCTTAGGTCCTAGTAGAACTTTAGTTCTTGTTAACGGAAAACGTAAAAACCAAAGTGCACAGGTTTACTTAAACAGAACACCAGGTAAAGGTGAAGTTGGGGTAGATCTAAAAAGTATACCTACTGCTGCTATAGAAAGAGTAGAAGTATTAAGGGATGGTGCTTCTGCACAATATGGTTCTGATGCCATTGCCGGTGTAATTAATATGGTATTAAAGAAAAACGCCAAATACACAACAGTATCTGCCAGAACAGGTATTACGTCTCAAGGAGATGGCTTTAACTTTGCTGCAGATGCTAACACTGCTTTTAATTTTGGTGACGGCGGGTTTATAAACCTAACATTAGGTTACTATAACCAACAACTAACAAACAGAGCTGGTTCTCCTGGTATTGCAGATTTACCTGCAGATGCTAGACCAAATGAAATACAATGGGCTACTGAAAATCCTGAATTAGGAATGAAAGTTGGACAGCCAGATTTAGAAAAAGGAGATTTATTTGTTAACCTGGGGCACCCATTAGGTGAAAATGCAGAACTGTACTCTTTTCATGGATACTCTACCAGAAAGGGACGTAGTTTTGCATATTACAGAGCTCCTTACTGGAGAAGAGGCGTTGCTGATTCTGAATTTTTAACAAGGTCTGAAGATTTTGTAGGTTACCAACCAAGTTTTGAAGCACAAATTGATGACCACATCAATGCCTTAGGTGTAAAGTTTGATATTACAGACACTTTTAATGCAGATGCAAGTGTTACTTATGGCTCTAACAGTGTAGATTATACTGTAAATAACTCTGTAAATCGTGACTATTTAGCTGATAACGGAACTTCACCTAGAACTTTTAAACCAGGTGGATATACATTGAGCAATGTTGTAATGAACCTAGATTTTGCTAATGCTTTTACAGAGCAATTAACATCTTCTTTTGGGGTAGAATATAAAAAGGAATATTATGAAGCAATTGAAGGAAACCCTTTATCATATTACAAAGGCGGGTCTGATTCTTTTGCTGGTATTAAGCCAGACGAAGCTGGAAAGTGGAACAGAGATAATATCGCTTTTTATGCAGGATTAGATTATGATATTACCGAAGATCTTTTATTAGGATTAGCTGGTAGATATGAAGACTTCTCAGATTTTGGAGACAACTTTTCTTGGAAAGTGTTTGGCCGCTATAAATTAGGAGATAAAGGGGCTATTAGAGGCTCATACAGTACTGGCTTTAGAGCCCCAACCTTACACCAACGTTACCTAACAAATAGCCAATACATTATTGTTGATGGTTCTCCAGAGCCTGTATTACAAGGAACACTTGCTAATAACAATTCTGCTGTACAAGCCTTAGGTGTACCTAGCTTATTTGCTGAAACTTCTAGAAATATTTCTGCTGGTTTTACGTATAAAATAAATCCTAAATTTTCTGCATCTATAGATTTTTACCAAATACACGTAGATGATAGAGTACTATTTTCTTCACAAATTGGTTATGATGGAGATGATGCAAGTACAAACCCTGTAGAACAAATTCTTATAGACAATAATGTGGTAGCTCTTCAGTTCTTTATTAATGCTGGCGATACAAAAACTACGGGAGCAGATTTTGTACTTAATTATAGAGGTATAGATATGGGACAAGGTAGATTTAATGTGAGTTTAGCTGCCAATGTTAACGAAACTACAATTGATGCTATTGAGACTCCTCAAGTTCTTGCAGATAATGGCTATAATATTTTTACAAGAGAAGAAAAAGGTTTAATTACTAATTCTAGACCTAGATCTAAATTTATTTTAGGTATGGATTATGACACTGACAAATTTAACATTGGCTTAAATAATACTCTTTTTGGTAAGGTAACTGTTACTGCTCCAGAAACAGGAGGTATAGATCAAGATTTATCTTCTATGTTGGTTACAGACTTAAATTTAAGCTACAAAGTAACAGACAAACTTAGTTTTACTGGTACTATTAATAACTTATTTGATGTTTACCCAGACAAAACTTTAGCAACTACAAATACAGCTGAAGCTGGTGGAAGATTTCAGTACTCTTCTGAGGTACAACAAGGTGGACAATTTGGTACTAACTTTAGCTTAGGAATGAACTACAGTTTTTAATAAAATTTAAACTTTAAATTTAAAAGCGGCCTATGAGCCGCTTTTTTTATCGTTGTATATTAAGTGTTAAAAATAATTAAATAACTTATTATCAGTGTTTTATATCTTTAATGTAAATTTAATGTTAACTTAAAGCGTATTTATTGTAAAATAAAATGTATCTTTATATCGTTAATGTTAAGAAATTAAAAATTAAAACCTACATATTATGAAAAAAATAGCACTAGTATTCGCATTTATATTCTCAATAGCAATAGTTAACGCACAAAGTACAAAACCAGTTTTTGAAAAAGCAGATAACAAAGTAAAAGCAACTTATTTTCACTCTAACGGAGAGGTTGCACAAGTTGGACACTTTTTAAATGGTAAATTACACGGTGAGTGGACTATGTTTAATGAAGAAGGTAAAAAAATAGCAACGGGTAATTATACTGAAGGTAAAAAAACCGGAAAATGGTTTTTTTGGAATAAAACAGAATTAAACGAGGTAGATTACAAAAACAGTAAAATTGCCAATGTTACAAAATGGAATAACGAGGGAACATTAGTAGTAAACTAATTACTACTTAAATAAAACCCATTAAAAAACCCAGAGAATTTAAATTCTCTGGGTTTTTTATTTTTTGTTTACTTATTAAACAAATAAATGGCAATCTTTACAGTCTTTAATTTCCCCATAATACGTTTGTCTATACTTGTACAAGGTTTTTACAGGAATTCCTAAAACGTATTTCTTTACGTAGGTTACTTTAGCCGCAAGTTGCCCCATTCTTTTGGTGTATCGCTTTTCTACTTTGCTTTTTCTTTTGACTTGTATAATCTTCATAATTGAAATTGTTTACCAACAACATACATTTATACAAACCAAATGCAAGATAAAAGTGTTAATATTTTGTTATAACACAAAAATAAAGCCACTATAACGATATAGTAACAACTTAATTTACAAATACTTACTTTTATAAAATGAAAAACTAGCACCAAAACAAGGTGCTAGTTAAACAAACTAAAAAACGATATTTATAAACGTATGTAAATACCTTACTTTAAAATCCACATTTGTGAATTAATATTATCACCAGTAGTAAACTGTCTATTAATAGCCTCCTCTAAATTTTTAGGGTTATTAGTAGACTCACTTGTTGGGTACAACCATCTTTTTGGTATTCTAGCTTCGTTTAATGTTCCGCCTCCGTCTACATTAAACTCCGGATAACCAGTTCTACGCTGGTCATAAAACATTTGCCAACCAGTATTTAAAAACAACGCTATGTGTTTTTGAGTTGCAATACTCTCTATAGGGTTTGTAGCATTAAGTTGCACATTTGGGTTTACCAAATAATCATCAGTATTTGTAATACCATAAAATTCCATAGATGCCTTAATACCCTCTGTATAATACGCAGAAGCATCACCAGAAATCCATCCTTTAGTTACAGCTTCTGCTAAAATAAATTGTAGCTCTGCATAACCAATTAACAAGCTAGACTCATTAACAGGGTCATTATAATACCTTGGAGCAATTCTAGATGCATTACCGGCTACTGCCTTTGCTGCGTTATCACTAAAAACAGCACTACCATATAAGCCTCCATAGGCATTAAAATCTGTTTCATCTAACGCAGAAGCACTTGGCATTTTTTCTGCAAAAACAAATAACCTTGGGTCTTCTAAATTTTTCAACTTATTTACAAAAGACTCTTCTAAATAATATGCAGTTTGCAAGTTGTTGTTGTTAAATAATGGGTAACGGTTGTTTTGTATGTTTACAAAAGTTAATGCACCGTTGTCATTATTAGAACTAAACAAAGGATATTTACTTGGGTTATCTACAACCTCTTTAAACCTACCTACAACGTTTAAAGATGCAACATCTGTTTTATTAGATAACATTAACAAAACTCTTAAGTAGTAAGAGTTAATTAACTTTTGCCATTGTAGTTTATCACCATTGTAAATTACATCACCCAAAATAAGTTCATCATTAGCAGCAAGCTCGTTAGAAGCCGATTTTAAATCTGTTAACACCTTTAAAAAAATTTCTTCTTGTGTGTCATATACAGGCGCATAAATTTGTTCATCTACGCCAATAGCCTGGCTGTAAGGAACATCACCAAAAACTAATGTAAGCTCTGTTATAAAGTACGAGTTAAAAAACTTGCCCAAAATAGCATAAACCTCAGACTCTGCGTTCTGGCTCTCTTCTATCATTTTATGAACTTGCTTTATATTGTCATAATTAGCAAAAGAAGCTTGTTGCCAATTGTAATATTGATTTTCATTAACACCGTCTGTAAATGCTAAATATCTACTTGCTAAAGCACTATTTAAACTAACAGTATTAAATGCTAGTGTTTGAATGTTAGTTAGCAATAAATCTGGACTAACTGCTGTTGCTCTGTTAGGATCATCTTGCAACTCTTCTATATCTGTACAACTTACTGTAAAGAAAATTGCACATAAAATGTATATACTAAATTTTTTCATTATGCTTTTATTTAAAATTTCACATTTAAGTTAAGTCCAATATTCCTAGTTGACGGAGCCTGTAATGCATCTACACCAGAATCTGGATCTACATTTGGCACATCAGAATTTAACCAAAGGTTACGTCCTATTAAAGACAAACTAAACTCATGTATAGGTGTGTTTGCTAATGCTTTTTTGGGAAAGTTATAGGTTAGTGTAACCTCTCTAAGCTTTACAAAAGACTCTTTATAATAGTGGTAATTTTTATTTTGACCATTACTAGTTGTCTGCATAAAGTTAATGTAGTTAACAGCAACGTCATTAGGAGCATACGTACGCGTATCACTAGTAATATTACCATTAACATCATAAGTTGCTGTGCCGCTTACAACCTTTACTCCCGGAGCTACATAAGAACTAACACCGTTATTTGCATCATCTCTAAACTGGTTTACTGTACCTTTGTGTTTACCGCCCCACCACATTTTTTGATTTGTAGTAGAGTAAATTAAACCTCCTATTCTACCATCAAACAAGAACGATAAATTAAGATTTTTATACTTAAATGTATTTGTAATACCGTACGTCCAGTCTGGATCATCATCACCAATATATCTCTGGTAAGGATCTGCAACAGGGAAACCATTTTCATAAATAACCTCTCCGTTAGCATTAGTCTGGTATACGTTAGCATAAATTTGATCTGTACGTTCACCAACTTTTATAAAGCCTTCTGTCTGCTCTCTATCTCCGTAAATTTCTTCTTGAAATCTTCTAAACCTACTAAAGTTTACAAGCATATCCCAACTAAAATTAGCTGTTTGTATGGGTTTAGCATCAAAAACAAATTCTAAGCCCTTGCGCTTGTACTCATCTCCATTAAGTAAAATACTCTCATACCCAGATCCTTCAGAAATTGGACTATAAATTAGGTTATTATAATCTTTAGCTTCAAAATAAGCAACATCTAAACCTAAACGATTATTAAACAACCTAACATTTGCACCAACCTCCCAAGTGTCTGATGTTTCTGGCTCTAAACCAGGAGAAAGCAAGCTAGATCCAAAAGATGCTGACGTATTACCGTTCCACGTTGTTCCCTTATCATAAGCTTGTATATAACTATAAGGATCGTCTCCTATTTTACCTTCTGACACTCTAGACCAAGAACCTCTTAATTTTGCAAAACTAATAGCCTGTGGCATATCAAAAAGGCTAGATAAAACTAAAGATCCAGATACAGATGGGTAAAAGAAAGAATTGTTTTCTTTTGGTAAAGTAGATACTTTATCGTTTCTACCAGTTATAGATAAGTAAAATGCATTGTAAAAAGACATATCTACAAAACCATAAATACTCTTTATAGCTTCTTCTTGCTCTAAGTTAGATGCAATATAACTTGCTCCAGCATTATTAGCCAAATTGTAAAAACCAGGAATATTTAAACCATCTGTTTGCGTACTTGCAGCTGTAGATTTACGATAGTAATTAGAGTAAGCAACTTCACTTTTTAGTGTAAAATTATCTGAAAAGTTCTTTTCAAACTTTAAACCAAAATCTGTAATAATATCAAAATATCTACTATCTGCATTGGTAAAATTACCAAGAGATTTATTGCCATAACCCACATAACTTTTAGGCTCTTTATACGTTCTGTTTAAGCTGTAAACATTTATACCGCTTGTGCTTTTAACACTTAGTTCTGGCGTAATATTATACTCAAAGGCAACATTACCGTAAACATTATCTTTATCATAACCACGCTCATACTCATATGCCTGAAAGTAAGGATTGTTATAATATGACACATTAAAATGTCTTTGTTGGTACCCCTCTTGTCCCTCTCTCCAATAATTACGCAAATCTTTAACATCTACATCTACACCTGTCCACAAAACCAAATTGTACAAATAATTTGTTGGTCCGTAACCAACCTCAGGAAAATTATCTGTGTATTGCTTATTGTAAGTTAAGTTAGAGCTTACTTTAAAATTATCTGACGGGTTTAATGTACCACCAATTGTAAAAGAAGTGTTCCCCAAATCTGTATTAGGAACAATACCCTTTTGGTATACATTAGACACAGACATTCTATAACTAGCTTTATCATTACCCCAATTTACACTTACGTTATTGGTTTGTATAGAGCCTGTTTGAAAAAAATCTTTGATATTATCTTTACCTCTAGATGTAAACGGAATTGGAATTAAATTACCAGCAGCATCTGTAGGACTATTGTATTGTGTAGTTTCAAAAAAACCGCTTGCTGTACTTGGATCTAATTGATCTACTTTAGGGCCCCAAATCCAGCCACCACCTTCAGAGCCACTACCTAAACCGTTAATATATGCGTATTGCCCTTGGTTACCGTTACCGTAAACTGTTTGCACATCTGGTACTTTAATAAAAGAAGGTTGAAAAAGCACTGAACTATTAACTGTTACAGTTAACCTTCCTTTTTCTCCTTTTTTACTTGTAATCATTATAGCACCATTTCTACCAGCAGAACCATAAAGAGCAGATGCAGTTGCACCTTTAAGCACGCTAATACTCTCTACATCATCAGAATTAATTTTCCAAATATCTGCAGAACGGTCTGGTATACCATCTATAACAACTAATGGTGTTGCGCCTCTTAAGCTAATTTCTGGATTCTGAAATAAGTCGGTAGAGTTTTTAATATTTAAACCAGCTACTTTACCCGTTAAAGAATTTACCAAGTTAGGCTCCTTTGCTTTTTCTAAAGAAGCTCCTTTAACTTCTTGTACAGCGTAACCCAATGCCTTTTTTTCTCTTTTTATACCCAAAGCCGTTACCACTACCTCTTCTAATGCCGCAGTATCTTCTAAAAGGGTAACATTAATTACTGTAGCGTTTAAAACCATAATTTGCTTTGTTTTAAACCCCATTGATGAAAATGTAAGCACATCTCCCTTTGCAGCATTAATGGTATAATTACCATCAAAATCTGTTGTTGTACCATTTGTAGTATTAGCAACTACAATGCTAACACCCATTAATGGTGAATTGCCCTCATCTACAACACTACCCGTAATAGTTTGTTGTCCGTAGCTAAAACAGCATACAAACAACATTACAATAAACGTAATTCTAAAATTCATTTTCTTTAATGTTAAGTTAAATTGGTTATTAGTTATTGTTTATGTACCAAGTATTTAGCACATTATTTGGAGTTTCTAATACTATTTTTAACATCTTGCCCGTATGCTTTTTAAGCGATAGCGTAGTCTCTTCACTAGTCAAACTCACTGTTACCTCCTTTGTGTAAGTATCTTTTTTTCCTTCTTTAAATTGATTTGTAGTAGAAGTGTAAATTGTTCCTTTTACATTTTTATCTGAATTATTTTTCCAACGGATAACAATTTTGTCGCCTTCTTTAACAGCTGATAAACCATAAGCATCTACCTCGCCTACAAAAGGAGTACCATCTATTTCATAAGCAATATCTTTTGAAACATCAATATTTAAAAAACGAAGCATAGTTGGGTAAATGTCTGTAATTGCTAAGGTTTCATTTTTAAAATAACTGTTAGTGTTTTTCTCATTAGTTACAATCCAAGTAGCACGCTCCCTATCTGTTTGCCCTCCATGATGGCGCCCATCTTTAGGACTACGACCGTGGTCTGTTGTAACTACCAATAACCAATCTTCATTAAACTTAGCTTCACGTATTTTAATAGCATTCCATATTTTGCCAACCAAAGCATCTTCATATGTAATTGCATCATCTAGTTGCGGACTATCACCCAATCCGTGGCCAACATCATCTGTATACTCTAAATACACCCAAGACAAATCCGGTGCATCAGTTTTTATATACCTAGCGGCCTCAACAGCCACATCATTATCAATTTTTTTAATGTATTGCTTGTAAGCATCATGCGGATAATTAGTGGTGTCTAATTCAAAACCATCAAAAGCATAATCTAGCTCTACATTTTTTGTTTCAGATTCACACTCAATAAGTTTTGTTCTGTTATCTAGCCAAGTAGAAAAAATAGCTGTTTTTTTAGACGGATATTGATCTTTAAATACCTTAAAAATTGTTGGGTAATTGTAATTTGGTTTTTTAATACTATTACCATATACATTGTGTTTATTAACCCAAGTACCTGTAAGTAGACTGTTATAACCTACTGCAGAAATTGTTGGTGTTTGTGAGTAACCTCCTTTTTTACCACCCACATATGCTTTAGTATAACTACCAGTATTGGCTATACTATCTAAAAAAGGAGTTGGAGCTTTTTGCAGCATATCTGTAGAAATACCATCTACTATAACAAACACTACTTTTTTATTATTTATAGGCTTGCTAGTTTGTTGAGTAAAACCTACCTGCACAACTAAGCACATAACAAATACTACATATTTAATTTTATTCCCCATTTTTTTAGATTGATTGGTTACACTAAAATCTGGGTCAAAAGTATTTTTATAAATTATAAATTGAATGAATGTTCAATTAATAAAACTTTAAATAAATGTTAACTTGCACAGGCAAAGCAAGGCTTGTAATTATCTTAAAATGTTACATTTGCCTAAATAAAAATCTTACATGGGAAGAAAAAGTGTATCTGTACAAAGACGAAAAGAAATTATAAAAGCATTTTACAAAGTTGCAAAAGACATAGGCTTAGAAAACACCTCTATTGCTAAGGTTGCAGAACATTTAAGCATAAGTAATGGCTTAATAATGCACTATTTTAAAACTAAAGATGAGCTATTAATTGGCTTAAATGAGTTTATATTAGAACAGCATTTAAACATTGTACAAAATGACGAAAATGGTGAAATTAACTCCAAACAAAAACTTCACAATCTAATAACATCACTTTTTTCTAGAAACTGGAACAAATATTTTGATGATGGAGTTTTTTATAGCTGCTACGCCCTAATTTACAGAAAAAAAGATTTTAATGATAGCTTTAAAAGCTACCTACAAGCGCTACACACGGTTTTACACAAAAAATTAACAGAAGCAAAAGAGCACCAAATTATTTCCAACACAAACATTGATGAAATAACAGAAGTAATTTTTGCCTTAATAGATGGTGCTTACTATTATTTGGGACTTTTTAATGAAAAAACAGAAGATTACAAGCAAAAAGAGGCTATTTATATTAAGTATGCGTTAAATATACTAGAATTTAAAAACGAGTAAACGTTTACTTAACAACCTTAACAATAGCATAGAGCCCAATACAAGCCCATACAGCGTTAACTACAACATTAGGAAAGTCATTTAACGCAAAACCATTAATAATTAAGCAAACGGCACCTAATATATTTAAAATATGGTATACTTTAGATTTAGATGATAGTTTACCTATGCTTAGCAACAAGTAAGACACTACAAACAATAAGGCCCCGAGCCAACCTATTATAGAAAACATAGATTTGTAATTTTAAGACTGAAAAGATACAGGAAAAAATAAAACAACTACAAACTATAAAATTGTAGAAACTATATAAAAGCAAAAAACCTCAACTATTTCTAGTTGAGGTTTGTTTTGCTCCCCCTCTTGGGCTCGAACCAAGGACCCTCTGATTAACAGTCAGATGCTCTAACCAACTGAGCTAAGGAGGAATGTTAGCAGACATAACGTCTGTAAGCGGGTGCAAATATATAAGCTTTTTTAATATCTACAAAACAAAAAATAAAAATTTATATAAATTTCTTTATAATATTCCAGATGTCGTTTCCAAACACAATTGCCATAAGCCCCATAAGTATTACAAAACCAATAATTTGTCCTTTTTCTAGTACTTTTTCACTAGGCGGGCGGCCAGAAATAATTTCATACAATAAAAACATTACGTGTCCACCATCTAATGCCGGAATAGGTAAAATGTTTAAAAAAGCTAACCATACAGAGAACATTGCCATAAAGTTCCAAATAAATGTCCAGTTCCACTGTTTTGGCATCATTTCTACAATACCAATAGGCCCTTTTACTTGTTTGTAAGCTCCTGTTTTAGTGTTAAAAATAACCTTAAACTGTCTAATTTGTTTTGTTAGTACTTCTATAGTTTTGTTAAATCCTTCTGGTATAGCTGCACCAAAACTATAGCTATCTGTAACAAATAAGTCTTCTCTGTTTAACACAACACCTATTGCTGCTTCCTCAGGAACGGTCATTTGCAATGTTTTTGGTTGCCCATTACGTAAAACCTCTAATTCTATTTCCTTTTCTGGAGACTTTTTAATCACACCAACAAACTCGTTCCAGTACGCTGTTTTTTGTCCGTTAACAGCAACAATTTCATCTCCTTTAAGAACACCTGCTTTTTCTGCTACCATACCAGACACTACACTATCTATAATGGCTTTTTGTCTGTAGCCTAAAAAGTTTCTCCCTTGTGTACTAAAAACAGCTTCTTTACCTTCTGCGCTTAATGGCACGGTAAGTTCTTTACCGTCTCTTTTAACAGTAACCTCATCTCCTAAAATAATATCTAATACGGCATCTGTAAACTTTTTACTTTTTTTACCATCTATAGCTAAAATTTTATCTCCTGTTTTTAATCCTAATTGTTCTCC
Source organism: Cellulophaga sp. RHA_52 (assembly GCF_007827205.1). NCBI lineage: Bacteria > Pseudomonadati > Bacteroidota > Flavobacteriia > Flavobacteriales > Flavobacteriaceae > Cellulophaga > Cellulophaga sp. RHA_52. The sequence goes on from NZ_VIRZ01000001.1 coordinate 541,217, forward strand.
TATAGAATCTATTAAAATTCCGTGTTTTAAACTATCTGCAGGTATATACGTATCTCCGTTATTAAATAACAACATTGTATATATAAACCAAGCTAAAAAAAAGTTTACAGTTACACCACCCAACATTATAATTAAACGTTGCCAAGCTGGCTTACTCCTAAACTCCCATGGTTGTGGTTCGCTTTTCATTTGCTCGGTGTCCATACTTTCGTCTATCATACCAGCAATTTTAACATAACCACCTAAAGGCAACCATCCAATACCATAAACAGTATCGCCTATCTTCTTTTTAAAAAGTGAAAACTTAACATCAAAAAACAAGTAAAATTTTTCAACTTTAGTTTTAAAATATTTGGCAGGAATAAAATGCCCCAGCTCATGCAAAATAACAAGTACTGATATAATTAAAATGAACTGTACTATCTGAATAAATAATTCCATTAAATCTCTTTTAGTTTTTAAAAACGAACAAAAGTACACTTTTAAGCGCTCTTACAAAAAGATATACCTATAACGGCATCATTTTTATGAATTATTTAATAAGCTAGGGTATTGATTATTACCTATGCCTATTGTAAATTTGCACAAAAAATTATGGGAGCGTTTTTTAGCAAATTTAAAGTTTTTGGCATTGTTCTTTTAGTAATATCTGCCATAATAATTACCTTATTTTACAACGCTTTAAAACCAGAAGTTAAGCTGCCTATTTACCAGCCAGCAGATTTTAACACAGAACTTGTAGACTCTACACTTTTACACAAAAAAAAGTACCACACTGTTGCTAACTTTAAACTTACCAACCAAAACGGAAAAACTATTACCCAAGATAATTACGCGAACAAAATTTATGTAGCAGATTTCTTTTTTACCACCTGCCAAACCATTTGTCCTGTAATGACAAAAAATATGGTAAAAGTACAAGAGATTATAAAAAATGATGATGACGTAATGCTTTTATCTCATTCTGTTACTCCTGAAATAGACTCTGTTGCTCAGCTAAAAAAATATGCCCTTAAAAAAGGAGTTATTGACAGCAAATGGAATTTAGTGACAGGAGACAGAAAAGAAATTTATGATCTAGCCCGCAAATCCTATATGGCAGCTAAAACAGACCTTAACAATCCTTACAGTATGGTACACACAGAAAACTTTGTTTTAGTTGATAAAGAAAAACGTATACGTGGTACTTATGATGGCACAGACAGTAAAGAGATTGAGAAACTTATTGAAGACATTAAAATTTTAAAAGCATCATACAAAGACTAATTTTGATGTTAAAGAATATAAAAAAGTAATGTAGAGTTCTGTTATTTTGCTTTTTTCCATTACTTTTGCTCTTACTTAAAATCAATCTAAATAAAAATTGAGCATTACTGTAGCACAACTAAAAAAAGGGCAAAAAGGGGTTATTAAAGATTTCTCTGAAGACACCTTACCTATTAAACTCTTAGAAATGGGTTGCTTGCCTGGCAATGTTGTAGAGCTTATACAGATTGCCCCATTAAAAGACCCTATTTACATTAACGTAAATGGCTCACATATAGCGATAAGAAAATCTACAGCCAACTTAATTGAAGTAGATTTAATTGAATGAATGTAATTGAGTATGAGCAAAAATATTAATGTAGCCTTAATTGGAAATCCTAATACCGGAAAAACATCAGTCTTTAATCAGCTTACAGGATTAAAACAAAAAGTGGGTAATTACCCAGGTATAACTGTAGAAAAAAAAGAAGGTATTTGCAAATTACCTCGTGGTGTTAAGGCGCATATAATAGATTTACCTGGTACATACAGCTTAAACACAACATCTTTAGATGAGAGTGTTGTTGTAGAATTACTTTTAAATAAAAACGATAAAGATTTTCCTGATGTTGCTGTTGTTGTTACAGATGTAGAAAACCTAAAGCGTAACTTACTTTTATTTACTCAAATAAAAGACCTTAAAATACCTGCCATTTTAGTAATTAATATGGCAGACCGTATGACCAGAAAAGGAATTACGCTAAACATACCCTTATTAGAAGAAAAACTAAACACAAAAATTGCTCTTGTTAGCACAAGAAAAGGTATTGGTATAGACACCCTAAAAGAGCTTATTGCAGATTACAAAAACTTATCTGTTAAGCCAAATATAGACACTACATCTATTGCTCCAGATTATTTTAATAAACTTAGAGCTGCTTTTCCTAAGGAAGACGTTTACAAGCTTTGGTTGGTTATTACGCAAGATGTTAACTTTATGCCTATAGAGAAAAAACGCATAAAAGATGCAACTTTCTCTATAAAATCTAACACAGAACTTAAAAAGTTACAGCACAGAGAAACCGTTTTAAGATATCAATTTATAAATAATATTTTAAAAGAAACTTATACTGTAGACCTTACTGTTGCTAAAGGTTTTAGAGCAACTTTAGATAAAATTTTAACGCACAAAGTCTGGGGTTACGTAATATTCTTTTTAATATTATTAGTCATTTTCCAAGCCATTTATGAGTGGAGTAGCTACCCAATGGATTTTATAGATGAGTCTTTTACGCAAATGAGCGAATGGACAAAAGCTAGCTTGCCGCCAGGTGCATTTACAAACTTACTTGCAGAAGGCATAATAGCGGGTATTGGAGGTGTAGTAATTTTTATACCACAAATTGCATTTTTATTCTTGTTTATATCCTTACTTGAAGAAAGTGGATATATGAGTAGAGTTGTATTTTTAATGGATAAACTTATGCGCCCATTTGGATTAAGTGGTAAAAGTGTTGTACCATTAATTTCTGGTACTGCCTGCGCTATACCTGCAGTTATGGCAACCAGAACAATAGAAAACTGGAAAGAACGCCTAATAACAATATTAGTAACACCTTTTACAACTTGCTCTGCCCGTTTACCGGTGTACTTAATTATAATTGCCCTTGTTATACCAGAAGGGAAATTTTTAGGACTTAGCTACCAAGCGCTAACACTTATGTTGTTATATTTACTAGGGTTTGGAATGTCTATTTTTTCTGCAATGGTTTTACACAAAATTTTAAAAATAAAAAGCAGAACATTTTTTGTTATAGAAATGCCAAATTATAAGCTTCCATTATTTAAAAATGTAGCTTATACGGTTTGGGAAAAAACTAAAAGCTTTGTGTATGGTGCTGGTAAAATTATTTTAGCCATATCAATTATTTTATGGGTATTGGGCTCTTATGGTATATCTGATAATTTTAAAAACGCAGAAGAGATTGTTAAAAACAGAATTAATACGGTTGGTTACTCTGAGTTTAACCAAAACCATATTAAAAATGAAATTGCCATTTATACTGGTGAACTTTACACCAATTACCCTACATTAAGTGGAGCAATTATTAAAGATTCTATTGCAATACGTACAAACGATTTAAAACTAAAAGCAGAGAACGAAGAAATAGCTAGTTTTAAATTAGAGCACTCTTTTATTGGTTACGCTGGCAAAGCTATAGAGCCTATTGTAAAGCCTTTGGGTTACGACTGGAAAATTGGTATTGCAGTAATAACTTCGTTTGCCGCTCGTGAGGTGTTTGTAGGCACACTTGCCACAATTTACAGTGTTGGTAATGATGAAGAAGAAACTATTAAAAACCGCATGGCTGCCGAGATTAACCCGTGGAATAACAAACCACTTTTTAACTTAGCATCTGGTATTTCTTTACTACTTTTTTATGCTTTTGCAATGCAATGTATGAGTACATTAGCTGTGGTTAAAAGAGAAACTAATAGTTGGAAATGGCCTGCTGCACAATTGGTATTTATGAGTGGTTTTGCTTATATAGTTGCTCTTATTGCATATCAAATTTTAAAATAAATTACGCAAACCTGTAACTAAAACTACCATCTTTTTTTTCAATAATAAAAATTACCATAGCTTTTACATTTAGGTAACTTATAAAGTTTTTAGAGGTTTTTAATTGATGAATAAAGCTTTTATAAACTTCAGTTTTATACTCCCAAGCACAACGTAGCTCTAATGCTCTTTTATGTTCTTTAAACGAGTGATGCACTATAAACAAACGGTTTTGCAAGCAACTACGCTTGCCAGCACTTTGCCTACTATAATAAAAGTTCACTATTTTCTCTGGAAACTCAAAACTAAAATTACTTCTTAACTCTTTAGGCACTAACGTTCCTTTAACATCAAAACGTAAATTTTTATCTCCAAAAAATTCTATATCATATTCCTGATCCTTGCCATTTGGATTTCTACTAACTCCAGTATTTGTATAAAATAGATATTCATCGCACCTGGCACATTGCCATAAAAACCATCTTCTTTTAAAATAATTTTTATCATCTGTAGGCAATCCTGTAATTGCAAGCTCTAAACTAGATAATGTTTTACACTTAAATAGAGACACTTTTTTATCGGTAGTGTTGTTTTGTATTTTTCCCCATTGCAAAGGTATTTCTGGAGCTAATTTTTGCAACTCTTTACTGCGTGTATTAAATTCTAATGCGTTCATAAGAATATCTTTTAAGATGAAAACGCAATGTTAAAATTTGACCACAAGGAATAAACTTATATTGCTAAAGTTTCTCTAACCGCTAAAGCAATTGCTTTTGCTAATAAAGGCGGCACAGCGTTTCCTATTTGTACCATTTGTTTTCCTTTTGCTCCCTTAAAAATAAAATCGTCCGGAAAAGATTGCAACCTAGCCATTTCACGTACTGTAATAACTCTAGATTCTATTGGGTGTATGTTTACACCTCCGTGATTCTCTTTTATAGTACAGCTGGCCTCGTTCCAAGGACATTTTTTCCAAGAGTCCGAATAATTATCATACAAGCTTTTACCTTCAGGAACTTTAGCCAAGCGCTTTTTCATAGCATCACTATGCTTTGTTCTAACGTGGTTAAAAGCTGCATCATCTTTTAACTTTACCAAATCTTCTATTGCCTCTTTAGTGGTAATGTAATTTTCTGGTGACAATAATGGTTTAGGGTGTAAATTCTTTTTCCCTATTCGGTTAGCTACAAAAATGATACGTTCTCTTTTTTGAGGCACGTAATAATTTGCTGCGTTTAACACCGTAACATTTACCTCATAACCAAGTTTGGCAATATCTTCCTTTATCTTATCTTCTACCTTACCCTTTAGCATAGAACGTAAACCTTTTACGTTTTCTGCAACAATAAATTGTGGTTGCAACTCATCTATAATCTGAAGCATATCTTTATAAAGAGAGTTTCGCTCATCTTCTACAATACGGCTACCAGACATACTAAAACCCTGACAAGGAAATCCGCCAGACAAAACAGTTAATGGCTTACCATTAAGCGAACTTTTAACTGTGTTTATAAACTTGTCTTTAACGCTCCTTTCTGTAATATCACCTAATATGTGTGGATGTTCAAAATTTTCTCGGTAGGTCATACCAGCTTCCTTAAACCAATCTAATCCGCCAACTTGTGTAAACCCTGCCATTTCAAAACCTTTAGCCATACCACCTGCGCCACAAAACAAATCTGCAGATGTAAGCTTAGTTTTTGAGGGATTCTCCCAATTTTCAGAAATATCTGCCCAGTTTACAACATCGGTCTTTATAGATTTAGTGTTTTTTTGGGGCAATTGTTTTTTAGGTTTAGCGTCTAAAACACCACTATTTTTAAATACAGTAACATCTTTAGGTTTTATATAATGTACACCAAAGGTTTTTGTAGATTTTAGCGCGCCAGAATGTATGTGTTTTCTAATTATTTTTTGAGAAACACCCAACTGCAACGCAACATCTTCAATACGTAAAAACTGCTCTTTAACCGCCATACATTAATTACTCTCCCAGTTCTGTAATCTTTTTTTCGTATAAATTTTTACTTTCTATAACCGCCACATTTAATTCTTGCATAATGCCCTCTACTCTACTTTCAATACTTTCCATTTGGCTGTTTATATTATCAAAAGAATTTAGTGCTGCAGCAACCTCTAATGCCTTTACCACTTCTACAGCATCACCGTGCAACAAACGCAACTTAGCAATTGCTTTAGAGGTATTAGCTAAAGTGCCGTTGTATTTTGTTTTAGCTTTATTAATAGCTTTTAAAAGTGTTTTTTTACTCTGCTCATCACTTAAGCTATTAGTTTGGGTCTCCATAGCTGTAAATAAATTAGAGGCTTTAGTTTTTAAATCCTCATATTCTTTATTTAGGTTTTCTACACGCTTGTTTACCTTTTCCCAGTCGCCATAAACCTTAGCAAACTCTTTATCTTCATTTTTAGCGTCTTCTAAAGCTCCTTTTAAAGCACTTAAAGATGTTAAACCTTTGGTTACGTTTTTATTTGCGGTAATTTTTTTCTTTTCAAAAGAAGCAACTTGTGACTTAAACTTCTCTTTTAATCTAATTAAATCTTCTGGACTTTTATTTTTCCAACAAGATGATAATGTTAGCAAAATAACTAACAAGGCAATACTGTTTTTCATATGTTAATTTAGTTAATGGTGGTGTAAAAATAGAAAAATTAAACCATTACTGTTTTGCCCGTTGGTAATCTACTAATTTTTGAGGTCCTTCTAACAAAACTCTAACAACGCGTAGGGTACCGTCTTCTGTAGTTGCAATTTGCCATTTTATTAAAGATATTTCTCCATTTTCAATCTCTATACCTGTAATACTTCTTGGGTGTACACAACTGCCGTCATTAAAAAAAGGAATATCTCCTGGCTCAGGAAATCTAGGTCTATGAGTGTGCCCAACAATGGTAAGCTTTTCATTATTTTGCAGTATCCAACGTTTAATTCGTTTTTCAACCTTTATTAATTCTTGGTGGTTTTTAGCCGGACTAGTAGGATCTGCAATTCCCCAAACTTGCAATGGTTTCCATAAAACACGTACCAAAAACCTACCTACGCGCCAAAAATTATAGTTCCACCAATCTGCCTGGTGCCCGTGTGTTAAAAATAGTTCTTGTTTGGTGTCTTCGTGTTTTAAAACAATACCTTCATGGTAAGTAATACCAACAAACAAATCTTTATCCTTACCATCTATAGGCTCAAAATAACTTGATAAATATTTTTTTACATAATTAGGGTCTTTATACACCATATCATGGTTACCCCAAATCATAAATAAACGGTTTTGTAAATGGTACTGCCTTAACAACCCGTATATGTTTTTGTGAGCTGTAAAAATAGACTCAAAAGATGTGTTCTCCCAAAGTTCATCACCATCACCCAGCTCAAAATAACTAAAACCCTCTTTAAAATAATGCTGTAATGCGTGGTAGTAAATATTTCTGTTGTTGGCAAAATCGTCTGCAAAACTATTATCACCTCTGTGACAATCACTAAAAAGTATTAACTTAGAGCTATCATCAAAAGGGACAATTTTAGACTTTTTATACGCTCTGGTTAACCTAGTAAAAGAGGACATATTTTAATTTTTGTATAAATATCTAAAAAAGGGATTAATTAGGATTATAACAAACCTAATAAAAAGTAATAATTATTTTGTAATTTTGTATGCTATTCTTAGACTAAGTAGGGAAGATGAAAGTTGAAAACGAAATAGAGTTACCACTAAAAAGTCTTGTTAGTTTTGACAAGTTACTTAGACAGTACGATAAAATGGCTGTTAGTAACGACTTGTTCCTTGCTCAAAAAGCTAGGTTTATTTTAAACTACCAAAAGCCTTACCCAGAACTACGAGAAGGTTTTACAGATTTAACTTTACTAGAAAAACATAAAGATGTAATTAATGTTATTTTGCAAGATACTTTTTCTGAAGTATTAACCAAGAATGAGATTAAAGCTGCATCATTACCATATGCTAACGTAATTTTTAACTCTTCTGAGCGATTTAAAAAAATTATTGAAGACGCAGGTGAAGGTTTTGAACTTGAAATTAAAAACGTAGAAGAAAGATTAAATTATATTATGGCAAGTACCGTAATATTAAATTTTCACTACGGCTTTAATTTAGATTTTAGAAGACCTCTATTTTATGAAATTCCGGATAAAAACGGAGTTATGAGACATTATAGAATTTTGTATAATGCAGATTTTATAGACATTACACCTAATAAAAACGCAAAGAAGTTAACACAAGCAGATGTAGATGAATTATTAGAAAACTTTGAGAACCTAGAACTGTGGAAGGAAAAAATTCCGCCAAACAGTTTTACATCTAAAGGCTTTGTAATTTCTAATATGTTTGATGTTACTGCTGAGCATTCTATTTCAGAAATAAAGTCTAGCCTTATTTCTAACGACAAAAGAGGCTCTGAGTTTTTTATGGAAGATTTTCAAAACACGTTTAAGTCGTTATTTGGCCTTCCTAATTTAAAAGTTGGTTTTTCTATACACAATACCAAAGAAGATACTTTTGAAAAAGTACACGGTATTGGCATAGACAGCTTTATACTTAATAAAAAAGCCAATGTAAATTGTAAAACAACACTTTGCAATGACTCTTACAAAACTATATTAAAAGATCATAATTACTTTGTAATTTCTGATCTAGACAAATACCTAAAAAAAGCACCAGATAATAGCTTGTACGCTACACTAGCAAAACAAAATATTAAAAGTGCTATAATTGCACCTATCTCTAGCGGAAAAGAATTACTTGGTGTATTAGAGCTTGCATCTACTAAAAGATACAACTTAAACAATGTAAACGCGCAAAAGCTGCAAGATGTAATGCCATACATAGTAACTGCAGTATTACGCTCTAAGGCAGAAGAAGAAAACTTAATAGAAGCTGTTATACAGCAAGAATGTACTACTGTACACTCTTCTGTTTTGTGGAAATTTGAGAATGAAGCCATACGCTTTATAAGGGCAAATGCAGAAGGCTTAGAACCAACCTTTAAAGAAATTGTTTTTAAAGATGTGCACCCTCTTTACGGTCAAATAGACATTAAAGACTCATCTACTTTTAGAAACAGCTCAATACAAAAAGATTTATTAATACAATTATCTGAAGTAAACAAGATACTTACCAAGGCTTGGGAACTAGATAAATTGCATATTTATGAAGAATTATTGTTTAGAAGCAATAGCTATATAGATGACGTAAAAGAAATACTAAATACCAATAGTGAGCAAACTATTTTAGAATTTATAAAAAAGGAAATTACACCTGTATTTAAACATTTAAAAAATACAGAGCCTAAAATTGCTCATTTAATTTCTTCGTATGAAGAGGGTATAGACCCTAATACGGGGTCTTACTATGATCATAGAAAAAACTATGATGATAGTGTTATGAAAATAAATGAAAAACTTGCTCAGGTTTTAGACAAAAAACAGATTGAAGCACAAGAAATGTTTCCGCATTACTTTGAGCGCTACAAGACTGATGGTGTAGAACACAATATGTACATAGGAGCATCAATATCTGAAACTAAAGAATACAACCCATTTTACTTAAAAAACCTAAGGTTGTGGCAGTTACAGGTTATGTATGATATGGAAAATGAGTACTACAACCTAAAGCCTAAATTGCCTATAGATTTAGACGTTGCCTCTTTATTACTTGTATACAACGCATCATTATCTATTAGATTTAGAATGGATGAAAAGCGCTTTGATGTAGATGGCACGTACAATGCCAGGTATGAGGTTATTAAAAAACGTATAGACAAATCTTACATTAAAGGAACCAATGAAAGATTAACTCAAAAAGGAAAGCTTTCTATTGTTTACTCACAGAAAAAAGATGAATTAGAGTACTTACGTTACATTCGTTTTTTACGTTCTAAAGGATATTTTTCTAAAAACATTGAGGTTTTAGAACTAGAAGGCCTACAAGGTGTTGCTGGTTTAAAAGCAATACGTGTAGAAATCTTATACAAAAAAGACAAGGAGTCTAAAGAAACTTATACTTATGACGATTTAATGCATGAGCTAAAACGTTAAAATATTACACAGCATAAAAAAAGGGAATATTAAAATTAATATTCCCTTTTTTTATGTGATTAAGAAACTTACAAAATAACAGCTTCTCTTGGACCGTAAAAATGCAATGCTAAAAAGAAAGATAATACAGACACAATCATTCCAAACATAAATATAGCATAGGTCCAACGCAATAGCTTATATTTCCTGTCTAATACAAGCCCTAAAAAGTACAAATCTTTAGTTAAGGAAGAGTATACATAAGACTGGTCTTTTATTAGCTCTTTCATAGCCCACTCATAATCCTCTAATTTCATTTTATGAAAATTACCAAAAAACAATAAGTTTACCTTTTTATTGTCTACATCTTCTTTTGTAAACTGTCCGCTAGTAATATTTGGCCTAGTTGCAATAATAGACAGCACCATAGATATTACACTAAAAAACATAAACAAAGCCGTAGGCAATATTAAATATTTGTTTGATGGGCTATCTAGTTTTGGCATTAAATCTGCTAACACCAAAGAAATTATAATTGCATTTACAGATAATAAAATATTGGCTTTAGTATCTGCAATATCACTAAGCTTTAAATGGTTACGCATAGTAACCCTGTACATTGTTTGTACACCTCTTTCTGGACTTTTATCTTTAAACTCAGACTTATATTGAGCTTTTACTTTTTCTTTTTTAACTAGCTTTTTCATTTTTTTTCTAGCCTTAATTAGTTTAGCTAGGTTATCATCTTTGGTCTCTTGCCAATTTTTAATAGCATAATCTGTATAAAACCTATGCTTTGTCTGAAACATTCTAATATTAGTATCTCTCCACTCTGCAGGCGAGTAATCTATAAGCCCTAATAAAGATAATTCTTCCCTAAGCATTTCGGTAGTTTCTAAATAACTCTCTTGCCCTAAGTGAGATCCATCTGCATCTCTAATTATCTCTTCACTCAGGCTTGTAGGCTCATACCCTTTTTTAGTAGCTAAAATTAAATTGCAAATATTTTCTATACGTTTTTCATCAAAAGATTTTTCCCTTAAAAACTCCCTAGCAATATCACAACTTCTTTCTTCATGTTCTTTGGCGCTCCTTGTATAACCTGCGTCATGAAACCACGCAGCTAAAAGTAAGTCCTCATGCTCTTTTACGTCTAACTTGTAAAAATCTAACAATTCTTGCGTACTTTTGACAACACGTTGGGTATGCCTTATATTGTGATATAAAAAACTAGAGCTTAACTCATTGGTTAACAAACTAATTACATAATCTTCGGTTTCCTGAATAATATTTGCCATTGTTTTTAATAAATAAGGTGCATCACAAATTACAAAATTTAATCTTTATGAATACTTCCATTAGAAAATATTGTTGGTCGTTATGTATTTTAATCCTTACTAATTGTGCTACACAAAAGGCAAAATACACAAATACAGAACAAGCCAAAGATACTACTACTAATAAAGATATAGAACATACGTTTTATTTAATTGGTGATGCAGGTAAATCTCCTATAAACGGAATGAACCCTGTGTTAAAATCATTTAAAAAAAGAATTGAAAAGGCCCCAAAAAATAGTACCGTTTTATTTTTAGGAGATAACATTTACCCTGCAGGAATGCCAGACCCTAAAGATTCTACACAAGCTTATTTAATTGCAAAAAGTCATTTAGATGCACAATTAAACACTTTAAAAAATTACAAAGGAAAACCATTATTTATACCTGGTAACCATGATTGGTATACAGAAGGTTTGGTTGGCTTAGAAAGAGAGCAAGATTACATACAAGAAGCCCTAGACAGCAAAGATGTTTTTTTTCCTGAAGATGGCTGCCCATTAGAAACAATAGAAGTAAATGAAAATCTTATAATTATAGCTATAGACACAGAATGGTACTTAACCAATTGGAATAAAAGGCCAGACATTAATGATAAGTGTGATATTAAAAGTAGAGAAAAGTTTTTAATAGAGCTAGAGAGTTTAATATCTAAAAACAAGCAAAAAACTACAGTTATTGCAATGCACCACCCAATGTTTAGCTATGGTTCTCATGGCGGACAATACTCTTTTAAAAAACACTTTTACCCTAAATCTGGTGTAGGCCCATTACCTATTGTTGGTACTTTTTTAAATTTACTTAGAAAAACTGCTGGTCCGTCTTCAGAAGATTTACAAGGCAAAAGATACAGAGAACTACGCAACCGCGTTGTTACACTTGCACAATACTCTAACAAAGTAATATTTGTTTCTGGGCATGAACACTCTTTACAATACATTGTAGAAGAAAACACTCCGCAAATTGTTAGTGGCGCTGGTGCAAAAAGTGGTGAAACTAGACTTATTAATGGCAGCAAATTTTCTACTGGAGAAAAAGGGTATGCAACATTAAAAATTTATAAAGATGGCTCTTCTAGAGTACGTTTTTATGGCTTAGACCAAGATAATAACGAAAAATTTCTTTTTACTTCTGAAGTTTTACCAGAAGACAAAAAACTATTTACAAAAAAATTACCCGATAGTTTTCCGGCAACAACAACAGCATCCATATACACACAAGAAGAAATTACTAAAACAGGATTTCACAATTTTGTTTGGGGAGATCGTTACCGTAAATACTACGGCACTCCTGTAACTGTACCCACATTAAGCTTAGACACAATTTATGGTGGCCTAACACCTGTAAGAGCCGGTGGCGGACACCAGTCTAAATCTTTACGTTTAGCAGATAAAGATGGCAAAGAATATGTTATGCGATCTATGCGTAAAAGTGCAGAATTATACTTACAATCTATGGCTTTTAAAGACCAATACGTAGTTGGTGAATTTGAAGATACTGCTATAGAAAAATTACTTATGGATTTTTACACCGGGTCTCATCCTTACGCTCCATACATTGTATCTAAATTATCTGATGCTATAAATATTTATCATACAAATCCTAGATTGTACTACATTCCTAAACAAAAAGCTTTAGGAGATTTTAATGTAAATTATGGAGATGAATTATATATGTTTGAAGAACATGCTGGCGATAACCACGGAAATCTTAAAAGTTTTGGTTATGCTAATGAACTTAAAAGCACAGACAGTATGCTTGAAGATTTGCGTGATGATGAAAAATATGCCGTAGATGATAAAATGTACCTTAGAGCCCGACTTTTTGATATGGTTATTGGAGATTGGGACAGACATACAGACCAGTGGCGTTGGGCAGAAAACAAAGAAAAAAATAAAATAATTTACAAACCCGTTCCTAGAGACAGAGATCAAGTGTTTTCTAATATGGGAGACGGACCATTAATGAGTTTGGCTACCAGAATTGTACCCTCTTTGCGCTTAATGGAAGGGTTTAATGAAGAAATAAGAAGTGTACGCGGGTTTAACTCTTCGCCTAAAACTTACGTGTTAGACATTGCCCTATTAAGCGAAACAAAATTAGAAGATTGGATTGCAGAAGCTACATACATACAACAAAATTTAACTGCAGATATAATAGATAAATCTTTTAAAGATTTCCCTGTAGAAATACAAGATGAGTCTTTACCAAAACTAAAAAAAATATTACTGTCTCGTATAGCTCACGTAAAAGAGTATGCTAAAGAATACCACCGAATTTTAAACAAATTTGCTGTAGTTTCTGGTACAGATAAAGATGATTGGTTTGAGATTAATCATCTAAATAAAAAAGAAGTACAAATAAAAGCCTACCGTAACATTAAGGGAGAAAAAGAAAAGCTATTTTTTGACAAAACTTTTAATAGTGATGTTACTAAAGAAATATGGGTTTATGGCTTAGATGATGATGATTATTTTGAAGACTATGGAGCTAACCAAAGTCAAATTAAAATTAGAATTATTGGCGGACAAAACAATGATATTTACAACCTAACAAACGGCAAAAATACCATTGTTTATGATTACAAGTCTAAAAAGAACACTTTTAAGGCAGATAACAATGCAAGAATAAAACTTACAAATGATTACAACACAAATGTGTATAACCCATTGGCAATACGCAATAGTGTAAACCAAATTATACCAACAGTTGGTTTTAACCCAGATGATGGTGTTAAAATTGGCTTTACTAACACCTATACGTACAACGGTTTTAGGCTAAATCCTTTTACAGAAAAACACACATTTAATGCTTCTTTTTACTTTGCAACGCAAGGTTTTGATTTTGGATATACTGGAGAATTTGCTAATATTTTTGGCAACTGGAATTTTGAAGTAGACACAAGGTTTACAAGCCCTAATTTTAGTGTAAACTTTTTTGGCTATGGCAACAATACAACAAATAGTGATGATGACCTTGGTATGGATTACAACAGGGTAAAACTAGAGCAAATTAAGGTTGCACCATCTGTTGTATTTAACGGACAATTAGGAGGTAAATTTAAAGCTGGTCTATTACTAGAAACAATAGAGGTAGAAGAAACAGAAGACAGGTTTATAAATACTTTTTATGTAGCAAATAATGAAGATGTACGCAACACATTTTTAGGTGCAGATGTAACTTACACTTATGAAAATAAGGATAACAATGCTTTTCCAACAATGGGTATGTCTACAATGATAAAAGCTGGTTACAAGCAGTCTCTAGTTAATGACAGTCAAAATTATGCATACATAATTCCTAGTCTTGCTTTTGATTATAAACTAGTACCAAACGGAAGGTTAGTTTTAGCTACAAAATGGAAAGCCCATTTTAACATAGGAGATGATTATGAGTTTTACCAAGGAGCAAGTATTGGTGGTATAGACGGATTAAGAGGTTACAGAAACCAACGTTTTACTGGTAAAAAAGCATATTACCAAAATACAGATATACGCTATAGTCTCAGAAAAATGAAAACCAATATTATACCATTATCATTAGGTGTATATTCTGGCTTTGATTATGGACGTATATGGTTGCCAACAGAGGATTCTGACGAGTGGAAAACATCATATGGTGGAGGTATCTTTTTAAATGGTGCAGATGTTATTTCTGCCAGAGTGGCCTTATTTTATGCAGACGAAGGACCAAGATTTACATTTGGACTAGGGTTTGGATTTTAAACCCTAGTTTAATGTATAAATATATAGGTTTCCGCCTGTTTTTTTATGATATTCATCTGCTAAATACAAGGTATTATTTGTAATAAAACAAACAGACTCTAACTGGGTTCTTACTCCCAAATCTATGGTTTTAACAGTACCCTGTGTAAAGTTGTCTGCTTTAAAATTTGTAAAACTCCAAAGCATACCATTACTAATAAGCACTATAGTTTTTTCATCTGGAGAGATTGCCGCAGATGTAATTCGGCTGGTACGTTCATCTGTACCCGCCATAAAACTACCAACTAACTCTGCCTTATACTTGCCTTTAGTTGCAGGAACTTTATAAATAAGTGCTTCACCAGTAAATGGTTTAGCTCTATTTTTAGTAATTATATAAAGGCTGTTTTTCCAATAAAAAAGAGATTCTGCATCATACAATAATTCCTTTTTCTTAGGAGAAAAATCTGTCTGTTCTGGATAACTAAACTCTATTTTTTCAGCTTCAATATCATCTCCCTTTTCATTATCAGGATTAGGTACTTTTAAAATTTCTAGATCATCTCTATCACTACTATTATTTCCAAAGTCTCCTATGTAAACATTACCAGCTTTATCTTTACTTAGATCTTCCCAGTCGTGATTTTTGCCGTTTTTAACCTTAAGTGTTTTTAGCCAATTGCCTTTAGAGTCAATTTTATAAAGTTCATCTTTATTCCCCTTATCTTCAATAAGCCAAACACTATTTTGCGCTGTAGACACAAGCCCAGATACTTCTTTAAATTCTTCAGGTATATTTGCTATTACTTTTAATTGTCCGTAATTACTACAGCCAACTAAAAGCAATAAATAACTTAATCCTAAGTATTTTTTCATACACTATGCTCCTGGAAAATTTGCTTTTCTTTTCTCTAAAAATGCAGTAGTACCCTCTTTAAAATCTTCTGTTCCAAAGCAAGCACCAAAGGCTTCAATTTCTACATCATAACCATCTTTAGTAAAACCAGCATTAACTGCTTTAATAGCTGCAGAAATTGCTACAGAAGAATTGTTTGTAATTTTACCTATTAGTTTATGGCAAAGTGGCAATAATTCTTCTTGTGTTACCACATAATTTACCAACCCATAGTCTAATGCTTTATCTGCAGAAATCATTCCTGCTGTCATTATTAATTCCACTGCTCTACCCTTACCAACTAATTGCGGTAAACGTTGTGTACCACCGTAACCAGGTATTACTCCTAAAGACACTTCTGGCAAGCCCATTTTTGCATTATCACTAGCTACTCTAAAATGGCAAGCCATAGACAGCTCTAATCCGCCACCTAATGCAAAACCATTTACAGCCGCAATTACAGGAGTTCCTAAGTTTTCTACTAAATTAAAAAGTTCATCTTGTCCTTTACGTGCTAATCTGGCTCCTTCTTCTTCAGAAAAATTAGCAAACTCAGAGATATCTGCACCAGCAACAAAAGCTTTATCACCACTACCCGTTAATATAATTGCTTTAACACTTTTATCTGCTTCTAAATTTGCAAAAGCTTTATGCAATTCTAAAATAGTAGCCTTGTTTAAAGCATTTAGCTTTTTTGGTCTGTTTATAGTTACAATTGCAGTGCTATTTTGCTGTTCTACTAAAATAGTTTCAAAATTCATATTTGTTAGTTTTAATTATTTTCTTTGGGAAAACGCACTACAAAAACTGTCCCTTTTTGTGGCTGAGAAGTAAATGTAATGTTCCCTTTATAGGTTTCTACAATATTTTTTACCATTCCTAATCCTAATCCCATACCACTAGTTTTAGTTGTAAACTTAGGCTCAAAAATTTTATCTTTAAATTCATCTGCAATACCCACACCGTTGTCTGCTACAGATATTTTCACAAAATCACCATCTGATGCTACAGTTACCAATACCTTAGGGTTTTCTACTTCTGGTAGTGCTTGCATTGCATTTTTAACCAAATTGGTAACCACACGCACCAACTGTGTCCGGTCTAATTTTGCCACAATACTCTCTTCTTCTGCTATAAAGTGAATATAACTTTCATTAAAGATATCTACAGCTAATTTAACAATTTTAACTACGTTTAACGTCTCGTTTTGTTGTGCTGGCATTTGCGCAAAATTAGAAAAAGCAGAGGCTATACTACTCATAGTATCTATTTGCTGAATTAACGTTTTAGAATACTCTGTAAGTTTCTCTTTTATGTCTGGGTCATTTGGGTTAAACTTACGCTCAAAACTCTGCACACTTAAACGCATAGGAGTAAGCGGGTTTTTTATTTCATGAGCCACTTGTTTTGCCATTTCTCTCCAGGCTTGCTCCCTTTCGCTTTTAGCTAATTTTACAGCACTTTGCTCTAACTCATCAATCATTCCGTTATAAGCATCTACTAAGCGCCCTATTTCTTCACTAGGATTATCTATTAATATTTTTGGATTTCTAATGCTTAAATCAGTTTTATTAAGCTTATCTGAAATTGTTTGTAAAGACCTTGTTATGTATTTAGATGTAAAGTAAGCCAACACAATAGCAATTATAAACATTACTATGTAAACCAAACCTAGTCGTAGCAAAAACTCTGGAAGCTCTTTATCTTCAAAAGAGGTATCCTCTACATACTCTAGCTTTAAAATACCAATATCTCTAAATTTTAAATCCTTTATAAAAGTGTAAGAGGATCTAAATATTTTCTCTTCGTTAGATATTTTTTCAATATGACTAACTTCTTCTACGTAACGCTGATTATCACTAGTTTTTAATTTTTGAAGAACAATAGCATCTAAACAAGTTGTTACAGATGTTTTATTAAGTAAGGGATGGGAGTCTATAATTAATTCTCCCTCTAGATCATAAATACTAAAATTTACATTCTGAATTTCTGCAATTTCAAAAATCTCATCCTTAAAAATTAAATGCAATTTTTCTGTAATACGCTCAAAAGAGGTTTTTCTTATTGTAAGATTAACACTTTCCTTTATCTGTGCTTCTTTACGCTCTAAACGGTCTTGGTTATATTCTTTAGATTGTTCTCTGTATTGATAAATAGTTACACCAGCAATTAGTATTGATGCCATAAGCACCAAAAACATCATGGTAATAAAAATACGCGACCTAAGTGATAATTTTTTAAACAAGAGTTTATTATTTACCCTCAAATATAGCAATTATTACGCCAAACTTAATTGCTTAAAACCTAGTATTAATTAGCTAGAGTATTGCTTTTTGTACCACACTTTTTGCCATTCTCTTTTTAAGATTAAAAATGCTACTTGGTCTGCTACTTCCACTGCATCTGTAACTTGTATTTGCTTTAGGGTTTGCTCTGGAATGTCTATAACATACAACAGGTTTAAGTACTCTGTAAAACGTTCTAAAAGCAGTTGGTAAATTTTTTCGCGTAGGGCAGTGGCAAGCTCTTCTGGAGAAATTGTTTTATTTTCTTGAAGCACATTAAAGTCTATGTTAGCTAAACTAAAGTCTTTTTGTAATTGAGTTACCAAATTACCATATAGGTTTTGGCTCGTTACAGAGCTTAAAAGAGTTTTGGTATTTGGGTAGTTAAATCTCATCTCTTTTATGTACGCAAAAAAATAAAGTATGGTTTACACCCAAACCATACTTTATTACTTTTAACATTAAGCTTTGATTATTTTCTGATTTTTTGCTCCCAATCCCAGGCAGATTTCATAGCATCATCTAATGTAGACTCTGCTTTCCAGCCTAAAACGGTATTTGCCTTTGTAGTATCTGCGTAGGCAGTTGTAATATCTCCTGGTCTACGATCTACAATTTTATAATTTAATTTTTTACCAGACACACGCTCAAAGCTTTTTATTGCTTCTAAAACAGAACTTCCAGTACCTGTGCCTACGTTAAAAACTTCATAGTTTGCACTATTATTACCGCCTATTAAACGTTCTAAAGCTACTACGTGTGCCTTAGCTAAGTCTACAACGTGTATATAGTCTCTAATACAAGTGCCATCTGGCGTAGGATAATCTCCTCCAAAAACAGACAATTGCTCTCTTAAACCAACACCTGTTTGTGTTATAAAAGGCACTAAATTCTGTGGCACTCCTATTGGTAATTCTCCAATTTCTGCACTTGGGTGTGCACCCATTGGGTTAAAGTAGCGCAATGCTATTGCATTTAATGCTGGTACAACTTTACACGTGTCTCTAATAATTTCTTCGCCCATTTGCTTAGTGTTGCCGTAAGGAGACTCTGCTTCTTTTACTGGTGCATTTTCTGTAATTGGCATAATGTCTGCTTGCCCATATACAGTACATGAAGAACTAAAAATAAAATTAGCTTTTTGCAAAGGAGACAACTCTTGTAGTAAATACACTAATGTTCCTATATTGTTTTCATAATACAATAATGGTTTTTCTACACTTTCTCCTACAGCCTTAGAAGCTGCAAAATGTATAACACCAGCAATATTAGAGTGACGTTTAAAAAAATCTTGAACTTTAGACTTTTCTTTAAGATCAAATTTTTCAAAAGTTGGCTTTGTGCCAGTTATAGCCACAATACCATCCAATACTTTTTCTGAAGAATTAGATAAATCATCAATAATTACGACTTCAAAGCCTTTATTCTGTAATTCTACCACAGTGTGCGAACCAATAAAACCTAATCCGCCTGTTACTAATATTTTCATCTATTTCTATATTTGGTTAGTTATTTAAAAACTCTAAAACTGCGTCTGTAATGTAGGTTATTTGCTCATCATCTAACTCGGTATGCATTGGTAAAGAAATAACTTCTTTTACCAGTTGGTTTGTAACAGGAAAATCAGACTCATTATACCTGCTATCTTTATATGCCTTTTGCAAGTGTAAAGGAATTGGATAGTACACACCACACGGAATATCTTTAGATTGTAAATGCTTTACAAGTGCATCTCTGTCGTTGTTTTTTATTTGTAAAGTATATTGATGAAATACGTGACAATCACAAACACAAGTGTCTGCCGAACAACACACATCCATTTTTGGCGTAATAATATCTTTATGGTTAGCCAAAGCCATAGAATATTTTAATGCAGCTGCTCTACGCTTTTGGTTATAAGTATTTAAATTAGGTAGTTTAGCTCTTAAAACTGCCGCCTGTATAGAGTCTAACCTAGAGTTTACTCCTACCACATCATGATGGTAACGTTCATACATTCCGTGATTTACAACGCCTCTTAATGTGTGCGCTAATGCATCATCATTTGTAAAAATAGCTCCACCATCTCCGTAAGCTCCTAAATTTTTTGAGGGAAAAAACGATGTTGCAGAAACGTGACCCATTGTGCCCGCTTTTTTCTTGCTTCCGTCTTTAGAAATATAACTTGCACCTATTGCTTGTGCATTGTCTTCTATAACAAATAAATTATGCTTTTCTGCAATTTCTAAAATGGCATCCATATTTGCACATTGTCCAAATAGATGTACAGGAACAATAGCTTTAGTTTTTGGTGTTATAGCCTTTTCTATAGCAGCTGGATTTATGTTAAACGTATCTGGCTCAACATCTACCAAAACAGGCGTTAATTGTAATAATGCAATAACCTCAACAGTAGCTGCAAAGGTAAAATCTGCAGTAATAACCTCATCTCCAGGCTGTAAACCAAGACCCATCATTGCAATTTGCAAAGCATCTGTACCATTTGCACAAGGTATCATATGCTTAACACCCAAATACTCTTCCATTTCTTTTTGTAGTGCGTGTACCTCTGGACCGTTAATAAATGCTGATGTTTCTAATATCTGAGCTATAGAAGTGTTTACTTGCTCTTTTATATCTTGGTATTGACCTTTAAGGTCTACCATCTGAATTTTTTTCATTGCCTTAATTTGAAAGGTAAATTTACAAAAATACCAATGGGCAACAATGAAATTAATGAAAGAAACGTATTTTTACGACAAATAAACATTAGGTGCATCTTTTATATAACATTGTAGTACACATTGCCGCTCTTTTGGTTAAAATAATTGCAAATTTTAACCCTAAAATAAAACTCTTTGTGCAGGGCCGTAAAAATATTTACAACACCCTAAGCAAAAACATTTCTGTAAAAGATGATGTTATTTGGGTACACACAGCCTCTTTAGGTGAGTATGAACAAGGTTTGCCTGTTATAGAAAAACTTAAAAAAAATTACCCT
The DNA here is from genome assembly GCF_007827205.1 of Cellulophaga sp. RHA_52. Taxonomy (NCBI): domain Bacteria; kingdom Pseudomonadati; phylum Bacteroidota; class Flavobacteriia; order Flavobacteriales; family Flavobacteriaceae; genus Cellulophaga; species Cellulophaga sp. RHA_52. Next base: position 562,275 of record NZ_VIRZ01000001.1, read on the forward strand.
ACCTACAAGTTTGTTGTTACATTTTTTTCTCCTTCTGGCTACCAAGTCAAAAAAGATGACAACATTGCTAATGCTATTGTTTATATGCCATTAGACACTTTAAAAAATGCTAAAAAGTTTATAAAAGCTGTAAATCCTAAGCTTGCCGTTTTTGTAAAATATGAGATATGGCCTAACCACCTTAAAATTTTAAAAGAAAAACAAATACCAACTCTTTTAGTTTCTGCCTACTTTAAAAAAGAACAACTATTTTTTAAATGGTATGGTAGTTTTATGCGCAAAAGCTTAACTGCATTTACACATTTTTTTGTGCAAGACTCTAACTCTAAAAACTTACTTAAAAGTATTGGTTATAACAATTGCACTGTTAGTGGTGATACAAGGTTTGACCGTGTATCTAAAATACTAGAGCAAAACAATGAGTTAGATTTTATGACCAACTTTACACAAAACAAAACTTGCGTTGTAGCTGGTAGTACTTGGCCAAAAGGACATTTATTTTTAATAGATTACATAAATAATACCTCTGCAAAAAATATAAAATTTGTTATTGCTCCGCATAATATTATTACAGACCAAATAGAAGAGTTAAAAAATAGCATACACAAAAAAGTAGTTTTATTTTCAGAAATAAACAATAATGATATTTCTGATTTTGATGTTTTAATTATTGATACTATTGGAATTTTAACCAAAGTATACAGTTATGCTCACATAGCTTATGTAGGTGGTGGTTTTACAAAAGGCGGCTTACACAACACTTTAGAACCTGCCGTGTTTGGAGTTCCTATACTAATTGGCCCAATTTACAAAGGCTTTAAAGAAGCTGAAGATTTAGTACAACTAAAAGGTATTTTAACTACCAAGAGCAAAAACGAATTTACGAGTGTTTTAGATCTGTTACTTTCTAAAAAAGAACACTACAATAGCACTGCAGAAATAAATAAAAATTACGTTGCTCAAAATATTGGAGCTACAAACAAAATAGCAAGTTACATTGTTACTTTACTTGTAAACAAGTAATACAACAGTTTTTACAACTCACATAACAACTTGATTTACAGTGGATAAAATTGTTAAAGTCGATTTTAATTTGTAAATTACTAGAAACTATTGAGATTATGAAAGAATTAACTGTTGGCACAAAGGTCTTAAATAGTTTCCTAGGCGCAATGGTTGTTGTACTTATTGCAATATTAATTGCCGTTGTAGGATGCTTAATTTTGGCTGCCGTAGGCGTCTTGTAAAAAGGACAAAAGCACTTTCCCCACGTCTTGTTTTTGAATTTAGCTTTAAAACGCTATAGATTATATAAAAAGCCCTTCATTTCTGAAGGGCTTTTTCGTTGAAAAAGTAGAGAACTAAAAAACTTTAACAACTAACTTAAAAAACATAACAATTAAAAAAACTAATTCCAACCACCGCCTAAAGCGTGGTATATGTTTACATGCGCTAGCAACTGCTCTTTTTTGGTTTCTACAAGTTCTATTTTTGCCTCTAAAGCATCACGCTGTGTTAATAACACCTCCATATAATCTGCTCTAGCAGATCTAAATAGCTTGTTAGAAATTGCAATAGACTCTGTTAACGCATTTACTTCTTGCTGTTTAACATCAAAACTTTTTTTAAGATTTTTTATATTAGACAATTGGTTTGTGGTTTCTATATAACCATTTAAAATAGCCTTCTCATACTCGTATACCGCTTTAATTTGCCTCTTATTTGCATTTTTATATGCTGCCTTAATAGCATTACGGTTTATAAGTGGTGCAACCACATCACCAACAACATTATAAAGTACAGACTCTGGCGTTTTTGTTAAAAACTTAGGTTTAAAAGCCTCTAACCCCACACCTGCTTTAATACCTATTGATGGATAAAAATTGGCTTTGGCTACTTTTATATTTAATTTATTAGCAGCCAACTCATACTCTGCACGCTTAATATCTGGTCTATTTTGTAGTAACTGGCTTGGTATACCTGCGTGTACTGGAGTAGTAGTAATTTCTACAAAATCTGTTGTGGTTCTTTTAATATGTTTAGGATAAGAACCCATTAAAAAACAAATTTTATTTTCTGCCTCAGTAATCTGTTGTTGTATTTGGTATCTAGAACTTTGGTTTTTTAATACCTCAGCTTCAAAACGCTTTACACCTAACTCTGTTGCCCTAGCAGCTTGTTTTTGCAGTTTAACAATTTCTAGCACATTTTTTTGAATAGCTATATTCTGGTCTATTATTTTAAGCTGATTATCTAGAGCTAAAAGCTCATAATAAGAAGATGCAATTTCTGAAACCAAATTGGTAACCATAAAGTTTTTACCTTCTTCACTTGCTAAATACTCTAACACAGCAGCTTTTTTAGAGTTCCTTAGTTTTTTCCAAACATCTAACTCCCATGACGCAACTGCTGCTACCTGATAATTAGGTAAAGGCTCTGGAAATTCTTCTCCTTCTTTAATATCTGTAGTAGCATCATTAGCACCTTGACTGGTATAACGCCCAACTTTTTCTACCTCTGCTCCTGCCTGTATGTTTACAAATGGTAAATACTCACCTTTTCTAACCATAATTTCATTTTTAGCCACCTGTACTTCTTGTAGCATAATATTTAATTCTTGGTTATTAACTAAGGCCGTATCTATAATTGCTTTTAAATGAGGATCAGAAAAATACTGATCCCATTTCATAACAGCAGAATTTACAGTGTCTGTAGTTGCGTTATTATATACAGTTGGCACTGTTGTATTTTCATTTTTTATTTCTCTTGTAGGAACACAAGAATAAAAAGCAAACACACAAATAACACAAACTAGATAGGCTTTTTTATGCCTAAGCACAGTTTTATATTTATTTATTATCTTCATTTTTAGCTATTAATTTTTTCAAAAGTTGATTTATTTTCTCCATACGAGCCTTCATTCCGCTTTTACTTTCACTAGCTCGCATAAACTCTTCAGAAGCAGGCACTGTATCTTCTTCTTTAATAAGACTACGCCCATCTGCCATTTTTGCAAAAATGTAATACAAACCAGGTATTATTAATACACCAAATAAAGTCCCTAAAAGCATTCCTCCTAAAGAAGAACCGCCTATAGTTTTATTTCCTATTGCTCCTGCTCCTGTAGCAATAATTAGTGGTATTAACCCAGCAATAAATGCAAAGGATGTCATTAAAATAGGTCTAAAACGTGCTTTTGCACCTTCTATAGCTGCTTCTAGTATTGTAGAACCTTGATTTCTTTTTTGAACCGCAAACTCCACAATTAACACTCCGTTTTTACCTAACAAACCAACCAACATAATCATACCAATTTGTGCGTAAACATCATTAGAAAGTCCCATCATTTTTAATAAAAAGAACGAACCAAAAATACCTACAGGTAATGATAGTATTACGGCTAAAGGCAGTAAAAAGCTTTCATACTGTGCTGCCAACACTAAGTATACAAACACTAATACAATTGCAAAAATGTAGATAGACTCGTTACCTCTGCGTGCCTCATCATAAGACAATCCTTCCCACGCAACATCATAACCATGTGGTAAAGATTCTTTTGCTACTTCTTGTATTGCTTTTATAGCATCGCCACTAGTATAACCAGGAGCCGGCAGCCCCCTAATTGCAGCAGAATTGTATAAATTGTACCTAGTAATTTCATTAGGACCAAGTGCTTTTTCAATCTTCATAAAAGCAGAATACGGTACCATTTTACCTTCTTCACTCTTTACAAAAAGCTTTTCTAAATCAGACGGCAAAGCTCTGTACTCTGGTGCTGCTTGGGTATATACTTTAAAAAATCTTCCAAAACGTATAAATCCTTGCTCATAAGTACTACCAATTAAAATGTTTAAGTTTTCCATAGCCGCACCAATAGACACCCCTTTTTGCATAGCTGCTTTATTGTCTATTTTAAGTTTATATTGCGGATAATTAGCTGCATAAAAAGTAAACAAGCCACTTAACTCCTTACGCTTTCCTAAAGCTTCCATAAAGTTGTTGTTTATTTTCTCGAACTCATGATAGTCTGTACCATTGGTTTTATCTAACAAACGCATAGAAAAACCACCAGAAGAACCGAAACCAGGGACTGCAGGCGGCTCAAAATACTCTATAACTGCACCTAAATTTTTGGTTTCTTCCTCTAGTTCTTCCATTATTTCATGAACAGAATGGTGGCGCTCTGACCAAGGTTTTAAGTTTATTAAACACGTACCAGCATTAGAACCACGACCCTCTGTCATTATTTCATAACCTGCTAATGATGAAACAGATTGTACACCCTCTGTTTCTTCACATATGGCTTGTAGTTTTCTGGCAACTTCATTTGTACGCTCTAATGTAGAGCCTGGAGGAGTTTGTATAATGGCATAAATCATCCCTTGATCTTCATTAGGTATAAAACCAGCAGGCAAAATTTTACTGGTATAAACGATACCTGCGCAAAATATTGCCAAGACGCCAAAAGTTAAAATTCTACGAGCTACAATTTTATTTAAAATTTTTACATAGCTACCTGTAAGTCGTTCAAAGCCTCTGTTAAACCAATCTATAAACTTATCTACTGGCGATTTTTTTCTTTTACCATCATTGTGCTTTAATAACATTGCACAAAGTACTGGCGTTAATGTTAAAGCAACTAATGCAGAAATAACTATTGAACCAGCCATTGTTATAGAAAACTGACGGTAAAACACACCAACCGGACCTGTCATAAAAGAAATAGGAACAAAAACCGAAACCATTACCAATGTAATTGCTATAATAGCGCCACCAATTTCTCCAACAACACTTTTAACAGCCTTGTAAGGTGTTAAATGCTCTTCTTCCATTTTTGCGTGTACGGCTTCTACCACAACTATAGCATCATCTACCACAATACCAATTGCCAATACCAGTGCAAATAGGGTTATTAAGTTTATAGACAACCCAAATAGTTGCATAATAAAAAATGCACCAATAAGTGATACTGGCACGGCTATAATTGGAATTAAAGTTGACCTCCAATCTCCCAAAAACAAGAACACTACAATAGCTACAAGAATAAATGCATCTCTAAGCGTATGTAATACTTGTTCTATAGATGCATCTAAAAAATTAGAAACATCATAACTAATTTTATAATCTATACCAGGAGGTAAATCTTCTTTAAGCTCTTTCAGTTTATCTTTAACTGCGTCTATTACATCACTCCCGTTACTACCAAAGGTTTGCTTTAATACAATAGATGCAGATGGCTTACCATCTAAATTAGAGTAGATATCAAAAAACTCACTTCCTAACTCTACATCAGCAATGTCTTTTAGCGTTAAAATTTCTCCTTCTTCATTAGCCTTAATAATGATGTCTTTGTATTGATCTGGCTCACTATACCTATTTTGGTATACCAATGTATATTCTAACGCTTGTGATTTTTTACCAGAACTTCTACCAATTCTACCTGGTCTGGCCAAAATACTTTGGTCTTCCATTGCTTTTAAAACCTCCTCTGCAGAAACATTGTATGCACGCATACGATCTGGTTTTAGCCAAACACGCATAGCGTACTTACGGCTACCTAAAATTTTAGCACTTGCAATACCATCTATACGTTGTATTTCGGGTACCATTTTGGTATAGGCATAATTGTATAAAAACTTTTCGTCTGTATGTTTTTTATTACTGTACAAGTTAACGTACATAAGCATACTAGGTTGTACGGGAGTAATAATTACACCTTCACGCTGCACCAATTCTGGCAACAAAGGCATTACTTGATCTACACGTGTTTTTATTTTAACAACAGCCTCATTGGGGTCTGTACCAGGCTCAAAAATTACACGTAAAGTTCCTTCACCGGCACTTGTAGCATCAGAAGCTATATAACGCATACCTTGTACACCGTTTATAGAAGTCTCTAAAGGTATTAAGGTAGATTTTACCAACACATCTGCACTGGCACCAGGGTAAGCAATAAAAATATTTACAGTTGTAGGTGCAATTTGCGGAAACTGGGATATAGGCAATTGGTTTATTGCTAACAGTCCTGTAAAAATAATAATTACAGAAATTACAATAGCCAACACAGGCCTTTTTATAAATTTACTAAACATATTTTTATAGTTCTATTTTGTAATTATTCTGCATACAGGTCTAGTTCTTTTAGTACCGTATTTGGTTCTAAAAACTTGGTATGTATTTTTTCGTTATTTTTTACCATACGCAACCCTTCTAGCAGTATTTTATCTTTAGTAGAAAGGCCTTTGCTAACAATAAATAAGTTAGGTAAGGTAGCTTCAATTTCTATTTCTCTTTGCTTAACCTCACTATTAGCATCTATAACATACACGTAAGTTTTATCTAAAATTTCAAAAGTTGCTTTTTGTGGTATTAGTAAGGCGTCATCATATGGAACAGACATAAGTACACTACCAGTTTCACCGTGTCTTAATATTTTATCTGGATTAGGAAATGTTGCTCTAAACGCAATGTTACCAGTTTGGTTATTAAACTCACCCTCTATAGTTTCTACAATACCTGTTTGATTAAACATTTTATTGTTTGCCATAACCAACTCTACTTGTTTAGCTCTTGCTTTACCCGTATTTGTAATGTAGTCTAAATACTCTGCCTCTGGCACATTAAAGTATACCCACATTTTACTGTTATCTGACAGTGTGGTTAATTTTTCTCCTTCATCTAAAAGACTACCTTCTCTAGCTTCTAAATGATCTACAATACCATCAAAAGGAGCTCTAATATCTGTAAAACTTAAATGGGTTTGTGTTAAAAACACCTCTGCTTTAGCTTTATCATATTCTGCTTTAGACATTGCTAATTCATTTGCAGAAACCACATTACTATCTGCTAGTAGTTTTGTGTTTTTGTATTCTATTTCTGCTACTTCTGCTTCAGCTTTTGCTTTTTGTAAATCTGCCTGATACACGTTTGGCATTATATTAAAAAGCTTTTGACCTTTTTTTACAAACTGCCCCTCATCTATAGAAATATGTTTTAAATACCCTTTTTCTAAAGCACGTATTTCTATATGCCTAATAGAGTGTATTTGGCATACGTAGTCTTTTTTAATAATGGTGTCTTTTTTAACAGGATTGGTAACAAGAAATTTAGATTCCTCTTTTTTTTCTTCTTTTTTAGACTCACAGCTGGCAAAACAAAGCACAAGCAATAGGCCTATGAGTATAGAAGTTCTCCTCATAATACGATTGATTTTTTAAAATAATTGATTGTTAATACGTGTGGCAAAAACGCACAGAAAACTATACGTATATTACCGCTATGTCCTTAGACAAAATAAATAATGGTGTGGTGTGTAAGCAGTATTAGTAAGTGGCTACTGCTTTATTGGTTTTCTATATAAGTAGTACTTGGTACTTTATATAAATTTTTAAAACACTCCCTAAATTGGTGTGTAATAAATAATGTGTTTTAGTAAGTAGTGTAGATGGTAAACCTAAAATTTGAGCAGAAAAAAAGGCACCTTTAAAATTGCCATTGTTATTACTTAATTTTTTAGGCGTAACATTTTCTGTTACTTCTTCTTCATTTGCCTCTGTTAGCTCTGTTGCAAAATGACTGTGTTTATTTAGTACAGACAAACCTACATTTTCTATTTGCTTAGTAACAGAATCTGTATTGGTTGTTTGCTGTAAAGCACCACTATTTTCTAATGAAACATTAGCGTATAAGCTACCCAACATTGTAAAACACAATGCTAATAAAAGAGCAGTCTTATTTTTTAGTGATACTGTCATACAGAATGCAAAATAATGCGACAGATATTTACTGGACAAAATTTTACTGTTAATAAACGTTAAAGGTTTATTTATTTTTAAATAGGCACATCACAACCATTTAAAATTGATTGATTATTTTTATGATTATAAATGGATTTATTTAACACAGACATACAAAAAAATATACTTCCTTTTGATGGCGAAGTGTATTATTACGGAGCAATAATGCCAACCAGTAAAGCTCAAGAGTACTATAATTATTTATTTAACAATATACGATGGGAGAATGATAAAGCTGTTATTTTTGGAAAAACCATAACTACTAAACGCAAAGTAGCTTGGTATGCAACCAACCCATTTAGTTACACCTACTCTAAAATTACCAAAACAGCCCTACCGTGGACAAAAGAGCTACTAGAACTAAAAAAAATAGTAGAGGAAAAAACCGGAGAAACATTTAACTCTTGCTTGTTAAACTTATACCACTCAGGAGAAGAAGGTATGGCTTGGCATAGTGACGGTGAAAAAGATTTAAAAGAAAACGGGGCAATAGGGTCTTTAAGTTTTGGTGCAGAACGTAAGTTTAGTTTTAAACATAAAGAGAACAAGCAAAAAATAGATATTAATTTAGACAGAGGAAGTTTATTGGTAATGACAGGTACTACTCAAAAAAACTGGTTACACAGACTACCACCAACAAAAAAAGTAAGTACACCCAGAATAAACTTAACGTTTAGAACAATAGAGAATTAGCATAAAAAAAAGCCTTTCAGTTTCCTGAAAGGCTTTTTATTTGTACAGGCGGAGAGACTCGAACTCTCACACCTCGCGGCACTAGATCCTAAGTCTAGCGTGTCTACCAATTCCACCACGCCTGCATTTTCAACTAGCAATTTTGCCAATTGGGTTGCAAATATAATGCAAAAAATCAATTTTGAAATACTTAATTATAAAAACTTCTTTTTTTTGTACATTTATACTTTATCAAAAACATATTATGCAAGACGTAAAAAGCTTTATAGATAGTAATAAAGACAGATTATTAAATGAACTTATAGAACTTCTAAAAATACCATCTGTTAGTGCAGACCCTGCTTATGCGCATGATGTACTTACAACTGCAGATGCTGTTAAAGATGCTTTAGTAAAAGCAGGCTGTGACACGGTAGAGATTTGTGAAACTCAAGGTTTTCCTATTGTTTACGGAGAAAAAATAATAAATAAAGATTTACCAACGGTATTAGTTTATGGTCATTATGACGTGCAACCAGCAGACCCAATTAACCTATGGGACTCACCACCATACGAGCCTGTAATTAAAAAAACAGACCTTCACCCAGAAGGTGCAATTTTTGCTCGTGGTGCTTGTGATGACAAAGGGCAAATGTACATGCACGTAAAAGCCTTAGAATTTATGGTAAGTACCAACCAACTACCTTGTAACGTAAAGTTCATGATAGAAGGTGAAGAAGAAGTTGGTAGCGTTAGCCTATCTACATTTGTAAAAGAAAACAGAGAAAAACTTAAAAACGATGTTATTTTAATTAGTGACACTGGTATGATTGCCAAAGACGTACCATCTATAACAACGGGCTTAAGAGGTTTAAGCTATGTAGAAGTAGAAGTTACAGGCCCTAACAGAGATTTACACTCTGGTTTATACGGTGGCGCTGTTGCCAACCCAATAAACATACTAACAAAAATGATTTCGTCTTTACATGACGAGAACAACCATATTACCATTCCTGGTTTTTATGACAACGTAGAAGAATTATCTGCAGAAGAACGCGCAGAAATGGCAAAAGCTCCTTTTAGTTTAGAAAACTATAAAAAAGCATTAGATATAAATGCTGTTTACGGAGAAAAAGGATACACCACTAACGAGCGTAACTCTATACGCCCTACTCTAGACGTAAATGGTATTTGGGGTGGTTACACTGGCGAAGGTGCAAAAACCGTAATAGCAAGCAAAGCTTACGCAAAAATATCTATGCGTTTGGTACCAAACCAAGACTGGGAAAACATAACAGAATTGTTCTCTAAGCACTTTACAAGCATAGCACCACAAGGTGTAACAGTAAAAGTAAACCCACATCATGGCGGACAAGGTTACGTAACACCTATAGACAGTGTTGGTTATAAAGCAGCATCTAAGGCATACGAAACTACTTTTGGCAAAACACCAATACCACAACGTAGCGGTGGTAGTATACCAATTGTTTCTTTATTTGAGCAAGAGCTACAAAGCAAAACCATATTAATGGGCTTTGGGTTAGATAGTGATGCAATACACTCACCTAATGAGCATTTTGGAATTTGGAACTACCTAAAAGGTATAGAAACTATTCCTTATTTCTACAAGAATTTTACAGATATGAGTTCTTAATATCACATACATAACACAATTTAAAAGTTCGTTTTTTAATTAAAACGGACTTTTTTTATGCAAGCAATTATATTAGGGCGTTCCTACGGGCAGGCTATACGCTACAAGTCCTCGCTACGCTGTGGGCTTTTCACTCCTATCCTTAACGCAAAAAAATGTTAGCACCTTGCAAATAAACCATAATGCGCTCATTTTAAAACATTCACAAAAAATAATTTAACTCTACACTTGTAGAATTCATTTTTTTGTTCTACGTTTGTAGAGAACATTCTAAATATGTACAATTATGCAGTTATCAAAATCAGAAGAAGAATTAATGAACCACCTCTGGAAATTAGAAAAAGCATTTTTAAAAGATTTGCTAGATCAGTATTCAGATCCTAAACCTGCAACCACTACTGTGGCTACAATGTTAAAACGTATGGCAGACAAGAATTTTATAGCCTACAATCTATACGGTAAATCCAGAGAATATTATCCGCTCGTAAAAAAGAAAGCCTATTTCTCTAAACACGTAAACGGCTTAATAAAAAACTTTTTTAATGATAGTGCATCACAATTTGCATCGTTCTTTACTAAAGAAACCAACCTAACAAAAGAAGAGTTGGCACATTTAAGAGAGTTAATAGACCAAGAACTAAAAAATAAATAGTTATGCTTATGTACCTATTAAAATCTACAGCTTGTTTAGCAACTTTATTCCTTTTTTACAAACTATTTTTAGAAGGGCAAAATATGCACAAGTTTAAACGTTTTTACTTACTAGCTGCTTTAGTTTTAAGTTTTGGTATACCACTAATAACGTTTACAACATACATACAAGTACCAATAGCAATTTATAAAACACCATTGGAGTATGGCAACATAAACACTACAGAAACTATTGTAGAACCTACCAATTACTGGTCCTACCTAATTTGGAGTATTTACGGCTTGGGTGTTTTAATTTTTAGCATAAAATTTATTAAAAATAGCACTAACCTATTTTTAAAAATAAAGCAAAATCCTAAGCAAAGACTAGAGAACCATACTAATGTACTGTTAACTGAGAAAACTACACCCCATACTTTTTTAAGTTATATATTTTTAAATAAAAAAGCCCATCAACAAAAACAAATACCAAAAGAAGTGTTGCTGCATGAAATTACACATGCAAAGCAAAAACACTCTATAGACGTATTACTTATAGAGGTTTTACAAGTTGTATTCTGGTTTAATCCGCTTATCTATTTTATAAAACACGCTATTAAATTAAATCACGAATTTTTAGCAGATCAAGCTGTCCTAAATCAGGGTGCGGACACTGTTAGCTACAGAAAAATTTTACTCGCATTTTCATCAAATGTAACAGAGCCATATATGGCAAATTCAATTAATTATTCATCAATCAAAAAACGATTTACAGTTATGAAAAAAAGAACCTCAAAACGGTCGGTTGTATTAAGAAGCTTGCTACTTATTCCTTTAGCAGCATTGCTTTTTTACAGTTTTAGCAACCAAAAAACAGAAGAAATTTTAGTAGACACTCAAGCCTCACACGCGACTAAAAATGCAGGTAAAGGTGCCTCAGAGAAAATGATGCAAGAATATCGTACATTTTTCAAAAAATACAACAATGCAAAGAAGAAAGTAATAGATATGACGTACTATCAGCGTATAGTTTCCATTTATGATCTAATGACAGAAGAACAGCGTGCAACCGTTACAGACCATAAAACAATTCTAAAATTCCCTAGCGCAGATTTAAAAAATACTACAAAAAAAGCACCAACGCAATCGGAGTTTAATTCTTGGAAAAACAAAGAAAACTTTGCTATTTGGATAGATAATAAACACGTTCCTAATTCTGTATTAAACAAGTATTCGGCATCAGATATTGTACATTTTAACAATAGCTACGTATACAAAAATGCACGTAGCGCAAAGTTTCCGCAAGAACACCAAGTAAATTTATTTACCAAACAAGGCTTTACTAATACGTATGTTAAGGCAGATGTAAATACATATAATAGCATACTACAAAAGTATAATAGTGAGTTACATTCATTTAAAAAAAATAGCGAAATTTCTAACGATGATTTAGAAATAAAAAATGTTCAATTAAAAAAACTTTATGCTGAGTTTAGTAAAGAAGAAATAAAAAAATATAATATTGTTTTCCCTGAAAGTATCCCTGTTAAAAATTCTGAACACTTAGGTTTAGTTATAAAAGAAGAAAAACAAGATCCTTTAGAAACCTATAAAAAAGAGTACAACACATATGTAACCTTAACTAAACAAGAACCACATTATATACATAGATCAGAAGCTGAGAAAAAGAAAATTGATGATCTTTTTACGCTTTTGGGTAGCATCTACTTTAGCTTAAGCAAAGAAGATAGAGCTAAAGTAAAAAGAGTAAAAGCACCTATTTTACCATACGTTATACTAATTAGAAATGGCAAAACAGAATACAAAAAAAGAAGCGAGTTAACGGCAGAAGATAAAAAATTATTGCCACCACCTCCGCCGCCACCGCCTGCTGCAAATGCTAGTTTAAAACATAACTCTAAAGAGATAAAAAAAGCTTGGACAGATTGGACTAAGGATGCTACTGAATATGCTGCTGCTGTAAAAGCATACTCTAAAGGAGAAAAAATAACCAAGGAAGAGTTAACAAAATTGTATAACAAAACAATGAAGACTCTGGATATATACAATGCCATAGCAAAAAAAGAAAAAATAGAGTCTAATATAGTCCCACCACCATTACCTCCATCAAATAACAAACAAGACTCTAAAGAACTTGCAAAAGCCAGAGCTACGTTTAAAAAAGATGCTAATGCATATGGTACTGCTGTTAGTAAATACAGAAAAGAAGGTAAGGGAACCAGGGAAGAATTAAATAAGTTGTATGAGAAAACAATGAAAAGCTATGAGAAATGTAGTGCGCTAATTAAAAAAGAAAAAGGAGCGGCTCCATTACCACCACCGCCACCTCCTGCTCCACCAATAAAGAATTAATTTTCATAATAATGTCTTAAAAAGTAATAAAAAGCCTCATTTAGAGGCTTTTTTTGTAACAAATCATTGCAAAATGCGTTCTTATAGGTACATCAATCATCAAAAAAAAGAACACTTATGATTAAACGTTTTTTTATACTCTGCTCCGGAGCAGACACTGCTATACTAGAAACTTGCTCTAACGGTGAGCAAAACAAATACGCTGGTATTGGCGCAACTGTATTTTTTACTGCTGTTATGGCTTTTATAGCCAGTGCATATGCGTTGTATACTGTTTTTGATAATGTTTACTACGCTGTTTTTTTTGGACTTGTTTGGGGCTTACTTATTTTTAATTTAGACCGCTTTATTGTTTCTACCATTAAAAAAAGAGACAATTTTAAAAGTGAATTGTTACAGGCCACACCCCGTATTGTTTTAGCTGTTATAATAGCCATTGTTATTTCCAAACCTTTAGAAATGAAGATTTTTGAAAAAGAAATCAATCAGGTTTTATTAGAACAAAAGAATGATTTAACGCTTGCAAACAAGGAACAAATTGCATTACAGTACAGTCCTAAAAAGGAAGTCATTCATCAATCTATAGAAAAATTAAAACAAGAAATTACAGCTAAAGAAGCAGAAACAAATGCGCTTTACAACACTTATATTGCCGAGGCAGAAGGAAGGGAAGGTACTAAACTGCTAGGTAAAGGACCAGTTTATGAAGAAAAAAGACAAAAACATGATGCTGCCTTACAAGAATTACAAAAGCTAAAAGAAAACAATGCCGCAAAAATTACTACGCTAGAAGAGCAAGCAGTGGCATTAGATACAGCATATGCTGCCTCTGTTAAAGACTCACAACCCATTATTGATGGTTTTGATGGTTTAATGGCTCGTATAACGGCTTTAAACAAGCTACCTTGGCTACCATCATTCTTTATATTTTTATTGTTTTTAGCTATAGAAACATCTCCTATAATTGCAAAATTATTAGCTCCTAAAGGAATGTACGATTTTAAGTTAGAGGAAGAAGAAAGTATTGTTAAAACCTGGGTTACACAGAAAGTAGAACAGCGTAACACTTTAATGCAAACAGATGCGGCAATAAATAAAAAAGTATATGAAGATATTGAACAAGAAAACGAAATTTACAATTATAAAAAACAACAAGCAGAAAAGTTGTTAAAACAACAAACTGACGCTTTCCATAACATACAAGCTAAAAACTTGTAATAAAAAAAAGAGGCTAGTTTTGCTAAACTAACCTCTTTATATTTTAAAGTACAATTACTTAATTAGCAAAGTACACGTATATTGCTACTACTATTAAACAAATAACAATACCTATTTGGTTTACGTATTTGTAAGGCTTAATTTCTACTTGCTCTGTATATTTTTGCTCAAAAGCAGTTTCTCTTGGTTTTATTTTACCAATAGCCAACATTATTAAAGAGTTTACTACACATAAAATAGCCATTACGTGTAAAAAGTGTGGGTATGCATCTGCTTCTACTACAGCTAATGCATCTGCACTAGTAACTCCTGCTGCTTCTGCTTTCTCTAAAGCAGAGCTTACAAAATATGGTTTCATTAAAAACTGACTTATAATATACAGTAAAGATCCAGATATAATACCAACCTTTGCTGCAATAGCTGGTACTCTTTTAGTTAAAAAGCCAATTATTATAACAGAAAAAATTGGAATACTATAAATACCGTTTACTTCTTGTAAATAACCAAATAAACTACCTGCATTTGCTATAAAAGGCGCAATAAACATTGCCGCTAAAGCCAATACAATACCAAATATTTTACCGTTTTTAACAACTTTAGTTTCACTAGCTTCTGGGTTTATATGTTGTTTGTAGATGTCTAAGCCAAATAAAGTTACAGAACTGTTTAAAACACTATTAAATGAACTTAAAATTGCACCAAACAATACTGCTGCAAAAAAGCCAACTAAATAATCTGGCAATACTTTACCAACTAGTAGAGGGTATGCGCTAGAAGAATCTATTTTACCTTCAAAAATATGAAACGCTATTATACCAGGTAAAACTAAAATTAACGGTCCTAATATTTTTATAAAAGAAGCTAGTAATAGCCCTTTTTGTCCTTCTGCTAAGTTTTTGGCTCCTAAGGCTCTTTGTATAATTTGTTGGTTTGTTCCCCAATAAAAAAGGTTAACCAACATCATCCCTGTAAAAATTGTAGAAAAAGGAACTGAGTCTGTTTTAGTACCCATAGAGTTAAATTTCTCTGGATTTTCTGTAGTTAAAATAGATAAGCCATCTATTATACTACCATCTCCTATATACATTAAACCAAAAACAGGAATTAAAATACCACCAATTAACAATCCTATTGCATTAATAGAATCTGATACCACAACGGCTTTTAAGCCTCCAAATACAGCGTAAATACCGCCAATAATACCAATACCCCAAACACATAGCCATATAGATGCAGTGTGGCTAATTCCTAGGTTTTCTGGCACATTAAACATTCCGCTTATGGCAACAGAACCAGAGTATAAAATTACGGGTAATAATACAACTACGTAACCTGTTAAAAACAAACCAGATGTTATTGTTTTTGTAGTAACATCAAAACGTTCTGCTAAAAACTGCGGTACGGTTGTTAAACCACCTTTTAAATACCTTGGTAATAAAAAAATAGCAGTAATAACTATTGCTATTGCTGCTAACGTTTCCCAAGCCATAACAGACAAACCATCTGTATAAGCATCAGAATTTAAACCTACTAGTTGCTCTGTAGAAAGGTTTGTTAGTAAAAGAGACCCTGCAATAACACCTGCAGTTAAACTCCTTCCTCCTAAAAAATATCCATCAGAAGAGTTTTCATTAGTTTTTCTTGTAGCCAAATAAGATATAACGGCCACCAAAACTGTAAAGCCCACAAAGGACAGTAATGTTAATAACATAGTGCTAAATAAGTTTGGTTTAAGCTTATAAATATATTGGAATAATTTGTGTATAAAAAATAACACAGACATCATTTATATATCTTTTGTTATAAATTTAACCGAAAACGATGTAGTTTAACTTAAACTTTAATGTAATTACCAAACTATTGCTATTTTAGAAATACTTTTTTTTAAAAGCACGTAACAATTAATAATAGTAAACGTTACTATAAAGTAATCTTAAGAAAATAAATGATGAAGAAAATTGCATTACTACTTATGTTATGTCTTGGTTTTACCGCCACAGCACAAAAAATGCAAGTAACTTATAAGTTTAGCGAAAAATATGCAGACAGATACAAATACTCTAATTTACTAACAATTGATAATGATGGTGCAGATGGTACCATACTTGTACGCTCTTACTACACTGGTTTAATATTAAAACCAAAAGGGTATTATATAGAACACTACAATAAGAATTTAGATTTGGTAAGCGAGTTTAATTACAAGCTTAAAGATAAAGACTTTGTAAACGGTTTTATAAGCAATGGGCAATTATATCTTATATTTTTAGAATATAACTCTGGTAAACAAGCTTATGATTATATAGTACACCAAAGCCCTTTAGATAATTTTGCATTTACTCAAAAAACAATTTTATCTGTACCTTCTAAAGAAGTAGATAATCCGTTAGATAAAAACTATTATAACCGTAATTTTTCATCGGGTTTTACAACTTCTGTATTGTTTAATAAACGTAAAGATGCTTTTGTAGTTAGCGCTCACTTTAAAAAGGCAAAAGATAATCAGCATTTTATATATGTTTTTAATAACAATCTAGATTTACTAATTACACACGATTTTTCTGCGGAAGTAGAAACTAAAAACTATGCTTTTGAAAGCGTAGAAATAACAAAAAACAAAAAAGAGGTATTTTTAGTTGCCAAAGCTTATTTTAAAAAGAGGCGTTTTTCTGCCTTAGAGCGTAAATTTCAATACGAACTTTTAAAGGTTTCAGAAGAAGAAAGGGTTATGAAAACTTTTGATGAACCTGGTAAGTTTTTAGAAGCTTTAAAACCCATACTTACAGACGAAAAATTTGTATGTGTAGGCTTTTATGCCAATAGAAAAGATAACAGATACAACGGTTTAAGTTACTTTAGGTTAGATGAAGGTTCTTTAGATGTAAAAGACAAAAAATTTATTCCGTTTTCTGCACAATTTATGGCAGACAAATTTGGTAAAGAAGAAGATAATAAAGAGGTAAAAAACTTAGTATTTAAAAATGCAGAAATTGCTAGTGACGGCTCTATACTTTTTAACGCAGAAGAATATTTTGTAACCTCTGGTTACCAAAGTAATCCTGGTGGTGGGTCTAGAGTTAGAATTAGTAGGTACCATTATAATGATATGGTTGGTGCTAAACTTAGTGATGATGGCGACCTTATTTGGGTACGTAACATTAATAAGTCTGAAGTAACTCAGGGTGATGGCGCATATGCATCATACAGTACATTTACAAAAGGAGACAATACTTACTTTTTTATAAGCACAGCGGCAGAAAATCCGCAATTAATAAATAATGAGCGTTTGGTATTTAGACAAGGTTTAAGCAGAAACAGAAACATCTTTTTAATTAAGTTAGATGCTAAAGGCTTTATGACCTATGAAAAAATAATAGATAGTAAAACGGCAAGGTTACCTTTAATGGTTTCTAAACCATTAACCAATAAAAATAACATTTTGTTTTACGCTAAACGTGGCACAAAAAAGCAGTTGGTAGAAGTTGCTTTTTAAAAACACACACCTTATAAATTATAATCCTCTTGCCAAAAGTAAGAGGATTTTTTTTGCTTAATGCATGCGATTAAAACCAAAACCTCACTTTTTTAAAGGTTTTTATAATGTATTTTCTTGCTTTTATTTAATATTCTTATGAAAATTTTAACAAGAACATTGTAATGAAAAACAAGGCTAGATTACTTTTAGGGAAATTAACACTTATAATAATACTTCTATTTAATGTTAATTGTGAAAAAGATGAAGAATTACACAGCTATTCAGAAGCTGTAGAAACTAATACCGAAAGTAGCTTAAAACTTACAGAGGGTACTTTTAAAGATTTGCTAGAAAAGAAAGAGTTTAAAAAAGCATTTTCTGAATATGAAGATTTACAAAATAAAATTCTACTAAATTCTACTAAATTCTACAACCAGAAAAGATATTGATCTCCAAAACTTCACAATTGACTACTCTGTTGTAAAAGAAATTAATTATAAAGATAGAACCACGTATACCTTTTCTGTAAACAGAGCAACAAAGAAAAGCTTTTATGAAAACATAGTTATAGAGAAAAAAAAAGAAGAAGAGAATATTACTGCATTTTTACTGAGGTACTATCCAAAAGAAACTCCGGCATATGTCAAGGAACACGACACTCATTCATTTAAAGGAAAAGTAGTTGTCTTTAAAATAGATCCAAACTTCAACAGTTTAGCTGCTTCAAGTAACTGTTACAGCGGAGGTGAATGGGTATGCATTTGGGGAGATTAAGAGCATACAGCTGGGGCTAAATGCTTCGCAGCTAATGACGGAAGAGTATATTTTAAAGAGTTTGATGGTGACTGCACAAGAGACGAACCTTTAGGTGGTTTTGGTGGTGGAGGTGGAGGTAATGGCGCCAACAATCCTGGACCGGGTGAATCCGATATAATTACTTCATTAACTTTTCCAGATGGTTCAACATATACCTCAAAATTAACATCTAGGCTTAGTTTAAACTTTCAAGAATCCAATTTCTTAAACAATAATAGGTTAATAGCTGAAGATATTTTAAACTTCTTAGAAAAGAACAATAATGTAGAAGGGGAGAAATTTGCAAAAAATGCTTTGCAGGTTTTAATGATTACCCCAAACGCAAACCCTTTTTTAGGCTCAGATTGTAGAAGTTTTGAATATGCGCAACCACCAGGAGCATTACAGAAGGGTTGCGCTGTAACAAATTTTAATCATACATTTTACACTGCAGGAATTTCCTCTGATGGGAGCCCCTATTATGGTGAAATTGAATCTATTGTCGATATTGCATATTTTACAATGCCCGTAGGGATGACTAATGGTCGCGCTGCTAACTTAACAGCTATCGCAGTCACAACCGCAATTAAAGCAACAGATCTATATTATGCAGAAAACCCTAGAATTTCTAAGTTTACATTGGGCGAGTATTTTAAAAATAGAATAAATCAATCATTATCTGCTGTTGGGGGTAGTGTTAACACTACTTCCCCTCCTTTTAATATCCCAAGTCCAGCACCTTACATTACTAGTATTTTAGGATTAAGCACCCCGTATGATTGTGAATAATATTTTTAAATTTGTAGTATTCGTTATAGCATTTAACCATTCATATCAGATGAAGAGTCAACAATTTGAGAATTTACTTGGGAAAAATATTTCAAAATTGAGTAAGATTATTGGTGAAGAGTTTGAAAACGAACTATTTGACAGTAGTTTTTATTACATAAAAAATGAATCAATAAAAAAGAATTTATATGGAATGCAATATAATTCAATAACTGTTTTAACTAATGAAAAAGATAACATTAAGTCAATAAGTATTCATTTTGATAAAACCATAAATAAATATTTTTATGAATCTTTTATTGAAGATTATAATAAGCCAAATAATATTCTTGTAATTGAAGCTTCAGAAACTACAAGCGAAGGATTTTTGGAAGGTAAGCCATTTAATCAAAAGCTAAGAAAAAACAATATACAATTAAGGGAAGGAAAATTTGATGAAAACCCATTATTTATAGTTTGGACAAAGGAAGATTATGAAGTAAAGTTCTTTTTCAGATACAATAATAATTCAAGCGAAGTAACATATAGATTGCTACATTAACCTGCTAACTTATTTTTTCATTTTAATATGAATATGGTAATGAAAGGGTGAAAGAGTTTGGATGGGATGGATTATCAGGAATAATTAAGTAAATTTATCAATATAACTTAATCATAGTAGTGGACAACAAATTGAAGTCATAAAAATTGAATAAAACATGAATTTTACTAGCCCCCAAGAAGCCCTAATAGTAATAGAAAAAAGTCATAAAAAAAGTAAAGAAGCAATGAAAGTTGGTGACTTTAGAACCAATAATAAAATAATATCACAAGAAATGATGCCAGCATTTTTATACATAGAAAAAAATAATCTAACAAAACTCCTCATTCCCTTTTTAAAAAATAAAGATGTTGATTTAAGCCTAATAGTCTCGAGACGACTGCTACCGTATTACGAAGAAATAGCAATCAATAATTTAAATGATATTATTCAAAAAAAAATACCACATAAATGGGATGTAGCTGAAACTATTATTAAAGAGTGGAAAGGTTTGCCACTTTAATAAATTTTGATATGAAATATTTTTCAATAAGTCCAACAAATGATTTAGAAGTAATTGGCTATTATCCACAAACAGATTTTAGTGATAATTACAACCCTGCATTGCCCGAATCTCATTGGCAAGTAAAATTCAATGAGTTCCCTGATTTTAAACCTAACTATAAATTAGATATACACCCAAAAGCAATTCCTACTAATTTAATAAGTGGTACTGGTGGGTACCATGGTTTATTAATCGATTTTTGAATTAAAGCAATTATTAGAACAACATAATTTACCTCAATGTCATTTTTACCCTATTGATGTCCAACATAATAACAAACCACTTAATTATTATTGGTTACATTATGTTATGAATGATGTTTGGGAAAATATCGAATTAGAAAGTTCCGAAATTCGAATTCAGCACTTAAGTAATTTAAATAATTATGTAGTTCTACCAATGATTAACAAAGATTATGTGACTCATTTGCATAATTACTTTCTCAAGAATCATGAATTTCATATCATCCCTGAAAAAATAATATTAAAGAATAAAATTAAAGAATTAGACATTATTGATTTAAGTTTTCTGCATAGTAAACCTCTAATAAGCTACAGACTAAAAAAAGCTATAGAAGAACAAGGTATGAACGGTTTTGGTCTAAAGTTATTTAAACCAATAAGATAACAGTAAAGTATAAATTAAATGACACTGGTATTTACAAAAGTGAATTTGGCCATCACCCGTTAGCAAAAATAGCATTTGAATCAGATAAATTTTATAAATACAGAAATGCATTTAGTGTATCTTCAAATACATTAGAATCTGTATGGAAAAGTGCCAACCCAAATAAATCTCTGCCACGAAACTTACATAGTAAGATTACAGGTCAACAAAATTCTTTATATTCTGAATTCGCAAAAACAGGAAAAAGACTAACTTTAGACAAAATGGCGGAAATTGAAATCAAGGCTATGACTAATCTCAACATACCAAAAAATATTGCACAAGGTTGGGTTATAAAAGCATTACAAGACTTAAAAGTCCAAGGTGTAAAAACAATAACAAATATTCCGTGGAATGGTAAAAATTAAACACTAAATGAAAAACAATCAAGAAATATTAAATTTTTTTGGAAAAATACTAATTCGCACAATCTTTGATCCTAATAATAGATTTATAAAACAAAGCGTTAACGAGTTTGCAAACGCAGAAGAATATAAAAATTTATTTCAAGGAATGAGTCTAATTCAAAAAAAAGAACTTGAAAATTTAGTCTATGAAATTAATGAGGGAACTCTATTTGATTTTCTGAAATTTTTTGAAGAAAACGAGCAATTTAAAATTGTTTATGAAGAAGAAGGCAAACAGGTTAACCTTGTAGAGATTAGTGAAATGCTTAAAGCAGAAATTCACGGTGAAGATGGTTGGATAATGCGTTTTAGTGAAGAATTAAAAAAAGAAAATAACAATTAACAGTAAACTTATTTAGAAATATAAAAGTCAGATTATTTTGTAATCTGACTTTAAACTTTATTTTATGAAGCAAACATTATATCTTGTTGTATTATTCACTTTTACTTTCTTACAAGGACAAAACAAAAAATTTAGTCCTAAGAACGGGAAAATAATTTTCTCTGTTGAGCAAAATGTGTATAATAATCAAAAATTAGATTCTTCAATACAAGTTAAAAAGCCTGTAATTATAAATATGTTTAAAGAAATGTACAATGAAATTTCGTTATCACAAGGTCTTACGCCTGATACAATAGCTTTAAACAAAAGTATTGAGACAAAAATATTACCCTCATTAGACCTTATTTTAGATCCCAGAAAAACAATAAAACCTGCTCAGAAACACATTTATAAATTAGAAGACTCTATAATAAAATATCAAATAAAAACTTCTCCTTTAGATAAAAATAATCAGGTTACGGTAATTAACAGAAGTACTGGCAAACAAAAAAATTATACGCTACAAGATTCTATTCTGGTCCTGGATGAGTTTACCATTAGTGTACCTGTAAAAGATAGTAATAAAAATCTCAAAATAAAAGAGTATAGAGAGCTTACAAAAAATATTAAAGGTTTTAACTGTTTTAAAATAATAGTTACAAGAACAGAGCCTTTTTTTAAACCTTTTAACTCAATAGAAGATTATGTTTCTAATGAATTTAAAGAAAAATATATAGATTATTTAGAGCCTACTTCCCAACAAATACTTTACGTTACAGAGGAAATACAATTTAAGCATCACCCATTTATAAATTTATCCGAAGTTTTAGATAAATACTACCCATTAGAAATCATTAGCACAAATGGTTTTATAGATGGAGTTGAAAAAAAATGTACTGTAGAGGAGATACAAGTGAATTAATCAACTCCTAAAAATCTGTTAACGACTTATTAATTTGAAAGGTTTCTACCGTATTTTCGTCTAACAATACATTAATATTAAAAGATAAAATAGTTATGCAAATACATATATGGTCAGATATTAGATGCCCGTTTTGTTACATTGGCAAACGTAACTTTACAGCTGCATTAGATAAATTTCCGCACAAAGATAAAATTACTGTAGAATGGAAAAGTTTTGAGTTAGACCCTAACTTAAAAACGCAAACAGATATTAATGCTATAGACCACTTTATGCAAAGCAAAGGTGTAGACGAGGTTAATGCTAAAGGTATGTTTAACAGAGTTACAGAAATGGCTAGTGGTGTTGGTCTTAACTTTAAAATTGAAGACATTGTTACCGCAAATTCTTTAAACGCACACCGTTTATTGCAATATGCAAAAACAGTAGGTTTTGCTGATAGTACTAAAGAGGCTTTGTTAAAAGCACATTTAGAAGATGGTAAAAATATAGATGATATAGCGTTTTTAGTAAATACAGCTATCTCTGTTGGTATGGACAAAGCTGCTGTTGAAGAAATCTACAAAACAGATGCTTTTACATACGACGTAAGGCAAGACGAAATGGAGGCCAAAAACCTTGGTATTAGTGGCGTTCCTTTTTTTGTTTTAGATAACAAGTATGGCGTTTCTGGCGCACAACCAGTAGAAGCTTTTACTGAAGCTTTAGAACAAGCTTGGGAAAAACACCAAAAAGAGCAGCTTACTGTTTTACCAACAACAGGCGGAGAGTCTTGTGATGTAAATGGCAATTGTTGTTAATTTTTAATTACAAACAAATAAAAAGGCGCTATTAGCATTTGCTAATAGCGCCTTTAATATTTTAAAACACTTTTATTTCAGTTCCCATCCTTTTCTGTAGTCACGAGAAACCCACTCGTTAGCCATATCAAAATTTGTAACCTTCATATTAGCAGCGTCCCATTTTATGGTACGTCTACCAGGGTAGTTATAAGGATCCCAATCTCCTACTTTTTTACCCGCTTTTAATGTTTTATACTGGTATGCTTTAATAGCTAAATTACCCATAAGCACGCCCTCCGTTAATGGTCCGGCTTTAGTTACAAAATCTGATGATGCTACTGTACCATTTAAGCAACCCTCTACCCAGTTATTCTGGTGCCCTGCAGAACCACCCTTTATTCTTGGTAATGTTTCTTTTGGCTTGTTAAACATACTATTAACATCTGCTGGCAACAATCTAGGGTTAGCAGAATACACATCTGTTACAATAATGCCTTTTGTACCGTGAAAAACTACGCCACCATCTCCGTTTCCTAATTTTTCGCCATCTGCCAATTCACTAGGAATATCTGGCATAATTCCACCATCATACCAATTTAAGTCTATACTTCCTTGGTTGGGCGCATCTACTTTTAAACGGACTACAGATGAAGGTGGACAAGAGCTAGAGTAATCTGCCTCTACAAAATCTCCTACCCAAGTAGTTGTACAACTAGCTTCGGCTTCTGTTGGTGATCCTAAACCTAAAACACTATACGGAGTTTCCATAATATGGCAGCCCATATCACCTAAAGCTCCAGTTCCAAAATCCCACCAACCACGCCATTTAAATGGCAAATAAGCAGGGTTATAATCTCTCATTGCTGCTGGCCCTAACCACAAATCCCAATCTAACTCTTTAGGAATTGGGTGTCCGCCTGCTGGTGTTTTTACACCTTGTGGCCAAACAGGTCTGTTGGTCCAACAATCTACTTTAGTAACATCTCCAATTACCCCAGCATCTATCCACTCTTTAGCTGTTCTACTACCAGGGCTAGATGCTCCTTGGTTACCCATTTGGGTAATAATTCCGTTTTCTTTAGCTACTTTAGTCATTAACCTTACCTCTTCAATATTGTGCGCCAGAGGTTTTTCTACATACGCGTGTTTTTTTGCACGCATAAAAGGTAATGCTATGGTAGCGTGTGTATGGTCTGGTGTTGCCACCATAATAGCATCAATTTCATTTAAATGCTTATCATACACATCTCTAAAATCTTTATATCTTTTTGCTTTAGGATGTAATTTATGACTGGCAGCAACTCCTCTTTGGTCTACATCACAAAGGGTAACAAACTTAACTTTACCCGTATCTGTAAGTTCTTTAATAACAGATGATCCTCTTCCTCCTACTCCAAATGCTCCTATGTACAATGTATCACTAGGAGGCACGTGGTTTTTACCAAGTACAAAACTTGGAACAATAGAAAATGCAGCGGAAGATGCAGCCACATTTTTTATAAATTTTCTTCTTTCCATAAATTAAGGTTGCTTATAGTTTACTGGTTGAAGATACATAAAAAAAGCCAGCAACTGTTTTGCTAAAAATGTTAAAAGAAGGACTATAACGTTGTAGTAAAACTTATTATAGTTTACCGTTCCATTCGTTATAAAACTGCTCTAAAAATGCAATCATATACAAATGTCTTTGCTCTGCTAGCTTTGCACCACTTTTGGTATTCATTTTATCTTTTAAGAGCAATAATTTTTCATAAAAATGATTAATTGTTGGTGCTGTAGATTTTTTATATTCCTCTTTGGTCATATTTAAATTAGGAGCAATTTCAGGGTTATACATTTCCCTGTTTTTAAATCCGCCATAATTAAAAGCACGCGCAATACCAATTGCACCAATAGCATCTAACCTATCTGCATCTTGCACCACTTGTAGTTCTAAAGAGGTAAAAGGTTTTGCTGTAGTTGCATCATCAACCTTTAAACTACTTTTAAAAGAAATGTTTTCTATAATTTTTACAACGTGATCTATAATTTTTTCATCAACCTGTATAGATCTTAAAAAATCTGTTGCCATTTTAGGGCCAACAGTTTCATCGCCATTATAAAATTTAGCATCGGCTATATCATGTAGTAGTGCCCCAAGAGCAACTACCAATTGGTTTACAGCTTCATCTTTAGCCAAAAGCATTGTGTTGTTATACACACGTTCTATATGAAACCAATCATGGCCACCTTCTGCACCTTCTAAAGTTTTTTGTACAAAGACTTTAGTTTGTGCTATTATATCAGAATTTATCATTTAAAAGAAGTTACGCCAGCGGTTACTGTCTGTTCTACTTGAGCAATTATATCATCTGCATTACCTTTTATTTCTACAGGTGCGTGTACGTCTATTGTAAAATGACTGCCTAAGCCATATGGGTATTTCCCATATTTTAAAAGTTTCCAAGAATTGTTAATGCTTATAGGAACAATTAATGCTGATGGTGCATTTTTCATAAGAATTTTAAGTCCCATTGGCTGAAACCGTTTAGGGTGCCCTGTTCTACTTCTGGTACCTTCTGGAAAAATTACTGCACTACGATTGTGTTTTTCTATGTATTTACCAAGTTTTGCAATTTCTGTAAGTGCTTGCCTAGCATCTTTACGGTCTATTAAAACAGAACCTCCGTGCCTTAAATTATAAGATACACTTGGTATGCCTTTACCCAACTCTTTTTTGCTTACAAACTTTGGATGATTTTTTCTAAAGAACCAAATAAGTGGCGGAATATCGTTCATACTCTGGTGGTTTGCTACAAATATAATAGGCCTATCTGTAGGTATTTTGGTCTCTTTTTTAAACGAATAACGCGTACCTAAAAAGTGTGTACTACGCATTAAAAACCAGTTTAAAAGACTAACGCTTTTTTTATGAGCAGTGTAGCCAAATACATTGTAACAAACCCATTGTATAGGATGAAAAACGACTAATGAAAGTCCAAAAAATAAAAAATACAATGCCGTTAACGGATATGATATAAGTTTTTGCATGCTACAAAAATAAAAAAACCGCTCCTTGTTTTGAGCGGTTTTTTAAGATAATTTAAATTCTATTAATTAACAGAATTCGTTGTATGCTTCTTTTAAGTTTTCAGCAATCATTTCAGCTGGTCTTCCTTCAATATGGTGGCGTTCTATCATATGCACTAATTCTCCGTTTTTAAATAATGCCATACTTGGAGAAGAAGGAGGAAACGGAACCATTAGTCCTCTTGCGGCATTAACTGCTTCTGTGTCTACACCTGCAAAAACGGTAACCGTATTACTTGGTTTTTTATCGTTTAATAAGCTCATTTTTGCGCCTGGTCTTGCATTAGCAGCAGCACAACCACAAACAGAGTTAACCACTACCAAAGTAGTACCTTCTGCATTTATTGCTTTTTCTACAGCTTCTGCTGTGAATAATTCTTCAAAACCTACAGAGGTTAAATCCTCTCTCATTGGTTTTACTAATTCTGCTGGGTACATATATTTTTATTTTTTATGTTAATAAGCGTTCTACAAAAGTAACCAATTTGTCGCATTTTTCTACAAACCTTAACTTTTCATTTAATCTTAACGTTTATCTTTGAAAAAATTTTTAGAAAAAAGTATGTTAAAATGGTTATTTGCAATACTAGGCAGTGTATTTTATAAAATTCCTGGTGGTATTGCTGGTTTTTTTATTGGTAGCCTTTTAGACAATCTTGTGGGTAGCAAGGCCAATAAAAGTAGAGGTTCCGTATTTAATGATATGACTCGCCAAAGTGTGTCTCCTGCAGATTTTGAAATGCAATTAATATCTCTCTGCTCTATAGTTATTAAAGCAGATGGCAAAGTAAGTAAAACCGAGTTGGATTACGTACGCCAATATTTTGTACAGACCTACGGAAAAGAAAAAGCTAACGCTATTTTTAGAACCTTTAATGAGGTAAACAAAAAACACGAAATTTCTGCAAAACGTATTTGCTATTACCTAAACCAACGTGTACGTTATGAAGTTAGGTTGCAGTTAGTACATTTTTTATTTGGCATTGCACAGGCCGATGGTTCTGTAACCGCTGCAGAGGTAGAAGTTATTAGAGATATTGCAGCCTACTTTAAACTAGGCAAAAGAGATTATGAAAGCGTAAAAGCAATGTTTGTAGCATCTGCAGATACTGCCTATAAAATATTAGAGATTGACAAAAGCGCTACAGATGACGAGGTTAAAAAAGCCTATAGATCTATGGCTAAAAAATACCACCCAGATAAGGTTGTTACCCAAAACGAAGCAATAAAAAAAGGAGCAGAAGAAAAGTTTAAAGAGGTACAAAAAGCCTATGAAACTATACAGAAGGAACGCGGTATTAGCTAACAAATTTTAATTATTATTTATACATAATTTATGGAACAGTTTTTATTTTATATTGGTTTAGGGCTAGAGCACGTATTAGACCTTAGCGCTTATGATCATATTTTATTTTTAACCGCTTTGGCTATTCCTTTTTCATTTAAAGACTGGAAAAATGTATTGCTTTTAGCTACCGTATTTACAGTTGCACATTGTTTTTCTTTAGGCTTATCTAGCTACGGTTATGTAACACCAGACGTAAGTTTAATAGAGTTTTTAATTCCTGTAACTATATTTATTACTGCATTATTTAATATCTACGCTGCAAAAAACAAGCAAACCTTAGCCTCTGTAAAATTACACGTTATAGCTACGGCATTTTTTGGATTAGTGCACGGTTTTGGTTTTTCTAATTATTTTAAAATGCTAATGGCAGAAGAAGATAATAAGTTTACACCACTACTTGGGTTTGCAACTGGTATAGAAATGTCTCAGATACTAATACTAATTTTAGCGCTAGCATTAACTTTTGTAGTTGTAAACTTATGTAAAGTAAAACAATGGTTATATGCTATAATTGCATCTGTAATTGTGTTAGCTATTACAATACCAATGCTATTAGATACGTTTCCTTACTAAAAGGTATTGTGTTAAAATTATCCTTTATTGATTGTGTGCGTTAGCTAAAGCCTGTATCTTGTGGCCATTACAATAAAAATGAAAGACAGTAAACAAAGAAAATACGATGAAGCTTACTTACGTATGGCTCAAGAATGGGGCAAATTATCATACTGTAAACGTAAGCAAGTTGGTGCCATAATTGTAAAAGATAGAATGATAATTTCTGACGGATACAATGGTACCCCAACTGGTTTTGAAAATATTTGTGAAGATGAAGAAGGCTACACAAAATGGTATGTTTTACATGCAGAAGCTAATGCAATATCTAAAGTAGCATCTTCTACACAATCTTGTACAGGGGCAACTTTATACATAACGTTGTCTCCGTGTAAAGAATGTAGCAAGCTAATACACCAGTCTGGCATAGTACGTGTGGTATACCAAAATGCATATAAAGATGATTCTGGTTTAAAATTTCTAGAAAAAGCTGGCATAAAACTAACCCATTTACCCCTGTAAAAGCTGCAATGAAAAATAAAATGTATTACATATGGCCCGTTTTAATTGCTGCAGCTTTAGCACTAGGCATTTTACTTGGTGGTAAGTTAAACTTTAACGACTCACCAGAGCGTCTTTTTACTACAAACTCTAAAAAAGACAAACTTAACAGGCTTATAGACTACATAGATTATGAGTATGTAGACGATGTTAATACAGATAGTATTGTAGATGTTACCGTAAATAATATTTTAGGCAAATTAGACCCACACTCTGTTTATATTCCTAAAAAAGAAATGGCAGAAGTCTCTGAAAGTATGAAAGGTGACTTTGTTGGTATAGGCATCAATTTTTATATGTACCAAGACACTATTTCTGTTATAAAAACAGTAGAGAATGGCCCTAGTTATAACAAAGGAATAGAAGGTGGAGATCGTATTTTAAGAGCTAACGGAGAAGAATTGTTTGGCAAAAAATTACCTAGTGGTAGTGTTGTAGAGCAATTAAAAGGCAAAAAAGGCTCTACCATAGATTTAGAAGTTTACCGTAAAAAAGAAAATCGCACATTTACAGTAACGGTTAAAAGAAATACCATACCATTAAAAAGTGTAGACAGTTATTATATGCTAACTAATGACATTGGTTACATAAAAGTAAATAGGTTTGCAGAGTCTACCTATAAAGAATTTAAAACAGCTTTAAAAGCGTTGCAAAAACAAGGAGCCACAAAACTTACCTTAGATTTAAGAGACAACCCTGGTGGTTACTTAGGTATTGCAGAACAAATGGCAGATGAGTTTTTAAAAGATGGTAAACTTATTTTATTTACTAAAAACAAAAAAGGTAAAATTGAAAATGCATACGCTACAGACAAAGGTAGTTTTGAAGACAAGCCTGTTTATGTACTAATTAATGAGCGCTCTGCTTCTGCTAGTGAAATTGTTGCTGGTGCATTGCAAGATAATGATGTAGGTACAATTGTAGGAAGACGTTCTTTTGGCAAAGGACTAGTGCAAAGAGAAATGGATTTGGGAGATGGCTCTGCTGTACGCCTAACAATATCTAGATATTATACACCAACAGGAAGATCTATACAACGCGATTATAAAAAAGGTAATGTAGATTATTACCAAGAGCTAATGAAGCGTTATGCTAACGGAGAAATGCGTGAAGCAGATAGTATTAAAGTAGCAGATTCATTAAAATACACTACTCCAAAAGGTAAAACTGTTTATGGCGGTGGTGGCATTATACCAGATGAGTTTGTGCCAATAGGTGATAATGAACAAGAGGCTATTATAGATTTAGATAGTTATGGATTTTTATCATACTTTACTTTTGAACATTTAGATAAAGACAGATCTAAATATGATATGTTTGCCCGTGATGAATTTATTAGAGATTTTAAGGTTGATGAAAACTTGTTTGTAGAGTTTATTACATATGCCAAAAAAAATAATATCTCTTTAGATTTTTACAAGTATGAAACTAGTTTAAAAAGATACTTAAAAGCCACTTTAGCAGACCAACTTTTTGATGCCAATGCTTATGCCAAAATCAAAAGTAAATCAGACCCAATGCTACTAAAAGTGTTAGAGCTTGCTAATGAAAATTTTAAAGACAAAGATTTAGAAACTACAAATACTCTAAACAACTAGTTTAGTTAAATTACAAAGCTCTTTTTTTGGTATCTTGCATACTATGATGGAGATACTACAAAAGCAACAAACGTTTTTTAAGTCGCAGCAAACCAAAGATATAACTTACCGTAAACAAGCTTTAATAAAACTTAAGCAAGAAATTACCAAAAGGGAAGCAGACATTTGTGATGCTATTTATGCAGATTTTAAAAAACCTAGGTTTGAGTCTATGGCTGCAGAAACGCAATTTGTACTAGCAGAACTTAACTACGTTATTAAGCATCTTAAAAAGTGGGCGAGACCAGAAAAAGTTTCTGGTGCATTATTAAATTTTCCTTCGTCAGATTGGTTGTATAAAGAGCCTTATGGCACTGTGCTTATTGTTGCTCCTTGGAACTACCCTTTTCAATTAGCAATTGCACCCTTAATTGGTGCTATTGCAGCTGGTAATACTGCTGTTATTAAACCATCAGAAATTACTCCAAATACATCAAAAATAATAGTAGAAATTATAACTGCTGTTTTTAGTGATGCCTATGTTGCTGTTGTAGAAGGTGGCGTAGAAGTCTCTAAAAACTTATTAGATCAAAAATGGGATTATATTTTTTTTACCGGGAGCACCAAGGTCGGAAAAATATTTTACCAAAGTGCTGCAAAACATTTAACACCAATTACTTTAGAGCTTGGCGGAAAAAACCCAGCTATAGTAGATACTACCGCCAACATAAAACTAGCTGCTAAACGTATAGTTTGGGGTAAATTTTTAAATGCCGGACAAACCTGTATTGCTACAGACTACATTTTAGTACATAGAGATGTAAAAGATAAATTAATAATAGCTTTACAAAAAAGCATAGAAGACTCTTATGGTAAAAACATAGAAGACTCTAGTGATTATGCACGTACAGTAAGTAAAAACCACTTTAACAACTTAAATGATTTACTAGAGGGGCAAGAAATTATTTTTGGTGGACAAACAAATGCCAAAGATAATTATATGGCCCCTACACTTGTAAACGAACCTAGTTTAGATAGCAAATTAATGCAAGGTGAAATTTTTGGTCCTATTTTACCAATTATTGCATATACTACAGAAGAAGATATAGAAAAACATATTATGAACTATGGTAAGCCCCTTGCTACGTATGTATTTTCTACAAACAGAAAATTTCAACAAAAAATAATAACCAAATACAGTTTTGGTGGTGGTGCAATTAACGATACTGTTATACATATAACCAATAAAAAACTACCGTTTGGTGGCGTAGGTTCTAGTGGTATTGGCGCCTATCATGGTAAAACTTCTTTTGATACTTTTACGCACCAAAAAGCCATTATAAAAAGAGCCAATTGGTTAGAGGCTCCTTTGAGGTATCCGCCGTATAATTTACCACTAAAATTAGTAGAAAAAGTAAAGCACTTATTCTAACTAAAAAAGGGGAGGCAAAATTTAATTGCCTCCCCTTTTTGTGTGTTATTATCAGTTTTTGTTAAAACTGATATCTAATACCTAATGCTATATCTAAATCTAAATCATCAGAATAGTCATCATTAAATCCTAATTCTGGTCTCATATCTAGTGATAAAATTAAAGGAAAATCAAAATTATATTCAATACCTATATCACCAGCTACCAAAGCAAAAGTACCATCATTTTCACCAGCATCAAAAGATCCAATACCTGCACCAGCACCAACAAACCAGTTAAAATTACCATCTAAAGGCATAACCCATTGGTACAAACCAACTAGTTTAAAAGCATCTACATCATTAGAATCTCTCCATCCTAAATCAAATTCTAATCTATTATTTTCAGATAAATAGCGCTGGTAAGATATTTCTCCACCAAAACCATCATTATCACCAATACGTAATCCTATAGCGTTGTCTGCAATAGATTGCGCTTGTAAACTACATACAGTAAGAGCTAAAATTGAAAATAAACTTAATATCTTTTTCATTGTTTTATGTTTTAATTATTAAATATACGGTGTTACCACCAAAAAAAGACAACACTAACGTTGTCTTTTTGTGCTAAAATTATGTTAATTTTAGTTATTCGTTATCGTCTACGGCATCATCTATCTCATCTCCAACTTCCTCTACTCCTTCTTCAATTCCGTCTCCAACTTCTTCTACTCCGTCTTCAATTTTTTCTCCTGTAGTTTTAGTGTCTCTACAACTAGTTAATACTGTACCTAGTGCAAATGCAAATACTGCAAAATATGCTATCTTTTTCATTGTTGTTGCTTTTTAAAAATTAATATTCTCGTTTATTTGTGTGAGTTTAGGTGTGCTAAACGTTTCTTTTTCTTCCAGTAATTAATGAAACTACAAAAAGTATCAGAAATAAAAAGAATAAAATTTTAGCGATACTGGCAGCACCTGCTGCAATACCTCCAAATCCTAAAACTCCAGCTATTAAAGCTAGAACCACAAACGTAATTGTCCATCTCAACATAATATTTTTAATTTAAAGGTTAATACTATTTTTTGTGAATACTTAAATTCTACACTACAAAGATGAAGCTTGTTTAGAGATCTTCTTAACACAATCAATGCAATTCTTAACTCATTTAAAAACAAGTAAATAAATGCAGTTATATATATAATAGGTATAATTTTTCACTATTTGCATTTGAGTCAATAATCTATTTAAAAGAGCAAAGCTAGCTTGGTTGTTATGGGTAGTTTTGTATAGAACAAATAAGCATAAAGAGTAGATATTCTATTCTTTAACAATTAATCTAAACCCCACAAACCTTATGAATTATTTAAACATTAGCGACAACAAATTAGTACCTGTAGTAGGTGAATTA
Source organism: Cellulophaga sp. RHA_52 (assembly GCF_007827205.1). Taxonomy (NCBI): domain Bacteria; kingdom Pseudomonadati; phylum Bacteroidota; class Flavobacteriia; order Flavobacteriales; family Flavobacteriaceae; genus Cellulophaga; species Cellulophaga sp. RHA_52. The sequence goes on from NZ_VIRZ01000001.1 coordinate 595,790, forward strand.
AATATGCTACTAGCAGACTATAGTGTGTATTATCAAAAATTAAGAAGTTTTCACTGGAATGTTTTAGGTCAGAACTTTTTTGATTTACACGAGAAATTTGAAGAATTATACACAGATGCTAGAGTAAAAGTTGACGAAATAGCAGAAAGAGTCCTAACACTAAGGTACCACCCTGTGAGTAATTTTAGCAAGTACTTAAAAATATCTTCTATAAAAGAAGTTACCCCTTTAATTACTGATAAAGAAATGGTTGCTGAAATTTTAAGTGATCATCAAAAAATATTAAAACAAATGAAAATTACTATTGAAGCTGCAGAAGAAGCTGGTGATGAAGGTACAATCGATATTATGGGGTCTTACATTGCAGATTTAGAAAAATCTAGTTGGATGTTAGACGCTTGGCGCAAAAACACAGAAGACCAATTAAAAATTAGAGCCAAAGAGCTTACCTCATAAGGTAAATTGTTTAACCACAATTATTAACCTTATAAATTACACCACATGAACGACAAAATACAAGCTTCTTTTATAGATATATATGATAAAATTGAAGGCTGGGTAACTGCATTAATAGAAAACTTGCCTAACATAATAGTAGCCATTATTGTAATGGTAGTATCTTATTATGCTGCACGTTTTGTAAACAAATGGGTAGTTAAACTAGCTTCTAAACGCATACCACAAGATAGTATTTCTAACCTTATTGGGCGTATTAGCGCAACTGCCGTAGTATTGCTTGGTTTATTTTTAGCATTAGGTGCAATGGACCTAAGCAAAACTTTAAATACATTATTGGCTGGTGCTGGTATATCTGGTTTAGTTATTGGTTTGGCATTGCAAGGAACTTTATCTAACCTCTTATCTGGTGTGGTTTTATCGTTTAGAAAAAAAATAGAAATAGGAAACTGGATAGAAACAAATGGCTATTCTGGAGAGGTTATAGATATTAACTTAAACAGTTTAGTACTTAAAGAGTTTGATAATAATTTGGTGGTTATACCTAACAAAACCATTATTGAAAACCCCTTTAAAAATTATTCACTTACCACCCGTATGAGAATAGTTGTATCATGTGGTGTTGGGTATGAGTCTGATTTAGAATTGGTGAAAAAATTAACCAAAGAAGCAATTGGAGAGTTATATAAGGATGATGATGACTCTGAAATAGAATTTTACTATACAGAATTTGGAGACAGCTCTATTAATTTTATTTGCAGATTTTGGGTAGATGCACAAAACGCAAAAAACAAGTTAGATGCTAAAAGTGTAGCCATAAGAGCTATAAAAACCAAATTTAATGCCAATGACATTAACATACCGTTCCCTATTAGAACATTAGAGTTTAATAACAAATTAAATATAAACTCTCCTCAAAAATAGTTTGTTGGTTTATACACAAAATACAAACAAGCTTATTGTTGTTGAGTAGGTGATTATTCAACGTTTATTTGTTTGGTTTGTGGTGAAGAAAAAGGCTTCTTTTAATTAAGAGGTCTTTTTCTATTTTTTATAACCAATACAGATTTCATAATAAATTCATAAATACAAAAACGGTATGTATGTACTTATTATATTTGTGTTTAAGCTTATGATAAAGACAAGTAAACTACAATTTTCATATTCATCAGAAAACAGCTTTAGTTTTCCAGATATTTCTTTGCCAAAAGGAGAGCATTTGCTAATATTAGGCTCTTCTGGTGTAGGCAAAACTACTCTTTTGCATTTATTAGCTGGTTTACTACCTGCAAGCTCTGGTAGTATTACTGTGGGTAACACAGAACTCCAAAATTTATCTAGAAAAAAACTAGATGCTTTTAGAGGTAGAGAAATGGGAATTATTTTTCAGAACGATTATTTTATAAATGCACTTTCTGTTGGTGAAAATTTAGAATTACGCCTGTATTTTCCTGATAAAAAAAAGGATTCTGCTAGAGTAAAAGAATTAGCAGAAAGACTAGGAATAAGCAACTTGTTACATAAAAAAGTAACTGCATTAAGTGAAGGCCAACGCCAACGTTTGTCTATTGCTCTTGCATTAGTAAATAAGCCAAACATAATTTTTGCAGATGAACCTACTGCTAGTTTAGATGATGAAAACTGTGAAAAGGTTGTTACATTACTAAAGGAAGAAGCTAGTAATAGCAATGCAAATTTGCTTATAATTACCCATGACCAAAGAGTAAAAACAATGTTCAAAAACCATTTGTATTTATGAATCTTGTAAAGCTCAGTTTTAAAAATTTAATTTCTAAACCGCTTAATGCTTTATTAAGCTTACTGCTTTTAGTATTAAGTGTAGCCTTGGTTACCTTTATGCTTCAACTAAGCGCACAAGTAAAAGGTAATTTAGATAAAAATATAAAACCTGTAGACCTAGTTGTTGGCGCCAAAGGTAGTCCACTACAATTGGTGCTTTCATCTGTATTACATATAGATGCTCCTACAGGAAATATAAAATTAATAGAAGCAGAAAAACTCAAAAAAAGTAGACTTGTAAAAGCTGCTGTTCCTGTTTCTTATGGTGATAATTATAAAGGTGTACGTATTTTAGGTACAGAAACTAGTTACTTAAAATTATACAATGCAGAGTTAGCAACGGGTGAGTTGTTTAGTAAATCACAGCAAGTAGTTTTGGGTAGCGAAACAGCAAAAAAATTACAGCTAAAATTAGGTGATACCTTTTTAAGTTCTCACGGTTTAGCAGACCAAAATTTAGAAGAGCACCACGGACACCCATTTAAAGTAGTTGGTATTTTAAAACCAAGCGGCAGTGTAGTAGACAATTTAATCATTACAAATTTAGAAAGTATTTGGGATGTACATAGCCACGCTAATGAGCATAGTGATGATGAGCACCACCATCATGAAGAAGACTTAGAGGTAACCTCACTACTAATACAATTTAGCAACCCAATGGCAATGATGCAGCTGCCAAGGTATATTAATGACAAAACCAATATGCAGGCTGCATTACCCTCTTTAGAAATTAACCGTTTGGTTAAGTTACTTGGTGTTGGTGTACAAACAATACAGCTTATTGCTATTGCCATTTTATTGGTTTCTGGCTTAAGCATTTTTATTAGTCTTTTAAAAGCCATTAGAGAACGTAGACAAGAATTGGCTGTATTGCGCACTTACGGTGCTACAAGCGCACAATTATTATGGCTGGTTCTTTTAGAGGGCTTATTTTTAGGCTTTATTGGCTATGTTATTGGTTGGCTAATTGGTAGAGTTGGCCTCTGGGTAATATCTAACTACGCACAAAGCAGTTATGGTTATACATTTAATTTAGCAACTCCTACCAAGTGGGAAGCTATATTATTAGCTGCAACTTTAGGCATTACAGTAATAGCGTCTGTATTTGCATCACTATCTGTTTTTAAACTAAACGTTTCTACAATTTTATCTTCAGAAAAATAAAATTGTATTTGGAACAATTATTGGATTACTATCTTTGATAAAAATTACAACTATGATAAAAAAGCTAAGCCTTATATTTCTTTTTATATTCTCTGCACAATTAGTTTCTGCGCAAGCATTATTAGATTGGGAAGATATGATACAAGGTGTAAATTATACCACACCAGAAGGCGGTGCAGAATTAGGTGAGTTTTTAAAACCTACTTACAGCAAACAAATGCTAGTTTTAGAAGGAAAAGAAATTTCTATTACAGGATATTTTTTAGTGTTAGAAGGACAAAAAGATTCTTTTATGCTATCTAACAATCCTATGGCATCATGCTTCTTTTGTGGCAATGGAGGGCCAGAAACTATTATAGAATTGTACTTTGACAAAAGACCTAACTTTTTTATGGACGATTTAATATCTGTAAAAGGAATATTAAAACTTAACAGAGACGATCCAGACCACACGTATTACACAATAGAACACGCAAATGGTTTCACCATAAAAATGTAACACATATTACATGTTAACACTAAAAAGCTCTTTATATAATTAAAGGGCTTTTTTTTACTCTTTTTCTATATCAGTTAAAGATTTAATTGCTTGCGATACTCGTTTTTTAATTTTCTTAGGAAATTAGTCTTGGTGAAATTTACGCCAATACTACACAAACTATGACAAAAAAAAAGAGTAACATATTAAAAATTACCATAGCTACAATTGTATTGTGCTTAACTGCTCTTTTAGGTACTTATTTATATGCCAAGCATACAATAACACAACATTTACAGTACAATTTGCCTCCCCACATTAAAGTAAGTTACAATAGCATAAATATTAATATTTTATTAGGTAACATTACTTTAAATAACATTGTTTTTAAAGAGTTAACTAAAGATAGTAGCAAAATAAAAACACTATTAAAGGCACAAAAAATAGCGGTTAAAAACATTGGCTACACCAACCTATTAATACACAAAAAGCTTGGTGCAAATAAACTTACTATATACAACCCAAAATTAACCCACAACACCCAATTAAATACAGTAGAAAAATCTAACAAAACTAAAAAACACGGAATACTAGCCAAGCCTATTACTATTGCAGAATTTAAAACCACAAACGGCACAGTAAATTTTATGACCAATAAAATTGATACCACTGCTGCCGCAAAACGTATTTTTATTAGCTTAAAAGGTGTAACGATAAACACAAATAGCACTTTAAACAAATTACCAATAACGTATAAAAACAGTAGCATATCTGCCCAAAAATTGCGTGCTAATTTAGGCCAGTTTGAAGAGCTTTTGGTTGATGAATTAGATGTTAAAAACGAGTCATTTACCGTTAAAAATCTTTTGCTAAACACCAAATACACTAAAAAAGAATTATCCCAAAAAATAAAAACAGAACGTGACTATGTAAAGCTTAAAGTACCCAGCATACACATAAATAATTGCAACTATAGTTTTGCAGGTAATAAAGTACTCATTGGCATAGCTAACTTTACTATTCATAAACCAAACCTAGAGGTATATAGAGACAAATTAATTGCAGATGATTTTAGCTACAAGCCAATGTATAGTAAAATGCTAAGAGATTTACCCTTTAATTTAGCAATTACTAGGTTAATAATTAATCAGGGAAAAATTGCCTATCAAGAAAAATTAGAACAAAATATAACTCCAGAAAAATTAACTTTTACAAACTTAAATGCAACCATTTCTAATCTACAAAATTATAAAAACATTAAAACGGTTGTACACACAAACTCTTTACTAATGGGTAAAACACCTTTAGAGTTAAATTGGAGTTTTAATACCTTAAAAAAAACAGACTTTTTTAAGGCTTGGGGAAATTTTAAAAATTTAGATATCCCTAGCATAAATCCTTTTTTAAATACCAACCTACGCGTTAAAGCAGAAGGTGATATGCAACGCATGTACTTTACCGTTAGCGGCAACAAACAAACTGCTCTAGGAGATTTAAAAATAAACTATAACAACTTTAAGTTTAAGGTATTAAAAAAAGACAGACTAGGTGTAAATAAGCTATTAACAAAACTAGGAAACTTGTTAATTAAAAAAGACTCTAAGCAAAACCCTACCAACTTTAGGTACGGAGAAATTGAAGTAGAACGCAATACAACAAAATCGTTTTTCAACTATTTATGGATTAATATTAATAACGGACTGCTAGACGCTTTAACCGGAAAAGGCACAAAAAAGGAGTAAAACACCACAAAAAATAAAGTTTAACACACAAAAACAAACAAAATGGGAGTAATTGCAACAGATAATAATAAAGTAACTTTAATATACAATTCAGAAAATAGCATAGGAAAACAAACTATTGGCTATGTAAAATCTGCAGAAAAAGAAGTACTTACCATAGACAATTCTAAAACAAAAATTACTGGCACACAATGGGCAGAAATTGCAGATAAACTAAACATTAATATATGCGATTTAATAGATCAAGACCATCCAAATTTTATAGAAATTTACGGTGAAGACAAAGTAGATATTACTACTGATGATTGTATTAAAGTGCTTCAAAATAGCCCAGAAACACTAGCCTACGCTATTTTAATTAATGCAGATAAGTTTTATGTAATTAAAACACCATCAGATGTAGAAAAGCACATCAAAATTAAATCTAACAACAATAACCAATAACATAATGAGTAAGCGTAAAATATATAAAAAGAAAAGGTATGTAATACCACTAACAATACTAACTATTGTAATAGTGGCACGCCTACTTTTACCTACGCTTGTAAAAAATTATGTAAACAATGTTTTAGCAGAAATACCAGGGTATTATGGTCACGTAGACGATATAGACATTTCTTTAATTCGCGGTGCATACGTAATTAATGGTTTGTATTTAAACAAAAAAGAAGCCAAATCACAAGTTCCTTTTATTGCTGTAGATAAAACAGATATATCTATACAATGGAGAGCTCTTTTAAACGGTGAAATTGTAAGTGAGTTGTATTTAACTAAGCCTAGCATAATTTATGTTTTTGAAGACCATAAAACTACAGACAGTACAGATATAGAAGATTGGTCTAAAGCATTAACAGACATAGTTCCTATAGATATTAACCACTTAACTATTACCAACGGAAAAGCTGCTTTTGTAGAAATTAATACTAGTCCTAGTATAGATTTACATTTAAGAGACATAAATTTACAAGCAAATAACCTTAGAAATGTTGTGCAAAAAAAGCGCAACCTACCTTCTACTATTAATGCCACGGCAGTATCTATAGGAAACGGTAAATTAAAACTAGACGGTAAAATGGATTTGGTAAAGCAGATTCCTGATATAGATGTTTCCTTAGCTTTAGAAAATGCAAATGCAACTGCCTTAAACAATTTTACAAATCACTATAGCGGCATAGATTTTAAAGAAGGTAACTTTAATTTGTATAGTGAAATTGCTATTGCAGATGGTTTTTTAACTGGGTATTTTAAACCTATTTTAAAAGACGCTAAACTTATTAGTAAGGAAGATGGCTTTTTTGAAACCCTATGGGAAGGTTTTGTGGGCTTTTTTAAGTTTATATTAAAAAACCAGAAACAAAATACATTGGCAACTAAAGTTCCTGTAGAAGGAGATTTAACCAATGTAAAAACTAAAATACTACCAACAGTAACCAACATTTTTAAAAATGCTTGGATCTCTGCTTTTAAAGGTAAGGTAGATGATAATGTTGCCTTTAAAGATGCAGAAAAAGGAGCCGATAAGAGTAACGAAAAAAAGAAAAAGAAGTAACTTTATACTAGCAATAATTTAATGCTTTGCAGCAAAGAAGAACTTTTATCTTGCTTAATTTTGATGAACAAGAAATACTAATTTTTTAATTATCACAACTATGAGTAATACAGTAACAACAATAAATCCGTTTAACGGAAAAGATATAAAAACATACAATTTACATACAAAACAAGAAATAGATTCTGTTTTACTAACAGGAGAAAAAACGTTTAAAAGTTGGAAAAAAACCAGCATTAAAGAACGTACTTCTTTATTAAAAAAATTAGCCAAACAATTAGAAAAAAAACGCGAAGATTTGTCTGCTTTGATGACCGCAGAAATGGGAAAACCCATAGCACAAAGTAGAGCGGAAATAGATAAATGCGTTTGGTTATGCGATTTTTATGCTAAAAACGCAGATAACTTTTTAAGTGACGCTATTATAGACACAGAAGCACAAGAAAGTTTTATTAGTTATGATCCTATTGGTGGTGTGTTAGCAGTAATGCCATGGAACTACCCTTTTTGGCAAGTTTTTAGATTTGCTGTTCCTACACTAACTGCTGGTAATGTTGGTGTTTTAAAACACGCTGCAAATGTAACTGGTTGTGCATTAGCAATACAAGAGTTATTTACAGATGCTGGGTATCCACAGGGTTGTTTTCAAACAATAATTGCAGACCATAAAGCAACAGAAACTGTTTTAGAAAGCAGTTTTATACAAGCTGTTAGTGTAACTGGTAGCGAAAAAGCTGGTAAATCTATAGCTAGTATTGCTGGTAAAAACCTAAAAAAATCTGTACTAGAATTGGGTGGTAACAACGCGTGTATTGTGTGGGATAATGCAGATTTAGATACGTACATACCAACTATGGTAAAAGCTAGATTTCAAAACACAGGACAAAGCTGTATTGCTGCTAAGCGTTTTATTGTTGAAGAGGGAATATATGATGAGTTTTTAGATAGGTTTAAAAAAGAAGTTGAATCTTTAAAAGTTGGAAACCCTGAAGAGGATGAAACTTTTATGGCTTCTATGGCTCGCAAAGATTTGGCTGAAGAATTAAAAAAACAAGTTGATGAATCGGTACAAAAAGGGGCAAAAGTAATTTTAGGCAATACGCTTAATGGTGCTAATTATGCACCAACCATACTCACAAATGTTACAGAGGATATGCCTGTTTTTAAGGAAGAAACATTTGGACCAGTAGCTGCAATTACAAAGGTAAATAATAAAGAACACAGTTTAGAGCTTGCAAGCAACTCCAGATTTGGATTAGGAGCTATGTTATTTACAGAGGATATAGATGCAGCCAGACAAGCAATAGACAAAATTGAAGATGGTGCGTTTTTTGTAAACGAAATGGTAAAATCTGACCCAAGATTGCCTTTTGGCGGCACAAAAGCTTCTGGTTACGGCAGAGAATTGTCTAAAGAAGGTATGTTAGAGTTTGTAAACAAAAAGACCGTTTACATTAAATAATATAACTTAAAAAATATAAAAAGCTTCAAGCTAAAGGTTTTACCAATAGTTTGAAGCTTTTTTTAGTAAAATATCAGTCTACAAGTTGCTTAATTTTAGCTGCTAATTTCTGTAGATTATCTTCATTATAGCCCATAGAAATATAAACAACCACTCCATTTTTATCTATTATATAGTTTAGCGGTATTCCTTGCTTTCTATAGCCACTGTAAAACTCATTTTTAGGATCTAAATATACATTAAAGTCTACTCCTCTATCCTTAAGCTTGGTCATTTTTTTAACTACAGTAGAGCGGTTTTCTCCAACAGAGACTGGTATAAACACAAAGTTTTTACCAGTATTTGGTTCCAAAATAACTTCTGGTATTTCATAAAATTCTCGTAAACAAGGTACGCACCAAGTAGCCCAAAAATTTAACAATACTACTTTGCCCTTTAAGTCTTCCCTTTTTAAAACATCTCCATTTATATCTTCTAGGGCAAAAGCAGCAATAGTATCACCAACTTTAATTTTAGAAGCAGATACCGCTTCTTTTTTTGCAACTTTTACTTCTTTACGTTTAGACTTACTCTTAACTAGCTGTTTCTTTTTATTGGCTAATATTTCTTCATCAGAAAAGGTTTCTATTTTCATTACAAAGTTGTTATCCAATCGTTCTTTAAAACGTTTTACAATGGCTTTTTTCTCTTTTTTAGAAACACCATTATGCATTGCTTTTATCTTATTTTCTTTTTGCAAAACCAAAAGGTATTCTTCTGTTACTTCTTTGCCTTCAACAATAAAAATCATTTTTGGCTTGGCTATTTTTTTATCTTGTGCAATGGTATTAAATGTACTTCCAAGACATAAAAAAAGTACAGAAACACAAGTGTATTTCTGTACTATATTACATATTTTCTTCATTTTTTACTTTAAAGTTATTTCAATAACACCATCTCTACCTCTAGAACCGTATTTAGCTGTTGCACTTTCATTTTTCAAAACATTTATAGCCTCTATATCTTCAGGATCAATCATACCAACATCAAAAGGTTTAGGAACTTCTTGTCCGTTTACAACAAAAAGTATGTTATCCTTTGCTACATTATTTTTTATTCTAAAACCAATTTTCTCTATGATTTTTGATTTTTCTGAAGTTTTTACATAAAAATAAAAAGGATCAATGGCAATTTTATCAACCTCAGTGTATGTTTCCGTTTTATTATCTTTTGTTTTATAAACTGCAGATATACTTGTTAAATTACCCTTAGCATCTCGCTTTATTCTAGTAAAAGACAAATCTACTTTTTCTTTTTTTGCGTCAGCAATATAGCTAGCTAAATCATTTTCTGTTGTTTTAAAGTTTATATCTATTTTTAAAAATTTAAAATTTTCATTACCCTCTTTTTTAGAAAATGTAAAGCTATTAGATTGCGCATTTATACTTAAGCTTAACAGGCAAAATACTGCTGTTAAAATAGATGTAGTCATCACAATTTTTACTGATTTCATTTTTTGTAACATAACTGTTCGTTTTTAATTGATTAAAGATTGATTTTTATTTTTTTGTTGTAATTTCTACCACACCATTTTCTCCTTTTTTACCAAACCTATCTATAGCAGATTGATTCTTAAAGATATTTATATGCTCAATATTTTCAGGAATTAACAGATTCATATCAAAAGAACTTGGCATTACCTCGCCATTTATAATTATTAAAGGTTTTTTACTTCTTAAATAAGAATTTTCAGGTGTTTTGACTTCACGTATTGGCGTAGTCATAGAAACAGGAGTAATAGTAGCTTGCGCATTATCTTCTATTTGAAAATTAAATGTGTTAGACACTTTTGCCTGCTTTTCTTTTGATTGCGCATGAGCAGCTTTAGCTTGTTTTTTAGCTTTATTTTCTAAAGTTTTAACAGAGTCTTTTACACTTATAGTTTTACTATTTTCAACAACTGTTATTTTAGGAGTCTCACTAACTAAGTCATTAGAAACAGATTTAGATTGGGCAATAGTTTTTGTATTAAATGCTACAACAGCACAAAACAACATTGGTATTACCAACCCCATTTTTAGTATGCTTTCTTTTCTGGACTTGCTTTTGTTGAGCATTACAATACGTTTTTTAACTAGTGAATTAAAAAATGTATTGGTTACTGATAAAGATGGCATACTATGTACAGACTGTTGCAATAACAAATACTGGTATTCTTTTTTATTTTGATGAGATACAATTGCATCATCTACAAGGTACTCTAAGTTTACAGAAACCATTTTTTTGTACCACCATGCAAACGGATTTGCCCATTGCAATACACATAACAAATGTGTAAGTAACATATCTAGAGAGTGTTTTTGCTTAGCGTGTAACTCTTCGTGCTTAATAATTGTTTTAAGCTCATTTGCTGTGTGTAAACTTGGATTGTAAACTATGTAATTAAAAAATGAAAACGCACTGGTATCCACAGTAACCTCAATCATTTTATATTTACCTACTCTTGTGCTTGTTCCTTTATTAATTAAACTAAATAAAGATGCTAGTTGCACTAAAAATCTACCTAAGAAAAATATACAACCCATAGCGTAAACAGTCAAAATTACCAACCACCAATTTATATTTTCTATTGACGACTGATTGACAACCGTATTGGTTAATTTATTAAAATCTACAACAGGAGTATTTACAAAAACTACCTTGGTTATAATTAAAAAAGGAAATGCCATTGCTACAAATATACCCGCTAGCAAAAACCATCTTTTAGCTTTAAAAAATGTTTCGTTACGTAAAAACACCTGAAAACAAATAAAAAATAAGGCTATAACCAAACTACTTTTAGCAATAAAAATTAAATATTCCATTATTTATTGTTTTCTATATGGTTAATAATCTCTTTTAGTTCATCTACGCTAATTTTATCTTCATTAACAAAATTAGACACCAAACTCTTGTATGAGTTGCTGTAAAAGTCTGTAATTGCCCTACTCATAAATCCTTTTCTGTACACTTCTTTCTCTACTATTGGGTAGTATTGATGAGTGTTGCCATATGCAGTATGACCAACATATCCTTTTTCCTCCAAATTCCTAATCATAGTAGATAGCGTATTGTAATGTGGCTTATCTTCTTTAAATTCTGCCAAAACATCTTTAACAAAAGCTTTTTCTAGCTTCCACAAAATTTTAAGTACTTCTTCCTCTTTGTTTGTTAACTTTTTCATATTGTATGTATTACAACTCGAATTTATCAGAAATCAAACTTAAACCTATTTTTTTAGTTACGCAACTATTTTTATAGTTAATAAACTAAATAAGTAGTTATGAATCAATAAAAACAAGTAAAGGCTACTCTTTTAGGAGTAGCCTTTACTTTATAAAATTGTGTGATTGTTAGTTTAAAACTACCAAATTCGCACTCTTTTTTCTGGAGCAACATACATAGGATCTCCTTCTTTAATATCAAATGCTTCATAAAAGGCATCAATATTTAATAAAGGTTGTACCGCTCTAATCATTCCTGGAGAATGCGGATCTGTTTTTACTTGGTTACGTAAAGCCTCATCTCTAGATTTAGTTCTCCAAACAGTAGCCCAAGACATAAAGAAACGTTGTTCTGCTGTAAAGCCATCTATATCTTCTGGTCTTCCGTTTTCTTCAAATAATAGTTGTAAACCATCATAAGCACCTAAAACACCACCTAAATCACCAATATTTTCACCTAAAGTAAATTTACCGTTTACATAAACGCTATCTAACACCTCTAAGTTACTGTACTGTGCAGCTAAAGCATCACCTCTTTCTGTAAAAGCAGCTAAATCTTCATCTGTCCACCAGTTTTTAAGGTTACCATCTGCATCAAAACGAGCACCACTATCATCAAAAGCATGAGATATTTCATGACCAATTACAGCACCAATACCACCATAGTTAACAGCATCATCTGCAGTATAGTTATAAAAAGGAGGTTGTAAAATTGCAGCAGGAAAAACAATCTCGTTGTTCATTGGGTTAAAATATGCATTAACAGTTTGCGGAGACATTCCCCACTCACTCTTATCTACTGGCTCTCCAATTTCTGCAAAGTTTTTATCTCTACCCCATTTAGCTACAGCTGTCATATTCTCAAAATAAGATTTATCTGCAGCTACTTCCATAGCAGAATAATCTTCCCATTTGTCTGGGTATGCAATTTTTACAGTGAATTTGTCTAATTTTTCAATTGCTTTAACCTTAGTATCCTCGCTCATCCAATCTAATTTCTTAATTCGGTTTTTATAAGCGGTAATTACATTAGCAATCATTTTCTCTGCCTTAACTTTTGCTTCTGGCGGAAATTTAGCATCAACATATAATTTACCTAAAGCCTCACCCACTGTACCGTTTACAGTTGCTAAAGCACGCTCATCTGCTGGGCGTTGTTTTTTAGCGCCTCTTAAATACTTGCTGTAAAACTCCCAACTAGCAGTTTCTGTAGCTGTAGTTAACCTACCTGCAGCACCGTTAAAAGTGTCCCATTTTACAAGAGTTTTTAAATCTTCAATAGGTGTGTTTTTTAATAATTTATCTAATGCAGCTGTGTACTTTAGTTGTGTTACCAAAATAGTATCAAACTCTTTTTTCATTCCTAAATCTGCAATCATTTTTTTAACATCTAAAGAAGATAGCATTGCATCTGTTTCTGCAACAGTTTTAGGGTTGTTAAAGTTTCTTGCATCACGACTCTCTACTTTGTCTAAACGAGGTTCTGCCAATTTAGTTTCTAAAGCTAAAATAGTTACAGCCGCTTGGTCTGCATCTTCTTTAGAATCTCCTAACATTTGTAACATTTTAGAAACGTACTTTTTATACTGTTCTCTAATTTCTTTAGACTTACTATCTTGTTCTAAATAGTAGTCACGGTCTGGTAAACCAAGGCCAGCACCACCCATATAAACAGCATTCATTGCAGAGTTATTTAAATCTGCACGTACACTAAACCCAATAAACGGAGAAGAAACCGCTGGATTTTTTGCTAGAACTGTTTGTAAATCTGATAAGTTTTTAACTTCCTCTATTGCTTTTAAAGCAGGCTTTATTGGGTCTATACCAGCCTTATTTCTTGCTGTAGTATCTAATTTTGTTTCAAAAATAGCTAAAGCTTTAGCTTGGTCTGTGTCTGCACCGTACTTGCCACTTTCTTTAGCATCTTTAATAATTTCTAAAACATCTGCATCTGTAGACTTACGAAGTACAGAAAAACCTCCCCAACTAGATCTATCGTCCGGAATTTCTGTATTCTTCATCCAACTACCATTAACATAGTTGTAAAAATCTTGCTTAGGATCCACATTGGTATCCATATTCTCCAGTACAATACCAGGAATTTTTACTACTTCTTTAGTTTCTGTTTCTGTTGCTGCTGTTTCTTTTTTACCATCTTTACAAGAGGTAACCGTCAAAGCACCAACCAAACCTACCATAAGTAGTGATTTGTTAGTAATTTTCATTGTTCTGTTTTTAAGAGTTAATTAGTCCTTAGATTCTAAACAAGTTAGCATCTACACAAAAATAACAAAAAGATAAAATAAAGCGCTATATAGTATGTTAATTACATTTTTAATACTTACTTATTGTATTTAAATAAAAGATTATCAATGATTTTTGCAACTACTCTATATTATACAAGCAACAATTATCATTAAAAAACAGTATTTTTACTTTTTACAAAACAAACAGTTTTTACATTAGATTTATGAAGAATGATAAAATAAAAAATGTGTTTAAAGAAGGTGCAATATCTAGTGCCTTTATTGGTGACGCTATTGCAAAACACCAAAGCAAAACCCAAATTGGTGCGCACAATATATTTTTAGGTCAGGTTAGAGCAGATAAAATAGATGATAAAATTGTAACAGCTATTGATTATACCGCGTATGAAGAAATGGCTAATCTTAAATTTCATGAAATAAAAGAAAATACCTTTTCTAAATTTAACATTACTTGTATGCACATTTACCATAGTAAAGGCATTGTAAATGTTGGTGAAATATGTTTGTTTGTTTTTGTTTCTGCTCCACACAGGCAGGTTGTTTTTGATGCGCTTAATTATGTTGTAGAAGAAATTAAAGCAGAAGTGCCTGTATTTGGCAAAGAAATTTTTGAAGACAGTTCTTACCAATGGAAAGTAAATAAATAATAATGGTAGATATTACACACAAAGCTATTACGCTTAGAACAGCTGTTGCACAAGCTGTAGTTAAAGTAAGTTCACAAGCAACTATAGATGCTATTAATACTAAAACTGTACCTAAAGGAGATGTTTTTGCTATGAGCAAAGCTGCTGGCTTACTTGGTGTAAAAAAAACACCAGAATTATTGCCAGATTGCCACCCTTTACCAATTGAGTATACAGATATTAGCTACCAAATTAATAATCTAGAAATTACAGTGTTAATTACGGTAAAAACAAACTACAAAACTGGCGTAGAGGTAGAAGCCATGCACGGCGCAAGTGTTGTGGCGTTAAATATGTACGATATGCTAAAACCTATAGACAAAGGCATAGAAATACACCATATAAGGCTTTTAAAGAAAACAGGTGGTAAGTCTGACATTACCAACACGTAAAATAATACTTACTACAATTTACATGCAATTAACTTTATTGGTTTTGCATTTTTAAGATAATAAACTAATTTTAGTAACTCGCATACTGCGTGTATTACAATTCTCTAAATATATTAGTTATGAATAATCTTAAACGGGTAATTGTAGATTTTAAAAAGCTAACTCCCGAAGTCTTAAAATTATTGGTAGAGCGTTATCCGGCAGGATATGGCGATAATGATATTATTGTTTTTAAAAACGCCAAAAATGAAACCATAGAAGCTGTAGAAGTATTAACTAACAACACTAAATACCTTGTGAAAATTAGTGCCAAGCTAGAGCATACTATGGAAAATTATGACGAGGATGACTATGAGGACTTTAGTAATGATGACCCCACAGCCATCCCAGACATAAATTTAAACTCTAGTAATGATGAGTAATTTAGTTCGCTAAATTCTTTAACATTGTTTCTGTGGTTTTTTCTAAGTCAAATTCTGCTTTCCAACCCCAATCTTTTTCTGCTGTAGAAGCATCAATACTTTGTGGCCATGAATCTGCTATTTCTTGTCTAAAATCTACATTATAATCAATTTTAAACTCTGGTATTTGTTTTTGTATGCTTGCAGCAATTTCTGTTGGCGTAAAACTCATTGCTGCTAAGTTGTATGATGAGCGTTCTTTTATGTTTTCTGCTTCAGTTTCCATAATAGAAACAGTAGCTCTAATAGCATCATCCATAAACATCATTGGCAGTTTTGTGTCTTCAGATAAAAAACACGTGTATTCTTTATTCTCTAACGCTTTATGATAAATTTCCACTGCATAATCTGTAGTTCCGCCACCTGGCTGTGTTTTCCAACTAATTAACCCTGGGTAACGCAAACTACGTACATCTACACCATATTTACTATGGTAATAACTACACCAACGCTCACCAGATTGTTTACTAATACCATAAACTGTACTTGGTTCCATTATAGTATTTTGTGGTGTATTTTCTTTTGGCGTATTAGGTCCAAAAACTGCAATACTAGATGGCCAAAATATTTTATTAATTTTTTTGTCTTTTGCTAAGTTTAAAACATTAAAAAGAGATCCCATATTTAAATCCCATGCACGCATAGGAAACTTTTCTGCAGTAGCACTTAACATAGCAGCCATAAGGTATACCTCTTCTATTTCATAATGCATCACAACATTTTCTATAGCCTTATAATCGGTAGCATCTAAAAGCTCAAAAGGTCCGCTAGACATAAGATCCTCACCACCCTCTCTAATATCACTAGCAACTACATTATCGTTACCATGTTTTTCTCTTAAAGCTAAAGTAAGCTCTGTACCTATTTGCCCACAGGCACCTATAATTAAGATAGATTTTTGCACAATAATTGGTGTTCTAAAGTTAGGCTACAAAGATATATTTATTAAATTAACTTTAGTGGTAATTACATATTTACTACTTATTTAACTAAATTTATAAATGAATTGAAAGTGAACAAACTTCTTATCTTATTCTTTTTTTATACTTTCGTCTTATGAAGAGATTTTTCCTTTTTTTTATATTGATTTTTAGCGTTATTTCTTGCAAAAATACCAAGAAAGAAACCGTAAAAGAAGCGCAAGTTTTAGATGAAATTACTTTTAATGCTAAAAAGCTACCAAAAAAAATAAAGCTAGACCCCAAAGTAATTCCTGTTTTAGAAAATTGGCAAGAGTATAAAGATTTTAATACTGCCATAGATGGTATGTACAAGGCAGAAAATGATGAAGACTTACGTTTAACTTTAGACCAAATTATTGAAGCTCAAAAAAAGTTAGAAAAATCTGCTTATCCTGAAGAGTTTAACAAACCTCATATTAAAAGTAGGCAAACTGTTGTTAAAACCTACACCTTAAAAACTAAGGCAGCAATAGAGTATAGTTTAGATGTTTTAGAACCAGCCTCTGAGCTAATTGTTGCTTACAACAACTTTAGAAACCAGTTTAACATTATTGCTAACAATACTTTAGACACTAATTTAATTTTAGAAAATGAATAAAAAGCTATTATTACTTATTATGCTAGTTGCAAGTTTACAAGTAACTGCTCAAAAAACTGAAATTAATACGGTTGTAGATGCTTGGCATAAGGCTGCCGCCGATGCTAATTTTGATACTTACTTTGGCTTAATGACAAAAGATGGTGTTTTTATAGGTACAGATGCAACAGAAAACTGGCAAAATAAAGATTTTAGAGCTTTTGCTAAACCTTATTTTGACAAAGGAAAGGCGTGGAGTTTTACGGCTCTAGAACGCAATATATACCTAGATAAATCTAAAAAAATTGCTTGGTTTGATGAGTTGCTAGATACCCAAATGGAGATTTGCCGTGGTTCTGGTGTTCTTAAAAAAGTAAAAGGAAAATGGAAAATAGCTCACTATGTTTTATCTATTGCCATACCAAATGATAATGTTAGTAAGGTGGTTGAACTTAAAAAAGATAAAGACCTTGAGCTAAAAAAGCAATTAAAACAAAAATAAAAGCTAAAAAATATAAGACAATAAAAAAAGGAGTGCTGTTAGCACTCCTTTTTTTATTCTATAATGGTACTATTATTTTTTAGGTGCCTCTACATCTGCCTTTCTTGCCTCAATAGCTTGCTTGCTTAAGCTAGCCAAGTTAAAGTTAGGCGCAATTGTTAATGCTTCATTAATTAATGCCAAAGCAACATCTGGTTTAGACTGGTCATTGTTATACTCAATTAATGCTTTTAAATGTAAAAAAGCTGCTTTAATAGGTACCTCATAAGGTTGTTGTCTTTCATAAAAAGCATATTTCATATCATCTTTAGCGTTAGCCAAACCATACTCAATATTAACTAGAGCACCTGCCTTGTCTCCTGTTTGTATTTTTAAATCTGCCAACTCATACGCTAAAAAAGTATTAGGTGTTCTTTTGTTTAAAATTTCAAACTGGGCTATAGCTCTTTTTACATCTCCTAAAGCTTTTAAAGCTAAAGCTCTTACTTGTACAGCAAGGTTAGAGTCACTGTCTTTTGTATCTACACCAATTACACGCAATGCTTGCATATTTTGGTTACTGTTTACATATAAAAATGCCAAAGTATCTTTACGTGCCTCACTAGGCTCCAAAACATTTAGGTGTGTAATGGCATTAATAATACCTTGTGTATCTCCTTGAGACTTCATTTGCTTGTAAAACGCTTTATAATGCGTTAATAAGTCGCTCTTAGTTTGTGCGCCCATACTTACCGTAAAAAGCAACACAACTGCAATAATTATCTGTTTCATTCTCATATTTTTAGTGAGTCAAAACTATAAAAATTATTCAAGTAAACACTAAAAAAACATACAAGGAAGGTTATAATACTAAAAAAGCCCTCTAAAGAGGGCTTATAGGTTAAATTTGATAATAAGATTTGGGATCTTTTTATATCATTTTTATGAAAAGGCCAGATTTGGGAAAAAAGGCGTTTTAATATCGTTTGTGCAATTTTAAAATTTAGATTTTTACAACCCTTATTTCTTAATTACAGTGTAAAGATATGGCGAACCTTAAAAGTCTGGCAATTTATGTTGTGAACATGCTCTATTCTGTTGTATAAAAAATAAGCGGTTCATTTTCTCCGATAAAGTGCGCTTTTCTAGATAAATAGTAATTTATTTACGCTAACATTTAATATTCATCTAAATGCTCTGGGTATAAAAAGTTGTTGTAAGGAAAACGCGTTACGTGTATGTCTCTAACCTCATCATAAACCCTTTTTCTAAACGTATCTAAATTTTCATTATTTAATGCAGATATAAACAAAGCCCTATCGCCTACTTTCTGCATCCACGTTTTTTTCCACTCTTCTAATGTAAAATGTATTTTGGTTTTTTCGGTTACCAAATCATCATCATCTATAGTCTCATGTGTAAACTGATCTATTTTATTAAAAACAATAATAGTTTTTTTGTCATCAGCCTTAATTTCTTCTAAAATTTTATGTACAGATGCAATGTGGTCCTCAAAATTAGGGTGTGATATGTCTACAATATGCAATAACAAATCTGCCTCCCTAACCTCATCTAAGGTACTTTTAAAACTTTCTACAAGTTGTGTTGGTAATTTTCTAATAAAACCTACAGTATCACTTAATAAAAATGGCAAGTTCCCCAATACAACTTTACGTACAGTAGTATCTAATG
Organism: Cellulophaga sp. RHA_52; assembly: GCF_007827205.1. Taxonomy (NCBI): domain Bacteria; kingdom Pseudomonadati; phylum Bacteroidota; class Flavobacteriia; order Flavobacteriales; family Flavobacteriaceae; genus Cellulophaga; species Cellulophaga sp. RHA_52. The sequence goes on from NZ_VIRZ01000001.1 coordinate 615,201, forward strand.
TTGCAAATAGTTTATCTTCAGCAAAAACATCACTTTTACTTACCACATTCATTAATGTAGATTTACCTACGTTTGTGTAGCCAACCAAAGCAACTCTAACTAAAGCTCCACGGTTACCACGTTGGGTTTCCATTTGCCTATCAATTTTAGACAGTTTCTTTTTAAGTAACGTAATACGGTCACGTACAATACGCCTATCTGTTTCTATTTCTGTTTCACCAGGACCGCGCATACCAATACCACCTTTTTGACGCTCTAAGTGTGTCCATAAACCTGTTAATCTTGGTAAAAGGTATTCATACTGTGCCAGTTCTACCTGTGTTCTAGAATAGCTTGTTTGCGCACGTTGGGCAAAAATATCTAAGATAAGGGTTGTTCTATCTACTATTTTACATTTTAAATGGCGCTCTATATTACGCTGCTGGCCAGGTGTTAGCTCATCATCAAAAATAACAGAACCAATTTTATGTTCTTCTACATACTGTGCAACCTCATCCATTTTACCACTACCTATATATGTTTTAGGATTGGGCTTATCTATTTTTTGTACAAAACGCTTGTAAACTTCTCCTCCGGCAGTGTAGGTTAAAAACTCTAGTTCATCTAAATATTCTTTTACCTTTTGCTCTGTTTGTGTGCTACTTATAACTCCTATAAGTACCGATCTTTCATATTCTACGACTTTCTTCTCTAGCATATGTTTAATTTATAATGCAAATCTAATCAATACTTGCTAAGCTATTTTTGTATTTTAGCATCTAATATTAAAAAGTAAACACTTTTTTTACTACTTTAAAATAAAAAAATAAGATTAATTTGGTGACAATTGCCTTTTACAATTTAGAAAATCTGTTTGATACTATTGATGACCCCACAACTTTAGATGATGATTTTACTCCTAAAGGTGAAAAAAGATGGACAAATAATAGGTACAAGAAAAAGGTTTTTAAACTCACAAAAACCATATCGGAAATAGGAACACATAACACAAAAGAACCTCCTGTACTTATTGGTATTGCAGAAGTGGAAAATGAAAATGTTGTTAAAGACCTTGTTACTAATAGTAATTTAGAACGTATAAATTATGATTACGTGCATTATGATTCTCCTGATGAGCGTGGCATAGATACCGGATTAATTTACAATAAAGATTATTTTACGGTTTTACATTCTGAGCCTATACACGTACATATTATAAACACTAATGGCGATGTAGATAATACAAGAGATATACTTTATGTACACGGTAAATTAAATGGTGAAGAAGTACACGTTTTTGTAAACCATTGGCCATCTAAAAGAGAAGGCAAAATTACTACAGATTATAAGAGAATTGAAGCTGCAAAAGTGCTTATTAACTTTATGGCTAAAATTGAAGAAAAAAATCCAAACCCTAATTACATAGTTATGGGTGATTTTAATGATAGTCCAAAATCTGATAGCATACAAACATTAATGGATACAAATAAGTTTTATAACCCTAGTGAGCATTTACTAACTTTTGAGAAAGGGAGTGCCAGCTACAAGAGAAAATGGAGCTTATTTGATCAGATTATTATATCTCATAGTTTTTTAAATTATGAAAAAGGAACGCATAGTTTTTTAGAAGCTAATATTTTTGATGAGCATTTTTTAACCGAGTTTGACGGCAAGTTTAAAGGCACACCATTTAGAACATATGTTGGCCGTAAATACGTTGGTGGTTACAGTGATCATTTTCCTGTTTTTATACAGCTTAAGTACAATGAGTAACTAGTGGTTTACACTCGTTTAATTTCATCATCTACCAATAAGTCCTCATTGCGTAGCCTAAGAAAAACTTGGGCTATTGCAATAACATCCAATTCGCAATACTTTACAATACGGTCTATATTATTATCTATATAAAAAACATCCCTAACCATACTACCATCAATATCCTCTTTAGGTGATGGTACACCAAGCACATTGGTCATTAGCTTTAATGAAGTGTAATGCTTAAAGTCTCCAAATTTCCAAAGTTCCATAGTATCTATATGCGGCACCTCCCAAGGTTTTTTACCAAATAAATTAAGTTTTGGTGGTAAATCTATACGGTTAATAACCATACGCCGCGCAATGTAAGGAAAATCAAACTCTTTACCATTATGTGCGCACAAAACGTATTTAGGTGATGCAAAATGCGTGGTTAACAGGTTTTTAAATTCTTTTAGTAGAATATCTTCTTCTCCAAAAAAAGTAGTCACTCTAAAATTACGTACATCTCCTTTTGTGTTAAAATACCCTACAGATATACATACTATTTTACCAAATTCTGCCCAAATACCTGCCCTATCATAAAATTCTTCAGGCGTAAAGTCGTCTTGCCTTTTATAGGCTGTTTTTTGTGCCCATAGTTCTTTTTTTTCATCTGTCATTTGGTTATAATCCTCATTCTCAGGCACTGTTTCAATATCTAAAAAAAGTACATGTTCCAGATTAATTTTATGAAGCATAGTTATGGTTTAGTGTTAAAAGAAAACTGAATATAAGTATAAATAACCGTTTATCGAAATATACTATTCTTAGTCAATAAAATCTTACAAATACAGTTAATTAAAAAAACAACTTACATACTTATGAAATTAAAATTATTACCATTAGCCTTAATTGCTGCAACATTTTTTTCTTGTTCTAGTAGTGATGATAGTGATGACACCAATAATGTAGATGATACAGAAAGTTCTGAAGAACAAAACACTAACTGTAGTGAAATTGAGAATTATGTTTTTATTGAAAAAGATGGTCTTATTAGCGTGGAGTTTGAAAACGCTGTGTTTACAGATAACTGGACTCAAAAAAATGACGGGAACAACGTATCTGGAAAAGGATATATGGTTTGGGAAGGAAATCAATACTTAGGAAAACCTGGAGAAGGTTTGGCTACGTATAGCATTAAAATTACCAATCCGGGTACATACCGTTTTATGTGGAAATCTGCCGTAAAAAAAGGAGATAGCGGATCTGACCATAATGATACTTGGTTACGTTTTGCAGATGCAGATGATTTTTTTGGCAAAAAAGAAGGTAGCACAGTATACCCAAATGACACAGGTAAAACTCCAAACCCTGAAGGATCTTCTAAAGACGGTTGGTTTAAAGTATACCGAAGTGGTAACGATTTAGATTTTAAATGGCAAGCAAGTACCTCTGACAATGATAGTCATCCTATTTTTGTGACCTTTAACAACGCTGGTACATACACTATGGAGGTATCTGCAAGATCTTCTGGGCACGCTATAGATAAATTTGTTTTATTTGAAGAGAGTATAAAACAATCTGACGCCACAGCAGATGATGTAAAATCTAGTGAAATTACGTGTAAAAACTAAATACTTATTATAGTAGGTAAAGGAGTCAATTTTTATAAGTTGACTCTTTTTTTATTTTAAAATAAAGAGGTTTGTGTAACAGGACTCTCATGTTCTAGCAACCATTTTTTGCGGTGCAAACCACCTGCGTAACCTGTTAAAGAACCATCACTACCAATTACTCTATGACAGGGAACCATAATCCACAAGGGATTTTTACCATTTGCAGCTGCAACAGCTCTTATAGCTTTTGGATCTCCCAAAATTTTAGATAATTCTAAATAAGAATATGTTTTACCGTACGGTATTTGTAAAAGCGCATCCCATACTTTTTTTTGAAAATCTGTACCAGCAGGATTTAAAGTTAAACTAAACGTAGTGCGTTCTCCTCTAAAATATTCTTGTAGTTGGTAAACAGCATCTTCAAGCACTTCTGGAATTACTTCCGTTATTTCGCCATCATCAAAAACAGAAATTACAGAAAGTCCGTCTTCATCGCCTTCTAATTTAGCAATACCTAACGGAGTCTTTATGTAAGCTGTTTCTATCATTTTGTATCTTCAGCAGCATCTGGTTTTGTTTCAGAAGTATCTGTTTTACCATCTTCTTCAACAATTAGCCCCATTTTTTTAGCTCTGTTCTCCCAATTTTTTCTGGCCAGAGATTGTAGATCCGCAATATGGTCGCTCTCATCCATAATCTCCATTCCTAACAAAGTTTCTATAACATCTTCCATAGTAACCAAACCACTTACGGAGCCATATTCATCTACAACCAAAGCAACGTGTTCTCTCTTCTTTATAAACGTTTCAAACAACTGCGGAATAGGTGTATTACGTTCCGTTGCTAAAATTTCTCTTTTTATACTAGACAAAGGAGAATTCCCGTTTTTATTAATAACCTCTTCTAATATATTATCTTTTAATACAAAACCAGTTATATTATCTAAAGAGCCACTGTATATTGGAATTCTAGAAAAACGCATTTTAGGATTAGCTTCATAAAACTCCCCTATTGTAGCTGTTTCTGCCGCAGATTTTAAAACCGTACGTGGCGTCATTATATGCTTGGCTAAAATTTCATCAAACTCTAATAAATTACGTATAATTTTAGATTCAGATTCCTGAAAAACACCTTCTTCATGTGCAATATCTGCCATAGTTGTAAAATCTTCTCTACTTAACACACTACCGTGGTGCTCTTTACTTCCAACTAATTTAGTAAACACTTGCAATAACCAAAGTAGGCCTGTATATTTTAAAATTAAGACCATTATTTTTAATGCCTTTGTTGTAAAATTTGCTAGTTGTTTCCAGTACGTTGCACCAATAGTTTTAGGTATAATTTCTGAGGCTACTAATATTAAAATTGTCATTAAAGTAGACACAATACCAACCATTAAATCTTCTGTAAAAGTAACGCCAAAAACACTAGTTGTTGCAGTACCATACATTTCTGCATAGGCAACTTTTGCTTGTACACCCACTAAAATTGCACCAACTGTATGTGCAATTGTATTTAATGTTAAAATAGCAATTAACGGTTTATCTACATCTTTTTTTAAAGCCTCTAATTCTGTTGCAAAGCTTTTACCCTCTTTCTTTTTAACGTTTATAAATGTAGTAGTAACACTTAATAAAACCGCCTCTAGTATAGAGCACAAGAATGAAAAGAATACCGAAATAAATGCGTAAAATATTAAAAGACCCATAGTATATGATTAGATTACGAAAATAGCAAAAAGTTAGCAGTTCTATGTAATTAAAAATTACTAGTAAAGTAATACTACTTTGTAAAATATCAAAAATAAAAAAAACAGGGTATAATAATTTACATTTTAAATTTTGGCTTAACAAAATAGCGTTGTTTCTTTTTTGTTCTGTAAATAGTTAAGGTAGCCATAATGCACCAAATTAAATTAGAAACAAATGATGGTATAGCATTATAATAATAGCAGTTTATGGCTATTAAAAGTGCTCCAAAAAGATTTAAGTACTTTGCATAGTTAACGTACTTATTGTTTTCTATAAGTGTAATCCCATAAGCAAGGATTAAAAAGCCAGAACCTGACCAACCTAATACATCAATTAACAATTTCATTTTTACTAATTTGTTTCATTTATTGGGGTTAAATTATGAAGCAAATTTGCGCTATCAGGAGTTATGTATTATGATACAAATACGGCTAAAAATGGTAATTTTACGCCAGTAGTATTTTTTTTCTAAATTCGGTTGGTGTAAAGCCTTGGTGTTTTTTAAAATATTTTACAAAATTTGTAGGCTCCTCAAAACCAATTCTGTAGCCAATTTCTTTTACGCTATCCTCTGTGTGTACTAGCAAACGCTTTGCCTCTAATATTACCCTGGCATCTATCATTTGTTTAGGCGTAATATCCATTACTTTTAATGTAGCTGCATTTAAACGTTTTTGAGTTACGTTTAGTTGGTCTGCATACTTGCTTACCGATTTTTGCTCAACAAAATTTTTATCTAACAAGTCTCTAAACTTAATTACGTAATCTATATCTGGCCCCTTATTTATTTTTTTACTATGCTGATTTTGCCTTTCTCTTTCTGATAAAAGTAAAATATTCTGAAGGTAATTTCTAAGTATATCAGATTGGTAATTATCTATACTCGCCCGTAGTTCTTCTTCTATAAATTGAAAAAGACCTGTATAAATAGATGTAAGTTTGTGCACTTGTATGGTAGAGATAGAATACAGATCGTTAAAAAGCATGTTACTTCTTAAAAACTTTGTGTCTTCATCGGTCTTACAAAAAAAGTTATCTGTAAACAGTAAAACTACACCCTCTACTGCCACATCCGCATCAAAACATTGTACACTATTTTTATCTACAAATAAAATTGAGTTTGGTTTAATGTCTATAGGGTTAAAATCTACCATATGTTTGGGATTTCCTTTTTTAAACCATATAATTTGATAAAAATCTGCTCTGTGAGGAACTATTAAATCATCAAAAAAATTGTTGTACAAGTCTGCAAGGTTTACCAACTCAAACTCTTGTGGCAACCCTTCTTTAAAACCATGTTTTTGAATTACTGATGGTGTAGACATCTATTTACAACTTAAAAACCAAAAGTATGGTATTTTATGTTAGTATTAAAACATTACTAACGTTGTAATATAATGTGGTTGCTTTTTACTTATACTTAAGTTGTAGCATTTTCTGAGCGTATCTTTTTCCTAATTCTCGTACTCCGGCAGAATTAAAATGCACGCTATCTTTACGTGCCTCGCATTCTTTAGAAGAAATAATATGTGCAGTTGGGACTACACTTGGCAATGTATTAACTATTGGATTCATACTTGCACATTTACCTCCTTGATCTTCGTGTACCATTTCACCAGCCAGCAAAGGTACTTCTGCTGCGTTTAATGATAAATCTGCTAACATATTGTTGTAGATAGTAGCTACGTAAGATGGCCATTTTTCATCACCTGTATTGCTTTCTCCTTGGTGTAAAAGAATACCTTTTATAACACCTCTCTTTTGCGCTTGCTTAGCCAATTGTATTAAATGGTTATATGGGTTACCGCCATATGCTTTAATTTTATCTGCAAACCAATCTTCTTTATAAGTATCATCATAATTGGCATAAATTTCTTTATCAAATAACCTAATATCAGATCCGCCAACAGCAACATTTACAAGACCTATACTAATACTATCTGCTAAATTGTTAACCATTGTTTTGCCAAAATAATCTGCAGGAGATAAACCTGTGTAACATTGAGTTAAAGGAGCTACAGCCGTATACCATTCCCCTTTTTTTCTTTTAAGATTATCACAATCTAAAGACTGTAATACTTTAAAACGGCTGTTCTCCAATAAATCTTTCTTTTGTATAGTTGCAGAACCTTCCATATTAGACTGCCCAAAACATAAATAAATATGAAAATTTGGATTAAAATCTAAACTACTATCCTTTGCAATAGTAGGTTCTGTATTTTTAGTGTTAAAAGTAGTTGTAGTTAATGTTGCTGGTAAAAATGCAGTGTAAGAAGTAAACAAAAATGCAGCTAAAGCAATGTATTTTATAAATGTAAATTTCATTGTTTCAATATATTAAGTACCAACAATCTTAATTATTAGTCAACAACGAATGTAAAAATTTTAACAATTAAAAAATTAGTAAATTATGCGATATATTGATACTTTCATGAAAAAACAAAGCGTAATACTAGTTTTAAAACTCATACTACGCTTTTAAAAAAGATAATTTGTAGCTTAATCTAACAACCCTTTTGTTTTGTCCCAAAGACCTTCACCCTGTTGTAACAGCTCTTCTCCTGTTTTCTCTAAATTTTCAGAGCTTGTATACTTATTGTAATTTTTTATAAAGCTGTTAAAATTTTCTATAGCAGTAAACATTTCTTTAGTGTGTGGTACGTTTTGCTCTTCCATTAACTTTTGCCAATCTACCTCTGCTAAAAGAGACAGCATATATTTGGTTGCTATTTTGCTTAAAAAGTATTTATCATAAAAACCGTTTAATACTTTACCTGGCTCTCTATTTTTTACATATACTATAGACTCACCTAACCTTTCTTTTTCTTTAGCTGAAAGCAAATCACTTGTTTTTAATTTTTTTAAAGCAGCTATGGCTTTATCATTTTTTTCTTTTTTAAGATATAAGTAAGACTCTATAGACCAAATTACCTCATTATCTAATCCTATTTTTTTTGAGTCTTCTAAAAACATTTCAAAATCTTCTAATGCACGTTCTTCATCTATATCTCGTTCCATCATTAGCCTATCAAAACCTCTAAATAAATGATTTAAAGAGTGCAAACCAATATGGGTTTGCTCATTATTTAGATTTCCCCACTGGAACATAGCTCTTGTGTATGGCAAGTCTACACCCTCATTAGCATTTAACCAATCTATGTTTCTAGATATTTCATCTTCAGATAAGTAGTATAGTTTTTTCTCAAAAAACAAAAAACCTCTAAAATATTGCAAAAGTGTTTTTATTTCAGAGTCTGGCAGCAATTCTGGTTTAGTTTTAGAACATTCATACAAAGAGACCTCTTTACCAATATCTCTACTTAAAATAACAATTGCACTTAAAACCGAATGCTCTATATTCTGCACATACTCTTTTTCTTTACCAGCTAAAATTTTTTTTCCTTGTGTATTAGATGCATTAAAAGCTTCTAACAATGTAGGAAACTCATCCTCATCAGTCTCCATAATAAAGTTTTCCATTTTTTTGTAATCTCTATAAATAGAAATGTAATCTAAAACAGATAAACTCTCTTGGTCATTAGAGTTGTACTTAGAAATTTTAGAGAAAACCCTATCTAAATCCGACTTAAACTCTGCAAATTCTGGAGAAACAGTGTCTTTTGCCACAGATGCTCTAATTAGTATTTTTCCAAATTTATAGGATAACACCTTGTCAGAGTTTATACTAGCTACAAGAGTTTTTTTGTCTTTAGCCAACAATTCTTCATCAGTCTTATCTCCGCCAAAACAGCTATTAAATAGTATTACAATTAATAATAGTAGTAGGTTTTTTTTCATAGATAATTTTTAAGATTGATGCAGTAAGGTGTAAAATTAAAAGAATAGTTTATACAATTATACCCTGTTAAAAGGGATTATTAAAGTTTACCTTCTCTTAGCTTATCAGACAGCTGACTTAAACCTATTACATTACTTATTTCTCCATTTTTAACCACAAATAGATCTTCACATAAAAGTTCACAATTCTGCTTGTTAGTTAATATCATATATGTATGAATGTCTATAAATTGATATATATGTTTGGTGTCTAGCAAATAAGAACAAACATAAATAAGCCCTTTTCTTGGAATAGAAACCAATAGCTCATTAGAGTTTAGCATTTTGTGAGCCTCTAACATATGTTTTCTACTCAATATTTTTTCACTTGAAAGCGGAGTAATTCTGGCTGATAAAATATCATACTCATTTTTTTCATCAGTGAAATCCCAATACATAAAAGGCAATTCTAAATTATCCAAATTGGTTATGCTATGTTTATCAAGCTTTTTAAAGTCTTTTTCAGTTTTATTACTTGTTTTTAAATGAAAAACATCTATTTCTCCGTTTGCATCTTCTTTGCTTTTATCCATCATTACAAAAGCCTGTACAGTAGGAGCATAAATATCTTCTGATTCATAAAAAACCGAAACTAAATCATCAGTCAAATCTATTTCTTTTGTTTTTTTAGAAACCAAATACGGATAAACCATTGTATAATCCATTTCCAAATTATCAGTAATAACTTCTTTTGCAAGAGTTCTTGCTTGTGTATTAGCTGTGGGCTTTTTACGCAAATTTGTGGGTTCTGCAGGGCCAAGTCCTAAAATATTTCTTAAAAACTGTATCATATATATTGTGTTAGCACATTAAATAAGGGTATTAAACAGGACTAAACTATATATTTTTATAGGACTGCTATAATACGCACCTATTTCCGAAAGGTTTTAACCTTTATTCGTAATAAAAAATTGCATATTATAATGTATTACAAAAAAAGGCTTGCTAAAAAGTGTGTTGTACTTTTTAGCAAGCCTTTATAATTTGTATTTAAAAAATTACCCTAAAATACGAATTGCATCTTTAGCAAAGTAGCTTGCAATAATATTTGCACCTGCTCTTTTTATTGCGGTAAGTTGCTCCATAACTACTGCATCATGGTTTAACCAACCTTTTTCTGCTGCTGCTTTAACCATTGCATACTCTCCACTAACTTGGTAAACTGCCACTGGTACATCTACCTCATTTTTAATTTCACGAACAATATCTAAATAACAAAGTCCTGGTTTTACCATTACAATATCTGCACCTTCATCAATATCCATTTCTGTTTCTCTAATGGCTTCAAAACGGTTGGCATAATCCATTTGGTATGTTTTTTTATCCTTAGGTATATCTTTTTCATCTACTGGTGCAGAGTCTAAAGCATCTCTAAAAGGGCCGTAAAAAGCAGAGGCATACTTTGCACTGTAGCTCATAATACCAGTGTTGTAAAAACCATCATCCTCTAAAGCTTCACGTATGCTTAAAATACGTCCATCCATCATATCACTAGGTGCAACAAAATCTGCTCCTGCTTCTGCATGTGACACGCTCATTTCTGTAAGCACCTCAACAGATTCATCATTTAAAACCAACCCATTTTCTATAATACCATCATGGCCGTAAGAAGAATAAGGGTCTAAAGCAACATCTGTCATTACCAACATATCTGGACAAGCGTTTTTTACTGTTTTAACAGCACGTTGCATTAATCCGTCTGGGTTTACAGCTTCTGTACCTTTATTATCTTTTAAATTATCGGGCACTTTTGCAAAAAGTAAAACCGACTTTAAGCCCATTTTCCAAAGCTCCTTTACCTCATTTTCTAACAAATCTAAACTATACCTAAAATAATTTGGCATAGACGGTATTTCTTCTTTTATAGCTTTACCTTCTACCACAAAAAGTGGCACTAAAAAATCATCTGGAGATACTATGGTTTCACGAACCAAAGAACGGATTGCCTCGTTACTACGCAATCTTCTGTTTCTAATAATTGGATACATAATTATTGTTTACTTTAGTAGTGTCAAAGTTACTTAATATCAACCAAAAATACAGAAACCAAGAGCCTTCATTTGAGTACTATTAACAACATTTTACAATTTAAGTTTACTTGGCGTACCTATCAGCAAAAATTCTTAGACAATTTTGATACGCATATTAACGACAAGCACCTACACGTTGTAGCGCCACCTGGATCTGGAAAAACAATTTTAGGCATAGAAATGCTTAAAAGAGTTAACCAAACTACCTTGGTATTATCACCTTCTTTAACCATTAGAAACCAATGGAGAGACAGAATGCTTACCTTTTTTTTAGAAGATAAAAGTTATACAAACTACTCTTTAAACATAAAAAAACCAAAGCAAATTACCTTTACTACCTACCAGGCTTTGCACGCTTTACATAAAGATTTTAACAAGCTAGACAACCCTAAAACTCTAGTTAACTTTATAAAGAAAAACAACATAAAAACTATTGTTTTAGATGAAGCACACCACCTAAAAAATGAGTGGTGGAAATGCTTATTTGAAATTAAAAAGGCAGATGACATAACGGTAATATCACTAACCGCTACACCTCCTTATGACAGCGAAGCTAATGAGGTAAAAAAATATTTTGATTTATGCGGACCAATAGACGATGAAATTGTGGTTCCTGATTTAGTTAAAAATGGAGATTTATGTCCGCACCAAGATTATGTGTATTTTTCTAAGCCAGATAAAAAACAAATAGAAAGTATTGTTACCTACCGTGAAAACATTTTAAACTTTATAAATACACTTGTAGATGATACTGAGTTTACCAACATTTTACAAGAACATCCGTTTTACAAGAACACAGAAGAAGAGCTAGAAAGTATATACAACAAACCACTATTTTACTCTTCTTTAATTATATTTTTAAATGCAGCAAAAATAACTGTTCCAAAAGAAAAAATAGCAATTTTAGGTTTTAAGGATGATAAAATTGAGTTTCCAAACTTAAACTACAACTGGCTACAAGTTTTACTGCAAGAAATGCTGGTTGTACAACGAGATTTACTTTTACCTTTTGAACAGAAGCTACATACCATTGAAAGGGATTTACGAAAAATTGGTGCTTTTAGTAAAATGCGAGTAGATTTTGTTGGTGTTGAAGATTTGTACAGAACATTAGCCAATAGCCCTAGCAAATTAAAAAGTATAAATGCCATTATTACTGCCGAAAGTGATAATTTAAAAGACGATTTAAGAGCTGTTATTTTAACAGATTTTATACGAAAAGAATTTCTGTATTTTGACGGCTCTAAACTTGAAGAATTAAATAAATTAGGTGTTGTTTCTATTTTTCAATACTTACGTACACAAGGCAAACATAAAGAACAACTAGGTATTTTAACTGGCTCTATTGTAATTTTGCATAAGAGTGCCCTCATCAATTTAAAAAAAATAGCAGCCCATACTACATTTACTGTAAAACCTTTAGAGGCAGATGAAGATTTTGTTATTATAACTTCATTTACAAAAGGGAAAAACACAATAGTATCTGCAGTTACAGCGCTTTTTGAAAACGGAACCGTAAAAATACTAATTGGTACAAAAGCTTTACTTGGCGAGGGTTGGGATGCTCCTGCAATTAACACCTTGGTATTGGCGTCTTATGTTGGCTCGTTTGTATCATCTAACCAAATGCGTGGTAGAGCTATTAGAACTCAAGCTGGTAATAAAAACAAAACTGGTAATATTTGGCACTTGGCTTGTTTAGATCCTACAGATCCCGAAGGTGGTAAAGATTTAGAAAAACTAACCCGCAGATTTAATGCTTTTATGGGTGTTGCTCTAAAAGGAGAACCCTACATTGTTAATGGTTTAGATAGGTTAGGTTTACCTTTGCAATACTCACCAAAAATAAACATAGAACAATTAAATAAAGATACTTTTACCATTGCAACCAAAAGAGATTTAATTGCCACCAGATGGAAAAAAGCAATTGGTAAAGGAGATGTTTTTATTAGAGAATTAAACATTTTATACCCTTACAAAGAACCTTATACCAAACAAAAAAAATTACGCAGTGTAAACGCTAGTAAATATCTTTTTTTAGAAGTGCTAGTTGGTACATTTGCTATAATACCAGAGTTTATTTTAAAAAATGTAGGCATACTATTAAGTAAGGGAGTAATGCAATTTATATCACTATTTTTTGGCGCTATTTTTTTAGGTTTCATACCTAAAGCATACAAAGCACTAAAGCTTTACTTTTTATTTGGCAATATGGAGCGTAAAACACAAAAAATAGCACAAGCTGTATTACATTCCTTAGTGGCATTACAAAAAATAACAACACCAATAAACAAAATTAAACTAGAAACCGACCGGTATAGTAATGGTGTTTTTGCATTTTACATAACAGGCGTAACTACTAATGAGAGCTCTTTATTTATTACTGCTCTAGAAGAAATTATTGCTCCTGTAGACAATCCAAAGTATTTAATAGACAATAGCTCTTGGTTAAAAAGAAAATGGAATTTGCGAACCTATTACGTTGTACCTACCATTTTCTGTAAACGTAAAGCAGAAGCCAAAAGATTTCATTTTTATTGGGAAGAATTTGTTGGTAATTCCTCCTTAATATATACCAGAACAAAATACGGCAGACAACAACTAATTAAAGCAAGGCTAGCACATATTGTTTATCAATTTAAAGATGCTTCTAAAAAAGCCATTACTTGGAGATAATTGTTAAAACAGTAAGACATTTCTTAAATTACACACTTAATTATGTAACAATTTAACAACTAAGGTTACTAACCAATTAATATCAACAAAACTTAAATATATTACATATGCTATCTATTAAAGACCTTAACAAAACGTATCCTAACGGAACAAAAGCATTAAACAATGTAAATTTAGAAATTAGCAAAGGTATGTTTGGTCTTTTAGGTCCAAATGGCGCTGGTAAATCTAGTTTAATGAGAACCATTGCCACATTACAGTTAGCAGATAGCGGTAGTATAGAGTTTAATGGTGTAGATGTTTTTAAAACTCCTGAAGAATTACGCAAAGTATTGGGTTATTTACCACAAGATTTTGGTGTTTACCCTAAAGTTTCTGCAGAAATGATGCTAAATCATATTGCAAAAATAAAAGGAATACAAAATAGTAGTGAGCGCAAAGCATACGTAGCAGATTTGCTAAACAAAGTAAACTTATACAAGTTTAGAAAAAGAAATTTAGGAGATTACTCTGGTGGTATGCGCCAACGTTTTGGTATAGCACAAGCACTAATTGGTAATCCTAAATTAATAATTGTAGATGAGCCAACTGCTGGTTTAGATCCCCTAGAGCGTAACCGTTTTCATAATTTATTAAGCGAGTTGGGAGAAGATGCTGTAGTAATTTTATCTACACATATTGTAGATGACGTTGTTAACCTATGCACAAATATGGCAGTTTTTAATGAGGGGCAAGTACTGGTACAAGGGCACCCAATGGAATTAACCAACTCTTTAAATGGTAAGGTATTTAGAAAAAGTATTCATAAAGAAGAAATTGCTGAGTATGAAGCCAATTACACCGTACTATCATCATACCTACGCAGTGGCAGCCTAAACATTAATGTTTTTGCTGAAAGCAACCCTGGTGAGGGTTTTGAAGTTATAAGCAACACCTTAGAAGATTTTTACTTTTACAGTATTAACCAAATGGCTAACCAAACTGTGTAATTATGAAAGAAATATTTTTATTTGAAATAAAGTACAGGTTACGCAGACCAGTAACCTACATCTACATTTTTTTAATGTTTATAATTCCGTGTTTACTAGCGTTATTTAGCTTAGATTCTGGCACAGCACAATTTGTAAACAGTCCAAGCTCTATTGCCAGTGTTTTGGGAGCATTAAGTATGCTTGGTTTGTTTTTTTACGCTGCAATTATGGGCGTACCAGTATTTAGAGATGAAGAGCACAAAACCGCACAAACCTACTTTACATTTCCTGTAACAGAAAAAAACTATATTCTTGGTCGCTTTTTAGGTAGTTTTACTATTGTAACTATTATGAATATTGGTGCCGTATTAGGCACTATGATTGGTATTGGTATTGGAGCTTTATGGAACAGACCAGATTATGGCGTTTATACAGCTTTTGATATCACATCTTACATACTCCCTTTTGTATTTTTCTTAACGCTTAACTCATTATTTATTGGCGCATTATTCTTTAGTCTAATGACATTTTTTAAAAGAATGTCTATTTTGTATTTAGGCGGAATTTTAATTTTTATACTTAGTAATGTTGCTGGTACTTTATTAAGCAATTTAGATAGTCAATGGTTAAGTATTTATGTAGATCCTTTTGGCTCCGAAGCGTATAAGTACATAAAAAAATACTGGTCTATTAACGAGGTTAACACCTTGTACTTACCAATGTATGGAGAGTTTTTAGTAAACCGCTTACTATGGTTAGCTATTAGTGTTGGTATATTTTTATTTACATTATTTAAATTCTCTTACCCAAGCTTTTTAATACCTAAAAAAGCTAAAAAATTAAAAGAAGATAATAGCACACCACAAACAACAATTGCTACAAATAGTATAGAACAAGTATTTAGCAACAAAGCTATTTGGGGTAATTTATGGTCTTTAAGTAAAATTGAATTTTTATCTATTGTAAAAGAAAATGCTTTTAGAATACTTATTCTGGTTGGTATTATTTTCTCTGTATTTATTGCAACACAAACTACGCAAACCTACGGCACACCATCTTTACCAATAACCCGTTTTATGGTACAAGAGTTAAGCTCTGGGCTATTAGTTTTTTCCATTATTATACTGGTTATTTATGCTGGTGAAGCGGTACACAGAACAAGAAAAAGTAAAACATTTGAATTTTATGACGCACTACCAGTAACCAACGCAACATTATACATCTCTAAAATTATTGCACTTATATGCGTAGCTGTTGTACTTACATTAATTACCATTTTAGTTGGTATGTTATATCAAACTTATAATGGCTATTTTAATTATGAGTTGGGTATGTATCTTACATTTAATTTTGCTTACATTTTTCCGGCTTACATTACAACAGTATTGCTGGCGTTTTTTATTCACATATTGGCAAACAATAAATTCTTAGGTCACTTTTTAGTTATTGTAATTTCTTTAGGCTTACCGCTACTAATTACCTTAGTTTTTAAAGTAAACAACCCATTATTTCTTTATGGCGGTGTACCTGGTAGCTTTTTAAGTGATTTAAATGGCTTTGGACATTATTTAACAGGTAGTTTTTGGCTAAATCTGTATTGGATATTATTTAGCTGTATTTTAGCTGTAGTTGGCTATGTTTTTTGGAGCAGAGGATTTTACTCTTCTTTTAAAGAAAGGCTACGCCTTGCTGCTAGTCGTTTTAAAGGAAAAACAATAATTGCTTTTGTTGTATTTAGCATTGGTTTTGTTGCTGTTGGTGCATATAGCTACTATAATTTACAAGTTTTAAACAGTATAGGAAGCGCAGACTACAGCAATAAAATTGCAGCAGATGCAGAAAAAAAATATGCCAAATACATAAACAAGCCTCATATACAAATTATAGATTTAAAGGCTAAAGTAGATATTTACCCTGAGGAAAGAGACGTTTATGCAGAAGGTAATTTTACTGCAGTAAATAATTTTGATACTCCAATAGACACACTTTTAATGGAAGTTAAATTTGGTGTTGCAGATACTAAAATAACTAAGGTTGTATACAACGGTAAAGAACTACAACCATTTTTAAAAGATAGTATTTACAGGTTATTTATATATAAATTACCGCAACCTTTACAACCAAAGGATACTGCTTCTTTAGTTATAAATACTAGAGCTATTACTAAAGGTTTTTCTAACGGACTAGAAACAAATGTGTTAAATAACGGCTCTTTTTTTAGAGATGATATTTTCCCTTCTTTTCATTATGAAATTGCTTTAAACGACAACGGTACGCGTAAAAAATATGGGTTAGAAGAAATGGATTATCTGTTGTCTCCAAGAACAGATAGCATTGCCTTGCGTAAAAATTTATTTAATGAAGATGCAAATTATATGAATTTTGAAGCTACTGTAAGCACCGCTAAAGGGCAAACAGCTATTGCTCCTGGTAACCTTATTAAAAAATGGGATAAAGACAATAGAAGTTACTTTACTTATAAATTAAGTGAAACAACAGATTATTTCTTCAACTTTGCATCTGCTGCTTATGATGTTAAAAAGGATAACTGGACAGCCCCAAGCGGAAAAAAAGTAGCTATAGAAATTTACCATTCTCCTAAACACAAGAAAAATTTAGAACACTTTATTAACGGCATAAAAATATCTTTAGATTACAACTCTAAAAACTTTTATGAATATCCGTATTCTATTATCAGAATTGTAGAATTCCCTGCATACTCAACTTTTGCACAGTCTTTTGCCACCACAATACCATATTCTGAAGATTTTGGTTTTGTAGCTAACTTTTCAGAAGCAGAAGATTTTAATTATGCGTTTAGAGTAACATCTCATGAGGTGGCACACCAATGGTGGGGACATATTGTAACTCCTAGTAAAACCTCTGGATCTAATATAATTTCTGAAACCTTAGCAGAATACGTGTCATTAATGACAATGAAAAAAGAGTATGGAGAAAACGGAATAAAATCGTTCTTAAAAAATTCTTTAGACTCTTATTTAAGTGCACGCCAGTTTAGTTTTAAGCCAGAACGGTCTTTACTAAATGTAGAAACTGGTCAGCATATTTGGTACCGTAAAGGTTCTATGGTTATGTATGAATTACAAGATGTTATTGACGAAGACAAAATTAATAGTGCGCTAAAGCAATTTTTAAACGAGTATAAATACTTTAACAAAGGAGTGTATGCTACATCTGAAAATTTATATGATGCCATTTACGCTATAGCACCAGACTCTTTAAAATATAAGGTTACTGATGGTTTTAAAGAAATTGTTTTGTATGAAAATAAAGTTGTAAATGCTAAAACCAAAAAATTAGACAACGGAAAATGGGAAACTACTTTTACTGTAAACTCTTCTAAAATTTATTATGATGATAAAGGAAAAGAAAGAGAAACTGACACTAAAAAGAATTTAGTTGACATAGGACTTTTTGGACCTGATATTAAGAATGATGAGAATGTTACCATAAAAGATCCTTACTATTTTGAATTAAAATGGTTGGCACCAGGAGACAATACATTTACAATTGTAACAGATAAAAAGCCTGAAAAAGCTGGTATAGATCCTTACAACAAACTAATAGATCGTAAATCTGGCGACAATTTAAAAGATGTATTAGAATAACATAAAAACACTTTTTACTCTATAAAAAAACGCTCCATATGGGGCGTTTTTTATTTCTTATAAACTCCCACTATAACAAACTACATAGTTTCTTGTAGCTTAATATGTTTTTTAAATATGCCTTTAATACTGCTCTTTAACCTAAAAACAGAGAATATTACCACAATATAAGATTGTAGCAACTTATAGTATATACAATTATACTAGGTAGTTGGTTTTGTAATTTTCACCATAAACAATACAACAATATAAAAAAGAGACATTTTTGTAAAACCCTGTTTTACTTTTTACCGTAGGTAAGGTTGAAACAGAAATTTAAAACACTTATAAATGAAATTATCTAAAGTATTAAAATCGACATTATTAGCAGCAACACTATTAATTGGAGCAAACACTTTTGCACAAGATAAAATGATGAAAGCTGAAACAAAAATGGTTGGTGGCGCAGAAATGTACCCAACAAAAGATATTATAACTAACGCTGTAAACTCTAAAGACCACACAACACTTGTTGCTGCCGTTAAAGCTGCAGACTTAGTAAAAACATTACAAGGAGAAGGTCCTTTTACTGTTTTTGCACCAACAAATATGGCTTTTGAAAAATTACCAAAAGGTACCGTAGAGACATTATTAATGACAGAAAACAAAGCAACATTACAAAAAGTACTTACCTACCATGTAGTTGCCGGTAAATACTCTGCTAAAGACATTATAAAAGCAATAAAAATGGGCAAAGGAAAAGCTGAATTTACCACTGTTGCTGATGAAAAACTAACTGCAATGGTTACAAACGGTAAAGTGCAGTTAAAAGATGTTGCAGGTAATATTTCTACAGTTACAATTGCAGATGTAAATCAATCTAACGGCGTTATACACGTAGTAGATACCGTTGTTTTACCAATGAAATAGTTTTTTTTATTAGTTTAATTGATTGTTCCCCAAATGTAAAAAGGTGTCTAAAATTACTTTAGACACCTTTTTTATTTCAATACTCTAATATAACTTTTTATACTACACCCATTCTTTAGGTGTTTTTAAAACCTGAAGCAATTTTTCTTCTTCACTACCTTCCTCTGGAGTATGATCATAAACCCATTGTACATGCGGCGGTAAACTCATTAAAATACTCTCTATACGTCCGTTTGTTTTTAGCCCAAACAACGTTCCTTTATCGTGCACCAAATTAAATTCTACATAACGGCCACGTCTAATCTCTAGCCAATCTCTTTCTTCTTTGGTATAAGGCAATTCTTTTCTTTTTTCTACAATAGGCACATAACAATCTAAAAAACTATTGCCTACCTCAGTAACAAAATTGTACCAATCTTGCATAGACATAGCGTCTGTTGCTTTACAATAATCAAAAAATAAACCACCAACACCACGAGCTTCATTTCTGTGTGCGTTCCAAAAATACTCATCACAACGTGCTTTGTATTTAGCGTAAAACTCTAGATTGTGCTTATCACAAGCAGTTTTACATACGTTATGAAAATGAGTAGCATCTTCATTAAACAAATAATAAGGGGTTAAATCTTGCCCACCACCAAACCATTGGTCTACAATGTTACCGTCTGTATCATACATTTCAAAATAACGCCAATTTGCGTGTACAGTAGGCACCATTGGGTTTTTAGGGTGTAATACTAAGCTTAGTCCACAAGCAAAAAAGTTAGCATCTTCTACACCAAAATACTTTTGCATACTTTCTGGTAACTTTCCGTGAACTCCAGAAATATTTACACCACCTTTTTCAAAAACAGCACCATTTTCTATAACTCTGGTTCTACCTCCACCACCTTCTGGACGTTTCCAAATGTCCTGCTTAAATTTAGCATCTCCATCTATAACTTCTAACTTAGTGGTAATAGTATCCTGTAATTCTTGTATATAGTTATAAAACTTATCTTTCATTATATCATAAATTTTTAAATGTCTTTTATAAATCTTGTCTACTAGCTACTACTTTATTGCTATCATTAATTAAATATGCATCGGTTATTGCTAAAAATAAATAATAGAGAACCCCAAAAAATAGCGGAATTTGTGGCTGACTAACAAACAAACCAGTAATTGTAAGATCTTTATAAAAATTAGATTTTGCTAAAAAATCTTTAGTTAAACCTAGTTCTGGAATTACAGATTGTATTAGTAGTGTTCCCAATAATAAAAAAAAATAACCTATTACAGAAATAACAGACTTTAGTATTAATTCATTTTTCAACTCTTGTTTAACATTAAAAAAAGCATAGCGCATACGATTAAAAACTACAACACAATACAGTATTAAAATATCATTACCTTCTATAAAACTATTAAAAGCAAGAGCAAAAGCACCATATAAAGGTACTAAGAGAAATAATGATGTCCGCTTAGGTAAAAAAGCCATAAATAAACCAGAATGCACCATAGCAAATTCAAAAGCCATAAGGGTAACATATGATAATATTTTAGTAGCATCAGTAATGTTTGGCGTATACCAAACTACAAATAACTTATAGGCAAAAATTATATTTAAAACTATAGCTCCGTACCGAAAAGGTTTATCGTATTTCTCAATAATATTCATTTATTATTTTATAAGTGCATTTATCTAAACAAAGCATATCTCTTAAAACCATACTATTTTAAATCATTGATTTATTGTAATAAGTTTCCTTTTCAAAATCTCTAATATTAATAGCTACAAAAGGGATTTCTGGGAATAACTGGCTTAATTTACGTGTTATTTCTTTTGATAAATTTGCTTTTTGTTCCTTAGTTCTACCCTCCATAATGTTAGCAAAAACGTGAATAAAAGGTTTTTGCTCACCTCCTACCAAATAGTGCTCTGCAAAAGGGTTTAAACGTACTTTTATATCTGCTTCATCAAATAAATTAGAAGCTACTGCTACAGCGTGTATTGATTGTAAAACCTCCGCTGGATTTTGCAGTTTTAAAATATCACTAGAACAATCTATAACAAAGTGTGGCATACTAATTATTTTTTAATAGTTAAAGTATCTTTCTTTAAAATTTCTACTGTTTTTAATGTTGCAGCAGTAACAGACAAAGGCAAAACAAGAATAATACCTACTAATGGTACAAACAAAAACAGCATAAAAACAATACCATTACCTATAGCTAAACCTCTATTTTTTTTAACAAATGCAACACTCTCTTTGTAGTTAAAATGGCGTTCTAAAGTATAGTCCATATTACCAAAACCTGCGTAATATGCTTGCATTAAAAACAGTAACACTGTAGAGACTACCCCAATTACTGGTATAAAACCAAGTAATAGAATTGGTATTGTAAATAAAATTTCTTTAGCTAAGTTTCTTACGTTTATGCGTATACCACGCCATAATTGCTCACTAAAAGTAGTGTTTGTATGGCTATGTGCCGGTACACCTGTTAAATGTGCCTCTATTTTTTCTGATACAGGACTCATAAAAGGTGCAGATAATGCCATTACAATGTGTTTGTATAACAATAAACCTATTACAACAATTACTGTTGCGCCTATAAAGTTAGAAACTGCAGTAAAAGCCTCTTTGCCCCAATCCCAAATCCAGATTTGTGCTATAAAACCACCAATACTACCAGACAACCAAATAGCTAACAAAACAATTATTGCTGCTGTTAATACGCTAATTAGTACAGGAACAAGAAAATATTTCCAAAGTTTTAGCTTAGAAATTAAAGCAAAAGTACCAGCATAGGCTTTTATTCCTTTTAAGATATTTTTGAGCATTTGTTATGTTTTAAAATTCTTAAAAACTAAGATACAATATATACCATATTTGCAGGATATAGTTTTATGTCTTTTGCATTTGCAATTTTTTCGGCTACCTTACTTTTTTCAAAAATAAAGTTTATTAATTCCGATTCCTTTTTGTCTGCATAATTAAAAAAAT
Organism: Cellulophaga sp. RHA_52; assembly: GCF_007827205.1. NCBI lineage: Bacteria > Pseudomonadati > Bacteroidota > Flavobacteriia > Flavobacteriales > Flavobacteriaceae > Cellulophaga > Cellulophaga sp. RHA_52. Next base: position 637,326 of record NZ_VIRZ01000001.1, read on the forward strand.
AAAGTCTACCAACAGCATTGTTCTGTAGGTCCATTAGTTCATCTAACTCATTATTATTAGTAACTTTTTCATACAAATCGGTTACTTTTTGAGCCCAAAACACACTTTTTTGCTTGCTTTTTGTACGTTTTAGTGAGTAAGTACACAAAAGAGCATTCCACACTGCGTGTCTAAACGCATTACCTTTATTACTTTTACCGTGCCCACCTGGATAGTAGGTATTGCAAAGAGCAAATGTTTGTTTTGTTGCTTTTATACTAGGAACCAATAATAACGGATGTCTTAAAAACAGCAAAGACAGTTTAAAAAACTGTCTTACACTTAAACTTTTTATTCTGGTCCAGACTTTCACTAATTAGCTTTATACTCTTTTACAGCGTCTATAAATGCTTTTGCATTTTCTAACGGTATGTTTGGCAAAATACCGTGACCAAGGTTTACTATATACTTATCCTTACCAAACTCATTTATCATTTGGTGCACCATTTTTTTAATATCTTCTGGTGGAGATAATAACCTAGACGGATCAAAATTACCTTGTAATGTAATATTACCTCCAGTTAAGTAACGTGCATTACGTGCAGAACAAGTCCAGTCTACACCTAATGCAGATGCACCAGATTTAGCCATATCACCCAATGCAAACCAACATCCCTTACCAAAAGCTATAACCGGAGCTTCATCTTTTAAGGCATCTATAATTTGCTGTATGTACTGCCAAGAAAACTCTTGATAATCTGTTGGTGATAACATACCTCCCCAAGAGTCAAACACCTGAACAGCGTTAACACCAGCCTTAACTTTTTCTTTAAGGTAAGCTATTGTAGTATCTGTAATTTTTTGCAATAATTGATGAGCTGCAACCGGGTTGGTAAAACAAAATTCCTTTGCTTTATCAAACGTTTTACTACCTTGCCCTTGTACGCAGTAACATAAAATTGTCCAAGGAGAACCTGCAAAACCAATTAAAGGAATATCATCATTTAACTTCTCTTTTGTCATTTTAATAGCATCCATAACATAACCAAGTGTGCTGTTTATGTCTGGTACAATAACAGATTCTAAATCTTTAGAAGTACGAATAGGGTTTGGCAAATAAGGCCCAAAATTAGGTTTCATTTCAACCTCTATATTCATTGCCTGTGGAATAACCAAAATATCAGAAAATAAAATAGCAGCATCCATACCATATCTACGTATGGGTTGCACTGTTATTTCTGATGCCAACTCTGGGGTTTGGCAACGCGTAAAGAAATCGTATTTTTTCTTTATTTCCATAAACTCTGGCAAGTATCTACCTGCCTGACGCATCATCCAAACTGGTGGCCTGTCTACGGTTTCACCTTTTAAGGCTCTTAAAAATAAATCGTTTTTTATCATATCCTTTCCCTAGCCCTCTCCGCAGGAGAAGGAATTTATTTAACTTAAACTATATTTTTTAATAAACAAAAGCTAAAAACTATAAGCTATTTATAATGCTCGTTTACTAAATCTATAACACTTTCTACAGTTGGTAGTTTTGCTACTCTAACATCTTCAAAATGTTTTTTTGCCTCTGCTGCTGTTGTATCTCCTATACAAAAAGCAATTGCATTGGCTTTATTTTCTTTTAAAAAGCTTTCTATACCAGACGGACTGTAAAACAATACAGCCTCTACAGTGTTTGGCACCTTTTTGGCATCAAACTTTGTTTGGTAAGCTTCTATTTCATTAACTTTAATATCATTTTTTTCTAAAATAGAAGGCATATCATCTAACCTTAAATTACCAGAAAAATAGGTTATTTCTTTTACCGCTAAATTAGCTACTAAATACTCTGCTAATTCTTTTGCACTTTTTTCAAAATGTGCAACCGGACCAATATTGTTTTTTATAAAACGTCTGGTTTTACGACCTACACAGTAAATATTATTAAACTGAAGCTCTGACCCTGCGTAATTAGTTAGTACAGATTCTACTGCATTTTTACTCGTAAAAACTACATTTTCAATCTCTTTTTTAAATACTCTTGGTGGTATTCTGTTAGAACTAATTTTTATAAAATCACTACTTTCTGCAGCAATACCATTTGCTAACCTATCTTTTTGGTCATTAGTTAACAATTTGGTAGAAAAAACAGTGGTTTCTTTATTAGCACTGTGTAAACCTTCCATAATATACTTACCACCACGTTCTAAAACGTGTTCTGCAGCTTCTATTGCCAAGTTATTATGATCGCCTAATTTTACAAGTCTGTCTACCTCTATTTTCTTAGTTCCATCTGGACTTAGTAATACGGCTCTAAAAATTACTTGTTCGCTTTTTATATATGCCAAAGCACCAATTGGAGCAGTACAACCACCCTCTAACCTATTTAAAAAAGTACGTTCTATTGTTGTACAAATTTCAGTTTCTCTATGGTTTATTTCTTCACAAATAGCTAAAATTTCTTCTTCGTCTTCTTTTGCTGTAACCATTATTGCACCTTGTCCTGGCGCAGGAATCATCCAATCTAAATTAACAGCTTCCTCTGGTCGTAAATTTAATCTACCTATACCAGCGGCAGCAAATATTGCTCCGTTCCATGTTTCAGAATCTTCTAATTTTTGCAAACGTGTATTTACATTACCACGTATATCTTCTACCTTATGAGTTGGGTAACGGTTTAGCCATTGTGCTTTACGGCGCAAACTACTGGTAGCAATAACACCATCACGGGCACCTAAAAACTCTTCGTTATTTTTATATACCAAAGTGTCTTTAACATTACCACGTTCTAAAACAGCTGCTTGTACAATACCTTTAGGCAAAACAGTTGGCACATCTTTTAAAGAGTGTACTGCAATATCTATTTCTCCTTTAAGCATTGCTATATCTAGGGTTCTAGTAAAAATACCCGTAATACCAAGCTCGTACAAAGGTTTATCTAACTCTAAATCTCCTGCAGATTTAACAGCTACTATTTTAGTTTTAAATCCTAGGGTTTCTAATTCTGACTTAACTCTGTTTGCCTGATACAATGCAAGTTCACTATCTCTGGTACCAATGCGTATTATTTTGCTCATTTTGTTGTATTCACTTCTAATTGAAAAACTTTCTGTATTAAGTCTAAACTATTGTTAGCGTCTGTATTTTCATCTTTTAAGTGATTGGCAAACTGCTTTGTAATTTTCTGTATAATACGGTCTGTTATAATATCTGCCTCTTCTAAGTTAAAGTTAGCAGCCTTTTTGCTATGAAAATCTAGCTCTTCTTCTTTAATAGTATTTAGCTTTTGCTTTAATGCCTTAATTACCGGAGCAAATTTGCGGGTCTCTAACCACTTTATAAACTCGGTTTTAATTTCATCATTAATGGCTTCTGCTTGTGGTATAAACTGCTTTCTTTTTTCTAAAGTTTCATCAGTCATTTGAGATAAATGATCTAAATGAATAAGCGACACATTATCTAACTCCTCTACATTATCTGCCACATTTTTAGGTATAGAAAGATCTAAAATTAATAGTGGTTTTTTTGTATAAATTAACTCTTTAGAAATGGTTGGTTGTGCAGCACCAGTGGCAACTATTAATACATCTGTATTTCTAATTTCTGCCTGTAAATCTCCATAATCTTTAACCACCAAATTAAACTTACCAGCAACTTTCTCTGCCTTGTCTTTGGTTCTATTAATTAAAGTAATGTGTGAGTTTTGTGTGTGTTTTATTAAGTTTTCACACGTATTACGCCCTATTTTACCTGTTCCAAAAAGTAAAATATTCTTTTCTGATATATTAGGTACGTTTTTAATAATGTATTGTACAGATGCAAAAGCTACAGATGTTGCTCCGCTAGATATTTCTGTTTCGTTTTTAATACGCTTACTTGCCTGTATAACCGCATTACATAAGCGCTCTATAAAAGGGTTTGCTAAATTGTGTTTTTTAGAACGAACAAAACTTTGCTTAAGCTGACTTATAATTTCAAAATCTCCTAGAATTTGACTGTCTAAACCTGTACCAACTTTAAATAAATGGCTAATAGCATCGTTATTTTTATATACATATGCTACTTCCTGAAACTCTTCTACAGTACCAGAAGCATTATCACACAACAATTTTATTAATTGAAATGGATGCTTTGCAAAACCATGCAATTCTGTTCTGTTACAAGTAGAGGTTACCAACAAACCATCTATACCTTCTTCTGCCGCCTCTACTAGCAATGTGTTCATTGCTTTTTCATCTAAACTAAATTTGCCTCTTACTACTGCATCTGCCTTTTCATAATTAAGACCTATGGTGTAAAAGGAACTATGTTTAGAAATATGATAATTCTTCATTGGGAATTTTTCAAATCGGTTACAAAAATAATTCTAGCATTAGAATAAAAATAACGCTAGAAGAACAATAAGTATCGATTACCGCTTTTTAATCTCTTATTTACACTAAAAAGAGGCTAAATGCTTATATTTGTTATGGTAACAATGAATAGCTCTTTTCTATTTAGAAAGTTTCTAAATAGAGTGAAACTGTAACAAAATTTAAAATGGAAGTAAAAAATACCGCTCAAGGTTCATTTGAAGAAGTACTAATTGAAGATGGTTTTTATGTACTTAAAATACAAAACGATAGTATTGAAAATCAAAAAGTTGAACGTGAAATAGACAGCTCTTTCATACAGTTTCATTACTGCTTAAAAGGCAACGGAAAGTTTATTTTTAATGACAGTAGCTATGCATTAGAGGTTTCTGAAGAAAACTCTCTTTTACTTTACAATACACAAAAAGATTTGCCACTAAACCTAGAGTTAAGCCCTAACTCTTGGATGGTATCTGTGGTAATGACAATTCGTAAATTTCATTCATTATTTTCTAAAGAAGCAGATTACATTCCGTTTTTAAGTTCAGATTTTCAAGATAAAAAATACTACTCACAGGAAAATGTGAGTCCGGCTACAGCAATAGTTCTAAGTCAGATTATGAATTACAATCTGCACTCTTCTATAAAAAGCCTATACATAAAAGGCAAAGTTTATGAGCTTATTGCTTTGTATTTTAACAAAAGTGAAGATGCAGATATTGAGCAATGTCCTTTTTTGGTTGATGAAGATAATGTACAACGAATTAGAAAAGCCAAAGAAATTATTATTGCTAGAATGGCAGAACCACCAACATTAGCAGAATTGTCTGATGAAATTGGCTTGTCTTTAAAAAAGCTAAAAGAAGGTTTTAAACAAATTTATGGCGACTCTGTATATAGTTTTTTGTTTGAGCACAAAATGGATTACGCACGTAAAATGCTAGAAACCGGCCAACATAATGTTAACGAAGTTGGCTTAAAAGTAGGTTACAGTACTGCAAGCCATTTTATAGCTGCTTTTAAAAAGAAATATGGCACAACACCAAAAAAATATTTAATGTCTTTAACTAACGGCTAATTTAAATTGGTCTTGCAACCATAATACCAATGTTACTTTTTATGTTTTTAAGGTAATCTACTAATGGCATTTTTGTAATCTCTACTTGCATAGATCCTGTAGAGGCGTGCAACATATGTATACGCCCATCTTCTGCACGTATTGCAATACCTGTATGCGTAACATCTAAACCATTAATAGAGGTTGCTAGCGCAATAATATCTCCAGATTGTATTAGGTGTTCGTTAGCTGCAATATCTTCTTGTGACAATACACAAAACTCTTTCTCTTTAAGTGCGGCTTCTGTTTTTAATATGGTGTTATAATTTGCATCATCTTTTAAAAATGGATATAAATCTCTGTGTGTACCCATAAAGTTAATTTCCTTTTTAACAATTTTACCGCCAATTTTATTGGTAATATTTTTTACCAATCCCTTAGTTTCATTGTTAGAAATCCACTCTGTAAAATAATGTAACCTAGACCCATAACCATCTAAATTACCATCTCTGTATCTAATTTTTTTTAAGGTCGAAGTAAATGAAGGAAAATACAAACTATCTGCTCTAGAGATTAACCCAAAAGCAAGTACATTCTCTACAAAAGTGGTACAGTCTAAACCCTGAAGATTAACCACTAAAGATTCTTTTTCTCCTATTTCTAATGTTTTTGCAACATATGGTATTTTTAAAAATGTTTTACCAATAGCAATTAAAGAGTCGCCAAAAGTAGTTGCCTTACCCACTAATTTTATTTCATTAATTTTATTAGCAAAAGCCACGCTATCTTTAGGAGAACACGTAATATGTTGTGCATTACAAAATACACAACTTGCAAGTATAAATATTAAAAACAATTGTTTTTTCATAGCTAGTAAAAGTAACTAAAGTTTAGTAATTGTAATACCCAAATTGCGTATTGTATGCATTAGGCCTGTATACTGCTGCACGTTTTCTATCCTTTAAAATAAACTCTTCTGTAACCATATCTATAACCTCATCCTGACTATAAACATCTTCAAAATTTCTTCCTTTATTTTGATAAAAAGGTTGTACACCAATTTCTTTGCTTTTTGGATAAACTATAAGGTATATTTTTTCAGTTTCATCATAACTAGTTTTTTGTGTAAACTTGTAATAATACCCAACATAATTAGTGCCCTTGTACATCAAGTCTTTCTGATTAATAAAATCTACCGTATACTTATTTCTATTGTACTTGTTACGTAGGTAAATTAAACTCTCTCCCAAGCTTTCTTGTGTGTAATAATCTTTAGGAAATACTTGTAATTTTTTAGCAACTTTAAGCTTATCAAAAAGTAATTTTCTGCTTGCAGGTTTGGCTGCTAAAGAATCTAAAATACCATTTGGTATAGATGAATTAGACCTAGCTAACAAAGCTACATAGGTTGTTTTAACGGCAGCGTCATTACTTAACAATAGTTTTGTATAAAACCATTGCACTTCTTTTTCTTTACGAAAAGGAAAAAGTAGTATTGTATAATCTTCTAACGTGTTATAAGTAAAATTTCTTGAGCCAAACACACCACTAATACCATTTACCTTGTCCTTGCCTAAATGTCTTTTAAGCTGAATTTTAGCATCATTTAAAATTTGCTTTTTATATTTTTTATAGGCGCCAACTTTTATGTGAGAATGCAATTGCAAACGTGCTAAAATTGAAAATATAGGCGCCTTGTATTCTTCTATTGCACTATACTCTAAAATTTTAGGAAACAGTTGTTTTGCTAAAGGCAAACTATCTAAATACGGTTTAAATATGGTGTTAATTTCATAACTATTACTCACCAAAGGCAAATCTTTAGACATTAGGTCTAACAATGTTTTTACAGATGCCTCATTGGCTTTAGCCGCTACTGCTTGTAATATTTTAGTTTGGGCGCTAGAGTTGTTATAAGAGTCTTCATAAAAAGTAGTAAAAAACGGCACAACCCTGTTACTTTTTAGTTTGCCCATTTGCTGTATTAAATGAGATTGTATTTTCTTTTGACTGTCATTAAAATCAAACTTAGTTACATAATGTACTAAAGAATCTAAGTGTTTAGGTTCAAAATTTATAAATCGATATCCATTAAGAGCAATACTATCATTTTCACGCAGAGCTTTAAAAAACAAAGGTGTTTTATCTTCTAAAAACGATTTACCAATAACAGTATCTACAGGGGTAAAATTATTAATAAATGTTGTCACATATTTGCTAGATTTTTGAGTGGTGTCTACAACTGCTTTAATCTCATACAACAAACCATCTTTAGATATATTTCTAACAAAAATACCTCTTGTACTTGCGGTATCTGTTAAAATTAAATTTAACTGCTCATAGCCCTCTGGGGTTGTAGATTGTTGTTCTTTATGAATTACAAAGCTCTTTTTTTTGTATATTTTTTTACGCAATGTCCAAAGAGAGTCTACACTTGGTAACATTAAAAAATCATGTGCCTTGTTTACAGAAACACTAACCATTTCTCCGTTATTATTTTGGTAGATATTGGTTTTGGTATACGGGTTGTATTCTTTGGGCTTTTTTCTACCATTATTAAAACTGTAGTTATTTACCGAAAAATTAGGTGGCTTAACCGTAGATTTTGTGGTAAAGTACAACGCAGTATCCTTTACAAAAGTAAACTCCTTTTTATAAGTTGGACTCTTTAACTCTAAAGAATTAAAATAGGTGTTTGCTACGGTAGAATCTGTGCTAACCGTGCCTAGCAAATAATAGTTTATGCCGTTTACAACAGATTTTAAAAATAATTTTTTACCAGAAACAGAATCTAAAACTGCGCTAGAAACAAGTGATTTATTTTTAGTGTCTTTATACTTAGGTTTAATTTTTAGTTGCTGGTAAAATCGTTTTTGAATTTGCTTAAGCTCAAACGTATCTTCTTCAATAAAACGTAGATCGTTTTGTACTACTCTTTTAAGAAAAAAGTAATCGTCTGTAGCCTCATCTACACCTTGCACCAAACGACTTCCCAACCTATATTTATTAGGAAAAATGTAATTAGATGGCATTTCCACAGAAAAATCTTTAAATCCGGATGTAACTTTTGCCTTTTTTAAAACATCTTTTTTTAACTTAATGGTATTAAAAATAGTATCTGAGTATTGTTGCACATAAGTACCTTCACCACCCATTTTAAAAATGATAATTTCTAAAGGTGTAATGTAAATTTGGTATCGTTGATGATCACCATTTTTAAGCAAGTTTTTAATTTCAAAAAACGGAACACCGTCTTTTTCTAGCATATTTTTCTCTATAATTTTACCAGGAATATTCTCAAAAAGCAACTCGTCAATTTTTTTAAAATCAAAAGTTCTATCGTCTTTTAAATACGAGAAAGTAGGTATACGAGTTATCATTACATAACTACCATTTGCAAGGTCTGGCACTATATAACTGGTTACATTACTATCTGTAACAGCATACATTTTATTAGGCAACATTAAAGAAAAAGCCTCATCATCTGGCGTTTGCTCCTTATAATTATTTTGCCTAAAAGTTTTAACTATTTTTTCTTTTAATTGTCTGCCTTTAAATCCAGACTTAGAGGTTAACGGCTTTACGGTATATCCCTTGCTACGCAACAAAGAAATTACACCATTATCTCCAGGTAAATGAGCCGCACCAATACCAGTAAAAACCTTATTAGTTTTTAATAATGTATCTAACTTATTAACCATATTCTGGTTGCGTATATACAGCATATTTTTTAAATAATGATTGGTATACACACCAGAGTCTAAGGAGTCTATTAAATTTATATTACGCTCTCTGTAAGCATCTTGCAACAAAAAATCCATTCCTTTTTGCTGCATTTTTTTTAGCAGCCAATCGTCTGGTTTGTCTTTCATTGCATTTAAATTTGCCCTACCCACTAAAATTGTAGATTCATTTAAATCTTCTAATGCAACTATTTTTTTGTTAAACTTTTGTCCTGCTTGGTATATAAACATATCTAAATATGTTTCCTCCTCAAAATCTTGAGCAAAAGAGCTGGTTCTGTACAACAATCCATTTAAAATACGATCTTCAAAAGCAAGGTAAGATCCCACCTGCTCTACCTCAGGGTTCATCATCATAAATGAACTTGCGTAAAAACCCTTAGGGACGTAATTGTAACGTATGGCATTTTGAGAAATATCTTCTTCTAACCACGTAGCTGGGTCCGACTCTAATGCTACTACATCACTTTTTAATAACGATTCGTAAAAAATATCATCTAACCTAAATGCCACTTTTTTACTCACATGCATTGTTCCGTACAAATAAGAAGTTTGTTTTAATCCGTTACCAGAAATCTCCCAAAGCAAACTGTTTTTTTCTTGTGCATTACCAAAACAAAGAAATAACAGTAAAACAGAACAAATAAGAAAGCGCATAAATAGTATTTTTATAAAATAACAACGTATAATTTAGTTGTAAGTTGCATTAAATATAATTATCGCAAAAAAAATACACACTAATTAACGTTACATTATGAAGATAGTAAACTTTTAAAAATGATTATAACTATTAAAGAATAAGTATAAATTATAACCAAAAGTGTTAAAGTTGAGCAACAAGCCTTATTTTTGCATTTCTAAAAAGATACAGTTGTGAAAGGAGTTTTATTAGTAAATTTAGGATCACCAGATAGTCCAACACCTAAAGATGTTAAGCCATATTTAGATGAGTTTTTAATGGATGAAAGGGTTATAGATGTACCTAATTGGTTACGTAATATTATTGTACGTGGTATTATTTTACGTACCAGACCTAAAAAATCTGCTGAAGCATATAAAAAAATATGGTGGGAAGAAGGTTCGCCACTTGTTGTAATTTCAGAACGTTTTACAGACAAGGTAAAAGAACACACCAAAATGCCTGTTGCTTTGGGTATGCGTTACGGTAGTATGACTATTAAAAACGGATTGCAAGAGCTTAAAGATAAGGGCGTAGATGAAGTTTTATTAGTTCCTCTATATCCGCAGTACGCAATGTCTTCTTTTGAAACCGTTGTGGTTAAAACAATGGAAGAAAAAGAGCAGCATTTTCCTGAAATGAAAATAACTACGCTACAAGCTTTTTATAAGAATGAAGATTATTTAAAAGTACTATCTAACAGTATAGCAAAGAGCTTAGAAGGTTTTAATTATGATCATATATTGTTCTCTTACCACGGTATTCCAGAACGTCACATAAAAAAATCAGATCCAACTAAGTTTCATTGTAAAATAGATGGTTCTTGCTGCGCTACCAACTCTGTAGCTCACAATACATGTTACCGTCACCAATGTTATGAAACTACAAAAAGAGTTACTGCTCTTTTAGGCATACCAGAAGATAAAATAAGTGTATCATTTCAATCTCGTTTACCAAACGACCCTTGGTTAAAACCGTATACAGATTTTGAGTTTGAACGTTTTCCTAAAGAAGGTAAAAAGAATTTAGCTGTAATTACACCAGCATTTGTTGCAGACTGTTTAGAGACTTTAGAAGAAATTGCTATGGAAGGTAAAGAGCAATTTACAGAAGCTGGCGGTGTAGAGTACAAACACATACCTTGTTTAAACACAGATGAAAACTGGGTTGCTGTAATGGCAGACTGGGTAAATAACTGGGAAAAAGATGGTAGCTTACCAAGCTAAATAAACTAGTGTACTAATGGAAGAATATTACCTGTATATAAAATCGCTTCACTTAATTTTTGTAATTACGTGGTTTGCTGGTTTGTTTTATATACCTAGGTTATTTATTTACCATATTGAAGCCAGTTTTAAACCTTCACCAGAAAAAGAAATATTAACAACACAGTTTAAATTAATGACCAAGCGTTTGTGGTACATTATTACTTGGCCATCTGCAATTTTGGCTGTGTTATTTGCCCTATTGCTACTTATAATTAACCCATCATTTTTACAACTGCCTTGGATGCACGTAAAACTTGGGTTTGTTTTTTTACTTATTTTATACCATTTAAAAAATCATCAAATAGTAAACCAATTACAAAAAAACCAAATAAAGTACAGCTCCAAATTTATGCGTATTTGGAATGAAGCTTCTACGCTTATTCTTTTTTCTGTGGTGTTTTTAGTTATTGTAAGAAATGCTATTAACTGGGTTTACGGTGTACTTGGCATTTTTACTTTGGCACTACTTTTAATGCTAGGTATTAAATTATACAAGCGCATTAGAAGTAAAAATCCTAATGCATAAATTATACTACCAACACAAACCACTAGTGCATTAATTTCTTTGGTTATTAGTTTTTTTCGCTATTTTTAGAGAGACTAATTACAACCAAGAACATTATGAAACTCAATCACCTAAAAAACAGCACGTTTTTGTTGCTGCTTTTATGCATTTCTCAAATTTCTTTTGCTCAAAAAAGAAAACAAAAATCTACAACAGACCAATACCCAGAAGCTTTATATAGCAGTATGCAATACCGCTTAATTGGACCCTTTAGAGGTGGCAGATCTGCGGCAGTAACTGGCGTACCAAACAAACCTAACTTATTTTACTTTGGAGCTACTGGTGGTGGCGTTTGGAAAACCGAAGATGGCGGAAGAAGCTGGGGTAATATTTCTGACGGCTTTTTTGGCGGTAGTATTGGCGCTATAGAAGTTGCACAAAGCGATCCTAATATTATTTATGTTGGTGGTGGAGAAAAAACACTACGTGGTAATGTTTCATCTGGTTATGGAATATGGAAAACTGAAGATGGTGGTAAAACTTGGACCTCTGCTGGCTTAAGTAAAAGCAGACACATACCACGTATAAAAATTCACCCTAAAAACCCTAACATTATTTACGCTGCAGTTTTGGGTAACATATACAAGCCTACAGAGGAACGTGGTGTTTATAAAAGTACAGATGGCGGTAAAACGTGGCGTAAAACACTATTTGTTAATAGCAGTGCAGGCGCTGTAGATTTAACGTTAGACCCAAACAATCCTCGTGTTTTATATGCATCTACGTGGCGCGCAAAAAGAACACCGTATAGTTTAAGCAGTGGCGGAGACGGTTCTGCTTTATGGAAAAGTACAGATAGTGGAGAAACTTGGACAGAAATCTCTAAAAACGAAGGTTTTCCTAAAGATACATTGGGGATTATTGGAGTTACTGTTTCTCCTAAAAACTCAGAACGTGTATGGGCAATTGTAGAAAACAAAGAAAAAGGCGGCCTATACCGTAGTGATGATGGCGGTAAAAAATGGACACAAGTAAACCAAGAACGTAAATTACGTCAACGTGCTTGGTACTATACACGTTTGTATGCAGACACAGAAGATGTTAATACTGTATACGTACTTAACGTGCAATACCACAAATCTACAGATGGCGGTAAAACGTTTAGCACATTTAATGCACCACACGGAGATCATCATGATTTATGGATAGCTCCAGAAAATCCAAAGAGAATGATTATTGGTGATGATGGTGGCGCGCAAATTACCTATGATGGTGGCGATACTTGGAGCACTTACAACAACCAACCTACAGCACAATTTTACAGAGTAACTACAGACAATGCATTTCCGTACAGAATTTATGCTGCACAGCAAGACAATTCTACCATACGTATAAACCACAGAAGTGATGGGCGCTCTATTAGTGATAATGACTGGGAGGAAACCGCAGGTGGCGAGTCGGCACATATTGCTGTAGACCCAACAAATAATGACATTGTATACGGTGGTAGTTATGGCGGATTTTTAACTAGAAAAAACCATAAAACAGGTACAACAAGAGCTATAAACGTATGGCCAGACAATCCTATGGGATATGGAGCAGATGGGATGAAATACCGTTTTCAATGGAACTTTCCTATACTATTTAGCAAACACAACCCTAAAAAACTATACACCTTCTCTAACCACGTACACGTTACAGAAAATGAAGGTCAGTCTTGGAAATTATTAAGTGATGATTTAACTCGTAATGATCCTAGCAAACTAGTTTCTAGTGGCGGACCAATTACACAAGACAATACAAGTGTAGAGTACTATTGCACCATTTTTGCAGCTAATGAGAGTCCGCTTAAAGAAGGCTTACTTTGGGTTGGTAGTGATGATGGCTTGGTGCACGTATCTAAAAACGGTGGCGAAACTTGGGAGAATGTTACACCTAAAAATATGCCCCAATGGTCTATGGTTAATAGCATAGAACCTTCTGCTTTTAATGAAGGTACGTGCTATGTAGCTGCTACTAAATACAAGTTGGGCGACTTTGCACCTTACTTATACAAGACTACAGATTACGGACAAACCTGGACAAAAATAACAAACGGTATAAACAATGAGCACTTTACACGTGTAGTGCGCGAAGATCCTAAACAAAAAGGATTGTTATACGCTGGTACGGAAACAGGAATGTATATTTCTTTTAACGATGGTGCTAGCTGGAAACCTTTTCAGTTAAACCTACCAATTGTACCAATAACAGATTTAACAATTAAAAACAACAATTTAATTGTTGCTACACAAGGTAGAAGTTTATGGATTTTAGATGATTTGTCTGTATTGCATCAATTAGATGAAAATACAAAAAATGCAACATCAATATTATACAAACCAAAAGATACTTATAGAACAAAAGGCGGTAGCAGTAGCAGACCATCTAAATTAGCCGGAAGCAACCACCCAAACGGTGTAATTACGCATTTTTATATTAACAAACTAGAAGAAAACGATAACGTTAAACTAATCTATTTTAATAAAAAAGGAGATACTTTAGCTACGTTTAGCAATAAGGCCAAAGAAAAAAACAAGAAATTAAAAGTTAAAAAAGGAGGCAACACTTTTGTGTGGGACACGCGCGGAAAGGGAGCCGAGAAACTTAAAGGTATGATTTTTTGGTGGGCTAGTTTTAATGGACCAAAAGCAGTACCTGGAGATTACAACGTACAATTGGTGGTTAATGGCGCTACACAAAGTAAAGACTTTACCATTGTGCCAGACCCAAGAGCAGAAGCTAGCATTGCAGATATGCAAAAGCAGTACAATTTTATAACAGAGGTAAATGAAACGGTAAACAAAGCACATACTTCTATTAAAAAAATGCGAAAAATTACAGCACAACTTTCTGCTTTTGAAAAACAATATAAAGATACTGAAGCAACAAAAGAACTGGTAGAAAAAGCCAAAACAATGCGAGAAAAGCTAGAGAATATAGAAAAAGAGCTGTATCAAACTAAAAACAGAAGTAATCAAGATCCGCTTAATTTTCCTATAAAACTCACAAATAAATTAGCGCATATAAATAGTTTAATTGGTTTGGATGATTTTCCGCCAACAGACCAAGATATTGCCGTTAAAAATGAACTAACAGCAAAAATTAACACACAACTAACTGCTTTTAATAAGGTGTTAGATGATGAAATAACCGCTTTTAATACTTCCTTTAACAACCTAAAGTTAAATTATTTATTTGTTGAAGAGTAGGCATATGTAACCCTAAATAATGTTCTAATGACACATCTATCAGAAGACGCGTACAACATAGGATCCTATAAAAGAAAATATGCGTTTGCAGAATACCCTTCTGTAAAAATTTACAAATCTTCTGATGGTAGGTCTTGGGGCAATCATCTTTTATTTGGTGATTATATAAAAATTTTAGATACCAAAATTGTAAATAATAGAGTATTTGCCAGAAGCAGAAATACCAATGGTTGGGTAAAAGTAGATGAACTTAGAAAAGAAAGGTTATTAGAGGTTAACTTTGTAGATATTGGCCAAGGAGACGGTTGCCATATTGTTACTCCAAATGATAAACACATACTTATAGATGCCGGAAAAACGGATAATATGAACCGGTATTTATCATGGCGTTTTAATTTGTATGACCGTAAATCTCCCTTATCTTTTCCGTTCACAACAATTATTAGTCATTCTGATGCTGACCACTACCAAGGTTTTGGGTATGTTTTTGACAATGATAAAATAAAAATAGACACTATTTACCATAATGGTTTAGTAGAACGCCCTGGTGCTAACAGGTTAGGCACTAAAAAAGATGGCTATTATACAAATGTAATAACAACTACAGCGCAAATGTTGCACTTAATTACAGACGCTAAAAACAGAAAAGGTGCAGGTTCTACCTATTGTAAAACACTGTACAAAGTATTAAAACATAACCCTAATGTTAGTTTTAAAGCGTTAGACATTAGCGCTAATTATTTGCCCAATTATAGTAAAGAAAGCACTGTAAATAATACTAAAAACTCAATAAAAATATTAGGGCCAATTACTAAAAAAATTGAGGGTAAAGATGCACTAAAAAGTATTAACAATTTAGGAAAAGACAAAAACGGACACTCTGTTATTTTAAAGTACGAGTTTGGTAAGTCTAAAATTCTTTTAGGAGGAGATGTTAACACAGAGTTTGGCCAAATACTACAAGATTATTACAAAAATAATGCTCAGTTACATGAATTACAAGTAGATGTAGCCAAGGCTTGCCACCATGGCAGCAATCATTTTCATTATGCCTTTATACAAGCAATAAATTCTAGTGCCACAGTAATATCTTCTGGTGATGATGAAAGTTATGCTCATCCAAGGCCAGATACTATTGGTGCGTTAGGCAAATGTGGTTATGGAGAAAAACCACTTATTTTCTCTACCGAATTGGCTAGGTCTACAAAAGAAATAACGTATATTAAACTACAAGGTATTTCTAAAATGTTTGAAGACTTAAAAATCATAAAAAAGAACTATAAAGAAGAAACCGAAGAAGCGCAAAAAAAGAAGTTTTTAAAAAGTATAAAAAAAATTAATAAAGAAATAAACTCGTTTTTAACCAAATACGGAATGATTAACCTTAGAACAGATGGTGAGCGTATGATAATTGCCCAAAAACTAGAGCGTAATGCAGGCCATAGCAAATGGGACATACACAAACTAAAGTATTCTAAAACTACAAAAAGGTTTGAGCAAGAATAGTATTTTTACGTGTTAAACCTTATTTAAAAACAAGCCTTATTTAAACCAAAAAACAATGAACCTAAACCAGGTAACTGTACCCTCTTTAGATTTAACAAAGTCTATACCGTTTTATGAAAAATTAGGGCTAAAACTAATTGTAAAAGCATTACCGCATTACGCAAGGTTTGTGTGTCCAGATGGCAACTCAACTTTTTCTGTTCACCAGACAAAAGAATTGCCAAAAGGAGAAGGTATTTATGTTTATTTTGAATGCAAAAACCTTGACGAGCAAGTGAATACTATACAACAAAACGGAATTAATTTTGACCTACTACCAACAGACCAAAGTTGGATGTGGAGAGAAGCCAGGCTAAAAGATGTAGATGGAAACCAACTGATATTATTTTATGCTGGTGAAAACAGACTAAACCCACCTTGGAGAATAGAAAACTAAATTACAATTTATACAAGCCTCTTTTTAGAGGCTTTTTTGTTACACTAGCACCAAAATATAAGTTTAGTAATACAACTATATATCACTTGGTTTGTACCACAAAAATAATTACTATATTGTAAGAAAAATAACTAAAACATACTGCCATATGTGCGTTTACATAACCCTATTGGCGAAATAAACGCAATAAATTGCGTTTATTAACTAGTTGTACAACATTTGATGAAAAACAAAACGATAATATTGATAATCGGACTTTTAGTTCTGATTTCCTGCTCTGAAAAGTCGGAATTTCTAAATGATTGCGAATGTGAAAAAATTGATTTGAAAAGTGGAATAATTGTAAACGGAAAGGAAAACCGATATTCAATTATTTTGCCAGATAATAGTTGGGAACCAGAAATCGCTGATAATGGAATAAGTGCTGGAACTTTTGGAGAAAATGCTTTTAAATATTTCGGAATTACTGAAATGAGAAAAGCAAAACCTTGGATGACTCTTGAAGAACAACAAAAGGATGTTGAAAGCAAATATGACGTAATTGAATCTGGAATTACAGACGTGTTTGAAAAGAAAGCAATTTGGAATCTTGTTGAAGAGAAATTTGATACGATACCAATAATCGGATTATATGTGACTGTTGAGCATCCAACGAATGATTTATTCTATACTGTGAACCTTGCAGTTTCGAAAAACAAATATGGGAAAAAAGAAATATGCGAACTCGAAAATATAATCAAGTCGTTTAATATGAATTAAAAAAACGTTGTACAACAACGTATAAAATTAATTGCTTTGTACAAGCCTACTTACGAAAATCCTCGCGGATTTTCTATTCGGTTTGTACTTGCAAAGTTAGTTGCTAAACCACGCAACTAATCTTATACAATACCGTTGGCATTAATTTAGAACAAATGAAAAATAAAACCTTAATAACAATTTTAACAATGGGAATATTTAGTTTTTTTGGTTGTAACCAAAACAAAAAAGATTCAAAAGAGACTAAAATCGAAAATGTAGAAATTAGTGAAGACTTAGACGAAATAATAATTAAAGAAATTGAAGTTTCTGATTTTGGTGGAGCAACACCTGAATTGACTTTGAGGAAAAGTGGAAATGCTTATCTGATTGTAGAAGTTCCACCGTTCAACGGTGGAGATGGAAATGATATAGATGGTGACGAAGATTTCCCTGAAGTAATGGAATTTGAAAATCTAATTGCTGAATATATTGGTCAAAATGTTGAACGTGAGGACAGAGAAGTATTTATAATTCCAAATGCAACGGAAGAATCTCTAAAAAAGACAAAATATTTTATGGAGAATTATTGGACATTACGAAAAGACAAGTATAAGAAAAACTAATGCTAACAAGGTATATAAATAATAAGGATTAAGTTCCAAACCCAAAGTTGGTGTATATTAACAAAATCCGCCAAATTTACAATTTGACGGTTAAATGAAAATAATGGTAAAATTGTAAATTTGGCTAAGTTCTAAACCGAAAAGTTAGCGTTTATTTATACGCTCCGTTTCATACACGTATTCCAAGATCAAATCCTAGTAATTTCTCATTAAATTTTAAGCTGCATATTGATTTAGGGCAACATATGGAGTGCCTCTTTTTACAACTGAAAACACTCTCGCTAATAATTTGTTCCTAACATTGTTTAGTGCTATCATTTTTGGTTTTCCTTCCTTTACTTTCCGTTTATAATATAATCTTAATTCTGGGTCATGTTGTATTGCTGATATACTTGCCATACTCAGTAAACTTTTCATTTTCCTATCTCCTAAATAATGACATTTTTTACGTCTATGAATACTTGTTCCTGAACTATATTCGTATGGAGCTAAACCGCAATAGCTTGAGAATTTTCGCCAGCTAGAAAAGCGTTTGAAGTTTTCAGTATGATATAATAATTGACACGCAACAACAAAACCTATTCCTCTTATAGAGAGTAACAATTTATAGTTTGAAGAAAGTGACTCATCTTCTTTTAATAGAGAATCCATTCTAGATTCAATGCTCTTAATTTGTTTGCTTAAATTTTCTATACTCCTTCTTAAAACAATACAGCTAGTATCTGTAGATGGACTGCTTAAAAGCTGCTCTATCTCTTTTAAAGTGCCTAACAATCCTGCTCTATTTCTAACTAATTGATCTCGCAAGCCTATAAGTCTACCTAACTCTTGATAAACAACACTTTTTAATTCACTAGAAACCAATTCTTCTCGATGGATCCAAGCATATCTAGCTATAATCTCGGAATCAATCTTATCTGTTTTTTCTCTAACTAAACCTGATGAACGTTTAATTTTAATAGGGCTTTCTTCCACATATGCAATTCCTTTATAACTTAGGTAACTTGCGAGTTTTAAAGAATAATTTCCTGTATTCTCAAAACAGTAAAAAACAGAAACGCCTTTGGTTTGCTTTGTTACCCAATTTAACATAGATTGAAACCCCTTAACATCATTAGTGAAAACACGGTGTTTCATTGATAAGTGGCAACTTGCATCTATTGTTTTTTTTGATACATCGATACCTACTACTTCTTCATAATTTTTCATACTTTTATATTTAGCTATTAAAATTATGTCGCATAAACTATTTCCTTTAACGGGTTCTGGTAACCTAGTATTCCAATTGGTTCTATGCAACAGTTAAGAAGAAAGAGGACTAGTACGTGTAATAAGTCGTTAACTTGAAGACCGTTTTAGTTCTCCTCTTTTCTTCTATTAAATTAATAAATCAAAATAAAGAAAACCGTTAGCAAAAATTATAAAAAATAAAATCTCTTGAGCTACATAATTTCAATAACTAGAAAGGACATTCCAAAAATTGATAAAATTGCATGGGATCTGCTAGAAAAGCTTGACCTTAGAGAAAAGAATAAAAAGCCTAGACAGGATTTTGTGACTTTAATTCAAAAATTCACATCTAAATACCCTTGTATTTCTGAATTATCAGATGAAAATATTGATGATGGAATTTGGAGCGATGGTCCATTAATTGATAATGCTGGACACGACATTACCATTCTTGGATTGACCTATGAAAAGGTAGACGAGGTTCTTCCTTTTTTAATTAATACAGCAAATGAGAATGGATTTGTGGTTTTTGATAAACAAACTAATATTATTCATCGCAGTAATGATAATAAACAGAGATGGATTTGGGCTTTGGCTATGATTCTTTCAATAGTTGTTTTTCTATTATTTATACCTAATAGTATTTATAATCTTTCTCCACTAATATTTTCAGTACTTGGTACTGCATTAACAATGTTTTGTTTAATTCAAACTTTTTACAATTTTAGAAATATTCAAGATTATCACGACAGAGTTGAGCACGGAAATGATATGAAGTTTAAACTTTTAGCTATTTCATCTATTCCCCTGTGTTTTATACTTTATATGACTTTTATAATGAATTTTACTTTTAAAAAATCAAATGATATCTCCCAATATGGAATAAAAACTAATGGCACAATAATATCAACTAATATTACTAAGACAGTAAGAAAAACAGGGACTGGCAAAATTTATTATGCTAAAGTCAAGTTTATAACCGAAGACGGACAGACTATAATTGCCGAAGAACAAATTAATAAAGAAGAACATAAAAATCTTATTATTGGTCAACAAATAGAATTGAGTTATTCTGGCAAAGACCCAACAATAGTGGAACTCAAAATAGAATAAACTTGCAAATAACTATTGCTAACAATCCTTAAACGTAGTACGGATTTTTGAGCTAAAACTAAACAATAAGCTTAACTCAACCATTATACACAAGCTAAAAAATTAATATGCTAGAAAGTTTATTATTCATATTTCTAATTTTTGTTGGAGGAATAACCTTAATAATTTCTCTAATTTTTATACTAATTGGGCTTAGCAAGAAATCTTCTAAAGTAAAAAAGATAGGTTACGGCATAGGAATTGTTTCAATTTTATGTTTTGGACTAATAGCTTTATACTACTTACTCATTTTGCCATCGTTGCATAAAAATCAAATGGATGACTTAGCTGGGACTTACCAATTGGATGACTCTTCCAAACAAATAATTGCTAAAAAAGAGTTACATAGTCAATACCCAGAATTAATTTTATTAGCGGACGGAACTTATAAATTTGATGAAATCGAAGGTGTTGGACTTCAAAAAAATGGAACTTGGAAAACGGGTGGCATAGATGGAATGTTAGAGTTTGATGTTAAGCAAGGAAGAGAATGGGCAAGTCCTTCAGGAGACGAGAATGATGCAACTTTGACCTTTGAATATCAAAATAACCAAGATGATCGGGAGAACACCAAACTAATTGTATTTGTAAAAAAATAGGTGTAAAAAAATAGGTGTAAGAAAAGCCTGTGTACAACACAACCTACAAACAATACTAACCTCAGACCTGCTCCCTCAGTCTCCTATCAGTTAATTTTTTAACACCGAATATAAATTGAAAAACCACGAATATATATTGGTGGTTACTTTAGTATTAAATAATCTTAATATTTAGACTGTTAATAATTTGAAAAGATTACAGTTATGATTAAGAGTACTCACATATTAAGCCTAGTGTTATTATTTGCTTCTTTTTCTTGTAAAAAACATATTACCCCACAAAAGAACCAAATTAGTAATGAAAAAAAAATATTAGCAAACGATGAAGCTTCTATAATTAGTGCGGCCAAAATAGCAACAAAAAATACAGTAGATTTAGACATAATATCATCAAAAGGAGTATCTATTATGAGTAAGCATATAGTTACATTTGATTATGGTCATGATAATTTTTTAGATGCGCTAGTGTTTTGGGGGTTTAAAAACAACTCAGACAATTCATTTTATAAGTCAAAAATTTTATTCTTAAGAAATAATGGAAAAGAATTGATAGCTACAGATTCTTTAACTTATACAAGTAAATACATAATACCTTCCCAAAGCAAAACCTTTTACTCTAATAGAGGTGATGGTATTATAATTGAAAAATACTCTTCTGATGCTTACGGAAAACTATCGGATACTATTAGCAGCAGAGGAATAGTTATTTATCTTAGAAATTCATTATCCCTTGATCGTATATCAACCAACGATATCAAGTTCAACTTTACAAGAACAAACCATTGGAAATACGTATCAGCAAAAAAAGGTCTTTATTGCAGAGATCAGCCCGGAAAAAAAGGAAAAGTAATTCATACATTAAATTACGGAGAAGCTGTAAACGTTATCCGAAGAACAAATAAAGAATTAACAATTTATAATGAGGATATTAATGAATACATTACTGGAGACTGGGTGTGTATAAAATTAAATACAAACAGTACATATGCTACTGAAGGTTATGTTTTTAATGGTTATTTAACAGACGATAATCCTAATTAAAACACAGTAATTAATTAAAGTTATTGCTAATATATTAAGGCTTAAGTATAAAGATCAAAAACCAGTGAGTGATTTTGGGCCATTCTTTGATACACCTTCAAAAATTTTAAAATGGAATGGAGATGGAACATTTAGCGAATAACGTTTGCTAATAACGTGTACAATTAATTGCTAGTTCTCGGCTACTTACGAATCCCAAAGCGTATGGACTCCCCGACTTTCTGCATATTATTTATTTGTTAACTTTAGTGCTTAAACTACATAAACACATTAGCACACATAAATATGAGTGAAATTCTTAAAAAAATTAAACTAGAAATTGATAACTACGCAAAGGACTCTAATTTAACTGAATTACAAATAGTTGAAAAATTAGAAAAACACTACTTTAATAAAAAAGTAAACGATAATTTAAAACTGTACAAAAAAGGGAAGAAAAAGGTAAGTGACATTACAAAGGATCTGAAAATATCTCCACGAAAATTTTATGCAATTTTAGAAAGGAAGAAAATAGAACACAAAAAGTACAATAAAGGCTAAAAAACTGAGAAAATATAGGAACCTAAAAAATGTTGATTTAGTATACTTGCGTATTCTCAAAGTTTAGAATAACAATACATAATGCCAGAAAACAAAACTATTTTTTATCAATCTAAAAAAGAAAAAGTTATACGAATACTTGTGTTTACTATTCTTCTGCTCTTTTTTATAGGATTATCAATACTCTCTTTAACAATGTTTATGAGTTTTTTTGATGGCAAAACTATAACTGATATAAAATCTATATTTTTCTTAATATTTATGTCTATTATATTGCTTTCTCCTGTAGTAATTTCAATTTATTTACTGCTATTAATATACAATCAGTTTAAACAAAGCAAAGTAATATGTGAAATTGATACTAACACTATTTACGTTTCTGACTATACTATCTGGATAAAAAAAACAAGAACCATCCTTAAAAAAACCACAATTCCGATTGCTGATATAAAAAGTGTAGAAACTAAAAAAGTACTTTTTGAAACAATTATAAAGTTAGATTTTACTCTAAATAAATATAACACGCTTAAAGGAGGTATAAACTCCACTTTAAATAGAATCTCTGCTAAAGACAAAGCATTTTTTAAAAACAAAATTGAAGCTACACATAATAACAAAAACATATGAATGCGCTAATATTAGACAAAACATTTACCAAAGAAAATTTTACTATAAATAGATTGCCAACCGCAGAGTATGACAATTGCATTTTTAAAGAGTGTATTTTTGCTGAAGCTTTTTTGTCTGATGTTAATTTTGTAGAATGTACGTTTATTGGCTGTGATTTTACCAATGCAAAAACCAAGAACACTTCTTTTAACAACACAACTTTTAATAATTGTAAGCTCTTAGGAGTACTGTTTAACAGCTGTAATCCTTTTTTACTATCATTTACCTTTACAGATTGTAATTTGCAGCTAGCATCGTTCTATACGCTTGCTATTAAAAAGACGATGTTTAAAAATTGTAACTTAGAACAGGTAGATTTTTCTATGGCTAACCTAACCCAGTCTAGTTTTGATGGCTGTAATTTAAAGAATGCTATTTTTGATGATTCTAACTTAGAAAAAGCCGATTTTATAACCGCTTATAACTATACTATAGACCCCGATAATAACAACTTAAAAGGTGCTAAATTCTCTAAAAATGGCTTAGCTGGTTTGTTAACTAAATACAAGATTAGTATAAGCTAAATTTAACATAACAGTTTTATTTGTAACTTGTTAAACATAAAACCTTTTAAAAATTACATATAAATTTGGAGACTACTTGTTTAGAATGCGGAAAAAAACTGGTTGGTAGAGCAGATAAAAAGTTCTGTGAAGATTATTGCAGAAATGCCTACAACAATAAAATTAATAAAGACAGTAAAAACCTAATTAGAAACATAAACAATAGGCTGCGTAAAAACTATAGGGTTTTAGATAGTTTTACTTTAACCGAGGGAAAAACCAAAACTACACGTACTAGGCTTATAGACAAGGGGTTTGACTTTGAGTTTATAACAAACACCTACACCACCAAAAAAGGAACTACCTATTTTTTTGTATACGACCTTGGCTATTTACCCTTAGATAATGATTATTATATGATTGTGAAACGCGAGTAGCTCTACTCCTTAAACAAAAAATGGTTTCTGGGGACAGAAACCATTCATAAAAAAAGAGAAATCATAAGGTACGCTATTTATAATTTTGCCCATTTAACTTTAATGCTGCAATTACTACATCTTTTCTACTAATTTGTCCAACTAAAATATCATTTTTAAGTACAGGAAGTCTGCGCCTATTGTGCCTAACAAAAATACCAGCTGCATCAAAAATACTTATGTCTGGAGAAATAAACTCTACATCTCTAGTCATAAAATTTTCTACACTTTTGTTTAGTATTGGCTGGTTAAAGTAACGACTCTCCGAGATTTGTTTCATACAATCTGCCTCAGAAATAATACCTACTAAAAATCCGTTATTATCCAAAACCGGTCCACCAGAAATATTGTGCTTGGTAAACAGCTCCATTACTTCTAAAATAGATTGGTCTGGTTTAAACGTTATTAACTTTTTAGTCATATAATCTTCTACTAAAATTGGTGCTTCAAATTCCTTTTTAACGGTCTTCCGCACTCCTTGAAAGCTTTTTATTCCCATAATATTTGGTTTTAGGTTAATCTTAAACTTAGTGATTTTTAATGAATTATCTAAATAAATTGCGTTAAAAGCATCAAATTTGTATAATTTTAAGGTATCAATTTAGAAATACGTAACAAAATGAACAGAATAGCAAGAATTTTAACCTTAATACTTTTACTATTAGCAACTTACCTAAGTTTTGTTACTATAATGCCAACATATAAACAAGATGGTAATGCTTCTACAACATTTTTCTCTACAGATAGAGCACTAAAACACGTTGCTGAAATTGGTAAAAAACCACACGCAATTGGCTTTAAAGCCCACGCAGAGGTAAAAAATTATATAGTAGAAGAACTACAAAAATTAGGGTTAGAAACCACTGTACAAGAAGGCTACACTGCTGGCGATTGGGGTAATTTATCTTATGCAAGTAATATTTTAACAAAAATAAAAGGAGAAAATAATGGCAATGCCTTATTGTTACTGTCGCATTATGATAGCAATCCGCATTCTTCATTAGGCGCTAGTGATGCTGGTAGTGGCGTAGCTACTATTTTAGAAAGTGTACGCGCCTATTTACAGGAAAATAAAACACCCAAAAACGATATTATTATTTTACTTTCTGATGGAGAAGAACTTGGTTTAAATGGAGCTGAATTGTTTGTAAACAAACATCCGTGGGCAAAAGATGTTGGTTTGGTTTTAAATTTTGAAGCTCGTGGAAGCGGTGGACCTAGTTATATGCTTATTGAGACCAACCAAGGAAACAGCAGACTTATTGAAGAATTTACTGCTGCTAACCCAGAATATCCAGTTGCAAATTCTTTGGCTTATAGTATTTATAAAATGCTTCCTAATGATACCGATTTAACTGTTTTTAGAGAAGATGCAGATATACAAGGTTTTAATTTTGCTTTTATAGATGATCATTTTGACTACCATACCGAAAAAGATAATTATGAGCGCTTAGATAAAAAAACTTTGGCACACCAAGGAAGCTACTTAATGCCGTTGTTACAGCATTTTGCAAATGCAGACTTATCAACCTTAAAAACCAATGAAGACGCTATTTACTTTACCGTTCCTGTGTTTAAAACAGTGTCCTATCCTTTTAGCTGGATTTGGCCAATGTTTGCCATTGCTGTTCTACTATTTATAACACTACTTATATTAGGTTTTAAAAATAAGAAACTAGATGCCAAGGAAATTATTATTGGCTTTGCTCCGCTACTTACATCCTTACTTATTACGGGCGTAGTTGGCTATTTTAGTTATACAGTTTTAAAAATTATTTATCCGCAATACAATGATATTCTACACGGTTTTACATACAACGGTTATACCTATATAACTACTTTTACCCTAGTAGCACTTGCTGTATGCTTTTACGTTTACCATAAATTTAAAAAACTAAAAACACCAAATTTAGTAGTTGCGCCAATTTTTATATGGCTTGTAATTTCTGGTATGGCTGCAGTATTTTTAAAAGGCGCCAGTTACACAATAATACCTGTATTTGCTTTATTAGCTTCTTTTATGATTGTTAGCAACCAAAAAAAGCCAAATCCTTTTTTACTTTTCTTTTTAACCCTACCGCTATTAGCCATATTTGCACCTTTTGTAAAAATGTTTCCTGTTGGTCTTGGTTTAAAAATGTTGGTTGCAAGTACTGTTTTAACAACACTTTTATTTGTTGCTATTACGCCAATATTTGGCTTTTACAAACATAAAAACAGACTTGCTTTACTTTGTTTATTGTTAAGTTTAGGTGGTTTTGCAATGGCACATTTAAAGTCTAATTTTACAAAAGATAATGCCAAACCTAGTAGTTTACTTTATGTATTAGACGCTAACAGCAATACTGCTAAATGGGCTACTTATGACAGTTATTTAACAGAATGGACGGCACAATATGTAAACAATACAAAAACAAAACCACAGCAATTGGCTAGCAATACAATTAGCAGTAAATACAACTCTAACTTTACATACGTTACTAATGCTCCAATAAAAAATATACTTGTACCTAAAATTGAAAAAACAGTTGATACACTTATAAATAACCAAAGACATTTAAAAATTTGTATTACACCACAGCGTAAAGTAAACCGTTTAGATATTTATAAAAATAATGTAGCTTTAGCAAAAGCCACAGCAAACAGAGTACCATTACCAAATTACTCTTTATTAAATACTACAAATAAGTTTATAACCCATTACATTAGCAATAACAATTACACAGAAATTAGTTTAATTTTGGAGCCCAATGCACCTTTAGAACTTACTTTTTACGAGGCCTCTAATGATTTGCTAACCAACCAACATTTTAGCATACCTGCAAGACCTGTAAATGAAATACCAATGCCTTTTGTTTTAAACGATGCAATACTAATTACAAAAACAGTAAAATTTTGAAAAACAAAATAGCCGTATTTGGCTGCGGATGGCTGGGTTTACCTTTAGCCACTACATTGCAAAAGCAAGGATATAAAATTAATGGCAGTACTACTACTAAAGATAAATTAACACTATTAGAGCAACAATCTATAAATTCTTTTTTAGTTGATTTAAATGATGATGACTTTACAACACAATTAGATGCTTTTTTGAGCAATGTAGATGTGCTTATTATTAATATTCCACCAAGAATGAAAACTGGTGACGCAAGTAGTTACCTTACTAAAATGAAGCTAGTACATAAACATAGTAAACTAGCAAACGTTAAAAAAGTAATTTTTGTAAGTAGTACATCTGTATACGGAGATTTAAATGGTGAAATAACCGAAAAAACCACTCCTAAACCCCTAACAAGCGCTGCAAAGCAATTGGTTGCTATAGAACAGTTGTTTTTAAACGATACAGGCTTAAAAACAGCCATAATACGTTTTGGAGGCTTAATTGGTAATGGTAGACATCCTATTTTTCATTTGGCAAAAAAAGACGAAGTAAACAACGGCAATTACCCTATTAACTTGATAGATATTACAGACTGTATTTCAATTATAGGGCTAATAATAGAAAAAAACTATTGGAACGAGATTTTTAATGCAGTGTATCCTTACTACCCATCAAAAGAAGAATACTATACACAAATAGCTAATACTAAAGGACTTAAACCACCTGTATTTACACATAACAAAAGCAACTCCGGGAAGAAAGTTATTTCTTACAATTTGATTTCTGTTAAATTTTACAATTTTGTGACATCAGTTTAAGATACTTTCACAACACTTTTTTAATGTTTCACAACAAAGGCATAGACCAAGTGTTAATTATAAACGCTGATTAACAGGCTTTTGTAGATTATTTGGTAAATTAGAGGTATCAATTAATCAAAAAATATAATGAAAAATACAGATATTAAATCAAGGATAGAAAACAACATCTATAGTTTAATTTCTTCTACATGCTCACAAAGAATAGATGATAAATCTAGAGCTTTACACATAGCAATTATAAAAAAACATTACAACGCCACAGATGTAACTATAGACTACTTTAGAAAAAGGTTAGATATGGATTTGGTGATAGACGATACATTTTATGACCCTAATACCATAAATACTTACATACCTACTTTTAAAGCCAATTTTTATTATTTAGACTTACAAGATTTTTTAAAATCTTGTATTGAAAGAGATGACAGAAGTATTGCATTTTATGCTAGTTTATTACGCTCATTAAATTTTTTGGACGAACACCATAAACTACTTAAAACCGCTTGACAATTTACTTATATATAGAAAAGAAAAAAGACCGCAATTGCGGTCTTTTTTTATATTTTATAGTGTAGTAACTACAGTGTATTAAAATGCATAGTTTAAACCTAACATCCAAAACGATTGTAACTTATTGTCTACATCATCAAAAGACGTTGCTGTAGCAGGAGTTTGAGCTAAAGAGTAGTTTAAAGCTTCTTGTTTATTGCTTCTTAAGCCAAAGTCAAAACCAACACCAATCATTTTCCAAAGTGTGTACCCAAAAGAGTTTGTCCATGTTACGTTAGACAAGTCTGAGCTTTTATAGCTTTGAAACATTGATAAGTTAGACTTAAAGTTTACTGCACCAATTTTTTTAGTGTAATCTGCAACTATTTTAGCACCTAAAGACGACTCAAAAACAGCGTCGTTATCTGCAAACACAAAGTTGTAGTTTAATGGGTGTATTACCACTACTAGATCTTGTATTGGAGTCCACGTTGCACCAACACCTAAATCTAAGTAACCAGGGTTATTAAAGTTATTTAAAATAGTAGTTCTGTATTCTGCTAAACCAGAAATTGCAAATTTCTCTGATAATTTACGACCGTATAACGATGTTAGAGTAAAAACATCTGTAGTACCTTCAAACTTATCACTGTCGTTAGGGTTGTCCTTATCATCTAACTTTACCCAAGCAAGGTTTACGTTAGCAGAGTTTCTCCAGAAAAATTTATCTTGTTTAAGGTTAGCATAAGCATTAACAGTAAAACCAATATTACCAGAGTTGTTGTTAGGAGAACCTTGAGCGTACCAGTTATCAAAACTAGAAATAGTACCACCAATAGTACCAAAAGCACCCATTTTCCAACCTGGCATAGCGTCTAACTTAGCCTGTATAGCACCTATTCTTGCTTGTATAGCGGCAACAGAATCTTTTTTAACCGCTTGTTCTGCTTTTAATTCTTCTTCCGTT
This sequence comes from Cellulophaga sp. RHA_52, assembly GCF_007827205.1. NCBI lineage: Bacteria > Pseudomonadati > Bacteroidota > Flavobacteriia > Flavobacteriales > Flavobacteriaceae > Cellulophaga > Cellulophaga sp. RHA_52. Next base: position 666,822 of record NZ_VIRZ01000001.1, read on the forward strand.
TGCGCAAAAGATACAGTTGCAACAAATAATAGTGCAGCTGTTAAAACAATTTTCTTCATTTTATAGTTTTTTTTTAATGGTTTAATGAAGCGCAAATGTAAGCATAGTTCTTTAAAATAAAAACCAACTTCTATTTTCTCTTGTATAGAGGCACAGAAGAACAGGCCTCTCCATACATGATACTTTTAGCGTAAGACTGCATTTTTGCTGTAGCCCATAAGTATGCATTTGGCGGCACTGGCTTGTTGCTACACCCCTTAATAATAACTGGTTTATCTTTATAAACAGAAAAATCTAAGTTAGCTATAATAGTCTGATAAACAGAAGAATACAACTCCTCTAGGTTTCCTTGTACTATATATTTTGCATGTGGTTGTAGCTGCGTAGTAATTAACATATATGCCCAACCAGGCACTATGGCATCTGTAGAGCAATACAATGCTACATAAGCATTATTATATTGCTCCCAATTGTGCTTTGCAATATGTTCTCTAAAATCTTTTTCTTTTAAAATAAAGCCTTCAAAAAGCCAATCTTTTATATCTAAAAGCACTTTTTCTTCCTTTGGAAAGTAATCTTCCAAATCAAAAGTAACAAGTTTAGAACTTGCCACCCTATTTATAATTTCATTAGGCTGTGCCATATAGTAAGATTTAAAAACCAGAAAATTTAGCTACTAATTACAAAAGTCCAAGCTCTAATTTAGCTTCTTCACTCATTAATTCTTGTGTCCAAGGCGGATCAAAAGTAATTTCTACCTCAGCACCTTTTACAAGGTCTAAAGATTTTACTTTTTCTTCTATCTCTACAGGTAAAGATTCTGCAACTGGGCAGTTAGGAGATGTTAATGTCATAAGTATTTTAACATCATTATCTTCATTTACGAAAACATCGTAAATTAAACCTAGTTCATATATATCTACAGGAATTTCTGGATCGTAAATAGTTTTTAAAACCTTTACTATATCTTCTCCTAATTGGTGTGTATCTACTGCTTCACTCATAACTTATATAATTGTTACTTGTTGTTATTTTAATTGCGTTTGGTATGCAATGGCGTACATTTTTATTTGCTTAATCATACTTACCAAACCATTTGCTCTTGTAGGAGACAAATGTTCTTTTAATCCAATTTCATCAATAAAACTGGTATCTGCATCAATAATATCTTTAGGGTGCTGCCCACTAAAAGCACGTATTAAAATAGCTATAATACCTTTTGTAATAATGGCATCACTATCTGCGGTAAAAGAAAGTTTATCTTCTTCTAAATCTGCATGTACCCAAACTTTACTTTGGCAACCTTTTATAATATTGTCATCGGTTTTGTATTGCTCATCTATTAAAGGTAATGACTTGCCAAGATCTATCATATATTCATAGCGTTGCATCCAGTCATCAAACATAGAAAACTCGTCTACTATTTCTTCTTGTATTTCTTTAATTGTCATAGTTCCTTTTTAATTTTACAAAAAGCCGAAGCGTTTATATTTAAAACAAAAATACGATAACAAAAGTGCTTATCAAATTAGCGTGTAGTAATTAACTTTTTATTGTAGCATTGCTACTGCTCTTTTTACACCAGCAACTAAAGTATCTACTTCTTCTTTTGTATTATAAAAGCTAAAGCTAGCCCTTACAGTACCTGGTATTCCGTAAAAATCCATTATTGGTTGCGCACAATGGTGGCCTGTACGTACTGCTATACCAAGTTTATCTAAAATAGATCCAATATCATATGGGTGAATGCTACCTACGTTAAAAGATATAACAGATGTTTTTTCTAATACTGTACCGTAAATTTTAAGTCCGTCTACCGTTAATAATTGCGTTGTTGCATACACTAGCAACTCATGCTCATAATCTGCAATAGCACTAAAACCAATAGCATTCATATAATCTAAAGCAGCACCAAAAGCTATACCACCGCAAATGTTGGGTGTACCAGCCTCAAACTTATGTGGCAAATCTGCGTAGGTTGTTTTATCAAAAGTAACCTCAGCAATCATTTCGCCACCACCTTGGTAAGGAGGTAGTTTATTTAACCACTCTTCTTTACCGTATAACATACCAGCCCCTGTTGGTCCGCACATTTTATGTGCAGATACAACATAAAAATCTACATCTAAAGCTTGCACGTCTGCTTTTATATGTGGTGCAGCTTGTGCGCCATCTATTAAAACAGCTGCACCAACATTGTGTGCTGCGTTTATAATTTCTTTTATAGGATTAACTGTCCCTAAAGCATTAGAAACGTGGTTACAAAAAACAAGTTTTGTTTTATTAGATAGTAACTCGTAATACGCGTCTAGTTCCAACTCGCCATTAAGGTTCATTGGTATTACTTTTAAAACCGCACCAGTACGCTCACATAGCATTTGCCAAGGAACTATATTAGAATGGTGTTCTAATGCAGATACAATAATTTCATCTCCCTTTTTTAATAGTGATGAAAAACCATTTGCAACAAGGTTAATACCGTGTGTTGTACCAGCAGTAAAAATTATTTCATGTGCATGCTTGGCATTAAAATGATGTTGTATTGTTGCTCTAGCTTGCTCATACTTATCTGTAGCTTCTTGAGAAAGTGTGTGCACACCTCTATGTATATTTGCATTGTAACCACTGTAATAGTCCACAATAACATCTAACACCTGTTTTGGCGTTTGTGATGTTGCTGCATTATCTAAATACACTAAAGGTTGCCCATTTACAGTTCTACTTAAAATAGGAAAATCTTTGCGTATTGTTTGAATATCTAGGGTTGTTTTCTGCATAATTTTTTAAGCTATCAGATTGTATTTTTTACAAGTCAAAACCTAAATTAACACCTAATTTATTAGCTATTAATTTATTAATTCTAACTTTTAATTCTGGTATACGTACGCTTTCTAATACGTTATTTGCAAAGGCATACATTAGTAATGCTCTTGCTTCTTTTTTAGGTATACCTCTAGACTGTAAGTAAAACAAAGCCTCTTCATCTAACTGGCCAATAGTACAACCATGAGAACATTTAACATCATCTGCAAAAATCTCTAATTGTGGCTTTGTGTTAATAGTAGCTTTATCACTTATTAATATGTTGTTATTTTGCTGAAAAGCATTTGTTTTCTGAGCAATTTTATCAACTATAATTTTACCGTTAAATACACCTGTAGCACTGTCTGCATAGATACCTTTATAATCTTGGTGACTCTCACAATTTGGCTCTATATGGTGTACTAATGTATGGTGATCTACGTGTTGCTTATCTCCAATAATTGTAATACCCTTCATTGTAGAATCTATACGCTCTCCGTTCTGATAAAAATTAAGGTTATTACGCATTAATTTACCTCCAAAAGAAAAAGTGTGCACTTTTACGTGGCTTCCATCTTTTTGATCTACATAAGTGTTATCTATAAGAGATGCAGAATCTACATCGTTTTGCACCTTATAATAATCTACAATTGCATTTTTTGCAGCAAAAATTTCTGTAACACAGTTTGTTAACACCTCATTACTAGTTAAACTCTGGTGACGCTCTATAATTTGCATTTCAGAATTTTCTTCGGCAATAATTAAGTTACGTGGTTGCAACATTAAAGCAGCATCATTACCTGTAGAGAAATGTATAATCTCTATTGGTTTTTTTGGCACTTTATTTTTTGGAATGTAAATGTATGCACCCTCTCTACTAAATGCAGTGTTTAATGTAGTTAAAGAGTCGTCTTTAGAAGCTACTTTATTAAAGTAAACATCTATAACAGCCTTATACATTGGTTTAGTTAATGCTGCACTCATTAAACAAATATCTACACCATCATGCGTAGTTTCAGACAAGTTAGAGCTATAAACACCATCTACAAATACTATTTTATAAGTATCTATTTGATGTATAAAGTATTTTTTAACATCCTTATACTCTAAAGAACTTTCTTTTTTAGGAAAGATGCTAAAATCTATTTTTTGTAAGCTGTTTAATGAGGTGTATTTCCAGGCTTCCTCTTTTTTAGAAGGAAAACCTTTAGTTTCAAAATTTTTAATAGCCTCTGTACGTACATCGTGCACAGGGTTGTGTACGTCTACGTTATTCTCGAACGCTAAAAATGAAGAAACTAATTTATCTTTTAAATCCATATTATTTAATATTGAGTAGTAAGTAGTAGCTAATGCACAAGTATTATGCATTAAAAGAATTAACTTATTACTTTTTTAAACTGCCGCTTCCTGCTTAATCCAATCGTATCCTTTTTCTTCTAACTCTAAAGCAAGTTCTTTAGTTCCAGATTTTACAATTTTACCATTGTAAAGTACGTGTACATAATCTGGCACTATATACTCTAACAAACGTTGGTAGTGTGTAATAACAACAATAGCGTTGTCTTTACTTTTTAGTTTGTTTACACCATTAGCTACAATACGTAAAGCATCAATATCTAAACCAGAATCTGTTTCATCTAAAATAGCAAGTTTAGGCTCTAACATTGCCATTTGAAAAATCTCATTACGTTTTTTTTCACCACCAGAAAAACCTTCGTTTAAAGAACGAGATAAGAATTTACGGTCTATCTCTAACAACTCAGATTTATCTCTAATAAGTTTAAGCATATCTTTAGCCGGCATATCTTCTAAACCTTTTGCCTTACGAGACTCATTAATAGCCGTTTTCATAAAGTTAGTTACAGAAACACCAGGAATTTCTACTGGGTATTGAAATGATAAGAAAACACCATTATGAGCTCTTTCTTCTGGAGAAAGATCTTCAATGTTTTCTTCATTTAAAAAGATATCTCCTGCTGTAACCTCGTAAGTTTCATTACCAGCTATAACAGAAGCCAATGTACTTTTACCAGAACCATTTGGTCCCATAATAGCATGTACCTCTCCAGGGCCAACCTCTAAATTAATTCCTTTTAGTATTTCTTTGCCATCAACATTGGCGTGTAAATCTTTAATTTTAAGCATTTTATCGCTACTTTAATGTTCTTTATTTTTCTTTTCTTTTTTTAGGGTATTTTTTTATCAATCTAAAAACACCCAGCGTTTCTTTATTAGAGAAACATGTTTAACCTACAGAGCCTTCTAAACTAATTTCTAATAGTTTTTGAGCTTCTACAGCAAATTCCATTGGCAACTTATTTAGTACTTCTTTACTAAAACCGTTTACTATTAATGCAATTGCTTTTTCTGTATCTATACCACGTTGGTTACAATAAAAAATTTGGTCTTCACCAATTTTACTTGTTGTAGCCTCATGCTCTATCATAGCCGATTTGTTTTTAGCCTCTATGTATGGGAACGTATGTGCACCACACTCATTCCCCATTAAAAGAGAATCGCACTGAGAAAAGTTACGTGCATTTTCTGCACGACTACTTACTTGTACTAAACCACGGTAACTATTTTGAGATTTACCTGCAGATATACCTTTAGAAATAATTGTACTCTTGGTGTTTTTACCTAGGTGAACCATTTTTGTACCAGTATCTGCTTGCTGGTAATTGTTTGTTACTGCAATAGAATAAAACTCTCCAATAGAGTTATCTCCTTTTAAAATACAAGAAGGATATTTCCATGTTACTGCAGAACCGGTTTCTACTTGTGTCCATGATACTTTTGCGTTTTTCTCGCATAAAGCTCTTTTTGTTACAAAATTATAAACACCACCTTTACCCTCTTTATTACCAGGGAACCAGTTTTGTACTGTAGAGTATTTAATTTCTGCGTCATCCATTGCAATTAACTCTACAACGGCTGCGTGTAATTGGTTTTCGTCTCTAGATGGCGCAGTACAGCCCTCTAAATAGCTTACATAACTCTCTTGGTCTGCTACAACCAAAGTACGCTCAAACTGACCCGTACCTGCTTGGTTAATTCTAAAGTAAGTAGAAAGCTCCATTGGGCAACGTACGCCTTTAGGAATGTAACAGAAAGACCCATCTGTAAATACAGCCGAATTTAATGCTGCATAAAAGTTATCTGTAGTTGGCACTACAGTACCTAAATACTTACGCACCAACTCTGGATGTTCTTGTATAGCTTCAGAAATTGGCATAAAAATAATACCTTTTTCTGCTAATGTTTTTTGAAAAGTAGTGGCAACAGAAACAGAATCTACAACAATATCTACTGCAACATTTTGCAATTTCTTTTGTTCGTCTATAGAAATACCTAGCTTTTTATACATTTCTAACAACTCCGGATCTACATCATCTAAAGTTTTATTAGGATCTGCTTTTTTAGGGGCAGAATAGTAACTTATTGCCTGAAAATCTGGTTTTTCATAATTAACATTTGCCCAATCTGGTTCTTCCATTTTTTCCCAAACACGGTATGCTTCTACACGCCAGTCTGTCATCCACTTAGGCTCATTTTTCTTTTTAGAAATAGCTACAACAATTTCTTCACTTAATCCTATAGGAAAAGTATCAGACTCTATATCGGTATAAAAACCATATTCATACTCTTTGGTTTCTAGCTCTTTCTTTAACTCTTCTTCTGTATATGCCATATCATCTTAATTTGCTAACAAAAGCATTATTTTATTAGCTAATTTTTAAATCTTTGCTTTTATATTTTTAATCATTGTTTATAACGAAAAACTTTCGCCACAACCACATGTTCTTTGTGCATTTGGATTATTAAACACAAAACCTTTTCCGTTTAATCCTCCAGAATACTCTAAAGTAGTTCCTACTAGATATAAAAAACTTTTTTTATCTACCACAATTCGTACCGCATTATCTTCAAAAACCTTGTCTGTTTCTGTTGTAGTTTTATCAAAATCTAATTCGTAAGATAAACCACTACATCCGCCGCTTTTAACACCAACACGTACAAAATCTTTTTCAGCATTAAAACCACTTTCTGTCATTAAATCTATGACTCTCTTCTTTGCTGTTTCTGAGACTTTTATCATACTAATCTTAATTTAAATTAGACCTAAGCTCAAATTTCTTTTGGTTTAGTTCTAAACAATTCACAAATATAGTGTATAAGTAGGGTTTTACCATACATCCTAACATTATTATAACGAATGATAACATAAGATTTCTCTATTTACCAAAAAAGTTAATCTATATTAAGATTCTTTTATGTGTAAAAAACACATTTTGTATAATATCCTTATTATTTTTGCAGTATGTTAGACGATAAAAATCCAAAGAGAACATCTCTTGAACAATTAGGCGAATTTGGTTTAATTAACCACCTTACTAAAGATTTTACTTTACAGCACAAATCTAGTATTAAAGGTATTGGTGATGATGCTGCTGTTATAGATTTTAAAGATAAGAAGACTGTAATTTCTACAGATTTACTGATTGAAGGCGTACATTTTGATCTTAGCTACGTACCTCTTAAACATTTGGGATACAAGGCTGTAATGGTAAACCTGTCTGACATTTATGCGATGAATGCTACCGCAACACAAATTACGGTTTCTATAGCGGTATCTAACAGGTTTCCGTTAGAGGCTTTAGAAGAATTGTATAGTGGTATTGCACTTGCTGCAAAAACATATAATGTAGATTTAGTTGGTGGTGATACTACCTCATCTACAAAAGGAATGCTTATTAGTATTACTGCTATAGGCCAAGCTAATGAAGAAGACTTGGTTTACAGAAATGGTGCTAAACCTAACGATTTGCTTGTTGTTACAGGAGATTTGGGTGCTGCTTATATGGGACTACAAGTTTTAGAGCGCGAAAAAGAGGTTTTTAAAGTAAACCCCAACAACAATCCAGACCTATCTATGTACACCTATATTGTAGAACGACAATTAAAACCAGAAGCTCGTAAAGATATTGTGCCTTTACTTAACGCTTTAGAGGTTAAGCCAACTTCTATGATTGATGTTAGTGATGGTTTATCTTCAGAAATTTTACATTTATGCGAGCAAAGTAATGTAGGTTGTAATTTGTATGAAGACAAAATACCGTTAGACCCAACTGTTATTAGCTCTTGTGAAGAGTTTAAAGTAAACAGCACAACTGTTGCCTTAGGCGGTGGTGAAGATTATGAACTGCTTTTTACTATAGACCAAAAAGAATTCCCAAAAATAAAAGGGAATCCTAACTTAACTGTCGTAGGGCATATGACAGATAAGAATGAAGGTGTTCACTTAATTTCCAGGAATAATACTAAAATTCCGATAACCGCGCAGGGCTGGAACTCTTTATCTGAAGAACAATAACACTAGGCCGCGTGTTGCGGTGCGTGTTGGTGTTTTTTCTTGTATACTTTTTGTAATGTGTTGTTAATGTCTTCTAACTCTGGTGTTAGTGCAGACAAATTACCTGTTACATCTGTAGTAACTTGTTTTTTACAGTGTATACACTCGTACTCATTTATATGCGAAGTTACTTTTTTTGTTACTGCATAATAATGACCAAAAATTCCACAACATAACGCGTTAAAAACTGAACTAGAAGTGGCTAAAAATTTTTTCATAGCTTGTAGGATTTAAACAATGTTTGGTGGGGACCAGGCACTGATATTTATATTATTTTTTTATGATGATTGTTAACCGTTAATTACCATCATTTTTTAATTAACGCTCTGATGTTAAAAATATTGAGTCTTTGTTAATTTTTTTTAACAAAAAACAATTTTTTCGATGAAATACATAAAATTTTATGAACAACTAGCCGTTTGTCGATAATTTAGAATACACTATCTTTCCCTTTTTAATACAATATGTACCCAATGAATAATACCAAAGAAACTCTAGTATCTGCTTTTGCATTGTTTTCGCTCTTTTTTGGTGCCGGAAACTTAATTCTTCCTCCCTTTATAGGGTTTAACTCTGGAGAATTATGGTGGGTAATGGCCATAGGTTTTTGCTTATCTGCAATACTAATACCAATACTAGGCATTTTTGCCCATGCAAAACTACAAGGCACTATTTTTGACTTTGGCAAAAAGGTTTCTAACACTTTTAGCTTGGTGTTTTCTATATTAATTTACTGTATTGCAGTAGCACTACCCTCTCCCAGAACAGCATCGGTAACGCATGAAATTGGTATTGCTCCTTTTTTTAACATACCATCTATATACACCAGTGTAGTTTATTTTGGTTTGGTTTTAGTATTTGCACTTAACAGATCTAAAATTTTAAATATACTAGGTAAGTTTTTAACTCCTGCAATACTCTTAATTTTACTTGCCATTATAGGCATTTGTGTATTTAGTTTTGATTTTACCTTTGGAGCATCAACCGTAAAAAGCCCATTTACAGATGGTATATTAGAAGGCTACCAAACTTTTGATGCTATTGCAGCTGTTGTTGTGGGTGGCGTATTAATTATCTCCATTAACCTAAAAAATAAAGACATATCTTATACAGACCGTAAAACACTAATAAGAAACGCTGGTATTTTTGCCGGTCTAGGTTTACTATTTGTTTACGGAGGTTTAATTTTAACTGGTGCATTAATGCATTCTAACTTTAACGCAGATATTAACCGTACAGATTTACTAAACGGAATTAGCAGAACTCTTTTAGGCAATGAAGGAAACAAATTTTTAAGTATTTTGGTAAGTTTAGCTTGTTTTACTACAGCTATTGGTATTGTTACTGGTACTGCAGATTTTATAAAAGGCAGGTTTAACAACTCTAACAAAGCGTACACAATTACAGCTATTATAAGCTGCGTACTGGGTATTGTTATGGGCCAATTTAATGTAGACTATATAATTGTTGTTGCCATACCCGCTTTAATGTTTATTTACCCAATTACTATAATTTTAATAGTGCTTAATGTTTTACCAGATAAATATACAGCACCAAAAGTATTTAAGGCAGTAGTATGTACCACCATTTTATTTAGCGTTCCAGATTTTTTAAACAGTATTGGCATTACTAGCGTTGCAAAATTTACAGCAGCATATTTACCTTTAAGCACATATAGTTTAGCTTGGGTACTACCAGCGACTATTGCATTAGTTATAGGAAATTTAAGCTCTGGAAAAGCCACAACGGTATAATTTTTGACTAATATAAAAACTGATACACATTTGGTTACCATACCATTTGTTTTTTTAATAATTTTACAAGCGTATGAGCTGTATTTGTAACCACTTATTAAAAAAATGCTTATTGCTATCAATATTGATTGCAAGTTTTGGCTATGCCCAAGAAATAGAAAATAGTGCAGATGTTTTTTTAGAAGAATATTCTGATGATTTTCAGGAGGCTTTTTTTGAAGGGTTAAAACAAAAAGGAATAGAAAACTATGACCGTGCTGTAAACAGTTTTTTAGTATGCCAAAAAATAGAACCTAAAAATGCAGCAGTAGCTAATGAACTTGCTAAAGCATACCTAAAAAGCAAACAATATAGCTTAGCACAAGAACAGGCCGAAATTGCTTTAAATGAAGACCCAAATAATATGTGGTATTTAGAGAGCCTATATATTTCTTTAAAAAAACAATATAAAAACGTTAGTAATTTAAAGGAAATTGTACCTTATAGTAATTACCAATTAAAAGAAAACTTAGCCCACTTACTGTATTTAAAACAGAACTACAACGAGGCTAAAAATGTACTTGTAGAACTAAATGATGGCGCTTTTAAAGAAGATTTAAGTGCAAAGTTACAAGCTGCAATAGACCACAGAAAAGCAAATACCAATAGTTTTACGTTTACAAGCACTACAGTTACCAATACTCCAACAAAAAAAACCACAGCTAGGCAAACTACTAGCAACAGCAGTAATTCTGCCTTTAATTACAAAAGCAGACTAAAGTTTACCCTAAAGCAAAAGAACTATGTTTTTTTAGAAACCACAGCAAAAGAAGCGCTAGAAGCTTATCCTTCTCAGCCATATTTTTACTATGCTTTAGGAACTGCTTATAACGGCAGAAAAAAACACAGAGCAGCTATAGAAACTTTAAAAATGGGTTTAGATTATGTTTTAGATGATATACGCCTTGCAGATAATTTTTACAGGGAAATTGCCGCTGCATATACCGCAATGGGCAACCCAGCAAAAGCAAATATGTACTTGGCTAAAGTAAAATTTAAAAAATAAAAAATGATAAAAAAGCTTCAAACAACACCCAAAATACTTTTAACACTTATTGTTGTGTTGTTTTTTGTCTCTTGCAAGTCTAAAAAAGTTATTGCAGAAGGCACATCAACCTTAAAAAAACTAAACACAAAAACTGTGGTAAAGAACCACTATGCAAATACCTTAGATTTTAAAACGCTACGCGGAAGACTAAAAATAGACTATACAGATGGTACAGATACGCAAGGCTATACTGTTAGTTTTAGAATGGAAAAAGACAAAGCAATATGGATAAGCGCAACACTTGGTGTTGTTAAAGCCTACATTACACCAACAAGAGTTAGTTTTTACAACAGATTACAAAACGAGTATTTTGATGGAGATTTTACATACTTAAGCAATTTACTAGGCACAGAGTTAGATTATAACAAGGTTCAGAATTTATTATTAGGCCAAGCTTTATTTGATTTACGTAAAGAAAAATACAATACCGTAGAACTAAACAACCAATACCAATTGGCTCCTAAAAAAGCAAATAACCTTTTTAAAACATTACTACAAATAGAACCTAACAATTACAAGGTTGCAGGTATGCAACTGTCTCAGCCCTTAAAAAATAGAGTTTTAAACGTACAGTATAAAAACTACCAAGTAGTAGACAAAAAATTAGTGCCAAATATTATAGATATTTACGTAAAAGACCAAGATAAAACAGATACTATTGCACTTACTTTTAAAAACATAGAGCTTAATAAAAGTTTTAGCTTTCCTTATAAAATACCAAACGGTTTTAAAGAAATTGTTTTAGAATAACACTACTATTTATGCGCCACATTACGTTTTTTACATTATTTTTTTCTCTGCTATGCGGAAGTTTTTTGGCTGCACAAACCAACCAACAAATAGCATTAGAAAAAAAGCGCGCACAGTTACAAAAAGATATTAGAGCTATAAACCGACTTTTATATGCTGAAACTAAAGAAAAAGGTAATGTTTTAGAACAAGTAGAGAGTTTAGAGCAAAAAATAAATGCACAACAACAGCTTGTACGTATTACCAACCAACAAAGTAATTTACTTAACAGACAAATAAATGCTAATGTGCGCAACATTGGCACATTAAAAAAGGATTTGCTTACCTTAAAGGAAGATTATGCTGAAATGATACAAAAATCGTATCAAAACAAATCGCAACAAAGTAGGTTGCTATTTTTACTGTCTTCCGAAAATTTTTTACAAGCCTACAAGCGCTTACAATACATAAAACAATATACAAATTACAGACAAGAACAAGGAAAATCTATAATTGCTAAAACAGATACGCTAAAATTAAAAAACCAAGATTTAATAGATCAGCGTAAATTAAAAGAGCAATTGCTTAAAGAAAACCTAGCTACTAAAAAAGAATTAGAAAAGGAGAAAAAAGCTAAAGACGCACTTTTAAGAACAATTAAAAAAAATGAAAGCAAATACACTGCTAGTATTAATAAGAAAAAATCTGAAGCACGTAAAATAGATCAGCAAATAGAAAAACTTATACGCTCTGCCATTGTTGCTACAAATAAAAAAACAACTGGCAAAACCACTACAAAAACTAGCAGTACAAAATTTGTATTAACACCAGAAGCTAAAATTGTTGCCAACAATTTTACTGCAAATAAAGGCAAGCTTATTTGGCCCGTTGCAAAAGGCTTTAAAAGTAAAGGATTTGGCGTATACAAAGATGCCGTTTACCCAGGTATTAAACACCAAAATAATGGTGTAATTATAGCTACAGACAAGGGCTCTAAAGCACGCTCTATTTTTGAAGGTGAAGTTATTGCTGTACTTGCTGTACCAGGAGGCAATAAAGGTGTACAAATAAAACACGGTAATTATATAACTACCTATTACAACCTATCTACCACTTATGTAAAAAAAGGCGATAAGGTTACTGCAAAACAAGAGATAGGAGAGGTTGCTACAAATAAATTTAGCGGACAAACTTTACTTAAGTTTTACTTATATAAAAACGTTAGTAAGTTAAACCCAGAAGAATGGATATACCAGTTGTAATACCAGTTTAATAACTGCACACAAATTACTTTTCAATTTTAATACTCCAAGGACTGTATGTTAATTTATCCATATAATCTTGTTTTTGTATTATTAGCATTTTATCTATGCCCTTTTCCTTTATTGGCAAATATCCGTACTCATAACAAAAAAAATAAGTTCCTGTTTTAAACGGATATATTTGCGTAAACAAATCTACCCTATAACCAAGTTGCTCTAAAACCTCCTTTTTAACTGTACCTTTTCCGCTTGGACAAAAATGCGCTAACAAGCTTCTGTTTTTTCTTAACGCACTATTTATCTTTTGTATACTTATTTCATGTAACGGTCTGTTTGTATTGTGGTACGTACTTCTGCATTCTGTATCACAAAACTTTTTATCGGACCTACCCACAAGCTCTTTATTACAGGATAAACAAAATTTCATTTTCATAAAAGTATCATTAGACGTTTATACACGTATATAAACGCTTAAATATAAGCTTTTTAACTCTATTTTATTCATTTTTACACAATGAAACCCAATACAATAGCTACACAATTACTAAAGACTGAAGAAACAAAACCAGATTATGCGCTGGCTATGTCGTTAATGCATCAGAAATTATTGTTAAAAAACTACAGCAAAAACACTACTAAAACTTATATGCATATGTTTAAGCAGTTTTTAACATATATGTATCCTATGCCTTTACACCAGGTTTCTACTGCTCATATTATGTATTACCACAAAGAATTAGTTACTAAGCAAAACGTATCTGCATCATACCAAAACCAAAGTATTAACGCTATTAAATTTTATATTGAAAAAGTATTAAACTTACCCAAAGTACAATATGATTTTTGTAGACCTAGAAAAGCTAAAAAACTACCTAAAGTACTGTCTTTACAAGAGGTAGCTGACATTATAACGGTCACAAATAACATAAAGCATAAAACCATTTTAAAGATGATATATGGTTGCGGATTAAGAATATCTGAATGCGTAAACCTTAAAGTAGAAGACATAGACTCTAACAATATGCGTGTATGGGTAAGAAACGCAAAAGGTAACAAGGACAGAATTACGTTATTATCACCTACTATGTTAGCGCAATTACGTGCATATTATATAGTATACAAACCTAAAAAGTGGTTGTTTGAGGGCGCAGATGGAAAGCAGTATAGTGCCTCTAGCATACGACAGGTATTTAACAGATCTAAAAATAAGGCTAGAGTACATATGCCCGCAACAGTGCACACCTTAAGGCATTCTTTTGCTACACATTTATTAGACGCAGGCACCAATTTAAGGTACATACAAAAATTATTGGGGCACAACAGCTCTAAAACTACAGAAATTTACACCCATGTTAGTACTACTAATCTTATAAATATTACAAGCCCTTTAGATATGTTACCTAAATAATATATATTTGAAAGAGAAATAAACGCAATAAACTGCGTTTACTAACTAGTTAGCTTTAATTGTTCCGAAAAATGAAAATCGTAACCGAAAAAATAAATAGCGAACCAAATCATTCCATATCGAAAAAGGATGTGAAAGCGATTATCGAAATTATTCCTGATGATTGGATTGGAATTGCTCACATTTTTTCAATTTCTTCTCAACTCTTTGAAAATTCGAATTGGGACAGACCAGTTATTCAGAATAACACGACATTTAAAATATTATCACGCGGAATTCACCGAAACGAAATAATAAAAGAATTACTAATTGAATTGGCTATTAGACCAACCAAAACGTATCCACCGAAAGGACATTCTTTGACAAAATCACAACGGAAAAAATTAGAGGAATTGATAATGCCATATTATAATAAATTGACTGAATAAAACGGAATTATCACTCAAGCGGAATTTGAGCAAGTTTGCGGAATTGAAAATCGGAATAATAATAAAACGTGTTCACTCAAATGTGTCACAACTAAAAGCTAACAATGTATAAAAATAATGCTAAATTAGTTGCTTAATCAAAGGTTAGTACGCTTTTGTTACGTCTGATTTTCCTTCGGAAAATCCTCGCACACAAAACCGCACTATTCTTATACGTAACCGTTGGGCACAATATCTGAACAGAACGCAAATGAAAGAAAATAAAGATAGAGTGATAATCGCAAGTGACGTAAATGAACGTGACGGAATCGGAATTGAAATCTATCGAAATGACGAATTGATTGCGGAAATTTTCAGAGACGACACAGAAAAAACTAGAAAAATCCGAATATTTAAAGAAAATATATCACTTGAATTAATGGAGGAATGTATTCAGACCTTTAAAAAAGAAATACCTTGGGAATTTATAAAATATGACGAAACCGATTAAAATATTATTGTCAATTCCATCGATTGTCGGAATTGTTTATATGTTCACTTTTTTGAGTGTTGATTTTTTCAAATGGATTACGAATAATGTTGTCGAATTTGAATATCAAGGACCAATTGTTAACGGACTGATTTTAATACAAATCGGGTATCTGATTTATCGACTTTGGAATTATAAAAATGTAGAGAAAAAAACAAAAACTGAATGGACTTGGCTTTTAGTAATATTCAACTTCATTTCAAGTTTATTCTTCATTTGGAAAAAAGATGCTAAATTAAATAATATGAATAAAAATACTGTGCCCAACAATGTATAAAAATAATGCTAAATTAGGTGCTTAATCAAAGGTTAGTGCAATTTTGTTACGTCTGATTTTCCTGCGGAAAATCCTCGCACACAAAACCGCACTATTCTTATACTAGACCGTTGTGTGTAATTTGAGCAATGAAACAAACGATAACCAAAAGTGACAAAAATTTAAAGATTCTGAACAAACTAATTGTGAACGGATTTTACAATGGATCTGTCGGAACTGAAAAGTTCGAATTAATGCGGAATCGTTTTCCTAACAATCATAGAATAATCGGAATTGTGAATGACAGAGGGAATTACGATTTGAAATTTGACTTTAAGTCACCAATGAATATTTTAGCAAAAGTTTTACTCGGACTTGGAATTCTGACTATAATAGCTTCTCTGATTAAAGGAAATTGGATTTTGCCAATCGCGTTGACCATTTTCGGACTGATATTCTTTGCGGATTTTAAACTAAAAGAGAAAAAAGAAATAAATCGTTTGACTGACAAAATATTGGAATTTCATAAATCGGAATATGAATAAAAACTACACACAACAATGTATAACCGCAATTACGGCGGATTCGACTACGTCCGAATCCATCCATAATTGCTAAGGCGTGTCCTAAGCCGAAAAACATTAAATTTAATCCCGTAACTTCGGTTATACCTACCGTTAGCAAATATTTACATCAACCAAATGGAATTACACAAAGATGACATACCAACATTAGACTTTATGTTGGATTTATTAATAAAACGTGATTCACATATTTTTGAGCAAGACTTAAAAAATTTTGGAAAATATAAAAACGAAAAAGAATCATATATATACTCTGAATTCAA
Organism: Cellulophaga sp. RHA_52; assembly: GCF_007827205.1. Classification (NCBI taxonomy): domain Bacteria; kingdom Pseudomonadati; phylum Bacteroidota; class Flavobacteriia; order Flavobacteriales; family Flavobacteriaceae; genus Cellulophaga; species Cellulophaga sp. RHA_52. Next base: position 683,340 of record NZ_VIRZ01000001.1, read on the forward strand.
ACGATTAATTTTCTTTTTTGACCATTTTAGTTGTGGAAACCCAAGAAATGATAGAGGGCTATCGCAATGGATTGATATAAATTCATATTCATCACAATTTAAACATTCTGGTGGATTCAAAAATGCGTATGAAAATCTAGAAAAGGAATCCGAGGACAAACGATTTGAAAAAGAACTTAAGAGATTGCAAAAAGAAAAGCTAGAGTATGAAGTACAAATACGAGATAAAAATACAGAAATAAGGAGCTTAAAAAGAGATAATCTTAGGTTGAAAAATTGGGATATTCGATTCAGATGGTATATCGCAATCGTGACATTTGTTGTTGGTTTTATTGTAAAGCATTTCATTAGCAAGTAATTATATATTTTAATAATAACATTGAACCAAGAATCAATATTGCATACACTAAGACTTGGCAAATCTTACCTAAAATATATTCGATTTTATAAAACGTATTGGACTTAAAAAAACTCATAATCTGGATTTTAAAATTAGTACTTTGAAAAAAAACATTTGCTAACAACACCTATAAACAATACGGGCTTCTGTGTTTAATTAAATAGTATTTGTATATTTATAAGGTCGTCAAATCAGTTTGATTTAAAATTTAAATAATTAAAAAAAATAAAAGCAAACAAACAGTTTTGGCTTAGTAAGTGGTGGAATGTAATCGCTTACTTGCCCCGTACTGTTCATAGCTAAACCGTTGTAAAACATTAAAACAAATGAACAAAAATGAACAAAAATGAAAAATAAATTTATTCTAATATTGATTACTTCAATTACTTTTTTAAGTATGACATACAAGAATTTAGAACCTGTGAAGTGCTTCGTTGGAGGTAATAATGGTTTATTTGATGTACACCTTAAAATAAATGGAGTAAGCATTAAAAAAGGATATGTACGTAACATTAAAATCATGAATGAAAATCACCCTTTAAAAGAAGAATTAGAAAATATGCCTTCTTTTATGAGAGATGTACTTTTTTTTGTGTTAAAAAAAGGTGAAAACGATATTGAATTAGAATTTAAAAGGGAAAATGGTAGCTATGAAAGCAATGGACAATTTACTTTTTCATTGACCCCTTCAAGTTTAAACATTCCTCTTTATTATTTTTCAAGTCGAAAAGATTCTGGAAAAGTAACTTCAAAGTTTTATATACAGGATAAGAAACTAAAAGAAAATTATACCAGTCTAGGTAATACAGATGCTTCATTTATTGCTTCTGAAAGAATTAATTACTTCCAAGCTTTTTTAAATGATGAAAGTTTAATGTCTTTTGGGAATTCAAGTGGAATTACTGATTTAGATTTAATTGAAGATAATAACAAATTAGAAATCAAATATAAAAGTGCATACGAAGGTGAATTCTCATATTATATTAAAACTCCTAACTTTACTAAAAAAGTAATAAAAAACATATCTAAAGATCAACTTAATAAAACAATAATTGATATCTACAAGTTTAAAAAGTAAAATAACGTTTTACAACACGGTGTATAAAACATAGCTAATAGGTGCTAAACCGAAAGGTTTGTTTTCATTTACTAATACCACCAAATTTTTAAATTTGGCTTTTAGAATAGAAAAATTAAAAACAAAACATAAAAATTCGGATCTGTGTTAATCCGAAAAACTAGTGTCTTTTTACACGCTACATTTCATACACGTATTCCAAGATCAAATCCTAGTAATTTCTCATTAAATTTTAAGCTGCATATTGATTTAGGGCAACATATGGAGTGCCTCTTTTTACAACTGAAAACACTCTCGCTAATAATTTGTTCCTAACATTGTTTAGTGCTATCATTTTTGGTTTTCCTTCCTTTACTTTCCGTTTATAATATAATCTTAATTCTGGGTCATGTTGTATTGCTGATATACTTGCCATACTCAGTAAACTTTTCATTTTCCTATCTCCTAAATAATGACATTTTTTACGTCTATGAATACTTGTTCCTGAACTATATTCGTATGGAGCTAAACCGCAATAGCTTGAGAATTTTCGCCAGCTAGAAAAGCGTTTGAAGTTTTCAGTATGATATAATAATTGACACGCAACAACAAAACCTATTCCTCTTATAGAGAGTAACAATTTATAGTTTGAAGAAAGTGACTCATCTTCTTTTAATAGAGAATCCATTCTAGATTCAATGCTCTTAATTTGTTTGCTTAAATTTTCTATACTCCTTCTTAAAACAATACAGCTAGTATCTGTAGATGGACTGCTTAAAAGCTGCTCTATCTCTTTTAAAGTGCCTAACAATCCTGCTCTATTTCTAACTAATTGATCTCGCAAGCCTATAAGTCTACCTAACTCTTGATAAACAACACTTTTTAATTCACTAGAAACCAATTCTTCTCGATGGATCCAAGCATATCTAGCTATAATCTCGGAATCAATCTTATCTGTTTTTTCTCTAACTAAACCTGATGAACGTTTAATTTTAATAGGGCTTTCTTCCACATATGCAATTCCTTTATAACTTAGGTAACTTGCGAGTTTTAAAGAATAATTTCCTGTATTCTCAAAACAGTAAAAAACAGAAACGCCTTTGGTTTGCTTTGTTACCCAATTTAACATAGATTGAAACCCCTTAACATCATTAGTGAAAACACGGTGTTTCATTGATAAGTGGCAACTTGCATCTATTGTTTTTTTTGATACATCGATACCTACTACTTCTTCATAATTTTTCATACTTTTATATTTAGCTATTAAAATTATGTCGCATAAACTATTTCCTTTAACGGGTTCTGGTAACCTAGTATTCCAATTGGTTCTATGCAACAGTTAAGAAGAAAGAGGACTAGTACGTGTAATAAGTCGTTAACTTGAAGACCGTTTTAGTTCTCCTCTTTTCTTCTATTAAATTAATAAATCAAAATAAAGAAAACCGTTGGCAGTAATTACACAAAATGAGAAAACTGATATTAATAATGGGAATTTTTAGTGCACTATTTGGCGGAAAAGCAAAAGCTCAATCCACAGACGAAAAATATAAACCTGTTCTGAATGACTTAAATACGGAACAAATTGAATTTATAAAAAACAAATCAAAACAAGCATCTGAATTTGTTGCGAAATACTCCGAATTCAAAAAAGAGAGTATAATGGAATTTCAATATTTGGATACATCCATAGAAAATTGGAAAAATGCTGACCAGAAATCACGTGAAAAAACAGAGGATGTAATAGATATGATTGGAGCATTATTCGGACAAACTTTATCTAAAAAACTGAATTTTGAATGGCAACTAATTACTGACCAATATGGAACGGACTTTACCGTAATCGACAAGAAATATTTCGTAAATGGATTCCCTTTCTCTTCTGTTCAAAAGTCTGTTTTGGAATATCGACCGAATGCTTTAAGTGAAATTTATGAATTAATAAAAGAGCAATTAAAAAAAGCCAAAGAAAGCGGAGAAGTTGACGAAAGAAATTAAAAAACTACTGCCAACAATGTATAACCGCAATTACGGCGGATTCGACTGCGTCCGAATCCACTCGGAATTGCTAATGTCTGTGACAAGCCGAAAAACATTAACTTTAATCCCGCAACTTCGGTTATACCTACCGTTAGCAAATATTATAAGAAAAACCGTAACATATAAGAAACCAAGTAGTCATAGTAATAAACATTCATCAATCAAATAAATCAAAATGACCAAAATTATGACCAAAATCGTTCTTCTAAACCTATTTATTACTCTTTTTGGATGCCAAAACAATGAGAATATTGACACTTACTTAAACAGACTTCACGGAAAAGGAGAACTCAACGGAAATGTTTTAATAATCAAAGACGGAATAACACTTTACGAAAAGTCATTTGGTTTCACAGATGGCTCGAAAAACACAATGCTGACTAAAGATTATCGCTTTAATATTGGTTCAATCTACAAAGAATTTCCTGCAGTTTCTATAATGCAACTACAAGAGAAAAATCAAATAAATTTAGAAGATAAAATTTCCAAGTATATTCCCGAACTTCCTAATTGGTCTGAAAAAATATCCGTTCAAAATTTAATGCAATACTCAAGCGGATTACCAACGATAGGTTGGGACATTTATTTTAGCCAAGGAATAAATGTGAATGACAATCACATAATGGAAGAACTAAAATCCTTAAAAAATCTTGAATTTGAGCCAGGCTCAGATTATTTATATTCAAATAGTAATCCCATTTTGTTGATTAAAATAATCGAAAACATTACCAAAACTACTTTCAACAACTATTTAAAAGAGAATATATTTATTCCTTATGGAATGGAAAGTACAATCATTAAAGAACAATATCCATACGAGGATAAAACATTAATGGCAATTCCTTTCAACACAGATTTTAAAGAAGACGATTACAAATTATCAGTCAAAAGTCTTTTATTCAGTTCGACAGCGAACAATATGGCAAATTGGTTTGAACAATTAGACGATTTTAAAATTATCAATGAAAAATCTGTCAAAAAGCTATCTGACCAAGCAAAAAAGGGAGATGATATACAATCGCCTCTTGGAAATACCGAATGGAAAAATGACAAAATTATCGAGCATTCTCATCACGGATCAACTGCGAGTTACGAATGTATAGCACGAAGATTTAAGAAAGACGGAATAACCCTTGTGATTTTAACAAACCAGAACCAAGGGAATGTTTATGAAATATCCGAGCAGATTTATGACATTATAAAATCGGACATTTAAACATAATCGGGTAAATAACATTTGCTAACACCGTATAAAATTAATTGCTAGTTTCTAGCCTACTTACGAAAGTCCTCGCGGACTTTTTATCTGTGATTTATTTGCTAAATTTAGTGCTTAAATCACGCAACTAATCTTATACATAAACGTTGTGTGTCATTTACAAACAAAAACCTGAATACAAAAAATGAAAAATAAAACATACAAGAAAATATCTAATTGGTACCGAAAATTCCAAATTAGTAAATCACCTCAAATGAATTTAGTTTGGGGATTCTTTTTATATACGCTCATTGGATTTATTTTACTGTCTATTCCTTTTTTTCACAAAACCGACATATCCGTTTTAGATAATTTGTTTATTTCGACTTCTGCAATTTCAACTACTGGACTTGTAACTATAAGCGTTTTCGATTCCTATAATTTTTTCGGTCAGTTTGTTATTATGGCATTAATACAAATTGGCGGAATTGGATATATGACGCTAACGACATACTATTTAATATTTACCACAAAAAAAATAACTCATTGGCATAGTAAGTTAATAGGTACGGAATTTACTTTACCCAATACAATTCAGATAAAAGATTTCATCAAAAGCGTTATTGTTTTTACCCTAATAATGGAAACTATTGGAGCTATACTTTTCTACTTTGCCTTTACCAATTCAGGAATGGGAAGTTTAAAAGCAATTTGGTTTTCAATTTTTCATAGTATTTCATCGTTTTGCACAGCTGGATTTGGATTGTTTAATGATGGTTTCGAAAGCTATCAAGACAATACTTTTATTAATACAATTATTTCTGTATTAGCAATTTCTGGTTCTTTGGGTTTTATTGTAATTACAGATTTGTGGTATCGAATTAGAGGTAAATCAAAAGAAATTTCGTTTACAACTAAAATCATTGTTTATGGCTTTTTGTTTTTGCTTTTTTTAGGTACTTTACTCATTTACACAACAGAGTCATCATCTATTCTTGGCTCAAATAGTTCACTAATGACCTCTTTCTTTCAAGCAATGTCAGCTATGACAACTGTTGGATTTAACACGATACCTATCGGTGAATTATCTTTGCCAATATTGTTGCTTGTAACCTTTCTTATGTATATCGGTGCTTCGCCTTCGGGAACAGCAGGAGGAATGAAAATAACGACATTAACGGCAATGCTATCGATATTGAAAAGCCGATTGTTTGGTCAGAAAAAAATCACATTTTTAAACCGACTTATTCCATTTGAGAGAATATATGTTGCGACATCTACTTTTATGCTTTATACGAGTTTAATTTTCTTGTTTTCATTTTTACTTTCTTACTTTGAAAACTTTTCTTTTGAAAGCATATTATTTGAAGTAGCATCCGCTTTAGGAACTGTTGGATTAAGCACAGGAATTACAGGAGATTTATCTAATATTGGGAAAACATTGATAATTATTTTAATGTTTATTGGTCGAGTTGGAGTTCTAACTTTTGGATTTGCTTTGTTGCAACAAAAAGATAACGATTCTAAAAAAATCAGAGCTGATGATTTGGCTGTATGAAAAAATTAATATAAGGAAAAATAGAAAAAAACGCCACACAACAATGGCTATAAGTAATTGCTTGTTCTCGCCTTCTTTGAAAATTCCGCAGGAATTTCCAACTTGGTGTGTACTTGCAAAGTTAAGTGCTAACCCACGCAACTACTCATAGCCGAGACCGTTGTGCGTAAGCTAAAAATTATACGATATTGAATGATATTTCACGGCATTAATAACCAAATTGTAGAATTAAAAATAACAAATTATCAGTTTCCTAAAATAACGGATTACGAATATGATTCTAATTGGTTATTGATTTATCTAAATGTAAAAAGTGACTGTGGAAATTGGCAAACTGTTGACCCATCACTTTTGGTTGGAGATGTAATAGAAATAATAGAGTGGTTCGAAAAAATATCTCAAAACAAAACGCCAAAATATGAATGTTTGGATTTTATCGAGCCAAATTTGGCATTTGAGCTAACCAAAGCTGGAATGGACTTTAAAACTGTTCGCATAAAATTTGACTTAGAATCTAGACCTAAGAGTGCAGATGATAAAAAAGATTATTTCGTGGACTGTAAAATGGATAACTCGCAATTGCAAAAAGTTATAGAAGGACTAAAAAAAGAATTGAAACCGTATCCAATAAGAGCGGTTAGATGAAAAAAGCCTACGCACAACAATGGCTATAATTAATGCGGAGGTTTGGTATTTATTCAAAAAGCTTGTGTACTTTTATAAAGTCGATAAATTGAAAATTACACGATAGTGAAATATTCAAAATTTAGCTTTAGACAAGAAAAAATAAAACTAAACAATAAGCTTTAGCTTAGTGCGCAGAAGGAAACAAAAGGTTTCCTTACTCCCGCACAGCGCATAACCAACCCGTTAGCAACAAGCCAAAGAAACATTACATAAAATATAGATACTGAATATAATTAATGTGTGAATTAAATTTAAATTTTTATAACTTTATTATAATTGCATCTATATTTATAGGAACAACATTTGGACTGTTACTTATTTTTACTAAACGGGCTAATAGAAAAGCCAATATACTGCTTGGTATAGTTACTTTTATCATTGTTTTTTGGAGTGTTTGGATTTTGAGTTTGGATTTTCAAATAACTAATTACCTTACCTATTTCTATTTAATTCCATTAAATTACTCTCTGGCACTTGGTCCCTTACTATATTTATATGTTAAAAAAATAACCGATTTTAACTATCATATATCTAAAAAACATGGCGTTCATTTTTTACCGCTTATAATAGAACTTACCGTGCATATAATTATTTGCCGTGATGCGCTTATAAATAATATTACTGCTGTAGAAACTGATACATACCTTAAATTAATGCCCATCATTCAATTTTTAGCCATAATCTCAATCATTACTTATTCAATTTATTCACTTAAGGCAATCAAATTTTATCATTTCTGGTTAAAAAAAAATTATAGTACTAATGATGCATATAGTTTAAGGTGGTTGTATAGATTAATTACCATATTTGCAATAATTTGGTTTTCATGGACTCCTTATACCATTATTGATTATGTTGTCTTCGATTTTCAATTAGGAATAAGTGATTATTATCCTATTTATGTGTTACTTTCTATTACCACCATTTGGATTAGTGCTGAAGCTTTTTTAAGACCAGAAGTAATTTTACTTGAAACCAATAAACCAAAAAGTATAAAAAAAGAAAATCCATCTGAAGAAATTGCAAAAAAAGCATCTTGGTTAAAAGAACAAATGGAAACCAATCTTTTTTACCTTAATTCAGAATTAACATTGAAATCTTTAGCTGACAATCTTGACATCCATCCAAATGTTCTATCAAAATTAATAAATGATGGCTTAGGTAAAAACTTCTCAGACTTTATAAATGAATACCGGGTAAATGCCATTATTCAAAAATTACATAGCGGTAATTATGATCACATCACTTTATTGGGTATTTCTTTTGAATGTGGTTTTAATTCAAAAACAACTTTTAACAGAGTCTTTAAAAACATCAAGGGTATCACTCCTTTAAATTATAAAAAATCAATAAAAAAAAGCTTACACAACTTTAAATAAGCACCATTCTATAATTTGGGGCGTTTAAAATAGCATCTTACCATTATGTTTGTTCAAAAAATAAAACATGAAATTAAAATATTATTTAACTCTTACTATCTGTTTAATTATTTCTGGTAACGCTATAAGTTCTGCACAAACAAAAAAAATTGAAAACCTGTATTTTTCAAAAATTGACTTAAAAAAAGAGAAAATAAAATTAACAGACTACACGAATAGTTTTACATTAAATAAAGATAAATTTTTAACAGCTCACTTTACATTAGATAAACCTCTTATTGAATGTCTTAAATTATTAGCTCCAAATTTAACGCAAGACCAATTGTTAAATAAAGGAAGTTTTCAGTTTTCATTTTTAGTAGATGGTAAAATAGTTTATACAGAAAACTTAAATAAAGGATCAGGAAATATTAAATCTAAAACAACTCAACTAAAACATACAATCCCTTTAATTTATCCTAAGCAACTTGATTTTTGGGGTTGGTTTATGTGGTTAAAGTTTATGAAGTTAGGAGGAGGACAAGATGTTCTTGCTAAAGGAAATCATTCTTTAACTATTGAAGTAAGGCCATATATAAAAAGAAGTGAGATAAAAGTTGGGGCAATTTTAGCTAAGGGAAATATTACTATAGAAGTAGCTAAAGCACTTGTAGATGAAAGTTTAATACCTGTTCAAAAAATACAGCCTAATAGCGGTTGGAAATTATCTAAAGATAATTTTAACACTAAAAAAATAGAAGCCTTAAATAGGAAAATAGCTGAAAAAAGATTTGAAAACATTAATGGTATTGTAGTAATAAAAGAGAACAAACTTTTAATAGAAGAATATTTTAACGGCGAAAACAGAAATAGTTTGCATGATTCAAGATCAGTAGGAAAATCATTTGCATCTACAATGTTGGGTGTGGCTATTGAAGAAAAATATATTGATAATGAAAACGTATTATTAAAAGATTTTTACAATTTAAAATCTTTTAATAATTATAGCGAAAAGAAAGATTCAATAACACTAAAATCTCTTTTAACAATGAGTTCTGGTTTTCTTGGTGATGACCGAGATTACGATAGTCCTGGAAATGAAGAAAATATGTACCCAACAGATAACTGGGTGAAATTTTCACTTGATTTACCTATGAAAAATGATAAAGTAATTGGTAAAGATTATATGTATTTTACAGCAGGCGTTGTTATTTTAGGAGATATAATTCATAAATCTGTTCCTGAAGGTTTGGTTTCTTATACAGATAAAAAGTTATTTAAACCTCTAAATATTACTAATTACAAATGGCAATACACACCACAAAAAGTTGGTAATACTGCGGGAGGAATACAGTTAAGAGCTATTGATTTTGCTAAGTATGGGCAATTATATAAAAACAAAGGAAAATGGAATGGGAAGCAAGTTCTGACTAAAAAATGGGTAGAAAAAAGTTTATCAAAACAAGTATCGCAAGCTTATGGTGGAATAGATGATGGTTATTATGGGTACCTTTTCTGGAATAAAACATATACTGTTAATGGTAAAAATTATGAAGTTTCCTTTTGTAGTGGTAGAGGAGGAAATAAGATTTTTATTTTTAAAGACATTCCTTTTGTGGTCGTTGTAACTTCTTCTGCATATGACAGCCTTTCAGCTCATACCAATACAGATAAAATAATGACTGACTATATATTACCTGCAATAATTGATAAAGAATAAAACCCGTTGCCAACAAAGTATTGTGGTAAAAAACAAGTAGAAAAGATAGAGGGGATTTTTTTAGAAGTTTAGTTTAAGAATACTGAAATAAAATATACATACCAAAAGGTATAAAAACAAGTATTTTATTTGTAAAACCTGATACAAGAGCGGAAATGGAAATATAAAAACTATTGGCAACATTAGGCCTAATTAATTGGAGTTTTTATCTGTTTTAGATATGCTAAAAAATATTTTTAATTTAATGTTTCTGTCCAAAAAAGATAAAAGCAAAATATTATATTTGACTTTTATCAATACTAAACGCCTTACTAATAACCTGCCCTACGCTTCAATACAAGTAAATTGGCAAATATCCTCTAGTGCACAGAAAAATTTATACTATGAAAAAACTAATAATTCCTATTCTACTAATTTCATTTCTTTTTGTTGGATGTAAAGAAAACAATAAGCAGGAGAATACTTTACAAACTTATTTTAGTTATTCTAATTCTAGTGATATATTAATTAGTTCTCACCGTGGAGGAAAAGGGTATCCTGGCTACCCTGAAAATTGCTTAGAAACTATGCAGTATATTAAAAAACATATTCCTAACGCGTTATTTGAAATTGATGTAGCAAAAAGTAAAGATGGGGTATTATTACTTATGCATGATAATTCACTTGAGAGAACATCAACTGGTTTTGGGAGAGTTGACCAAAACAGCTGGAAAACAATGTCTCAACTAAAACTTAAAGATGATTTTGACTCTATAGTTGATTTTAAAATTCCGTTATTTAAAGACGTATTAGACTGGGCAAAAAAAGAAAACGCAATACTTACAGTTGATATTAAGCGAAGTGTTGACCCCGAAGATGTACTACATTTTATTGAAAAAAACGATGCCTTAAAGCAATCGGTTATTATTACTTACTCTATTAAAACAGCTCAAAAGTTATACAAGTTAAATCCAAAAGTAGTACTATCTGTTAGCATTAGAAATACCGAAGAGTTTAACAGAGCTGCCAACTCTGGCATACCTTGGGCAAATATGGTTGCATTTACAGGAACAATGGTGTCAGACTCATCATTGTATAACAAGCTACACAAAAAGGGGGTTATGTGTATGTTGGGGACTTTAGGTAACTTAGATAAGAGAGCCGCTGCAAAAGGCGAACATCTTTACAGAGAATGGGCCAAACTAGGAATTGACGTTTTTGCAACAGACAGGCCACTAGAAACACAAAAAGCTCTTATAACGCATCAATAAATAGCTTTTAAGTTAAACTGCTTATAAAAACTAATAACTCACGTATTACAAAACTAAAATTCATGAAAGAGCACTTTTCTACAGAAGAAAATATTCTATTTAATTTTTTAAGTCAAGTATACCCACTAACTCAAATAGATTTTATGCCTTTAGCTAAGGTTATAAAAAAGAAAAAAATTAAAAAAGGAGAGCTCTTGCTAAATATTGGACAGGTAGAAACCAAAACATGTTTGGTGCTAAAAGGCTTTATACATCAATACACTATTATTGAAGATAATTTATTTACTATTGATTTTTCGCTTTCGGGTATGAGCTTTAACAACTTTACAAGCTATATGGAAGAGTCACCCTCTAACCAAATACAAGAAGCACTAATTGATACTGAAATTATTTATTTTGAAAAAATAGACATTGAAAAGCTACTACTAAATAGTCATCCTTTTTCTTTTATATATACCAAGTTATTTGAGCAAGTACACTTAGAGCGCGAAAAAAGATCTTTAATACTACAGCATAAAAATGCATACAAAAAATATGAACTTTTTTTAAATACAATTTCTAAATCTAAAAGGTTTTTAGAAGAAGTACCACAAAAGTTAATTGCCAATTATTTAGGTATGACTCCAGAAACATATAGCAGAGTTAAAAAAACATACTTAAATAAAGCTTAAAGGTTAATTTCTTGATTTAAAATAAGTTTTAAGTTTTAAAGATTTTAGATTTTTGAAAAATAAAGTCTAAGGTTATGAAACTTACAACACTTATTGTATTCTGCATTGTATTATTAAGTTGCTCTGCTACTGATGATGATTTTGACATTATTGGGTCTAAAGAACAATTTACTATAAACTCATCTATAGTAAATGACAGTTATGCTATTTATGTATTTCTTCCCAAAAATTACAATAGCAGCTTAGCAAACCAATTAATTATTGCTTTAGATGGTGATACCAGGTTTACCTCTATTGCCAATATTGTATCAAACAAGGTTAAAAAAAACAGTATGCCAGCTTGTATTTTAGTTGCTATTGGTAATAACAAACAAAGAAATAGAGACTACACACCTACTATTTATGCGCATGGCTCTGGTGGCGCAGAAAATTTTTATCAGTTTATTAAAAATGAATTAATTCCTGAATTAGAATCTAGATATAGTATAGATTCATCTAACAACAAAACATTAATTGGGCATTCTTTTGGCGGGCTATTTACTCAATACGTTATGGCAAAAGAAAGAGCTTCTAACCCGTTTAATAAGTTCATTTCTGGAGGCACATCATACTGGTACGACTCTGGTGTTATATTTAATTTTGAAGAATGCTACGCCAGCTCTAACACCGATTTGGATGTGATATTCTACAACGGAATGGGCTCGTTAGAAGGTGGTGTTATGTTAGCATCATTTGAAGAAATGAACAATAGACTCCGTTCTAGAAACTTTCCAAATTTTAAGCATAAAAGTGAATTGATAAAAAAAAGTGGCCATAGCGGTTCTGCAACTAAAATAGTTAAAAAAGGTTTAGACTATGTATTTTATAAATAAAGTAATTTTAGCTCTGGTATTGTGTGTTTCTTCAACAACGTTATGGTGTCAAAAAACAAACAGCAACAATTTAGAAATAGGTGTGTTAGCTGCTGGCGATGAGGCCTTATATTATGGAGGATATAGCAAATACACTACTCCACTATCTCAAAACAAACATCATTTTACCTTAGCATTTTCAATAGTTGCATATTTTGACTTTAAGGGAGAGTCTGAGCAAAATGCAACATTAAAAAATGATATAGATATGCGTTTACTACCAACAATTAATTTTGGTTACTCCCTTAATTTTAATAGCGTACAAATAAATTTTGAAGTTCCTGTTGGCGCAAGCATAGCTATTACCAAAGGAACTTTAATTAATAAAAAAATAGGCTTTAAAAAAACCTATTCTAATACCGAAACCTTTTTTAACTACGGCTTGTCTTTTTCTCCAAAATACAAGCTTAATAGCTCCAATAGCATAGGTATTTACAGTTTTATACCTTTAGTTAGTGACAAAGCACAATCTGGATACCAAATAGGAATTGGATGGACTAAAAATATAAGTGTTAAAAACTAATAAATTTCAAATGTTATATTGTCTATGTCGCACTTATGAAAAATACTCCATATATAATTCTCAAACTTTGCTGGTAACATAACTTTTTTAAGCATTTTATTACTTGCAAAACTTCCCTTAGGTATTTCTGTTAAATGATCTGGTATAGTTAGTTCTTCAAAATTATTTTCTGCAAAGCAATCATTACTCATATTTTTTACTGTTTCTGGTAAATTTAAACTAGTTAAAGCATTACCTACAAAACAAAACATTGGTAAAAATTCAATACTGGACTCAATTACAAGTTTTTCAATATTGTTACGTCCAAAGGCACCACCACCTATTTTGTTTACTTTACTTGGTATTATTATCTCTTTAATTTTATTATCATAAAAAGCATCTTCACCAATATATTCTAATAAGCTAGGTAATGTAACCGCTTCAATTCCTTTTTCGCAAAAAGCCTCTTTGTAAATATAAAGTACAGGTTTATCATTAATGTAATCTGGTATACTTACGTTTTTAGCTTTGCCTACATAATCTAAAATAGCTATACCATTACTAAACTGCCTAAAAGAATAATCTTCATTAACTAAATCTACTACTGATTCTTCCATAATTATTATTTTATAATTTTTACTTTTAATTAAACACAGAGCTATTTAAAATACAGTAGCTCTATTAATAATTATTAAATATAATTGAAGCAATAGAAGACTTTTAAAAGCAATTTGTTTTCGTAGTTGTTTTTTTTGTATTCGTTAGTTAAAGCAAAACATGTAATTTTACACCCAACAAAAACTACATCTTTACAAATTACAAACAAGCTATTATGACTAAAAAAAAGTATGCAACATTTATGGCAATAATGTTGCTTATAAGTGTAAGCTTAAAGGCACAAACATTAAAAGACAGCACTATTTTTAGTTTTAAAGATGTAAATAATGTTGTAACCCAAAAAACCAAACAATACGGAGTAGAAAATGTACTTGTTATTGTAGATATTGATAATACACTTTTAACCAGCAATGTAGATCTTGGCGGAGACATTTGGTACAATTGGCAAAGAGGTAAAATTAAAGATGCTATACCAACAAAAAAACAAAAAATTGAAAACTGTTTTTATGAAGATGTTATTGGTTTATTGTACGAGCTTGGCACAATGAAATTAACAGACTCTTTAATACCCAAATACCTAAACAACTGGCAAAATAATGGCACAACTGTATTTGCACTAACATCTAGAAGCCCTAGGTACAGAACCGCAACACAAAGAGAATTGTTAAAAAATGGTATAAACTTATCTAAATCTCCTATTACACAGATTGATGGTTCTAAAGCTGTTTACAATTACACCTTAGAAAGAGAAATGAGTTACAGAGATGGACTTATGATGACCACAGGTATGAATAAGGGAGATATGATTGCACATATATTAGGAAGAACAGGAAGAAGCTACAAAGCTATAATTTTTGTTGATGACTCTGATAAAAACGTAAAAGATGTTAAGCATAAGTTTAAAGATAATACTGCAATTGATTTTACTGTTTTTTATTTTGATAAAATAGTTAGAGACAGAAAAATAGCTAATGGTGGTATTTTAATAACCAAAAAGCAAGCAAAGAAAATGACAGCAGACTGGGAGAAATTATCAAAAACATTAAAAGATATTTTTCCTGGCAGAAATACCAAAAACAAATGTGTTAGTCCAAACTAACAGATTTAAAACAACTTAATCTGTTTTATAGCGTTAATTGTTTTTAACCAATTTAACTATAATTACAATATGAAAAAATTATTTTTCACGCTATTATTTACCGCATTACTATTTTCTTGTTCTTCTGATGATGACAATTCTCAAAAAAGCTTAGAAGAAACTGTATTAGAGGGCTCTTGGCTTTTTCAAAGATTAGGAGAAACCTGTGATAATGATTATGATTTAGAAGCAGGAGACCCTTATACTTTTAAATTTTTAGAAAACAACACTATAGAGTTTGAAGATCCAGGTTACCTATCTAGCTCTATGTACACTATAGATGGTAACAATTTAACCTTAGAGACTATTTACACTTTACCTTCTGGAAGCAAACGCAAATTTGTAGGCAATTATACTTTTTCTGAAGATACAGGTAACTTTACTGGTACAAATACGTTTACAGCTTATAATGATACAGAAACACAGTGGACCTGCCAAGGCGCTACTAGTATCTCTAGATAACAACATAAAACATTTATAAATTAGCTATTCATATGCAAACTAAACCATATGAATAGCTAATTTTTTTTACAACAAAATTTTTAGAAAATAACCACCTATTTAAAATTCTTATATTTACTATAAGCAATAAACTACTAAAATATATGAGCTTTTTAAAATCACTATTTAAATCAAAAGAAGAGCCAATAAACTCTTACGAAGATTTTTGGAAATGGTTTTCTCAAAACCAACAAGCATTTTATAATGTAATTAAAGACAAAGGCAATGTTAACAAAGAATTTTTTGAAAAACTATCGCCAAAATTAGATCAACTTAAAGACGGAATTTGGTTTTTAGCAGGTATGTTTAATGATACTACTGCAGAACTTATTTTAACTCCAGACGGAGTAATAAAAAACATTGTATTTGTAGAAGAGTTGGTAGCTGCAGCACCTGAGATAAAAAATTGGAAGATAACAGCTCTTAAACAACCATCTGACCTAGGAAAATTTGGAATAGAAATGGATGGCTACATATTTAACGAAAGTAAAATGCAATTTTATGCTACAGAACATTCTTCTATGCCAGACGAAATTGATATTACCATAACCCATGAAGATTTTACCGAAGAAAATAAAGCTATTATGACAAATGGTGTTTACCTTGCTTTAGACCATTCTTTAGGCGAATTAAACTCTATAACCAAAATAGATAATGTAAATATTATTGCTCCCGAAAATGCCACATCAGAATTGGTACCTTTTAAAAAACTAAAAGACTTTTTAATATGGAGAGAAAAAGAGTTTGTAGAAAAATACAAAGGACTAAAGCACAATACCGAAAACGATAAATATTCTGGGTTAGAAGCAACTTTAAATAACGGATTACCATTAATTGCAGTTGTAAATACTGATTTACTTGCTTGGGATAGTAAAGCGTCTCACCCTTGGATTGCCGTAATGGAAATAAAATACGATGGTGATAATAACAATGGTATGCCAGATAGCGACACCTACCAATTGTTAAGCCAAATTGAAGACAAAATAACAGCAGAACTCAAAGATTCTGATGGCTATTTAAACGTTGGTAGGCAAACAGCAGAATCTGTAAGAGAAGTATATTTTGCCTGTATGGATTTTAGAAACCCTGCTAAAGTATTCCATAAAATAAAAAAAGAATACCATAATAAAATTGAAATAAATACAGACATTTATAAAGACAAATACTGGCAATCTTTTAATAGGTTTATGCCTAATTAAATATTGTCTAAATGAAGAAAATCAACTTTTCAGAAGAAGAAGTTAAATCACTTTTGTTTGTAATTGAAAAAAGAATAGATAGTATTAGAGATGTTGAAATATCACAACCAAAATTCATTAAAAACGAATTTTATTACCCCTTATTTACAACAAGAGGTAAATTAGAAAAAAGAGAGACTAAATTCCTAAAAAAAGAAATTGAAATTTTAAAAATATGTCTAAATAATTTCGAAATAAAAGAAGAAGTCATGGAAATTAATGGATTTAAAAAGAATAGATTAGTCAGACCTTTTTCTTCCGCTTATAAAAAATTATAATTATTCAAAGCGTTTATAATATCTAATAACCTAAATTAGTAAATGAATCTTAAAGACTTTACAATATTTTTTGCTTTATTAATTGGATTAAATATTGCTGGCTATTTATTAAACATAGGTATTAGCTTGGTGTGGAACAAAGTCTACAAACACCAATCTACAATTACAAAAAAAGAAGTTTTATCATCTATCCTAACCCTATTTATAAATATTATAATAGCTATTCCAGGATACATTCTGTGGATAAAAGGCTTTATTACATTTAATAATCAAGACCCTTGGCTTACTTTTATAATTCTGTTTCTATTTTTAGATATACTAATGTATATTTTACATTGGGCATCACACAACATTGTTGTATTAAAAAAAATTCATTTACAGCATCATGAACATACAGAGCAGTTTAATGTTGTAAGCCTGTATTATATGTCGCCCTGGGAATCTATACTATTTGGTTTACTATTAACGGTAGTTGCGTTATTATTTTCTTTAAATGTTTATGGTTTTATAGCCTTTTTAATTTTCAACTGGTTTTACGGTGTTGTAACACACCTAAACACAAAATTAAGTAAGCCTTACTTTTTAATATTTACCACCAATTACTTTCATAAAAATCATCATAAGCTATTTTCTAAGAATTATGGTTTTTATACTATTTTATGGGATAGGTTATTTAAAACGGAAAGTACAAATTTATAGTCGCCACATTATGAGAATAGCGTTAAAAGTATTGTTTTTACTTATAATTACTGTTAGTTGCAAAAACAATAGCACAAAAGAAGAAACTAACAACATTAACGAACAACACAAAATACTAAAAGGCAACAGTTATAAGAATACAGAAGCAAATGACCTTAATGAAAAAGGGGTTGACCTATCTATAACTGGTAATTATTACGAAGCTCAAATTGCATTTAAAAAATCATTAAAAATAGAACCAGACAACCCAACAACGTTAAGCAATTTAGGGTTAAATAACTTTATGCTTTACGAGTATGATAATGCAATTAAATATTACCAAGAGGCGTACAAAATATCAGACTCTACCTACCATATGGCAGCCATAAATTTAGGGTTAACCTATTATTACAAAAAAGACTTTAACAAAGGCATAGAAATCACAACCTATGTAATCAATAATACAACAGATACGTCTATACTATCTACAGCTTATACACACAGAGCACTAAATTTTATTGGTAACAACAACTGTGATAAAGCAAAAACAGATTTAGAACATATAAAAAGTAATTACCGCGGAATGCAGAATGTTGCTTACAATATTATAGACTTAAACAATAAATTAAACGCCTGTATAGAACTAAACCCATAATTGTAATGGCACTATAAATACAATAAGCTATTCGTCTATCTTAAAAATGGCACAAAAAATATCAGAATTAAAAACCTATAAAACTGTAAACCGTAGAGACAGAAACGGAAATTACAAAGCAATGGAGTTTGAGTTTAAATACAACCCTAATGTAAAAAGCTTTAACTTTCGGTTATTGTCTAAATTACTAGACTTACTTTTGTATTACTGCATTGTATATGTACTAGCAAAATTCTTCACTTTTGCTTATCCACATATACTTATTGCAACATTAGGTCTTTTTACAATAAATCCAGTTTTAGAAACCATAACCGGTAAAACATTTGGTAAATTACTTATTGGTTTTGAAGTTGTAGATGATCATTGCAAAAAGCCATCAGTATTAAAATCATTTATAAAAAATATATTGCAGCTTTTAAATTTAGTAATCTATGTGTTTACTGAAGGTGTTATTTGGGAAGAAGACATTTATTTTCACAACACAATAACAAACACCTACATTATTAAAAGTAAAAACAAAAAAGAGATTATTGCTATGATGAATAAAGCATAGTACCTTTGACGACCTAAACACAGTAAAATGGCTATAGAAAATATTCCTGAAATTTACTTTGATACACCATCAAAAAGCAAAGACATTTTTGTGTACGATTTTAAAATGACTAATGATGTTGTAAAAAGCAAGGTAAATTTAAGCATGAATATGTTTAGCTTTCTTCAAGTAGGAAAAAAGCAAGTACATTTTGCAAACACCTCTAAAGCAGTTAATAGCGAACAATCTTTATTGCTAAAAAAAGGAAACTGGCTTTGGACAGAGTTGTTAGATACTGAAGCAATTTACTATTGTAAACTCTTCTTTTTTTCTGAAAAAAAACTCACCGATTTTTTAAGCAAATACACCAAAGACGTTAAGCCGTACCAAGAGAAAGTGCCTTATTTTGTGATTGAAAACGATGATTATATTGCATCATTTATAAGCTCACTATCGTCAAAAACATTTGAAAACAGTGCGTATTGTGATGCTATGCTATCGCTTAAATTTGAAGAAATATTACTGTATTTACTAGATAAATATGGTAGTGAATTTGAGCATTACTTACACGCATTAATATCTAAGGAAGTTTCTCCTTTTAAAAACATTGTAGAAGATCACATACATTCTAATTTAAAGTTAGAAGAAATTGCCTTTTTATGTAATATGAGTTTGTCTACTTTTAAAAGGCATTTTACTGCCGAGTATAAAGAAGCTCCAGGAAAATGGTTAAAAGACAAACGACTGCAAAAGGCAAAAGAACTTTTACAAGGAGGCGATTTAAAACCGTCTGATATTTATTTAGATATAGGATATAACAACCTGTCTAACTTTAGTATAGCCTTCAAAAACAAGTTCGGAATTAGTCCAACAGAAATATAAATTATTTTTAATAATCTGATTATCAAATACTTAATGATAAATTAATATTTGTTTAACATCAAAAAACACAACTTGAACTGTTTTCATAAGTTATTGAGCCATATCAATAAATAAGAAGCTTCTACTCCATTATACATTTGCATCATAATTACAACGCTTGTTTTTTCAAGCAGATTTTTAAAAAAATTAAAACAAAGTAATATGGCAAATGTAACAAAACCCGAATTTAAAGAAAGATATGGAAACTTTATTGGAGGAAAATTTGTTGACCCAATTAAAGGTCAATATTTTGAAAACAGATCTCCAGTAGACGGAAAAGTATTTACACAAGCAGCAAGATCTACACAAGAAGATATAGACCTTGCATTAGATGCAGCACACGAGGCTTTCCCAGCGTGGAGCAACGCATCTGCAACAGAACGTAGTAATGCGTTATTAAAAATTGCTCAAGTTATGGAAGATAACTTAGAGTATTTAGCAACCTTAGAAACTATTGATAATGGGAAACCAATTCGTGAAGCACGTGCAGCAGATATTCCTTACTGTATAGATCACTTCCGTTATTTTGCAGGAGTTATTCGTGCAGATGAAGGTAGTATTTCTGAACACGATAAAGATACTGTTAGTATTGTATTACACGAACCAGTTGGTGTTGTTGGTGAAATTATTCCTTGGAATTTTCCAATGTTAATGTTAGCCTGGAAAATTGCTCCGGCTTTAGCAGCAGGTTGTACAGCGGTTGTAAAACCAGCAGAACAAACACCTACCAGTGTTATGGCTTTAATGGAACTAATTGGTGATATTTTACCTGCAGGTGTATTAAATATTGTTACTGGTTTTGGTAAAGAAGCTGGTGCTGCATTAGCAACATCTAAAAGAATAGCAAAATTATCATTTACTGGTTCTACAGAAACAGGACGTACTGTATTGCACAATGCAGCAGAAAACATTATTCCTGTAACTATGGAATTAGGTGGAAAATCTCCTAACATTTTTTTCCCATCTGTAGCAGATAAAGATGATGAATTCTTTAGTAAAGCTATAGAAGGTGCATTAATGTTTGCCTTAAATCAAGGTGAAATTTGTACATCTCCTTCTCGTATTTTAGTACACGAAGATATTGCAGATCGTTTTGTAGAAAAAATGCAAGAACGCTTAAAATTAGTGAAACCAGGAAACCCATTAGATCCAGAAACAATGATTGGTTCTCAGGTATCTAAAGCACAATACGAAAAAATATTAAACTATATTAAAATTGGTATTGAAGAAGGTGCAGCGGTGTTAGCTGGTGGTGAAGCTGGTAATTATGAAGGTGAATTAGCCGACGGTTACTACGTACAACCAACTGTTTTAAAAGGAGACAACAAAATGCGTGTGTTCCAAGAAGAAATTTTTGGACCTGTTGTAGCATTAACAACCTTTAAAACTACTGAAGAAGCTATTGCTATTGCAAACGATACACCTTACGGTTTAGGTGCTGGTGTTTGGTCTCGTGATGCTCACGAATTATACCAAGTACCACGTGCTATACAAGCAGGAAGAGTTTGGGTAAACCAATACAATACCTATCCTGCACACGCTCCTTTTGGTGGTGTTAAAGAGTCTGGATTTGGTCGTGAAAACCACAAAATGGCATTAGACCATTACCGTGTTGTAAAAAACATGTTAATCTCTTACGATAAAAAACCAATGGGCTTCTTTTAATTAAGTTAAACCTATAGATTTTTATACAAAACCTCAGATTTATCTGGGGTTTTGTTATTTTAAAAAACAAACTACAACATAGGTAATATTCTTTTTGCTATATTTAAACTAAATCAAAAAACACAATAATTATTATGGACTACCTATCTCCTACCTATTTTTTTGATTATGAAACAAAAGAAATTCAAAATCTTATAGCAGCATATAAAAAGCCGACGCTTACACCCAAAGAGCAATGCAAACTTGTATATTTAAAAATAAGAGATTCTTGGAGGTACAACCCTTACAACCTTAGTTTTTCTAAAGAAAACTATAAAGCAAGTACAATTGCTAAAAGAGATAGCGGACATTGCATAGACAAATCTATTTTATTAATTACCTGCTTAAGAGCGCTTAATATACCTGCTAGGCTACACTTAGCCAAAGTTAAAAACCACATAGGAGCAGAACGCCTTATTGAAAAATTTGGAAGCAATGAATTAACTAACCACGGTATGGTTAATGCTTATATAAATGGCAAATGGCTTAAAATGTCTCCTGCTTTTAACGCATCACTATGTAAAATGTTTAACGTTGCACCTTTAGAGTTTGATGGAGAAAATGATTCCGTTTTACAAGAATTTAATAGAGAAGGGAATACTTTTATGGAATATTTAGAAGATTACGGTCATTTTGATGATGTGCCAGTAGCATTTATGATTAAAAATGCTAAAGAACATTATCCGCATATTTTTGACACTCCAAAAAACCAAACAGAATTTAAATTATAGTTTACTCCATTAGTATGTATGAAAAATATACAAGAGTACACCTTTAAAAAGGAACAGGAAGATTTTGGGATAAACGTATGGGAGTTAGATTATTTTTTAGCCAATTATGACATACAAAACAGAAGCATTCCGCACAGATTAAAGTTCTACGCTATAGTTTTTATAACAGAAGGCACAGGTGAGCATCTTATAGATTTTAAAACATACAGCTATAAAAAAAATGACATGTTGTTTGTTGGTAAAAATCAGACTCACGCTTGGTTAAAGCAAAAAAATGTTAAAGGTTATATTGCTATTTTCACTCAAGATTTTTTAAATGAAAATCAGCAAACATTTAAAGACCTAAGTTATAGCTACCCATACAACAGCTTTTTACACAGTCCAAAATTAACTATTACTAACACAAATACACACTACACACTTGTTACTGTTTTTGCTCTTATTTATAAAGAGTTTTCATTATCAAAAACAACTGTTAGTAAGCAAATAATACAATCGTTGCTTAGAGTAGCGTTTTTAAAAATAAAAACACTCTCTAAACAGTTTAATTTAGAGCAAAACAAATCTGATATTAGCTTGTTTATTCAATTTCAAAACCAGTTAGACAAAAATATATCTATCACAAGAAATGTAAATGAGTATTGCAAAATTTTAAACACAACTTACCGTAAATTAAATGATACCTGTAAAGTATTTACCCATAAAACCGCAAAAAGCTTTATTGACAACGTAATTATTCTTAAAGCAAAACAATACTTATCAGACCAAGATAAAAACATAAGCATAACATCTTATTTGCTTGGTTTTGAAGAGGTTTCTAATTTTTCAAAATTCTTTAAAAAACACACCAACTACACACCTAAACAATTTATAGCATCAATAAAACAAAATTAATTGTTGTAAAGATTAACAAATCTATGCAAACATTTACCTTTTTTACACTAACATAACTCACTTACTTTGCACTATACTTAAATTATAAAACAATAGTGTAATGAAGATAGCAGTAACCGCAGCAAATGGCAACTTAGGAGCTGCCATTGTAAAAGAATTAAAAACACAAATTGGAGCTGAAAATGTTATAGCTATTGCTAGAACTCCAAAAAAAGCAGAATTCCTTGGCGTAGAAGTAAGGAAAGGAGATTATGATAGTTATACCGATTTTGAATCTGCCTTAAAAGGTGTAGATAAAATACTAGTAGTTTCTGGTATGGACACTCCCAAAAAAAGGATACAGCAACACCGCAACATTATTAAAGCAGCAGAAGCTAACAGCCTAAACAAAATTGTATATACTAGTATTGTTGGCAACACAACAAATACTGCTTTTGACCCAATTATTAATAGCAACAGGCAAACAGAAAGAGATATTGAAGCCTCTAAACTAAACTGGGTAATTGGCAGAAACGGTTTGTACATAGAGCCAGACTTAGAGTATATAGAGCAGTACAAAACAAAAGGTTGTATTTGGAACAGCGCTGGCGATGGTAAATGTGCTTACACTAGTAGAGAAGAACTTGCTAATGCATATGTACAAATGTTATTAAATGACAGTATAAAATATAACGTTTACAATTTGGCAGCAACTCCTATTACACAGCAAGAACTGGCTAATGAAATAAACAAAACCTACAGCACAAAACTTACTTACAAGCAGTTAAGTTCAGAAGAATATTTAGAGGAACGAAAAGCAGAATTAGGCAATTTTATTGGCACTGTAGTTTCTGGTATTTATGACGGAATAAATAACGGTAGTTTTAATGTAGCATCTGACTATGAAAAGGTAATGAACAGAAAACACAAGTTAGTTAGTGAATTAATTAAAGACTTTAAAAATAAATAAAGAGTATGGCCACTAAAAGAAATAATAAGTACACACTACACTTACAGGAAATAGAGAAAAAAGATGGCTCTGAAGCAAATGAATTTACTGAATTTGACATAGAAAACCACGATGATATTTTAAAACTATTAAATGCAGCCAAAGGAAAACTTGGGTTTAAAGGAGATAACGAAAGTGTAGAATTTATACTTGGCATTAAACTATTTGGAGAAGTAATGCTAAGAAATAGAAAAAATCCACTTTTTGAAGAATTTCAACCTGCTTTTGCAGCATTTATGAAAAACTTAAAAAGCAATATGAGTAATTAACAAACTTAACCTACAGCTTAAAAAGTATGTTGTTACTTATTTAGGGGTAGAGCACTGGTTTAAATTGCCTTACCCCTATATTTATTTTAAGCTAGCTTATTACAAAATCACCAAGTAACCTCTAAACAAATTACAGTTTAAAAATAAAATTGTATTTTACTAGAATGTTACAAAGTCAAAGAATACAATTTACGCCCTTAAGTACCACGTACAGAAAACCACTAGAAGACCTGTTTTGCAAAAATCCGTTGGTTATGCAAAACACTTTAAAAGGTCGTGTTTTAACTGCTAATGAACTACAAAAAATAGTTGAAGATGATTTTATTACCACAACAGATGAAACTGTTGGTTTTTGGTGCTTAACAAGCAAAGAAGATAATGCTTTTATTGGTGTATCTGGCTTATTAAAGTGCAATTATCTTGGCAAAGAAAGTTATGAGTTTGGCTTTATATTAGATGATAATTTTTGGGGCAAAGGCATTGCTACAGAAATAGGTAAGTTCTGGATAGACTACGCTAAAAACGAACTTAATTTAACTGAAATTTTAGCTACCGCTAGCCCAGAAAACCACGCATCTAGGAGAGTTTTAGAAAAGTTAGATTTGCAAATGGTACGCCAATTTACATCTAAAGAACGTGGAGCAAGGTTGTTGTTTAGCAAAAAACTATAAACACCAAGCAGCTACTTATCTAACCAAATTTTAAAATTTTTAACCTCAAACTTGCTTACTAAAATAGGTTTTGTACTTGCGTGTGCCACTTTTAGGTTTAATTCTATTTTTTGCGGATTATGTTTTACAATCTCTTTTATAGCATTTATGTGTATAATATAATTTCTGTTTACTTTAAAAAAGATCTCAGTGTTTAGTTTTTCTGATATATCTCTTAACGTGTCTTTATACAAGTAATTTTCAGATGTGGTTGTAAATAAAAAAAGATTTTTTCCTTCGCTATAAAAAAAGGCAACCTCAGCACTTTCTATAGATTTTAGCTGATGACCAGACTGCACTAAAAAACGCTCTTGCTGTGTTTTTCCATCTAAAGCCTCTAAGGATTTTGCGGTATTGTAAAATGAAAAATTTTCTTTTATCTGCGTATACTTTTGCAATGCCTTATACACATCTTTAGCTTCAAAAGGCTTAAGTAAATAGTCTATTGTAAAGTGTTTAAATACACGTATGGCATAATCATCATAAGCTGTAGTGAAAACAATAGGAGCAGTAATATTTGTTTGTGTAAAGGCCTCTAAACTTTTACCATCACCTAAGTGAATGTCCATAAAAATTAAATCTGGCTTGGCATCATTAAAAAAAGACACCATTTCTTGCACAGAACCCAAATGTATTATTTTAGTTACAGGCACAACACTTTGCGCTTTTAGCAAACCAATTAAATAATCTGCTGCCAAATCTTCATCTTCTACTACAACTACAAGCATATTATTTTTTGCATAAAAATAAAAAAACCCGATAAAATTATCGGGTTTAGTTGAACAATAATTGCTCGCTGACTAACTCGTAATATTATAATTCCGGGTTATTTAATCTTGCATCTGCAGGAAATGTCAAAGTATATCGTGGATCATTTTCACTTAACTGAAAGTCTACACCGCTTAAAGTGTGTGTTATTACCTTTTGGTTACTTCTTCTTAAATCAAACCAACGGTGACCTTCTAGCGCCAATTCTCTCCAACGTTCTTCATATAACTCTTGCATAAACTCATTAGCAGACATTGGGTTAATAGCTGTTGCTAAATTAGCCATATATGCACTTTGGTAACGATTTTGCATAAATGCCAACAAGGTAGCTTTTGCATCCTCTAAAGCTCCTAGTTTTGCCTGTGCTTCGGCTTTTATTAAAACCAACTCAGACACTCTAAATGAACAATTAAACTCTTGCTCACCGCCTTTTGCTGCTTTGTAGTTACTACCATCTTCAGAAAAATACAATCCAAACCTTAAATCGTTTGCTGTATCATAAATAGCTAATAAATCATCAGAAATAAAAGAACTATTTCTAACACTAGGATCAAACACATCTTCTAATGCCATGATAGACTCCACAGATGTGTATAAATTTGGCAATTGTGGCGTGTCATTTAAATTAACAAGCTCTTTATTTAAAGCTAAAGCAGCATTAGCAGCCGTTAAAGCGGCTTCACTATTATTCATATACGTATGCACACGAGCCTCTAAGGCTAAAATTGCTGTTTTAGTAAATCTGTAATTTAAACCAGCATCAAACTTAGTAACATTTAATAGCGACTTTGCCTTTTCTATATCTATTAGCACTTGGTTATACACTTCTTGCACAGATACAGGTACAAAAACCTGCTCTAGATCTATCCCCAAAGCCAAAGGAACTCCAGTATCTGTTGCTGCAGTTGTAGCATTATAAGGTACTCCATAAAGGTTAACCAAATCAAAATGTGCATAAGCACGAAGTGCATAAGCCTCTCCCAATAATTGATTTTTTTCTGCTGATTCTTCAATTTTTTCTGCACCATCTTCTATAACATGATTAGTGTAAAAAATAGAGTTATACACTTGTATATAAGGGTAAGGTGCCGTTTGCGGATCTGGATTGGCATCTTTCCAAGAATACACATCTTTGTACGATGTAAAATCAAAACTATTTTCATCTAAAATTAACTCATCTGCCCTGTAAGCAACCCTAGATTTTTGCTCCGGAAAAACATCATATCCTTTTGTTAGTACCGCTCTAAATTCTTCTAGAGATTCTGGTATAACTTTTCCTTCTGGTTCAATTTCTAAATAATCATCGCAGCTTACAGCAAAAAATGCTACTAATGCTACTAGATATATATATTTTTGTTTCATTATTTACTATTTTAAAAAGTTACATTTAACCCTATTGCAATTGTTTTGGCTATAGGCTGCGCATATATGTTTCCGTAGGTTTCAGGATCAAAATAACCGTTATAATCAGACCCAAATACCAACAAGTTTTTACCCTCTAGACTTAAGCGGAAGCTATTAATATTTAGCTTGGTAGTTAAGCTTTTAGGAAAACTGTAGCCAACACGCATACTATTAATTCTTATATAACTCATTTCTTTAACCCAAGTATCTAACAAAGGCATTGTTTCTACTGGATTTAAGCCCCCAAACCACTTGTAGGCCATCCAAGAATCTCCTGTGCCAGATGTTTCACCTACAATAGCTGGCAAATTACTATCTGTATTTGTAGCAGACCAAGCATCTAAAACTCTAGCAGAATAGTTTTGCCCACGATCTAATTGTGTACCATTATAAGGTTGGCGCTCTACAACTGTCTGTTTTAAGTTAAAGTTAGCAGCAACAGTAAAATCTAAATTTTTAAATTTAAAAGTGTTTATAATACCGCCACTATATTTAGGATCCTGGTCTCCTACATATGTAAACAGGTTTCTAAATTCTTCATTAGTTAACTCTGACTCTGTTAAAAAGCCTGGGAAAAAATCTGCCCAAGGATCTTTTAACTTAAAAAAGTCTACAGCAGAAACAGCCTCATCTCCACGTTTAAATAATGGGTAACCACTTTCATCTATACCAGCTGTTTTTAAAGCAAATACAGCATTTACTGGCAAACCTTCTCTAGATGGTAAAAAGCTATTATCTCTAACCTGTATTTTATCTACGTTACTTTTATTGTGAGATATATTAATGTTTGTAGTCCAAGAAAAATCTTTAGTTACAATGTTTCTTGTAGACAAGCTAATCTCATACCCTTTATTAGTTACCTCTGCCCAGTTTAGGTTGGTAAACTCAAATCCATTTTCTAATGGCACAGAACGCAAACCAATTAAATCTGTACTGTTACGCTTATAAACATCTGCAGCAATATTAATTCTACCATTAAACAAACCTAAATCCATACCAACATTGGTATTAGTTGTTTTTTCCCAACGCAACTTAGCATTTGGCGGTGATGTAACTACAATTGTTTCTTCTGATGTACCAGGCAAAATGCTAGTAGTGTCATACTCACCAATTACAAACGGCGAAGTATTACGGTCTATATTACCTTGCAAACCATAAGATCCTCTAAAGCGTAAGTTAGATATAACATCACTTGTTTTTAAAAAGTCTTCTTCACTAGCCAACCAAGATCCAGAAACAGACCATAATGGCAAATATTTATATTTAGGATCTACTCCAAATAAGTTAGACCCATCATAACGTACGCTACCAAAAAATGTGTATTTACGGTCATAGGTATAAGAACCTGTAGCGTAAAAAGATGCGTATGCATTTTCTGCAGTAGTCTTATCATACGTTTGATAAGTACTTTCATTAGCTGTATCTTCATTAGGAAAAATTATAGGTGTAGTAGTTAACGTATTTTTATTATACCCAAAACCACGACTCATAATATTAGTATACTTAGAGCGTCTAAACTCAGACCCCAACAAACCTTCTACTTCATGTTTACCAAAGCTAGCATCATACGTTAGTAAAGATTTCCAGTTGTACTGAAAAAAATCTTCGTTCCAGTTTTGTATAATTCCACCTTCTGGTAAAAAGTAATAATAATCACTTATACTAGAGTCGTAACGTCTACTTTTTTCACGCTCTTTTCTAGAAAAATACGTTTCTTCCCCAGCATACTTTTCAGTGCTAGTTTTATCAAATTGCAACCCTAGTTGTGTAGATAATGTAAGGTTGTTTGTAATTTTATAAGCACCATCAAAAATTGCCTTTACAGCTTGGTTTTTTAAATCGTATGCCGTGTTTTCTCTTTCTTCTAAAAAGTTAAATGGCACATATCTACCGTCTGTACCCTCTATATCTTGGTCGTAATTGTAAGACCCATCTTCTGCATAAGGCATAAAATAAGGGTTTACATTTCTGCTGTAATTTGCCGGGTTAGTAAATGCATCTGTACCCGTTAAGTACGACTCTTTTTTAGATTGAGAAAGAAAAATAGAAGCACCAGCACTTAGGCGATCACTAATATCAAAATTATTTTTAAGAGTGATATTGTAACGCTCTAACCCTGTACCAATAGTAGTACCTTCTTCATCATAATAACCTAAAGAAAAGTAATAGTCTGATGTATCTGTACCTCCAGAAATTCCTAAGCTATACTGTGTGTTTACACTAGTTTGGTATAGTAAATCTCCCCAATTAGCATTGTTATTTTTTAATGTATTTATCTGAGATTGAGTTGCAGAACTTAATGAAGAAAAACCACTAGTTTGATACGTTCCTAATTCGCCAGAATTATTTAAAATACGTGCAACCTCACCTTTATTAGTTCTAAAATCTAAATCTGTACGTGCTGCTAAACCAAGTTCAAAATCTACTTTTTGTTCAGAGTTCATTAGGTTTAACTCATCAAAATTAGGCTTTGTAGAAAAAAACGTGTTTGCAGAAAAGTTAACTCTCATTTTACCGCTTTTTCCTCTTTTAGTAGTAACTACAATTACACCATTAGCCGCTCTTGCACCATAAATAGCAGTGGCAGCAGCATCTTTTAAAATGGTAATATCTTCTATATCACTAGGGTTTAAACCAGCAATAGCGTAGTTACGTAATTGATCTATATTGTCTTTATCACTAAAATCTGGCACATCATTACCCTCTAAAGGCAACCCATCTACAACCCATAACGGATCTTGTGGGCCAGATAAAGATGCTGTTCCTCTAATTCTAATTTTAGCAGGTGCTCCTGGTGCTCCTGTTTGTGTGGTAGCAACTACACCGGCAACCTGGCCTTGCAATAATTGATCTACACTAGCAACACCAATTTGCTCAATATCATCCATTTTAACCTTAGCTACGGATGATGTTAACTTTCTCTTCTCTACCTTTTGGTATCCTGTTAAAATAACCTCATCTAAACTATCTACATTTTCTTTTAAAGAAATAGTATAGTTATTAGCAGCAGTTAAGTTTATGGTTTTAGTTTGATAACCTAAATAAGAAACTGTAATTTGTGTTATTGCAGCTGGTATTTTTAAAGAAAACTTACCATTAAAGTCTACAACAACACCAATAGATGTATTTTCTATTACACCAGCAACGCCGGTTTCATTGGCAATCATATTTTTAGAGACGTAAACCGATGCTCCTGGCAAAGGCATACCGTCTTCTGCTCCTATTACCTCTCCGGTAATTGTTCTCGTATCCTGTGCCCACGCTGCTGTAACAGCCACAAAGAATAACGTAAAAAGGAATTTATTCATAAAAATTGGTATTTAGGGGTTAAAATTAGAATTTTAATGTGTTTTTAATACGATAAATCAAATCATTATAATGCGCTTGCGTATTTGCATCTCCTTTACGCTTCTTTTTTAACAACAATTGCAATACATTTTGCAACTCTTGGCGCTTGTATGACGCTATTTCTGATGTACGCGTCATAGAACTATAATTAATATTACGTGCTTGCTTTTCTTCAGCCAAAGCAACAGCACAAAAGCTAGTTGTAGTAAAAAAGTTTGCTGTATTAAGTTTTTTAACTGTGGTTTTTTCTAAAATTTTTTGTGTGTCAATTAGCAAAACATCTACATAGTTTTTCTGTGTCATACGCTCTACTAAGGTTAAAGACGCACCTTTTTTAGTGCTTTTAAAAATGTACGAACGCAAATCTCTAAACAAATCTTGTACTGTGTAGCGCGCCTGATGCTCTGGGTTGTACAAATTGGTTTCTACCATACGCAGTAAGCGCTCATTAGAAAGTAACTTATATAACGTATTGTATTGTAAAGACCTAGACAAGGTATAAGGTGCTTGCTCAAAAGGTCCTAAAGGAGAGTCTTTAATTGCGTATGTATGTTTTAAAACCGGATTAAAAAATAACCACTCTGGTATTGTAAATACATTTTTGTTTAAGTAAGCAACAGCATCTTTCTGCAATTGGTAAGGCACTGGTTGGTAACTTTGTTTACCGTCTTTATGTAGTGTATTATTTAAGTAAATACCACCAACATTATTAGTAACATGGTCATTATACATGTTCCACTGTCCAATAATACCCATATACAATTTACCCGTATTGTAATAATCATCTCCTTCTTGGTATGTCCACTCCTCTAAATTGTCTGCAACACGCTGTAAATTTTTAAGTCCGTATGTGCTTGCTGTCATTGAATTATCTCCTAAATCTTCAGATTGAGACCTAGGATCTATAGTGTTTAAATATGGCTGCTGCTCTCCATAAA
Organism: Cellulophaga sp. RHA_52; assembly: GCF_007827205.1. Taxonomy (NCBI): domain Bacteria; kingdom Pseudomonadati; phylum Bacteroidota; class Flavobacteriia; order Flavobacteriales; family Flavobacteriaceae; genus Cellulophaga; species Cellulophaga sp. RHA_52. Next base: position 715,002 of record NZ_VIRZ01000001.1, read on the forward strand.
AGTAAAGTGGGTTGTTAGCATGGCTATTCACCAATGCTTTTAATTGTTTTTTTTCTTCTAGTGGCGACTTAAACCATTGGTACCCCCACTGTATTGCGTACGTATCATAAACACCTATTTTAGGAGTTATAGCTGTTACATTATCTTCTGGTTGTGCAACATAATTGTAACGAGCATAATCCATTATTGATGGCGCAGTACCACCCATTTTATCTGTAAATGTTTTAGATCGAAGAGAATCTACCGGAAAACTATGTGAAGCTCCCATATTATGCTTTAATCCAAAAGTATGGCCTACTTCATGAGAAGACACAAATCTAATTGCTTCTCCCATATGCGCATCATTAAAAACATTACCTCTAGACTTGCTATCTATTGGTCCTGTTTGTATACGCATCCAACTTTGTAAAGATGTCATTACGTTATGCCACCAAATAATATCTGCCTCTATAATTTCTCCGCTTCGTGGATCTACAACAGATGGCCCCATAGCATTTGCTTGTGGAGATGCTGCATAAGTAATTACAGAATAACGCACATCATCTATATCAAAATCTTTATCATTAGCATCTGGTTCTTTTGCTATAATTGCATTTTTAAAACCTGCTTTTTCAAAAGCTATCTGCCAATCTTTTACACCTTGTATTATATAACTTCTCCACTGTTTAGGTGTTGCAGGATCTATATAATAAACAATTGGTTTTTTTGGTTCTACCAATTTACCACTTAAGTACCTATCTACATCTTCTGGTTTAGGCTCTAAACGCCACCTAGTAATAAACTCTTGCTTTTTCATAGCCTGTTGTTTATCATTAAAATACCAGTGTTTTTCTGTAAAGTAACCTACACGCTTATCTAATTCTCTTGCTTGCATTGGTATTTTTGGCAACAATACTATGTTGCTAGTTACCCCTAATGTAACGTACATAGCTGGCCCACCTTCATTAACCGTTGTGGTTAACTGAGACTTAACTACAACATTTTCTGGAAACGACTTTATTTTTTGAATATATGACAAATCGCTTTTAACGCTACCGCCTAAACCAACATTATTTAGCACATCATTAAAGCTTTTTTCTTTTCCATTAAAAACCTTATTAACCTTTATTAATGGTGCATTTGTTTTAGGATTGTAACTTTCAATATCAAATTTTTCTATAATAGACTCTGCAAAATTGTCTTTTACAGATAAGGTTATAGCATCATTTTTAGGAGAAGAAACCATTGGGTTACTAGTTTTAACCCAAATTGTTTTAGACAAACTATCTTTATGAAACGTAATTAATTTATTTTCATAATTCATTCCTTTATTTAAACCGTGCTCATTTATTGCTAAAGGAACCTGAGATATTTTATTTACTATTAAAAACTCTCTAGTAAAAAGACTATCTGGAATTTCAAAGTAATAATCGGTATCAGTTTTAATTACACTAAACAAGCCTTTAGTTACTGTTGCATCTTTTAAAAGTTTAGTATAATCCTTATACCCTTTATTTAGGCTATCTTTAGATTGTTCTTTATCTTTTTTATTCTCTTTTTGAGCAGAAACACCAATTGTATTTCCTAAAAAAAGAATAAATAGCACTATTTTAACTATAAATGCAGACTGATTTTTACGCATAATGAGGTTATAATTTTGCCTAAAAATCTGTGTTTTACTAAATACTCACAAAAAAAGGAGAGTGAGTGGATATTATTAAGGAGTGAATGGATTATTTAATAATTATGTAAGGTAAATGACAAATGTATTGTGAATTTTTCTGATAATTTGTGAAGTTATTTACATTATAATAAGCGTAAATATTTTTTAGATAGTCTATTCCAAAGTGATTACTTTTTTGTGGTGTAGCTATAGGTTGGTAATTATTTACAACCTTTATATCATCTTCAGCTAAATGTACCGTTATTAAAAGTGGCTTAACTTTAGTTGCCGCATTGTGCTTAATAGCATTTTCTACAAGGGTTTGTAATGCTAAAAACGGAATATACTTGTGTTCTACTACATTTACATTACCCAAAATAGTTACTTCTAAACTTTTACCAAAACGTGTTTGTTGTAAATAAATATATTCATTAAGCAGTTCTAACTCATTTTTTACAAGGGTAATATTGTTTGCTGGCGGTGTAATAAAATAACGGTAGAGCTTAGAGAGCTTTAATGCAAAGGTTTTAGATTTTTCTTTATTTATATCTATTAACATATACAAAGAGTTAAGAGCGTTAAATAAAAAATGTGGATTTATCTGCTCTTTTAATTGCTGCAATTGCAAAAAAGAACTCTCTTTTTCTGCAATTTGGTTCTGTACAATTAAATTATTTTTCTCCTTTAGTAAACGCTCCTTTTCTTTGTACTGTTTTTTAACTCTTTCATTAAAAAAGTAAAATACAAATAGTAGTAATATGGTAGATATACCATAGATTAGAAAAGTGTATTGCCTAATTTTAGTAACATTTTCTTCACTAATATTTTTAGGAGAACTTACTGCAATATACCAAGAGGTTTCTTTTAATTGCAAGGGCTGTAAGTAACGTATAACATCTAATTGTAAATACTCAGACTTTACAACGCTTGGCACCTGATTATTAACTGTTAACTCTATGGTATCCTTAGGAGATATAGAACTAAATGTAAACACACTTTTACCTAATAAATTTTCATCTGGATGTAACAAAACCAAACCATCTTTATTAAAAACATAAGCGTAATTAATAGATTTAGAGTCTACGTTTGCAAAATAACGTTGCAAATCTTTTAATGCTATATCATACCCTAAAAATAGAGAGTCTTTTGTAGCAGTAACTACAGCAAGCTTGTTACGCCAAACATACCCAGTAGAAGTAGGCACAATTACACTTTGCTTTTTTACTACAGCTAACGATTTATTTTTGTTTTTAGAAGATAAAACAGTGTCTTGCAAGGTTTCTATAGATGCTTGCGAATCTGTATACTGCGTAAACGAAACTTTTTGCCAAGAGATTAAGGAATCTAATTGTTTTGGCTGAAAAGAAATCCAAGTATTAAAATTTTGTTGCAAATCATTAACCGAATTAGACCTATTTACAATAGTTTCAATTCTAGTTAAAAAATTTTCTAAACGTGTTAATTCTTGGTAAACATCATCATATTTTTCCATAAAATTACGCTTAGCAATATCTTCGCTAACAATAGTAATTTCATCTGTAATTAAATAACTTAATGCTAGAGTACTAAACACTGTAACTATAACCATTACTAATACCAGAGTGGTGTATTTAATTTTAGAAAAAAAGCGAATAATACTCATACAGGAAAGAAGGTTATAATGGCTACAAATGTAAATAAACAAAATTGAGTTTTTGAAATTAAAGTACAATCCATAAATTATAATATGCAACTACCTAATTCATAGCAACCATAAAAATCTTAACAAAAAACCAACATTATTACTTACCTCAAAAACTTAATTGTTCTATACTTTTGTTAAACTCTTAAATAAAATAATACGCTTTACGTATTTAAAATAACACATAAGAATAATGGAAAATATAAAAGGACAAAAAGCTCTTATTACTGGTGGCAGTAGAGGTCTTGGTAAAGCAACAGCTTTGGCTCTTGCTAATGAGGGTGTAGCGGTAGCAATTACAGGAAGAAATAAAGAAACTTTAGAAAAAACAGTTGCAGAAATTAAGGCTCTGGGTGTAGAGGCAACCTATGCCGCTTTTGATGTTGGCAACCCAGAAGAGGTAAAAAAAGGAATTGCATCTATATTTAATGATTTTAAAAGCATAGACATTTTAATTAACAACGCTGGTATTGCTGCCTTTGGATCTTTTAATGATATGGAAGCTGACCAGTGGACACAAATTTTACAAACCAATGTACTAGGTGTTTATTATGTAACAAAAGAAGTATTACCACATTTAATTGAAAAAAATTCTGGAGATATTATTAACATATCTTCTACTGCCGGTTTAAATGGTAATGCAAACACATCTGCTTATTCTGCTTCTAAATTTGCTGTTATTGGCATGTCTGAGTCATTGATGAAAGAAGTACGCAAAAATAACATTAGAGTAAACACCCTTACACCAAGTACAATTGCATCAGATATGTCTATAGATTTAGGCATTGCAGATAAAGACTCTAAAGATAGTGTACTGCAGCCTGAAGACTTTGCAGAGCTAATTGTTGCTGGTTTAAAACTACCAAGAAGAGCTATGCTTAAAAACGCTTCATTATGGTCTACAAATCCTTAAAATAATTAGTATTGCGCTAATGTATATTAGCGCAATACATCATCAAGTTTATACTTAAAAACATCTAATGTCTACACCTATGTCTTTAGAGAAAAAACCAAATAAACTTGAGTCTAAAAAAAGCTTTTATAAAACTATAGAAAACTACTACAACCCTATAGTTAACGACAAAATACCAAATGGTTTATTGTTAAATTTATATTCTTATTTAGCAAAATCGCAGCATAAAATATACAAAGCTCTCAGAAAAAAGCACCCCAAATCTAAAGCACGCTATTCTTCTTTTAAAACAAAAGACCTACACTACCCTTTTACGCAATATGGTATTACAAATTTTTTAAAAGAAAAAGATGCTGTAAATTACACAACCTATTGCAAAATACTTTTTAAAATGAATGACGAAGAACTTGCAAAGTATTTAAAAGAAAAACACACATACGAAACAAAATAAGAAAATGAATACTATTAAAAATGCTACACTTTTAGTTTTTAATTATGATGATGCAATAGCATTTTACACTAAAAAACTAAATTTTATTTTGACTGAAGATGTACCACTTGATAACGGAAAAAGATGGATTACAATACAAGCAAAAGACCAACCTAATTTTGCATTGGTAGTAACACTTGCAAATACAGACTTGCAAAAAGCAACTGTAGGTAAGCAAGCTGGTGATGGTGTTGCTTTTTTTATGCAAACCAATACGCTAGAAAAAGACTTTAGTACTTTTAGTAAAAACGGAGTTGAATTTTTACAAAAACCCACAAAACATCCCTATGGTACAGTTGCAATTTTTAAAGATTTGTACGGTAATAAGTGGGACTTAATAGAGTCTGTTAAATAGCAATTAGGCTTTCTTTTCTTTATAAAAAAGATAAATCCAAATAATTCTAGAGTATCTGTAGTTAAAAGTGCTTAAAATAAGAGCAAAAAACAGTACACCAAAAAAAGTATACAGAATTGGCATTTTCAAAATAAAATAAAAAAGAATAGAAAATGCAATAAATTCTGCCACAGCCAACGCATAACTAACAAACATTGCCCCAAAGAAAAAGCCAGGTTCTTTCTCAAACTTAAAATTGCAGTTTTTACACACAGCATCCATCTCCGGAATAGACAGTAAAAACAACCCTTGCGCAGCATTAAAAATACTTCTTTTTTTACACTGCGGACATTTTCCCTTTAAAAGCGATGATACTAAACTTGCCATAACTTATTTTTTTAAGCAAAGGTAAAGTGCTTATCCCATAAAAAAGCTATACATATTTCTCCATTTTTTGTACATTTAAGACATTTATAAAATTGTATGAAGATTATTCCTGTATTAAATATTAAACAATTTGAACATAGAGTTCCCTTAACAGACTTTTATAGTAATGATTTAAGCACACATTTACATAAAAACGCAGCTGTTGTAAATAAGCCACATAGCCATAACTTTTACCTATGTGTAATATTTACAAAAGGCAAAGGAACTCATGAAATAGATTTTAATAGTTATGAGGTTAATACTGGTAGTGTTTTCTTTTTAAAACCAGGGCAAACTCATTATTGGAAATTTACAAATACACCAGAGGGTTACATTTTTTTTCATACGCAAGATTTTTATGAGCTGCATTTTTCAACCAGTAAATTAGAACAATTTCCTTTTTACTATTCACACAAAAACACTCCTCATATAACGGTAAACAAAAATGTACTTGCACAACTAATTACCAATTACAGAAGTATTAACCAAGAGTATTACGCCAATTTACCCTATAAAAAACAAAAAATAGCCAGTTTACTACACACTGTGTATATAGATTTGGCTAGGCAATATAACAAAGAGGCTCCTACTACAGAAACAAACTCTGTTGCATATATAGAAACCTTACGTGCTTTGGAACAAGAAATTGAAATACATTTTAAAACTGAAAAATCTGCCCAGTTTTACGCAGACAAATTACATATTACCGCAAAGCACTTAAATAGAGTTTGCAAAACAACATTAAATAAAACTACAACAGAACTAATTACAGAACGCGTAATATTAGAGTCTAAAAGATTGTTAGTACACTCTAAAAACACTATGTCATCAATTTCTGAAAACTTGGGTTTTAAAGACTATGCTTACTTTTCAAAAGTATTTAAATCTAAAACTAAACTAACACCACTAGAGTTTAAAAAAAGTTATAAGTAATTTTGTAGATATTAGCTGCTAAATTTTCATCTATGAAAAACAAATTACATATATTTAAAACCGTTGCACAACACGCTAGTTTTACCAAAGCAGCAGAGCAGCTATTTATATCTCAGCCTGCTGTATCAAAAGCAATAAGAAATTTAGAAGACGATTATAAGTGTGCTTTTTTTATTAGAAAAAGAAACTCTATAGAACTAACCACTAATGGCAAAGCGTTTTTGGTGTATGTAAACAGAATTTTAGACATCTATGCAGAAATTGATCAGCAATTTTTATACAAAGAAAAAACATACCCAGATGAAATTAGCTTTGGTGCAAGTACTACAATTGCCAATTATATTTTGCCAAAAGTAATAGCTAAGTTTAAAACTCAGTTTCCTAATACCAATATTAAAATTGATAGTGAAAACTCTGATGAAATTGAAGAATTAATTTTAAATCAACAAATAGATTTTGGAATTACAGAAGGCAAAAACACAAATCCAAAGTTGCATTTTACTAAGTTTATTAAAGATGAAATTGTACTGGTAACCAACAGTAAAAATAGCAACCACAAAAAAGGAATAATTAACTTAGATGAGTTAAAAAACTTACCTATAATAGAACGTGAAATAGGTTCTGGCACAAAAAAAAATATTCAACAATTTTTACAACAAAACAATATTAAAAAACTAAATACAGTAGTTACCCTAAACAGTACAGAAGCCATAAAAAATTACCTGTATTACGCTAACAGTTATGCTCTATTGTCTATAAATGCAGTTACAGAAGATCTGCTGCACAACAAGCTAAAAGTTATTGACATTAAAAACTTTAGCATAGAGCGTTGGTTCTACTTTGTTTCTAGAACAGGTTACCAAAATACTACTATGACTAATTTTGAAAAATACATACGCAACAATCATAACTTTTAGTTATACTACATAGCATTAATGTTTGCAGAACAGTTATATGTTAACTGTACTTTTGTATCAGATTAAAATAGTTTGATATGAATACCACAATTACAAAACTCGTATATTTTAGCATAGTTATAGCTGCAATAACAGGATACTTAAATAGTGCTACAGCACTAACTTTAGGTTTTGTTTTTACGTTAATATTTAAAAACCCTTTTAAAGTACATAGTCATATGGCCATACACTACTTTTTAAAAATATCTGTAGTTGGTTTGGGGTTTGGTATGTTTATAAAAGAGACATTGCAAACAGGTAAAGAAGGTTTAAGTCTTACCTTTTTATCTATTGTACTTACAGTAAGCTTAGGTCTAATTTTAGCAAAATTTTTAAAAATAGATCTAAAGCTTGGGCATTTAATCACCTCAGGCACATCTATATGCGGTGGTAGTGCTATTGCTGCTATTGCACCTGTTATAAAAGCCAATGGTAAAACAATAAGCATTGCCCTTGGTGTTGTATTTTTATTAAACTCTATTGCCTTATTTGTGTTCCCTGCTGTTGGGCATTGGTTAGGACTAAATCAGTCTCAATTTGGACTATGGTGTGCTATTGCCATACACGATACAAGCTCTGTTGTTGGCGCAGCATTAGATTACGGAGACCAAGCACTTAAAATAGCCACAACCGTAAAACTATCAAGAACTTTATGGATTATACCTCTTTCTATAGTATCAATGTTTATTTTTAAAACTAAAGGAGAAAAAATAAGAATACCTTATTTTATTTTACTCTTTATAGGCGCTATACTTATAAATAGCTACCATATTTTACCAGCTTTTGTTACAACAAACATTGTTTTATACTCTAAACGCTTGTTAGTACTAACTCTTTTTATTGTAGGCACAACCATATCTGTAAAAGACCTTAAATCTACAGGCTCTAAGCCAATTGTTTTAGCCGTTTGCTTATGGCTTTTTATCTCGGTTTTTTCTTTAACTTACATTCTAAACACAAAATAACAATTGGTATATATTGCCAAATAATACTATTAGAGTATAAAAAAATATTTTTTGTGTAGATATAACGGATAATTTACAACATTTGCACTAACAATGTAAACTATAGATTTATGAAAGTATATGTAACCGCAATAATTAAAAGTAAGCCAGAATTTACTACAGAAGTTAAAGCTGCTTTACAAAATATGGTAGTTGAAACTTTAAAAGAAGAAGCTTGCATACAATATGACTTACAGCAGGGGCTAACAGATGACAACACTTTTATTTTTCATGAAATATGGGAGAATGAAACCGGATTAGATTTACACGGGCAGCAACCTCACATTACTAGTTTTAAGGTCTTAGCAGCTACAAAGCTTGAAGAAAAACCAATTGTTGTTAGAACAAAACTGATCTAATTTTAATAGCTTATACTAATTTTAACAAAAATTAAATAAAAATAATTGGAATACTCATTCCAATAATTTTACCTTTGCTGTATGAATAAAAAAGAAACCATATTAAAAGCAGCCTTAGAGCTATTAGTAGAAAATGGCATACACGCTACACCTGTTTCTGCAATAGCAAAAAAAGCTAATACTGGTATGGGAACTATTTATAATTATTTTGAAAGTAAAGAAGTACTAATTAATGCTATTTACGTAGCTATTAAAGAAGAAGAAAAAAAAGTTTTAGACACTGTGTTTAATAATGATTTACCAGTTAAAATTCAGTTTGAAAAATACTATACTATTGTAATAGAATTTTTCACTAAAAACAAGTTGTATTTTGGTTTTATGGACCAATTACAAGCTTCTCCTATAATAACTAACGAAAGTAAATCTGTAGGTTATAATGCCATAGATGGAGCAATATCTTTACTAATAAAAGGTAAAAATGAACATATTATTAAAAACATAGATAATGATGAGCTACTACAGTTTATTGGTGGCTCTATATTATCTTATTTAAGGTGGATTAACTTGCCTGATCACAACAATAAATCCATTAAAAACCAAATTACTTTGGTTTGGGATGCAATAAAAGAGTAAAAAAATTTAAACAACAATTGGAATGAATATTCAATCCAAAAAATAAACAAAATGAAAAAAAACGTATTAATCACAGGAACATCAACAGGAGTAGGATTAGAAACAGCAATACTATTTGCTAAAAATGGTTACAAAGTTTATGCTACCATGCGTAATCTTTCTAAAAGCGAAGCATTAAAACATAAAATTGAGAAAGACAAATTAGATATAGAAATACTTGAGTTAGATGTTACTAAACAAGAAACTATTACCAAAACTGTAGAATACATTATTTCTAAAGATAAAAAAATAGATATACTAATAAATAACGCTGGCGCAGGATTTGCTAAAACAACAGAACAAGCCACTGTAAAAGAAATTGAGTGGGTTACTAACGTAAACTATTTAGGTGTTGTATTTACTACCAAAACAGTACTACCTTATATGAGAAAACAAAAAGCTGGTCATATTATAACATTATCATCAGTAGGCGGTTTAATTGGTCAGCCGTTTAATGAGTTATATTGTGCAGCAAAATTTGCAGTAGAAGGCTTTATTGAAGGTTTGGCTACTTATGTAGGCCCTTCGTTTAATATAAAATTCTCTGTGATAGAACCAGGTGGTATTGCTACAGAGTTTATGAAATCTGCAATAAGTAATACAGCAGTAAACGGACAATTTGCTACGGGTGAATATGAGCCTATTTTTGCAAAATATTTAGAAGGAAATCAACGCAGAGCAAATGAGGAGGCCGAAAACACCTACCAAACACCTTTAGAAGTTGCCACGGTTATTGCCAACGTAGCAGAGGATGAAAATCCGCCTCTACGCATAAGAACATCAGCGTGGGCAGAGGATTTTACCAAATTAAAAACAATTGGAGATCCTGACGGAAAAAAGGTTATTGAACAAATTTCAAGCACATTTCTATAATAAACCTAAGAGCAGCGTTACACAAACGTTGCTCTTTTTTTTCTAAAAACAGACAGACTTGTCTATTTTTAAAATTTTATGCTATATTTGCAGAGTGAAACATTCTAAGGTAAAACAAAATATAATAGAAACAGCATCTGCTCTTTTCTACAGAAATGGTTATAACGCTACAGGTATAAATGAAATTATAGCTGAATCTGGCATTGCTAAAGCAACATTATACAATCATTTTAAATCTAAAGAGGACATTTGTTTAGCTTACCTAAAACATATGAATGCTACTTTTATAAAAGATATTAAAAGCTTTTGCGAAAGTAGTCCAAAAGGGGAGCAACGTGTTCTTGCTTTATTTGACTTTTTAGACAATTTCTTTCTTCAAAAAGATTTTAATGGCTGTTGGTGCATAAAAACAGTATCAGAAATTCCTAAAGATAATGTACGTGTTAGGGCTGAAATACAAAGTCAAAAAACCAATTTCATAGCTTTAATTTCTAACTTAATTGCTGATAATTTAGAAATTAAAAACCATAAAAATCTGAATAGTTATGCTAGACAAATTTATTTACTGTATGAAAGTGCTGTCGCAGAAAGTCACTTACACCAAGACAGTTGGCCAATAAAGGAGACAAAAAATATATGTTCGCAAATCATAGCTTAAAAAAATTTGCACAAACAAAGACAGACTTGTCTGTTCATATTAAAAATTATAAAGAAAAAAATGGAAGATTTAAAAGACAAAGTTGCCATAGTAGTTGGTGGTACAAGCGGAATTGGTAGAGCTACCACAGAACAGTTGTTAGCTAATGGAGCAAGCGTAATAGTTGTTGGTAGGAATATTGATAAGATAGACGACACTAAAAACTTATCTAAAGTAAAAGCAGACATCACTAACAGTGAAGATTTAAAACAATTGGTTGACAAAATTAACCAATTAGAAGATGTAGATTATCTAGTTAATGCTTCTGGCATATTTAATCCAAAACCTTTTTTAGATCACAATGAGGACGACTACAACGCTTATTTAGACCTAAATAGAGGCTTTTTCTTTTTAACACAAGCTGTAGCTAAAAAAATGAAAGCAACCCAAGGTGGTTCTATTGTAAATGTTGGATCTATGTGGGCAAAACAAGCTGTAAAAATGACACCTTCTTCTGCTTACTCTATGCAAAAAGCAGGTTTACACTCGTTAACGCAGCATTTAGCTATGGAATTAGCAGATGATAACATAAGAGTAAACGCTGTATCGCCAGCCGTAGTAAATACTCCGGTTTATCATAGCGTTTTTGGTAGTAAAGATGAAGCAGAAAAAGCATTAGAAGGTTTAAATGGGTTTCACCCAATTGGCCGTAATGGTACACCACAAGATGTAGCTAATAGCATTGTATTTTTACTATCTAATAAAACATCATGGGTAACTGGTGCCATATGGGATACAGATGGTGGCGTAATAGCAGGAAGAAATTAAAAACACCTAAACTAAAACGGCTAGGATTAATTTCCTAGCCGTTTCTTAGTTTATACCAAATAGTACATTGTACTTAAGTAACATATTTTTAACTTGTTACCTCTCAATATACCAATTGTTATTTATCTATAAATATTGCTTTTAACTCAGTTGCATCTTTAGGTTTAAGCTTGCCAGCTAGTACCAAACTAAGCTGTTTTCTACGTAGAGCAGCTTCAAAACGCTCAACCTCTAAATCAGTTTCAGGAATTAATGCAGGCACTTCAGTAGGTTTTCCGGTATCATCTACAGCAACAAAAGTATAAATAGCTTCGTTTGCTTTTGTTTTTTCACCGCTAAACCTATCCTCTATCCAAACATCAATAAAAATCTCCATAGAAGTTTTAAATGCTCTAGAAACAGCTGCTTCTACAGTAACAACACTTCCTACAGGAACAGATCTATTAAAAGCTACGTGGTTTACAGACGCAGTTACAACTATACGTCTACTGTGTCTACGTGCAGCAATACTAGCAGCCCTGTCCATACGCGCTAACAGTTCGCCACCAAACAAATTGTTTAGCGGATTGGTCTCACTAGGGAGTACCAAATCTGTCATAACTGTTCTACTATCTTTAGGTGTGTGCATTTTCTATTTTTTAAATTTTGCGCAAAGATACTACGCTTTTAATTTAAAAAAGAAAATATTTTACTTTACTGAAAGCAACCAAGCATCTGAAGATACGCCCGATTTAATTTTTTGCAAAAACTTTAAACCTTCGTTAGCATCACTAAAACTTGCATAAGCTACTTGGTGTAAACCATATTTATTTACGCCAACATACAGTGCATTGTAGCCTTGTTTTTTAAGTTCTTCTATTTTACGGTTTGCATTTTTTTGCACTCTAAATGCACCAGCAATTACATAATGCTCTTGTGTAGCAGGCTTTGCTATAATATCTAAAGACAAAGATGGCAGCTCTAATGGTGTAGTATCAAAAAAAGTAGCCTCTTGTATAGTTCTAGATATTTGCTCTTGTGCATCTTGCTGTGCAATTTCTTGTATTGCAACTGTAGTATTGTAGTAACGTAAACCTGTTAAACCAGTAGAAATTGCCAATAAAGCAATTGCTGCATACTTTAAATACGGTCTAAAAGTAGTTGTTTTTCTTTTTTCTGGTGTAATAATAAATGGTACTTCTTCTTCTAAAGCTACCACTTCTTCTTTTAACACTTCTCTAGTAACTGGTGATGCCACTACAGTAGATAAACCAAAAGATGTTGTTAAATAATTTACTTGGTTAGCTGGTATAAATTGTATTTTTTGGTCCTCATTTAAAAACAACTCACCTACTGAAGCAAACTTAATTCTTTGCCCCAATTTTAACATTCTCTTCCAATGCTCAACTTCTTTTGTCAACGCCTCCAAAACCTCTTCAAAAGTAGATTTTTCTGCCGTTGCAATATATGTTATTAACAAGCCATCATTAGAATTTACTTGTTGGTTAAACGAAACTATCTTTGTAGGTGGCGTAAAGGTATTAGTAGCCTCATCTAGTTCAGCAGATTTTTTTTGCGTTAAAAAAGCTCCAAACTCAGGTATTACAACACAGTTGTACCTATATAATAATTCTTCAATATATTGTTCTGTTCGCATTGTGGCAAATATTGTAAAAAATCATCTTTCTTTTAACATTTGGCCTAACTTTTTATTAACATTTTAATTGTTGTATTTTGTAGCCAATTACAGAAAGCCTCTAAATGACTACAACAGAATTAATTGCAACTTTAAGATTACAAAGCATTCCTAATATTGGAAGTGTTACAGCTAAAAAATTAATTGCCCATTGTGGCAGTGCCTCTCAAATTTTTAGTAGTAGAAAAACAGATCTTTTAAAAATTGATGGCATTGGAACGCTAAAGTTGAAAAATATTTTTGATACATCACATTTAGATGCTGCAGAAGAAGAGCTTCAATTTATTAAAAAAAATAATATTGAAACACTTTATTTTAAAGATGAAAATTATCCAGATTATTTAAAACACGCTATAGATGCTCCTATTTTATTATTTAAAAGAGGGAATATCAATTTAAAAAATAGAAAAATTATTAGTGTTGTTGGCACACGTAAAATTACTAGTTATGGCACTGCCTTTTGCGAAAAATTTATTGCTGACATTGCTCCTTTAAATCCAATTATTGTAAGTGGCTTTGCTTATGGCGTAGATATTTGCATACAAAAAGAAGCTATAAAACACGGTTTACAAACCATTGGTTGCTTGGCACATGGTTTAAATCAAGTTTACCCAAAAGTGCATAGTAAGTATACAACAGATATTGAGAAAAATGGCGGATTTTTAACTGAGTTTTGGAGCACAAGCACACCAGAGCGTGAAAATTTTTTAAAACGAAACAGAATTATTGCTGGCTTAAGTGAAGCCACTGTGGTAGTAGAATCTGCTGAAAAAGGAGGTAGCTTAGTTACTGCAGATATAGCGCACGGATACAATAGAGAGGTTTTTGCGGTTCCTGGGAGAACTCAAGACAAATACAGTTTAGGTTGCAATAATTTAATTAAACAACAAAAAGCACAAATGATTACTTCTGCTGCAGATGTTGTATATTTATTAGGCTGGGAACCTAAACAAAAGGCAAAAATTACGCAACAACAATTGTTTGTAGAACTTACCGAGGTAGAGCAACAAATACACTCTTTTTTACAAACTGAAGGCAAACAGCTACTAGATACTATTGCTTTGGCGTGTAACATTCCTGTTTTTAAAACCTCATCTACATTACTAAATATGGAAATGAAAGGAGCCATTAGACCACTACCCGGAAAATTGTTTGAAGCTATATAAAACCACCCTAAAAAAAAGCATTAATACCCCACTAACATACCTAAATAAACAAACTAGTTAGTTTGCTAGGCTAGTAAACAATGGCTTACTATACATAAATAAAGTTGCTTGTCTTTTAAATACATCTAATAATCCTAAAATGTATAATGGTTACTGTTGCAAAATTTTACACAACATACCGTATAGTTTGTTTCATCTTTTAATTAAATAGAAATAAACACAAGGAGAAATACTACAGATTTTGGTTACTTTTGATAGAAAATTTAGAAAACAAAAATGAAAAAACTATTAATTGTAGCATTAACCCTTGTAATAGGTAACGCTAGTTATGCTCAAAAAAAGAAAGATTTAATAAAGGAAGTAGCCGCTTTAAAATCTGAAGCTTCTACCCTAAAAAAAGAGTTAAATCAACTTAAAAAAGCCAAAGAAGTAAACCTAAACGACAGTATACACAAATTTAGTTACGCATTTGGTGTTGAAATAGGAACCAGCTTAAAATCCGTGGGTGTAAAGTCTATTAACTATGATGTGTTTGCAGTTGCATTAGAAGAAACTTTAAATGGTAACGAAAAAATTTCTAGACAAGACGCTAGTTCATATATCCAGAAAAGCGTGATGGAAATTAAAGAAAGAGAATCCAAAAGGTTAAAGTTAGACAGCGAGAATTTTTTAGCCGAAAATGCTAAAAGAGAAGGTATTAAAACTACAGAAAGTGGATTACAGTACGAGATTTTAACTCCTGCTGATGGTCAAAAACCAACTGCGGATGATAAAGTTGAAGTACATTATGAGGGAAAACTTATAGACGGAACCATTTTTGATAGCTCTATAGAGCGTGGAGAATCTATAGTATTTGGAGTATCGCAAGTTATAAAAGGGTGGACAGAAGCATTACAATTAATGTCTGTTGGCTCTAAATACAGAATTTATATTCCTCAAGAATTGGCTTATGGAGAAAACGGAGCAGGAGGCCAAATACCTCCTTACGCCGCTTTAATTTTTGATGTAGAATTAATTTCTATTAAATAAAAAAACCAGTATAATAAGGGCAAAAGTTAATAACCTACTTTTGCTCTTACTCTACTTAGCACCTCAGTTGCAACCGCAGTTGCCTTTGCTGCTCCTTTAGCAAGTGCTGCATCTATCTCATCTAAATTATTCATGTAATAATTATACTTTTCACGTGCATCTGCAAACTTATCAACAATAAGCTCAAATAACTCTTGTTTTGCGTGTCCGTATCCGTAATTACCACCTTTATATTTAGCACGCATTTCATCAACCTGCTCTGTTGTTGCTAATATTTTATATAACTCAAACACATTATCACCTTCTGGGTCTTTAGGGTCTTCCATTGGTGTGCTATCTGTTTGTATACCCATAATTTGTTTACGCAACTTCTTATCGGTCTGGAACAAATTAATTAAGTTGCCTTTACTCTTACTCATTTTAGTACCATCTGTACCCGGAATAAACTTAGATTCCTCTTGCACCTTACCTTGCGGCAAAACAAATGTTTCTCCTAATTGCGCATGAAATCTAGACGCTACATCTCTAGTAATTTCTAAATGCTGCATTTGGTCTTTACCTACAGGCACAATCTCCGCATCATACAACAATATATCTGCTGCCATAAGCATTGGGTAAGTAAATAAACCAGCATTAACATCTTCTAACCTATCTGCCTTATCTTTAAAGGAATGTGCTAGAGTTAGTCTTTGGTACGGAAAAAAACAGCTTAAATACCATGATAATTCTGTGGTTTGCGGAACATCACTCTGTCTGTAAAAAACAGTTTTTTCAATATCTAAACCAAAAGCAAGCCAAGTAGCAGCTACAGCATAGGTGTTGTTACGTAATTCTTCTCCGTTTTTTATTTGCGTTAGCGAATGCATATCTGCTATAAAAAGAAAAGATTCGTTTTTAGGGTCGTTTGCCATTTCTATTGCTGGCATAATTGCACCTAAAATATTACCTAAATGTGGCACTCCTGTGCTCTGTACTCCTGTTAAAACTCTTGCCATTTTATTTAAAATAATTGTAAAAATCAAAGGTAATGCAAATAGAAGAATAGACCAACATTTTGGTTTTTGCTTTTTTTAGTTTGATGCGATTAAAAAGTAAACTTTTTTAACCATAGTTTTAATTAATTGCTATTTTTGAAGTTATGTTCACTTTTTTAAAAAACATAGGTCACTTACTTTACCGCATTTGGTTTTATATACTTGTGGCACTGCCTATACTCTTATTTTTTCCATTATTATTTGTGTTTTGTATTAAAGAAAAATGGTACCCTTACTTTTTTTGGTTGGCGCGTAACTGCTGGGCCAGACCAATTTTATTAGGTATGGGCTGTCCGCAACAAATAAAAAGAGAACAAAAAATTGAAAAAGGAAAAAGCTATATGCTAGTTGCTAACCACACTAGTATGCTAGATATTATGCTTATGTTGCGCGCTAGTAGAAACCCTTTTGTATTTGTAGGTAAAAAAGAATTGGTTAAAATTCCGCTTTTTGGTTTCTTTTACAAACGCGTTTGTATTATGGTAGACCGAAGTAATACCAAAAGTAGAACTGCTGTGTATATGCGTGCACAAAGAAGATTAAAACAAGGACTAAGTATTTGTATTTTTCCTGAAGGTGGCGTGCCAGAGGAAGACGTTATTTTAGATGAGTTTAAAGATGGTGCTTTTAAAATGGCCATAGCTCATAAAATACCTATTGTACCTATGACATTTTTAGACTGTAAAAAACGTTTTTCTTTTACCTTTTTTAGTGGAAGCCCAGGTTTATTGCGTGTAAAAATTCATTCCTTTTTTGAAACCAAGGAGTTAAATGAAGAACACAAAGCAACATTAAGAGAAGATGTGCGAAACGTTATACTTAAAGAGTTGCAAAGTAAAAAACCAACTGGTATTTCATTTTAGATAGATGTATCACTAACATATAAATTTTCATCTCTTTTTTAAATAGAAAAGATTTAATAACAATAGTACTATTTTTAATAGTATTCAACTTCAATAGTTTTTTCTATTTGAATTTCATCATTAATAATCTTATAAATAATAAACTCATTAATCCAAGAGTCCATATTAAGCAGTAAATAATGATAAACAATATACCTATTGGAACTAATTTCTATAGGGTTAGAAAATGAATGACACCTGCCAGATACAGATTCTTTATCATAAGCAACTACACCCTTGTCTTTTAAGTCCAGTATATTATGAATACTATTTTCTGGTATGCTTTTAATTACCTTAGTAACAATTTCCTTGGACAAGTACTTGGCTAACCTATTATTATTTTTAGAATCCATCTCTAAATAATACCTAAAAGCTTCATTATCTGCCTTTTTAAAAACTCTCAATTCTAGCGACTTTTTTTGCACTGCATAAGTAATACTATCTTGCTTAGTTATTACACCACTTTTAATTTTATTAGACAATGCAATGCCCTCAAGCTTACTTACTAATGTATCTTTTGCTACAACATAAGAGATAATGTCTGTAACTTCATTGCTATTGTTTTGAGCATAAGAGCCCCAAAAAATAAGTGCAAATAGCAAAAAGCTTAAAAGATTTTTCATATTGATAATATTTAAGAAATGTTAAAACACAATATAAAAACAAGAATAAACCTACACAAAATACCTTTGATAAGGTTTTTATATTCTATAAAAGAATCTAAAACTTAAAACTAAGACCACTATAAACGCCCATAGAAAAAGGCTGAAAATCTCCAGAGCTATTAGAAAATGTATTTAATTGGTATTTAAACATTGGCTCTACACTTAACTGCATTTTAGGCGTAAACATATAATTAAGTCCAAAACCAATATTAGTACTAAAATTAAGGCTATTTATGTTATTAGATTCTCCTATTTTAGTTCTTAAATCATCAGACTCTAAGGAGATAGAATCATCTACTAGAAACAAAGAACTTACACCGCCTATCAGGTTTACACCAAATTTTCCCTCTGTAAGCGCGTAATTAAGCTCTAAAGGAACCTCTAAATACCCAAATTGCTGTACCATTTTACCCTCTCTACTAGTACTTTTATTTGCATAACTAAATTCCTCTGATTTTGGACTGCTCGGCACTAAAAGTGCATCTGAATCTGTTTGTATAACAATACTTTCTGCATTTGCACTATAATCTATTGTGCTAACCATATTGTTACTTTTAGGATCAAAAGCAGATTTAAAAAATACATTATTAGTATTGTAACCATAGTCTACCTTATGCACTCCAGATCGTATGCTTAATTTTTTATTTACTGCATAAGCAACAGTTACTCCATAACTCATATTTACATTACCAGACTTTGAGTTAGATACAAAACTAGGGTCTACTGGAGAACCGTCTTTTAAAGAATTAAAATATACTGGTGCCACATTAGCACCTACAGACCACTTGTCTTTTTTTACAGACACAACAGCTTTTTCTTCAGCCTCTTTTATGGCATCATAAATAGATTTTTTACCAACAGTATCTGTACTTACAACTGCTTCTTCTATTTCTTTAGAAAAAAGTTGTTCTTTTTCTTCTTTTAAGTTTGGTGTTGATTTTGTTTCAACACTATCTACATTACCTACTTCTTTGTTGTGCTTTGTCGCATTTTTAACTAAAGCAGCTGCAATAGCACTATTCTCTCTGTTTTTAACAGTTAATAAGGTTGTAGCTTCTTCTCTAGTTACTTTATGTTTTTGTGTAGCTGTAAAAGTATGAGTATTACCTTTATTCTTATTGACTACAGATGCATTATTACCGTGTTCTTTATTTGTAGTAGTTACAACAGAGCCTTCATTAATAGGTAAATTAATATTGTTTTTATCAGTAGTGTCCTCTCCATTTATTTTTGCATTCTTATCTACAATTTCTGTATCTATATTAGGCAGTACCTTTTCTGTATCTGTAATTGCAGGCACTAATGCATCATCAGCCATAAAAAAAGGTTTTACCGCAAAAAACAACAAAGCAAAAACAGCAGCTATTCCGCCAAGTTTCCACCAAATAGGAATTACAAACCTATCTTTTTTCTTATCGTCTAAAGACGCATTAAGCCGCTGCCAAACTTTATCATCTGGCACTTGTCCAAAGTCTTTAAACTTATACTGGAACAGCTTGTCTAAATTTTCTTTACTCATTTTAATTATTATATACTGACTACAATTAAAATTGCAACCAACAAAATAGCACTATGGAAACTACTATTTTTAGCTTTGTTTTTTCTATTTTATCCTTTAAAATTTGTCGCGCTCTAGCTAAGTTAGATTTAGATGTACCTGCCGTTGTACCCAACAAATCTCCTATTTCTTTGTGCGTATAGCCATCTAACACATATAAATTAAACGTTGTTCTGTATTTGTACGGCAACTCTTGTATGTAACTTAAAAGCATTGATAATGAGGGAGAGTCTTCTGTAACTTCTACTTCAACTGGCTCTTCAATCTTTTCTTCTTCTTTTATAGCTACGTAAGTTTCTTTTCTGTATTTCTGCAGAACAGTATTAACGGTAATTCGTTTTATCCAACCATCAAAAGAACCATTAAACTTAAACTGACCAATTTTATTAAAAATGGTCATAAAGCTATCATGCAAATTGTCTTCTGCCTCTTCTTTATTTTTAGAATACTTTAAACAAACACCATAAAGCATAGGAGCGTAATGGCGGTAAAGCTGCTCTTGTGCTGCTCTATTTCCTTTTACACAATTATGTATAGTTTCATTTAAGTCCAAAAAACGTAAAATGGTTGGTTATAAAATATTTTATTGGTTTACTGGTACTGTAATTTCTATGTACTGGTCTTCACCATCTGCATTTTGCCCTGTCCAAAATTTAAATAAGTAATCTTCATTATAAATTACCTCAAAATCAAAAGACACTTCTACCTCTTCTGTACTTTCTTGGCAGTTATCATTACCTATTAACTCTGTTCCAATAGGGTAAACCTCACGCTCTGTTAACTGATGCTTGTGAATGTCAAACCCTTCAAAATAGGTACACGTATTAGGATTAGCGTATGTAACAAATATGGTATACCTTTCTCCGTACTCAAAGGCCTCTGGCACTTCTGCACTTAACACCTTTAAATTTACGTATTTAAAATTAGTATTATCATCATCATCTAAAGAGCAAGCGTTAAAAGATAAACTTACTATCACAAGCATTAAAATACTTAAACTTTTTTTCATGTTGTAATTATTATATTGTTGCTTTATAGATGATTATTAAATGGTAAGGTTGCGTTAAAAACGACAAAATCCCGAAAAAATCGGGATTTTGAATGTTTTAGGCCCATTTTTGGGTAAAACTGTTTATTTTATAAATAAAAATTAAGCTGTAACTGCTTTTATAGCATCTTTAATTTTTACTTCTAATTCCTCTAGCAATTCTGGGTTATCTGCTAAAATACTTTTAACAGCATCTCTACCCTGACCAAGTTTTGTATCGCCATAACTAAACCAAGATCCACTTTTCTTAATTATTTCGTATTGCACACCTAAATCTAAAATCTCTCCTACTTTAGATACACCTTGACCATACATAATATCAAACTCAGTAGTTCTAAACGGTGGTGCAACTTTATTTTTAACAACTTTTACTCTTGTTTTATTACCCTGCACATCACCATCTGTATTTTTAATTTGTGTAGATCTTCTAATATCTAAACGTACAGAAGCATAAAATTTTAATGCATTACCACCAGTAGTAGTTTCTGGATTACCAAACATAACCCCAATTTTTTCTCTTAACTGGTTAATAAAGATAACAGTACAATTTGTTTTACTAATAGAGCTTGTTAGTTTACGTAGTGCTTGCGACATAAGTCTGGCATGTAACCCCATTTTAGAGTCACCCATTTCACCTTCAATTTCACTTTTAGGCGTTAAAGCGGCAACAGAATCCACAATAACAATATCAATAGCTCCAGACCTAATTAAATTATCTGCAATTTCTAAAGCCTGCTCTCCATGATCTGGCTGAGAAATAATTAAATTATCTATATCTACTCCTAATTTTTCTGCATAAAAACGATCAAAAGCGTGCTCTGCATCTATAAAAGCAGCAATACCACCAGCTTTTTGAGCCTCTGCTATAGCATGCAACGTTAATGTTGTTTTACCAGAAGATTCTGGTCCGTATATTTCTACAACTCTACCACGTGGATAACCACCTACGCCTAAGGCAATGTCTAAACCTAAAGATCCAGAAGATATAACAGCTACATCTTCTACAACCTTATCTCCCATCTTCATTACAGATCCTTTACCGTAAGTCTTATCTAGCTTGTCTAAAGTTAATTTTAACGCTTTTAATTTTGCTTCTTTTTCGTTGCTCATTTCTAATAGTGTTTGTACCGCTAAATTACCATTTCTTTTGTCATAATACAATGCCAACGCAACCTTTTTACCAAAGCTGCATCTACAAGGTGTGTTCACCTTCAATCTTAAAACGAAGGTGCCTTAAGATTCTACATTTTTAAGGCAGGTTTATTTTTCCGCTTTGTTGGTTAAGTCGGAAAAAGCATCTAAAAAGGGTTTAACTATATGTTATAACCCTTTTTTGTTGCCCAAAACCTCAATATTTTATAGCTTTGCTGCTATTCTTTAACTTAATAAAATTAGTATAGCATGCAACTGTACAATACATTAAGCGCCAAGGAAAGAGCAGCCCTTATTGAAGAGGCTGGTAAGGAACGCCTAACCATTTCTTTCTACAAATATGCGCACATAGGCAACACATCTTTATTTAGAGATCACTTATTTATTACCTGGGACCAATTAGAGGTTCTTGGACGTATTTATGTAGCAACAGAGGGTATAAACGCTCAATTATCTGTTCCTGCAGAAAATTTTAATGCCTTTAAAGCACATTTAGATAGTATTACATTTTTAGAAAATGTACGACTAAATATTGCCATTGAACAAGACAATATGTCCTTTTTAAAATTAAAGGTAAAAGTGCGTAATAAAATTGTTGCTGATGGTTTAAACGACAATGCTTTTGATGTTACAAACAAGGGTGTACACGTTAATGCTGAAAAATTTAACGAGCTTATTGAAGACCCAAATACGGTGTTGGTTGATATGCGCAACCATTATGAAAGTGAAATTGGTCACTTTAAAAATGCTATTACTCCAGATGTAGATACTTTTAGAGACTCTTTAGATATTATAGAGAACGATTTAAAAGACCACAAAGAAGATAAAAAACTAGTAATGTATTGTACTGGTGGTATACGTTGTGAAAAAGCTAGTGCTTACTACAAACACAAAGGCTTTAAAAACGTTTACCAACTAGAAGGTGGTATAATAGAGTATACCAGACAGGTAACTGATAAAAACCTAGAAAATAAGTTTATTGGTAAAAACTTTGTTTTTGACCACAGAAGAGGTGAGCGCATAACTGATGATGTTATTGCCAACTGTCACCAATGTGGAGATCCTTGTGACACACACGTAAACTGCGCTAACGAGGCTTGCCATTTATTATTTATACAGTGTAAAAAATGTGCCGAAGAAATGGACAATTGTTGTTCTACAGAGTGCAAAGAAATACACGCACTGCCTTACGAAACACAAAAAGAGCTTAGACGTGGTAAAACGGTAAGCAACAAAATATTTAAAAAAGGAAGATCTGAGGTTTTAAAATACAAAAAATAGATTTTAACTCTAAACTTCCCCACACAAATAAAGGCTGCTAAAACACTTGTTTTTAGCAGCTTTTTTACATTAAAACAGCAGACAATAAAAAGCTATTTTATTCAGTTTAAATAATTAACATTTTACAATAAAGTACTGTCTTATTTATTTCAACTTAAAAATAGTATCTTTACGGTTAAGTAAATTAATATGAACCTTTTTTGGCACAAAGCAGCTTTGTTTTTAGTGTCAAATCAATATATATAATATGGGTTGTAGCAGTTGTTCAACTGGTAAAGACGGCCAACCAAAAGGATGTAAGAACAATGGTACTTGCGGAACAGATGGCTGTAATAAATTAACGGTTTTTGATTGGCTCTCTAATATGTCGTTGCCAAACGGCGCAGAGCCTTTTAATTGCGTAGAGGTACGCTTTAAAAATAGTAGAAAAGAGTTTTTTAAAAACACAGATAAATTATCTCTAGCAATAGGAGACTTAGTAGTAACCGAAGCAAAATCTGGTTATGATGTTGGTATGGTAACACTTACAGGTGAGCTTGTAAGGGTGCAAATGAAAAAGAAAAAAGTTGCTTTAGATAGTGAAGATATTCTAAAACTATACAGAAAAGCTAGTCAAAAAGATGTAGATACTTGGCAAAATTGCAGAGATAGAGAAGAGGCTATTAAAAAGAGAGCCAGAGAAATTGCAATTGCACTTAATTTAGAGATGAAAATATCTGATGTTGAGTTTCAAGGAGATGGCTCTAAAGCTACATTTTACTACACAGCAGAAGACAGGGTAGATTTTAGACAGTTGATAAAAGATATGGCAAAGGCATTTTCTATTCGTATAGAAATGCGCCAAATTGGTTACAGACAAGAAGCACAACGTTTAGGCGGAATTGGATCTTGTGGTAGAGAACTTTGCTGCTCTACTTGGTTAACAGACTTTAGATCTGTAAGTACTGCTGCTGCCCGCTACCAACAACTTTCTTTAAATCCACAAAAGCTAGCTGGCCAATGCGGTAAACTAAAGTGTTGCTTAAACTATGAGTTAGATGTGTATTTAGATGCCTTGAAGGATTTTCCTAGTCAAGACACTAAAATATTTACAGAAAAAGGAGTTGCATACTGCCAAAAAACTGACATTTTCAAAGAAATGTTATGGTTTTCTTACAGAGATGATGCCGCAAACTGGCATATGCTAACCAAAGATCAAGTAAATGAACTTGTTGCCTTAAACAAGCAAAAAGAAAAAATTGTTAGCTTAGAAGATTATGCGGTAGAAAACATAGTTGAAGAAAAAGCAATGGTGTTTGAAAATGTTGTTGGCCAAGACAGTTTAACTCGTTTTGACAAACCAAAAAAGTCTAACAAAAAGAGACGCAACAATAATAAAAAGCGCAACAACAACAACAACAACAACAACAACCCTAATAATAAGAGGTCAAAACCAAAGTCAAACCCTAATAGCAAGAGTAACAAGGCTAAAAGTCCGGCTAAAAAAAGACCTGTTGCAAACAAAAAAAATAACAACCCAAATAGTAACAGCAACACTAACAAAAAAAGACCCACAAAAAATGCTAAGAAATAGTTTTATCATTTTTTTACTTGTACTCTTAGGTGCCTGCAACTCTAATATTATAGAAACCAAATACAAGGCAACTAAAAATGGTGTTTGGAATAAAGATGAAATAATGAGTTTTTCATTTAATGCACCAGACACAATCAGCAGGTATAATGTATTTATCAACCTAAGAAATGACAATACATTTCCTTACAGTAACTTATTTTTAATATCAGAGTTAAGTTTTCCTAACGGAACTGTTATTAAAGACACCTTAGAATACCAAATGGCAGAGCCTAATGGTGAGTGGTTAGGTAAAGGAAACGGAAGTATTAAAGAAAATAAGCTTTGGCTTAAAGAAAACATCGTTTTTCCAGAAAATGGCGTATATACATTACAAATTTCACAAGCTATGCGCAAAAATGGCAATGTAAACGGCATAGTAAATTTAGAAGGCATCACTGATGTTGGGTATCAAATAGAAAAAATTAAAGAATAGCAATGGCAAAGGCTGTAAAGAAAAAAGAAAGTAAACCATTTTTTAAGTTTATTAAATGGTTTTGGATATTATTTGTTGTAGGTATTATATCTGTGGTGCTTATATTTTTATTAGCATCTATGAATGCTTTTGGCGAGTTACCAGATTTTGAACGCTTAGAGAATCCTCAAACAAATTTAGCCAGTCAAATTATCTCCTCAGATGGTGAGTTATTAGGCAAGTACTATTTTGAAGACAACAGAACAGATGTAGCTTACGAGCAATTGCCTAAACATTTAGTAGATGCTTTGGTTGCAACAGAAGATGCTCGTTATTTTGAGCACTCTGGAATAGATGCCCGTGGTACACTAAGAGCATTTTTCTACCTAGGAAAAAAGGGAGGCGCAAGTACAATTTCTCAGCAGCTAGCAAAGCAATTATTTACAGGCCAAGCTGCAAGAGGATGGCAACGTTATACTCAAAAAATTAAAGAATGGGTTATTGCAACTCGTTTAGAGCGCCAGTATACTAAAGAAGAAATTATAGCAATGTACTTTAACATTTATGATTTTGGTAATAATGCAGATGGTATACGTTCTGCTTCTCGTATTTACTTTGGCAAAGAACCTAAAGATTTAGATGTTAAGGAATCTGCGATGCTGGTAGGTATGTTTAAAAATTCATCTTTATACAACCCTACCCCAAAAAGAAACCCAGAAGGAACTTTAAATCGTAGAAATGTAGTGTTAGCGCAAATGGCAAAATATGGCTACATTACTCAAAAAGAAAAAGACTCATTACAAAAAACACCGTTAAGCTTAAACTTTTCCCCAGAAAACCATAAAGAAGGTCTTGCAACGTATTTTAGAATGTACTTACAAGGTTTTATGAGCGATTGGGCAAAAAAGAACCCTAAGCCTGCATTAAAAGGAGAGCGCGACAAATGGAACTTATTTTTAGACGGATTAAAAATCTACACCACTATTGACTCTAGAATGCAGAAAAACGCAGAAGTAGCAGTAGAAAGACATATGACGAAGTTACAGGCTGAGTTTTTTGTTCAAAATACACCAGAACGTAATAAAACCGCTCCATTTTTAGACCTAAACAAGGACGAGGTAAATAGAATACTGGAAAGAGGTATGAAAACTTCAGACCGATGGAGATCTATGAAAAGAAACGGAAAATCTGAAAAGGAAATTAGAGCAGCATTTAAAAAGCCAATTCCAATGAAGGTTTTTAGCTGGACAACCAAAACTAAAAACAAAGACACTGTAATGTCTCCTTTAGACTCTATTAGATATCACAAATCTTTTTTAAGAACAGCTATGATGTCTATGGAACCACAAACAGGGCACGTTAAAGCCTGGGTTGGTGGTATAAACTATAAGTATTTTCAGTATGACAATGTATACAGCGGGTCTAGACAAGCAGGTTCTACATTTAAACCGTTTGTGTATGCTGCCGCTATAGACCAATTGCGTTTATCTCCTTGTGATTCTATTATGGACACACAACATTGTATTGCAGCTGGCAAACACGGTAACACAGACGCTTGGTGTCCTAAAAACTCAGACGGTAAGTATTCTGGAGAAATGATGACACTTAAAAAAGCTCTAGCAAAATCCGTAAACTCTGTTACAGCAAAATTAATAGACGAAGTTGGCCCTGCACCAGTAGTACAAATGGCAAAAAAATTAGGCATTACTAAAGAATTGCCAGAAGTACCATCTATTGCACTAGGTACAGCAGACATGAGTGTTTATGAAATGGTTGGTGCATATGGTGCGTTTGCAAACCAAGGTGTGTATGTAAAACCCGTAATGGTTACCAGAATAGAGGATAAAAACGGCACAGTACTTTATGAGTATACTCCAGAAACAAGAGATGTTATGAGTAAAGATGTTGCTTATGCCGTTGTAAACCTAATGGAAGGTGTCACCAACGAAGGCTCTGGTGCCAGACTTAGATCAGGTAGTTCAAATGCAAAATTTTACAAAGAAGTTATGACTGGTCACCCTTACGAACTTAGCAACCCAATTGCTGGTAAAACAGGAACTACACAAAACCAAAGTGATGGTTGGTTTATGGGTATGGTGCCAAACCTAGTTACTGGCGTTTGGGTTGGTGGGGAAGATAGAGCAACCCACTTTAGAAGTATTAGATACGGCCAAGGAGCAACAATGGCTTTACCAATATGGGGTATGTATATGAAAGCAAATTATGCAGATAAAGATTTAGGCATATCAGACAAAGCATTTACCAAACCTAAAAACCTATCTATTAATGTAGATTGCGCCAAGGTTAGAAAAGAAATGCAACAAGATCAGCGTGTTGATGACGACATAGAAGATCTTGATTTTTAATTAATTCTTATTTAAAATGATTAGAAAAACAGTAGCAAACGTTAAAGAAGCCCTTAAAGGCGTAAAAGACAATATGACTTTTATGGTTGGCGGCTTTGGATTATGCGGCATTCCAGAAAACGCAATAGAAGAGCTTGTTAACCTAAACGTTAAAAATATTACTTGCATATCTAACAATGCAGGTGTAGATGATTTTGGACTTGGCTTATTACTACAAAAACGTCAAGTTAAAAAAATGGTATCTTCATATGTTGGTGAAAATGATGAATTTGAAAGACAAATGCTAAGTGGTGAGCTAGAAGTAGAATTAACACCACAAGGCACTTTAGCTGAAAAATGTAGAGCTGCACAATCTGGCTTTCCGGCTTTTTACACTCCTGCCGGCTACGGTACAGAGGTAGCAGAAGGGAAAGAAACAAGAGAGTTTAATGGCAAAATGTATGTTTTAGAGGAAGCTGCTAAAGCCGATTTCGCTTTTGTAAAAGCCTGGAAAGGTGACGAAGCAGGGAACCTTATTTTTAAAGGTACAGCCCGTAACTTTAATGCTGTTATGTGTGGTGCTGCCAAAATAACTGTTGCCGAAGTTGAAGAACTTTTACCAGCAGGAAGTTTAGACCCAAATGAAATTCATATTCCAGGAATATTTGTGCAACGAATTTTTCAAGGAAAAGATTATCAAAAAAGAATAGAACAACGTACTGTTAGAGCTAAAGAGTAATACAGAAAGTGCCTTATGAAATTAGCATATAGATGTCCTTCTTGCAAAGCAACAAATTATTACACACCAGTAATTGCAACCAGAGGAGATTTACATATGAAAATTGGCGATAGTTTTAATGCTAATTGCACAAGTTGCAACTCTAAAGAAAAAGTACATATTAATAAAATTACAGCAGTACAAGACAAGAGATTAATAGTAATAGGCGCTATAATTGGCCTTGTATCTGCAATAATATTATGGTCTATTTTTGGCGCTATTGGAACAGTTGCAGTTGGTATTCCAATACTTTTTATGTCCGTAGAAAGTAGCGCAACCAATACCTTTAACAAATATATGATAAGACGCAGGTAACTTATCTAATTAAAAAAATATTCAATTTTATAGTAACTATTATGCTAGATAAAAACGGAATAGCTAAACGCATTGCAAAAGAAGTACAAGACGGGTTTTACGTGAATTTAGGTATTGGCATACCTACTTTAGTAGCTAATTTTGTAAACAATGATATAAGTGTTGAGTTTCAGAGTGAAAATGGCGTATTGGGTATGGGCCCTTTCCCTTTTGAAGGAGAAGAAGATGCTGATATCATTAATGCTGGTAAACAAACCATAACAACTTTACCAGGAGCTTCTTTTTTTGACTCTGCAACAAGTTTTGGTATGATTAGAGGGCAACACGTAGACCTTACTATTTTAGGCGCTATGGAAGTTTCTGAAAACGGAGATATTGCCAACTGGAAAATACCTGGAAAAATGGTAAAAGGTATGGGTGGGGCTATGGACTTAGTTGCATCTGCAGAAAATATTATTGTTGCTATGATGCACACCAACAGAGCAGGAGAGTCTAAATTATTAGACAAATGTACCTTACCTTTAACTGGTGTTGGTTGTGTAAAAAAAATAGTAACAAACCTAGCTGTTTTAGAGGTTACTAAAGAAGGGTTTTTACTTTTAGAGCGCGCTCCAGGTGTAACTGTAGATGAAATAAAGAAAGCCACAAAGGGTACTTTAATTGTAGATGGAGACGTTCCTGAAATGGATATTTAAACAAAAAATGTAGGTATACAACATAAAAGTAGCGTTTTACAACAATTGTTTTACAATTTTAAAGGATGCACCTATATTTACATTGTATTATAAGTTTAACCCCAAATTAAAACTTTTAACAACCTAAATTATGAATGCCCAAATTTACCCAACATCAGAGAAAGTAATTTACAAGAAAAGTTTCTTTTCTGGAGTTATTAGCCTAACGAAAAAACTATTTATGCTTTCATAAATGAGTTTAAACTAAAGACATTAAAAGGAGCTACATTTAGTAAAATGTAGCTCCTTTTTATTTTCTCAAAAAATCAATTAAAATAAGCCACTTAAGGCAATTAATACAAAACATATATAAGATACTATTAATTTATACTAAAATAGCCTTAAAGCGTTTGATTAGCTCATTAAAGCCATGTAACTTAGTGCTAAATCTAATTAAAATGAAAAAAGCAAAACACACCACTCAACTTCTAGCGTTATTTTTGTTTACCGTTGTAGCTTCTGCACAGGTACCTAAAGACCACAACAACAGAGAACGCTTACTAGGTAAAATTAGCAAGTCTGACCTAACAAAAAATTCATTTGAAAATTGGTTTACACCCAACTACAACGATTATAAGGTAGACACAGAAACAATAAACACAATAAAAGACAAACTAAAAGCGTACAAAATAGTTGCCTTTATGGGTACCTGGTGCGGTGATAGCAAAAGAGAAACACCACCGTTTTACAAAGCATTAGAAGCAGCAAACTACCCAATGGAAAATTTTAGTTTAGTAGCGGTAGATAATGCAAAAAATAATTACAAAAAAAGCCCTGGAGGAGAAGAAAAAGGGTTAAACATTACACACGTACCTACTTTTATTTTTTTTAAAAACGGTAAAGAAATTAACCGTATTGTAGAATCTCCTATAATAAGCTTAGAAAAAGACATAAAAGCTATTATAACTGGCAGCACATACATTCCTAATTACGCAGAATAGCAAATACAATTTATAAAAAATCCCAAGCTGTATACACAACTTGGGATTTTTAATTTTATACAAAATAGTTACACTGTAACTTATTTTAGCTTATCCTTTAATGTTTGCAGATAAAAACTCACGATTCATACGTGCAATATTTTCTAAAGAAATTCCTTTAGGACACTCTACTTCACATGCTCCAGTATTTGTACAGTTACCAAAACCTTCTAAATCCATTTGAGCAACCATATTTTTAACACGGTCTACAGCTTCAACTTGCCCTTGTGGCAATAAAGCATACTGAGATACTTTAGCACCAACAAATAACATAGCAGAAGAGTTTTTACAACTTGCTACACAAGCACCACAACCAATACAAGTTGCAGCATCCATAGCTTCATCTGCAGCGTGTTTAGAAATAGGAATAGCATTAGCATCTTGCGTATTACCAGAAGTATTTACAGATATATAACCACCTGCGTGCTGTATACGATCAAAAGCACCTCTATCTACAACTAAATCTTTTAAAACAGGAAAAGCTTTTGCTCTAAAAGGTTCTATTGTAATGGTATCACCGTCTTTAAACATACGCATATGCAATTGACAAGTAGTTACACCCCTATCCGGACCGTGTGCTTCACCATTAATATACATAGAACACATACCACAAATACCCTCACGGCAGTCATGATCAAAAGCTACTGGCTCTTCACCAGAGTTAATTAATTGTTCGTTTAAAACATCCATCATTTCTAAGAAAGACATATGTTCTGAGATCTCAGTCACTTTATAATCGACCATTTTACCTTTCGACTGAGCATCTTTTTGACGCCAAATTTTAAGTGTTAAATTCATAATGTCTATCTTATTTGTATGAACGTTGTTTTAATTCTATTTCATTGAACTCTAGCTCCTCTTTATGCAATACAGCATCACCAGGTTCTCCTTTATATTCCCAAGCAGAAACAAAAGCAAACTCCTCATCGTTACGCTTAGCTTCACCTTTTTGTTCGCCGTCTAATTCTACAGATTCTTCTCTAAAGTGCCCACCACAAGATTCCTCTCTAACAAGTGCATCTTTAGCAAACAACTCACCTAATTCTAAGAAATCTGCCACACGGCCTGCTTTCTCTAATTCGCTATTTAACTCATTAGCATTACCAGGTACACTTACATTTTTATAGAAATCTTCACGTAGTGCTTTAATTTCTACCATTGCCTCTTTTAACCCTTCAGCATTACGAGACATACCACATTTCTCCCACATAATATTACCTAATTTCTTATGGTAATAATCTACAGAGTGTTTACCGTTATTGTTTACAAAGAAGTCAATTTTATCTTTAACCTCTTTTTCAGCAGCATCAAACTCTGGAGTGTCAGTAGGTATTTTACCCGTTCTAATCTCATGCGATAAATAATCTCCAATTGTGTAAGGCAACACAAAATAACCATCTGCTAAACCTTGCATTAAAGCAGAAGCTCCTAGTCTGTTTGCACCGTGATCAGAGAAGTTAGCCTCACCAATACAATATAAACCGTCTACAGTAGTCATTAAGTTATAATCTACCCAAACACCACCCATTGTGTAATGTACCGCTGGGTAAATCATCATTGGTGTTTTGTATGGATCTTGATCTACAATTTTCTCATACATCTGGAACAAGTTACCGTATTTAGCCTCAACAATAGCCTTACCTAAATCGTATATCTTTTCTTTAGATGCATTTGTAATATTGTGAATTTTAGCCTGTTCTTTACCGTAACGCTCAATTGCAGAAGCAAAATCTAAATAAACTGCCTCACCAGTTGCGTTAACACCGTAACCAGCATCACAACGTTCTTTTGCTGCTCTAGACGCAACATCACGCGGTACTAAGTTACCAAATGCAGGATATCTTCTTTCTAAGTAATAATCTCTTTCATCTTCAGACAAATCGGTTGGCTTTTTCTTGCCTTCACGAATTGCTTTAACGTCTTCAATATGCTTTGGAACCCAAATACGACCATCATTACGTAAAGACTCAGACATCAATGTTAATTTAGATTGATAGTCTCCTGAACGAGGTATACAAGTTGGGTGAATTTGCGTGTAGCAAGGGTTTGCGAAAAACGCTCCCTTTTTGTGTATTTTCCAAGCAGCTGTTGCGTTAGAACCCATTGCATTGGTAGATAAGAAATATACATTACCATAACCACCAGAGGCAATTACTACTGCATGAGCAGAATGACGTTCTATTTCACCAGTAACTAAGTTACGAGCAATAATACCACGAGCTTTACCATCTACCTTAACAACGTCTAGCATTTCATGACGATTGAATGGAGTAATTTTACCACGCGCAATTTGTCTGTTCATTGCAGAATATGCGCCTAACAACAATTGCTGACCTGTTTGTCCTTTAGCATAAAAAGTTCTAGAAACTAATACACCACCAAAAGAACGGTTGTCTAACAATCCGCCATAATCACGTGCAAAAGGAACCCCTTGAGCAACACACTGGTCTATTATATTTGCTGATACCTCAGCCAAACGATAAACGTTTGCTTCACGAGAACGATAATCACCACCTTTAACCGTGTCATAAAACAAACGGTAGGTAGAGTCTCCATCTCCTTGGTAATTTTTTGCTGCATTTATACCACCTTGTGCCGCAATAGAGTGTGCTCTACGCGGAGAATCTTGGTAGCAAAATGTTTTTACATTGTAGCCCAACTCTGCTAAAGTAGCAGCAGCAGAACCACCAGCTAAACCTGTACCAACAACAATAACATCTATGTTACGCTTGTTAGCTGGGTTAACTAAATCTATATGGTTTTTATAATCGGTCCACTTAGTTTTAAGAGGGCCTTTAGGTACTTTAGAATCTAATACAGACATATGATACTATATTATTAATGATTAAAATGATGAAAAAGGGCTATAAAAATAAATCCTAAAGGAATTATTATAGCATAAGCCTTACCAAAAGCCTGAAGCTTTTGTTTTCTCATAGAGCTAACTCCAGAAGATTGAAACGCAGAACTAAATCCGTGCATAAGGTGTAAAGATAAAAACACAAATGCCAAAACATAAGCGCCAACTCTTAATGGGTTAACAAATTTGTGTGTAAGCTCTTCGTAATAACGAAAGCCTTCACCATCTGCTAATAATCCAGACATATCGCCTTGGATGTATTTAGTGTTAATTTCTGGCAACCAGAAATCTATAAAATGTAGTACTAAGAAACCTAATATAGCCAAACCGCTATAAATCATATTTCTACTCATCCAGCTAGAATTAGCTGCTCCATTGTTTTTTGCATACTTTACCACTCTTGCTTGTCTATTTTTAAATTCAAGAATAAAGCCCATTATAAAATGGTACATTACTCCAAAAATTAAAATCGGTTGTAATAAATACTGCACAGCCCAAAAAGTACCCATAAAATGAGA
The DNA here is from genome assembly GCF_007827205.1 of Cellulophaga sp. RHA_52. Classification (NCBI taxonomy): domain Bacteria; kingdom Pseudomonadati; phylum Bacteroidota; class Flavobacteriia; order Flavobacteriales; family Flavobacteriaceae; genus Cellulophaga; species Cellulophaga sp. RHA_52. Next base: position 748,814 of record NZ_VIRZ01000001.1, read on the forward strand.
AGCCTCATTAAATGCGTTTGGACTAAACACCGATAAAATATTAATAGCAAAATGCTGAAGTAGAAAAAACATTAAAAATAAAGCAGAAAGCGCCATCGCATACTTTCTACCAATTGAAGATTTAAAAAATCCGCTCATTTGTTGTTAGTTTTGTTTTACAAATTTACGACTCAATTAAGTTATCAACAAACTTTGCTTAAAATATGTAACGTATTTAGAATTATTTTAAAGAAACTTTGATTAACAATTCTGTTAATTACTATTTTTGACCGATATTCATAGAAAATTTAAGAGTAAAAAATGGACATTGGCTTACTTTCTGTTAGTATGGGCGTGTACTCTACACGAAGAATTGCACAAGAAGCAGAAAAGCGCGGGCATTATATAGAGCTCGTAGACCACACCAAATGTTCTGTAAAATTAGGAGCAACTACTCCTAAAATATATTTAAACGAAGAAGATATCACCAATGAGTTTGATGCTATTATTCCTAGAATAGGAAATAAAGTAACTAGGCACGGTGCGGCTGTGGTTAGGGAGTTTGAGTTAAATGGCGTTTTTACCACAGTAAAATCTTTAAGCATAATAAAGGCACGAAACAAAGTAAAAACATTGCAAATAATGACTAGGTGTGGCGTACCTGTCCCAGAAACATTATTTTCTATTAATCCTAATAACATAGAGTCTCAAATAGCACTGCTTGGTGGCACACCTGTAATTATTAAGTTGCAAGAAGGCACACAGGGACTTGGTGTAATTTTAGCAGAAACCAAAAAATCTGCAAAATCTATTATAGATACTTTTTACAAAATGGATACAAGTATCTTAATTCAGAAATTTATTAAAGAATCTAACGGAGAAGACATAAGAATTTTTATAGTTGGCAATAAAATAGTAGCTAGTATGAAAAGAACCAGTGAAGCGGGCGAATTTAGGTCTAATGTTCACAGAGGTGCCACTGTACAAGCAATAGAACCAACCGCATATGAATGTAAAATAGCACTTAGAGCAGTAAAACAACTAGACCTTGGTGTTGCTGGTGTAGATTTAATACGATCTAAAAACGGCCCTTTACTTATTGAGGTTAATGCATCTCCAGGGTTAGAAGGCATAGAAAGTGCAACAGGCGTTAATGTTGCCAAAAAAATTATTGAATACGTAGAAAAAAATGCTTTTAAAAGACGAAAATAAAACCATAACCATTGGTACTGAAAGTGTAAAACCAGGACAAGAAAAACTGGTAAGCATAAAAATAGACAGGTTACCAACAGGTACTATTATAGATATTCCTATTTATGTATTTAACGCCAAAAAACCTGGCCCTACCTTACTAGTGCAAGCAGGGCTACATGGCGATGAAATAAATGGCATAGAAATAGTGCGCAGAATGTTAGATAAAAAATATTTTAATGTTAATAAAGGATGCATAATAGCAGTTCCTATTTTAAATATTTTTGGATTTATTCATTTTTCTAGAGAATTACCAGATGGTAAAGATGTTAATAGAAGTTTTCCTGGATCAAAATCTGGCTCATTAGCAAGTAGAATAGCATATCACTTTACAAAAGAAATATTTCCTCAAATAGATTTTGGAGTTGATTTACACACTGGTGGCGGCAGCAGATCTAATTATCCTCAAACACGTTATACGGCAGCAGATAAAAATAGTGAAGAGCTTGCGGCTATTTTTAATGCTCCATTTACTTTTTCATCAGACCTTATACCTAAATCTTTTAGAAAAACAGCTTTTACAAAAGGAATACCCACTATTGTTTATGAAGCTGGCGAAAGCATGCGTTTTGATGAATATTCTATTGAACAAGGTGTACAAGGCATTTTAAACATTCTACATCATTTTAAAATGATTAATAAAACTGAAGCCTTACTTCTTGAAAAAGAAGAAACAGTATATTTAACCAACAGAAAATGGTTACGCGCTCCTACTGCTGGTATGTTTTTACCTAAAATTAAAAATGGAAGCGATATTAAAAAAGGCGCTGTTATTGGTATTGTAACTGATGCCTTTTCTAAACGAAATAAAGAAATTAAAGCTCCTTTTAATGGCTGTGTTTTTTGTATCAATCATCAGGCTGTAGTTAATCAGGGAGAAGCACTTTTTCACATTGGAGAATTGGCCAAATAAGAGTTAATTTTTCAAATTAAAATACAAAACACTAAAAATTTAAACTTCAATTTACAAACTAACCAGTTTGTAGGTACTCATTATTCTTTGCTACAAATAAACAAGTATGCATTTTATCGGTAATTATTAGTGTACACCTTAGTTTAAGCTAAACATACACTTTTTTTTAACAACTAAAACAAACCGCTTAGTATGTTATTTGCATTTGCTATTAAGAACAATTACAATTAATAACCTTAAATTAAACTAGTAACATAAACACAAAGCTTACTTAATACAAACACCATAATGAGTTAACAATATTGGCGATGTTGAAAATTATTTTTGCTGTGCGAGAAATAATAACCAACAACACTAAAAAATGAATAAAAAATTATTAGCCAAGGCTTTAGTATTCTCCTTATTAGGAGCAAGTATTATAGGTTGTAATCCTGAAGACGGAATGGATGGCACAGACGGAAAAGACGGTATTGACGGAATTAATGGTCAAGACGGAGAAGACGGTGAAGACTACACACCACCAGCTTCTATTTTTGAAAATAAATCTAATATGAAACCTTTAGTTGCTATAGATGGGCAGTTTAACTTTGTAGAGGCTTACTCTTTAGTTAGCTCTAGCGATGTACTAAACTTTGGCGGTAGCGACTTTAGAATTGGTGGTGGTGCAGATGGTGCCGGACTAATTAAAAACGGAGAAGGTTATGAATATGTAGTAAATTTTGAAGATCATTTTGCTGTAGCAAGGTTATCATTAGACAATGAATTTAATATAACAGATGCAACATATTTATTAAACTCTAGTGTTGCAGACTATGCACGCCAATGTTCTGGAACTATGTGGGAAAAGGAAATTCACGGTGGTGATAAAGATTTATTTTTATCTGCATCTGAAGCATTTAATTTTGATGTAAAAGGAATAGATCCCTTAGTAGAAACACCAACACCAACGGCAGATTTTGGTTTAGATGCATTGGGTGAGTTTGCTTGGGAAAACGCTACTCCGTTACCACAAGGAACTTATGCAGGACAAACAGTAATACTTGGTGGTGATGATGATTCTTCTGGTTCTGAAGGACAAGTTATTATGTACCACTCTACAGCTGGCAATGCTGATTTAACTGGCGGAAAAATTTACGTATTACGCCTAAAGCAAGTATCTGACGGTGCTGGTGCAGTAATGGCAGTAGCTGCAGACACACAATACAACGAAGGAAACTTAGATTTTCAGACAACTTACGATGTAGAATTTGTTGAAATTGTAAATGGATCTAGCTTAACCGTAGATGAAATGGAAACAGCTTGTAATGACGTTTTTGCATCTCAATTTATGAGAGTAGAAGACGTAGATTACCAAAAAGGTGGAGATGCAAACGCTAGAAATGTTTACTTTGCAGTTACAGGTCGTGGCCCAGGAAGAGGTACTTATAACGACTGGGGAACAGTTTATAAATTAGAACTAGACGCTACAAACCCTTTAGAAGGAAAGCTAACACAGGTTATTAGTGGAAATACAGATACAAATAATATGGATGGTAACCTTGCAATGTTACAGAGTCCAGATAACATTTGTGTAACCGAAAACTACATATACACACAAGAAGATCCTAACTCTTTTAATAGAGGTCATGCAGCATACATTTATCAGTCTGACCTAGAAGGTAACAACTCTAGAAAAGTTTTAGAACTTGTTGTTAGAAACGATTTAGCCTTAGACAAAACTACTGGCTTAAGCGGAGAGTTTGGTTCATTAATAGATATATCTGACAAAATTGGAGAGCCAGATACTTTTATGTTGGCTTTACAACCACACTACTGGAAAAGTAATGAGTTTGCCGGTGTAGATGGTGGTACACAATCTTTACAACACCCTTGGTTAGGAGACTCTCCTTACCTAGAAGGATCTCAAATTGTAATAATCAAAGGTTTACCTAGATAAAAACAACACATATTTTATTAAAAAGATCCCTGTATCATATGGTGCAGGGACTTTTTACTATATAAAAACTACAACAAATGCTTAAACACAGTTTTAAAATTTTATTTTTTTTGGTATTACTTGCTTCTGCCTGCAAAGAAAAACAAGACTATACCAAAACCACCACTTCACAAGAAGTCAACTGGAAAGCTGCTCAAGATTATTACGCAAAACACATAACGCAAGCAGCAGAATTAATAGACACGCTAAACACAGTTAAGTATAATGACAGTTTAGCTAAAACTCTTTTTTTTAAATTACGTATTGCTTTTAAAAAAGCAGAACCTTTTGCAGGCGCTTTAAACCCTTCTGTAACCCATAAAGCAAACGGCCCCGCTTTACCCACATATAATGATGATAGCGGCAGAATAGTTTCGCCTGTTGGCTTACAAAAAATAGAAGAAACATTATTTACTGAAGACGGAAACCAAAAAGACTTTTTAAGAGAACTTTACTACCAAAAAGGATTTGTAAACAACTTAAAAGAAAATATAAAAAAAAGAGAATTAACACCTAAACGCTTTTTTATTGGAACACACCAACAATTAATACGTATTGCAAGTTTAGCAATGGCTGGTTTTGACACTCCTGTAACAGGCAAAAGTATAGAAGAAACAGCGATATCACTAAGCAGTTTACACCAAGTTTATAAATTAACTTTACAACCATTAATTGTAGAAAAAAACAAGAAGCTAGACACTGATTTTAGTAAAAATATAAGTGAAGCAATTAGCTACATTAAAAAGAATACCGACTTTATTTTATTTGATAGATATACTTTTATAAGAGATTACCTAAACCCAATTACAAAAAACTGGGTAGAAATAAGACAAACATCTCAACTTTGGGATGGAAAAACCAATGCATATCCTTTTAATTTTAATGCTCCTACTTTTTTTGAAGAAGATAGTTTTAATGCAAATTACTTTTTAGATGTAAACGATAGAAACCCTTCTGAAGAGAAAATTGCTTTAGGGAAAAAGTTATTTTTTGATAAAAAACTATCTAGTGATGGCGCAATGTCATGTGCTACCTGCCATTTACCAAATAAAGGATATACAGATGGACTAAGACTTGGCAAAGACAATAACAAAGCTCTACTACAAAGAAACACACCCACACTACTAAATAGCATTTACCAAAAAGCATTTTTTTGGGACGGAAGAGCAAATACTATAGACGACCAAATAAGTGCTGTTTTTAAAAACGATAAAGAGTTTAATACAGATGTACATCGTTTTTCAGGAAATATTTTAAAAGACACCACCTATATAACATTATTTAAAAATGCTTTTGGCGTTGTACCTAATAGCAATAGAGAAACCGTTAGAGCTATATCTGTTTATGTATCTACATTAATTGGATTTAATTCTAAATTTGATAAGGACTTGCGAGGTGAAACCAGCAATTTTACCGCTGAAGAAAAAAACGGTTTTAATTTATTTATGGGCAAAGCACTTTGTGCAACCTGCCATTTTATACCCTTAACAAACGGCACAGTACCGCCTTTTTATAAAGAAACAGAGAAAGAGGTTATTGGCGTACCAAAAACAAGTAAAAACAAAGTTTTAGACAACGACAGAGGTTTTTATTGGGTTTTTGAAGAAGATATACATAATAAAATGTTTAAAACACCCACAGTTAGAAATAGCACACTAACAGCTCCTTATATGCACAATGGCATTTACAACACTTTAGAAGAAGTTGTTAATTTTTACAACCTAGGAGGTGGAGCTGGTTTAGGCTTTAATTTAGACCACCAAACACTACCTTTTGATGAGCTTAAGCTAACAGATAAAGAACAAAAAAACCTAGTAGCTTTTATGCATACGCTTACAGATAATACTGTTGCTGGTGAAAAATAAGCAATAAAGCCAAAAACTATCTTTTGTTTTTGGCTTTATGTTTTTTATTAAGGTTTATGTAACCCCCAAAGACTACATTCCATTGAGAGAACAGAAAATCTTGTTTTCCTCTATCTGTATCTACAAGTGTTGTAATAATACTTGGCAAATTTATATAACCACTTTTCAATTCGGTCTGAATAAAAAAGACCTTAAATAGCGTTAAGTTTAAGCCTCCTGTAGCACCTACACCATAACCTGCTAAATGAAACTCATCATTTTTACCTTTATTAAGTAAATCTGAGTTTGTTTTAGGAATTAACACGCCTGCATTTACACCAACCAACAAATTAAGTTCTGCAAAACTAGTTAAGCTAGCTAGTTTATCATTTCTTCTAAGACCTACATTTACATAGTTTAATCCATCTGTATGTTCAAACTCTAAAAAGCTTTCTTGATCAATTACAATATCATCATTATCATAAACACCATCATAAACAGTACCTGTACCCTCTATATAACCAGAAATTTTTACCGTTTGCAAATCATTTACTACATATTTCATATGGTCTGTACCAATAGAAATATCCCAGTGATCATTTAAAAAATAACCCACTCTAAAATTAAATTGAGGTATAGTTAAACGGCCAGGATTTAAATGCTCACTAACCTTCCATCTTAAATCATGGTCATGAGATTTTACATTCTTTAATACAAAATTATGGTCCTCCCCTTTAAATTCAATATCAGATGAAGAGTACTGAGCGGTATTCCAACCCCAATAAAAGTATAATTTGCCTTTTTTAGAATCTGTACTTAAAGTTAAATTCTCTTGTCCGTAAGCAGATGCTGCTGCGCTTAAAATAAAGAGCAGTATATAAAATATACGCATTTAGTATTATAAAAAATTAATAAAAATAAAGAGAATGCAAAACTAAGGCTTTAAAAAATTAGACTTTAGTATTTATAGGTTTTTTAACATAAAAAAGCCAAGAAACTAATCTTGGCTTTTAAAAATATAACAATAGGTATATTTATTTTATTTCAAATTTTGTAGCTGTTTTAGCCCCATTACCAAACAATTCTATTTTATACACTCCCTTAGGCAAATATGTTTTGCCATCTTTAGCTTGCTGTAACTTTACTTTATTCTTTTTTAGAAAGTTAGATTTTCCTGTTTTAGAAAAAGCAACATCATAAGACAACACATTAAACCCTTTTTCACCATCTACAACAACAGAGCTAACCTCTGTATTATTCATAGTTAAAATACGAGCAGTAAAACTCCCTTTTTTATCTGCATAAAAATTGATGTCTACTCCTGGTGTATTTGGTCTAAACCTTGTTGATTGAGCATTACCCCACCTGCTAGAATGTTTAATGTTTTCTGGTTTAAACAAGTGTAATTTTTTAGCCAACATTTTAGGTGTCATTTCCTGAAGCTTGGCAATATTAGTTTTATAAATGCTTCTACCATGCGTACCAACCAATAAATCTTTTGCCGTAGGTTGTATTACCAAGTCATGTACAGCTACAGCAGGTATACCGTTAGTAAATAAATTCCAGGTATTTCCCATATTAAAAGACACATACAAACCATTATCTGTACCAACAAATAATAAATTTTCATTTTCAGGATCTTCAATAATAACATTTACTGGAGAAGCAGGTATGTTACCACCAATATTTTTCCAGCTTTTACCATAATCATCACTTACATATACGTATGGCGTATAATCATCCCATCTGTAACCATTTAAAGTTACATAAACACGTTCTTTTTTATGCGCAGACGCAACAACTCTAGACACCCAAAGCTCATCGTTTTTAAGGTTATCACTTATTTTTTCCCATGAAGCACCACCATTTTTAGTAAGTTGTATGGCTCCGTCATCACTACCTGTGTACAGCAATCCAAATGCAAAAGGAGATTCTGATATTGTAGTTAATGTACCGTAAGCCACATTTCCTTTTTTACCTCCATTTGTTAAATCGCCAGAAATAGTTTCCCAATTATCTCCTTTATTAAAAGAACGGTGCAATTTATTACCTCCTAAGTATAAAATATCTTGGTTATGAGGAGACAATAAAATTGGTGTTTGCCAATTAAAGCGATAAGGACTCTCCCCTAAATTATGTTTAGGCTGAATGTATTTTTGAGAATCGTTTTCCCTGTCTATTCTAAAATAGTTTCCAAACTGAAAACCTGTATAAACAATGTTAGCATTTCTACTATCTATCTGCACTTGCATACCATCACCACCCATTAAGCTTTCCCAAGGATACTGTCCTGTTTGGTGCCACCTTACACTTTCTCTAGCATTATTGGCACCAACCCAAACTCCGTTATCTTGCAAACCACCATACACATTATATGGTTTTTCATCATCTACATTAATAGCATAAAACTGACCAACAGCTGGTGAATTATTTTTTATCCAATTTTTACCATCATCATATGATATATTAATTCCGCCATCATTACCATTAATTAAATGTCCTTTTAAATCCGGATTAATCCATAGTGCGTGATGGTCTGAGTGTACATTTGGACCATCTATATTATCAAAAGTTTTACCGCCATCATTAGATTTTATTAGCGGCACACCAGCTAAGTAAATTTCATCTTTATTTTTAGGGTGTACTCTTATTTGCGCAAAGTAATAGCCATAACTATAAAACAAATTATCTATATGTTCTTGGTTTGTTTTTTTCCAAGTCTTCCCTGCATCATCACTCCTATATACTTCTGCTCCAACAACAGGCGTATCAAACAACATAGAGTTGGCATCTTCTAAATACTTAGCAATATCTATTGGTTTAACAGTACCAACACGTACCATTTGCTTAACATTTGGCGCTCTATGCTTTTCATGAAAACCGTTTGTTTTTAAAAAATTATTAAGCTTAGAGTCAGACAAAGCCAAAAACTCTTTAGTAGACATTGTTTTAAAATCATCTTTAACCAAATCATTAGATGCTTTTTTCTTTTTAGCTTCTGCAGGTCTTCTAAACTGACTATCATGAACAGCGTAAACAGTGTTTTCATCAAAAACGGCTAAACCAATTCTACCAACACCTTCTCCAGTAGGAAAACCACTTTCCTTAGTTGTAATTTTTGTCCAGTTACTACCACCATCAATACTTTTATATATAGCAGAGTTAGATCCGTTACCAGAAAAATTCCAAGCTTTACGGTCTTTTTCCCAAGCAGCTGCATATTGTACATTAAAGTTAGTTGGCACCATAGCAACGTCTATAATACCAGTAACATCATTTACAAAAAGTGTTTTTTTCCAAGTTTTACCACCATCTGTAGTTTTATAAATACCACGCTCCTCATTAGCAGAGTATAAATGCCCTGTTGCACCTACAACAACCTCATTAGTATTTTCTGGATTAATTAAAATACGGCCAATATGGTGCGCATCTACCAAACCCATATTCTGCCAGGTTTCTCCTTTATCTGTAGATTTTAATAATCCCACACCAGCATAAGAAGATCTAGACGAATTATTTTCTCCTGTACCAACCCATATAGTTCCAGATTGCCAGTCTACAGCAATATCTCCTATATTTTGCGTGCTTGCATTGTCCATCACCGGAGTAAAAGTTGTGCCATTATTATTTGTATACCACAATCCTCCAGATGCATAAGCAGCATAAAACTCCGTAGGTTGCTTAGGGTTAACAGCAACATCTACAATACGGCCACTCATTACTGTTGGCCCAATATTAGTGAATACTATATTTTTTACAACAGAAGATTCTTCCATTTGTTTTTTTTGTACAAGTGCATTTTGCACAACGTTTTTGGGGGTTGCTGCTGGCTGAGCAAAGCTTAATGTACCAGAAAACATAAGGCACATGAATAAAAATTTTTTCATTTTTTAGGTTTTAGTTCGTTAGGTTTTGTTCTCTTAATTAGTCTGTTAATTTAACTTACGGAAGTTATAAATAAAGGGTGTTATGCCAAAATAATTTTTTACCACATATATAAACACATTTATTTGTTTGTTATTTGATGCCCCAAATACGTTAAAAAGAGACTAAAAGATATGTTTTCTTATGCATCAAAATAGATATTCATTACTTTTGGATACATCTTGAAATTTTATGCGATTTTGCCTCTGAAATTTCATTATAACAACTGAAAAATTAAGAAATGAAGTACAATCAAATCGATTCTAAATTATTCGTAAAAAACCGCAAAAAGTTTATGGCTCAAATGAAGCCTAAGAGTGTTGCTGTTTTTAATTCTAATGACATATACCCTATTGGCGCAGATAGCACAATGCCTTTTGAGCAAAATAGAAATATTTTTTACCTATCGGGTGCAGACCAAGAAGAAACTATTTTGATTCTTTTTCCTGATGCACTAGATCCTAAACACAAAGAAATTTTATTTGTACGCGAAACCAATGAACATATTGCTGTTTGGGAAGGGGAAAAACTTACCAAAGAGCGCGCCACAGAAGTTTCTGGAATAGAAACTGTATATTGGTTAACAGATTTTGACAAAGTTTTCTTTGATGTAATGACCGAGGCAGAAACTGTTTACTTTGACACTAACGAGCACTATAGACAAGCTGTAGAAACAGAAACAAGGGAAGACCGATTTATAAAAAAATGCAAAGCAGATTACCCTGCACACCAATGGGCAAAAAGCTTTACCATAATGCAAAATATTAGAGGCGTAAAAGAGCCTGAAGAATTGGCATTGATGCAAGAAGCTTGTAATATCACAGAAAAAGGCTTTAGACGTTTATTAAGCTTTGTTAAACCTGGTGTTTGGGAGTATGAAATTGAAGCAGAATTACTGCACGAGTTTATACGTAACCGCTCTAAAGGTTTTGCTTATACACCAATTATTGCTTCTGGCGCCAATGCAAACGTATTACACTACATAGAAAACAACCAACAATGTAAAGATGGTGATGTTATACTTATGGATGTTGCTGCAGAATACGCAAACTACTCTAGTGACTTAAGTAGAAGTATACCTGTAAGCGGTAAGTTTACAAAAAGACAAAAAGAGGTTTATAACGCGGTTTTACGTGTTAAAAATGAAGCTACAAAAATGCTTGTTCCTGGAACACTTTGGGCAGAATACCATAAGGAAGTTGGTAAATTAATGACCAGTGAGTTATTAGGCCTTGGTTTATTAGACAAAGCAGATGTACAAAATGAAGATAAAAACTGGCCTGCATACAAAAAATACTTTATGCACGGTACTAGCCACCACATTGGTTTAAATACACATGATTACGGAGAATTAAAAACTCCAATGAAAGCAAATATGGTATTTACAGTAGAGCCTGGTATTTACATACCTAATGAAAACTTAGGTATTAGGTTAGAGGATGATGTTGTAATACAAGAAAATGGAGAGCCGTTTAACTTAATGGCCAACATTCCTATAGAAGCAGATGAAATTGAAGAATTAATGCAAGAAAAATAGCATTACAATTTGTTTTAATAGCAAAAACCTCTTCTTGTTAAGAAGAGGTTTTTTTATAGTATAATTAGCATTTTTTACTCTTTATCTTCTTCAAAACCATTGTTTGCGTAAGTATTGTACTTACTTTCTGAAACCACAAACTCAACCCTTCTGTTTTTTAATCTTCCTGTTTCACTGTTATTAGTTGCCAAAGGAATTTCATCTCCATATCCTTGCCATTTAATACGGTCAAAAGTTAAACCATTATCCAATAAAAATTCACCTACAGATTTTGCTCTGTTTAAAGACAATAGTTTGTTGTATTTAGCATCTCCTTCGTTGTCAGAATGCCCATAAATGGTAACATTAAGTCTTGGATTTCTTTTTAAATGCCTTACCAACTCCCTTAATTGCCCTTTAGCTTCTTTATTAATCACATAACTATCAGATGTAAATAGCAAGTCTTTAATAACATATATTTCATCTAAATTAATACCCTCATCTTCTACAACAGATACCTGATCTATGTAGTAGTATGATGCTTTACGAAGCCTGTCATTAGTAACCTTAGTTCTGGTTCTTTTATCTCTTTTAAAATTACCAAGTGTAACAAAAGTTTCTGTACCGTTGGCTACAAAAGTTGTAGAGACGTTTGTCCAAGTTCTTTTGTTAGAAAAACCAGCAGCAGACCTAACTTTTAATAACCTAATTTCTTCTGAGTTATTTACATAGTCTATAGCAATACTTTTTTTAGTACTCCATTTAGGAGATTTTTCGGTAAATAAAATTTGAAATTCATCTACAGCTAAACCAGCTTTATCTGCCAAGCTTACCATAAAAGACACTTTATATCTTTTGCCTTTTACAAGTGTTTGCGTTAAAACACCAGTAATGTACTCTCTGTAATTATCTGGGCCTAGCATATAAAAACCAGCAAAAGCCTTACCATGATAAACTTGCTGTCTGCCTATAAAGTTATGATTTGTGCTCATTTCTGGGCTACAGTCACTATAATAGTCTGTACTACCATCAGATGGTGTACGCCATTCCAAGACATCTTTTTCAAAGTTTCCTGGTTTTTTACTACACTTTTTAGAAGACTCAAAACTTGGGTTTTTAACTAAGTTTTGCGCATTTAATTGTAATAATGAAAAACATAAAATTAAGTAGATAATATGTTTGTAAGTAGGTTTTATTTGGGGGTTAGTGTGCATAATTAAACATTTATGATTTGATGTTCATATGCAAATTAACACATAAATAGCTGGTATGTAACAATTTGAACGCTGTATTGTTGTGAAAAACAGGAGTTTTGTAGGTGAATTATAACATTTTAGAGGTGTAAAAAACATAAAAAAACCCCATAAAAGGTAATTTTACGGGGTTAAAATGCAGTTTTATAATTGTTTTTATTCTAAAACCGAGTAATCTCCAATGCTAATTGTCTCATAATTGCCATTGTATTTTACGTGGTTACCAACCATTGCATTATCTAAATTTGCATTTTCAATTGTGCTATTGGTTTGTATTAAGCTATTTTTTATTGTTGAGTTTTCTATAACTGTATTATCCCCTACAGATACATAAGGGCCAACAGTAGTATTTTTAAGCACTACATTTTCACCAATGTAACAAGGCTCTATAATATTAGCGTTTTCTAAACTAACAGTTTTAGACACTAATGCTTCACCATCTTTTTCTAAAAAGCCAAGCATACGCATATTGGTTTCTACGGTAACATTTTTATTTCCACAGTCCATCCATTCATCAACCTTACCAGAAACAAACTTTTTACCTTTCTGCATCATCTGCTTAATACCATCATTAATTTGGTATTCTCCACCATTAATAATGTTATTGTCTAAAACGTGCTGCAATTCATCTTTTAGAACGGCAACATCCTTAAAGTAATAAATACCAATTACAGCTAGGTCAGACACAAATTGCTCTGGTTTTTCAACTAGCTCTGTAATTTCGTTTTTATCATTTAGTTTAACAACACCAAAAGCTTCAGGCTTTTCTACCTGTTTTACCCAAATAACACTATCAGCAGTTTTATCTAAATCAAAATCTGCTCTAATTAGTGTATCTGCATAAGCAATTACAGCCGGCCCACTTAAAGAGTCTTTAGCACACATTATAGCGTGTCCTGTACCTAAAGGTTGGTCTTGCCTGTAAATAGATGCTTTTGCTCCTAAACTCTCTGCTAATTCTTTTAAACTAGCAATAACATCATCACCAAAAAAAGCCGGGTCTCCTAAAATGAAGGCTACCTCTTCAATTGGTTCATCTAAAACTTTAGCAATATCACTAACCAGGCGATGCACAATTGGTTTACCTGCTATTGGTATTAATGGCTTAGGAACTGTTAATGTATGTGGTCTAAGACGAGAACCTCTGCCCGCCATTGGAACTATAATTTTCATTTTTTTCTTTTTTTAAATCTAAGCACAAATTAATGTGCTCATATTAATAATGGTTTATGTTTATATTATTTTTTACTTAGTGCCGGTACTACCAAAGCCGCCTTCGCCTCTTTCTGTTTCAGACAACTCATTTACCTCTATCCACTCTGCTCTCTCATGCTTTGCAATAACTAATTGCGCAATACGTTCACCGTTTTCAACTTTAAAATCTTCATTAGACAGGTTTACTAAAATTACACCTATTTCTCCTCTGTAATCTGCGTCTATTGTACCTGGCGCATTTAAAACAGTAACACCTTTTTTAGCTGCCAGACCACTTCTTGGGCGAACTTGAGCCTCATAACCAACAGGCAACTCTATAAAAAGTCCGGTTTTTATAATAGCTCTTTCTAGAGGTTTTAACGTAATAGACTCTAAAATATTGGCTCTTAAGTCCATTCCTGCTGAAGCCAAAGTTTCATAACTAGGAGTTTCGTGTGCCGATTTATTAATTATTTTAATTGTCATTTTTTCTTTATTATTTTTCTTAATACTTCATTTTCCATTTTATACACTAAGCCTACAAATAAGAGTAGTAATGCACAACCCACCCATAGGTTTCTGTCAAAAACGTAAAAAGACAAAATTGACAATACCACAGATAAGCTAAAGTAAAAAACTATTTTACGCATATTGTAGGGTATAGGATAATTTTTTTTACCATACCAATAAGAAAGCCCCATCATAGTACCATAAGCTAAAACTGTTGCAATAGCAGAAGCCATGTAACTTAATGTAGGTATAAGTGCAACATTAACAACTATAGTTACAACGGCTCCAATTACAGATATAAAAGCACCATAACGTGTTTTATCTGTAACCTTATACCAAACAGATAGATTATGGTAAATTCCTAAAAAGAAGTTTGCTAATACAATTAAGGGCACTATTTTCATAGCCTCCCAATACTCGGAGTTATCTACAAATAATAATTTTAGCACATCAGCAAAAACTACTACACCCAATAAAATTACACTACCTAATATTACAAAATAATTGGTAATTTGGGCATATGCTTTTTGAGGGTTTTTAGCATTTGAGTGACTAAAAAAGAAGGGTTCTATTCCCATTCTAAATGCTGTAGCAAAGAGAGTCATAAACAAAGCCAATTTGTAACAAGCAGCATATTTACCAACCTCAGATTCGGCTATGTTTTCTGGCAAAAGCCATTCTAATAAAATCTTATCAAAAACCTCATTAATTGTGAACGCTATACCAGCTAATAAAACAGGTCCAGCATATTTTATCATAGAGCGCCATAATACTTTATCAAAAACATATTTGCTTTTAAGGTATAAACCCAACATTAAAACTAATGTGACTCCGCTAGCAATTAAGTTTGATATAAATATATATGAAATTTGAAAGTCTTCTTTATAGATTGATGCAAAAACAGAATCTGCATTACCAACTACTAGCTTTGGTAACAACAATAAGAAAAAGAGATTTAAACCAAGATTGATACAAATATTTACAATTTTAATAACTGCATATTTCATTGGCTTTTCTGTGGCTCTAAGCCATGCAAAAGGAATAATTACTAAAGCATCTAAAACTAGTATAAAAATTGCATAAGAAATAAACTCTTCCCGTATACCTGCAAAACTAGCTAAAGGATTTTTTAATATTAATGCAACTACAAAAAAAGCTAAGGTAGAAACAGCTATGGAAATAAGTGATGTAGAAATTACCTTTTCTTTATCCTCAGATTTATGGTAGAACCTAAAAAAGGCTGTCTCCATACCATAAGCCAAAAACACGTTAAAAATTGCAAACCAAGCAAAAATAACAGAAACCTGACCATAAAGATCTGGATCCATTACGTCTGTATACACACGCACCAAAAGAAAAGACAGCATTCTTGGCAACACCGTTGCCAAGCCATACACAAAGGTTTGCTTAAAAAGTTTTTTAAAAGGATTCAATAGCGTTTAATTAGAGTTTAAAAGTAGTTATTTATACCCTAGTAAACAAAGTCTTACTCTTTAGACCTAGAAGGATAAATTATAGCCTGCTTATGCTTTATACCAGTTATTTTAACATAGTTTATTACATCGCCTCTATAATAGCTTAAAACAGCTTCGTCATAAGCCAACTCAAACGGAAAGTCTTTTTGCAATTGTTTTGTTACTGGTTTATTACCTACTTCCTTTTTTGGGTCTGCATGCACAACCATATCTTTAGGCGGCATAGCTTTTTTAGCTACCATTGTTGCTACAACAAATTTTTGCCCATCTTCATCTTTTATTTTCACATAAGATTGTTGTTCCCTAAAATATATAGAGTTAACTCTGTAACCATCTAAGTTAGCTACAGGAATTTTTAATTCTACACCAGCACCAGATTGTTCTTTACCGCCATACCAATCTTGGCAATATGCGGTTCCTATTTCAAAAGGAGCAGAATCAACTAAATTCTTTTGAGAAGAACAGCTCGTTAACATTCCTAAAACTACAAGTATACTAAAGATTGAATTTTTCATAATGGGGGTGTTTTGATATTTATAAAGATACAATGACAAATTTAATGCCAAGTATTTCTTTTAAAAGATTTCAAAAAAACAAAAACCTCACCAGAAGTGAGGTTTTAATTTATATTATTCGTCTAGTTACGTAATAAATCAGACTTACATCATAAATTTATTTAATATATAGACTACAGTAAACTAATTTTTAGTTATTTAACGCTTCTGCACCACCAACAATTTCTAATATTTCATTAGTAATAGCTGCTTGTCTTGCTTTGTTATACGTTAATTTTAACTGATCTCTAAGCTCTGTTGCATTATCTGTTGCTTTGTGCATAGCCGTCATACGTGCACCGTGCTCACTAGCAAAAGAATCTCTAACACCTTTGTATAATTGTGTTTTTAAAGACTTAGGAATTAGTTGCTCAACAATTTCTTTTTCAGAAGGATCATAAATATAATCTGTATTGTTGTTGTTACTAGTTTCGTTTTCTGATACAGCTGCTACAATTGGTAAAAACTGCTCTGTCATTACAATTTGCGTTGCTGCATTTTTAAACTTGTTGTAAACAACATCAATCTTATCATAAGTACCGTTAACAAATAACTCCATTAAATCTTCTGCAATTGCAGCTATATTATCAAAAGTTAAATCGTCATAAACCGCACTATGGTTAGCAATTACATTATAGCTTTTAGAAAGAAAATCGTTAGATTTTTTCCCTATTGCAAGAAATTCTACTTCTTTACCTGCATATGTGTTTTCTGCTAAAGAAACACTTTGCTTAAGAATGTTAGAGTTAAAAGCACCACATAAACCACGATTAGAAGTTATGGAAACTATTAAAACTTTATTAATTTCTCTTTCTTCAGAAAACTTACTACCAGAATCCGCATCTAAATTAGCACTTAAACTTTGTAAAAGCTCAGTTAATTTATCAGAATAAGGCCTCATTGCAGTAATTGCATCTTGTGCCTTCTTTAACTTTGCTGCAGATACCATTTTCATTGCGCTGGTAATCTGCATAGTTGAAGATACTGATGCTATTCTATTACGTATTTCTTTTAAGTTTGCCATTTTTTCCTCTCCTAACCTCTCCAAAAGGAGAGGGATTGATTAGTCTAATTAAAATTCCCTTTTTTTATTGTCTCTTGACAAGAAATTAAGAAGGGGATTATGCTTTATATTTTGCCGAAAGGTCTTTACATACAGCTACTAAAGTATCTGTAACCTCGTCAGTTAATTTACCTGCTTTTAAGGTATCTAAAACGTCTCTGTGTTTAGCATTTAAAAACTCTACATATTCCGCTTCAAATTCTTTAACCTTTTCTACTGGTACGTCTTTTAATAAGTTTTTAGAACCTGCATAAATAACAGCTACTTGATCTTCTACAGTGTAAGGATCGTTTTGAGCTTGCTTTAAGATCTCAACGTTACGCTTACCTTTTTCAATAACGTTTAATGTAGATGCATCTAAATCTGAACCAAACTTAGCAAACGCTTCTAACTCACGATACTGAGCCTGATCTAGCTTTAAAGTACCAGATACTTTTTTCATAGATTTAATTTGTGCAGAACCACCAACACGAGATACAGAGATACCTACGTTAATTGCCGGACGTACACCAGAGTTAAATAAATCTCCATCTAAGAAAATTTGTCCGTCTGTAATAGAAATTACGTTTGTTGGGATATATGCAGAAACGTCACCAGCCTGAGTTTCAATAATTGGTAATGCAGTTAAAGAACCACCACCTTTTACCATTGGCTTTAAAGACTCTGGTAAATCATTCATATCCTTAGCAATGCTATCATCATTAATAACTCTTGCAGAACGCTCTAACAATCTAGAGTGTAGGTAGAATACATCACCAGGGTACGCCTCACGTCCTGGAGGACGACGTAATAATAAAGACACCTCACGGTAAGCAACTGCTTGTTTAGATAAATCATCAAAAACAATTAAAGCTGGTCTACCAGTATCTCTAAAGTACTCACCAATAGAAGCACCTGTAAAAGGAGCATAAACTTGCATTGCAGCAGGATCTGATGCATTTGCAGCTACTATTGTTGTGTAAGCTAAAGCACCTTTTTCTTCTAATGTTTTAGCAATTAAAGCTACTGTAGAAGCCTTTTGACCTACAGCAACATATATACAATATACAGGATTACCTGCATCGTAAAATTCTTTTTGATTTAATATAGCATCAATACAAACAGTAGTTTTACCAGTTTGTCTATCTCCAATTACCAACTCACGCTGACCTCTACCAACTGGAATCATAGCATCAATTGCTTTAATACCTGTTTGTAATGGCTCTGTAACTGGCTCACGATATACAACACCTGGAGCTTTACGCTCTAATGGCATTTCATAAGTTTCTCCAGCAATTGGTCCTTTACCATCTATTGGGTTACCTAAAGTATCTACAACACGACCAACAATACCTTCACCTACTTTTACAGATGCAATACGGTTTGTACGTTTTACAGTAGAGCCTTCTTTAACTCCTTTAGAACCACCTAATAATACAATACCAACGTTATCTTCTTCTAAGTTAAGTACTATACCTTCTAAACCACCTTCAAATTCTACTAACTCTCCGTATTGAGCGTTAGCTAATCCGTAAGCGCGTACAATACCATCACCTACTTGTAATACTGACCCTACTTCATCTAAAGATGCGCTAGCGTCAAATCCTGATAACTGTTGCTTTAAAATTGCTGATACTTCAGCGGCTTTTACTCCTGCCATGTTGTTTTAATTAATATTTACAAAGTCCGTAGTGTAAACCAAAGACTATAGACTGTTTGAAAATTCTCTTTTTAAACTATTTAATTTATTAGCTACACTTGCATTGTATTGCAAATCGCCAATTCTTAATACAAAACCACCAATAATGCTTTCATCTATAACATTTGTTATTGACACTTTTTTACCGGTTAATTTTGTTAACTGTTCTAAAACTTTTGCTTCTAAATCTTTAGTTAAGGCAACTGCAGTTGTTACTACCGCTGTTTCTTCTCCTTTAAGCTTTTCGTTTAAAACAATATAGTGCTGAGCAACATCTTTTAAAAGTGATACTCTTTTATTATCTACAAGCAAAGAAATAAGTCCTTCTGAAATACTATGACTTCCTGTAAAAACAGCTAGCAAAGCATTCTTTTTTACATCTCCTTTAATTATTGGACTAGCCAACACATCTTGAAGTTCCTTGCTGTCAGAAATTGTTTGTACAACAGAATGCATATCTTTTTCAACTGCATCTGTAGCCTTACTTTCAACCGCTTGGTTTAAAATGGCTTTTGCGTATCTAATAGCTGCTCTAGACTCGTTCATTTTCTCTTATTAGTTTAGCTTAATATCGCCTACCATATCTTCAACCAATTTAAGTTGCTTGTCATTGTTAGACAATTGCTCCTTAATAACTTTCTCTGCTATTTGCACAGATAAGTTAGCTACTTGGTTTTTAATATCTGCTACTGCTGCGTTCTTTTCACTTTCTATAGTAGCTTGTGCCTGTGCAATTATTTTATCGCCTTCTATAATAGACTGCTCTTTTGCATCTGCAACAATTTTTTCTTTTATTTCGCGAGCTTCTTTTAACATAGCATCACGTTCTGCACGTGCTTCTTGCAATAACCTTTCGTTATCTGCTTGCAAATTTTGCATTTCTTTACGTGCATTTTCTGCCTCTTCTAAAGCGCTTTTAATACCGTCTTCTCTTTCATTTAAAGCGTTCATTATTGGTTTCCATGCAAACTTAACCATTAAGAAGATAAGTACTAATAAAATTATTAGTAACATGAAAAACAACCCAGGCGAAAAATCGTTTAATAACTGATCCATTATAAAATATAAATTATATTCTTTTTGTTTTTTGTTTAATTACAAACACATCCTGTAACCAACCGTTACAGGAATGCGATTGTTGTTTTTGTCCTTAAGCTTTTCCTAAGATCAAAGCACCGAAAGCTAAACCTTCTAATAATGCTCCGATAATAATCATTGCTGTTTGGATTTTTCCAGCTGCCTCAGGTTGACGAGCAATACCTTCCATTGCTTTACCACCGATTTGACCTAAACCGATACCACCTCCGATAACGATTAATCCTGCTCCAATTAAATTGTACATAGTAATTGATTTATATTAAATTAAACAAACTCTTATTTCAAACTAAAATTAATGGTGATCATGCTCTTCTACAGCCATACCAATAAACAATGAAGACAACATTGTAAAAATAAAGGCCTGTAAAAACGCTACTAAAATTTCTATTAAAGAAATGAATAACGTTAAAAAGAATGATACACCTAAACTACCACCAACACCTAAAGCTTCTCTTGCTGTAAATGTTACAGCTACTAAGCCCATAACTACGGCGTGACCAGCAGTAATGTTAGCAAATAAACGAATTAATAAAGAAAATGGCTTTGTTAACATACCCAACACCTCTATTGGAATTAAAGCTATTTTCATTAAAACTGGAACACCAGGCATCCAGAAAATATGTTTCCAGTAATCTTTATTACCGTTAAATTGTACAATAAAAAATGTAAATAAAGCCAAACAAACTGTTACCGCTATTTGTCCTGTAACATTAAAACCTATTGGAGTTAAACCTAACAAGTTTAATATCCAGATAAAAAAGAATACCGTTAATAAAAAGCCCATAAACTTACGGTAGTGCTTTTCACCAATATTTGGTCTTGCAATTTCATCTCTTACATATAATACTAGTGGCTCTAAAACACGACCAAAACCTGTTGGAATTGGGCTCTTTTTATACCCTCTAGCTAATGAGCTAAAGCCCCAAAGCATTAATAAACCTGCCAACAAAATACCCACAACTGTTTTGGTAATTGAAAAATCCCAAACTTTATGTGCATTTGTAGCATGGTGCTCCTCGTCAAAAGAAACTGCTGTAGCACCTTCTTCTAACTCATATATTTTACTGTGAATTTTGGTTAACTTAACACCATCCTTATCAACAATAACATGACCGTCATCATTATGGTGAAATTCTGAAGACATAAACGTCTTAAGACCCTCACTTGTCCAAACAATAACTGGCAACGGAAAACCAAAGTGCTCACGCTCCCCTTCATCATTTGTATAAGAATACAAAGTGAAGTCGTGTGAATCTGCTAAGTGATGGCTAATGTAAGCCTGAATCTCTTCGCTACTATTTACTTGTGAATCATTTTCTTGTGGCTCATTGTTGTCGTTCGCAAAAGAACCCAAACTAAACACAAGTGCCGTGACTAAAATAATTTTACTAAAAAATGTATTTCGCATATTGCTCAAAAAATATCGGTCTCTAAAAATCGGTGCAAATGTACGCTTTTCTGTCAAAAAGAAAAAAACCTTTTTTTGATTATTTTAACACCAACCAAAAACCGCATCATTTTAAAACGTTAATCTAAGTTTTTGAGCACTTTAGCAATAAAAAACGTCTCTATCAGCAAACATATACTGTACGGGACAAAAAATGAAGCAAATTCTGTTAAGTTAATATTGTCATCTGCATTAAAAGATGGGTAAAAAAGCATAAAAAAGAAAAGAAATTTTATAGCACTACCTACTATAAAAAATATACCTAATTGTGTTTTAAACTGATTTCTTAACAGGTAAATAATTGTGAATATAGCAGTTACCAGCACAAAATTAATAACATAAGAAAGCACAATTTTATTATCAAATAAAGGTTTTTGCATATCATCTAGCACCAACAGATGAACACCAAAAGCTACCGCTAAAGAAATAAGAATTGTGATAAAAAAATAGATAAGCAACTTATGGTTTGCCATTAGAATTTAATTTTTTTTAATTGTGTAACTACCGCAAAAATAGAAATTGCTACACCAGAAAGTGTAGCAATTATAGTAAAAATTTCGTTTTTGATGTTATAATAGCCATCCAACCACACACCTCCTTTGTGAGCTAAGTATATTATAGCTCCCATTTGAAAAGCAATACCAGATAGCATTGCGGCATTTTTTAAGTGGTTTGGCTTATTGTTATTAGGAAGCTTTGGAAGTTCCACCAGCTGAAGCTTGTTTAGCGCCAGATAAGGCTCCATTTTTACCTCCCATAACACATGATGCATTAAAAGTAGCACCTGGCTCTACAGCAAGCTTAGAAACAGAAACTGTACCTTCTATTACTGCTGAAGATTTTAATGATAACAAATCAGATACTAATAACTCACCGTTAAAACCGCCTTCTATGTCTGCATTTACACACTCTACCTTTCCGTGAATGTAGCCATCTTTGCCAATAACTACCTTACCAGATGTTTTTACGTTACCATCTAACTTACCGTCAATTCTAAAATCGGCTTCTGAAACTATATCACCTTTAATTTTGGTGTTTTTTCCAATTCTGTTAGGCTGGCCGCCCATATCTACAACATCTCTAGGTTTATTCTTGTCTGAAAACATACTCTTATTACGGTTTTGGGATTAATAGTGTTTTTTTATACTCGTTTAATTTTTTGTGTACTTGCACAACTTTGTAGTTGTTGGATAAAATTACAAAATTCTGATGACCAACCTTGTAATCTTTATTATTTTTTAATAATTCTGCATATCCTAAAGCAAATTCTTCTGATGCAAACCCGTGTACCACCACAAATTGCTGCTCTAAATTGTATATATCTTTAGATACTTTATTTTTATATTTTAAATCTTCCACAGATTTATTTAGTAGTTTATACAACTCATTTGCCGCTGTATCATTGTTTCTACTAAAAGGGAAAACCACTTTCCAAGTACCTTTTGCATTAGTTGACTGATCTACAAAATCTGATTTCTCTAATTGTGGAATCTGATATTTAATCATTTCCTGAGCTCTTTTACCCTCTGGGTTGTTTGGGTAATTTAACGCTACATAATTTAAGGCTTCTTTAAAAGCTTCAAAACCTTCTATTCTTCCGGTTGCCATTGCCTTTAACATCTCAAACTTTGGCGCAATTTCGTCTCCTGTATATCTGTTAATATTTTCTTCTGCACCAGTAATAACCTCTAAATATTGCTGATTTTGAAACATTTTATACAACTTTGTATATCTGGCGTTTGGCGTATCTGCACCACCTTCTAAAATTGCCTGAGGGTTTAACAACACCTCTGCGTACCTAGAACCTTGGTGGTTTGCAATAATATCTTGTTTCATTGCTGCTGCTAAATTACTACCAGACTCTTCATATATTTTATATAAATTATACTTAGATGGTAATACTAAACGCTCCTCTGGGTTAGACTTTAAAACCGATTCTAATTTGCCGGCTGCCAAAAGGTTTTCTTTAAATTTTTCTTTATAAATTAACCCTAATTGATAATTGGCAAAATTGCGCTCTTTTTTTAAACTATCTATTACAGCAATATTTGTTGGCAACTTATCCATATAATAACTTACCTTATACTCTTGCCCCTCTTCGGTAATAGTATTAGTTGCTGCACCAGCAATACCACTATCTGTATCATTTGTTTGTAACACTACATTTTTATTAGACCAACGCCAGTTGTCCTCTAACTTACGAGTTCCCCAAGCAGTTTTAAAATCGGTTTTACCGTAACCTAGACTTGTAATGTTATAAAAATAGAATTTACCTTTATTTTGCTTTCCTGCTTTGGTATTAGCAAAAGCTGCTATACCTGCGTTTTGACGCTCTTTTTCTTTTTTGGCTGCAGCTTCTTCTTTTGCTTTCTTTTGTTCAATAAATTTTTCAAAATAAGCCACTTGCTTTTCTTTTGGTAAATTGTAAAGCGTTACAACGCTATCTGTATATTGTACAATATCTTCATACTTTACAACATCTTCTAAATTGTCTAATTTCTTTTTTATTAAACGGTGTTTTTTACTTGTTTCTACCAAATTTGTAAGTGTACTATCAAAATAGGCACCTGCTTGCTTGTACTTGTTTTTATCAAAATAATACTCACCTAAATTCTCATAATTAAGTGCGTTTAATTTATTATCGTTTGTGGTAGCACGTAAAGACTTATCAAAATAAACTAAGGCCAAACTATCTTGTTCTTGATTTAAAAAAAACTGTGCTTTTTGTCTGTATATTTTATCTAAAAACGGCCTGTTTTCTCTATTTTCTTCTAAGTCTGTTAAATACTCAAACATTTCTTCTTTGTTGTCTGCAGTAACAGTTGTGTTCATTATTTTTTGCAAGTGTGCATTAATAAAATAAACACGAGGAGATTTTCTGTTTAAATCTATAATTTTATCAAAGGCATAATTGGCACTATCTTTTTTGTTAAGCTGATTGTACAACTGCCCAATTATAAAATAATACCTTCCTTTTTCTTCTTGTTTTTTTGTGTAGACTGATGCTCTTTTTAATTGCTGAATTGCAGTATCTGGAGCATTTAAATTAATATATGCTTGTGCCATTACCGCTCTTGCATCTGCGTATTCCTGGTCCGACAAATCGTCGTACTTAAAAAGTTTTTTTAAGTTTTTAATGGCAAGTTCTTCATTTTCTAAACGCACATTGGTTTTTTCTCTCCAAATACGCGCCTCGTTAAACTTATCACTCTGTATGTAATTTTTAAGCACATAGTTAAAAGCCTCTTGAGCAGGAATAAAACGCTGATCAAAATAACGCGCTTTTCCTAAAAGTAAAAAAGCCTCGTCTGTTTGCGGGTTACGCTCCCTATCTTTAATAACCATACTGTGTTTTTGTATGGCTTTAGTTGCTTTTTCCTCTGCAATAATAAAGTTTGGGTTGTTATTTTCTGAATCTAATTTTACTTCATCTGTAACTTCTAAACGCTCTATTGGTAATAAATCCCAATAATTATCTTTGTAGTTGGCATTTAATTCTTCTCTGCCTTTTTCAAAAGCAATATTACCGTTGTAGAGTACATTAAATTTAGTATTTAATGCGTGCCACTCTCTGTTAACAAAGGCGTTCTTTTTAGTAGAACAGGCATTAAAGACTAATGCTGCTAGTGCTACTGTTCCTATAATTTTAGTTTGAAGCTTCAAAATTGTATCTATTCTTACCTAAACAAAACAGAAAAACCGCGGTATTATTATGTTTAGGGTGCATAAATTTACTATTTATTTTTATTTATTTGGTTTGATAAGCTAGTGAACCAAAAAGACCCATCAATTTTTATACAAATTTATGGGTCTTTTATTTTTATGAAGCCGCCTTTTAATTACGGCAACTATTTATTCTTCGTCTTCAAAAACAGCAACTGCAGCATCTGGCGCCTCTGCTCCAGAAAAGAAAGCCTCTAATTCTTTTAATGTAGCTGCAGATGTTTTAATATCTTTTATAAGCTCACCTTTATCTAACACAACTATACGCTCACAAACTTCTGTAACGTGACTTAGATCATGACTAGAAACCAGCACCGTTGTATTTTGGTTTGCAGCTAAATTTTTAATTATACCTTTTAGTCTTATTTGTGTTGTTGGGTCTAAATTTGCAAAAGGTTCATCTAAAATTACCAACTCTGGACTACCAATAAAAGAGGCTACAATACCTGCTTTTTTCTGGTTTCCTTTAGATAAATCTCTTAAATATTTTTTTTGATTTAGTATTTCTCCATGGAAAAAGTCTTCAAAACTGTTTACTAGTTTATCTACATCTGCTTTATTTTGTCCACGTAACTCACCAATAAAATAAAAATATTCTTCTGGTGTTAGGTAGCCAATTAAAAAAGATTCATCTATAAATGCAGAAGTAAAAGGTTTCCAATCTTCACTAGTATTTACTTGTACATTGTTATTTATTATTTGCCCTGTAGAAGGCTGAATAAGGTCTAACAACAAACTAAAAAATGTTGTTTTACCTGCTCCGTTATTACCTACAAGACCAAAACATTGTCCTTTAGGAATTTCTAAATTTTCTATATTTAAAACCGTAGCTGTGCCGTATGTTTTTGTTAGGTTCTGTGCTTTTATCATGGTTTTTTATTTTTTATGGTTATACTCTTAACAGAGCTACTTATTTATGCTTTTTGTTTGTATGCGTGTATAGTTTTGTACTTCTCTTTTTTGTAGATTTTCTCAATCTTATCAAAAACTATATTCCTAAATGCCATTCCTAAAACACCTGCTGCTGCAACAAGTATGTAACCTGTTGTTGCATTTACAAAGTAATATCCGGCAGCAAAAATTACCATTGGCAATATTAATTTAGGAAGCGACAATAACATTGTTTTCATATTAAAAGCCTGCTTGTCTCCAAATGCTTTTTTATTAGACGTTAAGTCTATTGGCATTTTTATAAAAGCACCGCCTAAGAGCACTAAGTGCGAGTTTACACCTATATTGTAAATAGCACCTACCAATACCGCTAAGTATGCATTAACACCAAAAAACAAGTAAAATGATGCCAATACAGCACTAATTACTGTAGCAATTACTATTAAATACCATTTAGAGGTTATGTAGTCTCTGTACTTTATATTCTGACTCATCATTAACTGATAGTACGCACTATCCCAACTTGGCACAAACTGTCCAAATGTGAATAAAAATCCGCCTGAAACAAATATTCCACCGAATATTTGCCAAACTGGTCCGTCATAAACTTCTACTGCACCAGAACCAAATAATAGTCCGTAAAACAAGAACAAAAAGCTCATTAAACCAGCTGTTTTAGGTCGTTTATTTCTTTTTATTAACTTAATATCATTCTTTAAAAATGTTCCCGTATTTCCAAATCTGTTTAAGAAAGATAAATCTTCAGTTTTAGCAACGGTTTGTTTGCCTTTTAAGCCGGCATCTAAATACATATTCTTTTTAAAATAGCTAAATGCTGCAAAGTATAAACCTATTAAGGCTAACCAAGACAAAATAGCCATCCAAGGCGCATTATATAGCCCGTTAAAAAATGTTGCTGTGTAATTTGTAATATCAAAAACACCAAAGTATTGACAAGCTCCTAGAGCAATAAAAACAGCTATTACAGGGTAAAAAACACTGTCTTTATTATTAACTAAAATATTAATAAAGTTACTACAATAAATAAGTGCAAAAATACCAAAGTGCCAAGCTACAACGCCAAGCGGATTATAGCCCTCTTTTAGCAGAACTATAGAAAATGGCAAAAAGAAAAATGCATAACCCCAATTAAAAAAAGAAGCAACTGTTTTTCCTAAAGAGTAATTTACAACTTGTGCTTTTTTTAAGGGTAAATACAATAAAGGCTTAATGTTGGTAACAGGCATTTTCTGTATCATATACCTTATTAGTAAATCTAATACAAAAAGGTATATTATGTATTTATTTACTACCTCTAAAGGATCACCTATTTCTGCTTTTTCAATAAGATAATAAGAGCCAACGCCCATAAATAGAAATGCAACTATAAAATAAAGTGCAAAAAAGCCCATAAATATTTTAAGTGCCAAGTTGGTTTTAAAAGAGGCTGACCTAAAAAAGGACTTCAATTGAAGGCTTAAAAAGTGTTTTAACATAATTTATGGTTGATTAATTATATTTTGTTAGTGGCAACAAATGCTAATTTGTTACACTATTTTAAATTAAATTGTATTCAGGGTACGTTTCTTCTAACAATTCTTGTGCTTTGCTAGGCATTACATAAGCCGTAATGTAAAAAGTTAAACATAGTAATGTAGCAGCAATGGCAATAAGTGCTAACCAATAACTATGCAACTCACTAAAGTTAAAGCGCATAGCATTTACAATATTAAAAACATTGGTAAATGTTAACACAGAAAAACCATTTCTGGTATCCCCAATCATAGCTTCTAACATAAACACCTTTTGTTTTTTCTGCTTTTGTGTTTTCTCTTTTTTTCTTCTTTTAAATTGATGGTAAAGATCTACCGCTATCAAAATTAATATTGACCCCATTAATACATATGATGCTTGCTTTAAATGAAGCACTAGAAAAAACATTATAAAAATTGCAATAGTGGTTAACAGCTTTGGCAACTGAAACCACTCTTTAACAAACCTAAAAAGTATTTTTCTGTAACGTTTGTTCATAGCTTTTTGGCGTTTTTCTACAACATCCATAAAACCAAAAACACCAAACTTTTTAAATTCAACTTGCAAAGCATCGTCAAAAGATAACTTTGGGTTTTGTTGCCATTGCTCTTCTATACCATTACTTAAATGGTCTACCAGTTCTGTTTGCAAATCATAATGTTCCACATAATGCTTACGGGTAAAGGTATAAAGCTCATCTATCTGTTCTTTACTTAGTTTCATGCTAATTTTTTATGAATTGAATTATATTTTTTAAGTTGATTAACAAACAATTGAATAGCTGTGTAGAAAAAAGGAAATAACAATGCAAAAACTATAAATATATAAGTAAATGACAATTGCTCACCTTCATCTAAAAAAATTTTGGGTGCTAATAAAAACAGATTGACAAAACTTATACCAGAAATACTAGATAATAAAGCAGTATTAATAGTTAATGACTTCAGCGTATTTTTTATATTAAATAATGCAATTAAACACGGAGTTAATGACATAATCATTAATAACAACAACATAGTTTTATGCATAGTCTTTAATGTAAAAAACTCTTTGGTATATAAAAATGTAATAAGCACACAAGCGTATAGCATTAGTGACTTGACTCTTGTAAAAAACAGCTTTAACGCTTTTCGTTGAAGTTTCGCAAAGCCCTTAGCTAACCCTTGTTTTTTTTCTTCAATTAACTTATTATACCCAGACGAATCTGCGTACAAACTAGGAAAAGTATCCCAACCGGTATTTTCCTTGTTAAGCCTTTTTATAGTTAAGTCATTACCAAATTTAATGTGAACTGCTTGCATTGCATTGGTAAAACTAGATCCTACTTTCATTAGAGCTTCTACCTCATTACTAATATGGTCTATAAGCTCCATACGAACATCCCAATATTTCACCTTATTTTTAATAAGATAATCATCTATAAATTCTATTTGTTCTTTACTCAATTTCATTTTTAAACAATAGTATAATGGTTGGTATATTTTTTATAAAGCTCTAGAATCACCGCAATAAAAGTAGTAGATAGCCCCAGCAATAAAACAAAAACTAAGGTAAAATAGTAATCGTTTGTAATTACAGAATTTTCATTAAAAAAAGGATTTTGAAAAGCGTTATATAACTGAAAACTTAAAGTGAGTATAAGTCCAGCCCTCTCTATGCCAGAGAAACGTTGCTTGCGCTTTTTAAGCGCTACAATGTAATATATTAGTATAGCAATTATTAAAAAACCAAATGGTACAAATTTTATAAACTTCTTATCTCCTAAAGGAAAAAACTGTATTAAAAGGAAAAAGCTGGACACCATAACACCTATATTTAGTGGTGCTATAAACTTTTTAAAAAGCGATTTAAGTACTATTTTATCTGTTGTTTTTTTAAACTGTTTATTGTATTGTTGTAAGTCTTTTTTATGCACAACCATATACGCCTTAAAAGCGTCATAAAACGTAAGGTTCTTGCTATCCATTTCTTCTGATACGGCTGTAGCAACATGGTCTACCATTTCTGTTCTGACATCTGTAAACATAATATCAGAATTTTTAAGATAGGTATCTATAAATTTTATGTTTTCTTTGGTTAGACTCATGCTAAAACATCATTTAAAAATTTATATTCTTTTTTAATTTTCTTTTGCTTGCTTGTTACCTCAACTAAAGCCGCAATATTAAGCAGCAAAGCAAATCCGGTATATCCTATAAACAATTGTGGATACTCTAAAAAAAATTCTTTAAATGGAGTAAACATATAAAGTAGTAAATGAGGCAAACTGAAAATATTAAAAAGGTAATTAGCACTTAATAATTTTATTTTAAGTCTATACTTATAGTGATTGTAAAAAAAGAAAATAAACTGAAAAACAATAACACTAAAAAAAGGAAACAGTACAGCCTTTTCAAACAATTCTAAACTAAGAATTGTATACAATTGAGAATATAAAAAAGCTAAAACAAATGTTATTAAATAGAAATAAGGTGATTTTATAAAAACCAAAACTCGCTTCCAAAGATCTTTTTGATATCCCCAATGCATAGTTTTTGCTTTTGCTTCACTTACTTGTTTGCACCAAGTAATTCTTTTACGTAAAAAACTATCTAAATCTGGACAGTTATCAAGAGACTCATACTCAGATACCAAATGGTCTATTAGCTCAAGCCTTACATCTGCAAACTTTATATCTTTCTTTTTTAGATAAGTATTTATATTTAATATGTCTTCTTTGGTTAATTTCATACCGCTATTCTATACTCCATTTAGGGTTTACTAAATTTTGCATACTACGTATAAACTCTTCTAGCTCTGCTAATCTGTTTATTGTTTCTTTTTCTCCGGCTTCTGTTAATTTATAATATTTACGCAAGCGGTTATCTACTTTTGCAACCTCAACATCTAATAGTCCTTCTGCTTCTAGTTTATGTAAAGCAGGGTATAAAGCACCTTCCGTAATTTTAAGTTCTCCTTTGGTTAACTCTTTTACTTTTTGCGTAATCTCATACCCATACATCTTGCCTTTTTCTTCAAGCAACTTTAAAATAATAGTATTTAAACTACCCTTGTATAATTTAGAATTTCCCATTTTTTCTATTCTCTTATTTTGCTCTTAAAACAAACATCACCCATTTATATAGTAATATTTAGTACTAAAATTACTATTACGAATATATACATAATTTTCTTATGCATAAGAATTCTATGTATTAAATTTTAGTGAACTAGGTTTTTTATCAAAAGGGCAATGTGTATTTTTGTAGAAAATATTTTTTTATGAATCATTTTCATCCGTTAACGGTACAACATATAAAGGCTTTAACACCTAGTTCTGTAGCAATTACTTTTGCTATTCCTAAAGACTTAATTCAGACTTTTAAGTTTATATCTGGTCAATACATCACTATTAAAAAAGAAATTAAAGGTAAAGAATTGCGTAGAGCGTATTCTATTAGTTCTTCTCCTAAAAAAGATTGTATTACCATTGGTGTTAAAAAAGTAGATAATGGCGGTTTCTCTGACTTTGCACATTCTAAACTTAAAGAAGGTGATGTTTTAGATGTTATGGCTCCAGAAGGTAGATTTGTTTTTAAACCTACAGATGCCGTTAAAAATGTTGCTGCTTTTGCGGCTGGTAGTGGTATTACACCTATTATTAGCATTGCAAGATCTGTTTTAGACAGCAACCCAGAAAACAAATTTGTTTTAGCATACGGTAACAAATCTTTTGAAGAAACAATGTTTCATACAGATTTAGCCAAGCTTCAGCTAGAATACAACAATAGGTTTTTTGTATACTTTATTTATAGCCAAGAACAAGATGAAAACTCTATTTTTGGAAGGATAGAAAGATCTACAGTAAACTACATTACCAAAAACAAGCACAAAGATATTGCCTTTGACGATTTTTATCTTTGCGGTCCAGAGGCTATGATTAATACGGTTTCTGACACTTTAAAAGAGAATGAAGTTAGTGAAGACAAAATACATTTTGAACTTTTTACAACTACAGAAATTAAAGATGAAATGCCTGTAAAAGAGGGCGGAAAAACAGCTGTTACAGTTACTGTAGATGATGAAGATTTTACGTTTGAGATGGATAAAAGTACTATTGTATTAGATGCTGTTTTAAAAGAAAATATAGATGCACCATACTCTTGCCAAGGTGGTGTTTGCAGTAGTTGTATTGCTCGTGTAACAGAAGGCAAAGCAGAAATGGTTAAAAATCAGATTTTAACTGATGGCGAAATTGAAGACGGATTAATTTTAACGTGCCAAGCGCACGCAACAACACCTACATTAAAAGTAGATTTTGATGATGTTTAAAAACAGCGTCTAAAAAAATACCAAGTCGTTCTTTATAGAACGACTTTTTTTTATTCCTTTAATTGTGCCTCTAAAGCTCTACAGGCTGCATCATAACCAATAGCAAATGCTTTTTCTATGCCTTTACGGTCTAGCAAACCTATTTTATCTACTTCTTTAGACTCTAATAACATATTACAAGCACTAAGTTTTTTCTTTGCAGAGGCATAAATCATTAAACCGGTTACTCTACCCGTAAGTTGCAAGGAATTTTTTAGATCTTTTTTATCTAACCTTGCTACAATAGATACATTGCTCCCAACAATATAATCGCACGTATTTAGCAATGGTTCTAACGGAAAATTATTCATTATACCACCATCTGCATATAAATTACCATTAATTTCTATGGGCGAAAAAACAGGAGGTAAAGCAGCAGAAGCTAACATTGGTCTAATTAACTCTCCATCAGAAAAAAACTCTTCATTACCATCTTGAAGGTTTGTAGCTACAATATGTAATTCTTTTTTTAAGGCCGAAAAAGCATTCTCTGGAAAATACTTTGCAAACAAAGCCACATACTTTTCTGTATCTAAAAAACCAGCCTTAGCAATAGTTAAGTAGTGGTAATTAAAAAGAGGGGTTTCTTTAAAAAACTTAAGCATATCGTCTATAGAATTGCCATTGGCATACAACGCACCAACTAAAGCCCCAACACTACTCCCAGACACCGCTTTGGCCTGTATACCAAACTCGTTCATTGCCTTTATTAACCCAATGTGTGCCATACCACGCACACCTCCTCCAGAAAGCACAAGACCAATAGATTTTGATGTAGTAATTTTAGCGTTCATTTTGCCTATTTTTCTTCAAATTTACTATAAAATGCTATTACAAAGTACTTCTTTTTTTAAACTGATTGGTTTGTTCCAGAATATTTACAGTCTTATTTCTTTTACATTAGTTCAATCAACCCAAAAAAACCAACAGTTATAGACATTTTTTCTTGTTTGATGATTTTATAAAAAAAATAAACCAACTAAATAGTTGGTTTATGTAATTTTGAGCAAGAAAAATAAAACAGCCTTAATTCACTATTAATTCTCGTGCCTCGTTTAATAAGCTTACTCTTTTTTCTAAACTAATTTCTAATGGCAATTGCGCTAAACCAATAATTCTACGTATCAATTCAATTCCCATAAACTTGTAACATAGACTGGTGTCTAATTCTGCCAAAGATTTGTATCTATCTATAGCTTTTTCAATAATATTAGCAGATTGATTTGCCATTTTTAAATGCGCTAGCATAACACCAATTTCAAACTCAGCCTTACCAAAAAAACAAAACTCAGGATCTATAATTTTTAAGCCACCAACGGTTGCCAACCAACTACCCGGAAAATAATCGCCATGTAATAGAATATCACCATCCTCTAAATACAAATCTCCTAGTTTTTTTACCTCAGCTATTAGTACATTATCTGCCTTTAAACGGTTCGCTTCCTTTTGTAAACCAGGTAATATATCATCTAAATTAATGCCGTTATCAACCGCATAAGGGTAATTAAAAATATGCTCATGATTAAGCGCTCTCATTTTAGTATTTGAAATTCTACTGTCTTGCGTATCTGTAGTTATGCTAGTATGCAATGTAGCTGCAAAATCTACCACAGAAAAAAGATCTTCCTCTAAAATTTTTTTTCCTAATTGGTATAAATATGTAAAATCGGACCCATTACCTAGGTCGTTCATCACCATTACATTGTTTTCTTTATCTAAACCAACCAAAGTTGGCATCATAGCTTTTAAACTAGGCACAGTTTCAGTAACCTCATAAAACTTAGCTTCTGTGAGCACACGTTCTGCTGGTGCTGCTACTTGCGGGTATTTCTCTACGTACTCACGACTCTGTTTTACAATAAACGATCTGGTTTCTGTTGTAATACGGAGTGTAAAGTTCATATTACCTTCACCTGGCTTTTCTACTGTAGCAATAGACTCATTATCACCTAACCAGCCTTTACTTTTTAAATAAGTGGTTAAGTCTTCTATGTTGTTATTTAATTTAATCACGACACTATTTTTTAAATGTTTCCATTAATTTTTGATGATATCCCGGTACTACATCATAACAATAAGTTACTGGTGCTCCGTTCTCTTCTGTACACAATAAATAAGATTTATAAACCTCATTATTGTTATCTTTTACAGTATCGTCTAAATTAATCTCTAAACGCGCTTGTAAAGGCTCTGATATTATGTCTTGCGGAGCAATAATGTAATGACTCGCCATAACATCAAACGGATTAAAACCGTCTGCTCCTTGATTTTTCCACTGTTCTATCCAAGGTTGTGATGCTGTTGCCAACCATTTCATACCTGGAGTAGTATTTTTTAGTGCCTCTAGATCTTCTTGTTTTATCCAAACCTTACTAGATATTTCATACGGACAAAAAACCAAGGATACTTTGTGCTCTAATAATACACGAAAAGCCGTATTATCTAAATCAAAATTTAAATCTTTAGCCAAAACACCTTTGTTCCCTATTTTAAAATAGTCTTTAGAAGTTCTGCGGCCAGCAACTAAAACAACCTCAACAATTTGAGACTGCAACTCTGGGTACTTTAATAACAATAAACCAACATTAGTTGCGGGTCCTATTGCTAAAATGGTAAGTGGTTGCTTTTTTAATGCAGCAGCCATTGCCTCTACAGCATCATTAGTTACCACACTATCTAAATTAATTGGGGTAACAGCCCCTTTATAAACCTCAATTTTTTGCGCTGCAAATTCCTTACTTATATAGTTACCAATAGCAAAAGCATTGTCAACACTATTATTACCAAAAACAGTACTAAGTCCGTTAATTTTAACATTATCGGCTTGTAACAATTGTAAAACTGCATAGCCATCATCTACATCAGAATAGCCAGGTTTTCCTATGTTTTTTTTGCCAACAGCTAAGTCTGCATCTATCCAAACTTGTTTTACTCCGTTTACAATTCCGTTTGGCTTTGCTTTTTCAGCAGCTTCTTTTTTTGGTTCTTGTTTTACTTCTGTTATAATATCTTTAACTTGCTCCTTACAAGCCAAAAATACTACAAACACTAATAAAATACCAATTAGTTTAATTTTTTGTTTCATATTCATCATTCTATTTTTCCCACCAGCCTTTGCTGTTTATATTATCTCCTCCAATACGGTCTACAGCTTCTTTATAGTTTGCACTATTAGTTGCCTGTTCTGACTCTGGATACAAATACCGAACGGGATATTTATTGTTATTAAAATTATCTGGACCAGGAACCAAATTAGGTATTCCAGTTCTACGCACATTAAACCAAGCCTCATGACCAACATTAATTAAACTTAACCACTTTTGAGTTAATATTTTTTCTAAATCATTTGCAGAGCCATCTAAAGAAATTGCTGGCCTAGTAAAATAATCATCAGGGATTGGTGTATTGTAATACTCAAAACTAGCTGTAACAGCATTTTGGTAATACGTATTTGCATCTCCTGTAATATAACCTCTGGTAACAGCTTCTGCCAATGCAAATTGTACTTCTGAATACTGCATATATTGCGCATCTATACCATCTGCTACATCTCTAAATATACTACCAAATAAAGATATGTTGTTTAAGTCTATACCATTAGCATTTATGGTGCTACTAGACTGTCCGTTTTGCAATCCGTTATATTCTGGTGTGGCAGAGTTTTTACTTGCTTCGGTTGGTTTGTAAAGCACTGCAACACGAGGGTCATCCCAAGCAGTTAAAACAGTTTCTACCGTTTTTGTCATTGTATGCTCTTGATACAAACCTAAAGCTGCGTTAAACATAGGAAACTGGTTAGGTGCCGATGCCAAGTAAGGTACTACAGCATTGTCTGCATTAGACTGCATTAACTTACCAGAATCTGCCAAACTTTGCAGCCCAGTAAAGTCTGTAGTTCTTTTACTAATACGTAACAAGTAACGCACTTGTAGCGAGTTTGCAAAACGCACCCACTTGTTTAAATCTCCCTGAAACATAATATCACCCTGAATTACGTTGTTTGTATTTTCTAGTGTAGTAACTGCTTTGCTAAGCACAGCTAATAGTCCAGTTTCTGGGTCTGTATAAATACTTTCTTGAGTATCATATTTAGGAGCAAAATTACCGTCTAAAGCTGCAACTGCTTCTGTATAAGGCACATCACTCCAAAGATCTGTTAACTGAGAAAACAGGTAACTCTGCATAATATCACCTACTGCTACGTAAGCATCGTTTGCCGCTGGCGAAGCTTTCATCGATTTAATATCTGATAATAATCTAAAAATAGCACTCCAGTACTCACTGTTAGACCCCATTTCATAACGGTCTATACGCTCAAACTCTATACTAGCAGCAAATTGCGCCAAATAATTGGCCTGCCTAAACCCTTGTTGATATGCGCTAAGGTCTGATGACACAGAAACCACATTAGTTAATAAAAACTGTGGATCTACACTTTCTGGCGCATTAGGGTTTGTGTTTTTTTCTTCAAAATCGTTAGTACAAGCAGTAAAAATAATGCTTGCCACGGTTGTTGCTACAAATAGCTGTATGTATTTTTTCATCTTTTTTACTTCTTAAAATTCGGTTTTTAAACTCACTCCAAAGCTTCTGGTAGATGGGTATGAAAAATCTTCTACACCATAAGTTATGCTTTGCTCCTGTAGTGCATTTAGCTCTGGGTCAAAATGCGGATTCTCTGTAAACAACAACAAATTGCTACCTACCAAACCTATTTTTATTTTATTAAAACCTATGGCATCTACAATTTTAGCAGGAAAATTATAGTACACACTTACCTGCCTTAGCTTTACATAAGAAGCACTGTAAAGCGCACTAGCCTCGTTACCACGATCAAAAAATGCATTATTATATGCCTGTGCAGCAACAACTGTTGTATTTGGCGTGTATTGCGGATTATCTGCTGTACCTGTATTTACAACACCAGCACCAATAATACCAGATTCTCTACCCTCTAATGTCTCTTTTAAAACTCCAGATGTACTACCCAAAGCCTTTGTTCTAGAAACAATTGTTCCGCCTTTACGCCAATCGAACAAAAAGGTAAAATCTAATCCTTTGTATGAAAACTTGTTGTTAAAACCCATTGTAAAATCTGGATTGTAATTGCCTAGTAAACGCAGGTTAGGATCTTGAACAGGAAACCCATTAGAGTCGTGCAAAATTTGCCCATCTACCTCAATAAAACCTGTACCATACATATCTCCAACACGACCATCTTTTTTTGCAATGTAAAAAACAGAATTAGATCCGCCACCGCCAGAAAATATATTTGCCGTACCAGTTACAAACTGGTCTACACCTTCTGGCAACTCCTTAACCTTACTCCTAAACGTAGAAAAGTTTACCGAACTCTGCCATTGAAAATCGGCATTTTTAATTACTGTACCACTAAGTAAAAACTCTAAACCCGTGGTTTGTACTTTACCACCATTTACGTTAAAACTACCAAAACCACTAGATTCGGATATTGGTCTAGATATAATTTGATCTACACTTGTATTTTGGTACGCTGCAGCATCTAATTGTAACCTACCATTAAAAAACCAGGCTTCTACACCTGCTTCAAACGCATTAAGACGTTCTGGTTTAAGATTTGCATTTTTTAGAACCGCCTCGTTAGTTACTCTAAAATTAGATCCGTAATTCTGATTAAATAAAAAGTTTTGCGTGTTTTGATACGGATTGGTATCATTACCAACACTTGCCGCACTAAATCTAAAATTTAAGTAAGATATTGGCTCTGGTAATTGAAAAAGGCTACTAGCCACAAAACTTAATCCGGCAGAATAATACCCAAATGAATTGTTATTTGTTGGCAAAGTACTACTCCAGTCGTTACGGTAGGTTAGATCTAAATACAACGCATCTTTATAAGACAAATTACCTGTACCATAAACACTGTTAATTCGTTTTTCAAAAAGTCTACTATCTCCTAAAAGCGGAGTTCTAGAATTTGCTAAAGTATAAATGCCTGGCAAAGCTAGTTGCGAAGCTTCAGCGTAGCTGTACTCTATTTCTTGGTCAAAACGGTTTGCACCTACAGAAACAGTGTATTTTAAATCGTCATTTATAGCATCTTTATAAGACAGCAAGACATCTGTATTTAGTTCTCTATAGCCAATATTATCTTCCCTAAAAGAACCTTGCGGATTTGCATTTGTACTAACCGCTCTTCTAAACTCGCGCTTATCTGCATACGTATCTATACCTGCACGCACCACAACATTTAATTTATCTGTAATATCATAAACAGCAGAAACGTTACCTAAAACTCTATTTTTATTAAAACTGTTGGTGTTTTCATTAACCGTTAAGTATGGGTTTGTAAGCCATAAGTAATTAATATCATAATGCTGTACACCATCTTGACCAGCTTGCCAGTAATTTTTTAAAGCAGCAACATCTGTCTGTCTGCCTGTCCAGTTAAAACCATACAACGGATTCTCATAACCGTAACCAAGGTTTGGCCTGTTACCACTACGTGTATTTATATAATTTACAAAAGCGTTTACATTTAATTGTTCTGTTAATTTTTGATGTAAACTAAGCGAAATACCATCACGATCTAAATCTGTGTTTGGCACAATGCCCTCGTTTCTTAAATTACTGTAAGACAATCTACTGCTACCGTTTTCACCTGATGAGTTAATGGCGATGTTGTTTTGCTTTGTAACACCAGTTTCAAAAAAATTACGCACATTATTAGGGTTAGACACCCAAGGAGTAGCAGTTATAGGTGTAAAACTACCATCTGCATTTGTACGCGCAATAACATCGCCAGCACGCACCGGGTTTCCGTTAATATCTACAGAAGGACTATTAAACTGATTTACCAATAAACCTTGATCTAATCTTGGTCCGTAGCTACTTAAGCCACCATCATTAATACCTGCGCCTTTCCCGTTCTGGAAAGAGTATTGACCGTTAGAACCACCACCGTACACATTTTGGTAATCTGGTAACGTTAATAATGTTTCTACCGTAAGCGAATTGCTTGTTGTAACACCAAACCCTTTTTTATTTTTACCACGTTTTGTAGTTATAACCACAACGCCATTTGCAGCTCTTGCCCCATAAAGTGCTGCAGAACCAGCTCCTTTTAATATAGAGATAGATGCAATATCATCTGGAGAAATTTCAGAACCACCGTTACCAAAATCTACTTCTTGCAAAGCACCGTTGTTTACTAAGTCGCTCGTAATTTGCTCATTACTAATTGGCACACCGTCTACCACAAATAATGGCTGATTGCTTTCGCTTAACGAATTTTCTCCACGTATAACAATTCTAGATGAAGAACCTACGCCAGAAGAACCATTTGTAATTTGTA
The DNA here is from genome assembly GCF_007827205.1 of Cellulophaga sp. RHA_52. Taxonomy (NCBI): domain Bacteria; kingdom Pseudomonadati; phylum Bacteroidota; class Flavobacteriia; order Flavobacteriales; family Flavobacteriaceae; genus Cellulophaga; species Cellulophaga sp. RHA_52. Next base: position 788,318 of record NZ_VIRZ01000001.1, read on the forward strand.
CACCGGCAACTTGGCCTGCTAAACTATTAACCACATTGGTTAATGTAACTTCTGTTAGTTTATCTGATGACACTCTGGTTACTGCAGAAACCAAAGATTGTTTTTCTCTTTCTATGCCCAAAGCGGTTACCACAATTTCATTTAATTGTTCGTCAGATGTCATTAAAGTAATACTCGCAGGAAAATTACCATTAGTAATAGTTACTTTTTTTGATGTGTACCCAATAGATGAAATCTCTATTATAAAATTTACGGTACTTGTTTGTAGTGTAAAGTCGCCATCTATGGTTGTGGTTGTGTAATTTTCTTTGCCTATTTCTTTTACCGTAGCAAAAGGTATAGGTTGGTTATCTTGGTCTACTATTTTAGACGAATATGTATTTGATTGCGCAAATACAGTAAAGGCAAACAGCTGCAGCACAGCTATTATAGCTATTTTCATAATTAAGTGTAATAAGGTTGATAAATTATTTTATAAGCAAGTACCACCAACTGTAGTTTAATTGGTCTGTTACTCATAAAAATGCCGATTTAAATAATTTATAACCTTGGAGGTCCTCTACGAGAAACCGAAGAAGTATAAAACAACGCAACTAAATTGTTACTTGTTTTTAAAGTGCTTTTAGATTTTATATTTGTATGAAAAAGAATAAAACTACCTAAAACCGAATTGGGGTTTTCATATGCATAACAAATTACTGAAGCAGTAGTATCTAAATCTTTAAGTGTTTCTAAAACCGTAAAAGGCACATTTTTGGCAATAGCCAAAGTATGTATTTTTTTAGATAATTTAGAAGTTAACCAAGGTAAGTTTTTAAAAGCATCTTCATTAAAAATACTTTTATGAACCCCAAACAAATATATACCACCATCTTTAGACGGGCCAAAAACTACCTTTTTAGTAGCCATTGCATCTACAGCTTGTTGTATATGATTAGCTGTTAAATTTGGTGTGTCATTACCAATAGAAATTACATTGGTATACCCTTGCGCATAAAGACTTTTATAGGCATTAGCATAACGCTCTGCAAAAGTGTTTCCTTTTTGCTGAGTTTCATCTAACCAAACAACGTCTACATTACTTTTATTTGCAACCTCTAATGTGTTCTTAATTAATATGTCAAAAAACTGTGTAGAAACCTTTTGCTTTTTAGCACCAAACAAAGGTTTCCTTTCTGCTTCTATTTTAGCGGAAAGGGAAAAAACTAATAAAACAGTTTTGTTCCTCTGTAATCTCATTGTGGTTGCTTGGTCGTTAAAAAACAGAAACCTTAATTTCTTTTATAAAAATAACACAGAATTTTCTAATTAAATATTTTTTGTAAGATAAATACTATAATTACAGCACAAAATCATCAAATTTTGAGATTTATTGCCACTTTTACACAATAATAAAACAAACTAGGTAGTTTATATAGTTGTGTAAACTATATTTTATTTAATTGAATTAAGTAGTTTATCGTTTCCCTTGCCATTTACAACCTATAAAATGTGTTTTGCTATAATTAAACACAATCTTGTAACAAACTAACCAGTCTTTTTACTAGAAAAAGAAGCTATAATGGAAAAGAACTTAAAACGTATGGCTACAATGCAAAGAATGCAGTCTGTTGGCCTAGAAATATTTTATAAAAACGGATATTATGACACTAGTGTGGATGATATTTTAAAAGAGTTGTCCTTATCAAAAGGTGCCTTTTATTATCATTTTAAATCTAAAGAGGAATTTTTTATTAGTATTCTACAGAATATTATTTTCCCTAAGGTGTATAGTGAGTTAATTGCTCCTTTTGAGGGACAAGAAAATCCTGCTGTAATACTAGATAAATGTTTTGATAACGCATTAGAAACTGCAGAACATAATGTATTAGACAATGGTTTTGTACTAAGTAAGTTTATGACGGAGTTTAGTGGCAAAAGCGAAACTATTGTAAAGCTCCTTAAAGAGATGTTTAAGGTATGGGAAGTAAATCTTATTACCAATTTACAAAAAGGCAAAACAGATGGCTTTATAGACCGCCACGTAGATAGTGAAGCTGTTGCTAGCTTTTTGATGTCTTCCTATATGGGTGTACGTGTTTTAATGATAAATGGTAATGCAAAATTACTTCGTTACAAATACATTCAGCAATTGCGCAGTTATTTTAAAACTATTGCTGTTAAGCGATAGAGATTAAATTATCGTTTTTTAAGATGTTTAAGTTTTTAAAATAGAAATTTAGAAACATTTATGCTATTTCGAATTACCCAACAACCTCTAAAACCTTTTTAACAACATCATCTGGCAGTATGGTTTCCATTGCTTTTTCATAACCCGGTGGAAATTTATTACCGTAAACAGATGTTGGTATAAGTGGGTAATTTTCTCTGTTTGCTAACAATGCATTTGTGCTTTGTTGCGCAAATGGGTAAAAACCAGCAAATGGGTGTGTAACTCCCCAAAGTGTTATGGTTGGGACGGCAAACATTGCGCTTAAGTGTGCGTTACCACTATCCATAGCTAACATAACATCTAAGTTTGAGATTAAAGAGAGTTCTTCTGTAAAGCTTAGCTTTTTAACCACAGAAACACAATTGCTATAGGTTTGTTCCCATTTACCTAAAACTTCTTTTTCTTTATCTCCTCCTCCAAAAAGGATAACTGTATAAGTATTGGTGGTATTTAAACTACTTATTACTTGTTGCATAAGCTCTAAAGGGTACGTTTTACCCTCAAAAGCTGCAAATGGCGCAATTCCTATCCATTTTTTTGGTTCTTTTGGCAGTAACGCAATGGCAGTATCAGATAATTTTTCTTTTGCCAAAGCACAAGAATCATCAAGCTTAATTGTATATCCTAATTTGCTAAAAACGGAAACGTAACGTTCCTGCGTAGTTTTCAGCTGCTTAAAAACTTTATTTTTATTTGCTGTTAACGCCTTTTTATCGGCTCTGCCTTTATCAATTTGTATAAAAGGAATACCAGATAATTTAAAAAACTGTTTTAGAATGTTAGATCGTAAAACGTTATGAATATCTGCCACAGCAGTAACATTCATTGCCTTTAACTCTTTAAATAATTTATAAAGTCCGTTTACACCTTTGTGCTTACCTTTTACGTCTGCCTGGTACACTTGTACGTTTGGCAACTGTGCAAACATTGGCGAAAAAAAGGCCCTAGTTAAGACTGTAATTTTTAAAGTAGGATTTTGTTGCAATAGTCCTTTTACAACAGGAACCGTCATTGCAACGTCTCCCATAGCAGATAAACGAATTATTAATATGTGTTCTTGATGCTTATTTTGCACGAAGCACAGGGTTTAGCTCGTCATCATTATACATTTTCATTTGCTTATACACTTTCATATACTTATTACCAGCTTCAATATCTGCAAGCAATTGGTCTATTGCAGTAGACAAATCTTTTTTCTGTTCTAATAAAACAGCAAGTTTATCGCTACATTTTTGTTTATGATCCTCAGATGCATCTGTTCTAGTTACTTCTTCTTGCATATGGTAAACTTTTAGCGCAAGGATAGATAATCTGTCTATAGCCCAAGCTGGACTTTCTGTATTTATAGTTGCATTGTCTTTTACTTGTACCGACTGGTATTTATTTAAAAAATAACTATCTATATACTCAACCAAATCTGTCCTATCTTGATTACTAGCATCTATTTTACGTTTTAAATCTAACGCATCTACAGGGTCTATGTTAGGATCTCTAATTATATCCTCATAATGCCACTGAACGGTATCTATCCAGTTTTTACGGTACAATAAATGTGCAATTTCATCCTTTGGATATGGATTATTAAAAGCTTGGTACACGTTATCTAGAACGTGGTATTTATCTATACTTTCGTTAAATATTTTAAAGGCAAAATCACTAAACATACTGGAAAATTTTAAGCAAATATACCAATTTTACTTCAGTAAAACCTTAAATACAAATACCGTTATTGGAACCAAAATAGCAACAAAAAGGTTTAACTCTTTAAAACGAGGTTTACGTAAAATTTCTATATAATTGGTAAGAAACACTGCTGCAGGAAAAAAGGTAATCATTATTGGAAAGTATCCTAAATTGGTTTCAAACAAAGTTATAAAAATACCTATGGTAAATGATATAGCTACAAGGCGCATACTTGCCAAACGACCAACGCCACTTTTACCAAGCTTTATACTGCTAATAACACCAACTATAATTACTACTATTAAGTACACTATGGTTGCAGAACTCTTGCTCCACTCTTTAAACATATCTGCATCTAATTTTAGTGTAAAAACATAATGGTCTAATATAAAATTTAGCCTTCCAAAAATTGCTAAAACCGCAGAAGTTGTTAGTGCTACAGTAACAAAAGCTGATAAAGGTAAAAACCAGTTTCTTATGTTTTTTGGCTCGTAAATATAAATAGCTATAAATACCCAGATTAGGTACAGCAAAGCCCAGTCATAAAACAAACTGGCAATGATAATCCACATTGAAGCATCAAAAATTTTATATTTAATTTCCTTTAAAGACTTAAGACTTAAAATTTTTCTGGTAGCCAAAACAATAAAAAAACTGCAAAAAATACCATTAGTATCTATTAATGAAGCAGGAAAAAAAAGACACAATAAAACATAAAAAAGTACCGTAAAAGAGTTTGTTTGGGTAATTTTATTACGTTTTACAATAAAATTTACAAGAAATATGGTAAAAAAAAGTAATGCAACTATGCCAATGTTAGTACCTACTAAACCCAGTGTAAACAAGACGTTTTGTCCAAAAAAACGAGCTACACAATAAAACACCAACAATAAAGTAAGTACAATTATGTAATTTATAGGTTTTGTTTTGCTAAAAAAGCTTGAAATCATCTAGAGTTTTTATATTTTTGCACGGTAAATATACATATAAGATGAAAACATTTTTTAAAGCAATAGAGGATTTATTTGTTGATGTACTTTTTGCTCCTTTAGATTTTTTAAGAGCATTAGAATTAGAAAACTGGTGGGCTGCAAATACGCTTAACTGGATTTTTATGATTATTGGTGCAATAGCAATGGTATATTGGATGTTACAACTTAAAGAGCACGCTGCTAACGGCGAGGAAGACAAAAGTACTAACGCACACTCATTTATTAAGATCTAAAAATATCTTATTTTAGCTGTACCGGCTAAATTTAGATTTACTCATATACAAAAAACCCAACTAGCTACTTATGTAGTTACTAGTTGGGTTTTTATTTGTGTTAGGTTTTAACTCTTACAAATCAAAACCTAGATCTTTTCTGTAGTTTATTTTATCAAAATGAAGCTTTTCTACGTTTTTATACGATTGTGCTAAAGCCTCTTTAAAATTAGCACCAAACGATGTTAATGCCATTACACGACCACCATTAGTAACCACTTTATTACCATCTAACTTAGTACCTGCATGAAATACAATAGAACCATCTACGGCATCTAAGCCGGTAATTTCTTTTCCTTTTTCATACGCCTCAGGGTAACCACCAGAAACTGTCATCACTGTAGTTGCCGTACGCTCATCAATTTTAATATCAATAGCATCTAATGTTTGGTTACCAACAGCTTCAAAAACCTCAACTAAATCGTTTTGCAAACGCGGTAAAACAACTTCCGTTTCTGGATCTCCCAAACGTACATTGTATTCAATTACCTTTGGCTCATTATCAACCTTAATTAATCCAATAAAAATAAAACCTTTGTATGGTAAATTATCTTTAGCAAGTCCTTCTATCGTTGGTTTTACAATTTGGTTGTGTATTTTACTCATAAACTCCTCACTAGCAAAAGGAACAGGAGAAATAGCACCCATACCACCTGTATTTAAACCAGTATCTCCTTCGCCAATACGTTTGTAGTCTTTTGCTGTTGGCAATACTTTAAAGTTTTTACCATCTGTAAGTACAAAAACACTTAGCTCTATACCGTCTAAAAACTCTTCTATCACAACAGTTGTACTAGCATCACCAAATTTAGAATCTACCAACATAGAAGCAAGTTCTTTTTTAGCTTCCTCTAAATCTTGTAAAATTAAAACACCTTTACCTGCTGCTAAACCATCTGCTTTTAAAACATAAGGAGCTTTTAAGGTTTCTAAAAACGCTTGTCCTTCTGCCAACGTATCTGCTGTAAAACTTTTATATGCTGCAGTAGGAATATTATGACGCATCATAAATTCCTTGGCAAAATCTTTACTACCTTCTAAAGTTGCAGCTGCTTTTTGAGGACCAATTACAGGAATATTTTTTAGGTCGATGTCGTTTAAGAAAAAGTCATGTACACCATTTACCAAAGGATCTTCTGGACCAACTACAACCATATGTATTTGCTCCGTAATAACAACTTCTTTTATAGCTTGAAAATCATTAACACCAATTGGTATATTTTTTGCTATTGCCGCAGTACCAGCATTACCAGGCGCTACAAATAGTTTGCTTAGCTTTTTACTTTGATTTAGTTTCCAGGCAATAGTATGTTCTCTACCACCAGATCCAAGGATAAGAATATTCATAATGTAAAAGTTTGCCCAAAAATACAGTAAGGCAAATTAATATCCTTTAAAAAAAAGAAAAAAAGAAATGAGAGTATAGATTGCTACGCTATTAGAACAAAGAATACAGACTTACTGTTACGAGAAATTAGATTCAAGATCGTTGCACTAGAAGATTCAGTATGCAAGACAAAAATCTCTTTTATCTATTTTCTCTACTCTATTTTCTGTTTTCTTGACTCTCTATTTAGAAAAGTCCCTGTGTTCTTTATCTTGTAATTCTTCAGGGGATAACGACTTAAAGTAGTCAAAAACAATTTTTAGTCCTTCTTCTCTAGAGACCTTAGGCTCCCAGTCTAATAATTCTTTTGCTTTTGTAATATCTGGTTGTCTTTGCATTGGGTCATCTGTTGGTAAAGGCTTGTAAATTACCTTTTGCTCTGTACCGGTAAGTTTAATAATTTCTTCTGCAAATTCGCCTATAGTGGTTTCATTCGGATTACCAATGTTAACAGGATAGCTATAATTGCTCATTAGAAGCCTATAAATGCCTTCTACTTGATCTTCTATATAGCAGAAAGACCTTGTTTGCTTTCCATCGCCAAAGACCGTTAAATCTTCTCCTCGTAAAGCCTGACCCATAAATGCTGGCACAACACGACCATCGTTTAGTCGCATTCTTGGTCCGTAAGTATTAAAAATTCTAACAATACGCGTGTCTAGTCCATGAAAACGGTGGTACGCCATTGTAATAGACTCCATAAAACGCTTTGCCTCATCATATACGCCACGTGGCCCAACCGGACTCACATTACCGTAATATTCTTCGTTTTGCGGGTGTACTAACGGATCTCCGTATACCTCAGAAGTAGAAGCAACCAAAATAGTAGCGTTTTTTTCTTTTGCTACTCCAAGCAAATTATGTGTGCCTAAAGCACCAACTTTTAATGTCTCAATAGGAATTTTTAAATAATCTATAGGACTTGCAGGTGATGCAAAATGAAGTATGTAATCTAATTTACCAGGAATATGAATAAACTTAGACACATCATGATGTTGAAACTCAAAATTTTCTAAAGGAAAAAGGTGCTCAATATTTTTTAAGTCGCCCGTAATTAAGTTATCCATTGCAATTACGTAGAAACCCTCTTTAATAAACCTGTCGCATAAATGAGATCCTAAAAACCCCGCTGCTCCAGTAATAAGTACTTTTTTCATTCTATATATTAATATGCCTTTTCTTCTCCAGAAACAGCGTTAAGTACGGTTTGTACTATTATTTTTAAATCTAAAAATAAAGACCAGTTTTCAATATAAAAAATATCAAACTTTGTTCTATTTAAAATGTCTTCATCTTTTTCTATTTCTCCTCTATAGCCTCTTACCTGTGCTAAACCAGTAATACCAGGCTTAACAAAATGTCTTACCATATATTTATTTACTTTATTAGCATACTCACTGGTATGCTTAACCATATGTGGTCTTGGACCAACAACAGACATAGAACCAAATAATACATTGTAAAACTGCGGCAACTCATCTATACTGGTTTTACGTATAAACTTTCCTACTTTGGTAATACGCATATCGTTTTTAGTTGCCATATAATTATCTGCATCCTTGTTAGGAGCCATAGATCTAAATTTATAACAATAAAACTCTTCATTATCTATACCGTTTCTTTTTTGTCTAAAGAAGACAGGTCCTTTAGACTCTAAAGTTATTATAATAGCCATTAAAGGTATAAGCCATGATAATAGAAAAACAATAACCACTAAGGAAAAAACAATATCAAACAAACGTTTAACAAATGCGTTTATACCTTCATGTAACGGAATTTCACGTAAAGAAAGCACAGGTATATAATCATAATATTCAAACTTTAGCTTCTTTGAAAAAATGTTTTTATTGTCAGGTATAAATTTTAGTGTCTTTAAATTGTTATCTGCAAAATTGATAAGATTAATAATTTGCTTGTTTGAAAGTTCTGTAACAGAACAATATATTTCATCAATATTATTCTTTGATATGTAATCGAAACTATTTTCCAATTTAAAATTATCATCCTTTGTTGAAAACTGCTTTAAAAACTGATATCCATACTCTACTCGCTCTTGAAAAACATTTACAAGTTGATCTGCTTTTTTATTTTTACCAATAACAACAACATTTCTTAGGTTACCTTTTATTCGCTTTCTATAGCTCATTAAAATATAGTAATTAGCAAACTTGACAATAGATATTACAAGACCTACATACAAAAAGTACTTACCTAACTCTAGCCTACTTATATTGGGCTGCTTAAAAAACCCAATAAAAGCATAGAGAATTAAAAAGAAAAATACAAACTGCGTAAAAAGTAATATTAGTATTCTGGTTGCTTTACTATACCTGTAAACTTCATAAAAATTACTTTTTAGTGATAGTATAACCCAAGCACAAGATAGGTAACAATGAAATACTAATGCATTCTCAAAATTAATAGGCATATAATAGGCAAATAGATTTATAATAAGTAAATCTAGCCCGTATGAAAACGGCACAAGTAAAGAAGAAAATCTGTGTTGGTTAGATAGCATTTAGTGAATAACCTATTTCTTAAATTTATATTTTAACACGTCAAAAATAAACAAAGAAACAGATAAAGGATAATATAATAAATATCTTTTAATTAATTTAGGTTCATCAATCATTCTATAAAGCCATCTTAAATTAAATTTATCATAAAACTTAGGGTAATAATTAATCCCTTTTGCTGTTTGATGAATAAACCCTCCACAAGTATACCCCTGACCTTTCCAACCTCTATTTTTTAAGTTTACTAAAAATTCTTCTTGGTAAGGTGTTCCCATACCTACGACAATAACATCAGGATTAAGATTAACTAAATTATTTATAACCTTAGTTTTATCTTTTTGTGAATTAAAATATCCGTTTCTGTAACCTAAAATGTTTAACTTATCAAACTTTAGTGTTAGGGTTTTTATAAATCGCTGAATTGATGATTCAGTTGAACCTATAAAATAAATAGACTCGCCATTTTTTATACAATCACCAAATACTACCGGAGCCAACGAAGTCATATCAAAACTCTGTCTATCTACCCTTATTCCAATAAGCCTAACCATCAAAACTAAAACGATGCCATCTATACAAATTTTATCAAATTCTAAAAACAGTTTTTTATTTTTCCTGTATAATAGATAGCTAAATGGATTAAGAAAGGTTATTAAGTTCCCCTTCTCATTTAGACATTTAATTTTTAAAATAGATATGTTAGATTTCATTTTTTGCTTTTTGTTTTTCATTAATACTAAAAATGAAGATAAGATTAATAAAGAATGAAAATAGCATTATACCGTGGTGTCTAACTAAAAGTGACTCAATTAAAAAAACATATAAGAATAAAATTAAAAGATTAGTAAAGAAAAAAGAAAAAGGGCCATCAATAGTTATCAACCTGTAATAAGCTAAAAATAAAATAGAAACAAAGAGTGTTAAGTACAAAATCCCACCACCAATTAAAAATTCAAAATACTGGTTATGAGCATTGTAATTATTTATAAACTCCCATGATTTAATATTTCTAACAGACTGCATCGTGTTTTCTTCATTACCTACACCATAGCCAAAAATTGGACTTTCTTTAAACAAGTTTACATTAACATTGTAATTTCTAATTCGAGATCTTTCCCCATCTAGTGTTTGGAAAACATCCTGAACTTCACTAAAAGACAACAAAAACATAATTAATAATGGGCCCAACATAAAAAAAGTAGTGATGGCTTTCAGATAATGAATAAAAAAGAGTTTAAAAAGAGCCAATACCGAAAGTAAAAAGAAAATAACTATACCACTCATTGCTCCTGTAAAAAACAGCAATAATACAGTTAAAAGTATAAAAACAAATAATTTTAAAAATGCTATCTCTTTTTTAAAATAGTAAAATAGTACTATAGCATAGGCTACATTAATATTAATAGAAAAATAAATTTTATGAATATCAATAAACAAAAAATTATTCCATTGATTAAATAATTTAAAACTCTTGAGAAAATCTGCTTGAACTAAAAAATACATTAAATTGATAACGCCAACTAATAATACCCCTATCACGAAAGAATATAAAATAGGTTTAATCTTTACTTTAGAAAAATTAACAAGATTAAAAAGTAAATAAAACAAGGCAAAAATTCCAATAATTTCATATCCTTCAAATTGAATTTTACTAAGTAAAAAAAGCATATTTAACGTTAAATAAATAACTGTTAATATAATCACATTAATTATCGAATTTCTTTTAATAGAGAAATTAACTTTTCTAATATTAAAAATAACTGAAATAACAAGGAGAATAAGTGCCTTACTATTCCAATTAGGACTAAAGGTTAAAGAAAAAGAAAAAAGAGAAAGTGAAATCTGAAGAAAAGATTGATTAGAAATGGAACTAATTAACCGCATAATGTTCTCTTTTTAAAATATTAGCCTGCTTATTATTAATGGTTAGGTAAAAAACAACACCTAAAACAAAGTAAATACTATTAAAAGAAGATACAGATAAGCCATTTAGCAAAGCTATACCTAAAACAGTGTAGCATTGTTTTTTAGTAAAACCTGAAACTTTCAATATTTTATAAACAAAATAACACATAAATAATAATCCAAATATACCATGATCATATATGACCCTTAAGATAAATGAATGAAAAATAACAGAATAACAACTTCCGTCACCACTATAACTAAATAAACTTTGGTAATACCCTAGTTTACCGCAAGCAAAACTACTTAAAGAAGTAATTCTGTCTGCACCAATTAAAAAATCTAAAATTGACCAATCCTCTACTTCTGATAAAAAGACCATTAAAAACTTAAATCTATCAATTTTCTCTATATCAAAAGTACCACCCATTCTTTGTTTAAAAATAAAGATAGCTGTTATAGTTAAAACAAACACAAAAGGAACAATAATATGTGCTTTTTTTGCTAAATACTTATAATTTATAATACTTAACATAAACAATAAAATCAAAATTCCAGATTTTGAACCTGATAAAATAAAAATAGTAGACAAAAATACTTGGTCTTTTACAGAAACCCCCTCTTGGACTACTATATTTTTAAGATAAAATAATAAGGAAAGAAGCATTAGTTCATAGTTATTTTCATAGAATACTATAGGCCTATTATTTCCAAAAAAAACAATACTGGTTATATATTTTATTAAAAACACCCATAATAAAAAATTATAAAAACTTACAAAATCAACCTGATTTAAATTTTTTTTATTTACCAATAAAGAAAGTAAAATAGCATAGACAAAAAATTTATAAATCAGTAAAAAATCTAAGATATTTGCTTGATTATAAGCAACAGAATAAACTAGGCTTGTAACGAGATAAACAGTGCTTGATAACAACAGTAAAATTACTGACTTATTGATAGTCCTTAGGTTGATTAATACCAAAACAATTAAAAAAAACTCAAAAAAATTACTATAAAAACTAGAGTAACTTAATGTAAAAAATGCCAATATTGCAATAACATATAAAGACAAAAATAGTTTTCTACTTAACATAAAGCGTTATTTATTTTTTATCCATTATCTCCTTGAAAAATTGCAATCTATTTTTTTCAATTTCAGATACATCTACGTATTTTTTTACATCATTTTTATTTATTACTAATTGGTCGCACTTGTTTATAAAACTCGTTATTTCCTCTACAGAATTTAAAATACCTTCTCTACTATTTGGCAATTTTAAAACCCATTCAGGATAACCATTTAATTCAAAAGCAGTGTCTTTATAAGGCAAAATTACTGGTTTACAACAAGCAAGGTATTCCCTGACTTTTAAAGGGCAAGCCTCCTGCATATTTTTCCTATATAAAGCCATAGTGCCAATAGAAGCGTCTGCATATTCCAAAATTTCTAAATATTTTTTTTTATTCATAAAGCCATGGAAATTGACATTAGGCAACATTTCAAAATCTTTACCCTCATAACCAATTACATCAAAATCAATGTTTATCATTTTTTTTGAAAGCAATAATAGTATATCAATCCCCTGCCAAGGCATATTCGGCGACCCTAAAAAGACTACTTTTTTCTTTTTATTGTTTTTACTACTAAATTTCGGATAATTATCAACAATAATAGAGTTAGGAAAAACTCTTGTGTTTTTCTTTTTAAATAAAGCTGCTATCTCATTAGTAACAGCTGCGATCGCTGTAACTCTTTTTAAAAAAAAATAATTTGTTAGTTTAAAATAAATATACCTTAAAAAATATTTAATAGTTTGAAATTTTTGAAGATTATATTCTGAATTCGTATCAGTATTTGCTTCAATAATTAAATTATTGTTTTTTCCAAGCTTTTTATAAAATGGCTGATATAGAGAAGTCCTTGCATAAATAACATCTGGCTTAAAGGTTACTAATTTATTTAAAACACTTCTATAAGCAGAATCTAAATTTAACCAGTCTTTAATTAAGTCTACGGGCAGGCCTCCATATTGTTTTAATTTAATTATTTCTATCTTACCTTTTTTATATAATCCATATAAAGAAGTAGATTCTAGGTGTGATATATTATTATTTGTGATTAGATAAATAACAACTTCATTTTTATTATTTATCCATTCCAATACTTGAGAGTCAACTTTATTCAAAACTCCTTCATATTTTTCTATATCTATAGGAAGAATATAAGCTATTTTCATCTATAATTATTTTACAATAAAGCTTAACATATACATTTATTTATTCTGGTTTGAGACCTACTAGTTTTTTAAAACATTTTTTTTCTTCAAAACTATTGAGTGATGAATTATGCCAAAGTAACGTAAAATTTCCTTTATACATTTGAATAGAAGAATATATCTTTTCTACTATAGCTATTGATTCTTCGTATTTAAGTGCCATATATTTATCATCTAGTAATGATACATCCATTACCAATAACGGCCTAATTTTAAGGTTTAGTGGAACTCTATTAAGACTATCATAAAAGTTATATTCTCTAGAAGTTCCGCACCTGTAACCTATATGCTCCGCATATCCTAAAGTAGTATCGTAAACAAGGTTAATATTCTCCCAATTTTTTTCTGTATAACCTGTTTCCCACCTTAAATAATGCTGCCTACCTCCTTTTAAATCACATATATTACCTCCTGATTTTTTATAAACACTACACAGTAACTCTAACTCTTGTCTTGTCTTGTCTTTATCTTTATAACTATAGTAACTCGCATGAAACCCTACTTCATGTCCCCTTTTAATAATGTTCTTCATTATTTTAATAACTTCAAGGCTATCAATATCGTAATCACCGTCAATAGCATTTTTATTATTTCTAGGAATAAAGTAAAATGCCATTTTAAGTTTATTTTCTTCACAAACATCCATCATAAAATCAAAACAATTATATGGATCTAGTTTCTTTTTATTTAACACTGATACTTGAAAAAATATCCAAATTGAATTAAAAAGACTTTTTATAGATTTTCTTTTAATAAGGTCTCCTGCTACTCTTTTAAATATTCCGGGAAATCTGACACCCTCATCCTCAATAAAATCTACATCACAACTAATGAATGTATTTATTTTGTGTTGTTTTCTTTCTATCGTAGGGCATAGATGCCTAATACAACTCCATAATAACATAATATATTCATCTACAATGGGCCTCATAATAAAGTCCTCTTTAAAAGAAATCGACTCTTTATAAGGGAATCTACTATGGTTATCTTTTTCTTTTACAACAAGTTCTTCATATCTAGATAACATAAAAAAAATAGACCCAAATACATCTATACCAATTGTTATTTTATCCTTACCTAACTCTAGACTATTCTTACCGTAAAGTATTGGTAGATTTTGAATATTCTTATCTAAAAATTCATACCTATTCTCTAGTCGTTTTAAAGGAAGTAAAGGCATAGTCTTCTTTGATAGCCATTCTAAATTCTTGAATTGGTTAAAAAAATCTGAGTTTAATATAATTTTAAATCCACTAATCTCGATGTTTATAGTAGATAAGCTATCATCAATAGATACCCTATAACCAACACTCAAAAAATTAGAAAAAACTTGGTCAAAAACATATTTTTTTTCATTTAGCGCCGTTGAATTTGTGTAAATAATCATTCCGCCTCTCTATATTTTACAATTTTAGCAGGATTACCTACTACAATTGCATTTTCTGGAACACTTTTACTTACCAAACTACCTGCACCAACAACAGCTCCATTACCAATGTTGACTCCTTTTAAAATAATTACTCCTGCCCCTATCCATACATCATCACCTATTTCGACTGGTAAATTAGTATGATCTTGCAAATTCATTTTTATCCCTTTTTTCATTCCATGATCTCTGCCCCAAATTATAGTCTTAGGACCAATCATTACATCATCACCAATTTTAATTTCTCCTAAAAAATGACAACCTGAATTTGCATAAAAATTATTTCCGATTACTATTTTTGGCTCCCCTATCAATCTACAATACGGCTCCACTTTTGCCTTCCCTAAAAAAACTACATTAGAAAAAACTACATTATTATAAATAATAACCCCCTTGCTATTGAGCTTTATTTTTTTAAAGAACAGCTTAATCTTGTTTCTGAACGATTTTGCCATTATTTTTTATTTATAATTTTTTTTATGACAGTTTTAAACATATCTAGAAATGTTGCAAGTTGATCTACAATAAAAGGTTTCAAATCTTCTCTATCAAACAAAGCTATATTTCTTTTTTCACTTAAGAGATTCGATTTGAAATATTTCAAATATTTTCTTTTAAATATCAAGTTAAGAATTTCATGCTTAAGATATGAAAAATAAACCTCTTCTTCACTCTGCGTTGTATGCTCTATTTTTATACCAATAGCATCACACCATTGAGTGTATTGTAAGTAAACCCCTGATAAATTTCCAGTTCTGTGCCACATCATAGATCTGAGATTAATCTCCATTAATTTATATTTATTATCTCTATAATCAAACTTAAATTCTGGCTCGCAAATTCCATATAAATTCATACCATCCAATAGCAATCTACCTTGTTTTTTTATGATATCGGGAGCCTTATTTGATGAACTAGAAAATACACCATAATCATTTGGAAACTGAGTTAATTTTTTACCGATCCATTCATTTTCTATTTTTGCACTTTTGGGACTCCTATAAGCCGTATAAGCATATATACTACCATTGGTATCTCCCGGTATTATTTCAGACGCTATAAATGTTAATCCCTTATCAATATAGCCTGTTATACTCTGTTTATAAGATTCTATTTCTTTATTAGAATTAATAGTGATAGACCTAAAAACTTTTACCTTGAGGTCTTCTCTTTTATTTGGTTTAACAATAATTGGAAATGAAATTTTTTCTAAACCCAATAAATCATCGACTTTACTAATTTCAACTGTTTTTGGATATGGAATACCAAGTTCCTCACAAAACTTATATTGAACGGCTTTATTAGAAGTACTTAATAGGTTTTTATCATTAAAAGGTAAAAAACAAAAAGAGCTTATTTCCTTTTTTAATAAGAGTAAGTTTTCCAATTGCAAATCATCAGTAGGGAAAAGAACCAAGTATTCATATTCTCTATTCAACTTATGTAAAGCAATTAATAAAGATTCTTTTGTTTTATTTATTTTTATTTTTTTATTTAATTTATTACTGTAGCTAGCTAGTTGTTTCCCATAATGTATAAGAGCAATGTTTTCAACTTTAAAACTGCTTAGTTCTTGTATTATAGAGTAGCCATTTACATAACCTCCCAAAATTACTGCACACCTATTTTCCATATAGCTTTAATTTAAGTTTAGTTATCAACCATTTGATTCCTCTCTCTCTAATTTTAAACATCAAAATTTGCAAAAACCACACTTTAAAACGAATGTAAGATGTTATTCTCTCTAAGAAAACATATAAGCATTTAGGTAGTTTATATAAGTAACTAATATAATTGGTAATAAGCTCAAAATATAGCTTTTCAACTCCCTTAACTTTAATTACTTCAGGATAATCATCCATTTGTTTTACCAAAATATGATCTAATTTGTCCGAATGAGTATCATAAGTTATGAGTTGAGAAACACGATTTACATTTCTCCATTTTTTATATGTTATTCTATTAACCTCATGATATTGCCTAGTTATTTTTACTTTTGCTTTTACTCGATAGTTAATTATATCAATTGGTTTCTTAAAATAGAAATTAGGGAACAAAAAGTTACCTAGGCTTATATAAGCTTTCTTGTTCTTTTCCTCTATAAATCCTTGAATTCGATGGGGGTGAGCTCCTATAATACTTTTGACTTTAGTATGTTTTAAAAGTGTTCTGGTTAAGTTTATATTCTTATATTGAGTTAACCAAACATGCTCCCTTCCCCAATGAAAATATAAAATTGCTTTTGTGTTATTAGGAAGTGCATCTAAATCCATTAAAATTGATTCTAGAGTTAATGGATTTACACCTGGAGAATCTTTTGTCGCTAACTTTATATCATTTAAAGTGGGTGAGTTAAATTGACAATAACCTAAAAAGCATAAATCTTTAGTTACCCAATATGGTTTTTTTGCCTCTTCTAAGTTTGCTCCTCCTCCAAAATGGCCTATGCCTGATTTATTTAATTCCTTGAGCGTATCTAAAATCCCTTTATTTCCCTTATCGTGAATATGATTATTAGCTAAATTAACTGCTGTTATATTTGATTTAACCAAATTCTCTATAACAGAAGTATCTGTATACAAAAGAGCTTTATCAGCCTTATCCTCTGTATTTGTAATAGGATGTTCTAGATTTAAAATTCGTATATCAGATGAATGAAACTCTCGGATATTTATATTACTTTTTAAGTCTTCACCTATTAAATCCCCTCCTAAAAATACATCTCCTGCTATAATAATTTTCATTAATTATTTTTTAACTCTTTAATAACTTTTGCAGGTACACCTCCCAAAATACAATTACCTTCTTTAAACGACTTAGTTACCACAGCTCCAGCAGCAATGACTGTATAGTCGGCAACTTCTACTTCAGGCAAAATCACAACATTTGCTCCTATCCAACAATTTCTCCCGATTTTTATTGGAGAGGATTTTATATGATTGTCAATATCATATATATCGTGGTTTTCACTGATAATTTTAACTCCTGGCCCTATCCTTGTATTTTTACCTATGTAAATTTTACTTTTTGCCTGAATATATCCTCCTGGCATGTAACCAGGATATGATGCCCCATCTTCTCTAATAATATTATTTGAAAAAGACACAGAAGAGGTAAAATGAACCGGCCAAGGAATTTTTCTATTTATTCCGAATATCCTCTGAGTAATTCCCATTCTTATTATACTACCAACTGATATTGGATTTTTTTCTACATTTATTTTCGGATAAAAAATATATGCAACAATTTTTTTTATAGTCTCCATTAAGTTTTTCCTTTAGTTATTATAAACATTCTGTAGATGAACAAGAAATAGTACATAAATAGTAATATTGTATAGGCATATAAAAAAGTATTTACATCAAACTCATTAAATATAAAAATCACCATCAAAAAACAGCTTAATAAAAATAAGCAAAAATGCCAAAATAATGATTCTTTCTGTATTTCGTAAACTATGAATGTAACACTTAATGAAGATGCTACAAACCTTATGGAAAATAATGGAATAAGTATTTTTGCATATTTTCCAGCAATTATCCAATTATTACCAAAAACTAATACAAAAATTTCTTCAATAAAAAGAATTCCACCTATTAAAATAAAAAAAGCAATTATTGATAATTTTTTAACAGTTGAAAGAAATAACTCTTTTGAATTTCCAAAAGTTTTATAGTCTGAAATTGATTTTTCTAAATATACCTGAGAAAATGCATTTCCTAATAAAGAAGAAGGTAACCCAAGATATCTATACGCGTGCGAAAAATAACCTAATATAGACAAACTATAAATTGATGAAATAAATACATTTATAATATTTATAGACATTAAATTCAAGAAAATTCCCCAAACAGAAAATTTAGGGAAATTTACATAGCGCATTGCTAATCCTTTTAAATCCTCTTTTGTAGTCTTGTTTAAGATTTTTTTATTTTTTACAAATGTTTTTAACATTTTTATGTTCCCGAAAAAATGTGAAAAAACTTGACCAATTATTAAGCCCCCTGACGTGTATTTAATAATTCCAAAAAAGAATTGAATACCATTACCTCCGAAAGATTTATAGACGTTAGCTTTAGCAATATTTTGAAATGCTTTTTCTCTGGTGTTAAAGTAGTTCAAAGCATTAAATATACCTATCATTAATACGCTCAAGGGCACAAAATATAACCATTTATCTAGCTTAGGATCTCCTAAAAAATTTGCTATATCTGTTGAAAATAATAAAATGGAAACTAACGAAACTAATGAAACTACAATCGTTATAAATATTGATAATAAAGTTAACTGAACACCTTCCTTTTTTTTAGTAGGTAAAACTATTGCCAATTCATACCTACCACTAGAAACTCCTCCTAAAACTTGTGTAATAGATAAATACAGTGCCAATCGTCCAAACTCTTCGGGAGTATATATTCTTGATAAAATAGGCGCAATTAATAAGGGTATTAACTGAGCTATTGCTGTGCCCGAAATTAAAGTAAAAACATTTTTAGAAAATTCAGACTTAGTAAACCTATTTTTTAAAAAAGTTATGAAATTATTTCTTTTCATTTAAAAAAGTATGATACTCGCCTTTTAATCCAACAGGTTTAGTGTTTCTAATATTGTGTACAATATTAATAGCTGTTCTAGCTGCATCTAAACCATACCCTTTACCACTAAGTATGTCTTTATATACCATTGTGTGTAAATCTGTAAAACCGCCACTAAACTCTAATTCTTCACCATCTATAGTTATAGATCTAAATGTTGTTTGTCCTTTATCTCTAATGTCTTTTGGTAAATAATCCGAATTAATAGATAAAAACCAACGTACTCTAGCATTTTCAAACTCTAAATAACCTGCTGCTCTGTCTTTTTCATGAACATGCACAATATTTTCTTGTACATCTCCAAATATCCAAGATAACATATCATAAAAGTGCACACCTATATTAGTAGCTATACCACCAGACTTAGAAACATCCCCTTTCCAAGAGGTAAAATACCAATTTCCCCTAGATGTTAAATACGTTAAATCTACTTCAAATTTTGTGTCTTTTTTAGTATTTGCTACTTTTTCCTTTAAAGCTATAATACTTGGGTGAACTCTTAATTGAAGGATATTGTATACTTTTTTACCTGTTTTCTCCTCTACTTTTTGAAGTTTGTCTATATTCCAAGGGTTAAGAACCAATGGTTTTTCACAAATTGCATCTGCTCCACTACGTAATGCAAAACGTATATGTGCATCATGCAAATAATTAGGAGAACAGATACTTACATAATCTAAATAAGTTCCTTTGTCATATTTGAGTTTCTCAATATGCCTGTCAAAACGTTCAAATTCCACAAAAAAGTCGGCATTAGGGAAGTGAGAATCTATTACACCGACACTGTCTCCTTTATCATAAGCAGCAAGTAAGCTGTTATTAGTATCTTTGATAGCTTTCATATGTCTTGGTGCTATGTAACCAGCAGCTCCTATTAATGCAAAATTTTTCATTTATAGCAATTTTATTAAATTAGTGGATATATATTCTACTTCTTCTTCTGTTAAATATGGATTCATTGGTAAGCTCATTATTTCTTGAGACACTTTTTCTGCCATAGGAAAATCACCTTGTTTTCCTCCAAGGTAATTAAAACATTCCTGTAAGTGTAAAGGTACAGGGTAATGTACTGCTGTAGGTATTCCTAATGACTTTAAAGATTCCTGAATCTCACTTCTGTTTTTTACACGAATTGAATACTGTGCCCAAACAGATGTTCTATCTTGTTCTACAAAAGGAATTATTGTATGATTCTTTAGTAGTTCAGAATATTTTAAAGCTACATTATTTCTTCTAGAAACATCTACATTATAGTGTTTTAGCTTTTCATTTAAAACAGCCGCCTGTAAAGCATCTAAACGCCCACCCATACCTATATATTTATGATGGTATCTTTTTGTTTGCCCATGCAATCTAAGACTTTTTATTTTTTCTGCTAATTCGTCATCATTTGTAAAAACCGCACCACCATCTCCGAAACACCCTAAAGGTTTTGCTGGAAAAAAACTAGTACAAGCTATATGACTAAGATTGCAGCTTTTTTTATTCTCATAAGTTGCCCCAAAGCTTTGTGCCGCAT
Source organism: Cellulophaga sp. RHA_52 (assembly GCF_007827205.1). Classification (NCBI taxonomy): domain Bacteria; kingdom Pseudomonadati; phylum Bacteroidota; class Flavobacteriia; order Flavobacteriales; family Flavobacteriaceae; genus Cellulophaga; species Cellulophaga sp. RHA_52. Next base: position 809,104 of record NZ_VIRZ01000001.1, read on the forward strand.
CTTCAATAACAATTAAGTTATGTTTTTCTGCTATTTTATTTATCTCTAACATATTAGAAACCTGACCAAATAAGGAAACTGGCATTATTGCTTTAGTCCTATCTGTTATAGCCTCTTCAATTTTAGAACTATCAATATTGTAGGTTTTTTCATCAATATCTACAAACACTGGTTTAGCTTTTAGAAAAGCAATTGTTTCTGCTGTTGCTATAAAAGTAAATGGAGTTGTAATAATTTCATCTCCTGGTTGTATATCTACAGCCATCATTGCTAATAACAAAGCATCTGTACCAGACGCACAGGAAATACTATGCTTTACTCCTACAAAATTCGAAAGTCTATCTTCTAACTCTAAAACAATTGGTCCCATTATAAAACTAGACTTGTTCAAAACATCAGACATTGCTGCATCTATATTCTCTTTGTGCTCTTGGTATGCTAACCCTAAATTGGCAAAATCTATTTTCATAAAACTTAATCTATACGAGTTACGGAATTATTCTCTAATTTATATTTTTGGTTACTTTCTGGACAAACTGCAATATCTACATCATTAAAATTTAATCTATGTCCATACTCACTAACCCAACCTATTTGCTTGGACGGGTTACCTACAACTAAAGCATAAGCTTTTATTGTTTTTGTCACAACAGATCCAGCCCCTACTAAAGCGTATTCTCCAATATCATTACCACAAACTATAGTAGCATTAGCACCTATTGATGCTCCTTTTTTTACTATGGTTTTGGAGTACTGCCCTCTTCTGTTAACAGCACTTCTAGGGTTAATAACATTAGTGAAAACCATTGAAGGACCTAAAAAAACGTCATCTTCACAGATTACTCCAGTATACAAAGAGACATTGTTTTGAACCTTAACGTTATTGCCTAATATTACATCTGGAGAAATGACTACATTTTGACCAATATTGCAATTATTCCCAAGTGTACAGTTTGACATTATATGACTAAAGTGCCATATTTTTGTTCCTTCACCAATAATACAATCGTCATCAACAAACGCTGAATTATGTGAAAAATAAGATTTATTATTCATCTTTAATCTATATTAAAAACTATTAAACACTCCCCTCACCAATTCTGTAATACACAAAACCTATTTCTTGAAGTTTATTTTTATTTAACACCCCTCTACCGTCAAAAACAAAGGCTGGTTTGTGCATATTATCATAAATACGTTGCCAATCATACGTATTAAACTCCTCCCATTCTGTTAAAATAGCAATAGCATGCGAGTCTTTACAAGCCTCATATGCATTACCACTAACTTTTAACCTATTATTCACCTCATCGGTTTCAATAGAACCTAATGCATTAATATCTGTATAAATTTGAGATTCTTTTACTTTAGGGTCCCAAACAGATATCTTTGCCTGTTCTGACAGTAATTCTTCTGCTACATATATTGCAGGAGACTCTCTAGTGTCGTTTGTATCTTTTTTAAATGCCCAACCCAAAAATGCAATTTTTTTGTCTGAAACTGTATTATATAGTGTTTTAACAATATTATGTGCAAATCTTCTTTTTTGATGATCATTAAGAATAATTACCTGCTCCCAATAATCTGCTACTTCGTTTAATCCATAGGATTTGGCTATATAAACTAAGTTTAATATATCTTTTTGAAAACATGAGCCACCAAAACCAACTGACGACTTTAAAAATTTTGGACCAATACGACTATCCATTCCTATTGCCTTTGCGACTTCATCTACATCTGCTCCTGTAATTTCACATAGCTCACTCATTGCATTTATAGAAGACACTCTTTGCGCTAAAAATGCGTTTGCTGTTAGTTTAGATAATTCTGAAGACCATAAGTTGGTTGTTAAAATTTTATCTTTAGGCACCCAGTGAGCATAAACATCTACCAAAGCCTGTACTGCTTGTTTTCCTTTTTCAGTTTCTTGCTGTCCGCCTATTAACACCCTATCTGGATTGGTTAAATCTGAAACAGCCGTACCTTCTGCTAAAAACTCTGGATTAGATAGTATTTCAAAATTAACATCGTTACCTGTATGGTCTAATATATTTTTAATTGCTTGTGCCGTTCTAACAGGTAAAGTCGACTTTTCAACCACAATTTTATCGGACGTAGCTACGCGTGCTATTTGCCTTGCACAGAGCTCAATATATTTTAAGTCTGCAGCCATGCCTTTGCCCTTACCATAGGTTTTTGTTGGCGTGTTTACAGAAATGAAAATCATATCTGCCTCATCAATAGCTTTATCAATGTCTGTGTCAAAAAATAAATTTCTTCCTCTTGCCTCTGCAACTATATTGGACAAACCAGGTTCATAAATAGGAATATTAGATACATCTGCATCATTCCATTGATCTATTCGTTTCTGATTTAAATCGACAACCGTAATTTCTATTTCAGGACATTTTTGAGCTATAATAGACATTGTTGGTCCACCAACGTATCCTGCCCCAATGCAACAAATTTTCTTTATCACTTTATATATTTTATTGTATCAATCAAAGTTAATCACACAAAAGTGTACTATTCTTAGGCCTTTTAGCAAAACTACGATAATTATTAGCCCTTACAAGCTTTGTAGTCTTATCTAGCTGATTTTTTTTTAATATTTCTTTAGTAAAATCAAACCACGTCATAGGTATTCCGTCTGTAAAGTGTTTAATTCCAAAATCCTTATTATCAGAAATAATTATATCTATAATATACTTAGCTAAGTTGTTTGCATCTGTTGGGCAACCAATTTCTGTATCTATAACGGACAGATTTTCTCCCTTTTTAGCCTTGTTTAAAATAGTTTTATAAAAATTATGCCCAAATTCTGAATACAACCAGGACGTTCTTATAATAAAATATTCTTCTAGTATTTCTTTAATATACTTTTCACCCATTAGTTTAGATTTTCCGTACTCATTAATAGGGTTTGTACTATCTGATATTGTATAAGGAGAGCCTTTTTCTCCGTCAAAAACATAATCAGTAGATATATGCACTAGAGTTACACTATGTTTTCTACATTCTTCTGCTATGTTTTTTGCTCCCTGACCATTGACCAAATAAGCTTTATTGGGAGTTTTTTCTGCCTGATCTACATTTGTATATGCCGCACAGTTAATACAATAGTCAAATTTATATTCCTGAAAAAAAAACCTTAACCTTTCTTCATTAGTTATGTCTAGCTCATCTGAATTACAAAATGTAAATTCCAAATTAGAATAAGCATTCTTTAACACTTGTATACACTGACCTAATTGACCATTTGCTCCAGTTACTAAAATTTTAATCATACCAAAACCTCTTTCAATGTTGGTAAAATCAAGTCTTTTTCTGAAACCTTAATTTCCTCGGGATTAACCTTCCAATCAATGTTTAAAGTTGCATCGTTGTATATTATACCACCTTCAGATTCTTTATTATAATAGTTATCACACTTATATAGAACTTCAGCAGTATCACTAAGAACAGAAAACCCATGAGCAAAACCTCTTGGCACAAATAGTTGTTTTTTATTTTTTGAAGACAATTCAACTGAAAAATATTCTCCGTAAGTTTTAGAATGAGGTCTTAAATCTACCGCCACATCTAAAATAACGCCATTTAAAACACGTATTAACTTTGCCTGTGCATTATTTCCTTTTTGATAATGTAACGCTCTAATAACCCCCCTTGTAGAGAATGATTGATTGTCTTGAACAAAATTAACTTCTTGATCAACAATATCATTAAACCGATTGGTATTGTAGCTTTCAAAAAAATACCCTCTATCATCATTAAATAGTGTAGGTTCTAAAACCAAACAGCCTTGTAACTTAGTTTTTATAACCTTCATCATCATCTATTCAATATTCCTAAAAGATTTTTTCCATAACCACTTTTCATTAATGGTTCTGCCAAAGCTGTAAATTGATCTTTAGTAATGAATTTCATTTCATACGCAGCTGCCTCAATAGCTCCAATGGTTAAACCTTGACGCTCTTCTAAAACCTCTACAAACTGTGATGCCTGCATTAAGGACTGAAAAGTACCTGTATCTAACCAAGCCGTACCACGATCTAATATACTTACACTTAATTTACCTTTTTCTAAATACGCTTTGTTTACGTCTGTAATTTCTAACTCGCCACGCTTACTTGGCTTTATGTTCTTAGCAATTTCCACAACAGTATTGTCATAAAAATAAATACCAGGAACCGCATAATTAGATTTAGGCTCCAACGGTTTTTCTTCTATACTAATGGCCTTACCCTCTTCATTAAACTCAACCACTCCATAGCGTTCTGGATCATATACTCTGTATGCATATATTATTCCGCCATCAGGATCATTATTAGATTGTAATAATTTTGCTAAACCAGATCCGTAAAAAATATTATCACCTAAAACAAGTGCTACCTTATCATCACCTATAAATTCTTCACCAATAATAAAAGCCTCCGCTAATCCATTAGGATTTTCCTGAACAGCATATTGAAAACTGCAGCCATATTTAGCGCCATCACCCAACAAATCTTTAAATAAAGGTAAATCTTTAGGTGTAGATATAATTAAAATCTCTTGTATACCCGCATACATTAATGTTGAAAGCGGATAATAAATCATTGGCTTATCATAAATAGGCATTAACTGCTTGCTTACACTTAATGTAAGTGGATGCAGCCTTGATCCAGAGCCTCCAGCAAGTATAATACCCTTCATAACTCTTTATTTAATTATATTGTTTTTTATAATACTCTTGATAGTTACCAGATGTAACACTTTCTAGCCATTCTTCGTTTTGCAAATACCAATCAATTGTTTTTTCTAAGCCCTCTTTAAAAGTTACAGATGGCTCCCAACCTAATTCTTTATTAATTTTTGACGCGTCTATCGCATACCGTAAATCGTGCCCAGGTCTATCTTTAACATAAGTAATTAGTTTTTCACTATCACCTAAAGGCCTGTTTAGTTTAGCATCCATTAAACTACACAACAACTTTACCAAATCTATATTTTTCCACTCGTTAAATCCGCCTATGTTATACGTCTCTGCGTTTTTACCCTTATGAAAAACCAAATCTATAGCTCTGGCATGATCTATTACATATAGCCAATCTCTAGTGTAATTACCATCTCCATAAACAGGTAATGCCTTTTTATGAATTATGTTATTGATAAATAACGGAATTAACTTTTCAGGAAAATGATTTGGCCCATAATTGTTAGAGCAATTGGTAATTACATAAGGTAACTTATACGTTTCTCCGTATGCTCTTACAAAATGGTCTGAACTTGCTTTAGAAGCTGAGTAGGGCGAATTAGGATCGTACGCCCTAGTTTCTGTAAATAAACCAGATTCTCCCAAAGCTCCGTACACTTCATCAGTACTAATATGATAAAATCGTTTACTTTCCAAGTCATTTTTCCAAAAATCACTGGCTGCATTAAGTAAATTTACTGTTCCAATCACATTTGTTTTCACAAAAGCCATAGGATCGGTAATAGACCTGTCTACATGTGATTCCGCTGCTAAATGAATAACTCCATCAAAATTATATTTTTTGAATATATCTTGAATAAAATTCTCATCTGTAATATCACCCTTTAAAAAGGTATAATTAGAAGAATCTTCTATATCTGATAAATTCTCTAAATTACCAGCATACGTTAAGGCATCTACGTTATAAATATGATATTTTGGATATGACTTAACAAACCTCCTAACTACATGAGATCCAATAAAACCCGCCCCTCCTGTAATTAGTATATGCATTATTTTTTTGAGTAACCTTTTAATATTTTATTAAGCTCTAACAATAATAATAATACAAGCAATACAGATACTAAAAGTATAGGTAGCATAAACTTATACTGATTCGTAATCCCTCCTAATTTTGCCCCTCTGGTAGGGAAATCTGAAATTACATTAAGAATAGTTGCTTTATTGGCCTTTTCTAGATTTAAAGCTACAATTTTTTGCTTCAATTCGTCTCGCTCCTTTAAAAGCTCAATCTCTTTATTTGTTCCACCACCATTATCAGCCAAACTAATATTAGTACCCCCTATTTCTTTAGAGGCTTCTTTAACCATTACATCTTTATACAGTTCTTGAAGCGAAATAATTTCATTTAATTGCTGATTGTATATTTCCTCTTGAAAATTGATGTTCTTATCATTTGTAGCCTTCTGTTCTTTAAAGTACGTATTGGTAGAAATAGACTTTACAATAGCAGGTTGTGCTTTTTTAGCAACTGTACTGTTTGTACTTATCAGGTTTATTTTATGAAAACGAGCATCAAATGTATTAAAGTTTTCTAGGTAAGCTTCAAAATCCAAATTCTTAACGGTTGTAGAATCTAATTCTCTTATAAACTTATCAAACAATAAAACTTTTTGGTTTTCATCTGAATAGGATTCTATCTCTAACTTTTTAATGCTAGCCGCTTCACTTGACGTAATTTTTAACGCATTAGCAAGTGAAATTGAATCTTGTGCTTTAGCAAGTTCATTGTAAAAACTAACATTATTATACAGCTGTTGTACACTATTAAAGTTTGGCTCTACTACCATACTTGAAATATATTTTTGATCGTTTTTAATATCCAAAAATATACCTACACCTATACCAACTACTCCTGCTATTACAAACTTTATAAAGTGCTTTTGAATAAATAATAAAAACATCATTATAACGTGGAAAACACCTTTAAATATGCTTGCTATAAAAGCAACTAGTTTTTTAAAAGCATTTCCTATTAACTGAAATAACTGACCTAAATCTATTTCCTCTGAAGATTGTTGTGGCTGTTGGTTGTTACTCATTTTTACAAATTAAATAATTGTTCTAAAATTTTGTTGGTTATTAAGTATGTTGGTTTTACACCTGTTGTTCCTAAACCACCAGATGCCAATGTACTTCCTGTTTCTAAAGGATTGTCTGAAGCATAATACGCATATCTTACTTTAACATCCTCTTTAATACTTTTTCGTATTTTAGATGCAGCCTGAATTGCTTTTTGGTAATGAACTCCTTCCATTTCTAAACCTATAACTCCCCAAGTAGAATCTTTAAAAAACTGCAGAATATTTTTATTCTGTAAAGACGTTCCCAATACGGTTACCATTGTCCCTTCTAAAACCTTAAGACCGTGACCTTCAAAATCGGCTGCAGAAAGTTCGTTTTTAAAAGGATAGTTATCTGCTGTTCCTTCAAAAATATGAGCGGTAGCAATCATAATATCACCTTTACCACCTTCTAATATTCCGGCTTTACCCATAATAGAAACAGATTCAATGTTTAAAAACTCTTTTGTAGTTCCTTTTTGATACGGTTTTAAAAGCTCATCTATAGTTTCATAAGCTTGCTCTCCAAAGGCATAATCCATTACGAAAATAACAGGTTTTTCATCGTCTTTTAATCCTTCTGGAAGATCAAAACAACACGCTTTATCTCCAAACTTAGCCGAATCAAAAATCTGAACATCAATATTTGTTCCAGAGGTATCATTCAGAGAAATCATTCCGTTTTTCTTGGCATAGGCTGTTACTTTTGCCCTTAGTTTATCATTTTTAGACTTACTTAAATCCTCGTAAATTTCTAAGCTATCTTTTGAATTTGGATACTCTTTAGCCAATGCTTTTTTAGCAAACAAAGAATTCATTACACTGTGCATATTTGCACTAATTATGTGTATTGGTCTATGCAGTATACCGTTTTTTTCTAAAGTCTCTTTTATGGTTAACGCCCAAAGATCTCCGTGAATATGGTGACCTAAACGCTCACGTAAAACAGGACTAAATGTAATTATCCTTTTATCGCCTAATGTTTCTTCTTCTATAGCAAGTTTTCCCATCCAGTAAATGGTACGTAAAAACTTTTCTGGGTTTTCTTTGGTTGCAAATACCTGGTGCATTGCTTTAACCTCTACAAAAGATCTACCCAAAATATTAGCAGTGTAACTTAGCGCAACCTCTAATTCTGCCTGTGATAACTCATCAGACTCTAACGCAGTTTCTAACTTAGTCCAATCTCTTATTGTTTTTTTTGTATCTTCAATTAATACACGTTTGCATATTTTTTCAGACTCAATAAACAAAAAAGTTAAGTGTGTAAGAATATCGTAAATATCAGATCTACCTCTGGTAATTACAATATTCATTTGGTCTTCATCTATACGGTAACAATCTCTTCTTCTTTTTGCAGGTATTATGGCTTTAAAGTGAGATTCTCCATAACCTTCATCTGAAGTTAAGTTAATGTATCTACATTGTTCAATTCCCTCTGGAAGACGCTCTAGAACGTATGTTAAACCGTTTAATTCTGATTTTTCTTCTCCTACGGACCCGTAAATTTCTGGTCTTAATTGCAACAATGCATTGCGTAGTGTTTCTCCCGAAACACCCATTGGCTTGTAAAAACCTCTATTAAACAGGTGCCTCATAGTTATATACAAACGCTCTATGGCATTTGTAGACTCCTGTGCTCTGGTTGTATTTATTATCTTATTCATATTTCTTCTTCGTTGCAAATCTACATAAATTAACACTATATTGTTAAGGTAGACACGTTAGTTTACAGTAAATTCTTTCAATCCTTCAGCAAGTTTTCTATCATTAGACAAACGTTGTACTTTATTTTGACCTCCAAATTTGCCAATATTTACCATATAATTTTTAAAACCGTTTTTTTCAACTTTAGTAACTTTTAAAGTTTGGAGTACTTTACCATCAATTAAATCAAAGTAATAACTATTTTGTTTTTGTAAAGACTCATCTATTGTTTTAACAAACAATTCCATATCCTTTGGCTCATTTTCAAACTCTATAAACCACTCGTGATAAGGCAACTCATTATTTGTTACCGTTTGTGGCGCTACAGTAAACTCATTTATTCTAGCATCGGTTGCTTTAATAGCCATTTGCATTGCCTCTTCTACTTCTTTAGCAATAACGTGCTCTCCAAAAGCTGATATAAAATGTTTTATTCTTCCTGAAACAATTACCTTATAAGGATTTTTAGAAATAAACTGAATGGTATCTCCTAAGTTATAACCCCACAAACCAGCGTTTGTAGAAATTATCATTACATAATTTACTCCTATTTCTATATCTTTTAGAGTGATGCGTTCTGCATCATCCTCATAAAATTCATCAGCCTTTATAAATTCATAAAATATACCAGAATTTAAAAGCAATAGCATTCCGTTTTCTTGCTGTGAATTCTGATATGCAAAAAAGCCTTCACTAGCCGGAAAAAGTTCTATACTATCTACCTTACGACCAATTAAATTTTCAAATTTTGCACGGTAGGGTTCATAATTTACGCCACCATAAATAAAAAGCTGAAATCCTTTAAACAAATCACCAACCTTTTTACCTGTATCGGCCTGTAGTTTCTCAAAATACATTTGCACCCAAGATGGTATACCAGCAATTACGCTCATATTTTCATCTTTAGTCTCTTCAACAATCTTATTTACCTTAGTTTCCCAATCTTCTATACAATTGGTATCCCAACTTGGCAATCTGTTACGCTGCAAATACTTTGGCACATAGTGCGCAGAAATACCTGATAAACGACCAAGTTTTACGCCATTCTTCTCTTGTAAGATAGGACTACCTTGCAAAAAAATCATTCTACCAGTTACAAAATCTGCTTCGCCAGTTTCATTAATATAATTTAAAATGGCATCTCTAGAAGCTTGAATTTGGTATTTAATAGACTCTTTGGTTATGGGTATATATTTTGCTCCTGATGTAGTACCAGATGTTTTTGCAAAATAAGCTGGTTTGCCTGGCCAAAGCACATTAGATTTACCTTCTACAACCTCATCTACATAATTTTTTAATGCCTCATAATCTCTTACAGGTACATTTTTAACAAAGTCACTATGTGTTTTTATAGCATTAAAACTATGGTCTTTACCAAACTTAGTATTAGCTGCTTTTTGTATTAATTGTTTAAATACTTTTTCTTGAGTCTCTATGGGTTTAGAGATCCATTTGGCATTTTTAGCCGCTATATTTTTAGCAAAAATTTTTGCTGCAAAAGATTTTAAAGACATAATTTACTTATTTAAAATCTATATAATTTGTAGGGTTAACAGAGGTACCGTTACTCCACAGCTCAAAATGCAAATGTGGGCCTGTCGTTATTTCTCCTGTATTACCAATAGTTGCAATAACCTCACCTGCTTTTACAATTTCTCCTTGTGCTTTATGTAAAGCGCTATTGTGTTTGTAAACAGACAAAAGATTGTCTTTATGCTCTACAATTATTACGTATCCTGTTTCTGTGGTCCAATCTGCAAATATTACCGTGCCCTGCGCAACAGATTTTATAGGGCTGTCTTTTGGAGCAACAACATCTACTGCAAAGTGTTTTTTATCTTTATCATAGTCCTGTGAAATTGTACCACTAACAGGAGAAAATAAAACTAAAGAAGATTCTGTTTTTGTGTTTCCAAATAAATTGTATTTGTCTTCTAATGCAACTTGAGCTCTTAAATTTAGATCTTCCTTAATTGGGCTAAGATCTACAGTATTAGGATCTATTTTAACCTGTTCAAAAAGCGAATCCCTATTCATTTTATTGTTGGCAACGTCTCCACTTAAAACCATACGTATATTAGATAAATACTTATTGGTATAATTTAAAACATTTACTAAAGAGTCTGTCTTATATGTTAATTCTGTAGCCTGTTTTTTTAATTTGGTAGAAGAGTATCCTGGTATGTATTCTCTTAAAGGCGTAAATGCAATTAAAACCGTGGTTAGAGCAATTAACACAAAAGTAGAAATCCACCCCAAAACAAAAACATTAAGTCTACTAAGCTTAAAGGAAATTTTTTCTTCAAAAGTATCTTCATTAAGAATAACCAAACGATACTTATTTAAAAGCTTGCGTTTAATCTCCTTTCTTTTTTTCCTGTCTTTTGCCATAACAAACAAATATAAACTTTAGAATTTTATTACACTAACAAAAATGGGGTTCAAAGTACCAAAATTAAGTTAAATAGGTATAAAACATTCACTACAAGTACAAAAAGTAATTCTATTTCTAATATTAACATTGTTGTAGTTACTTTTTATTATCTTTGTTTTTCAAAATTAATTATTATGATTTCATCAAATATTATGTTAGCCATACCAGGTGGTGCATCTATAGCACTTATAGTTGTTGCAGTTTTATTACTTTTTGGAGGTAAAAAAATACCTGAATTAATGCGTGGTTTAGGAAGCGGTATTAAAGAGTTTAAAGATGCCTCTAAAGACGATGACTCTAATGACAAGCTAGAAGAGAAAAAGTAAATTACAATATATCTTATTTTACAAACCCTGCACGAAAGTGCGGGGTTTTTTGTTTCTAAAATATAGATTTTACCAAAAAATAAAATTCTCTTACCACATTCTTTAGCATCTTTAAATACATATATACCTCATTTACAACAATTAAAGTTAAAAAAATACAAAGTAACGCTATCTTTGTTTTTAATTAAAAGTTGCTTTGTACAGCTTTAATAATTTCAAAAAACAATCCCTTTTAACCTTAAGTGCTATTAATTATTAACACACTTATACACGAAACTTTAAATAAAGTCGTTAGTTATAAACTGAGACAACTTTAAAAAAAATACTTTTAAAGCTCAACTGTTTCTCAAAAACTTAAACTAAACCCTAGATTTTTTTAACAACTTGTAATGAAAAAACTAATACCTACTTGTTTATTCTTGCTTTCTTTAAGTGTCTTTTCTCAAAAAGAACAAGAGAAGACCACTATTAACAATCCTCAGACTAAAAAAGGATATACTATAGCAAATTTAAAGCCTGCAAATAGCAACTCTTATTTTAGTGATGAAACAACAAACAACAATTCAAATACTAGTAAAAATAAAGTTACAGTTAAGGAAAGTAAGCTAATAAAAAAGGCTTATGAGTATTTTGATATGCTTTGGTATGCTGAAGCAGCAAAATTATTTGAGCAAGCTTTAGAAGAAAATAAAGAAAACTACACAAAAGATATATTGCAAAAGGCTGGAGACTCTCATTATTATAATACAAATATGGAGAGAGCTTATCATTGGTACCAAATATTATATGATACATACAAGGATGATTTAACTCCAGATCAAATTTTTAAATATTCCCACGCTCTTAAAGGAAATGGAAAATACGGGAAAGCAAAACGTTTTATGCGTATGTACAATCGTATGAAAAAAGATGAGCCAACAGGAGTTGAATTAAATACCGAAGATAATGCCCGTAATGAGCAAGTGTTAGATCAAATTCTAAATAAAAAACCTAATTATGAAGTTAAAAACTTAGCTGTAAATACAGAGAATTCAGATTTCTCTCCAATGTTTTATAGTAATGATAAAATAGTTTTTGCTTCTGCAAAAGATTCTTCTTTTTTTAATACCAGAAGATATAAATGGAATAACCAACCGTATTTAGATTTATATGTTGCTAAAATAAATCAGCAATCAGACGATTTAAAAGACGCTATAAAATTCTCTAAAAAAGTAAATACCAAGTATCATGAGGCATCTGTTACTTTTTCTCCAGATAACAAAACAATGTATTTTACCAGAAATAACTATGGCAAAAAATTAAAAAGAGATAAAAACGGCATTAACAACTTAAAGTTATACATGTCTAAAAAAATAAATGGAGAATGGTCAGAGGCTGTAGAACTACCTTTTAATAGTGATGAATACTCAACTGGTCACCCTGCTTTAAGCCCAGACGGCAAACAGCTATATTTTGTGTCTGATATGCCAGGTAGTATTGGTGAAACAGACATTTTTGTAGTAGATGTATTAGAAGATGGCTTATTTTCTACTCCCAAAAACCTAGGTCCAGAAATTAATACAGAACAAAAGGAAATGTTTCCTTTTTTAAACAACAAAAAACTATACTTTTCATCTAACGGACATATAGGTTTAGGTGGTTTAGATGTATATGAAGTTGCCTATGATGAAGAAGGTTTTAAAGATGTTGTTAATGTTGGACAACCAATTAACAGTAATAAGGACGATTTCTCGTATATAATTAATGAGGAAACACAAAAAGGATACTTTGCATCTAATAGAAAAGGTGGCAAAGGTGATGATGATATTTATTCATTTAAAAACTTAATAGTAGAAGAAGTAAATGAAAATGCAATTGCTGGTGTAGTCACAGAAATTGTAACTGGAGATCTAATGCCAAATGCGCTTGTTACTTTATTAGATGAAAACAACATAAAACTAAAAGAAATAGTTACCGAAGAAGATGGCAGCTTTGTTTTTGAAGATTTAGACAGTAACACTAAATACAAATTACAGGCTAATAAAGAAACTTTTTTCGATGAAGAGCTAAACACTGCAACTAAAGAAAACCAAGTAGTAAATGCAGATATTGCAATGAGAAAGTTGCATGATATGATTGCTATTGAAAACGGAATTAAAAAGCTTAAAACAGAAAAAATATTCTTTGATTTTGATAAGTCGTACATAAGACAAGATGCAAGTGTAGAATTAGACAAACTTGTTGATGTTATGACAGAATATCCTAATATGAAAATTAAAATTGAATCCCATACAGATGTAAGAGGTAATAATGCGTATAACAAATACCTATCAGACAAGAGAGCTAAGTCTACAAGAAAATACATTATATCTAAAGGTATAGACGAAAACAGAATAATTAGTGCTATTGGTTATGGAGAAGAACAGTTAATTAACGGTTGTGAAGATGGTGTAAATTGTTCTAGAGAAAAACACCAAGAAAACAGACGATCAGAATTTATAATAGTAGAAATGTAAAAACAGAAAATATACATATTTAAAAAGCTTCTAGGTAAAACTAGAAGCTTTTTTTGTTTACATATGTTACAAGTCTTAGACTATCATAAAGACTTTACTTACAAAAAAAATACAAGCTAACTATCTGATAATGTAGTTCATCGGATAAATATTTTAATTGTTGGAATAGAACCTTTTTACATAACGGTTTAACTAAAATTGTTGCTTTATACCGAGCCCTAATACGATATTTACAACTTAATTAATTAAATGCACGCTCATGAAAGGAATTTTACTTTGTAAAGAAATCTATTTAAATGGATTTAAAAACCTTGGGCACTTTATTTTAAAAAACTATTTCAAGATGTTTTCTTGGTTTTGTTTTACATTAATCGTTATTGCAGCTTATGCTTTAATGTATAGAGTGCTAACCGGGTTCGCTTTTGTTTAAATAGGCAAAAAGGTTTAAACAAAAAGACACAAATTAAAAAACTAACCAATTGCATTTAATAGTGCAATACTATGTGAAAATTAAAGGCTCCAATTTTATTGGAGCCTTTTTAGTTTTATAATGTATAGCTAATACTTAACTAGAAGCCTTCTTAGGCAAAAACTTTAAAGTTTTAATAATAGCTTCCAGCTCAAACATAAAGTCTCTTTTAACAGCTGCAGGGGCAAACGTAAAGCCTTCTACAACTAACTTGCGGTTGTTTTCTTTATCATTTATAATGTATGACACATATGGGCCAGCCATAGAATAATTATAAATCTCCCAACGCCCTCTAATTTCAGCCGCTTTTTCACCTCCTATTTCTGCAGGAAAAACAGATGGTGCAAATGCCTTTTCTGTGTCCATATACGTACCCTCGTTAGGTCCTGGAATATACTTTTTACCTATAGAGTCTCTTTTACTAACAATATCACTAATAAAAGTAGCATTATTACTAAAAGAATCCCACGGTAAAGCATACACAATTAAGTTCATTGTACCGTTTTTAATATCCCTATCTAACCATATAAAATTATCCTCTACTTTACCAATAGAATATACAGATGGTATATCCATTGTTACACCAAACATATCTTCTATACTAGTATCTTGTAACAATGAGCGTTTAAAGTTACCCTGTGTTACTTGCAAATCTGTTTTATTAAATTCTGATATAATATGATCTGCGTTTTTATTGATAGTTTCTATAAGCTCATCTTCTGTAGGAGCAACAATAACTGCTACGTTCTGAGGTCTAGAATAGGTGTTTTTATTAATGTATGATAAGCTTGTTGTATCCTTTTTTTGAACCACTAAAATAGACCTAGATTTACGTACAGCTCCAGTAAATACAGTTTCTGGTAAATGACGCAAGGTAAAAATTGGTTCATTCCAAGCAATTCCTACTACAGATTTGGCAAATTGATCTCTAACATTATCTCCTACCTTGCCTTCCCATAGTTCATTACTCATTACTACTGTAAGCGAGTTTACTTGTCCTATTGATGCTGGTGTAAAATCTTGTTTGGTACTAGCACCATCTTTACATGAAGTTACTGCCAAGCAAGTAACAAAAACTAAGATTAAAATTTTTCTCATCTGATTAAAAAATTGGTTTAACGGTTATATTTTCTTGGTAGAGCAATCGCACAACATAATTTTTGTGCCCAGCTTTAAGTTTTTACCACTAATACCGTTCCAATCTTTTAAATTTTGAACAGAAATTCCAGAATATTTTTGTGCAATGGTCCAAAGTGAGTCTCCAGATTGTACTGTATGCGTTTTTGCACCAGGCGGAATAGGCTTTTGTTTTGGTTCTGGTTTTGCTGCTGCAATGGCTTTAGAATTTCTAGAAAAAATAGTTAAACGCTGCCCTACTCTTAAATTATTGCTTCGCAAACCATTCCATCTTTTAATTTCACTAACCCTAACTCCAAATTTTTCTGCAATTTTACCTAAATAATCACCGCTTCTAACTCTGTATCTAGATTGTGATTCTGCCTTAACCAACTTTGGTAATGGCTTTTCTACCTTTTTTAATTCTTCTTCTGCTAAAACATAAATATCATCTTCATTAGACACAAATTTCCCCATAACACTAGTTGGCAAACGTAGAGCGTGGTTTCTATCTTCTTGAAAAGGAATTATATTTAGTTTGTATGATGGGTTTAAAATTTCTAACTCTTCAACACTTACACTTGTAAATCTCGAAATTTGATCAAAAGTTAGCATACTTTTTACATGAACTGTATCCGTTTCAAAATAAGGTCTGTCTACAACTTCACCATATATGCCGTGCTCTTTTGCATATTCAAAAATATACATTGTAGCCAAAAACGCTGGTACATAACCTGCTGTTTCTCTTGGTAAATGATTTCTAATATTCCAGTAATTCGTATATCCGCCAGAACGTCTAATAGCTTTATTTACATTACCAGGACCAGAGTTGTAGGCAGCAAGTGCCAAGTCCCAATCGTTATAAATACTATATAAGCGTGTTAAATATTCACAAGCTGCTTTGGTAGATTTTATTGGATCACTACGTTCATCTACATAGCTATTAACCTCTAGGTTTTGCTCCTTACCTGTACCGTACATAAATTGCCACAAGCCTGTAGCTCCTACTCTAGATTTTGCTCTAGGGTTTAAGGCAGACTCTACAATAGCTAAATATTTCATCTCTAACGGCATATTAAAATTATCTAGCTCCTGCTCAAACATAGGAAAGTAAAACTGACTAATAGTTAGCATACGTTCCATTAAGCCTCTGTTACGAGATAGGTACGATTTTATAACGCGTTCTAAAGACTCATTATACTCAACATTAAAAGGTGTTTTAGCATTTAAGCGAGCTAGCCTAGCTTTTAACGTATCTGTTGGCAAATCAATAAAACTGACTGGTATATTTTCTATACGTTCAGTAGCAATTTTATTGTAAATAGTATCAAATAAAGAAGCACTTTCTTTTATTTGTTTTAACCAAGCTTTATCATAATTAGCCGCATTTTTATAGTCTGATAATTGATACTTAGTTGCTGAAGAATCTTCAGAAGTAAGCGCAATAATAGGTTGCACTTTTTGTGGTGCATCTACTTGCTTTTTTACAACGGTATCTATAGTGTCATTCTTTACAACACTTAAAATTTCTGTACTTACAGATGTGGTAACAATGCTATCTTTTTCTTGTGCAAAAATAGCGGTACCAGAAAACAGTAGTACTCCTAAAAAAATACGTTTCATTTAAAATTCTCTTTTGGTTAGTTTAGTTGATTGCTTGGTAAAGTCGTGTTTTTTTATTTAAAAATAAAATTTTTAACGCTTTTTAAAGCAATCAACAATTGTGCCTAACCTTATATTATGCGGTAATTGCAGCAATACCTGGTAAAGATTTACCCTCTAAGCTCTCTAACATAGCACCACCACCAGTAGATACATAGCTTACTTTGTCTTGAAAACCAAATTGCTTAACTGCAGCAACAGAGTCTCCACCTCCTACTAATGAAAAAGCTCCTTTTTGGGTAGCTTCTGCAATATAATTTCCTATTTCTATAGTTCCTTTGGCATAACTTTCCATTTCAAAAACACCAATAGGGCCGTTCCATAAAATAGTTTTAGATTTTAAAATTACATCTTTAAAAATCTCTAAAGTTTTTGGCCCTGCATCTAAACCTTGCCATCCTTCTTCAATTTTATCTACATCTGTAATTTTTGTGTTTGCTGTATTGCTAAACTCATCTGCAGCAATAACATCTACAGGAATGTGTACCTCAACTCCTTTTTCTTTTGCTTGTTTTAAAATATCTAGAGCAAGTTCCATTTTATCATCTTCACAGATAGAATCTCCTACTTGTCCGCCTTTTGCTTTAATAAAAGTATACGTCATACCACCACCAATAATTAAGTGGTCTACTTTATCTAAAATGTTTTCAATAATTGTAATTTTAGAAGATACTTTTGCTCCACCTAAAATTGCTGTAACAGGTTTTTCCCCTGTTTGCATTACCTTGTCTATAGCTTCAATTTCTTTAGCTAATAAAGCGCCAAAACACCTGTTCTCTGGAAAAAACTTAGCAACTACAGTTGTAGATGCGTGTGCTCTGTGGGCAGTACCAAAAGCGTCATTAATGTAAACATCTCCCAATTTAGATAACTGCTCTGCAAAGTCATCTCCTCCTTTTTCTTCTTCTGCGTTAAAACGTAAATTCTCTATTAATAACACTTGTCCGTTTTCTAAATTAGCAGCAGCTTTTTCTGCTTCTTCACCAACAGAAGTAGACACAAAATTTACTTGTACACCTAACACATCAGAAACAGTACTGCAAATGTGCTCCAAAGATAAATCTGGTACAACTTGCCCTTTTGGTCTTCCTAAGTGACTCATTAAAACAACACTACCACCATCTTCTAGCACTTTTATAATTGTTGGCTTAGCAGCTTCAATTCGGTTGGTATCTGTTACATTAAAATTTTCATCCATAGGAACATTAAAATCTACACGTATTAATGCTCTCTTATTTTCAAAATTAAAATCGTTTATTGTTTTCATAATGTGTGCTTGTTAAATTTAGCTTAGTTAGACTTACAAACTCCAAATGTAAAGATTTAAGTATAGCCTATAAAACCATTAACAGTATTTTTAGCTTTGCCCAGTGTAAAGACTATATCATTATCATAAAAACTAATTTTGGTATATATTTTTATGTATTTTACATTTATTTTCAATGCTATTTTAAAAAGTAAAAAATAAGCAAAGTTATTTGCTAATATTTTTAAGCATTAGCATTATTTTTAATTTGCTTCATTTGCATATCTTTGACGGTATGCAGTTTCAAGATATTTTAGGACTTTCTCACATAAAAAAACACTTATGTTTAAGTGCAGATGCTGGCCGTATACCACACGCACAACTTTTTGTAGGTAATGAGGGTTGCGGTACATTGCCAATGGCTATTGCGTATGCACAGTATTTGTTGTGTAAAAATATAAACGGAGAAAACTCTGGTGGCATTGAGGCTTGTAATTTAAAGTGTGCTAACTTGTCTCATCCCGATTTGCATTTTGCTTTTCCGGTAACAAATTCAGACAAAGTAAAAAGTCACGCTGTTAGTAACCATTATATGCAAGATTGGAGACAATTTGTAAACGAACAGCCATATGGTAATTTGTTTGATTGGTATAGACTTATTGGTATTGAAAAAAAACAAGGCCAAATTGGTGTAGATGAAGCACAGGATATTGTTAAAAAACTTACTTTAAAATCTTATGAAGGTGGTTACAAAGTAATGATTATGTGGATGGCTGATAAAATGAACATAGCCGCTGCCAATAAACTGCTAAAACTTATTGAAGAGCCACCTGAAAAAACCATATTTATTTTAATTGCAGAAGACGAAGAGCAAATTATACAAACCATACGTTCTAGGTGTCAAATTTTGCACTTTCCGCCCCTAGCAGAAAATGCAATAACTGAAGCACTAATAAAAAAAGGATTAGACCAGCAAACCGCTTTTAAAATTGCACACGAAGCAAACGGAAATTTTAACAAAGCGCTAGATCTAATGAATAACGACTCTGAAGATTTGGTGTTTGAAAAATGGTTTGTACAATGGGTGCGTACTGCTTTTAGAGCAAAAGGAAACAAAGCTGCAATACAAGATTTAATTTTGTGGAGTAATGAAATTGCCAAAACAGGCAGAGAAACACAAAAGAAATTTTTAACGTACTGTATGGCTATAATGCGCCAAGCTATGTTGGTTAATTACAATACCAATGAGCTCGCTTTTATGGAAATGCATGTAGAAGGATTTAAACTAGAAAAATTTGCTCCTTTTATTCATGAAAACAATATTGTAGATATTATTACAGAGCTAGAGCAAGCAATGTACCATATAGAACGTAATGGTAATGCCAAATTAATTTTAACCGATTTATCAATAAAACTAACTAGATTTTTACACAAAAAAGCAAGCTAAAAATGACTAACGTACACGAAAATATCACTGAAATTTTATTATTAATCTTTCTAATTATTACTTTTTTACAAAGTGGTTTTGACAAGGTTGCCGACTGGAAAGGAAATTTATCTTGGCTAACGGGTCATTTTAGTGAAACACCTTTAAAAAATGTAGTTCCGTTGCTATTAGGCATCATTTTAGTTATTGAAGTATTGGCGGGAGCACTTTGCGGTGTTGGTGTTATACAATTTATTTTAGATGGTGAAAGTACTATGGCTATTTACGGTACAATTTTATCATGTATAACACTATTGTTTTTATTGTTTGGCCAACGTGTTGCCAAAGATTATGAAGGTGCTAAAACCATAGTTATTTACTTTATGCCAGCTGTATTTTTATTATATATTTTAGCTAGTAACTAATATACAAAAGCAATTTAAAATTTTAATGCTATTACTTTTAATGGTAATAGCATTTTGTTTTTTATATTATGAAATAACAAAGTACCATTACCTAACTTTAATTTCGGTTACAGTATACATTGTAAACGGAAGATTATTCCTTAGAAGATGACAAGTTTTCCTGTAACTGCCTCTACCCTTTCTGCAACTGCTTTATGCAAGCTGGTTAAAGAAAAATACCAATTAACCGAAGATTTTAAGTGTTTACTATACAGAACAGGTATTAACCACACCTACTTTATAAAAAATAAACATAACACCTATGTACTACGCGTATATTGTTACAATTGGAGAACAAAGCAAGAGATTTTAGAAGAGTTAAAACTTTTAGAGCTGTTAAAGGATAACCAGCATAGTGTTTCTTATGCATTAACAGATAAAAACAAAAATTTTATACAGCAAATACAAGCACCAGAAGGTATACGTTATGCTGTACTTTTTTCTTTTGCTGAAGGAGGAAAAGTTAGGTTTTTAGACCACCAAACAACCTTTGCTATTGGTGCGCTAATGGGAGAAATACACAACACCACTGTAAATAAAACAATAGCGCGTGTTAACTATACCACAGAAACACTAACTACCAAACCCTACAGCTTTACACTTAAATATTTTGATGCCAAATTACCTGAAATGAAATACATTAGGGAAGTAGGTAAAAAGGTTGAAGTAGCCTTTAAAAATAAAAAAATACCAGAAGGTATTATTCATTTAGATATTTGGTATGATAATATGGCCATAACAGACAATAGAAAAATTACAATTTTTGATTTTGATTTTTGTGGTAATGGTTACTTGGTACTAGATGTAGCCTATTTTTGCGCACAACTTTTTCATATAGAAACAGATAAAGAAGCCTATAAACTAAAGATAAAAGAGTTTTTAAAGGGATACCAAACAAAGACTAAATTAAGTAAAACAGAGATAGACTTAATACCTATTGCTGCAACAGCAGTATGGTTGTTTTATTTAGGTGTACAATCACAAAGGTTTGACTGGTCTAACATATTTTTAACGGAAAACTATTTAAAAATGTATTTGGGAAGATTAAAAAACTGGATGAATTTTTGTGAAGAAAACCCCAATACTTTTACACTGTAAGTAGTGCATCTCTTTTTTTAATTAAATAGGTTTTCTCTGCAAAATTTGGCACACTTTCTATAGCTGTGTTTAAGTAACTTATAGCTTTATCAATATTCCCCACACATTGGTAATATTTTGCTTTAACACCATAAAACAAATAAGAGCGTTGCTCTAGCGCATTTGGCTCTAACTTTTGTAAAATTAAATATGCATTTTGCGGTTCATTTAACTGTATATACACCACTGCCATAGATAAAGAAACAATAGTATTTTCTTGGTGCTGTTCTAATTGTTTGTAAAGTTCCAAAATTTGTTTCCAGTTGGTAGCTTCAAAAGTAGGTGCTTTTATATGTTCTGTAACAATAGCAGCTTCAATATGATAAGTAGAAAAATCTGGGTATTCATTAGCTTTTTCTAAAGCATTGACACCTAAATTAATTAGTGGCAAATACCATTTACTGCGGTCTTGATTTTTTAAATCTATACTATTAAAATTTTCATCAACCTTGGCTCCTAATCTAGATGAGTTTAAACACAATAATGAAAATAAAGCATAACTAGCACCACACCTAAACTGTTCTTGGCTTAATATTAATTTAGTTAATCTAAGCGCCTCTCCACAAAGTTCTTTACGCACAAGTAATTTGTTATGGTTAGAGTGAAACCCTTCGTTAAAAATAAGATAAACTACCTCTAACACATTATGCAACCTACTTTGTAATTGCTTTTTAGCAGGCAGCTCAAAGTTCAGTTTTCTTTTAAGTATAGTTTGTTTAGCTCTGGTTAATCTTTTTTTTACAGTTTCAGGTTTTAAAAGTAATGCAGTTGCTATTTCTGATGAGCTAAAACCACCAATAGTTTTTAAAGCAAAAGCTATCTGGTCTTTAGGGTCTAATTTGGGGTGGCAGGCAGTAAAAATCATACGTAGTTCACTATCCTGTATTTCTTCTTTTTCAAATAAATTATTAAATGCAATAGCAGAAGCACTGTAATTTAGTTTTTCAATTCGGCTTTTATCTGCATCTAATTTTCGTAACAAATCAATAACCCTATTTTTAGCAGCAGTAGTAAACCACGCTTCTGCATTGTCTGGAACTTTTTTACGCCACTGCACCGTTGCTTTTGCAAAAGTATCTTGCACAGCATCTTCAATAAGTTCAATATGTTTTAATCCAAATATTCGAATTAAAATAGAAACCATCTTTCCATACTGGTGTCTAAAAAGATGGTCTATAAGTTGCTGATTTTGCATTTTACATTTCGTCAAAAACTAAAACTTCTCTAACTTCTACAGTATTGCCAAGATCATAATCCGGAAAGTCTTGTGCAATTTTACAAGCATGATCTAAATCCTTGGCTTTTACCATATAATAACCGCCAACAATTTCTTTAAGTTCTGCTGCTGTACGGTCTGTAACAGTTCTGTTAGGTCCAGATATTTGCCTAACTTCTGGGTGTAATGCTTCTCCGTGTTTAACAACACCTTCTTTTTGCATTTTTTGGTTCCAAGCAAACCATTTCCCCATTCGTTCTTGCATTTGCTCAGGAGAAAGTCCCAGGTCTGTGTACTCTTTACCAATAAAAATAAGCATAAAATCTTTCATTCTTTTTGTTTTAAAATTAACAATTAATTCATTATCAACTCTATAACGAAACAAAAAAAAATTTGGGGACAACTTTTAACTAACTTTTTTAATTTAGAGTATACAGCTATCAATATAAAAATTATTAATAGACAAAAACTTACAAACTCTTATATTTAAAGCTACTTAAATGTAAATAATCTGTCAAAATATAGTTACAAATAGTAAAAAAACAATCGTTGAATTACATAATTTTACCGTTTAACGAAAACACAATAAAAAAGAAAATACAAACAACAACAGAGACGTTAGTATAGGCACAAGTTAAATTCCCCAAACATAAGTATGCAAAAATTGTGGTTCAGGTACCGTAAATGGTATATAAATTATATTGAGTTTGAAATTACAAACACCAATAAAGGTTTAGAATATTTTAGAGATAAATTATTTATTTCTATTCTATTATTGGTAAACTTTTTTGGTGTATTAGCATATATACCTAGTGTAATTGTTGCCTATATAAATTTTGAAATGAAATTGGTATTGATAAATACCTTGGCTGTTTCTGTACTTTTATTTGTGGTATTTAATAGGTCACTTAGTTTAAATCTGAAAAAACATATCTTTTCTGGAAATTTATTAATACTATCTACGCTATTATTTATTAATAACGGACTTAGCGGTAATGGTGCATTAATATTATTAATGACTACATCTGCAGTAACATTGTATAGCGGTAAAAAAGTCGGCTTTTTTGCATTTGGTTATGCAGTTTTAATGTATGCTTGTGTATTAATTTTCACCAAATTGGGGTATTACAACTTTGTACACACAACGGGTTATAATTTTACAGAATATGTTATAATTAGCTTAAACAACCTATTATTTAATTTAATATTGGTTTTTTCTATTTCATTTTTAATTACCCAATTACACAAAGCCTTACTTAATGAAAACAAGTTACAGAAAGAACTAATTGTTAAACACAACAATGCTGTTGCTGCAAGAAATAAAGCAGAACAATCTGAACAATTAAAATCTGCTTTTTTAGCTAATATTAGTCACGAAATTGGCACACCTATGTACAGTATTTTAGGAACTACAGATTTATTAAAAGATTACAATACTGAAGATAACGGTTATCAAAAATCTTTACAATTAATTGAAGAAAACGGCAATAAACTATTAGATATTATTGCAGATATTGTAAATATCTCTAAGGTAGAATCTGGCTTAATGCCAATAACTCCTACTGCATTTAATGTTAAAACTTGTGTAGAAGAAATATACACTAAATTAAAAACTGAAGTTGTCGAAAAATATATAGATTTTACGTTAACCAATTTAATTAGCACAAACGAATCTTTAATTTATACCGATAAAGAAAAAGTAGAAGCCGTATTAAACCACTTGGTTAAAAATGCTATAAAATATACCGAAAAAGGAAGCATAAATATAAAATGCCATTTACCGGAAGAAGGTATTGTTGCTTTTGAAGTAAAAGATACCGGAATTGGTATACCTAAAGACAAATTTAGATCTATTTTTAAGGCGTTTTACCAAGTAGATACAGATCAAAAAAACGCTTTGCACGGTTCTGGTGTTGGGCTAGCCATATCTAAAGCATATACAGAAATGCTTGGCGGCAAGTTAAGTTTAAAAAACAACCAAGACTCTGGCTCTACATTTGGATTCACAATTTGCACACATTGGCAGTGTCCAGAAAAAAAGAAAAACTTAAAGCCTGTACATAACTAAAAAAATAAAAAAAGTTCTTTTGTAGCTAAAATTTACTGTTTAACGAATAACACCATTGACCACAGCAGAATACTAATAAAATTCTTACTTTTAATAAGTTACACTTATAAAATAAATAGTATAAACTGCCTAAAAATGGTACATAAATGGTGGAAATCTTACACAAATTGGTTTGTAAAATACAGTAATTTTAAAGCAGTAAACAATAAAAAAGGCTTAGAATATTTTAGAGATAAGCTATTTATATCTATACTGTTACTTACTTTTTTTATAGGTGGTATTGCTTATTTTCCTAGTGGATATGTTGCAATAACCAGGGGTGAACTTTTTGTTCTATACATAGATACCCTTGCAATTTTAGCTTTAGTTGCCATTGTTTTTATCAATAAAATTGGTTTTAACACTAAAAAAACAATTTTCTCATACACCTTATTTATTCTCTCTTTTGGACTTTTACTTCATTTAGGTTTTAAAGGAAACGGTAGCATACTTTTATACACAACAACATCACTAATAACACTATATAAAGGAAGAAAAGAAGGCTTAAACTGGGTAATAGTAACAGTTGTGCTGTATTTAATACTATTAGCTGGTTATTATTTTAACTTATTTTATTTTCCTTTTTATGATGATTACGATTTTGATGTACTTGCAGTTGTAACAGTAAACAATGTACTGTTTAATTTTATACTAGTATTTTCTATTTCGTTTTTAATTAAGCAGTTACATAATGCATTAGTAAAAGAAAGTAAATTACAAAAGGAGCTTGTAATAAAGCACAATAAGGCCGTGCTTGCAAGACAAAAAGCAGAAAGCTCAGATAAATTAAAATCGGCTTTTTTAGCCAATATTAGCCACGAAATTGGTACTCCAATGTATGGTATTTTAGGTAGCGCAGACTTTTTAAAAGAGTTGCACAAAAACAACAAAGAGTCTCAAGAATATTTACAGTTAATAGAAGAAAACGGAAATAAGCTTTTAGGTATTATTGAAGACATTGTAAACATATCTAAAGTAGAGAGTGGTTTAATGACCTTAAACAACTCTACATTTAACATTAACTCTGTTATAAATAACACTTTTAATAGCGTAACGGCTATGGCAAAAGAAAAAGGCATACAAATTATTAATAACAACTTAATTAGCAGTAATGAGGCATTGGTGCATACAGATAAAGAAAAGCTAACCACAGTGCTTAAACACCTAATAAACAATGCCATTAAGTATACAGAGCAAGGGACTATAACTTTAAAATGTTATTATAAAAACTTTGATACTATAGAGTTCTCTATAAAAGATACAGGTATTGGTATACCTAAAGACAAGTTTAATGCCATTTTTAAAGCTTTTTACCAGGTAGATACAGACCAAAAAAATGCCTTACACGGTGCAGGTATTGGTTTAGCAATTGCCAAGGCGTATACAGAAATGCTAGGTGGAAAAATGAGTTTAGAAAATAACCAAGAAAACGGAGCCACATTTAAGTTTACTATAAATGCACAAGTATAAAAATTAAAATACTTATTGTAATAAAAAATACCAATTAGTATTTAACAAAATAATACCCAAACATAAGTACTAAAATAGGCAATACTCCAAAAACAAACACACAGCTAAGTGCTGTCCAGAACTGGTAATTACGCTTCTCCTTTTTTATAGCACTTATCACAAGAAAAATAATAGCAAGCAGTAACATTAAAGTTGATAAAATACCTAAATACAAAAGTCGGTCTAAATTATAGATGTTAAATACACTGCTGTAACTTATTTCATTATAAAAGGTAATTATATTTATGATAATCACCCAGACAGAGAAATGAAATGCCCATTTTTTAAAACTAATTCTCTTCATACAGCATTAAATTTATCTAAAATGAAATGATTAACTAACAGAAAAAGGGTTTTTTTCTGCAGGTAAGTCTAAGTTTGCCAATACGTTATCTAAATTTTTAAGCGATTCCTCCTCTACTTGTTTTATATGTACAACCAACTCTTTATCAGCTGTTTTTAAAATATATTGCTCTTTAGTTTTTCTAATGTAGGTAATATCTTTTAATGCAATTTTCTTACCAAAAACTGTTGCTTCCTTTAGTATTCCGTTTTCTAAAACCATACAATAATTGGTAGATTTTAATATACTTTTTAGAAACCAATTAATAGCAATAACCAGTAAAATAAAGCCAATCCATTTTATAGATTCACTTTTAATAGTAAGATATACCGACTTGTATAATGCATAAACAACAAACAAGAATGAGAATAGAATATTGGTACGTACCTTTTTTTTTGTGTATCTGATTTTCATAAAGTCAGCTTTAAATTTATTATTAAAAATTAGAAGAGAAGATTACCTCTCAAATATATAACTTATCGCACTAAAAAATTACGGAAATACGTAATACGCCAAAAATACTTGGTATTTACAGTGTTCTAATACCTCTATTTTTGATTTTAAAGTCATTTAAGAGCGTTTTATTCTTTTTATATACAATTTATTTAATGCAGGTGTACTACTAATTATAAAAGCCTTAAAACAAAAAAAGCCTCAGCATAACGCTGAGGCTCTTTATATGTGTAAACAACAAGATTACTTCTTGTAGTTATCGTTTAAGATTTTAGTAATCTCATCTGTAAGGTCATCTGCGTCTGTACCGTATAAAACGCTACCACCGTCTCCACCACCAAAGATGTATGAGAAACCGTTTGTTTTACCGTAAGCTTTAATTTCTTTTTTAACTTTAGAAACTAAGCTATCCATTTCTGTTTGACTGCTAACTTGTAGTTGTTTTTCTTCTTGCTGCAATTGCTGACCAATAAATTGGCTTTTTTGCTGTAGCATACCGTACTCTTCTTGAGCTTTAGCCTGAGCCATTTTTTGTGCCTTAGCCTGAAAAGCTTGTGCTTCCATTTGAAAAGCTTGCTGTACGCTATCTCTCTTTTTACCAAAAGCTTCTATCTTAGTTTTAAACTTAGCTTCTAAGTCTACTTTCTCTTGGTAGTCGTTCATAAGTTTTACGTTATCTACGTAACCCATTTTACTTTGTTGGCATCCTACTAAACCGATGAATGCAAGTGCAAAAATTATTTTTTTCATTTCTAGGTTTTTAATGTAAACTCCCGAACCGACGGAAAGTTATTTAAGTTGAGCAAAAATAGAAAAGTTTTTGAATCTTAAAGAAAAACAATCTTTAGTTTTAAAATTGATTAAAATTAAATTTCTGACTTTTTTTAAAAAATAAAAGAAAACACGAGTATTAGCATAAACTATTAAAAATAATAATTAATATAATTAAAAACTATTATAATTACAAATTATACTATGTATATAAATAAATAAATCAAATCTATTAAAAAGTGGTTTTTATTGTTATTTCTAATGCATAAAAACAAAAAAAATGACTTAGTACTCGTGACAGGCTCTAAACCCATCTTAAAACGCCTTAAAATGCGTTTTAGTCCTTTTTAAGGATGTAAATTACAGAAGAATGTTCATTGGTTCTCATTGCAGATAAATTAGAACGTAAACCTCTGTAAAAAGCGGTAAACATATTTTGTTTTCCTGTTTTGTATTTTTCAGATAATAATGAAACATAAAAAGCATCAAACAACATTGGCTTGGTTTTTATAAGTTTCATATTGTGCTTTGCAAAAATCTTTTTTATAGCTGTTTTAGAAAAATGCCATAAATGTCTTGGCACATCAAATGCTGCCCAATACTCTTTGTAATATTTTGCATCGTAACTTTTAAAATTTGGAACCGCAATTATTAACGTACCATTTTCTGTTAATTTAGATTTTAGCATTTTTATTTGCTCATCTAAATTTGGCAAATGTTCTAAAACGTGCCAAAGTGTAATTACGCTGTATTTTTTTTCTGGTAGTGTTTCTAAACTACTAAATAAATCTAAACCTTTTTCTGTAGCTTTTTTTCTGGCCGCTTCATTTGGTTCCACTCCAGCACAAGTCCATTTATTATTTTGTGCAGTAATTAAAAAATCTCCTGTACCTGCACCAACATCCAAAACAGATTTTTCTCCTTTGGTGTAATATATAATTAACTGAATCTTTTTTTGCAAACTGTAATTTTTTACAGCTTGGTACATTTTATCTACAACAGTTTCTTTTGCGTCTGTATGAGAAATGTAATCTTCACTTTCATAATAAACATCTAAATTTTCTGGTTGTGGTTCTGTAACCAACATATCCAATTCCTCATTATGGTTTAATGTAAAATTTTCTTGTGTTACAGAATGGTCTTTAGTTTTTAAATAAAAGTTCATTGTAATTGTGCGTAGCTAAATATTCTTTCTTTAAAACACGAAGATAGTTTAAAACTAAAGGACGTGAAAGTGAATTTTTATCCAAGCAATCTTTTCCGTCATCGTCTGTAACGCTTATGGCAATATAATAATTACCTTCTACACGTAACTGAGGCTCTTCATTAAAAAGATCAAAAGGATTGTCACTAGAACCAATAGCTCTATTTGCAACAACTCCTAAAGTAGGAGAAAGTATATCTATACTCTTGTCTTTTTTTTCTACTTCATAAAAAGAAAAATAATAAGGAACGTTGTAAAAAGCATCAATATTATATAATTAATATTTTACATCTACATAATTATAAAATTCACTTTCGTCTTTTGGATCTTCAAAAATAAAAACGTGATGCTTGGTTAATCCTCTCTTAAAAGTTTTGCCTTTAGTAATTTTATAATCTTGAATATTGGGAGCAACCCGCAACGGAATACAAGATTGAACAAAAACTAAAATAACCACAAGAAATACATTTTTCATTTTTTTTATTTTTTGAATTGAATGCCTTTTATCAAAAACAAAAATTGAACCAAGAGTTAGAAGTTAGAAGTTAGAAGTTAGAAGTTAGAAGTTAGAAGTTAGAAGTTAGAAGTTAGAAGAAAATATTTTTTTGAAAATACAAATCCAAAATAACTTAAAAAATAAAGAAGGAATAAAACTAAATTTTGAACACTACACTATTCTAATTTCTTTTAAAAAATAGTTTCACCTATTTACTTTTTTGGGTTGATAAAAAAATAACTTAAGCAGAAAAAATTAGTCAACTGAAAAATTTAAATCTAAAAAAATTTACAAGCCAAAATGAAAAATAAAATCTCTAAATAAAAATTATAAAAAGAAAATAAAGCAAGCTAAAATTAGATCTCAAAAATTGAAACTAGTAAATTTTAAAAAAGAAAAAAAACATTAAAGAAATTGAAAATTGAAAACCATAAAAGAGAATGAAAATTAAAAAATAGATTCATTTTAAAAACTACAAAAAAAGAAAACAGAAAAAACAAAAAACTAAAAATAAAAGTGAAAATTGAATTCTAAAAAAACTAAAAATAAAAGTGAAAATTGAATTCTAAAAAGAGAAAAAATTGATGCAAAAAAATGAAGAAGACGACACAAAAATAATACGTGAAATTTGAACAAAAATTCAATTAAAAAAATAAAATAAATATGAAGAGAAAATAAAAAATCTGAATACAAAAAATAAAAGTTGCTGATAAAAAAAATAGAAACAAAAATCTGAAATCAATTCTAAAAAGGAAGGTATAAAAATCAATATCAGAAAAAATAAAAAAGATGAAATTTGAAGTAAGGATTCTAAAACAATTTAGGTTCGAAAAAATTGAAATTGAAAATTGAAAAACTAAAAATTCAGAACACTTAAATTTTACAATTGATCTAAAAAAGGATAAAATATTTTCTAATTAACCAACAGTAAAAAAGTAAAATTAGATACTGAAAAAATCTAAACTAAGAGCATTAAAAAAACTTAAATAGAATTAAAATTAACTCAAAACAAACACACAATAAACAACACTAACCTACCGTTATAAAAACCATAGAAAAGACAAACAAAAACATCTTTGTTAAAACAAAAAAACCCAATTGTTCCACGTGGAACAATTGGGTAAATCGTCTATATAATAAATAAAATTAGCGACCCATAAATACAAGCAGTACACTTATATCACTTGGCGAAACGCCACTGATTCTAGAGGCTTGCGAGATAGTAACTGGTCTAATTGCCTCTAATTTTTCACGTGCTTCATAAGATAAACTCTTTAATTGTCGATAATCAAAACCTTCAGGAATTTTAATATTTTCTAAACGCTGAAGCTTATCTGCATTGTTCTTTTCCTTGGCAATATAACCTGCATATTTAACCTGAATTTCGGTCTGCTCCATTACCTCTCTATCTATATTTTCAGCTTCAATAAATTCTGAAACAGACTTTAATTTACGCATATGATCCATAGTGACATTTGGCCTAGAAAAGCTCTTAAACATTTTGTGAGATTGTTTAACTGGAGTAGAATTTACAGACTCTAAAATAGGATTTATGTCCTCTGGAACAACACTTGTTTCTCTGAAAAAGTTTACAAAAGCATCAGATTTTTGAAGCTTTTCTTCCATCCTTTTTAGTCTAGAATCTGATGCTAAACCAATTTTATGACCTAATGGAGTAAGCCTAATATCGGCATTATCTTGTCTTAATAATGTTCTATATTCTGCTCTAGAAGTAAACATTCTGTATGGTTCTTCTGTTCCTTTTGTAATTAAATCATCTATTAAAACACCTATATAAGCCTCATCTCTATTTAGTATTAATGGCTCATTTTCTTTCACTTTTTGGTGTGCATTTATACCAGCCATTAGACCCTGACTAGCGGCTTCTTCATACCCTGTTGTACCATTAATTTGACCAGCAAAATACAAGTTATTTACAAGCTTAGTTTCTAGTGTATGCTTTAATTGTGTAGGCGGAAAATAATCATATTCTATAGCATAACCAGGTCTAAAAAACTTCACATTTTCAAACCCAACAACAGAGCGTAAAGCTTTAAATTGTACGTCCTCGGGTAGCGAAGTTGAGAAGCCATTTACATACACTTCTACCGTATCCCAACCCTCAGGTTCTACAAATAATTGGTGCTTATCTTTGTCTGCAAATCTATTAATTTTATCCTCAATAGAAGGGCAATAACGTGGTCCTAAACTCTTAATTCTACCGTTAAACATAGGCGATCTATCAAAGCCTTCGCGCAATAAATCGTGTACTAAAGTACTAGTATGAGTCATAAAACAATCGCGTTGATGCGCTAAAGATTTAGTGTCTGTATAGCTAAATTTCTCTGGAATAACATCTCCTGGCTGCACTATCATTTTAGAATAATCTAATGATCTACCGTCAACTCTAGGTGGTGTTCCGGTCTTCATTCTACCACTTTCAAACCCTAAATCTACTAGTTGTTCTGTGATGCCTGTTGCTGCTTTTTCACCTGCTCTACCACCTCCTAATTGACGTTCACCTATGTGAATTAAACCATTTAAAAAGGTACCATTTGTTAGTACAACAGACTTAGATCTGATCTCAATACCCAAGGAAGTTGTTACTCCGCATACCTTATCTCCTTCTATAATTAGGCCAGAAACCATCTCCTGATAGAAGTCACAATTGGGTGTTCTTTCTAATGCCAAACGCCATTCTTCAGCAAAACGCATACGGTCGTTTTGCGTTCTAGGACTCCACATTGCCGGTCCTTTTGACTTGTTTAACATCTTAAATTGTATAGCAGATTTATCAGAAATAATACCACTATAACCACCTAAAGCGTCAATTTCACGTACAATTTGTCCCTTTGCAATTCCTCCCATTGCAGGATTGCAAGACATTTGCCCTATGGTTTGAAGGTTCATTGTAACCAACAAAGTTTTAGAACCTAAATTTGCGGCGGCAGCGGCTGCTTCCGCGCCTGCGTGGCCACCTCCTACTACAATAACATCGTATTCTTTATCAAACATAATCTTAATGTTCCACGTGGAACAATTTAATTTTTTCTTCTTCTTTACTCCTCATTAATGCCGCTTCTTCAATAGATTTATCCTTGTATCCGGCAAGATGTAGTAAGCCGTGAGCCATAACTCTAAGCATTTCTACATCAAAATCTACCTTAAAATCTACTGCATTTTCTTTAACTCGTTCTACAGAAATGTAGATATCAGAGCTAATAACCTTCCCATCTGTATAATCAAACGTAATAATATCTGTATACGTATCGTGATTTAAATACTGCTGATTGATGTTTAACAAGTATGAATCATCACAGAAAATGTAATTGATATCACCCGTTAAATGCTCTTCAGAAGCTATAATCCTATTAATCCAATCGATATACTTGGTATTATCAATTAAACTAAAATCTGTTTCATAATGAAAATCAATCATTTGTTTTAAAATAACGTTGCACTTTATTTTGAAAAATTTGCTGCAAAGGTAGTGCTTGTCTATTTAAAATTTCTATTTCGTTACGATAATTCTGTAAAGCCTCTGGCTTAGTCGTAATAGGATTGGTAAACTTATTTTTTGCTTTATTAGCTTCTCTTGCACTCTTTTCACCTTGTTTTAAAGCTGCATTTTCTAACTTCAAGAGTTGATGTTGAATATTATTTGCTTTGGTTTGAGTTCTATTTGTTATACCATTTTCAAGTAAATCGTTCTCAAAATCTTCCATTTGTTGCAACAGTTTCTTGGCTAAATTTTTATCTTCTTTTGCAATCATATCATTTAATTGCTGTTCTAAAGCCTGTCTAATTTGCTGTTGTTCTTTGTAAATTTCATAAATTTCTTTTAGTTCTTCCTCAGATAACCCTTGTCCTGCGGCACCATTTTCACCATTTTGGTTTCCGTTTTTGCCTTTAGAATTCTTATTTTCTCCATTGCCACTAGCTCCATTTTTGCCATTTTCACCTTTCTTTCCGCCCTCGCCTTCGCTACCTTTTTCTCCAGTTTTACCTTTTTTACCATCAGATCCCGGCTTGCTCCCACCAGGTTTTTGACCTTCACCAGGCTTTTTACCTTCAGAAGATTTTGAATTTCCCTGTTTACCTAACTTATCCTTTAAGCTATTTTGAGCTTTAATAATATCTGGTAATTGAAAACCTTGCCCCTTTCCTTGTCCTTTGCCAGCACCAGATTTCATACTCTGGTTCATATTATCTAGCAAACTAGCAAGAAAATCTGCCAAACTATTAGATGAGTTAAGAACATATTTTTGATTAGCGGTGGCTAAATAAGTCCTATTTTCTGCTAATTGTTCTAATGATTTATCAATATTATAAAACACTTCAGTAATGTCCTTATTTACCTTTTCTGAAATTTCTGCCTGACGCAAAGAGAGTGCAAACAGACTATCATCTACATGCTCAAACAATGTACGTAATTCTTTTTGGCGCTTAATTGTTGTAGAAAACTTAGCAACATCATCATCTTTTGAGCTAATATCATTATACAATTGCTCCTGTTTAAAAGAGAAAATAACAAGATTTTCTAGAATTTGACGAAGCATTTCAGCATCTTCAGTAATAGATGATCCACTAGAACCAGATGAAGATTGCTGCATTTGAGAACTCATTTGTCTCATTTTATCAGCTGCAGATTTTTGTTTTTTTGCAGCTTTATTACTGGCTTTACTATCAGATTTAGAAGAATTATCACTCCCCTGTTCCTTATTTAGCTCTTCTAAAGCATCATTTTGATCCTGTTTAACGGCGTCTTGTTTTGCTTTATTAGCCTTAATATCTAATGGTTTTTGTAATTTTTGATTGTCCTTTTCAAGCTCATCAAGTTCTTTAGTTAAATCTTCAAAGGCTTTGTTTAATTTTTCCTGCTCCTCTTTTTCAAAATTTTGGTCCTGTTTAAGCTCTGATAGTACCTCTTGTTTCTCTGCAAGTTTCTCTAAATCTTGTGCTAATTGGGCCAATTTTTCTGTAACATAATATTTTTTTGTGAGCTCTAAAAGCTGTTCTAGGTTACGCTCACTATTTTTTTGGCTCTTACCGAGTTCTTCTAAACGCTTAGTTAACTGATCTTTATTTATTTTATCTGCTACTTTATTTAGTTCTTCAAGTAATTTTTGGTTCTTTTTTGCTTGTTGTTCCTGACGTTCTAAACGTTCTTGAAGTAATTTATTCTGTTTATCGTCTGTATTACTCTTTTGTAAATTCTCTTTTAATTGCTTGCTAAACTTCTCCATCATTTGCTCTTGCTGTTGTTGCTTTTGCAAATAATCCTTAACCTCAGACTGTTCGGTATAATTTAAAGAAGTTTTTTCCTTTTGTTTGTTATTTAATTCCTTTAAAACATCTTTTTGTTCTTTAAACTTATCTAAAGAATTATCTAAATTATTTAAAAGTTGTTGCTGTTGCTGTAGACTATTATTTTTAAGTGCGTTATCATCTAATAAGACTGTACTAAACACTTGACTTTTAGTGGTTTTACCATTATGTATAGCATCATTATCTGTAACAATAAAGTAAAAATTATATTCAACATTAGGTTCTAAACTTAAACCAGATGGAAATGTATAATAAAATTGTGCTACATTACTATTAGGTGATGAAATATTGATTATTTGCTTATTTTCTATAGAATTACTTGGATAACAAACTAGTTTTATACTAATCAGTTTATAATCATCAGATGCAGTACCAGAATAATATAACACATTAGGGTTTAAGCTATCTTTAACTTGGTTGACTTGCAATGCAGGGCTAGCATCTTTTACAACAGTAAACTTATATTCTAATTTTTCAAAATTTGAAACATTTTTGTTAGAGGTGCTAATACTATAGTGGGTACTTTGGTATATATTTTTAGTGGTTGTAAAAATGTTTTCTTTTTTATTAAAGCCAATTTTTGAATCCTTCACCTGTAAAGAAATACTATCTATATGATTGCCTTTTATAGTCCACTGAACTTTGGTTCCTTCAGGAAAAGTAGCATTACCAGTACTTTGAAGAGTTTCTGGTTGCCTGTTAGTATATGAAGGATACATTAATTTCATATTAAAATTCTCTAGAAAAGGGACCTCTAAAACAGTAAGGCTATATTGTTTAGATGTAATACCATTAGCTAAAAAATAAAAAGAAGTGCTCTTATCTGGAGAAACAAAAGTATGCTCATAAAAACCATTATTTTCTTGTAAAAAAAACTCATTACCGTTAGCAATAATAGATATATTTTCTGGTTTAATATCACCTTCAGTTGTAACCTTAAGTGTAATATCTTCACCTTTTAAAACACGTAAATTATTGTTAATCAATTTAAAAGAAAAAGGAGCAGGTTTTTCAAAAGCCATTTTATAGTTAACAACCCTATCATAGGATCCAAAAAAAGAACTTAAATTTCCAGATAACCAAACCAATATTATTACTACTAGTGGTACTAGCAAATATTTAGCGTATTTAAAATTTTCAGAAAAATTTATTGCTTTAACGAAAGGAACAGCATCTAACTTTTTAGAGCGTTGTTCTATACTGGCCAATAAAAGCTCAGATGTTTGTTGGTTATCTGCTAAATCTAACAAATTATACAACTTATCACCTACCTCAGGAAAATGTTTACCAATTAAAATTGCTGCATCCTTATTAGAAATTCCTTTTTTAAGCTGAAATAAATAAAAAAGAGGTGTTAAAATATAAGCATATAAAAGGTAAAAAGTAATTGCTAAAAGTGTTAAAAGCAACAACAATCTACCTGTAGAATTAAACCATAATAGGTACTCAAGCCCTAATATTACTAATAAAGTCAGCAATCCAAAACTAATAAAAAGGAGTAATCCTTTAAGTAACTTTTGGGTATAAAACCTTCTAGTAAAGGCCCTTAATTTTTGTAAAATATGGTCTAAACTATTCAAAATCTGTGATATTTAATACCAAGATACCCACAGTTTAAGAAAAACATAGAAAAAAATTGTTAAAAAGTGAGTATAACACTTTAATAGGACAAATAACTAACTGTATCTTTGTAGCAATAAATATATATTATGAGTTCTAAAGTAAGAGTACGTTTTGCTCCAAGTCCTACCGGACCGTTACATATTGGTGGTGTGCGCACTGCCCTATTTAACTACCTTTTTGCAAAAAAAAATGGTGGAGATTTTATTTTGAGAATAGAAGATACAGATCAAAATAGATATGTAGAAGGTGCTGAGCAATATATAATTGACAGTTTAAACTGGTGTGGAATTGCTTTTGATGAAGGTCCTGGAAAAGAAGGAAAATTTGGTCCGTACAGACAAAGTGAACGTAAACATTTATACAAAGAATATGCAGATGAGCTAATTGCAAATGGTAAAGCATATTATGCTTTTGATACTGCAGAAAGTTTAGATGAACATAGAAAAAACCACGAAGCTAATGGTAAAACTTTTATTTACAACTGGCATAATCGTTTAAAATTAAACAACTCACTAGCACTAAGTAAGGAAGAAGTAGATGCCAAATTAGCTAATAATGAGCCATTTGTAATACGTTTTAAAACTCCTGAAAACGAAAAATTAGAACTTAACGATATAATACGTGGTACTATGCATATAGATACTAATGTATTAGATGATAAAGTATTGTTTAAAAGTGATGGAATGCCAACGTATCATTTAGCAAATATTGTTGATGATCATTTAATGGAAATTACTCACGTAATACGTGGTGAAGAATGGTTACCATCTTTAGCCTTACACAAACAATTGTATGATGCTTTTGGCTGGCAAGCACCAGAATTTGCTCATTTACCATTAATTATGAAGCCTGTAGGTAAAGGTAAATTAAGCAAAAGAGATGGAGAAAAGCTTGGGTTTCCTGTGTTTCCGTTATCATGGAAAGAGTCCACTGGCTATAAAGAAGAAGGGTATTTTCCGGAAGCAGTTGTAAACTTTTTAGCTTTACTTGGCTGGAATCCAGGTACTGAGCAAGAATTGTTTAGTTTAGATGAGCTTGTAAAAGAATTTTCTTTAGAGCGTGTAAATAAGTCTGGAGCTCGTTTTGATCCAGATAAAACCAAATGGTATAATACACAGTACTTACAAGCAAAAGATAATGCAGAAATTGCAACATTATTAATGCCTACTATTTTAAGTCACGTACAAGAAACTCATCCGTTAGCAAAACAAGAAACTGTTGAGCGTTTGGTTGACTTATTAAAAGAGAGAGCAACTTTTGTAAAAGATATTTGGGATTTAGCAGACTATTTTTACGTTGCACCAAAAGAATATGCACCAAAAGCAGTAAAAAAACAATGGAAAGAAGGTACTCCAGACATATTAAACCAGTTGGTATCTGTTTTGGAATCAATAACAGACTTTAGCTCAATCAATACAGAAACAATTGTAAAACAATGGATTACAGATAAGGAATTGTCTTTTGGTAAAGTAATGCCTCCTTTTAGATTGGTATTAGTTGGCGATATGAAAGGACCACACGTTTTTGATATTGTTGAATTATTAGGAAAAGAAGAAACTATTAAAAGAATACAAACTGCTATAGATAAATTAGCGTAAACTATATACCTTATTAAGCAAAAGCTACAAATGAATATTATCATTTGTAGCTTTTTTTTTATAAAAATGTAACATATCCCCTATTTTAATTACATATATATGTACAGTATTTGTACATTTAAAACATAAACCTAAAAACCTTAAAAAATTATGGGAAGTTATTTATTAATACCACTAATAGTATTTGTAGTATTTGTAATATTTTCAGCTGCATTTGTAGTTAAACAACAAACAGCTGCTATTATTGAAACATTTGGTAAATTTAGTAGCATTAGACAATCTGGTCTGCAATTTAAAATACCTTTTATGCAACGTATTGCTGGTAGATTAAGCTTAAAAATTCAGCAATTAGATGTAATTATTGAAACAAAAACTTTAGATGATGTATTTGTAAGATTAAAAGTTTCTGTTCAATATAAAGTAATAAAGGATAAAGTATATGATGCTTTTTATAAACTAGATTATCCGCATGATCAAATAACATCTTACGTTTTTGATGTAGTACGTGCAGAAGTACCAAAAATGAAATTGGACGATGTTTTTGTTAAAAAAGATGATATTGCACTTGCAGTAAAAGCAGAACTTAATGATGCAATGTTAGATTACGGTTTTGATATTATTAAAACATTAGTAACTGATATTGACCCAGATGCACAAGTAAAACAAGCTATGAACCGTATTAATGCATCTGAAAGAGAGAAGATTGCAGCGCAATTTGAAGGAGATGCGGCACGTATTTTAATAGTAGAAAAAGCAAAAGCTGAAGCAGAAAGTAAGCGTTTACAAGGACAAGGTATTGCAGATCAACGTAGAGAAATTGCACGTGGATTAGAAGAATCTGTAGAAGTACTTAACAAAGTTGGTATAAATTCTCAAGAAGCTTCTGCCCTAATTGTTGTTACCCAACATTATGATACATTACAATCTATAGGTGAAGAAACAAATACTAATTTAATATTATTACCAAATTCACCACAAGCTGGTAGTGATATGTTAAATAATATGGTTGCATCATTTACAGCAAGTAATATGATTGGTGAGTCTATGAAAAAAACAAATACTCCTAAAAAAGGAGATCAAAAAAAATTAGACAAACCAAAAGATGAATAGAAAAAAGTAATCTAATAAAAATTAGAAAATCCGATAGAAATTTAAATTTCTATCGGATTTTTTTATACTTATAAAATTTTACAAAAATTAAAAAGCAAAACTTGCTAAAAAAGGAACTTTTAAGACAAAAAACTATTTAAATGAGCTTACAGAGCGTTATACTAAACCACCCTTATAATGACATTAAGTTTTTAAAAAAAACGTTTAAAACTCACTAAAAAAAGCCTTTTTTAATAAGAAATGTTAATGATTTTTACATTAGCATCAATAAAACTTATACTAGCTTTTTTGCTGAATTTTTGCCCAAGAATCTCGTAATCCCACAGTTTTATTAAAAACCAAATTTTCAGCTGTACTATCAGTATCAATATTAAAGTAACCCATTCTTTGAAACTGAAAACGATCTCCAATATTTGCATCTTTTAAACTTGGCTCAACAAAACCTTTAATTACTTGTAAAGAATCTGGATTTATAAATTCCATAAAATCTTTATCTTTATGAGTATCCGGGCTTTCATCTGTAAATAACCTATCATACAATCTAATTTCAGATTCAATTGCATGTTGTACAGATACCCAATGTAAAGTTCCTTTTACTTTTCGTAAACTTTCTTCGGTACCACTACCACTTTTACTTAAAGTATCATATGTACATTGAATTTCAGTAATATTCCCATCGGTATCTTTTGTGCAAGATTCTGCCTTAATAATATATGCACCTTTTAAACGAACCTCTTTACCTAATTTTAATCTAAAGAATTTTTTATTAGCCTCTTCTCTAAAATCAGCTTTTTCAATATAAATTTCTCTAGAAAATGGTATTTTTCTACTACCAGAATCAGGATCTTCAGGGTTATTTTCTACGTCTAACCACTCTTCTTGTCCCTCTGGATAATTGGTAATTACAACTTTTACAGGGTCTAAAACACCCATTACTCTAGGTGCAATTTTATTTAAATGTTCACGAACATGAAACTCTAATAATGATACATCTATAAGGTTCTCTCTTTTTGCAATACCTATTGTATCTGCAAAATTACGAATAGACTCTGGTGTGAAACCCCTTCTACGCATACCAGAAATAGTAGGCATTCTAGGGTCATCCCAAGATTTTACAACTCCTTCTTCTACCAATTTAAGCAACTTTCTTTTACTTACAACGGTATGGCTAAGATTACGTCTTGCAAACTCTCTTTGTTTTGGTCTTGTTTTAGATTCATCATATACTTGGTCTAAAAACCAGTCATACAATTCTCTATGCATAGCAAACTCTAACGTACAAAAAGAATGAGAAACTTGTTCTAAGTAATCACTTTCTCCATGAGTCCAATCATACATAGGATAAATACACCAATCGGTATTTGTTCTGTGGTGGGCTTTGTGTAATATACGGTACATAATAGGATCTCTCATAAGCATATTAGAGGAGGTCATATCTATTTTAGCACGTAAAACGTGTTCGCCTTCTTTAAATTCACCATTTTTCATACGTTGAAAAAGGTCTAAATTTTCTTCTACAGACCTGTTTCTAAAGGGACTAGCAACACCAGGTGTTGTAGGCGTACCTTTTTGTTCTGCCATAGCATCAGAAGATTGACTATCTACATAGGCCTTATTTTGCTTTATAAGAAAAATTGCCCAATCATACAACTTCTGAAAATAATCTGAAGCAAAGCACTCATGCTCCCATTTATAGCCTAACCAAGAGACATCTTTCTTAATTGCATCTACGTACTCTTGTTCTTCTTTTGCCGGGTTTGTATCGTCAAAACGCAGATTAACAGGTGCATTGTAACGTAAACCTAACCCAAAATTTAAACAAATAGAACTAGCGTGTCCTATATGTAAATACCCGTTAGGTTCTGGTGGAAAACGAAAACGTAAATCCTCTTTTGAGAAACCATTTTTCAGGTCTTCCTCGATAATGTGCTCTATAAAATTTAATGATTTTTCGCCTTCATTCATAGGATAAAATTAAGCTGTAAAGGTACAAAATTAGATTAATTATAGGTGCTAAAAAATCGGTCACCATACAATAAAGCCATTTTCACAACATATTTAAATACTACTACAACAATAAATTTATGAACAAGTTATAAACAACCATATTTGTTAAAGCAAATTTCGCACACGCGTTAAAATGTTTGCAAAAATTTTAAACGTTTAATCTAACTAACTATGTCCCCAGACAATAAATAGTTACAAAAAAAATCATCTCATGAGAACAACACCTACTACAGCTCTTTTGGTACTTTTATTGTTATTTAGCTACTCGCTAACAACAACAGCCCAAATTTTAAATGCTCCAGAACCCATTGCCGACCCAAGTGGTGGTGGTACAAGCGGATGGACTGCCGCATGTGCATCATCTGGATTTAACTCTTACTGGGTAAACTTTACCTGGATAAATGCTCCTGCAGTTAACAGTGACAACAAATTTATTTTAGAATTATCTGACTCTAATGGCAACTTTGGTAGCCCTGTAGTATTAGCTACATTAGATGATAAAAACTCTAATTATGACTTTAACATACAGTTTGCATTGCCTACAGACACTAGAGGCGAAAATTACAAAATACGAGTAAAAAGTACTAGTCCAGAGAAAGTGAGTCCGACTGCGGGTCCTTACTCTATGTACTATGTAGACTTTAACTCGCCAATATTAATGAGTCAAGATGGTAACGGTAATATACCATCTGGCGGTACCATAGAAGTTTGTGATGGTACAGCAATAACAATGGCTCCACATAATGTACCTAATGCTAGTAGTTACAAGTATAACTGGTATAAAAGCGGTACATTATTATCAGAAAAAGGACCATCATTAACTACAACAGAAGCAGGTATGTATTCTGTACAGATAGATTATGGTTCTATATGTTCTGGATCTGCTAGCACAGATTCTAATATTATAGAAGTTACAACGGGGACAAGTTTAGGAGTTGCCTTAAATACACCTTCTAAAAC
Organism: Cellulophaga sp. RHA_52; assembly: GCF_007827205.1. Classification (NCBI taxonomy): domain Bacteria; kingdom Pseudomonadati; phylum Bacteroidota; class Flavobacteriia; order Flavobacteriales; family Flavobacteriaceae; genus Cellulophaga; species Cellulophaga sp. RHA_52. Next base: position 851,130 of record NZ_VIRZ01000001.1, read on the forward strand.
AAGTTTATGTTCTACAGAAACAGAAACACTTACTGCAAACATATCTGGCCAAGGCTTAACGTATGTTTGGTATAAGGATGATGTTGCTATTACATCACCAACTGTAGATAACCATACATATACAGTAGATGGCTCTACACCAGGTTTTGAAGGTAACTATGCAGTAGAAATAAGTGGCCCAGGAGCTTGTTTAGAGCGTTCTGCAGCTATTTCTATAACAACTGCATCTAATGTTACATTAACAAGAGATAATGAAGCTAACCTTGTTATTTTACCAACTAAAACTAAAACATTACAAGTAACTAGTAGCAGTACAGCTGTAACTTATGCTTGGTACAAAGATGGAGTAGTACTTAGTGGAGAGACTACAAATACATTAGTTGTGAATAGTGCAGGAGAATATTTTGCGCGTATAACAGACAATGGTGGCAGTTGCCCATTTACAATAGATTCTGATAAAACAACAGTAGTAAGTCCGGCTTCTTTTAACATAGCAATAGATTATACAGCTGCTTATACAGACTGCCAAAACACAACAACAACATTAGATGTAAAAACAATTGAAGCTGTTGCTGCAGATGGTACAAAAACAGATGTTACAGCAGATCTTAAAAATGAATTTACATACCAATGGAAAAAAGATGGTGTGGCAATTTCTGGCGAAACTAACAATGCTATTGCACTATCAGATATTACTGCAAATGGAGATTATACATTAAATGCAAGCATAAGTGGCTACAGCGCTACAGATTCTAACACTTTAGGCGTAACATTATTAACATCAGAAACCGTAGCTATTACAGCAAGTAGTACTACTTTTTGTAACCCAAGCAATCCGGTAGTAATAAGTACAACAACAGCATTAGCAGGTGAAACCTTTACTTGGTACAAGAATGGTGTTAGTTATAATACTACAGATGAAACTTTAACTAGTACAGAAACAGGAACATTTGTTTTAGAGGTACTAAAAAATGGCTGTCCGTTACGTTCTAACGAAGTTGTTATTTCTCCTTTAAATGAAGATTTAATAACGTTAGACAGCTCAGATCCAGTTATTCTTATAGAAGGACAAACTAAAACAATATCTGCAAGCGGTGGTACAAGTTACCAGTGGTTAGATGCAGCTAATGTAGAATTAAGCACAAGTTCATCTGTAAGTTTAACAGCAGAAGGCACATACACGCTTATAGCAAAAATAGACGACTGTGAAGTTATAAAACAATTTACAGTTTCATACAAAGATACTTTTAACGTTCCTAACGTAGTAACACCTAATGGTGATGGTAAAAACGACCTTTGGGTATTACCAAACTCTTACTCTAACAACCCTAATGCTACTGTTATTATTTACAACAGTAATGGTGAGGAAATTTTAAATGAAAAAGGTTACAAAAACAATTGGCCAACTTCATCTATGAGTTTCCCTAAGCAAAATATGGTGTTTTACTATAAGATTATTGATGACAAAGGTGGTCAAAAACAAGGGACTATAACAATTATAAGATAATTTAAAATGTTTAAGTTTAAGTACATATACTTTCTATTATTAGTGATGGTGCTAACCAATGTTAGTGCCCAAGAGGTTAATCCATACCTATCATACGATGTTCCATCGCAGAACCTTTTAAAATATAATAGGTTCTTAATAAACCCTACGTTTTCTACGGTAAGGGAAGACAAGTCGTACATAAACTTATTACACAGAAACCAATCGGTAGAATTTACAGATAACAATCAAAACTACTTTTTAAGCTATAGTGGACGTATTAATGACCGTACAGGTTTAGGTTTAAGTATATACCAGCAAACAGCTGGTACACTAACAAATTACGGTGTACTTGCTAACTATGCTTACGGTGTAAAACTAAACGACAAAAGTAACTTTACTTTTGGAGCCAATATGTCTTACTATGCCAGTGGTTTAGATAAAAGTAGAGTAAACGCTGCAGATCCAGACGATCCGTTTTTAAATGGTCAAAGAGACAATTTATTACAGTTTCAGCCTGGTGTTAACTTGTCTTATGGTAAGTTTGATATTGGTTTATATGCAGAAAACTTATTTGATTATAACCTAAAAACAAGCGAATCTATTACAGAATTTGCAGATAAAACTTTCTCTGGTCACTTACAATATACACATCAATTTGATAAAACATCTGGTATTTTAGAACAAGGTAGATTAATGCCTTTGGCTAGAGTACGTAAAGGTGGGCAAGAAGATGTTGTGCTTGGCGGTAGCCTTATATTAGATTTACCTAAACTTGGATGGGCCCAAGTTGGTTATGATGACCATTATGGTGCCGCTGCAGGTTTAGGTTTTAATCTAAACAAACGATTATCATTAGGGTATACTATGGAAAAAGGTATATCTGGTGATTTAGATAATTTTGGTGTAACTCATGAAATCTCTGTTGCATACTCATTTACTCCAAACTTAACAGAAGACAGAGTAATGTTAGAAGATGATAGTGATAATGAACTTGCATTTAATGAAGAAGATACAAACTTAGACGAAGAATTAGAATCTGAAAAATTTGAAGAACTTAAAAAACGATTGGCTGAAAATGACCAAGTTTTGGCAGAGTTAATGTACAGACAAGATTCTTTAGAAATAAACAGACAAAGAGATTTAGAAAAAAGGTTTGAAAGAGTGTTACGTATGGTACGTAGTGAAACTCAAGGTAAAAGACCAGATTTAGAAGAGAGAGCTAAAAAAATGTATTTCATTAATAATGATGAAAATGCAGTTGCAGAAAACACTATTAATAAACCAAACGGTATAGAAAAAGATGTAACAACTGTTGTTACTCCAAAGACCTCAACTTCTGGCTACCAAAATGCTACTAATAACACTGTTGAAAATGCAACTGTAGCAACAGATGCAACTAAAACAAAAAATGCAGTAGCAAATAATAGTACAACAAAAAAAGTAACTAAAAACGCTTCTACAATAAAAAGAAGAAAATTTAAACACTTAAACGGTGTACAAGATGGCTACTATGTAATTGCTAATGTATACAAAGGGCAAGGGTATTTAAATAAATTTATTAAAGACCTTGAAGATAATGGCTTATCTGCAGATTATATAAGAGATCCAAAAACAGATTTAAAGTATGTGTATTTAGAAAGATATGATACTTGGAAAGAAGCAGAAGCAGCGCATAACTCACAACTTAACGGCGCATACGATTATGATATGTGGATTATGAATGTAGACAATGGTACAAATACAGATAGCAGGTATAACAATACTGGCTATGCAGCTACTACTACAAAAGACAAAACAAAAACAAGAGATAAGTATAGTAATGACAATCCTAAATTTAGAAACCCTGTACAGAAAGACAATGTTGCAGGTACTTATCCAACACCCAAAATTGTAAAATTTAATGGTGTAGACTCTGGTTATTATATAATTGCAAATGTTTTTGCAAGTGCTAAAAATGCAAACAACTTTGTTAAGCTACTAAACAAGCAAGGCTTAAACGCTAGCTATTTTATAAACCCAGAAAATAATTATAGATATGTGTATTTAAAAAAGCATGGTACATGGAACAATGCTTTACTGTCATACTATTCTAATATTAACAGCTCTTACCAAGACCGTATGTGGATAATGAGAGTTACTCAAAACAACATAGCGTAATGGATAAGATTTTTTCTAAAATAATACTTTTTTGTGCTCTATTGCTGACTTGTATTGCATTAGCTAACACAAAAAATACCAATAAGTATACTGTAAAATTCAATGACAGTATAACAACTAACAACTCAACTCAAATTAATTACTCACCAACAAACACTAAAAACATTCAACCTAATGAATAAGTTTTTAAAATCGCTTTTAATTATTTTTTTCTTAACTATATCTCATTTAGGGTTTAGCCAAGTTAAAAATAATTTTGAACCTAGATATGACAACAGTATCCGTGGAGACTTAACTATTATAGCTAATAATATTGTAAACCGTGAAGGTGATGAAGGTTATTGGGTAGGTAATTGGTGGTCTGGCTATACATATGTGTCAGATCCAAAAGTTCCTAATGATCCATATAACCAAACAGGAAGTAGCTCTACTGCTAATGATAGTTGGGATATGCAATACATAGATATAGATGGTGATGCATCTACATTTAGTTCTAGTAGTGCAGAGTTAACTGTGCCAGATGCCAGTTGCTCTAGAGTTAGGTATGTTGGTTTATATTGGTCTGCTGTTTATGCAAATGAAACAGACCGTAGTAACATTGGAAATATTAAGTTTAAAACACCAGGTGGTTCATATGTAGATATCTCTGCAGATGAAGTACTTTTTGATGGTTTTGGTGATACAGATTTTGGCTATTACAGTCCATATGCTTGTTATAAAGATATAACATCATTAGTTACTGGCTTAGCAGACCCTAATGGAGAATACACAATTGCTAATGTAAGAGCAAGTGTAGGTGAAACTCCTTCGGGTGGTGTATCTGGTGGATGGACAATGGTTGTGGTTTATGAAAACCCTACATACCCAGGTAAATACATTACTACTTTTGATGGTTATGCAGGTATTAAATCTGGAGAATCTGTAGATATTCCTGTATCTGGTTTTACAACATTACCAGCTCCTTTCCCTGTAAATGCAAGGTTAGGGGTAAGTACATTAGAAGGTGACAACGGTATAACTGGTGACGGTTTATCTATTAAAGCAAGCGGTAGACCAACTTATACTCCTTTAGGTACAGCAACAGGAAGTATAAATAGAAATAACAATTTTTTTGACAGTAATGTCACTTTTGAAAATAATATCGTAACTACTCGTAACCCCAACAGTGTAAACACATTAGGATGGGATGCAGACCTTTTTACAATACCTAATACAGGTTGGTCTACCATCCCTAATGATGAAACAAGTGCTATATTAAGAGCCACTTCTACACAAGACAAATACGATATTTTCTTTACATCTTTTGATGTAGAAATTATAGAACCACAAATGCACTTAGCCAAAAGGGTAGAGGACATTGGTGGTACAGATATTACCGGGCAAGGTGTAAACCTAGGTCAGGTTTTAGACTACGTTTTATCATTCCAAAATGTTGGTAATGATGATGCAGATAATTACACCATTAGAGATGTATTACCTGTAAATGTAACCTTAGATGAAACTAACATTACAATGCCTGCAGGAGTATCTTATACTTATAACCCTGCTACTAGAACAGTTTTATTTACAATACCAAATGACTTAGTAGTACAAGGCGGGCCTTTAGAAAGCATACGTATGCGTGTACGTGTAGCAGAAAATTGCTTTGATTTTATAGATGCATGTTCAGATCTTATTCAAAACTTAGCATACTCTACTTACAGAGGTGTAATTAACACAAATGAAATTACAGATGACCCTAGTGTTACAGATTTTGATACTTGTGGATTTACAACACCTGGTGCAACAAACTTTTTATTAGATGATTTAGAAAACTGTGACTATAGTAGAAGTGTAGAAATTTGTGGTGCAGATGCAGTTCTAGATTCAGGTGATGGTTTTGATGACTATGTTTGGTATAAAGATGAAAACGGAAACGGTGTTATAGACAGCGGAGATACTGTTATTAATGACGGTAATCCAGATGGAGATTTAAGTACAATTGTTGTAGATGATATAGGAGTATATATAGTTGATAAAATAATTGCAGATCCTTGTAAAGGTTTTCAAGAAATTATAACTGTAACACGTTTTGGAACCACACAAACTAACCCAATAATAGATTTAATAAACGATACTTCTAACACAGTTGATGGTGAAGTAACAATTTGTCCTATTGATGGTGACCCATTACCAAAAATATTTTTATGTGGTTTAAATGATGTAGAACCAATAAGTATTAATATTCCTGATGCTACAAGCATACAATGGGAAAAATTAGACGAAGGTAGTTGTACAGCTTCAGTAGAAGATTGTGCTAATAAAAACGGAACCTGTACTTGGAGCCAAGTGGCAACAGGCCAAACATTTAATGCAGAAGACGAAGGACAATATAGAGTAGTAATTAACTATTTAAATGGTTGTTTTACAAGGTTCTACTTTAATGTATTTAAAAACGATTTAGACCCTAGAGCAACAGTAGAAGATATTATTTGTACTACAGATGGTAGCATTAGTGTTACTAACGTACCAGCTAATTATGATTTTCAGTTATTAGATGCAGCTACAGGTACTATTCTTGTTCCTTATAGTGCTAATAATGGTCCTGTTTTTCCAATAACAAATAATGGAGCCTACACAGTAGAAATGCGTCAGCAAGGTGTAGTAGACGGTTGTGTGTTTAGATTAGAAGATATAGGAGTACTAAGAAGAGACTATGTAGTTAATATTACAACTAAAGATACAGATTGTAATGGTTTAGGAGAAATTAGAATTTCTGCTGAAGATGTTGAGCCTCAATACTATTTTTCTATTTCTCAAGGAGGAGTAGAGGTAGATACTTTTGGACCTACAGATGATAATGACCATACTTTTTTAGGTTTAAATGATGGTGTTTATGATGTTACCGTAAGAACTGATGATGGTTGTACATTAACTAGAGAAGTGACCATTAATGATGTATCTGACTTAGCTGCTTCTGCGTTAACAACAAAATCTATAGACTGTACAGATGGTATTATATCTGTAACAGCAACTGGTGGTGTTGCAGACCCAACTTATACATATGCAATTTGGAGTAAAGATGGTGTAGACTTATACCCAGCTCCTTTTACATTAAGTGATATTCCTGCAAGTGCATACCAAACAACAGAAGACTTTTACTTTAGTGATGCAGATGCTGGTACTTACGAATTTATAGTTGTAGGAAGTAATAATTGTTATGTTATTACTAATGAAGCTACAGTAGATATAGCACCTGCAATTACATATAATCCTAACATTACAGATGAAACCTGTTTTGGTGCAGAAGATGGTAGTTTTGATATTAATATTACAAATAGTAATGGTTATACTTTATCATACAGTTTATTGTATCCAGACGGCACAACAACTAGTGTAAACAACTCTGGTAATTTTTCATCATTACCACAAGGAGATTACATACTTACGATAACACAAACAATAGGTGGTACATCATGTGATTTTGATGAACCTTTTACTATTGGTGGTCCTACAGATGGTGTTACAGGTGATGCTGTTTTAGTTGATGATTATACATGTTTACAAGAAGCAACAATACAAGCTCAAAATGTAACTGGTGGTGCAGCTCCTTATGAATATAGTATAGATGGTGTTAATTTTAACTCAGGTGCAGGTGCAGACACATTTGCAAACCTAACTAACGGTAGTTATACTATTACAATTAGAGATGCTAATATGTGTACGTTTGTAACAAATGAAATTGTTATAGATGCATTAAATCCGCCAACAGATTTAGACTTTACAGCAACAGCTCCTAACTGCCCTACACAAACATCTAATGTTACAGTAACAGTTACCAATGGTACAGCTCCTTATGTTTTTGATATTATTGCTCCAACAGCAATAGCAGCTACAAGCACAACAGGAAACACAGCAACATTTAATGGTTTAGCTCCAGACACTTATACTTTTAGAGTAACAGATGCTAAAGGTTGTGAATATGAAGAGAGTTTTACAATTAGACCAGTAGATCCTATTTCTGTAGTTGGTAATTTAGTTAGTAATATTTCTTGTTTTGATGATATAGATGGCGAAGCAAATTTTGAAGTATCAGGTTTTAATTCTACATACAATTATGTAATAACAGGACCAACAACTATACCAGGAGGTACAGGAGTAAATCTTGCTACAATTTCTTTAACAAATTTAGATAATGGTACATACACAATAACTGTTACAGATACAGAAACTAATTGTACTGCAACTGCAGATGTTATTATAAATGCACCAACTGCTGCTTTAGCACTAAATGTTAACCCAACACAACCAACTTGTACAACAGATGGTAGTGTAGTTTTAACTGCTACTGGTGGTTGGGGTAGTAACGAATTTACAATTACGTATCCAGATGGTACAACTACATTTACTAATGGTACCGGTACGTTTGATAACTTAAACCAAACAGGAACTTTTAATGTTAGTGTAGAGGATGCTAATGGTTGTATTGTTACATCAAGCTTTGATTTAGATGCTTCAATAGCTCCTACTTTAGAAATTGTTCCAAATAACGATTGCTTTACGGCAGCTGCAGGACTAGAACTTACAGCTAATGTTACAGCTGGCGGAGATGGCACTTATCAATATAGAATAAATGGAGGCGCTTACAGCACAAATAACGTGTTCTCTGGCTTAAATCCGGGTACGTATACTATAGATGTTATAGATGGTAAAAACTGTACAGGAACAGCCTCTATTACAGTAAACCCAGAATTAACTGTTACGGCAACCGTAGATAATATTACAGCTTGTGATACAGATACAGAAGTAACTATTACTCCTGCTGGTGGTAGTGGCGTAAATTATGTATATGCAATTGTTGCTGATGGTACTACTCCGGCTGCAACAGATTTTACAAATGTTAATCCTAGAACGGTAACAACTGGTGCTGGTGATTATGATGTGTATGTGCGTGATAATAACGGTACAGGAACTTTTTGTGAGGCTATGTACGATTTAAACATTGCACAAGATCCTGCATTAACAGTATCTACAACAAGTACAGACATACTTTGTAGTGGCGAAGCACAATCTACCATAACAATAACTGCTGGTGGTGGAGAAGCGCCTTACCAATATAGTATAGATGGTGGTGCAACATTTGTACCAACAAACACATTTAATAATTTACCTGCAAATAGTTATAATATTGTAGTTAGAGACGCTAATTTATGTACTGTAACAGATACACATACTATAACAGAACCTTTTACTTTATCTGCTTCTGCAGCAGTAACAGCTTTATACGAGTGTAACCCAACAACTGGTGCTGAGGTTAGAATTACAAATGCACAAGGTGGTACACCTGCATATGAATATAGTTTTGATGGTGGTGTTAACTACAGTACAAACTCAATATCAAACTTATTACCTGGTACACATACATTGTATATTAGAGATGCAAATTTATGTACTTATGAAATGACAGTAACTGTAGATGCTGCTCCTGAGGCACCTACATTTGCTCCGTCAATTTCTTATGATTGTGAAGGTTTAGGTGAAATTACAGTTACACCTAGTAGTACAGATTTTGATTATGTATACTCTATAGATGGTTCATTTAACACGCCAGATAATACAAGTAATATCTTTACAGATGTAGCAGCAGGTACACATACAATTAGAGTAGATTATACTTCTAATGCAGCTCCTACACCAAGTAATTTATTATCAGAAGATTTTGGTTTTGGTGCAAATACATCAATAACACAAATAGATCCTTTATACTGTTATGAGCCACAAGATGGTACAGTAAGAACTTGTGATCCTGGTGTACATACCAGAATTAATGATGGTGAATACTCGGTTACACAAGCCATAGCTTTACCTTTTGGTACTTGGAGAAGTCCTAACGACCATACAGGTAACGCTAACGGAAGGTTTTTAGCAATGAATGTTGGTGGTGTTGCTGGTGTTGGTGGTATTGTATATGCTAAAAGAGGTATAGAGGTTATACCAAACAGAGATATTACAATATCTACATGGGCATACAACTTATTAAGAGCCGGTACAAGTGGAGGTGATCCTACAATAGAAATAGAATTAGTAGACGCTGGTGGTGTTGTAATTACTAGTGTTGCTACTGGTAATATTCCTAAAAATAATAATGCTGATGACTGGCATAATTATACTGTAACATTAAACCCTGGTGCTAATACAAACCTTGATATTGTTATACGCACAAATTCTGCGGTTGTTGATGGAAATGATATTGCAATAGATGATATACAAGCATTTCAATTACCAGAAGTTTGTTCTTCTTCTGTAACTTTTGACGTTGTAGTTGAAGCAGGTAAAGCTTTTACAGCAAACATTACAAACCCTGTAAACATTTCTTGTTTTGGTGGTAATGATGGTGAATTTGTTATTAATGCAGCAAATTTTGGCGCTGGCGGATATGAATATTCTTTAGATGGTGGTGCAACCTATTCTGGCCCTTTTACAACTTCGCAAACCGTAACTGGTTTAACTGCACAAAACTATACTATTGAAGTTAGAGATGCTGATGATAATGCATGTAGTATTCCATTAACACAAGAATTAACTGAACCAACAGAAGTTACTGCTACTGCATCTATCACAGATGAATTTACATGTAATAATACAGGTGCTACAATTACTGCTGTTGCAAATGGTGGTACTCCAACGTATAACTATCAATTAGAAATATACAATACAGTAACAACAAATTATACTGTTTTTAGAGGATACCAATCTTCTGCAATATTTACAGATGTGCCTGCAAATGCAGCTAATGAAAATTATATTGTAAGAGTACAAGATGATAACTTATGTACTAATGCTATTACACCTGCAGTAACTGTTACTACCCCAGAAGTACCAACTTTTACAGTAACACCAACAGCGTGTTACTCTGGTGCAAATGATGGTGAAATACAAGTAGATGTTACTTCTGTTCCTGGTAATGAAAACTTCCAGTTTAGTATTAATGGTGGTGCTTGGATTACACCAACTCCAGCAACTGCAACTACTTATACTTTTACTAATTTAGCAAACGGTACTTACACAATAGACGTTAAAGATGGTTATGGTTGTGTTGGCGTACAAGAAACAGTTGTTTTAAACCCTGTAATAAACGCAACAATAGATGTTGTACATATTAGCTCTTGTGCAGATGGTAGTATTACTATTAATGCAACTGGTGGAGATGGTAATTTAGCTTATGCTTTTGTAACTTCAGGAACTCCTGTAACTGCTGCAGATTTTAGTAATGTAAATAATTATAGTGTAGCCGCTATTGATGCTGGTGACTATGATGTTTATGTATGGGATAATAACGCAGCAGATCCACATTGTGAATATATGGAGACTGTTACAGTTAACCCTGCAACTCCGTTAACTTATAATACAGTACCTACAGATCCTACTTGCCATGATGGTACAGGAACTATAGAAATTACAGTTACCTCTGGTATATCTCCTTACACATATGAAATTATTGATTTAGATAACGGCGGAGCTTCTAATGAAACTACAACTAATGTAATAAACAATACTAAAACATTTTTCAATTTAGCACCTGGTAACTATACAATTAATGTTACAGATGCAAGCGGATGTACAATAGAAACAACTCCTGTATTAATTAATAATCCAGATGAATTAGTAACAGATATAGAGTCTATATTATCTGGTAATTGTGACCCTGCAACAGGATTTAGATTTATCAATTATACAACAACATTAAATGGAACATTAGAATTTAGTCATGATGGTGGTACTACTTGGCAAACATCTGATGAGTTTGATGCTCCTGCATACACATTAACTTCTGGTGATGCTGTAGACCCTTCTATTAGAACTGTAGATGCTTCTGGTAACACCTTATGTAGATTAGATTTACCTAGATATATTATATCTTATCCATTAGATAATTTAGATATAACAATTTCAGCAATTATTGTTGATTGTAATGAATTACAGGTAACTGTACAAGGTAACGAGGGTACAGCTCCTTATCAATATACCTATACAGACGATCCTGTTAATTTTGATGCAACTTCACCTATTAATCCTTGGACTACTCCTGCAAAAGGACTATCAGATCCTCATACCTTTACAGGTTTAATACCAGGTAGAACGTATGTATTTCTTGTAAGAGATGCTAATGGTTGTGTTAGACAAAGTGATAGAAATGTAAACGATTTAATAACATTACCATTAGAAATTACATCTACTTCTGTACCTGCTTGTTTTGGTATGACAAATGGTAGTATTACATATACAATTACAGATAATCAAGCTCCATTTGGTACAGAATACAGATGGGAAGTTTTTAATATGACAACTGGTACTCCTGTTTCTGTAGCAAATAGTGGAGGTAATATTCCATTTTCTTCTCCACAAACAGTTACAGTATCTGGTTTAGGAGCTGGAGAATACTTTATACAAGTTACCGAAAGAGATGGTGGGGTAGATAGTTGTATATCTGCATCAGAAAATCTATTGTTAGAAGAGTTAGATGATATTACAGCAACATTAAATAAAATTCAAGATATTTCTTGTGCTACACCTGGTCTTATTCAAATAGAAAACATTAATGGTGGTGGCGGTACTTATACTTTTACTGTAACTGGTCCTGCTCCTTTTACAACTATTACAGGTACTACAGATAATCCAATAGAAATTCCTGCTAATTCTCCTGCTGGTACTTATAACGTAACTATTCAAGATCAATATAGTTGTGCTAAAGATTTAGGAGATGTTATAATGACATTAACTCCTAATCCAACAATAGATAATATAAATGTAAATAATTGTGCAATACCAAATACTTTACAAATTAATGCAACTAGTACAGCTGCTCAAATACTATATTCTATAGATGGTGGTGTAACATATGTAGATAATGGAGGTTTATTTACTAATCTTTCTGTTGGTACATATAACATATCTATAAAAGATAGTAACGGTTGTATAGCTACAGATAGTGCTACTATTTACCCAGTATTAGAGGCTAATGTTGAGCTTACTAAACTAATGGATTGTACTCCTGGAACCGCTGAAATTACAATTGAAGCAACAAATGGTTCTGGAGATTATGATTATGAAATCACAAACGGTTTAGGAACTGTTGTTGCTAGAACAGCATTACCAACAAATCCTTATGTAGCAACTGTACCAGTTGTAGAAAATTATACTGTTACTGTTTATGATAATAATACAACTGGTCCTGAATGTTTTAGAAGATTTACAATAGATGTTCCTGCTGCCGTAACTCCAATATTTACACACACATTTACAGATATTACATGTAATAGTGCAGATGATGGTACTATAACTTTATACCAAACAGATAATGGAATAAACCCATTAACATATACAATTACACCTTTAGCTGGTACTTATGATGCTGCTACAAGCACATTCTCAGACTTACCTCCTAATACATATACAGTAACTGCAACAGGTACAAATGGTTGTACAACAGATATTACTAATATTGTAATTAGTGAACCAAACCCTATTGTCATTGCAAACGCAGATGTTGTAGAATTTGGTTGTACACCTACAAGTGGTAACACTAATAATAATGCTAGTATTAGCATAGATAATACTGCTGCTAATATTACTGGTGGTAGTAATACTTATGTTATTTATGAATTTATAAATGATAACAATACGCCTGCAACTGGTGATGATATTATTGTACAATCTGGTTCTAATAATGTTTACATAGAAACTAATACTGCTGGTGGTTCTTATACTATTAACGTATATGATGATAAAGGCTGTGTTGGTACAATAGAAGCAGATATTGCTCCTTATGATGAATTGTTAACAGCTTCTGCTGCAATTACAGGTGATATTACTTGTGATCCTGGTACAGATGGTGAAATAACTATTACTGCTACTTCAAATACAAATGATATTTCTAAATTTGAGTATAGTATTGACAACGGAACAACATGGCAACCTTCAAATGTTTTTGGTGGTTTAGATGTTGGTACTCACAATTTCTTAGTAAGACATACAGATACTGGTTGTGTTATAACAACATCAGAAACTATAACTAGTCCAGATGTATTAGAATTAGATGCAACTGTATTAAGTAATGTAATTTGTTTTGGTGGTAATGATGGTAGTGTAGAATTTAATTTACATGATAATGCTAATGTTACCTATACAGGTGCAATAGCATACATTCTTTACCAAGATATAAACAATACTCCTGCAAATACTGGAGATGATACACAAACTCCAGGTATTGCACCAAATGGTAATTTTGTAATTAATAATTTAGTAGCTGGTACGTACTATATAGAAGTACAACAAACTCCAGATCCTAGATGTACGTATACACAAGCATTTACTATTGCTGGTCCTAGTGCTGCAATAACTGCTGCTACAGAAGTTACACCAGTAACTTGCTTAGGTAATGACGGAGTTATAGAAGTTATTAATGCTGCTGGTGGTTGGGGAGACTATGTTTACTTTGTAGATGTAACAACTAATCCTGCTCCAGTATATCCAACAGATTATGTTTCTAATCCTAGATTTACAGGTTTATCTGGTGCTGCAGCTCCGGCTGGTACAGATTACCAAGTTTGGATTGCAGATAAAAATGGGTGTATTGTTCAATTAGCAGATGTTAATTTAGTAACACCAGACCCTATAACTGCAACTTTACAGGTAAACCAAGAAAATTGTACAAACCTAGAAGGTGAAATTGAAGTTATTGGAACTACAGGTGGACAAGGAAGCAACTACACATACCAACTTATTAAAGATGGTACAGCAGTTGGTTCTCCACAGACTACTACAATATTCTCTGGTTTAGGTGCTGGTTCTTACACCGTATTAATTAACGATCAATGGTCTTGTGACTTTACAACACTTGCAACAGTATTGTATGAAGAAATGAATGTTTCTACTATTGTTGATAAACCAATAGATTGTAATACAGTAAATCCGGGCGGACAAATAACAGTAAATGTAACTGGCGGTTCTACAAACTTAGAGTTTGTAGCTACTTTACCAATAAGTGGTGCTACAATTACAAACACAACTGGTGTATTTACTGGCTTAACAGAAGTTGGTGTGTATAGCTTTAGGGTTCGTGATTTAGACACAAGTGCACCAATATGTGAAAAAACAGTTACACAAGAATTGGTTGATAAGGTAGATCCTATTTTATTAGCTTCAACTATAGAAAATGTTAGTTGTTTTGGTTTATCAGATGGTAGTATTACTGCTAATTTAGATCCTGCAACAAATGTAGATCCTATATATAACTATAATTTATATGATGCTACAGGAGTAACTCAAATAGGAGTAACTCAAACTAGTCCAACTTTTACAGGTTTAGCTGCTGCTTTTTATCAAATAGAAGTAGTATCTGCAAAAGGTTGTTCTATTAGACAAACTGTTGAGGTTACTCAGCCTACAGAATTACTAATAAGTGCAGTTGCAACAGACTTTGCTTGTGCTCCTAATAACACTGTAAATACAGCAACAATTACAGTAACTATAGAGGATGGTGCTACAACACCAGGAACTCCTTCTGGTACTAGTCCATATTTGTACAGTATAGATAATGTAAACTTCCAAACAGGAAATACATTTACTGTTACAGATACTGGAGTTACACAAACAATTACTGTTTATGTTAAAGATGATAATAGTTGTCCGCAGACAACAACAGTAACAATAGAGCCTATTAATAAGTTTACTGCTATAGTAACTAAGGATACAGACATATCATGTAATGGCCCAGAAGAAGTTACTATTACAGTAACAGATAACGGAGATGCTACAAATGTTTATACGTATGAGTTGTTACCAATTGGTAATACAAATGCTACGCAAACAACAACACCAACATATAACACTGCAACTTTTGAGTTAACTGCAGTGGGTGGTTATGTATTTAGAGTAACAGATACAAATACTGGTTGTTACGTAGATACAGATGTATATAATATTGCTCCTTATGATTTAATTAAGGTTTCTGCTAGAGCGTCGTCTCCAGTAACTTGTTTTGGAGATACAAATGGAGAAATAGAAGTAACGGTAACAGACGCTACTGCACCATTTACATATACAGTTTTAAATGCTGATGGTACTTTAACAGGTATAAATGGTAATGCAACTACAAATACATTTACAATACCAGGTTTATCTGGTGGTAATTATTATGTAGCTGTTACAGAAGATAATGCTCCTTTTTGTACAGAAGATTCTAATGTAATAACAATAGCATCTCCAGATATGGCGCTAACAGCTACAGTAAACAAAACTGCAGATGTAACTTGTGATGATAATGCTGGTGAGATAACAGTAGTACCAACTGGTGGTTACGCACCTTATGACATTGTTTTAAGAAACAATACTACTGGTGTAGAAACTACTTTTACAGATGTTAATTCTGCTAGTTTTGTAAGATTAAGTGCTGCTACATATACTGTAACAGTAACAGATAATGGTGGATGTCCGTTTACAGACACCATAACGCTAGACCCTGCAATACCTATTACTGCAGATATTACACCACTAACACAAATGTTAACTTGTTTTGGTGATAGTAATGGTAGTGTAAGTGCAGTAAACGTACTAAATGGTGAAGGTGTTTATACATATCAATTAAACGTTTATGATGATGCTGGTACAACAATACTATACTCTAGTAGTCCGCAATCTAACCCAATGTTTAACAATTTAGGTGCTGGTGTGTACACCATAACTGTTTCTGACGGATGGAATTGTGATGTAGAAACCGTACAAGCCGTTATAACAGAGCCTACAAATATCACTGGTTCTCTAGTTCAAGTATCACAATTAACGTGCGTAGATCCAGCTGAAATAAGATTAACAGCTACTGGTGGTACAGCTCCTTACGAGTTTAGTGTAGATGGTGTAAACTTTACTCCAATGAGCGGTGGAAATACACATACATTTACAGTAACACAAGGTGTATACCAATACTATATAAGAGATAATTTTAACTGTGGTAATATTATTAGTAACCAAGTAACTATTGATGCTGTACCACCATTACAAATATTGTTAGATGAAACTGCTGCAGTAATAAACTGTAACGGAGAATCTACTGCAAGTATACGTGCAACTGCAATTGGTGGTTTAGGTAACTATTCTTATGAGTTGTTAGATACCCCAACAAGTACAACTCCATTACAAGGACCACAAACTAGTGGTGATTTTAGAAACTTAGGAATTGGAACTTACTATATAAGAGCAACATCAGATGGTGGTTGTGAAGAAGTATCTACTGCAATTACAATTACAGAACCTGCACCATTAGTTGTAGAAAACGAAGAATTTACAGACGTACTTTGTTTTGGTGAAGAAAATGGTACTATAACTGTTGAGGTTAGCGGTGGAACAGGAGAAATTAAATACTCAATAACACCTAATTTAGACCAGTTTGATACTAAAAATGTATTTACAGATTTAGCTCCTGGAGTTTATGATGTAATTGCACAAGATGAAAATGGTTGTTTTATTACATTTAATTTTACAATTAGTGAACCAACTGCAATGCAATTGAGTACTACTACAACTGGTGAAACATGTACAGGTAATGAAGATGGTATGGCTACAGTTACAATAACTGGTGGTACAGCTCCTTACAGTACAAGTTTAGATTCTAATGATCCGGCAGATTATGAGCTAGACAGGGTAGACTTTACAGGTTTATCTTCTGGTACACACGTAATATTAGTAAAAGATGCCAATGGTTGTGATGCTAATATTGTAATAGATATTGCACCAGGTGTAAATTTAAAAGCCACAGCAACACCTATTTATGAGTGTAGTACAGATACACCAACAAATTATTTAGAAGTTGTTTTAGAAGACAACACAATAACAGACGTATTATACGGTTTAGATACTACAGATCCTGCTGCAATGCAATTAACACCAGACTTTACAAATATGTCTGCTGGTAATCATTATTTACACATATTGCATGCAAACGGATGTTCTGAAACTATTGACTTTACTGTAGCAGATTTTGAACCGTTAACTCTTGTATTAGAAAATAGAAATATTAACGAAATAACGGCAATTGCTGCAGGTGGTAACCCAAAATATACTTTCTATCTGGAAGGAAACAATAATGGGGAAGACAATACGTTCAGAATACGTAAGACTGATACTTATACCGTTGTTGTTGTAGACGAAAATGGTTGTGAAGCTACTCAAGATATATTTATTGAGTTCATCGATATAGAAATCCCAAATTTCTTTACACCTAACGGTGACGATGTTAACAACACATGGAAGCCTAAAAACACAGAAGGGTTCCCTAATATCTTAACTATTATCTATGATAGATATGGTAGAGAATTATATAGAATGGGAGCTGATGACAAAGGATGGGACGGAACTTATGATAATAAGGAACTACCATCTGGAGATTACTGGTATACTATTAAGCTTAAAGATGAAGTAGATGACAGAGAATTTGTTGGACACTTTACATTGTACAGATAAAAAATAAAAGAACTTAACCTATAATTATGCGATTTAAATTAGCAATCTTATCATTATTTGCTGGCACAATGCTATCAAATGCACAGGAGCTAAACTCCCCACAGCTCTCACAGTATTTAGCAGATAACCCATTTGTTTTATCACCAACATACGCAGGTATTGGTGACCACGTAAAAATTAGAATGAACGGCCTTGCACAATGGGTAGGAATAGAAGATGCACCTAGAACACAGTCTTTAGCTGCAGATGCCAGAATTGGGAATAAATCTGGTTTAGGACTATTTTTATACAACGATAAAAATGGATATACAAAACAACAAGGTGCCAGAATTTCTTTTGCTCACCACTTAACTTTAGATAGATATGAAGACGAGTTTTTATCGTTTGGTATATCTTACAACTTTAACCAGTTTAGATTAGATATACAAGAGTTTAACCTTGTTGCTAATCCTGATAATGCTGTAACAGATGATAGGTCTACTACAAACCATAACTTTGATGTTGGACTTATGTATAGAATTAATAAATTTTATGCTAGTTTAAACGTATCTAACCTTGTAAACAAAGACATATCTAACTTTAATGAAACTTTTGAGCCAAATGCTTTAAGAAACTATTACTTGTATACTGGTTACAGATACAAAAAAAGTAGAAATAGCGACTGGGAAATAGAACCTTCTGTACTTTATAAAATGTTTGAGAGTGATGGAAGATCTGAAACAGATTTAAACTTAAAGTTTAGAAAATACGATTTTGAAGATTACTACTATGCAGGTGTAAACTACAGGTTTTTAAATGACCAAATAGGTAAACCATTATACTTAGCACCTTTTGCAGGTTTAAAAAAAGATAACTATTATTTTGGTTATTCATATCAAATAATTTTAAATGATATTTTAAATTATAGTACAGGTACACACGTTATAACAATTGGTGTAGATTTATTCCAAGGATTAAGTAATTGTAGATGTACTTACTAAGTTTTTTTTAATTCTAT
The DNA here is from genome assembly GCF_007827205.1 of Cellulophaga sp. RHA_52. NCBI lineage: Bacteria > Pseudomonadati > Bacteroidota > Flavobacteriia > Flavobacteriales > Flavobacteriaceae > Cellulophaga > Cellulophaga sp. RHA_52. The sequence goes on from NZ_VIRZ01000001.1 coordinate 870,269, forward strand.
TAGTTAAGTTTGCAAATCTAAACTAAACCTAATGGGAAAAATAACAGTAAGTACTATTAAAACATATGCTTACCATGGATGTTTAAATGAAGAAGCATTAATTGGTAGTGATTATGTAGTTAATGTTAGTTTAAATGCAGATTTAAGTAAAGCATCAATATCAGATGATTTGGTAGATACTGTAGATTATGTACATATTAACCATATTGTAAAAGAAGAAATGGCCATAAGATCTAAATTATTAGAACATGTAGCCAAACGCATTATAGATCGTATTTTTTTAGAATTACCTATTGTTACAGAATCTGAAGTAACAGTTTCTAAATTAAACCCACCAATAGGAGGAGATGTAGAAATGGTTTCGATAACATTGCAATTAACTCGTTAAACTGCATATTAGTAAATTTTTTATACATATAAATATATGTACATTTGAACTCTCCCCCGCATAAATGGCATTGTGGTCGAAATGGATAGACATAATCCCGCAAGGATTAGCATAGTGGTTCGAATCCACTCGATGCCTCGAAAAAAAATGCAAAATTGATTTAAAAAAACTTATTTGCTTATGAATTTATTTTTGTAAGTTTGCAGTCCAAAAAATGGCATCGTGGCCGAGTGGCTAGGCAGAGCTCTGCAAAAGCTTGTACAGCAGTTCGAATCTGCTCGATGCCTCAAAAACCTTCACTAACGTGGAGGTTTTTTTGTTTGTAGTTATAGCTATAAAATTATCTGTCTTAAAATCAATTTTATATAATAGAAAGCAATCCTAAAGAAACTAAGCGTTTATTGCTACCAAAAAATTCTAGAAATTTATTAGATTTTATGCTTCTAATTTTCTCACATTCTTTTTTAAATTTAAAATAATCCATTTCTATTTCATTTAAATAATTACCAGCATAGCTATTTTTATCAGCTAGCATAGCAAGTATTATATGTTCTGGATTAACTTTTTTATCTGAATATATGCGAGCATAAAATGAACCATTTTTTAAAACATTATTAAACTCTTTAGTTAAATAGTACTTACTAAGTATTTTTTTATCATCTGATTTTAAGAGTTCTATTAATTTTTGAAATTTCCAATCGTTAGATTTAAATATTTTTTGAGCAACATTATTAGATTTTAAAGTAGCTATTAAAAAATGAAAAGAAGAAATATATTCGGAATTTAAATCTATAGCTACTAGTCTACTATTAGCTATTATTTTTTCTAGTTCAGAATCAAATTCCATTTTTGTATACAATAGTATTTAAAAAATTATTTTTCTAATAACTCTAATCCTTCTTGTATATTTAATTGGTCTTTAGGTAAAAACCCTTTGGTTATAAGTACTAAACCACAAATCACAAGTATAATACCTAATATTTTTTTAGTTAAAAAAATACGTTTTGGAGTTAAGTATCTTTTTAATTGTTTAGCTAATAATATTTTAATTATGTCTGTAATAAAATATGTGCCTAGCATAGCAGAAAAGAAAACTAAAATTCTGTTAGGATTGTTATCTAAACTTGGGCCTACTACTAAAATTACACCCAACCAAAATACCAAAACACCTATATTTATAAAGTTTAATAAAAAGCCTTTAATAAATAAACTTAGGTAAGCGCTTTTACTGGATTTAAGTTGAGTTGGCTTTTCTTTTACAGGTTTTTTTATAATTACAATTATGCCATAAACAAGCAATATAACACCACCAAAAATATATAATCCTGGTAAATTACTTAGGTTTTCTAATAATTGGTAACTACTAAAATAAGCAACAGTTAAAAATAAAACATCTGCTAAAATAACACCAAGGTCAAAAACCAATGCAGCTCTAAAACCTTTAACAGCACTAGTTTCTAGAAGAACAAAAAAAACAGGACCAATCATAAAACTTAAAAAAAAGCCTAATGGTATTGCTGCCTGTATATCATCTAACATGTAATAGTTTTTCTATTTTCTAATAATTTTACCACCAAAAACGGTTTTCTCATCCATTTTTGCTGGGTCTCCGTAAACCAAAACTTCACCACCGGCTTTTACAGTGGCTTGTACATAATTTGTTGCATTTATTTCTGCATTTCCACCAGCATTTACACTAATTGTTGTAAGCTCAGTTTCAAAGTTTTTACCGTAATAAATACCACCAGTATTAATTTTTATATCTTGATTTTTAGCAAAACCGTTAGAAGTAATAACACCACCAGTAACGGATTTTACCAATAGTTGTGTTACCTGAGCATCTATAATTAACTCGCCACCTTCTTGAGATTTTAACTCTAACAAATCCTGTTTTATAGTTTCATTAGAGCTAATTCTTGCATCTTCATTTACATCTATAACAGTTAAATTATCTGTATAATACAAATCTATAAAAGTTCTATAACCACTAAAAATTTTATCCAATTCCATACGTAGTTTTAGAACACCATCATTATTAACAATTGCAACTTTTTGTGTATTAGCCCCTGTTATAACTGCTTCATTTTTAGTAGATTTTATTAGATTTACAGATAAACCGTCAAAAGCTTTAACTTCTGTAAAATTATCTAACTTTTGTGTAATTTTTTCGTTTTGCGCATTTGCTAAACTAATAGCAAAAAATAACAGCGTAAATAAGGTTAACTTATTCATTTTAATGTTTTTAGGTATAATTCCTAATCTAATTTACAAATTTCGTTCCAAAAATACTTTATTCTGCCTTTCTAAGTAATGAAAAATCTAAATGTCTTTTTACTAAATCTGTGCTTTTAACCATTACTACAACTTGCTCTCCTAACTGGTAGCTGTTGTTTGTACGTTGCCCTACTATAGAATAGCTTTTTTCATCAAAAGTATAGTAATCGTCTTTAATATCTCTTATACGCACCATACCCTCGCATTTATTATCTATAATTTCTACATAAATGCCCCATTCTGTTACACCAGATATTACACCTACAAATTCTAAATCTTTATGATCATCCATAAATTTAATTTGCATGTATTTTATAGAATCTCTTTCTGCACTTGCTGCCAAACCTTCCATATCTGAAGAATGCTTACATTTTTCTTCATAAATTTCTTGTTTTGCACTTGCTCCACCATCTAAATAATGTTGTAATAAACGGTGAACCATAACATCTGGATACCTACGTATTGGAGAGGTAAAATGAGAATAGTAATTAAAAGCCAAACCGTAATGTCCTATATTATCTGTGGTATAAATAGCTTTACTCATACTACGTATAGCAAGCGTATCTACTAAGTTTTGTTCTTTTTTACCTTTTACATCTTCTAACAATTGGTTTAAAGAACTACTTATAGTTTTTTTACTTTTAAAATCTAGTTTATGACCAAACCTAGAAATGATGCCATTTAAATTGGCTAATTTTTCTTCGTTTGGCTCATCATGAACTCTATATATAAAAGTTTTTTCTGGTTTTTGTTTTCCTATAAACTCAGCTACTTTTCTGTTTGCTAGTAACATAAACTCTTCAATAAGTTTATTGGCATCTTTAGACTCTTTAAAGTAAACACCAGTTGGATTTGCGTCTTCATCTAAACTAAACCTAACTTCTACTTTATCAAAAGAAATAGCTCCAGCATTCATACGTTTATCACGCATAATTTTTGCTAATTTATCTAATGTTAGTGTAGCATCAACAATTTCATTACTAACACTATAAGCTCCGTTTTCTCTAATAGAAATAGCCTCTGGAATGGTATTTTCACCAGTTTCTATTATATGTTGTGCTTCTTCATAAGCAAAACGTTCATTAGAGTTTATTACAGTTCTACCAAACCATTGGTTAATAAGTTCTGCTTTTTCATTAATCTCAAAAACTGCAGAGAATGTATATTTTTCTTCATTTGGTCTTAAAGAACAAGCATTGTTAGATAAAACTTCTGGTAACATTGGTACAACACGGTCTACTAAATATACAGATGTAGCCCTGTCATAGGCCTCATCATCTAAAATAGTGTCTGGTTGTAAGTAATGAGATACATCTGCAATATGAACTCCTATTTCATAATTACCATTTTCTAATTTTACAAAAGACAATGCATCATCAAAATCCTTTGCATCTTTAGGATCTATAGTAAAGGTAAGCGTATCTCGCATATCTCTACGTTTTGCAATTTCATCTGCTTTTATAGATGTATCAATTTTATTAGCATAATTTTCTACTTCTAACGGAAAATCATAAGGCAATCCGTATTCTGCTAAAATTGAATGTATTTCTGTATTATGTTCTCCTGGTTTACCAAGTACTTCTACAATTTCTCCGTAAGGTGAGTCTGCATCATCTGGCCAATCTTTCATTTTTACAATGACTTTATCACCATCTTTAGCATTATTAACTTTATCCTTAGGAATAAAGAAATCTGTATACATTCTAAAATCTGTAGCTGTTACAAAAGCGTAATTCTTTTGCAATTGTACAATACCAACAAAGTTAGTTTTGTCTCTTTCTATAATTTTAGTGATTTCACCTTCTAATTTTCTTCCTTTTCTTCTAGGAAAAATATAAACTTCTACAATATCTCTATGAAAAGCTTTTTTTAATTTATTGCTAGAGATAAATACATCATCTTCTAAACCTTCTATAACTATATAGGCATTTCCTTTACTAGTAATATCTACTTTACCTGTATGGTAAGTTTTAGTATCCCTAGCTACAGCTTTATATTTGCCTCTACTTTCTTCTATAATTCTTTTTTTCTCTTTTAATTGTACTAATCTCTTTACTAGTACATTTCTCTTATTTGCATCTGTTATTCCTAATTTAGCAGCAATTTGCTTGTAGTTATAACTAGCATTAGGATCTTTTTCTAATACCGTAAATATACCTTTAGTAATAAGATTACGGTCTTGGTTTTTAGGTCCTTTTTTTTTCTTAGTCATTCATTTTATTTATTTCTGGTAAATTACAAATTATAATCTACTCTTATCTTAATTAAACAGTTTCTTAATTTTTTAGTAAAGAAAACGTTGTTATAAACATATATATAATATACTATTTTTCTTTTATTAAATTTTTAAAAAAAATGGTGATTATAATAGTGTGTTAATATCTACAATAAAATTATGTAATATTTCTTGTGTTGAACAGTAATGTAAATTTATTGTAAAGTTATTAAGTCTTTATATTTAACTTTTTATTTAGAAATCAATCTATTACCATAATTATTAACGGTTATTAACAACTTCTATTAACAACAAATTTTTAATAATTTATGGCTAAAAAATTGTTTACATTATTAACAATAGTCTTAATATCTTTTATCTAAAAAGTAAAAAATAGATTTGGTTGAAGAAATTCTAAGCTATAATGCAACAATTTTTACGAAAAACAAAATTTATGTTTTGTATAGTTATTAAAGTGTTGTGAACAACTTGTTAGTTGTATGTGATACTATCAAAAATGTATGTAAAAATGGGGGTTTGTATTTATTAACAATTTTAGAATAGGATATACAATGGTATTTGTACTTTTGTAATGTAAAACTACAAAAAACAATATAATGCATATAGCTATAGGTAATGACCACGCCGGTACAGAGTATAAATTTGCGGTATTAGAACTTTTAAAATCTAAAGGTATAGAAGTAACTAACTACGGTACAGATAGTAATGATAGTGTAGACTACCCAGATTTTGTGCACCCAGTTGCAGCAGATGTAGATACAAAAAAAGTAGATTTTGGTATCCTTATATGTGGTAGTGGTAATGGTGTGTCTATGACAGCCAATAAATACCAAAATGTTAGAGCTGGTTTATGCTGGACTAAAGAAATTGTTTCTTTAACACGTGAGCATAACAATGCTAATATATTAAGTATACCTGCACGTTTTGTTTCTTTACCACAAGCATTAGAAATGGTAAATACGTTTTTAGATACAGAATTTGCTGGTGGAAGACATCAAAACAGAGTAGAAAAAATAGCTTGCAAATAATACAATAAATGATTGTATGTGTTAAAAGCTTTAATGAGCTTACTACAAAAGACTTATACGCAGTTCTACAACTTAGATCAGAGATTTTTGTTGTAGAACAAAATTGCGTTTACCAAGATATAGATGGTAAAGATTTTAATGCCCTACACGTTTTAGGATTTAAAAATGATAAATTAGTAGCTTATACACGTATTTTTAAACCCGGAGATTATTTTAAAGAGGCTAGTATTGGTAGGGTAGTAGTTAAAAAATCTGAAAGGCAACATAAATACGGTTATAGTATTATGGAAGCATCTATAGCTGCTGTAAAAGAACATTTACAACAAACTACCATAAAAATATCTGCTCAAAAATATCTTTTAAAATTCTATAATAATTTAGGCTTTAAAGAAGACGGTGAAGAATATTTGGAAGATGGTATACCACATATGGTAATGTACAAACACTAAATTTTTATAGGTGTTTTATTGGTAAGGTTTATATCTTCTAACATTGTATCTGTAAATTTAAAATGTCCCTTAGTGGTAATAATTCTAAATCTGTTAGAATTCATTCTACTTAAAGTGTCTAAAAACAGCCATTTAGATTTTAAAAGTTTAGGTTTATCAGACTTTAAACTTATTTCAAAAAAATACTTTCTTCCATTTTTCATAGCAACAATATCTGGTGTTACCTTATCGCCAGTACTTTTTCTAATGTATGACTTAGGAATTTCACAATCAGTTACATCAGCTTTAATATTAGTAAACCCTCTAGATTCTAAATAGCCAATTGATTTTTTTATAAACGCTGTATTTTCAATTTTATCTGTCTCTATCATAGTTATCAACATAATAAAATAAACTTTAATTTCCTAATTTATATACTGATTAACAGTACTTTAACGTAATTATTAACATTACAATGTTCATTTTGTCTACATTAAAATAAAATTTTCATAATTTCACTCATCCAAATAAATACGTTTATAATGATGAAGAAAATCAATTCTAAAATACCATTTATAGCCCTTACATTATTAATGGTTTTAGGTAGTTGTAAAAATGAAGTAGTTACAGAAGCAGAAAACCCTGTTTTAGAATATGTAAACCAAGTAAAACAAGAGTATGCACCAGATAAGCGTGTAGCTCTTTTTAATATTGATTCTAAAGCTGCAGACAAACAATATGTACTAACAGGTGAAACCAACCTACCAAAAGCTGTAAACGAGCTTAAAACAAAGCTAAATGAGGCTAAAATTGAATATACAGACAGTATACAATTACTACCAACAGCAGAATTTAAAAATAGCAATTGGGCTATTGTAAAAATTTCTGTTGCCAATTTAAGAAGTAAAGCAGGACACTCACAAGAACTTGCTACACAAGCAACTTTAGGTACACCAGTAAAAGTGTATAAAAATGATGGCGATTGGTATCTTATACAAACACCAGACAATTATTTGGCTTGGGTAGATAAAGGTGGTATAGAAATTTTAAAAAATGATGATTTTAAAACCTGGAAAGCAACTGAAAAAATAATATACACTAATATTACAGGTTTTTCTTATACATCAACAACAGGTCAAGAAACTGTTTCAGATTTAGTAGCTGGTAGTATTTTAGAATTGGTTGCTGATAAAGGTCTATTTTACCAAGTTAAATACCCAGATGGTAGAATTGCTTTTGTTAAAAAAGATGAAGCACAAACGTATAATAGTTGGTTGGGAGCATTAAACCCAACACAAGAATCTTTAGTAGCAACATCTAAACAATTAATGGGTTTGCCGTATTTATGGGGAGGCACATCTAGTAAAGGAGTAGATTGTAGCGGTTTTACCAAAACAATATACTTTTTAAATGGTATGGTGTTACCAAGAGATGCATCACAACAAGTAAACGCAGGTACAGTAGTAGATAAAGATAAAGATTTTAGTAAGCTAGCAGTTGGTGATTTATTGTTTTTTGGAAGACCAGCAACAGATTCTACCAAACAAAGAGTAGTACATGTTGGTATGTGGATTGGCAACAACCAATTTATACATTCTTCTGGCCGTGTACATATTAGTAGTATAGATAAAAACGCTACTAATTTTGATGAGTTTAATTTAAACAGATATTTACAAAGTAACCGCATGTTACACCAAAATACAGAAGCCATTTTAGAACTTAAAAATGCAGCACTTTTTATAGAGTAAAGTGTGTAGAAAACACCAAAAAAAGAGACCTAAAATAACTATATTTTAGGTCTCTTTTTTATTTATATAAACAAATGTTACGCCTTTTGTTTCTTTCTATTTTTCATTTTTTGCTTGTAAAACTCTTTGTTGGCTACATAAATGGTTTTATGTACCACGCAAAAGGTAGTAGTACCATCTTCGCTTTTAATTTCGGTAGTTTTTTTAACCTCAATTTCGTTTTCTGTGGCAATGCGGTTTTTAATATCTTGTAGTTCTTCTTCAGTATATCTAAAATCTGCATAAACATTTTGTTTGGCAGGCTTTTTAAATCGTATATCTGCAGCTTTATCCCAAACCACATAATCATCCCCAATTAAATACAACAACTGTATCATAGGTATTGGGTCTACAGCAGAAAACAAACTACCCCCAAAAATAGAATTTACATAATTTCTGTTTTTCCAACTAATAGGAATTTTCACTTTAACGTGTAGCAAATCTTTAGTAATTTCAATTATTTTACCAGTACTTCTTTTGTACATAGGCGAATAATTAAATCCGTATTTAAACAAAATGTGTTTAGAAAATAGTTTTTGACCAATACTGGCCATTTTTTGGTATGCAGACATAGTTAAATTAAGTATTCTACTTTAAATAATCATTGTATTTAGTAGCGTTATTAAGCAATTCTGTTGCTGTTAAAATAGCATCGTCATGAGATAAGTAATACTCATACAAACCATCTCTGTAAAAATAACGTTTTACAATTTCGTCTTCAATATTTTTTACAATTTGTGCTTTGTACTTATCTAAAGCTTTAATTTTATTTTTATTGATATCTACTAAAAGACTTTTATATTTATCCTGAATTTCTTCACCAAAAATGGCGTTGTCATTACTATTTATAGCAGCCGTTAATGCTTTTTCTGTATCGGTTTCAAATGAAAAATTAGAGGCGTTTACGTGCTCTTTAAAATTTGCAAAATCTGCATCAGTTAAATTAAAATCTGCAATACTATTTACTTTATTATTGTAGTAGTAGTTTGTAGCAAAATCAAAAATAACATTGTTAACAATAAGTGCTTTTGTTAAAGAGTTTGTTTTAGCAGCAGCAATTTGTATTTCTGGTAAAACACCACCACCATCTTGTACTTTACGTCCGTTTTTGGTTTTAAATTCATTAAACTTAGTATTTTTTACGGCTTTACCGTTTTCATCTCTATGCCAATAATCTAATGATTGTATACATCTTCCGCTAGGAGTATAGTATCTAGAAATGGTAACTTTTAATTGCGTACCATACGTAAGCTTAAGAGGCCTTTGTACCAAACCTTTACCAAAACTACGAGCGCCAACAATTACAGCCCTGTCTAAATCTTGTAAACTACCCGAAACAATTTCACTAGCAGATGCGCTAGAACCATTTACAAGTACTACCAAAGGTATTTCTGTATCTACCGGAGCATTTCTAGTTTTGTATGTTTTATTAAACTTTTTAACCTTAGATTTTGTGGTTACAATAAGTTCTCCTCTAGGAACAAATAAATTGGTAACATTTATAGCTTCAGACAATAAACCACCTGGATTTCCTCTTAAATCTAGTATAATTTTTTTAGCACCTTCATTTTTTAGGTTTACTAAAGCTTCTTTTGTTTGTGAAGATGCCTTTTGGTTAAATTTGGTTAAAACAATGTAACCCGTAGTTTCATCTACCATTTTGTAAAATGGCACAGCATCTACTTCTATATCTTCTCTGTTAATAGTTGTAGTGTTTGTTTTACCTTGTCTTTTATAAACAACACTAACACCGGTGTTACTAGCACCTTTAAGAAGTTCTGTTGCATCATCTTTAAAAGTTGCAACATCTGTATCGCCAATTTTAATAATCTCGTCACCAGCCTTTAAACCAGCCTTATCTGCAGGTAGGTCTTTATAGGCTTCTATAATTAGCATTTTATCTTTGTAAGTACGTACAGTAGCACCAATACCAGAGTATTTACCAGCATTATTAATACGGTAAGCTTCTACATCTTGTTCATTTAAAAAACGAGTATAAGGATCTAAACCATTTAGCATATTTTTAATGGCATTATCCATTAATTCTGCAGGATTGGTTTCATCCACATAATTCATATTTAACTCTTTAAAGAGCGTAGTAAAAATTTCAATTTGTTTTGCTATTTCAAAAAAATCGCCTTTAAAACTGCTGGCTCCTATTAAAATAAAAACGGCAAAAACCGGAATTATTATTCTTTTTTTAAATACGTTCTTCATTGTTTACTTTCTTATAAAATTTGGCAAGCACCTCTGCAACAGATTTCTCTATTTCAGCGTAATCTGGCATCTTTTTACCAAGGTATAAAAATAGTAACGCAAAATCTTTATCTATGTTGTTAAAAATTACGTGTTTGTTAAGTCTGTAACCTTCTCGTAATAATCTTTTAATTCTATTACGGTCTACAGCACTTTTAAAATTACGTTTAGGTACAGAAACACCTACTTTTAAGGGTGTATTTTGTAAGCTGCAAGGCAAGTAAATTAGTTTTACTGGGTAGCTAGATACACTTTTGCCGTCTGCAAACAATTCTCCTATTAACTTTCTGCTTTTTAATTTTTCCTTGGTAGGAAACTTAAAATTAGGAGTATTTTGTTGTTTTTGGGTAGACATTAAAAATGTATTAATTATTTAGTTTGATAAAAATGAGTGTTTAACGCAACTGCACATCTTTACTAAAGAGCAAAGGTATTATAAAGTTATTATTTATAAGTCTTATTGGTTTATTAATAGTTAGGTTAGAAAATAAAAATCCGTTTAAAGCAAAGCTCTAAACGGATTTTTATTGGTATTTAAAAGGAAGATTTTACTCTGCCTGATAAACGTTATTTTCTTTATTTATATCTGCCATAAGGTTAGATGGGTCTATAACAATTGCTTTAATACTTGCTTTTGGTTTGTTAATAGTAAAGCTGTAGTTAGAGTTTGCCCAAGGCCAATCTGGCAATACAGTTCTTTTTAAATCTGTATATGGGTTTTCTTTTTCACCACGCATCATACGCAAAGGAGCATAAAATGTTTCTTTAGTACCATCTGCATAAACAACTAAAATATCTAAAGGCATTGGCATTAAACCAATTCTTTCTAAAGCTACTGTAGAGCTGTTATTAGATTCTGTAATTTCTTTAATACCGTAATCTATTGTATTAGTTGTTTGTGTCCAGTCTGTTAAATACCAGTCTAGCTCCATACCAGATACCTTTTCTGCTGTTCTTTTAATATCATTAGGTGTTGGGTGCTTAAACTTAAAATCTTCATAGTATTTACGTACTGTTTTCATTAAGTTTTCTTGACCAATAATATAGCCTAATTGTGATAAAAACACAGATCCTTTACTGTAAGCAGCAATGCTATAAGGCATATTTTCATGGTAACGGTCTGCGTGTGTAGTTTGTGGTTGCTCTTTTCCAGATTTTACTAGGTAGTAATAACTTCCATAAGATCTTTCAAAAGGGTTATCTTTTTTCTGATCCATTACCTCATTCATACACAATGAAGAAATAAATGTTGTAAATCCTTCATCCATCCACTCGTGTTTAGCTTCATTAGTTGCTAATACGTGTTGAAACCAAGAGTGTGCCATTTCATGAGCAGTTGTACCTGCAAGGCTACCGAATTTTTTACCACCAGCAATTAATGTACTCATAGCGTACTCCATACCACCATCTCCACCTTGTATAATAGAGTATTGTTTGTATGGGTATTTACCAATATTTTTGCTAAAAAACTGCATCATTTCTGCAGCTTTAGGTTGTACTTTTTCCCAGTTTGCCTTAATTTCAGCATCATCACCTTGGTATAAAAAGTGTAATAATGGTCCGTTTTCTACTTGTAGCGTATCATGAATATAATCTGGATCTGCTGCCCACATAAAATCATGTACCATAGGTGCTTTAAAATGCCATGTTAATTTTTTACCACGTTGCTTTTTAACCTTAGTTCCAGGAGCCTCATAACCGTGTCCTATTTCATTAGCATTTTGTAAATAACCTGTACCACCAACAACGTAATCCTTATCTATTGTAAGTTTTACATCAAAATCTCCCCAAACACCATGAAATTCTCTGGCAATGTATGGGTCTGCGTGCCAACCTTCAAAATCATACTCAGCTAATTTTGGGTACCACTGCGTCATAGATAAAGACACACCGTCTTTGCTATTACGACCAGATCTACGTATTTGCACAGGAACCTGGCCTTTAAAAACCATATCAAAAGTTGTTTTAGCACCAGCAGCAATTGGCTTAGCCAATTCTACTACTAAAACAGTACCTTCTACACTGTATTTTACAGGAACACCATCTTGTTTTAATGAAGAAACCTTAATAAAGCCAATTTCATCTTCTTTTAAAGTAGCAATTCTGCTATTTTTATCTTTATCCGTCATTCTTCCATCAGGATCTGAAATGCTATGTAAACGGGCATCCATTTCACTACCTGGCTGAAAAGCGTTAAAATACAAATGGTAATACACACGTGTTAGCTCATCTGGTGAGTTGTTTGTGTATACCAATTTTTGTGTTCCATCATACTGGTAGTTTTCAACATTCATATCTATCTCCATAGAATAATCAACGTGTTGTTGCCAATACGGACTATTTTGCGCAGATAAAGGAGAAAGCAATGTTGTAAACACTGCTATCCCTGCTATTAATAATTTTTTCATAATTATAATTTTACTTTTCCTTTAGAAACGCTTTCAGCTAATAAAAGTGCGTTATATAAGTTTACCATTTTACCCGATGTAGATATATTAGCTAATGTATTGTTGTTTGATGGATCTCCACCAATAACCACTTTAGTTTTAGTTGCAATACCAGATTGCATGATTATTTTTTTAACCTGTGCAGCAGTTAATTTAGGATACTGAGATCTAATTACAGCAGCAACACCAGCAACACCAGGTGAAGCCATAGATGTACCACCCATAAACTCATACTTGCTACCTGGTACAGTAGAATAAATTTCTGCTCCTGGTGCAAAAACATCTACATTTATTTTACCGTAGTTAGAGAAATCTGCAAGCATTGTAGATCCGTATTTGTTGGCTAAAGCACCAACTGTTATTACGTTATCTGCAAATTCTGCACCATTTTTAATTTGGTCATTAGGGTAGTTAGGGTGATTTTCATAATCGTCTAAATTAGCACCATCATTACCAGCTGCGTGTACAAAAAGTACATCATTTTCTGCAGCATATTTTAAAGCTTCATATACCCATTCTGCTTTAGGAGAGTATGCCTTGCCAAAACTAGCGTTTATAACTTTAGCTCCGTTATCTACAGCATAACGTATACCTAAGGCAATATCTTTATCATACTCATCTCCATTTGGTACAGCTCTAATGCTCATTAACTCTACATTATTAGCAACACCATTAGCACCTTTACCATTGTTACGCTCTGCAGCAATAATACCAGCAACGTGTGTACCGTGACTTTCTGTATCTACAGTGTTCATTGGGTTACCATTACCATATTTTGTATCTGTAATATCGTAAGGATTGTCTCCAACTGGTTTTCTTCCGTTAAAATCTTTATTTAAGTTGTAGTTTACTTGGTCTGTAAAGTATGTAATACCACCAGTAATACTTTTTATAGCTTCAGGAATAGAAGCACTAAAAGAATACATTTGGTTTAACACTGCTAAGTTACGTTGCATAGCTTCGTCTTTAGCAGTAATACCAGCTAAATCTTTTTTAGTATAGCTATCCTTACCTAGTTCTTTTTTAACAGCTTCATCTGCATTTTTTACAGCTTGTAAAATTTGTTCATATCTTTGTTTACCAGCTAAAGCTTCAGCATAGTCTGCTTTTACTTCTGCCTTAGCTTTTGCTTGTAATGCAGCATCACCAAGACCTAACCTTACAATTCTTGCGCTTTCTAATTGCTCATTATAAGAGTCTCCTAAAAAGTTATATCCATGAACATCATCAATAAAACCATTGTTATCATCATCAATGTTATTACCAGGAATTTCTTTTTTATTTGTCCATAAAACATTTTTAAGATCCTCGTGGTTTAAATCCATTCCAGAATCCATAACTGCTACAATAACTTTGGTTCCTTTTTTATTACCAATAAGTTCTTTGTAGGCTTTATCTACACTCATTCCAGGTATAGTGTCTGTAGCAAGATCTGCATGACCCCAGTTTTGTTTTTGTTGCTCTGTAAGTTCCGATACTTTTAAAGGCAAAGCATCTATGTTTTCTACAGGAGTAGAAACCAAGGTAGGAGCAGAGCCACAACTAGCCATTATTAGGGCTACAGCTGATAAGCTTAAAACAGATTTTGATAGTCTGATATTCATATTATGTTAATTTAATTTGTGTATTTATTATTTTGATGAATTTAGTAATTTCTTTATAAATGGTGTAGAGCGTAATTTATACGCTTAATTAAAAAGCTCATTAAAGGTAAAAGTCTCATTTAATCTTACTCCTTTTTCTGTGTGTTTTACAGTACAAACTTGGTTGTGTGCATCATGCTCTAGTACCAAGTAATAATTATTATCTGCAGCAGTGTTTAAAAATAGTTCTTTTTCAGACAATGTTAATAAAGGTCTAGTATCAAAACCCATAACATAAGGTAGTGGTATATGGCCAACTGTAGGTAATAAATCTGCCATAAAAGCTAGTGTTTTACCTTTGTATTGTATGTGTGGTATCATTTGTTTTTCTGTATGGCCATCTGCATAAAAAATACCAAAACCAAGCTCAGATTCAGCTTCAAATTGATGCTGGTTAGGTTTTAAAAATTTTAATTGCCCGCTTTGTTGCATTGGCATTAAGTTTTCTGTTAAAAACGATGCTTTTTCACGTGCATTAGGTTTTGTTGCCCAGTTCCAATGGTTTTCATTAGTCCAAAATGTTGCATTTTTAAAAGCTACTTCAAAACCAGTTCTATCTTTGTTCCAAACAGCACAACCACCACAATGGTCAAAATGTAAATGTGTTAAAAATACATCTGTGACATCATCTTTACTAAAACCTAATTGTTTTAAAGAGTTATCTAAAGTATGGTCTCCCCACATGTAGTAGTAGCCAAAAAATTTATCAGATTGTTTGTTACCCATACCAGTATCTATAAGTATAAGTCTGTTGCCGTCTTCTATTAATAAGCAGCGGCCAGCAATATCTATCATATTATTAGCATCTGCTGGGTTTGTTCTGGTCCAAATAGATTTTGGAACAACGCCAAACATTGCACCACCATCTAACTTAAAATTGCCTGTTTCTATTGGGTAAATCTTCATATTTACAAAATTAGGTAAACTAAAATGTTTATAATGCGCTAAATTATGTTAACATTATTGTAAAATTTGATGCAATTGCTTGCCAAAATATAGCATTGCTTTTACTTCTTGTACACTTAATAATCGTTCTTTTTTAATAATTAGTAGAGCAGATCCGTTACACTCTATGTGGTAATAAGGATTACTTTCTAAAAATAGAATAAGTTCATCTGTAAATAACTGTTGTATTTGCTTTGGTTTTTCTCCACTAAGGTAAAACCTACGATTAAAATCTGGATGATTTTCTATATTTAACTCTTTAAAGCCAGCTAAGCTATACAAGTACTTTATAAGACCTTCTTTATCTAAAGTAAAAACAGGTACTTCTCTATCTAATTTTATGTGTAAAACGGTTGTTTTTATTACTTCTCTTGCTATAAATGCACCTTCAGTAAACTCTACATCCATAAGAGCAACTTTATTGTTTTTTGCTTTAAGTTGATTATAAAAATAGCGTATTTCTCTACTTTTAAAGAAAACAAAATTTGTTAAAAAATCTGCATTTTTATTTTTCTCTGGTATGTAGTCCCATTTAAAATTTGAAGCTGTATTTTTTAGTAACAACTGCCTTTTAGTAAGGTTGCCCTCTACAGGAGTTAATTTTGTAGCAAACGGAAGAATTTTACGTATTGCAAATGGGTGTGCAGAGTCGGTACCATGTTTATCTAGTCCAATAAGCTCAATGCTACCCCCTTTTTTACTAAAGGTATCTACATAGCCCTCTAAACCTTCCATAACAGTATGATCTACAAAATTACACATAGAAAAATCTAAAACCACAATATTATCTTCTGGTATGGCATCTAGTTTGTTTTTTAGTTTGTAAAAATTTAAAAAGCTACAAAAGTATTTTACACTAATATAAAAGTTACCACCGTCTGGCTCTTTATACATTAGTATGTTAGGTTTTAGTAAGTTACTAAAAAACAGCGTAAAACTTTTGTTAAGTATAATATGTATAATAAACGTTATTAAAATACCAGCGCTAATACCTGTAATTAAATTTGTAAATAGTGTTGTTAAAAGGGTAACTAAAAATATAATTATTTGCTCTTTACCAATTTTAGCAATTTTTTGAAGTGTTTTTGGTGTAGCAAGCTTATAACCTGTATAAACTAATATAGCTGCAAGTGCAGCTAAAGGTATTTTACGTAATTGCTCTTGAAAAAGAAGTACAAATGCCGTTAAAAAAAATGCCTGAAAGAAATTGGCAGACCTGTTTGTTGCCCCGTTATTAACGTTTACAGAGCTACGTGCAATTACTGTTACAACATTTATACCGCCTAAAAACCCACTTGCAATAGAGGCTACACCTAAAGCCTTTAAATCTCTATTAACATTAGAGCGCCTATTTAATGTATCTAACTTATCTACAGCTTTTATACTAAGTAAAGACTCTATACTTGCTATTAAGGTAATAGAAAAAACAGCTATAATGAAGTTAGGTTGGTATACTTTTGAAAAATCTGGGAATGCCAAATTAGAGGTAACATCTGCAGGTATTTTTACTAAAAAATCTTCGGTTAAGGGGTAATTAACACCTATACCAGCCAATACATAGCTTAAACTTACAACCAATACAATTATCCACATAGGAGCAGGTATTAATTGAAAATATTTGTTTCTTATTTTGGCATAAAAAACCATTATTAACAAACTAATTACGCCAATGGCAGCTGCGGCTAAAATACTACTATTTGTTGTTAACCATAGGTTTTGTATTGCAGACGGAAACTTTAGTACTAATGGAACAATATTACCGCTAACATTATTATTACCTAACATAATATGAAACTGTTTAGATAAAATACCAATACCAATGGCAGCTAGCATACCTTCTATAGCAGATGCAGGAAAAAAATCTGCCAATCTGCCCATTTTTAAAAAGCCAAGCAAAATCATAACAAATCCAGAAACAATAATAGCAGCAAGTGTAAATAAATATCCTTGGTATAAATTGCCTTCACCTAACGTATAAATTGCACTTAATAAAACAATTACCATACCATTACCTGGTCCAGTAATTGTAACATTAGAGCCACCTAAAATAGAAACTATAAAACCACCTACTATGGCAGCAATAACACCAGAAATTGGAGGTGCTTCACTGGCAAGTGCCAAACCTAATCCTAAGGGTAATGCTATTAATGAAACTACAAAGCCAGAAAAAATATTCTTTGGTAGTGCGCTTACAAACGTTTTTGTTTTATTTGTTTTCGGAGTCAAATCGATTACGTATTATAAATAAATCTGTTGGTAAATCAGATAAAATATATTCTATATCATGCGGAAAAATACGATCTAAAATTCCTGTTTTAGAGGGAGCATTCATTACCAATAAATCTGCCCTAACAATTTCTGCATAATGGCCAATAGAGTAGCCTCTTTTGCCAAAAATACCTTGGTTTTTTACTTTTATTCCTTCTTTACAAGCATCAGGAATATCTTTTACAATTTCTCTAACCCTTTGTTCTTCTCGGTGTTTTAATCGCTCTTTAACAATATTTGCTTTTTTCAGTGTTTTATCATCCTGTACACTTACCTGAATATTTTTTTGCAAAATTTCTTCTACAATTGTTAGCTGTGGTGCACCAAGTGCGTTAGCAATATAAAAAGCAGCATTTATAGTAAGTGGCGTATCTGGCGCATCTAAGCCGTTTACAACAATGCTTTTACAGGGTATACGTTCTTTAGAAGGCTTAATAAGTAGCAGTACAGAACAGCAAACTTTACGTGTTAATTTACGCGCAATAGAACCTACATAAAATTGATATATTTTTTCTTTTTGTAAAGCTCCAATAATTAACAAATCTATGTTGCTAGTTTTACAAGCAGTAGTAATAACAGTAATAGGATCACCTTTTTCCCATTTTACTTCTATATCTAAATTTTTGTATGCTGTTTGGTTTAAGATAGTTGTAATTTTTGCTTCTTTTTCTGGTGTTTTAGCACCTACATGAAGCAATATTAATTTAGCCTTAAAAAAATGAGCAATTCTGGTAGTCTCCAAAATATTTATCTCTAATTTTGGAGAAAAAGCAAATCCAAAAAGAATCGTTTTAAAAGGACGATTTTTATATATCATAAGCTAAATTTAGCCCAAGATAGCACAATTATATAACAAAACTTATTTGCAGGTTAAAATTGCTTTTTAAAATTAAAATGCTATTTTTCAAAAAAAATAAATTATGCTGGAATTAGCCGGAATTATAATACTAGGAATACTAGCGCAGTGGTTTGCTTGGAAATTAAAATTACCTGCAATTTTGCCCTTAATTTTAATAGGGTTAATAGTGGGACCAATATCCACACTTTTTACAGAAGACAGCAGTAAAATTATAGAGCCAATTTGGAACGGAAAAACAGGACTTTTTCCTGGTGATAGTTTGTATTACTTTGTGTCTCTTGCAATTAGTATTATTTTGTTTGAAGGTGGTTTAACTTTAAAACGATCAGAGATTAAAAATATAGGTCCTGTAATCTCTAAGTTAATAACTATAGGTTCTGTGGTTACGTTTTTTGGTGCAGGTATTGCTGCTCATTATATTTTAGGGTTAAGTTGGTCTATTTCATTTTTATTTTCAGGATTAATTATAGTAACTGGTCCAACGGTTATAACTCCAATTTTAAGAAACATACCTTTAAAAAAAGATATTTCTGCAGTTCTTAAATGGGAAGGTATTTTAATAGATCCTATTGGTGCTTTAGTTGCCGTTTTGGTATATGAGTTTATTAGTGTTGGTGGTGGTGGAGACTTTACCTTTACTGCTTTAATAGAGTTTGGTAAAATACTTTTATTTGGTACTACTTTTGGTTTTACGTTTGCACACGGTTTAACTGCAGCAGTAAAACGTAATTTTATACCTCATTATTTGCTTAATGTAGTATCATTATCTGTAGTATTACTTGTATTTGTAATGTCTGATGTTTTTGCACATGAATCTGGTTTACTAGCCGTAGTGGTAATGGGGATGGTAATGGGTAACACAGACTTACCTAATATTAAGGAGTTACTTTACTTTAAAGAATCTTTAAGCGTACTACTAATATCTATTTTATTTATATTGTTATCTGCTAACATAAACATAGCAGATTTAGAACTTATTTTTAACTGGGGTACTTTAATTCTTTTTGCAGTTATTGTATTTGTTGTACGGCCGCTTGGTGTATTTTTAAGCACAAGAGGATCTAATCTTCAACTAAAAGAAAAATTATTTATAAGTTGGGTTGGTCCAAGAGGTATTGTAGCAGCTGGTATAGCATCGTTATTTGGTTCTAAATTATTTTCTAAGGGTGTCCCTGGGGCAGATTACATTACTCCTTTGGTTTTTGTTATTGTATTAGGTACGGTTTTACTTAATGCAACCACAGCAAGAATGTTTGCCAAACTTGTTGGTGTTTTCTTAAAAAGATCTGAAGGTATTTTAATTATAGGAGCCTCTAAATTGTCTAGGTTAATAGCCCAATATTTAAAAGAACACAACAGGCATGTAGTATTAATAGACAATAACCAAACTAATATTAGCAAAGCAAAAAAATTAGGTATAGATGCTATTAGTGCCAATATTTATTCAGACTCTTTAACAGATAATATAGAGTTGAGTGATATGGGTTACGTTATGGCATTAACAGCAAACTCAGACATTAACAACTTTGCAGTAAAAAAGTTTGAAAAGCAATTTGGAGAAAACGGTTCATTTAGACTGGTAAATGCAGATGAAATGAACGATCCACAAAACAACCCTAAAGAAGGTTTGTTTTCTCATACAGATGATTTTATTAAGTTAATGGAGGCTGCACGTAAATATCCATCAATACATGAAATAAAACTAAAAGACCAAACCCATTATGAAGGTTTAATTGAAATTACCAAGGCAGATGAAAGTATAATACCTATATTTTTAAAATCTCCAGATGGTGAGTTGCACATTATACCATCGTTTAGTAAATCTTTTACAGATATTACAGAAGGGTATGAGCTTGTTTATTTAGGTAAAATGTTAGATGTAGATAAACACGCAGATATTACTGAAGAAGAATAAAAAGTACATATTTTTTTAAAACAAAGGCTTTCTGTTACAGAAAGCCTTTGTTGTTTATGCAAGTTACAATTGGTCACTAAAAAAATAGGGTTTAACCTTATTTTATCCCAACTTATCAGAAAATAGTTTCTGTAATATATTAGTTATTATACATTTATGGCATCAATCATAATCAACAGTCATGAAAACGTTTACAAAAACTATTTTTATTTTACTTCTGGGTGTATTATCTGTCCAAGCACAGAACAAGATTTCCGGCCTAATAACAGAGAGTAATGCTCCGTTAGAGTACGCCAACGTAATTTTATACAACCAATCCTCTAAAGAAGTTGTTACTGGTACTATATCAGACAAGCAAGGTGTGTACGCCTTTAACTCAGTAAAAAATGGAACATATTATATAGAGGTGTCTATGCTTGGTTTTAAAACCAAAACATCTAAAGCATTTACATTAACAGCAGACAAATTTTTTGACTTTGAACTACAAGAAGAAGCAGAATCTTTAAACGAGGTTGTTGTTAAAAGTAAAAGACCAGTTATTAGGCAAACAGCAGAAAAGCTTATTGTAGATTTAGAAAATTCAGAAATGTTAAATTCTAACTTACAAGATGTAATGAAACGTGTACCTGGTATAATTGTTAGCAATAATGGTATAAGCTACGCAGGCCAAAGCAATATTAGAATATTAATTAATGGTAAAACCACAGATTATATGGATATGAACACTTTGCTGCGCGATATGCCTGCAGATAACATAGCCAAAGTAGAAATGATAGAGCAACCTGGTGCCGAGTTTGATGCTGCTGGTTCTGGACCAATATTAAATATTATTTTAAAGAAAAATGTAAAGCTTGGTACACACGGTACTATTGTTGGCTGGATAGGTGAAGATGAAGGTGTAGAATATGGTACAAGCGCATCTATTGGTAGTTATATAAACAAACTAAATTGGCAGGCAAGTGCAGGGTATTCTAGTCCTACCTGGAGAGAAGATTTGTTTATTAAAAGAACCGTAGAAGACGCCACATATGACCAAGCTACAATAGAACCTTATAACCCGAAAAGTTTAAGGGCTAGTGCTAGTTTAGATTATTACATTACAGATGAACACAGCATTGGTGTTGGTGTTAGAAACATTACTACAGACTCTGACCGTAACTCTAAAAGTAGCAACATAATTACTACTGCTAATACTACAGATTATTTACTATCACAAAATAGTTTTAACAGAGATCAAACAGTATTTAATGTTAATCCATATTACGAGTATAAAACAGAAACACAAAAACTAACAGCAGATTTTAATTTTGTAGACTATACTAATGATAATATTAATAACATATCTTCTTTAGAGGGTAGTACAGTACCCTATACAAACCAACGTTATTTACAAGACGGAGAATATCAAATAAAAACATATAAGATAGATTATTCTAAACAGTTTACAGAAGACTTTAAACTAAGTTTAGGTAGTAAATATGCAGATGTTGACACAGATAGTGATTTAATGTCTTTTAGTGAAGATACTAATGGTGAATTTGTTTTTGATGAAGATGCTAGTAATCGGTTTTTAGTAGAAGAAAATATTTTTGCGGTGTATTCTAAACTAAATATTACAAGCGGAGATTGGTCTTTTTCTGGAGGTTTACGTTTTGAAGATAGTAACACAAAAGGAACCTCTAGCACCACAAATGAAAGTAGAGAACGTAAAATATCTAAACTGTTCCCTAGTGCATCTGTAAGTAAAAAACTAAACGAAAACTTAAGTGCTAACGTGGCTTATAGTTACCGTATTAGTAGACCAAGTTACAGTACATTAAACTCATTTGTAACGTATTATGATCCGTTATCATCAGACGTTGGTAATGAAAACTTAAAACCATCATTTACAAATAATTATCAATTTAATTTAACTTTTGATGGGCAGCCATTTTTTACCATTGCTTACAACGGTACTAAAGATGCAATGTTTCAATTCATATCTCAAAACACAGAGACAGCAGAAATTAGCAGAACTACAATTAATTTAACAGAAAAAGAAAACTGGAATTTTAGGTTGTTTGGGCCTTTAAGCTTTATAAAGGGTGTAGATGGTTTTACGGGTTTTATTGTAAATTACAACAAATTAAAGTCTGCACCAGATAACCTAAATTTAGACAAATGGAGCCTTATTTGGTTTACACAAGCTAGTTATGAGCTTCCTTGGGAAATTAATGCAGAAATAAGCGGTAACTACGGTACTGGTGCATTAGATGGTGGTATGGATGTAGACTGGTTTGCTGGTTTAGATTTATCCTTAGGTAAAACTTTTTTAGATGATAGGTTAAAGGTAAATTTTGGATTAAATAAAATACTAAACAGAGGTTTTGTTGGTAAAATTAATTACAACAACCTTAATGCAGATGTAGAAAGTAACGAGTCTAGAAGAAATGTACAATTAAGAGTATCTTACAGTTTTGGATCTAGATATGGTAAGCAGAAAAACAGAGAAAATTCATCTAAAGAGGAGCAAAACAGAATTGATGATAATAACTAATACACCAGCTGTTTAATGAACAAAAAAATAAACAAATCAGATATACTACTTATGGTAGTTTATTTTATAGTTTCTTTTTCTTTGCAAGGACGAGAATATTATAAAAACGACTCTATGCTTAGGGAATATCTTATAGATTTTCCAGTAGATTTAATTACCATCTGTGGTATTATTTTCTTGTTTGTTTTTTGGCTAATACCAAAGTTTGTAAAAGAAAAAAAGTATGTGCTTTTTGCTTTCTTGGGTATACTTATCTTGGTTGTTTTAACGGGAATTCAAAATGTAGTTGGCTTCTGGACAGGAGATAATGATTGGAGTAAGTTTCCAAAGGGTTTAGATTTTGTTATAGAAATGATAGACAGAGGTAGTTTACAAACCGCTTTTCCTTTTGCATTATTGCTTACTAAAAAGTTCTATGAAGGGCAAAACCAATTGTTAAAGTTTGAAAAACAACAAAAAGAAAACGAGCTTAAACTATTACGTTCACAAATAGATCCTCATTTTTTATTTAACAACTTAAATACATTAGATTCTTTAATAGATAGTGATACTCAAAGAGCAAAAGAATACATAAATCGTTTGTCATTAATATACAGGTATTTAATAAAAACAAAAGATGCAGAAGTGATGGAGTTGTCTGAAGAAATTCAACTTGCAGAAAACTATATGTTTCTAATAAAAACGCGCTTTGGTAACGATTACGATTTTAAAATTGAAAAAGAAACAACCACAAACGATAAATTTATACCCACAGGAGCCACACAAGCTTTGTTAGAGAATGTTGTAAAGCATAACAAACCTAGTGCAGGTGTTAGTATAAAAACAGTAATTTGTGTGGAGGAAAACGCTTTAAAAGTAAGTAATACTAAATCTAGTATAATACCTAAAAACGAATCTTTTGGTATAGGTATAGATAATTTAAAAGCTCGATATAAATTACTATCTGATAAAGAGGTAATTATTATAAATACGGATAAGGAATTTACGGTTTCTATTCCGGTAATTAAATTAATTGAAGATAATTAAAGTAGATGAAAATTTTAATTTTAGAAGATGAAATACCAGCTTTTCAAAAATTAGTTTCTTTTGTTAAAGACTATTTTAATGATGAGGTTGGGTATGACTGGGCAAGGTCTAATGCAGAAGGTAAACTTTTTTTAGAGAGTAATACATATGATATTATTTTGTCTGACATTCAGCTTTTAGATGGTGTATCTTTTGATCTCTATAATGAGGTTAATATAGATGCCCCAATTATATTTTGCTCTGCGCATGACGAGTATCTTTTTCAGGCATTTAATACCAATGGCATTGCGTATATTTTAAAACCATACACACAATTAGATTTTAAAAAGGCGCTAGAAAAATACCAAGCATTATTTAATAAAGGAGACTATAACTCGCTATCTACCAAAACACTTACAAACCTTAAAATTGCGTTACAAGAAGAACATAATAATTACAAAACACGTTTTGTGATAAAAAAGACCAATGGTATACAACTGTTAAACATTGCAGACATTAGTTGCATAGAGGCATCAGGAGATTTTTGTATTGCGACAGATGCTAAAGGAAAAAGGCATACAATATCTTTAAATTTAGGTACCATACACCAACAATTACACCCTAATAAATTTTTTAAAATAAACCGTAGCGAAATTATTAGTATAGATTTTATAGACAATATAGAGAGTCATTTTAAAAACCGCTTACTACTAAAAATGGTTGGTGTAAAAGACAAAGTAATGACTAGCACATCTTCCACAGCAGAGTTTAGAAAGTGGCTAGAGCAGTAAAACAAAAAACCTTCATTAAAAAATGAAGGTTTTTATATATAAAGTAATAGGTGTATTAATCGTTAAGTTTTAATACCGCCATAAACGCCTCTTGTGGTACTTCTACGTTACCAACCTGGCGCATACGTTTTTTACCTTTTTTCTGTTTTTCTAAAAGTTTACGTTTTCTAGAAATATCACCACCGTAACATTTAGCGGTAACATCTTTACGTAATGCTTTTGTTGTTTCTCTAGATATAATTTTTGCTCCAATGGCAGCTTGTATAGGAATATCAAACTGTTGTCTTGGGATTAACTCTTTTAATTTTTCACACATTTTTTTACCAATATGTACCGCATTGTCTGTGTGTATAAGAGCAGATAAGGCATCAACCGGTTGTGCATTTAATAAAATATCTACACGTACTAATTTTGAGGTACGCATACCAATTGGCGTATAATCAAAAGAAGCGTATCCTTTAGAAACCGTCTTTAATCTGTCATAAAAATCAAAAACAATTTCAGCAAGTGGCATATCAAAAGACAGCTCTACACGCTCTGGCGTTAAATATGTTTGGTTTGTGATTTGTCCACGTTTTTCTATACATAAAGACATTACATTACCCACAAAGTCTGACTTTGTAATTATAGTTGCCTTTATGTAAGGTTCCTCTACACGGTCTATGCTAGATGGGTCTGGCAAATCTGTAGGGTTATTAACAATAACCGGAGTATCTGGGTCTTTACGCGTAAATGCGTAGTAACTAACGTTAGGTACTGTAGTAATAACCGTCATGTTAAACTCGCGCTCCAAACGTTCTTGTATAATCTCCATATGCAGCATTC
Organism: Cellulophaga sp. RHA_52; assembly: GCF_007827205.1. Taxonomy (NCBI): domain Bacteria; kingdom Pseudomonadati; phylum Bacteroidota; class Flavobacteriia; order Flavobacteriales; family Flavobacteriaceae; genus Cellulophaga; species Cellulophaga sp. RHA_52. Next base: position 895,900 of record NZ_VIRZ01000001.1, read on the forward strand.
CTAAAAATCCACAACGGAAACCAAAACCAAGAGCAGCACTACTTTCTGGTGCAAATACTAAAGAGGCATCATTTAATTGCAATTTTTCCATAGAAGAACGCAATTCTTCAAACTCATCTGTATCTACTGGGTAAATACCAGCAAATACCATAGGTTTTACATCCTCAAAACCATCAATAGGGTTTATAGTTGGGTTGGCAGAATCTGTAATAGTATCACCAACTTTAACCTCACGCGCATCTTTAATACCCGTAATTAAGTAACCTACATCACCAGCTTTTACACTTTGTTTAATAACTTGGTTTAGTTTTAAGGTACCAACTTCATCTGCAAAGTAACTTTTATCTGTAGCTACAAATTTTATTTTTTGTCCTTTTTTTATTTCACCATTAATAACTCTAAAATATGTTTCTACACCTCTAAAAGGGTTGTAAACAGAGTCAAAAACTAAGGCTTGTAAAGGTTCGTCTACATTACCAACTGGTGCAGGAATACGTTCTATTACAGCAGCCAAAATATTATCTACACCAAAACCAGTTTTACCACTTGCGTGTATAACATCTTCTGGAGCACAACCTAAAAGTTCTACAATATCATCTGTAACTTCTTCTGGGTTTGCACTAGGTAAATCTACTTTATTAAGAACCGGAATTATTTCTAAGTCGTTTTCTAAAGCAAGATATAAGTTAGATATGGTTTGTGCTTGTATACTTTGTGCAGCATCTACAATTAGTAAAGCACCTTCACAAGCAGCAATAGATCTAGACACCTCGTAACTAAAATCTACGTGGCCAGGAGTATCTATTAAATTTAAAATAAATTTTTCTCCTTTGTATTCAAAGTCCATTTGTATGGCGTGCGATTTTATGGTAATACCACGTTCTCGCTCCAAGTCCATACTATCTAAAAGTTGATCTTGTTTTTCACGATCTGTTACAGAACCAGTATAGTCTAAAAGTCTATCTGCTAGGGTACTTTTACCGTGATCTATGTGTGCAATAATGCAAAAATTTCGAATATTCTTCATATATAGTACTAAAGTAGCTGCAAATATAGTTTATATTTTACAGGTTATAAGGGTCTAATTTTAAAGCACATCTAAAATTAATTACAATTTTTAATTGTAAACCATATAAAATGTGTTAGTTCCTCTTTTTTTATGCTGATTTTATACTGTTTTAACGCAATGGTTTTAAATTTAACAGCAACTTTTGTTAAAAAATTTAGATTTTAAGTGCTTTATTATCAGTCATTAAGATAAGAATTTTTAAAATAAAAAATCTATTTTAATCTTATCTACGTATCTATTGCAGAACAAAACATAAATTATGAAGAAAATATCATTAGCATTAACTGCGGTAGTTTTATTAGGATCATGTGTTTCAAAAAAGAAATATGTAGAATTACAACAAGCTCACGGTGAAACTAAAAGTCAATTAACCAAGACTGCAGTAGAAAAAGAAGAGTTAGAAGCTAAGTTTGCTAAAATAGAAGCAAGAGTTGCTGATTATAATTCTAAAATAAATGCATTAACTGAAGATAACGATGCAAAATTAATTTCTGCAGATGGTGCAGTTATTAGTAATAACGTTAAAGCCAAAATGCGCGAGACGTTAAAAAATGTTAGTCCAGAACAATTAATGGGTGCTAAAACACTTAAAGATTCTATGAACTTGGCATTGTCTCACAACTTAAAAAAATCTATTGGTACAAATAGCTTAAATGAAGATGAAGATATTGCAATTGATATTGATGATACAGTTGTTATGATTTCTATATCTGATAAGTTATTATTTAACACTGCTAGCTACAATGTAAGCAACAAAGCAGACGCTATTTTACAAAAATTAGCAGACGTTATTAACTCTGAGCCTAGTATAGAGGTTATGGTAGAAGGGCATACAGATTCTAGATCTATAAGCACTCCTAAAGTAACAGATAACTGGGATTTAAGTGTATTAAGAGCAACATCTATTGTACGTAAGTTACAAACTAAATATAACGTAGCTCCAGAAAAATTAATTGCATCTGGTAGAAGTAGTTATGTTCCTTTAGCGTCTAACGATACTAAAGAAGATAGAGCTAAAAATAGAAGAACACGTATTGTAATCTTACCTAACATAGATAAGTTTTTTGCACTAATGGCTTCTAACGAATAAGCAATAACACTAGCTAACAACTATAATTATTAAAGCGGATTTCCTTAACTGGATTTCCGCTTTTTTTATGTTTAAAAACTACCAATGGTATATACTCCTAAGTACGTAAGGTTATTAATTTCTAAAGATATAGGGTTAAGATAGAATGTTTTCTGTTTTTTAGGTAACGGATATGTTGTAAATTTGCCAAATGCCAAAAATAGGAGACATACAGTTACCAGAATTTCCGTTGTTGTTAGCACCAATGGAAGACGTAAGCGACCCACCATTTAGAGCTTTGTGCAAAGAACAGGGCGCAGATGTGGTGTATACAGAGTTTATTTCATCAGAAGGTTTAATTCGTGATGCAGCTAAAAGCGTTATGAAATTAGATATTTATGAGAAAGAACGACCTGTAGGTATACAAATTTTTGGCGCAAACTTAGATTCTATGTTACGCTCTGTAGAGATTGTAGAAAAATCTAACCCAGATATTATAGATATTAACTTTGGTTGTCCTGTAAAAAAGGTAGTAAGCAAAGGTGCTGGTGCTGGTATTTTAAAAGACATAGATTTAATGGTTAAGCTTACCGATGCAATGGTAAAGCACACTAAATTACCTGTTACAGTAAAGACTCGTTTGGGTTGGGATACAGATTCTATAAAAATTGTTGAGGTTGCAGAACGTTTACAAGATGTTGGCTGTGCAGCAATAGCTATACACGGTAGAACACGTGTGCAAATGTATAAAGGTAATGCAGATTGGAAACCAATTGCTCAGGTTAAAAATAACCAACGTATGCATATTCCTGTTTTTGGTAATGGCGATGTAGACTCTCCAGAAGCTGCTGTAAAAATGAGAGATGAATATGGTTTAGATGGCGCAATGATTGGTAGAGCAAGTATTGGCTACCCTTGGTTTTTTAATGAGGTTAAACACTTTATAAAAACAGGAGAACACAAAGCACCACCAACAATGCAAGAGCGCGTAGAAGCTGCCCGTAGACATCTACAAATGGCAATAGATTGGAAAGGTGAAAAGCTAGGTGTTTTTGAAACCCGTAGGCATTATACCAACTACTTTAAAGGAATACCAGATTTTAAACAGTACCGTATGAAAATGGTAACTAGTGACGATTCTGTAGATGTTTTTGCTGCTTTTGATGAGGTTTTAGATAAGTTTGGTGATCACCAGTTTTCTTAATCCAAAGCATTAAATAATTGGCACTTTTAATTGTTTAATTTAATCTCTTAACAGTTAGAATTAGGTGCAAGGTTTTGTTGGGTAGAGACCCAAAAAGAAGTGTTTTTATTTTTTATTGTGTAATTAATTTTTTGCTAATTCTGCTACTTGCAATTTTAGCAGATATTAATCCTAGTACAATAATAGTAGCTAGTACAATTACAACATTTAGTATTTTGTACTCTACAGGGTAAGCTAAAAAAGCGTTTATTTTTAGCCAACCAAAAGCTAGTTGAGACCATATTAGTAATGATCCAATAAAAACACCAACCAAACCACCAATACTGGTAACAAGTGTGCCTTGTACAAAATAAATTTTGCGCAACTCCTTAATAGTAGCTCCTAGGTAGTATAATGTTTTAGAGTTTTCTTTTTTATCTAAAATCATCATAATAATAGCGCCTATAACATTAAATAAGGCAATTATAAGCACTAATGTAAAAATTAGGTATGTAGCCAAGTTTTCTGTGTTTAGCATACGGTGTAACGTGCTATTTTGCTCTTGCCTATCTTTTAAAACTATATTTTGGTTAAAAACAGCAGCAATTTCCTTTTTAATGCTGCTAATATTTTTAGTTCCATCAACCTTAAAATTTATAGCAGATATCTGTAAACTGTCTTTCTCTAGTAATTTTTGAACTACAGGTAAACTTGTAAAAAGGTATTTTTTATCTAAGTCCTCTGCTACGTTATACATACCACTAACTACAACATTGTGCTGGTTGTAGGGTGTTTTATTAAATCCGCCTTGGTTAACCGCACCTTTTTTTGGTTTGGGTACTAATATTTGCAAAGGGCTCCTGTAATTGTTAACCGTTAGCCCTAGTAAATTTGCAATACCAATACCTACTACACCTCTTTGGCTATCTAGTAACCACTCGCCAAAGTACAAGGTACTATCTACGCTTGTAACTTTATTGTAGTTACTATCTACACCTTTAATATAGCCAATATGACTTTTTTCATTATGTAAAAAGTATACCTTTTCTTCTAGTTCTTTAGAAAAAGAAAGTACACCGTCTATATTTTGTAATTTGGTTTCTTGTTCTGGTAAAACCGATATAAATTTTCCGGTTAACGGAGAAGCTTTTAAATCTGGGTCAAAACTTTCACTAAAACTAAGGCTATATGTTTTTAATCCGGCAAAGCCAGATAATACAATAAAAAGCGCTGCAGAACCAATAACAATTACTAAAAATGTAATAAAATTGATAATGTTTACAGCGTTTTGACTGCTTTTAGAACGTACATAACGCTTAGCGATGTATAGCGGAAAATTCAATCTTAAGATTTTTTTCTGCGTTCTAGTAAATCTGGATTTTCTATAGGGTTATCCTCTCCCTTTAAAGATTTTTCAATACCGTCTATGTACTCTAAAGAATCGTCTATAAAAAATAACAATTCTGGTACACGACGCAATTGGTTTTTGGTACGTTGAGCAAGCTCATGTTTTATTAATGGTTGGTTAGATTTTATACCTTCTAAAAGCTCATCTGCATTTTTATGCGGAAAAATACTAATATATACTTTAGCTATAGATAAATCTGTAGTAACAACCACCTTAGAAACAGATATAAGTGTACCACGCAAACCACCATCAATCACTGCGCGTTGTAAGATATCTGCGATATCTTTTTGTATTACGCCTCCTATTTTTTTCTGTCTTTGAGTTTCCATGGGGCAAAAGTACAATTTATATTATTAGACTCCTATACCTTAACCTAGTATCCTAAGTATTAGCTAAAAGATTAATTGTTGTAATTTTAGCATTTATATTTTTAAAGATAAATTATGCAAAAAATAGAACATATAGGAATAGCGGTTAAAGATTTAAAAGCATCTAATATTTTGTTTGAAAAATTGCTGGGTATACCAAGCTACAAAGAAGAAGAAGTGGCGTCTGAGGGTGTTAAAACCTCTTTTTTTATGCAAGGACCAAATAAAATAGAGTTGTTAGAGGCTACAAAAGAAGATAGCCCTATAGCAAAATTTATAGCAAAAAAAGGAGAGGGTGTACATCATATAGCCTTTGCTGTAGATGATATTGTAGCAGAAATTACACGTTTAAAAGCTGAAGGTTTTGTGGTTTTAAACGAAATACCAAAAAAAGGAGCAGATAATAAATTAGTTGCTTTTTTACACCCAAAGGGTACAAATGGCACATTAATAGAGCTTTGCCAAGAAGCACCAACTGTGGCAGAATAAAAAAAGTAAATATAACTGCAATGTTCTTTTGGATTGTAACAAAATAAATAGTAATATTGCATCCGCAAAATGCGGGTCCTATAGCTCAGCTGGTTAGAGCACCTGACTCATAATCAGGGGGTCCATGGTTCGAGCCCATGTGGGACCACTAGCAAACAAAGCCTTTACAGAAATGTAAAGGCTTTTTTGGTTTTAGGGGATAATTGAGGAGACAAATTTTGATTCGTTTTTTTGTTATAAATAAGTTAATTAAAAATTAAGTTATTAAATTACTCCTCTTCCTCACTAAAATTTTTAATTGTAGCCACTGTTGCATATAGCATTACAGATGCAATGCCTAGTTCTTTTGCTTCTTCTGTATTGTATGTATTGCTTTTGCCTAGCAACGTATCTTCATTTAAATACAAATAAAAGTAGTGTTTGTTGTCTTTTGTTAATTTACTATGGTAGTAATCATAGTCATAAGCATATTGTTTTATAAAAATAATTTGCTGCTTACACTCTTCTAAACTTTTAAAAACCTCGCCATATAGTATTATTTCTCCTTCACTAGTTTTTAAATTAAAGTAGTACTCATTAGTAATGGTCTTCTTAATCCCGTAGTATGGTTTAGTCATATTGGTTGTGCGTAGAAAAATACAAACTTACATTATTTAGCTTACAATAAAATACAGAAATAAATAAATACATAAAGAAAAGGTCTTACCTACTAATTTGGATAACTTCCTCCTTACCGTATTAGCAAGCAGACCTATTACCTTACTAATTGTTACCAAACAACGCAAACTTATAACTTGCGTTAAATAAAGTATTACGGAAATCTGTAATGGGGAGCTATTTTTTTATGTTGACACTTTACAAATATGCTCCTTTTTTAATATTAAGTTAACTTTATATAATTTGTTTTATAGATTCCAAAAGTAATTTTTCAGTTATTTTTGATGACTAAAATAAAAGAAGACAATCAATTTTTTTAAGGTTGATAAATAATTACACTTGTATGAAAAAGGTTTACCAGTTTATAGTAGTAGCGTTGTTACTTTTTACAACCCAACAATCTATTATAGCCCAAAAAAAATACGAAGCACCAAAACTATCTAACCCAAACTCTTGGAGTTTAATCTTAGTGCCAGATACCCAAAATTACGTTAAGTACCAACGCAACCAAGGCACTTTAGATTTAATGACGGCTTGGATAAGTGAAAACGTAGATTCGCTAAATATTAAAATGGTATTGTGTACCGGGGATTTGGTAGAGCAAAACGATATGATTGTACCAAATGGAAAAAACGGAAACCAAACAAGCAGACAACAATGGATGGCTGTGTCTAGAATGTTTGGTAGGTTAGATGGGCAAGTACCTTATGTGTTGGCTGCAGGTAACCATGATTACGGATACAAAGGTGTAGAACACAGAGGATCTAACTACAATACGTATTTTCCGGCACATAAAAACCAAGCTAATTATAAGTTACTAAGTGCGGCTGCAAAAAATGCTGGCGGTCACCCAAGTTTAGAAAACGCAGCTTTTGATTTTACAGCGCCTAACGGGCGTAAATTTTTATTTATGACCTTAGAGTTTGCACCAAGAGATACTATTGTACAATGGGCAAAAAATGTGGTAGATGAGGATAAGTACAAAAACCATACAGTTGCAGTACTTACACACTCCTACTTAAACGCTAAAAACCAGCGTATAGAAAAAGAGAATTATCCTGTAAAAGATGCTAACTACGGAGAGGCAGTTTGGAAAAAATTAGTAGAACCATCTAAAAACATACAACTAGTCTTTTCTGGTCATATTGGTGGTGCAGATGATTTTAAAGCTCACGTGGGCTTTAAAGTAGACAAAAATAAAGGAGGTAAAAAAGTGAGTCAAATGGCATTTAACGCCCAAGCTATGGGTGGCGGGTGGCAAGGTAATGGTGGAGACGGTTGGTTAAGAATTTTAGAATTTTTACCAGATAATAAAACGGTAAAAGTGCATACGTTTTCTCCGTTTTTTGCAGCATCACCAGCAACAAAGCACTTAGCATGGAGCACAGAAAGTTATAATGACTTTTCTTTTTCTTTAGATTAACTCTAGTTTATAAACCTAACTAGTTAATAAGTAACTGTTATTATAAATTAGTGACTAGCTTACTTAGGCTATATTTGTGTTTTTTACAAACATAAAAACTAGGCTATGCTTAAAAAAATTACTTCAAACCTATTATTTAAAGTATTTATTGCAATTATTTTAGGTATTTTAATTGGGTTGTACTTACCAGAATCTGTAAATAGGTTATTTAACACTTTTAAAGCTGTTTTTAGTCAGTTTTTAGGCTTTGCAATACCGTTAATCATTTTAGGATTAATTATGCCAGCTATTGCAGATTTAGGTAAAGGAGCTGGTAAACTATTAGTTATAACGGCTGCTATAGCGTATGGGTCTACGTTGTTTTCTGGGTTTTCAACCTACTTTGTAGCATCTGGTTTTTTTCCTTCTTTTATAGAAGCACAAACAGTACAAAATGTTGGTGAAGGTGTAGAAAAATTAAGTCCGTTTTTTTCCATAACAATTCCACCTGTGTTAGATGTAATGTCTGCTTTAGTGTTAGCATTTGTTATTGGTTTAGGATTAGCAACGCAAGGAGAGAGTAGTTTAAAAAAGGTAGCTAACGATTTTCAAAAAATAATAATGCTGGTGATAGAAAAGGTAATTATTCCTTTATTACCACTATATATTTTAGGTATTTTTTCTGCCATTGCTTATAACGGTCAGGTAGAGTCTGTACTTAGTGTGTTTTTAAAAATTATAGGAATTATTTTTATAATGCACTTTTTACTAATGTTAGTACAGTTTATTATAGCTGGTGCAATAACCAAGCAAAATCCATTAAAAGCATTGCTTAATATGGCTCCTGCATATTTAACAGCTTTGGGTACACAATCTTCTGCTGCTACCATACCAGTTACATTACAGCAAGTACAAAAAAATGGTGTATCTCCTAAGGTTGCTAATTTTGTTGTGCCACTTTGCGCCACTATACATTTAGCGGGTAGTACAATGAAAATTGTTGCCTGTGCAGTAGCACTTATGCTTATGCAAGGTTTAGATTTTAACTTTACAATGTTTGCTGGTTTTGTAATGATGTTAGGTATAGCTATGGTTGCTGCTCCAGGAGTTCCTGGTGGTGCAATTATGGCTGCTGTAGGTATATTACAAACAATGTTGGGTTTTAATGCAGAGGCACAAGCGCTAATGATAGCGCTTTATATTGCAATGGATAGCTTTGGTACAGCGGCAAATATAACTGGTGATGGCGCAATTGCATTAATAGTAAATAAAATAGTAAATAAAGATGAGGTTAGCGCGTAATTGTTAATGCAACATTGATATTAAATTAACATTTAAGACTTTAAAAACAGTAACATTTGCACTAGATTAATTGTTCTTTTATTAATCTAATTTAAGTCAGTTTAAAGTCGGTGTGTATGCACCGACTTTTTAATTTATGGGTGTTCCTCTTAGTTTTTTAAATTGCTTGTATGCCTTGTCTACGTCTTCTTTTTTGGCTTTTGTAAACTCTTTATTAGTTATTTTATATTCTTTTTGAAGCTGTTTAAGCTTTGTATGCATTAACTTAATTTCTTTGGTATACGCTGCATTATTTATTTGGTTGTTTTGCTCTTTAGGGTCTGTTTCTAAATCGTAAAATTCCCAACTATCTATATCATCATAAAAATGAATAAGCTTATAGCGCTTTGTTCTAATACCGTAATGCTTTTTTACCATATGAAAAGCAGGATAGTCGTAATAGTGATAATAAATAGCGTCTCTAAAATCACTCTCGTTAACAGAACCATTTAATAAGCCCTTAAATGATACTCCTTGCATCTCTTTTGCTTTATTAGGTATGCCAACAAAGTCTAAAATTGTTGGTGCATAATCTAAATTTTGTACTAAAGCATTAATTTGCGTACCTGGTTGTATGGCTTTGGGGTATTTTATAAGTAAAGGTGTTCTAAAAGAGTCTTCATACATAAAACGCTTATCAAACCAACCATTTTCACCCATATAAAAACCCTGATCAGAAGTGTATACTACAATAGTATTTTCATCTAAATTGTTCGTCTTTACATAGTTTAAAATTTCACCCACACCTTCATCTACAGCTGCTATGGTTGCCATATAATCTTGTAAGTACCTTTGACCTTTCCAAATTGCTATTTCTTCATTACTTAAATCTGCCTCATAAAAAGCGTTGTTTTTTGCTAAATAAGCGCTGTCCCAAGTAGCTCTCTGAGTCTCTGTCATTCTATCAAAATCAGTGGTCCAAGGGTTATGTGCAAGCTTGGTTTTATTAACACCAGTAGATAGTTTTAAGTCGTGCCCTTCATACATATCATTATAAATGGTTTGTAATTGAGCTCTGCTAGCTTTTTGATTATTAAACTCTGGAAAATAAGAAGTAGGTAAAGTGAAAGAAACAGAATCGTATTTATTTAAATGGCGTAAGGCTGGCATCCAATTTCTGTGAGGTGCTTTGTGTTGTACCATTAAAAAAAACGGAACACTATCTTTTCTTTTATTTTTTAACCAATTTATGGCATCTGCAGTAATTAAGTCTGTAGCATAGCCTTGAACACGGGTTGTATCACCATTAATTATAAAATCTGGATTGTAATAATTACCTTGATCTACAAGAATTTTCCAATCGTCAAAACCTTGTGGGTAATCATGTAAATGCCATTTGCCCATTAGGGCTGTCTGGTATCCTTCTTTTTTTAAAATTTTTGGCAATGTTTCTTGGTTTCCATCAAAATGATCTCCGTTTTGCCTAAATCCATTTGTATGGCTGTGTTTACCGGTTAATATTACGGCTCTGCTTGGCCCACAAATAGAATTGGTAACATAACTACCATTAAAAATTGCGCCTTCTGTAGCTATTTTATCAATATTTGGCGTTGGTGCCAATTTACTAATAGGGTGGTTGTATGCACTAATGGCTTGTATTGCATGATCATCAGACATAATATAAATAATATTAGGTCTTTTTTTTGTTTGCTTTTCTGGAGATTTCTTTTGTTTGCAACCAATAGCAAATACTAATAAAACTACAATATAAAACTCCTTTTTAAACATAATCAATTTTTGTGCTTTACTTTAATTGTGCTTTGTATATTTTGTTTTTCTAAAACACTTTCTGTAATAAACTTGGCAATAAGGTTGGTGTAACTATAGGGGATGTTAGCCCAGTTATGGTTGCCATCTTTGTCACTTACAAGTGTGTGTGCAACATCCAATTTTTCTAATTTTTCTGCAATAGTATAAGAGCCATCTAGGATAATAAAACCAGGTTTATTTTCTTCACATAAATGATGAGGTGCAGTTGCGTATGGCACCATATTATCTTTAGCTCCGTGAAAAAGCATTGTTGGTATAGCTGTATTTTTAGTAATGTAATTTGCATTAACTATAGCACCTGCAAAAGAGATAACTCCTGCGTATTTAATAGTAGCATAAGGCAACTTTTTAAAGGTGTATTCATTCTTCATAAATACTGTGTTTAAAACAGCTTCTGCGCCAGCGCTACTACCAACAAGTATTATGCTTTCTGGATTAAATTTTAATTTATCTTTCTTATCAATTAAAAACTGTGTTGCTTTAATAATATCTCTAGATACAGATACAAATGTTTCTATTTTTTGATCTGCCGGACAATTACATCCAAAACCAAGTGAGTTGCCTTTGCGTACTAACCTATAGCTCATAGAGGCTACAGCGTAGCCTCTTTTAGCCATATCTTCACAAAATTTTATTTCTAACGGATTGTTGCGTTTTCCCCCACTGAAACCGCCTCCGTGAACTAAAATTAGTAAAGGTTTGTTTGTAACTGTATCTTTTTTGTAGCTATAAAAATCTAACTTTAAAGTATCTGCATAGCTATAGGTTTTCACCTTAATGTCTGAAAACACTTTTTGCGTATACCTTGTTTGTGCATAACCAATAGTAGTTGTAAGTACAATTAATATTAAAAAAGTAGCACGTTGTAAAAAAGTTAAATAATTAGGCATTTGTATCTTTTATTTTAGGGTTAAAGTAGTCTTTAATTGGGCGTTAGAATTTGTCCCTACAAATATTTCAAAATCTCCTGGTTCAGCAACAAAATCTAAAGTACTATTGTAAAACTTTAAATCGTCTGCAGTAAGTACCAATTCTACAGTTTTAGACTCTCCTTTTTTTAAGAATACTTTTTTAAATCCTTTTAATTGTCTCATTGGAGGTGTAATGCTACGTACAACATCTCTTAAGTACAATTGAACAACTTCTTCACCATCAAAATTACCAGTGTTTTTTACTGTAACAGATACTGTTACGTCTTCTCCTTGTGCAATTTCTTTTTTAGATAGGTTGATGTTAGAATACTTAAAACTGGTATAACTAAGTCCGTAACCAAAAGGCAATAAAGGCGCATTTTTAACATCTAAATAATTGCTTTTAAATTTTTCAAAAGCAGGAGAAGGAGCTGGTCTCCCTGTAGTTTTAATACTATGGTAAATAGGAATTTGTCCAACATTTCTTGGCCATGTAGCTGTTAGTTTACCAGACGGATTATAATCACCAAAAATAACATCAGCAACGGCATTACCTGCTTCTATACCAGGGTGCCAAACTTGAAGAATACTAACAGGAAGATTAAATTCTTCTTCAATAGTTAACGGTCTACCGCTCATTAATACTAAAACAACCGGTTTGCCTGTTTTAACAAGTTCTTGTATTAATCTTTTTTGACTATTAGGAATAGAAATATCTGTTCTACTTGCAGCTTCACCACTCATTTCAGATGCTTCACCAACAACGGCAACAACAACGTCTGATGTTTTAGCAAGGTCTAATGCTTCTTGCAAAAGTTCTTCAGATGACCTTTTGTCAATATCTACACGTGTTCCAAAAACATTTACTTTTTTAGCTAACTCAGTATCATCTGTAATATTTGCACCTTTAGCATATGTTATTTTGGCTTTAGAAGCAACGTTTTTAAATCCGTTTAAAATAGGAATAGACAATTGCGGGTCTCCTGTTGGTGCCCAAGTACCCAGCATATTATTTTTGTTATTTGCTAAAGGCCCCACTAACGCAATTTTAGCTGTTTTACTTAGTGGTAGTACGTTATTATGGTTTTTAAAAAGTACAAAAGAGCGTTTAGCAGCCTCCCTTGCTAATGTTTTGCTCTTTTTGGTTAAAATGTCTTTTTTAGGTCTTTTTGCATCAATATACTTGTACGGATCATCAAAAAGGCCAAGTTTATACTTAGCTTCTAAAATTCTTCTACAAGCATTGGTAATTTCTTCTTCTGTAACACGGCCTTCATCTAAAGATTTTTTAAGTGTAGTTAAAAAACCCTCGCCAACCATATCCATATCTAAACCAGCTTTTAAAGATAATGCAGATACATCTTGTAAATCTCCAAGCCCGTGAGCAATCATTTCGTTTACAGAAGTGTAATCTGAAACTACAAAACCTTTAAACCCCCATTTTTTGCGTAATAAGTCTGTAAGTAACCATTTGTTACCGCTTGCAGGTATGCCATCTACATCATTAAAAGAAGTCATTATACTTGCTGCACCGGCATCTATACCAGCTTTATAAGGAGGTAAGTACTGGTTAAACATTTTTGTTCTGCTCATATCCACAGAGTTGTAGTCTCTACCAGCCTCTGCAGCACCATAAAGTGCAAAATGTTTTACCGTGGCTAACATTGTATTTTTAGCAGTTAAATTGTTTCCTTGGTAGCCGTGCACCATTGCCTTTGCTATTGCAGAACCTAAATACGGATCTTCACCAGCACCTTCAGCAATTCTACCCCAACGAGGATCACGCGCCACATCTACCATAGGAGAAAAGTTCCAGTTTATACCATCTGCAGTTGCTTCTAATGCAGCGGTCTCTGCCATTTTTTTAATCAAATCCATGTCCCAACTAGATGCTGTTGCAAGCGGAATAGGAAAAGTTGTTTTGTACCCATGTATTACATCAGAACCAAAGAATAACGGAATTTTTAAACGTGTATCATTTACCGCAAAGTCTTGTGCTATTTTTAGTTTTTCTGGTCCAGATATACCAAACATACCACCAACTTTGGCGGCTTTAATTTTTTCTTCAACGTTACTACTTACAACAGAACCTGTAGCAATACCTCCGCCAGGTGTTACCAAGTTTAGTTGTCCAATTTTTTCCTCTATAGTCATTTTAGCAAGCAAGTCTTCTATAAAAGGAACTTTTGTTTGCCCAATAGCCAAAAAGCTGCTGCAAAATGTGAGTATTAGTAGTAGGTTTGTTTTTTTCATATGCTGTAATTTTATTTCCCGTGGTGGGTATTTTTTATCTTTTAGATTGATGTTTTTTATTCTGTATAGCTAAATTCTAACTTGTCTAAACCATTTTTTACATCGATATTTTGCATAAATAAGTCCCATAGAAGTCCGGTTCTGTAATTCTCTATCATAAGTAAAATAGGTCCTTGGTCTATAGCTAAATACTGTTCTGCAACCCAATAATTATATTCCGGACTAAACGCATCATAAAACCCAGCAGGGCCTAACAACTTATCTTTATTTTTGTAGAAATAATGCAATGCCAGCATAGATTCTGTTGGTGTATACGGTAAAGAACTAATTGCTGCTGTTGGCGAGATGACTCCAGTATCATTAGACGGACTATGAGCATTATACCCAATTGTACCGTCTGAATTTCTTGTATAACTGGCTGTTAAACCCCAACAATCTTTTCCATAATCTTTAAATTGCTTTGGATTTTCTACACTATAGCTGTAATTTATTTTAGCGTGATTAGTGTTTACGTTCCAGTAATTTAAATACTCGTCTGATAATCCTTTAGGGTTTAGGCCCAAGTACGAGTAATGAGCCCAAAATAAAGGCCCGCCATATTCTTGGTTGCCAGCGTGTTTAGCCAATATAGGAAACCCATACTTTGTGTTAGTAGATGCAATTGAACCGTTAGATGCCCAACCGTTTGTATATACCTCTTTAGAAATTGAATAATTGGGTGAAGCAGCAGCTAATACATAAGCAATTAATACTTCATTATACCCTTTTAGCTCTAGGTTTATAGCAAAATTGTTGTTAGGGCTCCAGTGCCAGTATAGCGTATTTTCATTGTTTGTATACCAATCCCATTGCACACCTTTCCAAAGCTCATCTGCTTTTGCTGCTATAGCTTTTTCTTTATCAGAGCCATTTTTTAAATACTCCTTTAAACAAATTAAACCTTGAGATAAAAAGGCAGTTTCTACCAAGTCTCCGCCGTTGTCTAAGTCGCTAAAAGGCATAACCTTAGCAGTTTCTCCATTAATCCAATGTGGCCAAGCACCGTGAAAACGATCTGATTTTTCTAAAAAATCTAGAATTTTGGAAAAACGATCTATACCTTCTTCCTTGGTAATAAAACCCCTTTCTATACCCACAATAAGTGCCATAATACCAAAACCTGTACCACCTGTTGTAACTGTGTATTCACTATTACTTGGGTCGTTAGGATGGTAGCGCTCTCTTGCTGCGCCAGAATTTACCTCAGCAAAATCCCAAAAATATTTAAAGGTTTCAGCCTGTGTAATATCTAGCAGCTCCTCATCTGTTATTGTAGGTGTAGAAATTGGATCGTCATCAGTAGGAAATTCAATTGGAGTATACTCGTAATCATCTCCGCTTTTGCACGAGATAATTACAAGTATAAGTAATGTTGTAAAAAGACTATTTTTAATTGTCATTTTTGTGCGTTGTAGAGAAACCTAGTTTTTCTAATCCCTTATGTAAGTCTTTGTTTTTCATAAATAAATTCCATAATAAACCTGTTCTATAGTTTTCTATCATTACAGGAATTGGACCTTGGTCTATGGCCAAATAACGAGGTAAAGACCAGTTGTTTTCTAAGCTAAAAGCATCATAAGGACCATACTTACCAACAAGCGAATCTTGCTCTGTATACATATAGCGTAAAAACTGCATACTTTCTTTTGGTGTATATGGCATAGAAGATAATGCTGCTGTTGGTGATATTACACCTAAGTCGTTATCTGGTCTGTGGCCAGCATAGCCTTTTACAGAATAGCTAGATGTTAACCCCCATAAATTTTTGCCATAACCCTTATACTTATTTGGATTTTCTACGGCGTGTCTGTAGTGTATTTTAGCGTGATTAACATTTAGTTTCCAATAGTCTGCATAGGCATCTGTTAATCCTTTAGGGTTTAAACCTAAGTATGAATAATGTGCCCAAAATAACGGACCAACAGGAGATGCATCATGCTCATAATGATTAAGCTCTGTTTCTAAACCATAATAAACAGTGTCTTTTGCAATTTGCCCATTTAGAGCCCAACCTTTATCATAAACCTCTTTAGATACAGGGTGTGTTGGTGATGCAGCAGCTAATATGTACATTATTAATGCTTCATTGTAACCACCAACAGGGAAATTCATTTTCCATGCTACATTAGGAGACCAATGCCAGTATAAGGTGTTTTCTCCTTTTGTGTACCAATCCCACTCTACTTCTTCCCAAAGTTTCTGAATTTTAGCAACTAGTTTTTGTTCACGTTCACCGCCATTTGCATAGTATTCTTTTACAGTTAATAAACCCTGAATTAAAAAGGCAGTTTCTACTAAATCTCCACCATCATCATACTGACTAAAGGGAGCAACTTTGCCACTAGGCATTAACCAATGTGGCCATGCACCATGAAAACGATCTGCTTTTTCTAAGAAATCTACAGATTTTTCAAATCTAGATAAAGCTTCTTCTTTGGTAATGTAGCCACGTTCTGCACCAACAACAATGGTCATTAGTCCAAATCCTGAACCGCCAATAGTTATAATGTCTTTATGGTGTGTTGGGTAAATACTGTCTAAATGTATACGTTCTCTAGCTAGTCCAGAAACAGGCTCTGCGCCATCCCAGAAATAGTTAAACGTTTGTTTTTGTACAGAGTCCAGTAAAGCTTCATCTGTCCAAACTTGTTTTTGAATTTTTTTTGGCTTGTTGTTGCATCCTGTTAATAAGGATGCAACAGCCAATACTACTAAAAATAATCTCATAAAAATGAATTAACTAAAAACTAAAAATGTATTTATTATAAATCTGCGTCTCTAATAGACTGTATTTCTTGTTGTGAAAGTGCTTTATTGTATAGGCGTAGTTCGTCTATAGCACTGTTATCTGATTTATGATCCCAGTAACTAAATGTTTCACCACCAGAACCCACTGTTATAAGGTCACAACCTGTCCAGTCTATAGGAGCAGCTAAGTCTACAGAATTAACAGCAACACCATCAAAATAAATAGTGCTTTTTGTAGCAGAAACAACTAAGGTTACAAATACCCACTCTTGGTCTGCAACGTTAATAATGTCACCATCATTCCAGCTTTCATTAGTTCCAATACCAATATTGGCTTTAATTCTTTGTTCTGTGTCACTACCTTCTCTAAATAGCCTTAGTCCTTGAAAACGATCATCAGCATCATCACCAATAACTAAAATTCCTGCTCTGTCTGGGGTTGCATTTACTTTATACCAGAATGTTGCGCTAAACTCTGTGCCACTTAATAAGTTATTTGCAGGATAAGTTATGTAAGAATCTGTAGTACTTGAAAAGGCGTTACTACCAATAACACTTTCATCTGCAAACCCTGGAGAACCAACTACGGTAGCCTCTTGAGCCGTAAATTTATTTTTTGTGTCGTTATCAAAAGCAGCGTAGAACATTTCTCCATCATAAACACCTGTATAAGGGTTAGTAACGTTTATCATATTTTCTATGTCGCTATCAGTAAGTGCTTTGTTAAAGAAACGTAGCTCATCAATAGCACTGTTGTCTGATTTATGGTCCCAGTAACTAAAAGTATCTCCACCAGCACCAATTGTAACAGTATTACAATTTGTCCAATCTACAGGTGCTGCCAAATCTGCAGTATTTACTGCAACACCATTAAAAAAGATAGTACTCTTGGTAGCAGAAACGGCAAGTGTAATATATATCCATTCTTGTTCTGCAACATTTATAACGCCACCATCATTCCAGCTTTCTCCTGCTCCTGTCCCTACATTAGCTTTTATTCTTTGCTCAGCGCCGTTACCTTCTCTAAATAATCTTATACCTTGAAAACGGTCTTCTGCATCATCACCAATAATTAAAATACCAGCTCTGTCTGGGGTTGCATTTACCTTGTACCAGAATGAAGCACTAAACTCTGTACCGCCAATTAAACCGTCTGTAGGATATTCTAAATATGCATCTGTAGCGCCTGCATATGCATTGGTGCCAACAACACTTTCTCCAGCAAAATTAGGGTTACCAACTTTAGTTGCTGCTTGTAAGCCAATAAGATCTATATAATCACCATCAAAAGGCATATATAAGGTTTCTCCGGCAAACAATGGTGTATAGGCAGGTTCTTTTTCAAAGTTTACAGAGGCTTCAGTGGTTTTACCTTCTAAATCTGTTGCGGTAATTGTTAGTTTATGTGTGCCATCAACTAAATTATCAAAAACTAAATCATCTATTAAAACACGTCTATAGTCTTTAAAACTTGTAAAAGATTGTATTGTATTATTATCTATGGCAACATTTATAGAGGCAACTTCTATATCATCAGTAACTTCAAAATCTATTACAATAGAAGTAACAATGTCTAGTACTTTAATTTTTGTGCCTTCTGTAGGATAATTTATTTTAACTTCTGGAGCAGTTTCATCTGCACCTGCAGCTACTTGCGTTATGTTATCTATACCTTGGTCACAAGAATAGAAAAATAATGCAGAAACCAAACAGGTTATTGTATATTTTAAATTTTTCATAGCGTTTAGTTTTTTAGTTTGATGAGTTTCCTAAAATTGGAAATTGGTCTACCTGTGGTTGTGGGTAAGGAAGGTAAACCTTGTCTTCAGAAAATGTTCTTCCGTCATAGTTTAGCTCGCTAAATCTGCCTAGTCTAACCATATCGTAATAGCGTTTGCCCCATTCCATACCCAGTTCGGCAAATTTTTCATCTATTACATTGTCTAATGTTACACCAGTAAGAGATGGCATACCAGCTCTTTCTCTTACCAAGTTTACAGCATTATCTGCAGTTATAGATGTTGCTGTTGCTCCTTGTGTAATGGCTTCTGCATACATTAATAAAATTTCTGCATAACGTATAACATTGTAGTTTTTGTTACTACCATATTCTGTTCTGCCTTCTATTAATTGGTTTGATGGCAAATAGTGTTTACCACTAGAAAATAGGGCTCTAGAATAGTCGTTTATAACATCACCATCTCTGGTTGTGTTTTTTACAAAACTTGGTAGAGTAGCGTAATTTGGATCTGTTTGAAGCTCTGCAATACCGCGATCTGTAAATAGTACGCTAGTTTCTAAACGCACAGCTTCTCCACGGTCTAACATAAATTTTATAAATTTTAAGCTAGGCTCATAAAAACCCCAGCCAGATGCAGCACCAGTAACAGCCGGAGTCCAGTTTTGCGGGCCATAAGGAGCAAACAAATGTCCTTCTCTATCACCTTCACCTTGTCCAAAATCTGAATATTGTAAATCTAAAATACTCTCATCACTTAATTTACCAGGAGTTTTAAAAAGCTCATAATAATCTGTAAATAAACTAAACTTACCAGAGTTAATTATTTGTCCGGTTGCAGCAGCAACTTCTTGGTAATTTTTAAGTTCTTGGTTAGCCAATGCTTTTATAGCTAAAGCAGTATATTTTGTAACCCCTCCAGGGATATCTATACGCTCATTAGGTCTTGCGTCTGGTAAAAATGAAATTGCTTCATCCATCTGGTTAGATATATGTTGCATAACCTCATCCTTAGTAGGTAACTCTGTAACGTTTAAAAGGGCGCCAGTGTCTGAAGATTCTGGAATAAAAATATCTCCCCAAACCTGAGAAATTTGAAATAACATCATTCCTCTTAAAACTTTAGCTTCTGCAATGTATTGGTTTCCTTTATCAATACCGTCTGCATCTGCAAACTCTTGGTAACGTGCTATTTGTTCCATAGCTGTATGTGCTGTAATAACATCTACATATACGTTTTCCCAAAGAGAATTGTACATCCAATAATCTTTGTTATAATTAAAAAGGTCAGTTTCAGCAAAATCTTGTTGGTCACCTAAACCACCAGCATTAACATCGTCTCCACGAACAGAAATTAATAAAGGTTGTTCCCATCCACGAGATTGAAAAGCATCGTAAACACCAATGATAGACAATATCATATCCTCGGTTTTTGTAAAATCTGTACCACCAGCAAAGTTGTTGTTTTCCTGTGGCTCATCTAACTTGTCTGAACACCCAACAAATACTGATGCAATAAATGCTAGTATAAGTAGAGGTGATATATGTTTTTTATACAGTTTCATAAGTCTTATATTTTAATGTTAACTCCCATTGTATAAACTGCAGGGATAGGATATGTTTGGTTATCTATACCATTAGCAACCTCAGGGTTAAACCCGTTATAACCAAATATGGTTAATGGTTTTTCTGCTGTTAGGTAAATACGGGTTTTAGGAATACCTTTTAATTCTCCATTTTTATTAATTGTGTACCCAAGTGTTATGTTCTGAATTCTAAAGTAGTCACCATCTTCTACGTAGTAATCGTTTAATTTTTGGTTCCACCCTTTACGTACTGCGGCTGCAGATGGGTATGAGTTTGTAGTACCCTCACCGTGCCAACGATTAACAGCAAAGTCTCTGTCCCAGTTAGTATCACTAGTAAAAATTACTTCTAGTCTTTTACGGTTAAGTATTTTGTTGCCACCTTGACCAGAAGCAGTAGCCGTGAAGTCAAAATTTTTGTAGTTAAACCCAAAGTTAAATCCGTATGAGTATGTTGGTAAGTAAGATCCTAAAACTACGCGGTCATCATCATCAATAGTAGTAGGATCTCCACCGTTTTCTTTGTATTTAAAATCGCCAGGGACTAAGTTATTAGCTACAGCAACAGGATCTGCAAGTATTTCTGCTTCATTTTGGTAAATGCCAACAACCTCGCGACCATAAAAAGCGTAAAGAGGTTCACCAACTATAGAACGTTGACGAAATTCTGCTGAGCCAGCATCTATATATTGTTGACCATCTAAACTTAATACTTCATTTTTAAGTGTAGAAAAATTACCGCCAATGTTATAACTAAAATCATCTGATACTTTTTTACTCCAGTTTAATGACATTTCAAAACCAGAGTTTCTAATTTCTCCTACGTTTTGTCTGGTAGAACCGGGTATTAATGGTCTTTGTACAGGGATAACGGCGTCTTTTGTATCTCTAACATAATAATCTGCCTCTAAAGATAAATTGTTGGCTAAAAAACTAGCATTTATACCAATGTTAGTTTCCTCTGTAACTTCCCATTTTAAAGAAGTAAAATCACTACCTGTGTTTAAACCGCTAAACATAGTGTCTCCTAACGCAGTTGTAACTACAGAAGAAGTAATAGAACCGTTACTGCCAGCAACATTATCATTACCTAATTTACCCCAACTACCGCGTAGTTTAAGAAAATCAAAAACACCATTGTTTTGCATAAAAGGTTCTTCAGATACAACCCAACCAGCACCAACTGTAGGGAAATAACCCCATTTTTCTTGGTATTTGTTAGTTCCGTCTGCTCTAAAGGTTCCGTAAAGTAGGTATTTACCATCATAATTATAAGATACTCTACCAAAGTAAGAGAATCCATACTCTCTTGCACCACCATCACCAACACTATTTTCTACAATAGTTTGTGCTTGGTCTAAATAATAAGCTTCTTCACCAGACAACGGAAAGTTTAATCCTGTTGCACTTAAAAACTGATAAGATTCATCTCTGAACGAAGTACCAGCTAAGACAGTTACATCATGATTACCAAAAGATTCTTTATAAGTTAAAGTATTATCCCATATCTGATTTGATATTGTTGTGTTACTCTTTGTTAATGAAGCATCTGGTCTTTGAAAACTATTGCCAATGTAGTAAGGTAAATTAACACTTCTGTACTCTAGAGTTTGGTAGTTGTGATTGTATGCAGTTTTAAACTTAAGTTTAGTAGGTATTAAGTCTATTTCTGCATAAAAATTAGCAAGTATATTTCTAATTTTTGTTCTGTTTTCATTAAAATCTAAAAGGGGAAAAGGGTTTTGACCACCTCTATAGCCTAAATCTTGTGCATTAGCATAGTTTGTAGGGAAAACATCTGGGTCGTTAGCTAAAGCCTCATCATACACAGGTAAAATAGGTACAGCAAAATAAGCAGCACGCCAAGCAGAGTTATCACCATCATATCTAGTAGCGTTACTAATTACCGTGTTAGCACCAACTTTTAACCAGTCGTTTGCATTAAACTCTATTTTACTTCTTAAGTTAAAACGCTCATATTCATTTTTAGTGTCTAATATACCTTGCTGCCCAAAGTAATTAGCCCCTACAGAATAACTAACATCTTCACTACCACCAGTTACACCAATACTATGGTTTTGTATTAAAGCAGGTCTTATAATTTCATCATACCAATCTGTATTAACATTAGGTACATTTGGGTTAACTCTACTACGACCATAACGCTGCATAGCATTTAGAATATAGTCTGCATCTGGTGCAGAACCAGATTCTAACGCTAAGGTTGTAAATTGTTCTGCGTTAGCAACTTTTAAAACGTTTTGTGCTACCTGAAAACCAGAGTAGCCATCATATGTAATTTCTGCTTTTTTATTAAATGCTCCAGATTTTGTTTCTATTAGAACAACACCATTTGCAGCTCTAACACCATAAATTGCAGATGCAGAAGCATCTTTTAAGACAGAAATGGATGTTATGTCTGCTGTATTTAAAAAATCTATATTGTCAAAAAACATACCGTCTACAACATACAAAGGGGCAGAGGCACCTGTGTTGTAAGACCCTATACCCCTTACTCTAATAGTTGGTCCTTGCCCAGGAGAACCGCTACTTACTACTTGCATACCCGCAACCTTACCTTGCATAGCCTGCATAGCAGAACCTGTAGGTACAGCTGCTAATTCCTCGGCTTTAACAGTGGTTATAGATGAGGTTAAATCCTTAGACTTCATTTCACCGTAACCAATTACAACAACTTCATCTAAAGACTCTGCATCTTCTTCTAAGGTTACATTAATTGTATTGGAATTATTTACAGCAATTTCTGATGTGATAAAACCAATGTAACTTATAACTAAAGTTCCGTTGTTTGGAACGCTGTTTAATTGGTAGTTACCATCAAAATCTGTTTGTGTTCCTGTTGTAGTACCCTTAATAATAATACTAGCACCTAATAAAGGTGTGCCATTATTGTCTACTACTTGTCCTTTAACCGTTATATTCTCTTGGGCGTAGGCAGACATCCCGAACAGAATAAAGCAGATTAATAATATTTGATTGAGTATTTTCATAATACATTAAAAATTGAGTTAGATTTTTACTAAATTAATAAAAGAGGCTGTTTGCTAAGGTTTTAGCAACTACATAAAAACTACATCAACACAAAAATTACGCTACACACCGCCAATAGTATGGTTTGCAGTAGTATTGTAACCTAGTTTTTTATACACTTTTAACACTTTGATGTAGTAATGATGTACTGCGTGTTATGTAATTGTTAAGCTGTTTATGACAGAAAAACCTTTATTTAAAGGTGATTAAGAAGTTAGATATGTTCTCTGAGCTATCTATATTTAATTTTTTTCGTAAACGGTAACGATGTATTTCTACACCCCTAACTGTAATAGCCATAAGGGGTGCAATTTCCTTAGTAGATAGGTTCATTTTAAGGTAAGCACATAGTTTTAAATCTTTAGGAGTAAGCTTTGGGTATTCTTTTAAAAGATTCTCAAAAAAGTCGCTATGCAATTCTTTAAAATTCATTTCAAATCGTTTCCAGTCTTCTTTGTTGTTAACAGAATTGTTTAACCTTTTCATAAAGGATTTATAACGTTGCTGATTAGGAAATTTATCTTTGTTTTGAGTTAATAGGTTTTTTAGGTCTAAAATAATTTCATTCTTTTTAGCAATATTTAATGTAGTATTAGCTAATTCTTTTTGTTTAAGCTTTACTTCTTTTGCTAATTTTTCTTTCTCTAAAAGCGCAATTTTTTCATCTTGCTCTTTTTGCATACGCTCTTTAAGCTTATTGTGCTTAAGGTTTAGTTTGTATTTGTTGTATTTTCTAATAAGTATTATGGCGGCTATTACAAGTAAAAAGTAAATTAAAAGTGCAGGGCCAGACAAATACCAAGGAGCTTTAATAGTAAAGTTAATGACATTTGGAACAGATTTTTTATTGTCAATACCTACACCGTAAACCTCTAAAGTGTAACTACCGTGACTTAAGTTTTGAAACGATATAAAGCCATTATCTAATTTAGCAAATTGAGCATCTTTGCCATCTAAACTATAGTAATATTTTGGGTGCATAACGCCAGATGAAGCAATTTTAATACTAATATTACCAGCATCTTTAAAAGGCAATGTTATGTTTTTTGTATGTATTGGGTAACTGTTTTGTTTACCAGTAAAACTCACTAATTTAGGAGTTGGTAGCCTATTATTATCTTTTAACTGATTGTTTAACTTGTTAAAGTTTATTTGACTGTAACCATCTACAAGGGTAAAATAAAATGTAGAGTCGTTTACCTTAATAATATTTTCTGCCTCAGGTATTATACGTTTTTTTAAACTTTGGTTTTCAATAATAATATTGTCTTCCTTAAAATTGGTATAAGTAATTTTTTTACTGTTTTCATTGTCAATAAACCAAAAATGATCATCATTATAATACAACAACTCATTATTTTTAAATGAGCTAAACTCCTCTAACGTTACAATTTTGTCTAAAATAGGATCGTATTTAAACCACTCTCCCTGACTGTAAAAAACAATTTGGTTTTTAATATTGTAGAGTTTTACATTGTATTTATTAGGGGCATTTTTTCCGTTATATTCTTTGGAGCTAATTACAGAGTCATAGGTGCTATTTAATTTTAGTTTGTAAAAACCTTTATATGGGTGAGCAACCCAAAGTGTGTTAGAGTCTTCAAAACACAATTTTTTTACTGGTAAATTAAAGCCTTTTAATCGTTCTACAGTCCATTGGTTAATATCATCTTTACTGTATTTTGCTATTCCGGTATAAGTACCCTGTAAAAAGGATGATTTGTCCTCAGGTATTTTCTCTATTTGATAGCCTCCAGAAATATTAGAAACCTTAACCAAGCCATCTTTATTTAACTTAAATGTTCCTGTATTATGTCCACAAAAGAGCTCATTGTTTACAACTGCAATATCCCAAACGTGCCCCTGAGTGCCTTTTACAAAATGTAGCACATCATTATCTACATAATACAAACCAGTATTAGAGCCTAAGTATACTTTGTTGTTGTACAAAGCAATGTCATAAACAGTACCTAAAACACCAGTAAAATCTGTGTAATACGTAATTGGGTGGTCTAGTTGAATGTGGTCTATACCATTGTCTAACCCTAACCAAAGCTGATTTTTAAAAGCAACCATAGCTAAAATGGTGTTGTTTTGTAGTCCAACTTCGCGATTAATGCTTTTATAGGTTTTTGTGTTATTGTTGTATAAAAAGAGTCCGTTTTTTATAGTGCCAAAAGCAATGCTGTGCTGATTTAACACCATAATTTTATTAAGCTGATGCTGTTTTAATGTGTCGTTAATAGTGCTACCCCAAACATTAATTTCATTATTTTTAATTAAGTAACAACCGTTTAATTTGGTGCCAATTAACAAACCTTCTTTAATAGAAACCATATCTACTACAGTTTTATTTACAAAAGAAATGTTGTTTTTTAAGACAAGAGGTTCTAAGGTGTCACCTTCTAAATAAAACAAACCATCATCACCACCTGCAACAATAATTTGGTTGTTGTGTTTTGCAATATTGTTAACAATAATATCTGCTTTAATTACCGTTATTTTATTGTTTTTGTACACATATACTTTAGAAAATGACCTAAAAACAATTGCATTGTTATAAGGTATAATTTGCCAAAACTCTTCACTAGTAAATACGTGGTTTTTTATAAGATGTGTTAATGATGTGTATTTTAAAACACCTAGGCTATCTTTTTTCCAAAATCCAAATTCTTCATATGAACCGGTGTAAATTTTATCATCTATAGCAGCAACAGATCGTATGGTAGTTTTACTAGGTAAGGCGTTAAGTTTCCATTCTTCTCCATTAAAATGTAAAAGACCAGCATTATTGGCAGAAAATAATTCGCCATCTTTATTAGTGGCTAATCCCCAATTTTTACTAGCAGCATTGTAATCAAATATTTTATAGTTGTGTATAGGTGGAAAAAGATTTTGTCCAACAATAACGTAGCAACTAATAAAGAAAAGTAAAATAAGCGAGGTTAAATTTTTCATAGGGGATATAGAAAACTTAATGATTTTATGTATGAATATAAGATTATTACAAGGAAAACCAATTAATTATCTAAGCAAGATTAGCAAAGCACCTATAGCTGTAAGAATTAGTATCATTTTTCTGAAAAATTTATCCTTAATGTACTTTACTAGAATGGTGCCAACAATAAAGCCTACAAAAATAGCAGGTAAAAGTTTTAGGTTTAAAACAACAGATTCTTTTGTAATGGTATGCCACACAAAAATGTGAAAAGGGAGCTTAAAAATATTGGTAATTAAAAAAAGCCAAGCAGCTGTGCCTATAAACTGATTTTTAGGCAAGCGCATTGCTAAAAAGTAGATGTTAGAAAAAGAGCCAGCCAAATTACCAATCATTGTAGTAATACCAGCAAGTAAACCCATAGAGCCGGCAAATGCCCAATGTGTTGGTACATTTTTAGATTTTTTTTGATCCCACCAAAGCATCATCAAAACGGTAATTAATATAATACCACCCATACAGTATTTAAAAGAAGCTTCTGGTAAATCTTTACCAACAAATACACCTATTAAAATACCGCCAATCATCCAGGGTAAAAACTTTAAAATGTATTTCCACTGGGTATATTTCCTATAATAAATTACAGCAAAAATGTCGCCTACAACAAGCAATGGTACAAGTAAACCTGTAGATGCTTTAGAACCAAAAGCCAAAGCCATAAGTGTAACTACAATTATAGAAATACCTTTTAAACCAGATTTAGAAACACCCATTACAAATACGGCTGTAAAAGCCAAAACCCATGCAGTTGTAGAAATGTTTGCTGTTATTAATAGACCCATAATTGGCGTTTAGCTAAAAAAGACAAAAGTATTGTAAAAAATAATATCTTTACTAATTAACCAACTACTAAAAAATGGAATTAAGTGCACTAGATTATACGCTAATCATTGTTTTTTTTACAATTGTTTTAGGTATTGGAGTTGTGGTTTCTAAAAAATCAGGAAAAAGCTCATCAGAATATTTTTTATCTGGAAGAACAATGCCTTGGTGGTTGCTAGGTCTTTCTATGGTTGCAACAACATTTTCTACAGATACCCCAAACTTGGTTACAGATATTGTTAGAACAGATGGTGTTTCTGGTAACTGGGTATGGTGGGCATTTTTAATTACTGGTATGCTAACCGTTTTTGTTTATGCAAAATTATGGCGTAAGTCTAATGTTAGTACAGATTTAGAGTTTTATGAATTACGTTATGGTGGAAAACCAGCCAGTTTTTTAAGAAAATTTAGGTCTATATATTTAGGTGTTATTTTTAATGTAATTACAATGTCTGCTGTAACATTAGCAGCAATAAAAATTGGAGGTATAATGTTAGGTTTAGAGCCTTGGCAAACCGTTGTAAGTGCAGGTTTAATAACCGTTACTTTTAGTGCTTTAGGTGGTTTTAAAGGTGTGGTTTATACAGACTTTTTATTATTTTTTGTAGCAATGGGTGGTGCAATAGGCGCTGCTTACTATTTGGTTAATTTACCAGAAGTAGGCGGAGTAACAAGCTTACTAACACATGAAGATGTGAAAGGGAAATTATCTATTTTGCCAGATTTTAGCAATACAAATGCTGTAATTACCTTATTAGTTATTCCTTTAGCTGTACAATGGTGGAGTTCTTGGTATCCAGGAGCAGAACCTGGTGGCGGTGGTTACATTGCACAACGTATGTTGGCTGCAAAAGATGAAAACCATGCTATTGGTGCAACTTTCTTTTTTAATATTATGCATTACGCATTACGCCCTTGGCCTTGGATTTTAGTTGCTTTAGCATCTATAGTTGTTTACCCAGATGTTGCTAGTATAGCAGAAGCTTTTCCTAATATAGCAGCAGATAAATTAGGACATGATTTGGCTTACCCTGCTATGCTAACAAAATTACCAAGCGGATTATTAGGCTTGGTGTTAGCGTCATTAATAGCTGCTTATATGAGTACAATTTCTACTCAGCTTAACTGGGGATCATCTTATATAGTATATGATTTTTACAAGCAACAAGTAAATCCTAATGCATCAGAAAAACAATTGGTAGCTGTTGGTAGACTTTCTACTGTTGTGTTAATGGTATTAAGTGCTTGTTTGGCCTTGTTAATGCAAAATGCTATGGAGGTTTTTGATATGTTATTGTTGTTTGGAGCCGGTACCGGACTAATTTTTATTTTACGTTGGTTTTGGTGGCGAATTAATGCCTGGACAGAGATTGCAGCAATGTTTGCATCAGGAGTCTTATCTATCTTACTAAAAGTTACTCCGCTAGGAAACTATCTTTTTGCAGTAGATACAGGAGTTTTTCCAGATTGGTTTCAGATTCCGTTTGTAATGTTGGTAACAACTATAATTTGGGTAGCGGCTACATTTATGACTAAGCCAGAGTCTAATGAGGTATTAAACAGTTTTTACAAAAAAATACAACCTGGAGGACCGGGTTGGAAAAAAGTGGTAGATAATGCTAAAGCAGATAAAATAGATATTGTAAACCCTAATGAAAAATGGAGTGTTCCTTCTGGCATAGGAGCTATGGTATTAGGCTGTGTACTTATATACACATGTATGTTTGCAACCGGATATTGGATTTATGGTGAAACAATAAAAGCATTAATATTTACGGGAATTGCCTTGGTGGCTGGTTTATTGTTAATAAAAGCTTGGAATAAAATGAAAAGTAGCATTCTGTAAATGAAAAATAGGGTTGTATCTGTAGACATTTTTAGGGGAATTACCATTGTTTTAATGATTTTGGTAAATAACCCAGGAACTTGGTCTAGCGTTTATGCTCCTTTTTTACATGCACATTGGCACGGTTATACACCAACAGATTTAGTGTTTCCTTTCTTTTTGTTTATTGTAGGTATTTCTATAGTTTATGCATATCATACCAAAGAAGTAACAGGAAAAACATATCGTAAAATTGTTATAAGGTCTTTAAAGTTAATTGGTCTTGGATTGTTTTTAGGCGCATTTACGCTTTCATTTCCTTTTTTTAAAGATTTTAATGATATACGTTTTCCTGGAGTATTGCAACGTATTGGTTTAGTATTCTTTTTTACAGCAATTTTGTTTATAAAATTAAATTGGAAAGCGCTAGTGGCCGTTTGCGCTGCTATTTTAATAATGTATTGGTTATGGATGGGTTTTGTACCTATTAATGGTACTGCTCCTACCTTTGATAGAGCGCCAAACAATTGGGCTAATTTTATAGATTTAAAAGTTTTGGGATCTCATATGTGGAAAACAGATTATGACCCAGAAGGTGTTTTAAGTACTTTGCCTGCAATAGCTACCTCTTTATTAGGGGTATTTGTTGGTTTGCTCTTAAAATCTGCCTACAAAAAGAAAACACAAATACTTTTACTTTTAGGTGTAAGCTTATTAACTGCAGGTCATATTTGGGATTTCTTTTTTCCTATAAATAAGGCTTTGTGGAGCAGTAGTTTTGTTTTAGTAACAGCCGGGTGGGCAACTATTATTTTGGCTGTTATTTATTATTTTTCTGATGTAAAAAACAAAAAGTTTGGAGGTGTTTTTAAATACGCAGGAGCCAACGCCATTACCGTTTTTTTCTTATCTAGTTTTATAGCTAAGCTATTTGCACTTATAAAAGTAGGAAATACATCTGTTCATGGTTGGTTATTTAAAAACCTCTATGTACATCAGTTTATATCTTTAAAAACTTCGTCAATAGTATACGCATTAACCGTAGTTACATTTTACGTAGTATTAGCTTATGTGCTTTATAGAAAAAAGATTTTTATAAAAGTGTAATTTATTTGGCAATTAGTTTAGCAACATATTTTCCAATTACATCAAACTCTAGGTTTACAACTGTGCCTACTTTATAGGTGTTAAAAACAGTGTTTTCAAAAGTATAAGGTATAATAGCTACGCTAAATGTGTTTTTTCCGGAGTTAAAAACAGTTAAGCTAGTACCATCTATTGTAATAGAACCTTTTTCTATAGTTACATTATTATAATCTGCATTGTATTCAAAACTAAAAACAGCACTACCATCTTTTTCTTCAATAGCAGTACAAACTCCAGTTTGGTCTACGTGCCCTTGTACAATATGGCCATCTAACCTTGTACCTAAAATCATAGCACGTTCTAAATTTACGTAAGAGTTTACTTTTAAAGCACCAATACTTGTTTTTTGTAACGTTTCATCAATAGCAGTAACAGTGTAGGTGTCATCTTTTATAGCAATAACGGTAAGGCAAACACCATTGTGAGCAACACTCTGATCTATTTTAAGCTCTGGTGTTAAAGTAGATTTTATAGTAATGTGTAGGTTACTATCTTCTTTGCGTAATGCGGTTACTTTCCCTAAAGTTTCTATAATGCCAGTAAACATATCGTTTTAATTAAGTAGTTTTGCGGTGTAAATTTAGACATTATACAGTTGAATTATGCAAGAAGATAAAAAAATTAAGGTAGGAATTTCTATAGGCGATTTAAACGGAATTGGCTGTGAAGTTGTTTTAAAGACTTTTGAAGACAACCGAATGTTAGATTTTTGTACCCCTGTTATTTTTGCATCAAACAAAACCATTTCTTTTCAAAAAAAAGAGCTAAATATAAATATTAATTACAATGGTGTGCCTGATGCAGATAAAGCTGTAGATAACAAAATTAATGTAGTTAATGTTTGGAAAGAAATACCAAAGACACAGTTTGGAACACCTACTGAAGAAAGTGGTAAATACGCTCTAAAATCTTTGCAAGCGGCAACAAAAGCTTTAAAAGAAGATAAAATAGATGTATTAGTTACAGCGCCAATAAATAAAAATAATATACAGTCTGATGAATTTAACTTTCCTGGACATACAGATTATTTAGCAAAAGAATTAGGTGGTAATAGTTTAATGTTTATGGTAACAAGTACTTTAAAAGTAGGCTTGTTAACAGACCATATTGCAGTTAAAGATGTAGCAAAAGCAATTACACCTAAACTTGTAAAAGAAAAAATAGCAACTATAGAGCACTCTTTAAAAGCAGATTTTGCCATACAAAAGCCAAAAATTGCATTGTTAGGCATAAATCCGCATAGTGGAGATAATGGTGTTATTGGTAAAGAGGACGATACAGTACTAAAGCCAACAATAACCGAATTAAAAAATCAGGGTAAAATGGTTTTTGGACCCTATTCTGCAGATAGCTTTTTTGGGTCTGATGCTTATAGTAATTTTGATGCAATACTTGCAGCTTATCATGACCAAGGTTTAATACCTTTTAAAACGCTGTCATTTGGTAAAGGTGTAAACTACACTGCCGGATTGCAAAAAGTACGTACATCACCAGATCATGGCACTGCTTATGAAATTGCAGGCAAAGGTAAAGCAGACCACAGTTCATTTAAAGAAGCTGTTTTTACAGCGCTAAAAATCTTTAAAAACAGGCAAGAATATGCAGAGCTAACCCAAAATCCGTTAAAAAAACAACGTTTAAAGAGAAAAGAGTAAGATTTTTTTTCTAGATTTAAACAAAATTAAGCCCTAAAACAGGGCAAAACAATACCTAAACTATTAAGTAATAATATATTTACAATTTTTTAGTTGGGTTTTATTAAAATAATAATATCTTTGCACCCGCCTTTAACGAGGCTGGTACTTTAAAATATAGTGTTGTTATGATGAAGCTAAAGGAGTATTCCATTCCTTTTTCTGGATTAAAGCAGGGAAAGCACAGTTTTGAGTATAATATAGACAATAAGTTCTTTGAATCTTTTGAGTACAATGAGTTTAATGATGCCAATATACATATAGAGGTACAATTAAACAAAATGAGTACAATGTTAGAGCTAGAGATGAAAGCAGAAGGAACAGTAAATGTTTTTTGTGACGTATCTAGTGAAGCTTATGACCAACCTATAAACTCTACATTAGAGTTAGTAGTTAAGTTTGGCGAAGAGTATAATGATGAGAATGAAGAAATACTGATAATTCCTCACGGAGAACATCAGGTTAATATTTCGCAATATTTATACGAAATGCTGGTATTGGCCGTTCCATCTAAAAGAATACATCCAGGAGTTTTGGATGGTACTTTAAGATCTAAAGCCGTAGATAAGCTACAAGAGCTACAACCAAAAGAAGAGAAGGAAAATAAAGAAGATATTGATCCCAGATGGGACGCATTAAAAAAGTTAATAACGGATAAATAAAGTTTCATAATGGCACATCCAAAGAGAAAAATTTCAAAAACCAGAAGAGACAAGAGAAGAACGCACTATAAAGCGGTAGCTCCAACAATTGCAAAAGATGCAACAACAGGAGAAATGCACTTGTATCACAGAGCTCACTGGCACGAAGGTAAATTATACTACCGTGGACAAATTTTAATTGACAAAGCAGAAGAAGCAGTAGCTTAATTCTACTTTTGTACAGTATTTAAAACTCTCACCGTAAAAGTGAGGGTTTTTTTATTTTTCATCAATTTTTGTCAAAAAAAAGCCAGTTTTGGTAAAAAGTCGTAAAAATTGACTAATTTTCCATGATTTTTAGACTTTTTTAAAATTTTTGATTAAAAAATCAAACTTATATATGGGTAAGATATCAGCGGCAATAACTGCAGTGGGTAAGTATGTTCCTGACTATGTTTTAACTAACAAGGAGTTAGAAACAATGGTAGATACAAATGATGAGTGGATTACCACCAGAACAGGTATCAAAGAAAGGCGAATTTTAAAAGAAGAAGGTAAAGGAACTTCTTTTATGGCAATTAAAGCAGCTGAAGATTTACTGCAAAAAAGAGGTATTAAACCAACAGAAATTGATTTAATTATAGTTGGTACTGCAACACCAGATTTACAAGTAGCGGCAACTGCTGCATATGTAGCTTCAGAAATTGGTGCAACCAATGCTTTTGCTTTTGATTTAGAAGCAGCGTGTTCTAGTTTTTTATACGGTATGTCTACGGCTACTAGTTATGTAGAGTCTGGCAGGTATAAAAAAGTGTTATTAATAGGTGCAGATAAAATGTCATCTATATTGGATTATACAGACAGAACAACGTGTATAATTTTTGGAGATGGTGCAGGTGCAGCACTTTTTGAGCCTAATGAAGAAGGTTTAGGTTTTCAAGATGAATACTTAAGGTCTGATGGTATTGGGCGTAACTTCTTAAAAATTGATGCGGGCGGATCTATATTGCCAGCATCTGAAGAAACAGTTAAAAATAAACAACATTACGTTTTTCAAGACGGTAAAACCGTATTTAAATATGCAGTTTCTAATATGGCAGAAGTATCTGCCAAAATTATGGAACGTAACAATTTAGAAGAGAAAGATGTAGATTGGCTAGTTCCACACCAAGCTAATAAACGTATTATAGATGCTACAGCTAACAGAATGGGCTTAGACGCATCTAAAGTAATGATGAATATTCAAAAATACGGAAACACAACTTCTGCTACATTACCACTTTTATTAGCAGATTACGAAAATCAACTTAAAAAAGGAGACAACTTAGTATTTGCTGCATTTGGCGGTGGTTTTACTTGGGGTTCTATTTTCTTAAAATGGGCCTATAACTCTTAAATCAAAATAAAAACTTACAACTAAACAAAATCTAATTTTTATGGATATTAAAGAAATTCAGAGTTTAATTAAGTTCGTTGCAAAATCTGGCGCTAGCGAAGTTAAATTAGAAATGGAAGACATTAAAATTACCATTAGAACAGGAGCTTTAAACTCTGGTGGGGAGACTACTATTTTACAGCAAATACCTATGGGGCAAGCACCAATGGCACCAGCCGCTGCTGCACCTGCACCTGCTGCTGCAACAGATGCTGCACCAGCAAAAGAAGCTAGTAAAGAAGATAAATACATAACAATAAAGTCGCCAATTATTGGTACTTTTTACAGAAAACCATCTCCAGACAAACCAGTATTTGTAGAGGTAGGTGATACTATTGGGCAAGGAGATGTTCTTTGTGTTATAGAAGCAATGAAACTTTTTAACGATATAGAATCTGAAGTTTCAGGTAAAATAGTTAAAGTATTGGTAGATGATTCTTCTCCAGTAGAATTTGATCAACCTTTATTTTTAGTAGATCCATCATAAGAAATTTTAGACACTAAATACTTTTAGTTTTTTAGAATTTAGAATTAAAATTTAAAATTTCATAAGATGTTTAAAAAAATACTTATTGCAAATAGGGGAGAGATAGCGCTTCGTATTATTAGGACCTGTAAAGAAATGGGAATTAAAACGGTAGCGGTATACTCTAAGGCAGACGAAGAGAGTTTGCATGTTAGGTTTGCAGATGAGGCCGTATGTATTGGCCCTGCTCCTAGTAACGAGTCTTATTTAAAAATACCAAATATTATAGCGGCTGCAGAAATTACTAATGCAGATGCTATACACCCAGGTTATGGGTTTTTATCAGAAAACTCTAAGTTTTCTAAAATATGTGCAGAGCATGACATTAAGTTCATAGGTGCATCTGGCGAGCATATAGACCGTATGGGTGATAAAGCTAGTGCTAGGGAAACTATGAAAAAAGCTGGTGTACCTACAATACCTGGCTCAGACGGTTTACTTAAAGATGTTGCTGAAGCTAAAAAAGTTGCTAAAAAAATGGGATATCCTGTTATGATAAAAGCAACTGCTGGTGGTGGTGGTAAAGGTATGCGTGCTGTTTGGTCTGAAGATAAAATGGAAGCTCTTTATGAAAGTGCCGTACAAGAAGCTACAGCTGCTTTTGGAAACGGTGCTATGTATATGGAAAAACTTATTGAAGAACCTAGACATATAGAAATACAAGTTGTAGGTGACCAATACGGTAAAGCGTGTCATTTATCAGAAAGAGATTGTTCTATACAAAGACGTCACCAAAAATTAACAGAAGAAACTCCTTCGCCATTTATGACAGATAAATTGCGTGACGATATGGGAGCGGCAGCTGTTAAGGCAGCAGAATACATTAAGTATGAAGGTGCTGGTACTATAGAGTTTCTTGTAGATAAACACCGTAACTTTTACTTTATGGAGATGAATACCAGAATACAGGTAGAGCATCCTATAACAGAGCAAGTAGTAGATTACGATTTAATACGTGAGCAAATTTTAGTGGCTGGTGGTGTGCCAATTTCTGGTAAAAATTACTACCCTAAATTGCACTCTATAGAATGTAGAATTAATGCAGAAGATCCTAGAAATGACTTTAGACCTTCTCCAGGAAAAATTACTACATTGCATACACCAGGCGGACACGGTGTACGTTTAGATACTAACGTATATAGTGGTTACACAATTCCTCCTTATTATGATTCTATGGTAGCTAAGCTAATTACAACGGCGCAAACCAGAGAAGAGGCTATTAATAAAATGAAACGTGCTTTAGATGAATTTGTAATTGAAGGCGTAAAAACTACAATTCCTTTTCATAGGCAATTAATGGATCATCCAGATTATTTGGCAGGTAATTATACCACAGCCTTTATGGAAGATTTTGTTATGGAACCTAGCAAAGACGATGAATAAATTAAAAAGCTCCGATATTTTATCGGAGCTTTTTTTTTGGTGGTAACTAGCTCATCCCTTTTCACGGTTTACAGGGTATTTGCTATTGTGTAATGCCTATATCTTTGCTGCATATAACTTTACACAAAAATTTAAACTACTTATGAGTAATTCAGATAATAATATATTTTTTGTAAAACAAGATGATGAAATGTCATTAGCCTTTAAAAAAGCACAGGAAACATTTAAGTATTTTTGGAGAGAAATGTACTGGGAGTACAGAAGAGTTATACCTGGGCTAGACTTGGCTATTGTAAAGTTTCCTTTTGAACAAACTTTTAAAGGAGAAAGTGAACCAACTATAGAGCATATGTGGGTGCGCAATATAAGTTTTGACGGAGAAAATATAACTGGCGTTTTAGCTAACAACCCAATGCAATTAACAAATGTGGCAGAAGGTGATACTGTTAGCTGCAGTAGGTCTAAAATAAGCGATTGGATGTTTGCAACATCAGGTAAAACATACGGTGGTTTTACAATACATACCTTAAGGTCTGGTATGAGCGATGAAAAAAGAAAACAACATGATAACGCTTGGGGTTTAGATTTTGGCGATTTTAATAAAATTATGTTGGTTAATGGTCAAGTAGAAAACCCAGAAAATCTTGTAGAGCATCCAATGTGTGTAAATACTGCAGATAAATTTTTAGAATTCTTTAAAGAAAATCCAGATGAAATTTTAATTAAAGATGAAGCTGGGTATACAGTTTTACATAGGCAAGCTATAGCTGGTAATAAAACCACTATAGATATTTTATTGAGTCTTGGAGCAGATAAAAATGTTACAGATAGTAACGGTTTAACAGCTTTAGACTATGCTCAAAAATTAAACTGGTCTCATATTATTTCTGTTTTGGCGTAACATATAATGCTATTGGTAGTCTAACTAATTAATTTAGGTTAACGGCAATTTTAGTGTTAAAACGCAGTTTACTATTATAATTTATATCAATTTATATCAATTTATATGTTAAAAAGACTATTTACCTACACTCTTTTATTTGCATCATTATTGCTTTGTACAAGTTGTTTTGAAATTTTAGAAGAAATAAGCTTTAATAAAGACGGTAGCGGGCGTATAACGGTAACTGCAAACCTAAGTAAAAGTAAATCTAAGTTGGCTTCTGTAATGCTCTTAGACAGTGTTAATGGACATAAGGTGCCTTCTAGGGATGATATAGAATTGGCAATTAAAAATGCAGTAGATCACTTAAAAAAAACAGAAGGCATATCTAACATAGAAAAAAGTGTAGATTATGATAATTATATATTTTCTATAGCATGCGATTTTAAATCTGTAGCAAATGTTAATTCAATTTTTAAAGAAATGATTAACAACCAAAATAGAAGAGAAAAAACCAGTTTTAGCACAACTAATTTTTCATACAATAAAGTTAATCATCAGTTTAAGAGACACTTTAAGTATGATGCTAGTATAAAAAGAAAATTCAATTCGCTTAAGTCAGAAGACAAGAAAGTTTTTAATGATGCCAGTTACACAACAATTTATAGGTTTAATTCATCTGTAAAAAGTGTTTCTAATTCAGGTGCTAAAATAGCTCCAAACAAAAAGGCCGTATTTATGCGTGTGCCTGCATTGTCTTTAATAACAGGCCAACAAACCTTAGAAAATACCATACAATTAATCAACAATTAAAAGAATGAAAAAATTACTATTAAGCCTAACCATTTGTTGTGCTGCATATACAGCGCAAGCACAAGATTTAATACAAAACATACCTGCCAATTCTAGTGCGGTTGTTACTATAAAAGGAAGTAATGTTACAGACTTATTTTCTATTAAAGAGTTTGAAAACTCTAAAATAGGACAGGAAATGGTTAAAGAGTTAGCCAGAGAATCAGACGGTGACCTAACAAGTCTTAATGATTTAGGTATAGATTTTAATGCAAGTGCATATTATTTTTTGCAAGCAGAAAAAGGTGTTTTTTCTAACTACTTTGCTATACCATTACGTTCTAAAAATGGGTTTGATAACCTAATTAAAAAGAATAACAGTAGTACCGAAAAGATAAAAACTGACGGTGATATAACTTATATGCAAGATAATTATGACGGCATTACTGTAGCCTGGAATGATAGAATGCTTGTTGTGGTTATTTCTGAAGATACAAACGAAGATGATGATTATAATTACTACAGTTATGATGATGTTACAGAAATAGAAGAAGCAGTAGAAGTTGCTGTTGATGTCGCAGGAGATGCTGTTGAAGCAGTAGAAGTTGAGGAAGTTGAAGAGGCTGAAGAAGTTATTGAAATTGTAGAAGTAGAAATTGAAGATGTTGAAGAGGCGGTAATTGAATCTACCGAAGATGCAACATACTCTAATGATGATTACTATAAAAAAAGAGAAGAGCGTTACAAAAGAGAACGCCAAGAAAGAGAAGCAAAAAGAATAGCTAAAACTCAAAAAGCAAAAGTGCGTAATTTACAAAAGGCAAAAGCTTTTATAAATGGTGACCATTCATCTAACAATATTTTGCGTAACAAAAGTTATGTTGCTAGTTTAGGAAAGCAAAACTTTGAGGCACACGCTTGGGCAGGAGATTTTATGAATCTTTACCAAGAGTTAGTAGAAACTCAAGGTTTTAGTAATGCTTTTGGTATGTATAATGTAGAGGAATTGTACAGAAACTCTTCTGTATCTTCTACCTTAGATTTTACCAATACTAGTGCTGTTTTAAATATAGATTATACTATGAGTAATGCTATGGCTAAACACGCTAAAGCAATGTATAATGGTAAAATGAATAAAGATTTTTTTAAGTATTTTAATCAAGATAAAATGCTAGGTTATATGTCTGTTAACGCAAGTACAGAGGGTTTGCTTACAGAGTATCCAAAACTTATGAAGTCTATGTTTGCTAACTCTACAAATAACGAAATGGCAACTGTAATACCACTTGGAACAGACTTATTATCTGTATTTTTAGATGAAGAGGCTGTTGGTGAATTGGTTAGAGGAGATATGTTATTTGTAGTTAATGATATTGCTAAAAAACAAGTAACCTATACTACGTATGATTATGATGAAAACTATAATAGAATTCCAATAGAGAAAACAAAAGAAGAAACGGTACCAGATTTTATTTTTATGGCCACTTCTAACGGAGAAAGTATTTTTAACAAGCTTATGAATATTGCTGTTAAAGAAAACGAAATGACGGTAGATAACGGTATTTATAAGTTTAACACACCAAGAAGTGTACCTGTAAATGTATACGCAATGCACGCTAAAGGAGTGTTGTTTTTTGCAACGTCTAAAGACCAGTTGTTAGCCATTAGAAATGGTAGTTTTAAAGGTAGTGTAAGTGGTGATCACAAAAAAAATATTAGCAAAAATACTTCTGCGGCATATGTTAACGGTAAAAATATAATTTCTCAAATACCAGTTAATGAGTTGCCAAGAGAGTTTAAAAGAAAAATTAACTTTTTAACTAGTAATACAGAAGATCTTTTAATTACTACAGGTAAATTAAAGGGGAATAAGTCTAGCACTAAAGTTATTTTAAATACTCCAGAAGAAGGACATAAAAATGGCTTAGCATACTTTATTAATTTTATAGATGCATTTATAGACTAAGTTTTAAGCAATATGCGTTTAAAAAAAATAGTAAAAATAGTAGTCCCAATAATTATACTTTTAGGTATAGTTTATTGGGGCTATAAGTTTATAAACAACACATCATCCTTATTGGGAGTTGTGCACAAAAATGCAGATGCTGTTGTTAAAATAGATTTGCACGGTATACAAGAAACTATAGTTTTAGATGCGCTATCTTCACCTAAGTTTTATTATAATAATATATCATTTTCAAGTAGTAAAAAAGAGAAAGATTCTACCTTAGATAAGGGCATTAACTTAAAGCCATATACAGTAGTTTTATATACACTTAAAAATGTAGAAAACACAGTTTTTTCTACATTTCCAATAGATAATTTTACAGGTTTTAATGCATATGTAAAAGAGTACATAAAAAATAAAAAAGGTAAAATACAGAATGCAGAAGGTTATAAATACGCAGTATTAGAAAAATCTAAAGTTTGTATAGCTTGGAGCTCTAAAAACCTTGCAATTGCGGCTACACCAAGTAAAATAGATATTACAAAGGTTTCTGCCGTTTTTACAGATGTTTTGGTAGATGAAAAGTTGATTACAGATAAAAACAATAACTTAATTGAGCAATTAAAAAATGCCAAAGACCATATTGTATACCTAAAAGGAACAAGTGTAATTGGTTTAAATTTTGAAGATGGAAAACTAGCTGTATCCGGACAATTAGAAGTTGATAAATCTTCAGTTTTTTCAAAAGAAATTACAGTAAATAGTGTGCCAAATGCTTCTTTACAACTGTATTTAGATTATAGTTTTACTGATGAAAATCACAAGAAAGACTTTATATCAACCTT
Source organism: Cellulophaga sp. RHA_52 (assembly GCF_007827205.1). NCBI lineage: Bacteria > Pseudomonadati > Bacteroidota > Flavobacteriia > Flavobacteriales > Flavobacteriaceae > Cellulophaga > Cellulophaga sp. RHA_52. The sequence continues at coordinate 935,920 of NZ_VIRZ01000001.1, forward strand.
TAAAAATAGCTCTTTTTTACAAAAAAGTAATTTACAGATAGATAGTATTGCAAAGTACAGTAATGGTTTTTTTAGCTTGGTAGTAAGTGGTAAAACCAAACAGCAAGACACTATTATTACATATGATTATGATAATAATTTTAATAAAGTAGAAAAGAAAACGATACAAGAAAAAGAGGTGCCAAAAATGTATGTAAATTTAGGTGTAAATAAAAATGGTTTACCAGCTTATTTACAAGAACAAGGCGCTATAGAACAAGGTGTATTTACTGCGTTACCTATTTATAATTTTTATGTGTCATCAGCAACAAAAACAAGCTTGTTTACTACTGCTAAAAATATCCCTAAAACAGCGGTTTTTAAAAGCGCTAACTTTTTAGATATTACAGCAGATTTCTCTAAATTAAAGAACGATATAAGCTTTCCTAAGTCTGACTTACTATTTGGACTTTTAAACAGGTTAGACATAAAAGCAAACCAGGTTAAACCGGGAGTTGTTGGTCTAAAGGGTACATTATCTGCAAAAAGAGACGATGTAAATATTATAACTCAACTCTTTTTTGGCTTAGAAAACGCTAAATAACATTTTTGCACGCAGTTACTTAGTTTTAGTTCTTATTTTAGTAAGATGAATTTTAGTTATTGGGAGCATAAAACGTGGTTATCTGCAATAGATTTTACTATTGTTGGTAGTGGTATTGTGGGGTTAAATTGTGCTTTGTATTTAAAAGAGCGTTTTCCTAATTCTAAAATTTTAATTTTAGAAAAGGGAATGTTGCCGCAGGGAGCTAGTACTAAAAATGCTGGTTTTGCTTGTTTTGGTAGTATTTCAGAAATAGTATCAGATTTAAACTCGCATACAGAAGAAGAGGTTGTGGAGCTTGTACAAAAAAGATTAGATGGTATAAATTTATTGCGATCTAATTTAGGTGACACTGCTATTGGGTATAAAAATTATGGCGGACATGAATTGTTTTTAACTGCTAATAAAGATTTATATGAGCATTGTTTAGATAAAATTAATGATGTAAACAGTTTGTTAAAGCCAGTTTTTAAAGCAGATGCGTTTGTGGCTACACAGAATAAATTCAACTTTAAAAAAATAAAAGAAAACTATATAACTCATATTTTTGAAGGGCAAATTAATACTGGTGCAATGATGCAGTCTTTGTTGGCTAAAGCTCATCAAAAAGGTATTTTAATTTTAAATAATACAAATGTAAAAGCCTTTACAACAACGGCAAATAGTGTAGCAGTAGAAACTAGTAATTTTACTTTACAGACTAAAAAGCTAATAGTTACAACCAATGGTTTTGCAGCAGAATTACTACAAGAAAAGGTTAAGCCAGCAAGAGCACAAGTTTTAGTAACAGCGCCTATACCTAATTTGCATATTAAAGGGACTTTTCATTTAGACGAAGGGTATTATTATTTTAGAAATATTGATGATAGAGTTTTATTTGGTGGAGGACGAAATTTAGACTTTAAAGCAGAAGAAACTACAGTATTTGGACAAACCAAAATAGTGCAACAAAAGCTTGAAGATATATTAAGAGAAACAATTTTACCCAACACACCTTTTAAAATAGATAAAAAATGGAGTGGTATAATGGGTGTTGGGAGCCAAAAAAAGCCAATAATAAAGGAAGTTAAACCTAACGTGTATTGTGGTGTGCGTTTAGGCGGAATGGGAATTGCTATTGGTAGTTTGGTGGGTAAAGAATTAGCAGATTTAGTAAAATGGTAAAGAAAGAAGATCTTTTAGAGTTTTGCAGAAATTTTATAAATAATAGGGTTTCTAGAATACAAAGCAATATTACTGGTATTCAAGATTCGCTTGCATCAGAAACTAAAAGCAGTGCTGGAGATAAGCATGAAACAGGAAGGGCAATGCTACAGCTAGAAAGAGAAAAACTTGGAGCACAACTACTAGAAGCAGAAAAAATGCAACAGTTATTGTCTAAAGTGAATATTGCAAAAAGTACTACTTTGGTTGGTTTAGGAAGTGTAGTATACACAGAAAAAAGTAATTACTTTATAGCTATATCAGCAGGGGAATTTGTGCAAAATAAAAATAAGTTTTATTGCATATCTGCAAATACGCCAATTGGTAAGTTACTGTTAGGTAAAAGTGAAGGTGATAGTTTTGTTTTTAACGGAGCTACAATAAAAATAACACAGGTTATTTAAAGCAAAAATCCTTGAGTAGCTTACAATAGCTAATCAAGGATTTTATCACACAAAAAAAGATTAAACTTTATTTTACTGTAATTGTGTTGTCTGTTGCTGTTGGGTTTAATGGGCAAAAATATACATATTCACCTTTTTCTAAAACAGTAGCGTTAGACTTTTCCGTTTTACCGTTTGCAACTGCTTTTGTAACGTATGCAGTTTTAATGTGGTTTTCTGGTTTACTAACATCTTGTCCTTTTTTTACAAGAACAAAACCTACATCATGACCAACGTTATTGTTTGCAATCTCAAAAACATAAGTACCAGGCGCCACAGTTAAATTTTTCTGTGTAAACTCGCCTTTAGTTTGTTCTAAAGAAATTACTTTACTCATTTTATCTTGAGCGTTACTTGTAAATACTACACCTACTAATAGGGCTACTAATGCTATTGCGTTTTTTAAATTTTTCATCTTTTATTGTTTAAAGTTTACTATTGATTAATTTGTTATAAAGCCTGTGCTACCGGAAAATCTACAGGAACTTTTGTTGTGCTATGTATATAGTTAGAAATGGTTTTATCGCCAACTAAAACAATTGTGTCTATTAAATTTTCCTTAGTATACCCAGCGTTTAAAAAGTTTTCTACTACATTTTTATCTGTAGCACCTCTTTTTTCGGTAATGTTTTTAGCTAACGCCGCTAATGCATCTAATTTAGAGTCAAAAGAAGCTTTACCAGCTCTTAATTCCAATATTTCTTCATCAGAAAAACCATTCATTTTTCCTATTGCTGTATGTGCAGATAAACAGTAAATACAATTATTAACTTCACTTACTGCTAAGTTTACAGTTTCTTTTTCTTTAGCGGTTAATGATGTTTTTGCTCCGCTTAAATTAAGGTAGTTTTCTAAGGCATTGTTAGAGTATGCGTAAGTTGCATATAAGTTGGGTACAAAGCCTACTTTTTTCTCTAATGAATCAAAAATTCCTTGATTTTTTTCGCTTACTTCTGCTCTTGTTGGTACGTTAAATGTGCTCATAATTCTTCTTTTTTAGGTGGCCACTTTACAATGGCTATTGTTATTATTTTTTAGTTATTGAAAATTTTGGATTAAAGGTTTTTCTGCATCACAATAGAAATCATGATGGTATTTTTTTTCACAATGGTCTGTAGCTAATACAGTCTGTTGTTTGCTTTTTTTCTCTGACCTAAATATTTCTATTAGGTTAAAAATAGAGGTATGTATGAAGTTCATAATTGCGTTGTTTTATAATTACAATGCAAAGATGCAACCTATTAAGAGCTATTTGTTAATAGCAATTTCCCGACGGCTTGTAGAAATTTCCCGACGGTTAATTTTTGTATAATTCTCGGTATTTTGTAGGCGAGTAATTGGTCATTTTTTTAAAAAATGAACTAAAGTGTGCAGGATCATTAAAACCTAAATCATACGCAATTTCCTGGTTTTGCTTGTCTGTATAATTTATTAGTCGTTTTGCTTCAAGTGCAATTCTACTTAATATTATTTGCTGTGGTGAACTTTGGTTGTATAAAGCAAAAATGTTAGAAAGTGTTTTGGGACTCTTAAATAACAGGTCTGCATAGTCACTAACTTTACGTTTGGTTTTAAAATGCTCGTCAACCAAAACGTTAAATCTACGTACAAGATCTATTTGCTCATTATTTAACTTTTTTAAAGTAAGTTGTTCTTTGGCTAAACGTGTGCATATTATTATAAGCCTTTTTAAGAGCATTTGAAGCATATCTCCTTGGATTTTGTCAGATGTACTAAACTCGTCTATAAAAATCTCATAGAGCGTACTAAATTTTCTTTTTTGGTCTTCCGGTATAGTTACAATTGGTAGTTCTTGTGTTCCAAAAAATAGAATTCCGTTACATGATACCTCACTGTCATGATCTCTTATGCAGTAAAAAGGCCTGTTAAACATAAAAACGGTTAAAGGTTTTTCTGTTTTTTGATAAGATACGTAGTGTAAGTAAGTAGTTGTAATTAGTTGATTAGGTTGTAGTTCTATAATAGTATTATCTATTTCTAGAGTAACGGGCGTATTATTTTGGTTCCATAATATACTTATGGTGTCTTTATTGGTATTAAAATAGGTTAAATTTTTTTTAATATCATCTGTCATTCCAAAAACAGAATCTACTTTAGTGTCAGTAAATTGAAACTTCATAAATACGGTTGTTGTTGCTACATTTTAATAGTCTTAAAAACTAAGGTTTACTTACAGCAACTATATTGGTGTAAAACAAAAAAAATCCTGAGTAAACACTCAGGACTCTTTTTTATAAAACTTAAAAAGTTTTTATTTTTTTACGTTACAAGATTCTATTTCTGTAACACGTAGTGTATTAACCATACCTTTATTTGCTATTGGCATTGCGGCAAGACTAATAAGCATATCACCAACATCTAAAAATCCTTTTTGGCAGGCAATTGCATTTACGTCTTCTATAGTTTCATCTGTAGTTACATACTTGTCATAATAAAAAGCTTTAACACCCCATAAAAGGTTTAATTGTGTTAATATTCTTTTGTTAGAAGTAAAAACTAAAATGTGAGCACTTGGTCTCCATGCAGAAATTTGAAAAGCAGTATAACCACTATTTGTTAAAGTAGATATTGCTTTAGCTTTAATTTCGTTAGCCATTATAGCTGCGTGGTAACATACAGATTTTGTAATGTATCTGTTAGTTTTAACATGAGGAGGGTTGTGAGGTACAGAAATTAAATCTGAGTTCTCTACGCTCATTAAAATGCTAGACATTTTTTCTATTACCTGTACAGGATAGTTACCAACAGAAGTTTCTCCAGAAAGCATAACAGCATCTGCACCATCCATAACAGAGTTTGCAACATCGTTAACCTCTGCACGTGTTGGTGTAAGGCTAGTAATCATTGTTTCCATCATTTGTGTAGCAATAATTACAGGAATACGTGCTTTTTTAGCAGTAAGTACCAATTGTTTCTGAATTAATGGTACCTCATGTGCAGGAACTTCTACCCCTAAATCTCCACGAGCAACCATTAAACCGTCACAATAAGCAACAATTTTATCTATATTTTCTACAGCTTCAGGTTTTTCAATCTTAGCTATAATAGGAATTTTATGGTCTGTGTGTTTTTTTATTAATGCTTGTAGGTCAATTAAGTCTTGACTAAAACGAACAAAAGAAAGTGCAATCCAATCTACATCTTGAGAAATTGCAAAAATTGCATCTTTAATATCTTTTTCTGTAAGTGCAGGTAAAGAAATGTTTGTGTTTGGTAAGTTTACTCCTTTTTTAGATTTTAATGGTCCACCTTGTATAACCTCTGCTTTTACTTCATCTTTTTTGTTTGTAGAGATTACTTTAAACATTAATTTACCATCATCTAAAAGAACCAATTCTCCTGGCTTAACATCTTTAGGGAAAGATGCATAGTTCATATATACCTTTTCTGCAGTACCTTCAAAAGGTTTTCCTGTTACAAAAGATATTTTATCTCCTGGAGCAACAACAACTTCACCAGCCATAACCCCAACTCTTAGTTTAGGTCCTTGTAAATCTGCTAAAATAGAAGTGTTAGAGCCTAGCTCATCACTTAACTCACGTATCATTTTAACACGCTCTGTAACATCTGAATAATCTGCGTGAGAAAAATTAATTCTGAAGACATTTACTCCAGCATTAATCATATCTCTTAAAATTTCTTTTTTACTTGTTGCAGGCCCTAGGGTTGCTACTATTTTTGTTTTTTTGTTAGTTGGCATTGTTAAAAAATTAAGTTGTTTTTAGATTTTAGGTTATCAACATCTATACTGTAAGCAGTAACAATTTTTGGTATGCTTACAATTTGTTTTAAAATTGAAGCTACAATTTCTTTGTCTTCTTGCTCTATTTTTAAAAAGTAATCTACACCCTTATATTCAGGAATAAGATAATGTGTTGTGTATGATAGTTCACTACCAAACAGACCTCCTTGTTCTTCTTGCTCTTCTATTTTACTATGGTTGCTAATTAAAGTCCAGTAATTGTGGTTGTCTACATCTTCCCATTCAAAAAAAGGAAAAGAAATGCGTTTGTTTACATCCAAATCTATTTTAGCTCTTCTAAAATTAGATTTTAAAAATAAATTAAGATTATAGCCAATTGCGTAATCTTCTAGACTGCTGTGTAGGGCAATTAATGAAAAAGAATCTTCAAAAAAATCTTCAGAAATTTTATGTATAGCTCCCATATTCTTTATGTCTGAAAGAGTAAATATAGGATTAAAACTTATACTAGCCTAGTATGTTTTAAGGTTTAAGCAAGGTATTTAAAACGAAAACGTTTTAGTTAACAATTATTTTACTTAGACTTCTTAATTTTGTCTTGTAAAGCAAAAAATGCACGTTTAGAAGCAGCTTCTTCTGCCTTCTTTTTTGATGTTGCTCTTGCTTTTGCAATTACATTATTGTCTATAGAAAGTTTAACGGCAAAGTGTTTTAAGGTGTCATTGCCTGTATCTTCATAAACATTGTAATTAAATTGCTTTTTTTGTTTTTGGCACCATTCTATAACCAAACTTTTATAGCTAATTACTCTGCCTTCTAATTGTTCTATATCTACGTATGGGCCAATTACTCTTTCGTTTATAAATTTTTCACAATATTGGTAGCCTCTATCTAGGTAAATAGCACCAACTAGTGCTTCAAAAACATTGCCGTGTATATTGTCTCCAAAGTGCGATTTAGAAATTCTACTTTCTACGTATTTTATTAGTTCTAAATCTTTCCCTAATTCATTTAAATGTTCTCTACTAACAATTTTAGAGCGCATTTTGGTTAAGTATCCTTCGTCTCCTAGCGGTACTTCGTTATATAGGTATTTAGAAATAATAGTGCCTAGCATAGAATCGCCTAAAAACTCCAAGCGTTCATAATTTAAAGGGTTACCGTCTTTATCTTTTTTGTTTGCAGATCTGTGCAAAAAAGCTTTGCGGTATATGCTTATATTTTTAGGTTTAAAACCTAAAATGTGTGTTATTCCTAAAAAAAAATCCCCATCTTTTTCTGGATGGGAATTAAATATTTTGGAGATAAAACTCATTATCTTAGTTTAATTTTTTGAAAATTACACAAGCATTGTGCCCACCAAAACCAAACGTATTGCTTAATGCAACGTTTACGTCTCTTTTTTGAGCCTTATTAAGTGTAAGGTTTAACTTAGGATCTATGTTTTCATCTACAGTTTCATGGTTAATTGTAGGCGGTACAACACCGTGCTCCATTGCAAGTATAGATGCAATTGCTTCTATTGCTCCGGCAGCTCCTAACAAGTGGCCCGTCATAGACTTAGTAGAGTTTATGTTAATATTATGTGCGTGTTCACCAAAAACTTTGCTAATAGCTTTTAACTCTGCTACATCTCCTAAAGGTGTAGATGTACCGTGTGTATTAATAGCGTCTACATCTTCTGGTTTTAAACCAGCGTCTCTTAAACAGTTTTCCATTACACGTACAACGCCAATACCTTCTGGGTGCGGTGCGGTCATATGGTAAGCATCACTAGATAAACCACCACCAGCTACTTCTGCATATATTTTTGCTCCTCTGGCAACAGCGTGCTCATATTCTTCTAACACTAAAGCGCCAGCTCCTTCACCTAAAACAAAACCATCTCTGGTAGCGTCAAAAGGTCTAGATGCTGTTTGCGGACTATCATTTCTGGTAGATAACGCGTGCATAGCGCCAAAACCACCCATACCTGCAATAGTAACAGCAGCCTCACTACCACCTGTAACAACAACGTCACAATGGCCAAGGCGTATAGTGTTTAACGCATCTATAATTGCATTTGCAGAAGATGCACATGCAGATACAGTAGTATAGTTAGGCCCCATAAAACCGTGTTTAATAGATATGTTACCTGGTGCTATATCAGCAATCATTTTTGGTATAAAGAAAGGGTTAAACCTTGGTGTACCATCTCCTTCAGCAAAGTTTAATACTTCGTTCTGGAAAGTTTCTAAGCCACCAATACCTGCTCCCCAAATTACGCCAACTCTAAATTTGTCTAGAGCGTCTAAATCTAATTTAGAATCTGCTATTGCTTCATCTGCAGAAACCATAGCGTATTGAGCAAACTTATCTAGTTTACGTGCTTCTTTTCTATCGAAAAAATCTGCAGGATTATAGTTTTTTAATTCGCAGGCAAATTTTGTTTTAAATTTTTCTGCATCATAATGGGTAATAGGGGCAGATCCGCTTTTTCCGTTTACTAACCCATCCCAGTATTCTTCTATGTTATTGCCTATAGGCGTTAAAGCTCCTAGACCTGTAACTACAACTCGCTTTAATTGCATGAACTCAAATTTTGTTAAATCTATTAATTAGATATGTGTAAATTAAAAAAAAAAATCCATGCAGCAAGACTACCACATGGATATTTTTTTAAATCTTGTTCAAGATATAATAAATTACTTTGCTTCTTCTATATAACTTATTGCTTGACCAACTGTTGCAATGTTTTCTGCTTGATCATCTGGAATCTGAATATCGAATTCTTTTTCGAACTCCATAATTAACTCAACAGTATCTAAAGAATCTGCTCCTAAGTCGTTAGTAAAGCTCGCTTCTGTAACAACTTCGTTCTCATCAACTCCTAATTTGTCAACGATTATAGCTTTTACTCTTGATGCAATGTCTGACATAATAATTTTGTTTTAATAATTTTAATTGAAGGCAAAAATAAAAAACTTTGGTTTAAATACACCATTTGTCGTTAAAATGTGTCAATTTTTAATTTAATTTAATATTGATGTGTTAATTTTACACCTCATTTTTTATTCAATAATTACCTTATTTGGCGCTCTATGAAACGTATTGTTCTACTTGCTTCTGGTTCTGGTTCTAATGTAGAGAACATAGCAAATTATTTTAAAGACAACCCTTTGGTTACTATTACCTGTGTACTTACTAACAAAAGAGATGCCAAAGTTACAGATAGATGTAACAGACTGAATATAAGCTCTTTATGCTTCAATAAAGAGGCTTTTTCTAAGTCAGACTGCTTATTAGACATAATTAAGGGTATGCAACCAGATTTAATTATTTTGGCGGGTTTTTTACTAAAAATACCCCAAAAGTTTGTTGATGCTTTCCCTAATAAGATTGTAAATATACACCCTGCATTACTGCCAAATTATGGAGGAAAAGGAATGTACGGCATGCACGTGCACAATGCAGTAAAAAATAATAATGAGTCAAAAACTGGCATAACAATTCATTATGTAAATGAAAATTATGATGAAGGAGCTATAATTTATCAGGCAGAAACAGCAGTTAATAGTAACGATTCTGTAGATGACATTGCAAAAAAGGTACACATGTTAGAGTATGAGCACTTTCCAAAGGTAATAGATCAACTTTTATCAAAATAATGGGTAAAAAAGGAAAATTTTATACAGTTTGGAAAGGTAAAAAACCCGGAATTTACGATTCTTGGGCTGCTTGCAAGGCTGCCATTAATAGAGAGAAAGGCGCCCAGTATAAGTCTTTTCCAACTTTTGAAGCTGCAAAAAAAGCTTTTAATGGTAGTTATGATGATTATAGAGGTAAAAAAATTACTACAAGCTTGTCTAAAGCAGAGCTAGATAAAATAGGGCAACCAAATTACAACTCTATTGCTGTAGATGCAGCATCTAGTGGCAATCCAGGTATTATGGAATACCGTGGTGTAGACACCCAAACCGCCAAAGAGCTTTTTAAACAAGGGCCTTTTAAACAAGGTACTAATAATATAGGAGAGTTTTTAGCTTTGGTACATGGCTTGGCATATCTTAAAAAAAATAATAGTAACCGTATAATTTATACAGACTCTAGAACAGCTATGAGTTGGGTACGCAAAAAAAAGTGCAATAGTAAATTAAAGGAATCTAAAAAAAATGAAGATGTTTTTGAGTTAATACGTAGAGCAGAAGATTGGTTAAAAACAAATACATACACTACAACAATTGTAAAATGGGAAACTAAAGCTTGGGGAGAAATTCCTGCAGACTTTGGGCGTAAATAGTACTTTTTCTTGTTTTTATAAATTGATGTTCTAATGAATCGGAATTGCTATTTCAAAAATGTATCTTTGCACCAAAATTAACTTATATGAGCAAATTGTTAATTGTGGGTACAGTAGCTTTTGATGCTATAGAAACCCCTTTTGGTAAAACAGATGTTATTCTTGGTGGTGCAGCAACGTACATAGCTTTAGCTGCGTCACAATTTAAAGTAAACTCTGCAATAGTATCTGTTGTTGGTGAAGATTTCCCTAAAGAACACCTAGACTTATTAAAGAGTAAAAATGTAGATTTATCTGCCTTAGAAATTGTAAAAGGAGGTAAAACATTTTATTGGAAAGGTAAATATCATAACGATTTAAACTCTAGAGATACTTTAGCTACAGAGTTAAACGTATTGGCAGATTTTAAACCAGTAGTTCCAGAAAGTTATAAAGAAGCAGATGTTGTTATGTTAGGAAACCTACACCCTAGCGTACAAATGAGTGTTATTGAACAAATGACAAAAAAACCAAAGCTTATTGTTTTAGATACAATGAACTTTTGGATGGATAATTCATTAGATGAATTGTTAAACGTAATTAAGCATATAGATGTTATTACAATTAATGATGAAGAGGCAAGACAATTAACAGGAGAATACTCTTTAGTTAAGGCAGCTGCCAAAATACAAACAATGGGACCAAAATTTGTTGTTATTAAAAAAGGAGAACACGGAGCATTATTGTTTAAAGATGATAATGTGTTTTTTGCACCAGCATTACCGTTAGAAGAGGTTTTTGACCCTACAGGTGCAGGAGACACTTTTGCAGGTGGCTTCTCTGGTTATTTAGCAGCTTCAGGTAACGTTTCTTTTGACAATTTAAAAAGCGCAATAATTCACGGTTCTAATTTGGCTTCTTTTTGTGTAGAACGCTTTGGAACAGAGCGTATGGAGAAATTAGAAAAAACAGAAGTAGACAAGAGGCTGCGTCAGTTTGCAGAATTAACCCAGTTTAACATAGAATTACAATAATAATTACAAGCCCATTTATGGGCTTTTTTTAATATCAATTTATAAGAAATGAGTGACGCCATTAAACACGAATGTGGAATTTCTATGATTAGGCTGTTAAAGCCCTTAGAGTATTACAAAGAAAAGTACGGTACAGCTTTTTACGGAGTAAATAAAATGTACTTAATGATGGAAAAGCAACACAACCGTGGACAAGACGGTGCAGGTTTTGCCAGCATTAAATTAGATATGAAGCAAGGAGAGCGTTATATGAGTAGAGTGCGTTCTGCTCAAAGTCAGCCAATACAAGATATTTTTGCTCAAATAAATGACCGTATAAACACTGCTTTACAAGAAAACCCAGAGTATGTAGACAATGTAGCTTTACAAAAAAAACACATTCCTTATATAGGAGAGGTGTTGCTAGGGCACGTACGCTACGGTACTTTTGGTAAAAATAGTATAGAGAGTGTGCACCCTTTTTTAAGACAAAACAATTGGATGCATAGAAACCTAATTGTGGCAGGTAATTTTAACATGACCAATGTTAATGAACTTTTTGACAATTTGGTGCAAATTGGTCAGCACCCAAAAGAAATGGCAGATACAGTAACTGTTATGGAAAAAATAGGTCATTTTTTAGATGACGCTGTAGCAAAACTGTACAAGCAAATAAAAAAGGAAGGGTTTACTAAATTAGAAGCTTCACCAATTATAGCAGAGCGTTTAAACGTTGCTAAAATTCTTAAAAAGGCAGCTAAAAACTGGGATGGTGGTTATGCTATGTCTGGTTTATTAGGTCATGGAGATAGTTTTGTGCTTAGAGATCCTGCAGGTATTAGACCCGTTTACTATTATAAAGATGATGAGGTTGTTGTTGTAGCATCGGAAAGACCAGCAATACAAACAGTATTTAACGTACCTTTTGATGAAATAAAAGAACTAGAACCTGGACACGCTCTTATAGTAAAGAAAAGTGGTAAAGCTAATATTAAACAAATTCTAGAGCCAGTAGAGCGTAAAGCATGTTCTTTTGAGCGTATTTATTTTTCTAGAGGTAGTGATAAAGAAATTTATAAAGAGCGTAAAGAGCTTGGTAAGTTACTTTTTCCGCAAATATTAGAGTCTATAGATGGTGATATTAAAAACACTGTTTTTTCATACATACCAAATACAGCAGAAACTTCTTTTTATGGTATGGTTAAAGAGGCGCAAAACCACTTAAACCGTAAAAAGGAACAGCAAATTTTATCTATAGGAAGAAAAATTACATCAGAGGAGTTACACGAAATACTAGAGGTTAGACCTCGTATAGAAAAAGTAGCAATTAAAGATGCTAAACTTAGAACATTTATTACACAAGACAGTAGTAGAGATGATCTAGTAGCGCATGTATATGATATATCTTACGGTTCTGTAAAAAAGGGAGACAACCTTGTTATTATAGATGATAGTATAGTACGTGGTACAACGCTTAAAAAGAGTATTTTAAAAATACTAGATAGGTTATTACCAAAGAAAATAGTAGTAGTTTCATCTGCTCCACAAATTAGATATCCAGATTGTTATGGTATTGATATGGCTAAACTAGAAGACTTTATTGCTTTTAGGGCTGCCTTAGCACTACATAAAGAAAATGACTCTATGGATATTGTAAAAGGTATTTATGAGAAATGTTTAACACAAGTAAACAGACCAGACAAAGAGGTTGTTAATTATGTGAAAGAGTTTTACAAGCCTTTTACGGCAAAGCAAATTTCTAAAAAAATAGGAGAATTACTTAGCTCATCAGAAATTAAAGCAGAGGTAGAAATTATATATCAAACTGTAGAAAGTTTACATGAGGCTTGTCCTAAAAATTTAGGAGATTGGTACTTTACCGGAGATTACCCTACTCCAGGAGGTAACAGAGTGGTTAACAGAGCATTTATTAACTTTTATGAAGGTAAAAGTGAACGAGCGTATTAAAATGCATCGATGAAATGCATTAAATAGTGTATTTTGTCGGTAATATATGCGTTTTAGCTTTTTTATGCAGCCAAAGGGTAGTTACATAGCTAATTTTGTGATTACCATAGCATAAGTAGGTTAAGTTCATGGTAAAATTTGGGGAAAAGGTGGAGGAAACTCCGCCTTTTTATTTTTTATACTATACCATTCATCGGATAATATGTAGTTGGACTGATGAAATGGGCGTTAATCCGATACTTTAGGAACAAAATATAAACTTAAGTTATCTTTGCTGTACCATAGCATAAGTAGGTTAAGTTCATGGTAAGATTTGGGGAAAAAGGTGGAGGAGACTCTACCTTTTTATTTTTTACTACTTTCCTGAAATTCAATTCCTTTTAAAAAAAATATATAAAAATCACTTAGTCTAGTAAACTCTTTAGTTTAACTAATATTGTTTATTGCACTATATAATTAGTATACATTTGTTATCACCATAGCATAAGTAGGTTAAGTTCATGGTAAGATTTGGGGAAAAAGGCGAAGGAAACTTCGCCTTTTTATTTTTACCCAAATTTGTAAAGTCTTCATTTTTATTTAGCTGTAACTATCATAGTACTAGTCGTTTTCATTTTTTCAATCCTTATTTGAGTTCTAATACTCTAGTTATCCGATAGTTATATTTGTATTGTTAATTTTTTTAACTTATTTCATAAATAGTAGGAAAATATTTACTAATATTGTGTTAACTAATAATCAATACAATATTAATTATGAAAAACTTAAATTTTAAAAGAACCTACCTACTAGGGTTAACTTTTGTAGCAGTTTTACAATCTTGTTCTAAAGATACAGACTCTTTGGAACAGCAAACCGAAGTTGCAGAAGCACAAGAGTTGGCAATTTCTGAAGCTTTTGAAAACGAATTACATGAATGTGGTTATGTAGACGGTAACTGGAGTAGTACAGCATATTTAAGCAGTTCTATAGGAACGTCTTCTGAGACTAATTTTATGCAAACACAAAACTCTAGAATTGCAGCAGTATGGGGAAGACCAGCTGTGCCACTTAGTTTTGTAAAAGACAACTCTAACCCTAACTCTACTTACAATGCTATATCTTATGGTAGTGGTAAAATTTATTACGGAGAAGCCATTTATAATGCTGCAAAGGCACAAGGGCAAATAGCAAATGTTATGATATTAGCACATGAGTTTGCTCATCAATTACAATTTACATACGGTTACCCATCTAAAAATGAATCTACTGCCAGAGCAGCAGAATTAGAGGCAGATGGTATGGCAGGTTACTATTTAAGAAGACCTAATGGCTATAACAAAACTAGTTTTTCTCAGATAGCTACTGCTTATGAATTTGCAGCTTCTATTGGAGATAATAACACAACCAGTCCTGGTCACCACGGGCGTAGTTACCAAAGACGCTCTGCAGTAAGATTAGGGTTTTTATTAGGTGCTTATGATTTAAATGCGGCTAGTTTTGACTACAACTTTTTTTACTACTATAACGGAGTTTTAAATGGATCTTACAAGCAAGAAAAACCTGAATATTTCAATGCAGAATTAGATAAGTATATACGTTCTTACGCAAAAGAATTGCAAAAAATTAGCAACGGAGAAATGTCTGATGAAGAGTATTTTAATCTAGATTAAAAATTTATGAACACCTACTTTAGTATAATTTTTTAATTAGCGCTAAAATTTTAACAAAACTATGGGATTTTTGAGTTGAATTTCTAGTTGGTTTTTGGAGAAAAGACGAAGGAAACTTCGTCTTTTTGTTTGCTTGTAATCAAGCTATTAGGGTGCATTTCATCGATATTATTTGCAATATTCTATGTTATTGTGTTAATTTTTTTGCAGATTTTTTTTTTTATTAGACACAATACCAGTAATTTAGCAGAGCCATAGCATAAGTAGGTTAAGTTTATGGTAAGATTTGGGACGAAAAGGGTAGAGACTTCTCTGCCCTTTTCTATTTTATAGAATTAAGTAGAAATTTTATATAAAAAAAGCCACTCTAATTTTAGAGTGGCTTTTGTATTTTTAAGTGTAATTTTTTATTTGTTACTAGCGTAAAGTTCAGATACTTTTTCCCAGTTAATTACATTAAAAAATCCACCAATATAGTCAGGTCTTCTGTTTTGGTAATTTAAGTAATAAGCATGTTCCCAAACGTCTAATCCTAAAATAGGAAAACCACCACAACCAACACCAGGCATTAATGGGTTATCTTGGTTAGGAGAAGAACAAACCTCTACTTTACCACCTTTATGTACACATAACCAAGCCCAACCAGAACCAAATCTAGTTGCTGCTGCAGTAGAAAAAGCTTCTTTAAAAGCATCAAAAGAACCATAAGCATCATTAATAGCTGTTGCTAACTCGCCAGTTGGTTCTCCGCCACCGTTTGGAGACATTACTTCCCAAAAAAGTGAGTGATTGTAAAAACCACCACCGTTGTTACGTACTGCACCATTACTCATATCTAAATTAGTTAAGATATCTTCTATAGATTTCCCAGCTAAATCAGTACCTTCAATAGCACCGTTAAGTTTAGTTGTGTATCCGTTGTGATGTTTAGTATGGTGAATCTCCATAGTTCTTGCATCAATATGTGGTTCTAACGCATCATATGCGTAAGGTAATTTTGGTAATTCAAAAGCCATAATTATATCTATTTTTAAGTTAAAAAAATGTCGTAGCTCAAATTTACAATATTCTAAGGCATTTTCCATAACGTTTCTGTTAAGAACATTGTAATATTATGTAATTTGCAGCTAAAAACTAGTTGGAAACTTCGCCTTACAAAATATACAGTGCATCTGCAGGTTCTGGTAAAACGTATACCTTGGCCAAGGAATACCTTAAAATAATTTTATCTTCTGCAACAGCAAAAAGTTACAGACAAATATTAGCCATTACATTTACCAATAAGGCTGTTAATGAAATGAAACAGCGAATTTTAGATAATTTGTATGCTTTTAGTAAAGTAGATGAAGAGAATAAGCCATCAGACTTATTTTTAGATGTTGCTAAAGAGCTAAATGTTTCTACTGAAGAGTTACAAAAAAGAGCTAAACAAGTACATAAAAGTATACTACACAATTACGCTTTTTTTGATATTTCTACCATAGATAAGTTTACACACAGGCTTATTAGAACCTTTGCTAAGGATTTAAAAATACCTCAGAATTTTGAGGTTGTTTTAGATATAGAATTGTTGTTGTCTGAAGCTGTAGAAAGATTGCTAGCAAAAGCTGGTACAGATAAGCTTTTAACAAGCACGTTATTAGAATTTACTTTTGAGAAAATTGATGATGACAAAAGCTGGGATATTTCTTTTGATTTAAACAAAGTGGGTAAAATGTTGTTTAATGAAAACAACATAGAACACTTAAAAAGTTTTAAAACTAAAAGCATTACCAATTTTTTAGAACTTAAAAAAACGCTTTCCTCTACCATTAAAAATTTAGAAGATGTAGCTATACAAAAAGCAAAAACTGTAGATGTTTTAATACAAACAGAAGGTATAGATGTTGCAGATTTCCCTAGGCAAACATTGCCAAATCATTTTAAAAAAATAGTAGAAGGTGAGTTTAGTTTACTTAAATTATATAAAAATAAACTAGGTGAAAATTTAGAACAGGGTAAAATATTTAAAGCTACCGTAAAAAATGCACCAGACCACATAGCTCCTATGTTGTTAGAAATTTATAACAGTGTAAAAAATACCATTTACCAAAGGGCAATGTATAAAAATGTGTACGCTAATCTTGTGCCATTAACTGTTTTAAATGAAATACAAAAAGAAATTAATGCTATTTGCAAAGAAAGAGATCAGTTAACTTTAGCATCTTTTAATGCAATAATTTCTAAAGAAATAAAAAACCAGCCAGCACCATTTATTTATGAGAGGCTTGGTGAAAAATACAGACACTATTTTGTAGATGAGTTTCAAGATACCTCAGAGCTTCAGTGGCAAAACTTAATACCATTAATAGGTAATGCTCTAGAAAGTTTAGATGATTATGGTAAAAAAGGATCACTTTTATTGGTTGGTGATGCCAAACAGGCTATTTACAGATGGCGTGGTGGTAAGGCAGAACAATTTATAAAGTTAACTAATAAAGAAGAATTGCCTTATGTTTTAGAACCAAAAACCACAGAACTACCAAGAAACTACAGGAGTTATTCAGAAATTATTAATTTCAACAATAACTTTTTTACCATTACAAGTAACTTGCTAAACAATACTGCTTATGCAGATTTGTATGTGTCTGGAAATAAGCAAGAAATAAACACAAAAACGGGTGGTTTGGTAACGTTGTCTTTTATTCCTAATGAAAAAGAGGAGCAAGATAACGACTTGTACTGTGAGTCGGTTTTAGAAACAATAACAGCGCTAACATCAGAAAAAAAATACAATTATAAAGATATTTGCATTTTAGTACGCTCTAACAACCACAGTTATGTGTTGGCAGATTTTTTAACATCTAAAGAAATTCCTGTAATATCATCAGAATCTCTGTTGCTAAAGAGTAGTGAAAAAGTAAGTTTTTTATTAAACCTTTTAACTTATAGTACGCAGCCTAAAGACAAAGACACAGCTTATGAAATTTTATATTTTTTGGCAGAGAAAGGTGAAGATACGCACCAATTTATACAAAAGCATTTAAACAATTTAGAAGAGTTTTTATTACAGCAATATGGTTTTGCAATAGATAAATTAAAACAATTATCTGTTTTTGATGCTTTTGAAAAGGCTATTCATCAATTTAAACTAGCAGAAACATCAGATGCTTACCTTATTAGTTTAATGGATGAGGTTTTAGATGTAGAACAAAAAGACGGTGTTAGTGCCCAAACCTTTTTAACTTATTGGGACAAGAAAAAAGACAAATTATCATTAAAAGCACCAGACAATATTAATGCTGTGCAAATAATGACCGTGCATAAATCTAAAGGGTTAGAGTTTCCTATTGTAATTTTTCCGTTTGCCAATTCCTTTATATATGGTAAAGATGAAAAAATATGGCTGCCTGTAGATCCAGAGCAGTTTAATGGTTTTTCAGAAGTATTAGTTACCAAAAAGCAAGAAATGGAACAATATGGAGACTTAGCGGCAAAACTATTTTTAGACGAACATAGTAAACAAGAGCTAGATGCCTTTAATGTATTGTATGTGGCATTAACCAGAGCAGTAAAAGCACTATATATAATAAGCAAAAAAGAGCTAAATACTAAAGGAGAACCTAGTGTTAACAAATATTCTGGTTTATTTATTAAATATTTGCAACAACTGGGCTTGTGGTCAGACACACAATTAACCTATAGCTTTGGTAATTTGCAAATAGCAGAAGAAAGCACTGCTAAAGTAGAAAAGTTAAACCACATAAATTATCAATACTCTACTAAAGATAGGCCTAGTTTTAAAATTTTAACCAAATCTGGTATGTTGTGGGAAACAGGCAGAGACGTAGCGTTAGAAAAAGGAAACTTAATACACCTACTATTAAGTTATGTAAAAACTAAAAAAGATGTAGATAATGCCATATCAATAGTAATAAGAGACGGACATTTAACTCCTTTAGATGTAGCAGTAACAAAACAAAAAGTACTTACTATAATAGAACACCCAGATTTAGCTAAATATTATAAAGAAGGAAATATTGTTAAGAATGAAAAGGATATAATTACAGCAGAAGGATTACTTTTGCGCCCAGATAGAGTTGTAATTAACACAAATAATGAGGCAACTGTTATAGATTACAAAACAGGTGCACCAAATAATAGTTACCATCAACAAGTAAATAGTTATGCTTATGCACTAGAGACTATGAATTATAAAGTAGTATCTAAGATAATAGTATATATAAATGATAATATAACTCCAGAATTTATAATTTAAAATTATGTACGGAAAAATTAAAGAACACTTACAAGAAGAACTAGACGCAATAAAAGAAGCAGGTCTATACAAAACAGAGCGTATTATAACGTCTCCACAAGATGCTGTTATAAAAATATCTACAGGAGAAGAAGTTATAAATTTTTGTGCAAACAACTATTTAGGGTTGTCTTCTCATCCAGATGTTGTGCAAGCAGCAAAAGACGCTATGGATACACACGGTTTTGGAATGTCATCTGTACGTTTTATTTGTGGCACACAAGATATACATAAAGAGTTAGAGCAAAAAGTAGCTAATTTTTATGGTACAGAAGATACCATATTATACGCAGCAGCTTTTGATGCTAATGGTGGTGTTTTTGAACCTTTATTAACTGCAGAAGACGCTATAATATCAGATTCATTAAATCATGCTTCAATTATAGATGGTGTACGTTTATGTAAAGCAAAGCGATATAGATATGCTAATAATGATATGGCAGATTTAGAAAAGCAACTTAAACAAGCTAATGAAGACGGATCTAGATTTAAAATAATAGTTACAGATGGAGTTTTCTCTATGGATGGTTTATTGGCGCCATTAGATAAAATATGTGATTTAGCAGATAAGTATGATGCATTGGTAATGATTGATGAATGCCATTCTGCCGGATTTATAGGAGAAACAGGTCGCGGAACACTAGAAGAAAAAGGAGTTTTAGACCGTATAGATATTATTACAGGTACTTTAGGAAAAGCACTAGGTGGTGCAATGGGAGGCTATACTACGGGTAAAAAAGAAATTATAGAAATTTTAAGACAACGCTCTAGACCATATTTATTTTCTAATTCCTTAGCTCCTGCAATTGTAGGTGCATCTATTAAGGTTTTTGATATGCTAGATAAAGACACCACCTTAAGAGATAAGTTGGCAGAAAATACGGCATATTTTAAAAAAGGAATGAAAGCAGCTGGATTAGATATTATAGACGGAGATTCTGCCATAGTGCCAGTAATGCTGTATGATGCCAAGCTTTCTCAAAAAATGGCTGATATGCTTTTGGATAGAGGTATTTACGTAATAGGATTTTTCTTTCCTGTAGTGCCAAAAGGTAAAGCAAGAATAAGAGTTCAGTTATCTGCAGCGCATAAAAAAGAGCATTTAGACCAAGCAATTGCAGCTTTTACCGAGGTTGGAAAAGAACTTGGAATCATTTAATTAAGTTAATTTTTTTACTAATTGTGTTAAAAAAAAGGGTTATTTGATTTTGTTAATAAATCCTAACAACTTACATTTGCAGCTTACAAACACTTAAAACTTAAATTTTAAAGCATGAAAAATCTTAGCAAATTAATGCTTGTTGCCTTACTACTAGTAGGGGTAAACAACATACAAGCGCAAGACGAAAATAATCCTTGGCAGATTAGCTTTGGTGTAAACGCAGTTGATATGTGGCCAACTAATGATGAGGATGCCGCTTACCCTACAGGAGAATTGTTTGATGAGTACTTTAACGCTACTGATCACTGGAACATTCTTCCTTCTATCTCTTATATTGGAGTTTCTAGATCTGTAGGTAATGGTTTCTCTGTAGGAGTTAGAGGTTCTTTAAATAGAATTGAAAACTTAGGAGACTGGTCAGCTGATGATCTATCTTACTACGGTTTAGATGGTGCAATTAAATATGCATTCTTAAAAAATACAACAATTGATCCTTTCGTTGAAATCGGTGGTGGTTACACGTGGGTTGATGAAATTGGATCTGGTACTGTAAATGGTGGTATTGGTGTTAACGTATGGTTCTCTGAGAACATAGGTTTAACATTACAAACTGGTTACAAGCACGGATTTGAAGATTACAGCGTTAAACATTTCCAACACTTAGCTGGTCTTGCTATCAAATTTGGTGGTGCTGATACAGATGGTGACGGTGTTTATGACAAAGATGATGCTTGTCCAGAAGTTGCTGGTTTAGAAGCTTTCAACGGTTGTCCTGATGCTGACGGTGATGGTATCGAAGACAGCAAAGATGCTTGTCCTAACGAAGCTGGATCTAAAGAAATGAACGGTTGTCCTGATGCTGACGGTGATGGTATTGCTGATAAAGATGATGCTTGTCCTAATGAAGCTGGTACTGCTGCATTAAACGGTTGTCCTGATGCTGATGGTGACGGTGTTGCTGATAAAGATGACAAATGTCCTTCTGAAGCTGGTCCTGCTGCAAACAACGGATGTCCTTGGGAAGATAAAGATAAAGATGGTGTTTTAGATAAGGATGATAAATGTCCAGAGGTTGCTGGTACTGTTGCTAACAACGGTTGTCCTGAAGTAACTGAAGAAGTTCAGAAAAAATTAAATGATTACGCTAGAACTATCTTATTTGATACAGGTAAATCTTCTATCAAAGCTGAGTCTACTGCTGTTATGGTAGATATCATTACTATCTTAAAAGAGTACCCTAACGCTAAGTTTACTGTTGAAGGTCATACTGATAGTGTAGGTTCTGCTACTTTAAACCAGAAGTTATCTGAGTCTAGAGCTCTTTCTGTAAAAGAATTTTTAGTAGAAAAAGGAATTGGAGAATTTAGATTATCTGCTGTAGGTTACGGTGAAGATAAGCCAATTGCTACTAACAAAACTAGAGCTGGTAGAAAGCAAAACAGAAGAGTTGAAATCAACTTAGTAAAATAATAAGAGTTTAAAACTCTAATTTTATAGAAAAGGCTCCGCAATTGCGGAGCTTTTTTTATTTTTAACCCATGCAAAGCTTTTTAGAAGAAACACTACTTACAATTATTAAAAAAGAAGGTTCATTAGAGAACCTTATTTTTGTTTTACCAAGTAAACGTGCAGGTACGTTTCTTAAAAATGCAATTTCTAAACATACCAGCAGCACAATATTTGCTCCAGAAATACAGAGTATTGAAGATTTTGTAGAAAACATTTCTGGCTTAGCTTATGCGTCTAGTACACAGCAACTTTTTGAGCTTTATAAAGCTTACACAACTACAGTAAAAGGAGAACAAGACACTTTTTATGCGTTTTCTAAATGGGGAACTACGCTACTACAAGATTTTAATGAAATTGATAGGTATTTGGTTGATACCAAAAAAATATTTTCACACTTAAATGCAGTACAAGAAATTAATCATTGGACTGTAGAAAAGGATAAGAGTACCATTATTACCAATTATATGGCTTTTTGGAACTCATTAGAGGAGCTGTATACAGCTTTTAACACATCATTAAAGCAAGATGGTCTGGGCCACCAAGGATTAGTATACAGAGAGGCTTGTGCTAATTTAAATGCTTATATACAAAGCACCAGTAAACAAAAACATCTTTTTATTGGTTTTAATGCTCTAAATACTGCTGAAGAATTAATTATACAAACCATACTAGAAAATACAAACGCAGAAATTTATTGGGATTTAGACGAGTATTTTTATAGTGACCCTGTACACGATGCTGGCTTTTTTATTCGCCAGTTTAGCAAACAATGGCACTACTTTAAAGACAAGCCCTTACAAGTTACTAATGGCAATTATTTAACACCAAAAAATATAACTATTACAGGTGTTCCTAAAAATGTATCTCAGGCAAAATATATAGGTAGTGTTTTAGGTAAATTGTATAATGATAAAAAAAGTATGTTAACCAATACAGCAGTTGTATTAGGAGATGAAACACTTTTAAATCCATTAATAAATGCCATACCAGAAGAAATAAATGGCATTAACATAACAATGGGTTTTCCGTTACATAAATCGCCTTTAGAGAGTTTATTTTCACAGTTGTTTGACCTTTATATACGTAAAGATGAAAAAGGTTGGTACTACCAGCATGTAACAACTGTACTAAACCACCCATATATACAATTATTGTTTGCAACAGAAGACAATACAATAAATGCTGCAGATGCAATATGCAACCAAATTAAGAGTAGAAACTGGATTTATGTAGACGTAGCCAAACTGCAATTAATTAGTAGTACAAGTAATTTAAACTTACTTTTTTATGAGTCAAACTTAACTGTTCCTGTTTTTATTAAAAAATGCTTAGCACTTATTATAGCTGTAAAAGAAAAAATAAACGCAGAGGGTAACGGATTAGAGTTAGAGTATTTATACAGATTTCATCAATTGTTTAACCAACTAAATAATTTAGTGGTTAAATACCCTTTTTTAAATGATTTGCAGTCGCTCTTTGGTTTATATAAAGAGTTATTATCTAGTGAAACTTTAGACTTTAAAGGAGAGCCTTTAAAAGGTTTGCAAATTATGGGAATGCTAGAAAGTAGAAATCTAGATTTTGAAACCGTATTATTAACATCTGTAAATGAGGGCATTTTGCCTTCAGGTAAATCTAACAATTCTTTTATTCCTTTTGATATTAAAAAGATGTATGGTTTACCTACCTATAAAGAAAAAGATGCCGTTTATACGTATCATTTCTACAGACTTCTTCAACGTGCCAAAAACATACATTTGGTGTACAATACAGAGCCAGATGTTTTAGAGGGAGGCGAGGTTAGTAGGCTTATTAGGCAATTGTTAGCAGATAGTAATATATCAAACTATATTACAGAAACTATTGCTTTTCCTGAAATAAAATCATCCAAAAAGAAAGTTGTTTCTATACAAAAAGATGCTCATTTAATGGAACTAATTAAAGGCATTGCTGCTTATGGTTTTTCTCCAACATCACTATCAAACTATATTAGAAACCCTTTAGATTTTTATAAAAAAAACATTTTAAAAATTAATGAGCTAGAAGAGGTTGAAGAAACAGTTGCTGCTAATACCTTTGGTACAATTGTACATGAAACTTTAGACGAGCTATACCAGCCGTTTGTAAATACTTTTTTAGAAGCTGAACAATTAAAAGCGTTACTGCCAAAAATAAATAGCACAGTACGTAAACATTTTGCTATACATTATAAAAATGTAAGTTTAGAAGAAGGTAAAAATTTAATAGCCTTTAACGTAGTTTTAAAATATGTAGAAAACTTTATTAAATTAGAAATTGAAAGTGCTAAAAAACATAAAATTAAAATTATAGGCTTAGAACTGTCTTTAAAAACAGCTATTAATGTACCTGGAGTAAATTTTCCTGTTCATATAAAAGGTAAATTAGACAGAATTGATGAGATAGATGGTGTTTTGCGTGTTATAGATTATAAAACAGGTAAAGTAGAGCAAAGAAACCTTAATTTAAGCAACTGGGAAGACATTGTAGAAGAGTATGATAAAAGCAAAGCTTTTCAATTATTGTGTTATGCTTATATGTATAATCATTTGGTTCCTGTAGATAAAGTAGAAGCAGGAATTTTTTCTTTTAAAAATATTAAGGCAGGTATATTAAAGTTTTCAGAGAATAAAAATTCTATAATTACACAGGACACTTTACTTAAATTTACAAAAGAATTGCATAAATTAGTAGGTGCAATTTGTGATCCAGACCAGCCATTTGTAGCTAAAGAGATAAAATAAACTAACAGTGCATTTCGTCGGGTTTACCTGCATTTTAAAGGGGTTTTAAGACGTTGGTTAAATGTGCAAATTTATCCATCTACAGTAAACTACCATTCGTCTACACTAATTTACTGTTCAACTTTATAGTAAAAATTAATTAGAAATGGGATATTACATTTGCAGATATAAAAATTAGAGCTATGAATATTTTATTTATTGAAGACGACATGATCGAGACAATGAAGCTGAAGAGAACGATCTCTAAACTTCAATTAAAACACAACATTACCGAAGCAAAAAACGGTGAGGAAGCTCTAGATATACTACAATCTGGAAATACATTACCAGACATAATTTTGTTAGATTTAAATATGCCAAGAATGAGTGGCACTGAGTTTTTAAGTGTTTTAAAGGCAGATGAAAAGCTTAAATTTTTACCAACAATAGTATTAACTACATCAGAAAATAGAGCAGATTTATTAGAATGTTATAGAATAGGAATTGCAGGTTATGTAATAAAGCCTCTAAAATATGAGGATTATGAAACCAAATTACAAAGTGTTTTAAACTACTGGGACAACAATGAACTAGTAAAAGGCTAGTAATTTTAACACCTTTCACAACAAAAATTACACCCTAGGTATCCTTTTTCTTACTTTTACAGCTCTAAATGTCTAATTATGAAGGGAGTTGTATTTACAGAGTTTTTAGAAATGGTAGAATCTAAGTTTGGATTAGAAACTGTAGACACCATAATAGAAAACTCTAATTTGCCATCAGAAGGAATTTACACATCTGTTGGAACGTATAATTTTAATGAAATGGTAAGTCTTATTACCAGTTTAAGCTCTGAGGTAAAAACACCAGTAGGAGATTTAATTTATGCTTTTGGTTTATTTTTGTTTGACGGTTTGGCTAAAGCACACCCAGATGTTATTAAAAGCTATAACTCACCGTTAAGCCTCATCTATTCTATTGAAGACCACATACACGTACACGTTAAAAAATTATATCCAGACGCAGAATTACCTACGTTTAAAATTTTAGAAAAGACAGACACATCTATTTCTATGGTATACTCATCTAGCAGAGGATTGTACCAATTAGCGCACGGCTTAATAGAAAAATCTTTTGAGCATTTTAATAGCAGTGCAACTGTAACGTACAAACTTTTAAATGAAAACGGTACCGAAGTAAAATTTGACATTACCCAGAATGGATAGTAACAAAGAAATTTTATTACTTAAAAAGGCGTTAGAAAGACAGAAAAAAGCAAGGCTACAAGCAGAAAAAATTTTAGAAGTAAAATCTAAAGAGCTTTTTGATACTACCTTACACCTTAAACAAGCTAATAATAAATTAGAGAATTTATTAACCGAAACTACCTCTAAATTAGATGGTGGTTTTGTTAATATTATAGACCCATACGTAGTAATGGATCTTAGCTTTAATGTTGTTAATATGAACAGTTCTGCTAGAGAATTTTTAGGGTATGACAACACTAAAGAAACTATTAACCTGCCAAAATTAGTGCACAAAGATTTTATGCAATACACCATAGAATCTTTTAAAACTCTAATGCAAATAGGTACGTTAAAAAACTACAGATCTAAAATTATCACAAAAAATGGCACACATAAATGGGTGCAAATAAATACTAGTGTAATTTATGATAAAGAACAAAAACCAATAGGTGCACAAGGTATTATAAGAGACATTAGTAAAGAAACTGAAATTAAGGAAATGCTAAGCGAGCAAAAAAGACAATTAGACATAATTGTAGAAAACTCTCCGCTTGGTATTGTACTAACAGTTAATGATGAAATAATAAAGAGTAACGCTACATTTGCGGCGCTTTTAGGATACCCAGAAAATGTTGCCAGAAAATTAAAATTATCAGACATATCTGAATCCGAGGATGAAGAAATGACAAAAAAATTAGAGTCTGACTTAAATGCTGGTTTAATAGATAATTTTTCTATTGTAAAAAGATTTTTTAAAAAAAATGGAGCTCAGATTTTAGCAAAAGCTAGTATTAGTGCCGTTAAAAATAACGAAGGCAAAGTAGAGTACCAGGTTTGCGTAATAGAAGACATCACAAAAGAGCGCCAAGCAGAAGAAAAAATAAAAGCAGAAAAAGAAAAGTACAGGGGTATTATTGCTAATATGAATTTAGGTATGGTAGAAGTTACCATAGATAATGAAGTACAGCTTGTTAACCAGAGTTTTTGTAAAATGAGCGGATACTCTAAAGATGAACTTTTAGGGGAAGATGCTGTAAAAATATTGAAGATAGAGAACTCTGAAAGAATAGAGAAAAAGTCTGAAAATAGATTAAAAGGAATCTCTGACTCTTATGAAATAAAAATAAAAAATAAAAAAGGAGAAACAAGACACTGGCTAGTAAGTGGTGCTCCAAATTATAATGAAGAAGGCAAGGTTGTAGGTTCTATAGGTATACATTTAGATATTACAGAGCAAAAAGAATTAGAGTTACAAAAGGAGCAATTATTAAAAGAGCTTAAAATTAGTAATGATGGTTTACAAGAATATGCCCATATAGTTTCTCATGACCTTAAATCTCCATTACGTAGTATTAGTGCTTTGGCTACTTGGACTTATGAAGATTATAAAGACGTTTTAGATGAAGCAGGTGTGCAAAACCTAACGTTAATGCAAGAGAAAGTTGCATTCATGGACAAGCTAATTCACGGAATTTTAGAGTATTCTACAGCTGGTAGCGCACAAATGTCTACCAGTAAAGTAGATTTAAATACTGTAATAACAGACATTACAGAGAGTATTTATATTCCAGATCATGTACAGGTAGTTGTTCCAAAAAAACTACCGCTTTTAAACGCAGATAGTACAAAAATGCATCAGCTTTTCCAAAATATTATTGGAAATGCAGTTGTTCATATTGAAGCAGAAAAAGGATTAGTACAAGTACTTTATAAAGAAGAACCACAGCATTGGCAATTTTGTATAGAAGATAATGGTGTTGGTATCCCAGAAAAGTTTCATAAAAAGATATTCGAAATTTTTCAATCAATAGGAGATAATGAGCGCTCTACGGGTATAGGCCTATCAATAGTTAAAAAAATTGTAGACCGTTATGAAGGTAATGTTTGGGTAGAGAGTGAGTTAGGTAAAGGGACAAAATTCTTTTTTACTTTAAAAAAAGATCTTAATAATTAATTTTAGTTATGAAAATAGTACAAGCAAAAAAAGAAAAAGGAGCTAATTTTATTTTTATAACAGATAAAATTACTTTAAAAGACCCTTTGGTTTTAGTTTTTGGTAATAGATTTTTATTAGAAGAAGAAAATCTATATCAAGAAATTAAAGAGATGTTTCCTAACGGAAATGTTGTTTTTGGGAGTACTTCAGGAGAAATAATTGAAGATAAAGTATCAGAAAATACAATTGTTTTAACTGCTATAGAGTTTGAAAAATCTACCTATATAGTAAAAAGTAAAAATGTAAAAGAGTTTGGTTATAACGATTTGGATTTAGGAGCTAAGTTAATTGAAGAGTTTCCTAAAAAAGATCTGAAACACATTTATATAATTTCTGAAGGAAGCACGGTAAATGGTAGTGCTTTAATAGAAGGAATTGAAAAAGAAAAACACATATCTATTGGGTTGTCTGGCGGTTTATGTGGAGATGATGCTAGGTTTGAAAAAACACTAGTGTCTAATAATGCTACACCTAAAGAAGGAGAAATTGTAGCGATAGGTTTTTATGGCAAAACATTAGAAATTACAAGTGCAAATTATGGTGGTTGGACCGGCTTTGGGCCAGAACGTATTATAACAAAGTCTAAAGGTAATGTTTTGTATGAGTTAGATGGGAAACCTGCATTAGACTTGTATAAAAAATACTTGGGAGATAAGGCAAAAGAATTACCAAAGTCAGCATTACTGTACCCATTAAATGTAAAAATTACTGAAGATTCACAACCAATTGTGCGCACCATTATAAATATTGACGAAGATACAAATACGATGACATTAGCCGGTGATGTTCCGCAAGGATCTACTGTACAATTAATGATGTCTACTGTAGATGACATAGCTGAAGGTGCAAGTGTAGCTGCTAAATATGCTATTAGAAATAGAGAAAATCTTCCGCAATTAGCATTACTTGTTAGTTGTGTTGGCCGTAAGTTAGTTATGGACCAAAGAACAGAAGAAGAGGTAGAAGAAGTTTTAGATGTAATTGGCAACCAGTCTAAAATTATGGGGTATTATTCTTACGGAGAAATGGCTCCTTTTGAAGGTAACAATGCGTGTATGTTGCACAACCAAACAATGACATTAACTTTAATAAGCGAGTAATGCATTCACTTTTAAGAAGACAAATACGCAAAAATTTGCCAGAGGAGCTAAAAGGTAATCCAGATTTAGACAAATTTTTTAATGCAATAGAAAAATCTTATGAAGATTACGATGATAAAATTGCAATGATACAACGTGCAACTACTATTAGTGCACAAGAATTAAAAGCAGCAAATATAGAGTTAGCACAAGAGGCGCAAGAACAGAAGAAGACACTGCAAGCCTTAGAGCAAGCAGTTAATAGTCTTAATTTAAATTTAGATAATACAGAAGATATAGTGCACTCTAAACAAAATATAGTTAGTGCGCAAAAACTAGCCAAACATATTAGTAAGCAAGCAGAACATATTGCTTTGGTTACTAAAGAAAAAGATAACTTAGTTAAAGATTTAGAGGAGCAAAATAAATCTTTAAACAACTACGCCCACGTAGTATCTCATGATCTAAAATCTCCTATGCGTAATATTAATACGCTAATGAGTTGGATTGTTGAAGAAGAAAAACACAAGTTTACACAAGATAGTATTAATAATTGCGATTTAATATCTCAAAACTTGGTAAAAATGGACAAGCTAGTTAGTGGCATTTTAAAACACGCTACTATAGGCAATAATGAAGAAGCTAAAAGCAATGTAAATATTTCATTACTTTTAAAAGACATAAAAAGTACTATTTACATACCTAAAAACGTTATAATAAAAGTAGCAGACAATTTACCAACCTTATTTTTAGACAAATATAGGTTAGAGCAACTTTTTATGAACTTATTAACTAATGCTGTAAAAGCAACAGAGCATTTAGAAAATGGTATTGTAAATGTAGATGTTTTAGAAAAGCCTAACTATTGGCAATTTAGTATTAAAGACAATGGCAAGGGAATACCACAAAAATATTTGAATAAAATATTTGAAATGTTTAAAAAGCTAGATAATGATGTAGAATCTAATGGAATAGGGCTAGCATTAGTAGAAAAAATTGTAACTTTCTATGGAGGTAAAATTTGGGTAGATTCTAAGGAAGATGAAGGAACGGTATTTTATTTTACCATTAAAAAAAATTAGTATGGAACAGCCCAACCTAAATTACGTACACAAACTAGCAGATGGTAATACAGAGTTTCTAAATCAATTTATAAGTATTATTAAAAGTGAGTTTCCTGAAGAAAACGAAACATATATTAACGCTGTTAACGCTAAGGATAATAAAGCCTCTGCAGAAATAGTACATAAGCTAAAACACAAATTTAATATTCTAGGGTTAGAAAAAGCATATGGTTTGGCAGTAACGTATGAAGAACAACTGTTAAAGGGAACATATGACTTGCATGCAGAATTTAAATTAATTTTAGAAAAAATAACAACCTACCTAAAAACCATTTAAACTATGAATTGTATTATAGTAGACGACGAGGCAACAGCTAGGTTAATAGTTGCACAACTTTGCTCTAACGTTGAAGAGTTAGAGGTTATAGATGCCTTTGGAAGCGCAATGGAGGCTATAAAGTTTTTAAATCAGAATACAGTAGATGTTATTTTTTTAGATATACATATGCCTGGTTTTAGTGGTTTTGACTTTGTACAAACATTAAAAAATCCGCCAAAAATTGTTTTAACAACCTCAGATACCAACTTCGCTATTGAGGCTTATGAGTATGAGTCAATTGTAGATTATTTAGTAAAACCAGTTACACAAGATCGTTTTAATAAATCTATACAAAAAGTAAAAGCAGCACTTGCTAAGGCTCCAGAACCAGAAACTGTTTCTGAGGACACTACAAAAAGTAACACAGCATTGGGCCAAGAACTATATATTAATATAGATAGACGTCTTATAAAAATTAACTTTAATGATATACAACTTATTGAAGCTAAAGGAGATTATATAGAGGTTAAAACAACAAAAGAAAACTACAGAGTACGCAATACTCTGAAAAAAATTAAAGACAAGTTACCAGAAAAGTTGTTTTTGCAAATACATAGGTCTTATATAATTAATTTCACAAAAATTATAGATATAGAAGACAATAGTGTACTTATTGAGAAAAATGTAGTGCCTATTAGTAGGTCTAACAGGCCAGAATTAATGAGAAGGTTAAACCTATTATAATTTTTATATCAGTTAAAAAAAGCCCCAAATTGTATTGGGGTTTTTTATTTTATTTGATATTTTTTCTTCAGCTTATCTAAAAATAATGGTTTTTTTGTTAGGTAGTATTTTAGTTTAATACCAACTTCTGTAAACTCAAAACCAGCAGCAGTTGCAGAGGCAATGTTACTATATTTGCCATACACATCACCAATAAGTCTTTCAGAAAACTGGTGTGTTAAGCCAGCTTCGGCTCTAAAGAGTGAACTAGCATCTTGCTCCTCTACATATTGTAAGCCTGTAGCTGCACTAGCAAAATAATTTGTTTTTTCGTTTATTTTACCTCTTACATCACCAAAAAGTTCAAAGGCTTTATAGGTTTCTGGACTAAAGTAAATTACTGGTAATTGGTCTTTAAAAGTTATGTATTGGTAGTTTAGTCCAAATTTTAAAGCTGGTTTTCTTAACACATTGTAATACAAAGAGGTAAAAAGTAAATTTCTCTCGTTATCATCTGTCTGTTTAGTATGTATAAGTTGTGTGTACCAACCTAAGTTAAAATTAGTGCTTAAATTGTAAATTAAGCTATAGTGGTTCATTACTATTTCTCTTTCTATAAGTTCTGCATTAAAACTTTGTACTTCTCTTTGGTAGCCCAAATCTAAGTTTAAAAAAGACAAAGGTTTAGTTTGTAACTTGGCTTGTAGTATAGGTTGTGTGTATGACGTGTTAGAAAACCTAGAGTTGTTAAAACCTGCAGAAGCTAATAAATTAGTTTGTGGCATTAACTTATACTCGACATCTGCTTGTACTAAATGTGCTGTTGCTTTATTGTTTGTTGTAGTGTTTTCTGTGGTTCTGTATTGGTATGTTACAGTTGTTTTAAATTTGGTAGATAAAGGTACCATAGCTGCTGTTTTTAAAGAAAGAGCAGTGTTGTCTCCATTATCAAACGTGTAGCTAACTTGTTGTTCTGCAAACGGAGTGTAGTTTTTATTTAATTTTTTTATAACCCCAGTAGCATCTTTCTGTTTCGGAAAAATTTCTAATGTTTTATATGTTGTAACGTATGCAGGTACAATTTTATCTGAAGCAAATAAAGCATTTGCTTTACCTAAATTACCGTCAAAAGACAAACTATCATTAGCCAATATAGTATTGTAATTACTAATACTGGTTTTAAATTTAGAAGTATACATACCTAAAGTTGCTTTTAAAGACATCACCCAATTACGTTTTGGATATTTTTCTTCTAATACCTCTATTTCTTTTTTTGCAGAAACAAATTTGCGGTTCCAAATTAAAGCCTGTACGTAACGTTCGTTACTTTTTTCAATAAGTTCAAAATCTTCAATTTTTTCTGCCTTTTGTTTGGCATTAATGGCTGTTTCTAAGGCTATTTTGTCTTTTTCTCCAATATGCTCTGCTAGTGCAATTCCAATTAATGCGGTTACAGTATCTTTAGGTGTTTTAGCATATTGGTAATATGTATTTTTAGCTTTGTTTACATCTTTGGTAATTAAATAAATATTGGCCAAATTTAGGAGTGCATCTTTATCGTCCTTAAAATCTTCAAGTATTTCTTTTAATAAACTTTCTCCTTTTTTATAGTTTTGGTTATTAACGTAATAATTAGCGTAACCAAGCTTAATATACTTTTTAGATACTTTGGCACTATTATTATCAGGATCTACCTCTATAGCTTTGTTAACCCACTTTAAAGCCTCTTTATACTCTTTTAAGTTACTTAATGTGTTGGCATAACCTAATATGGCAGCAAAGTTTTTAGGGTTGTTTGCAACTAGGTCTGCGTATAATGGTTTGGCTTCTTTAAATTGATTGGCCCATAAAAAGGACTCGTAATAGTTTATTTGAACCTCAAAATCATTTGGGTGCTTTTCTAATAAACCTTTAAATATGGTATTAGCAACTTTAGGTTCTCCACTTAAGCCTACTGCTCTACCGTAACATATTAATATTGTTTTATTGGTAGGGTAAGCTTGTGCCAATGGTTTAAAAAAAGTTTTAGCCTCTTTAAAATTGCCTTTTTCTAGCATTTTAAAACCAGGAGTTAAGTCTTCCTGTGCATAAACTGTTACAGTTGCAATAAGTAATAAATAGAATACAATTTTCTTCATTATAAAAACGGTAGGGTTAGTACTACAGTACTATAACGTACACATTCTGTATTTATTAGGCTTTTATGATTTAATTATGAGTTAGTTAAATTTTTAATTTAAAGATTAAAACTTACCATTCGTCTACAGTAAACGGCCAATCATCTACAGGCGGCAATTTTTCCTTTATTAAAAAAAGATATTTGCTGTAACAAATAATACAAACTTAACCTAAAACACAATTATTATGGCATTACGTATAGATCACATTAACAATTTTATGGAAGTTAAAGGAAACCTTAACTCTCAGAATATGAAAGCACTTAAAAGCCATATAGACTATTACTTAAAAGGTAATGAAAAGCTAATTTTATCTCTAGACAATGTAAATAACATAATGTATTCTAGCGCAAAGCAGTTAGAGCAATTATACATTAAAGTAGCAAAAAACAATAAGGTTTTAGCTATTGTTGGTCAGGAGAATAAACAAATTGCTTCTATTATGGAAATGTCTAACACTTCTTATATCTTTAGCAATGACCGCGTTTAGTTTTGTAAATAAAAAAATAACTCCAGAACAAATATTTATGACAAGTGTACTTGTTGTAAATGGAGGCAACTACCTGTATAACTTAATACTAGGGCGTATGTTAGGGCCTGCTGCCTTTGCAGATGCAGCTTTACTAATAACATTATTGTTGGTGCTTTCTTTTGTAGGAATGACTTTTCAGTTGGTAACTACCAAGTTTAATATTTTGTTTTCTGGTAACCAATGGAAAGCTTTTGAAAACTATATGCACAAATACGCCATTATTTTTGGTGTTGCTATAGGGGCTTTATTATTTTTATTTGCAAACAATTTACAGCAGTTATTTAATACAGAATCTGTAACAATGTTTAGAGTCTTTGCTGTAGGTATTCCGCTTTACTTTATAATGTCTATTAAAAGAGGAAAATACCAAGGCAAACAAAATTATACTAACTTATCTGTAACCTACCAATCAGAAATGTGGAGCAGATTGTTAGTAACACTAGCTTTATTGTTATTAGTACCAATGAACTCTGCTTTTTTAGTAGCTGTAGGTATAGTAATATCTTTTGTTTTTGGATTAATGCCAATAAAATTTAAGAAAATATCTTTTGCTGCATCTAATATTTTAACTGTAGAAAATAAAAAGAAAGTTACCACATTTATACTATTAACATCCGGTTATGAGCTTACGCAAATTATTATAAACAATAGCGATGTACTTTTAGTAAAACATTATTTTAATTCTTTAGATGCCGGGCTTTATGCTTCTTTAGCATTAATAGGTAGAGTAGTTTATTTTGTAGCTTGGATGTTTGTAATGTTATTATTACCAGCAGTAATAGAAAAAAGAAAAGAAGGTAAACGTACAGCACCAATTTTATTTAAGTATGTTGGTTATATAAGTTTACTATCTGTAACTATAGTTGCTGGTTGCTACCTTTTTCCAGAAACAATTATATCATTAATGTTCGGTGATGCCTATTTAGAAATGTCATCTTTATTATGGCAGTATGCATTAGCAACGTCACTCTTTGCTATATCTAACATATTTGCATATTATTTTTTATCGCTAGACTATTATGTTCCGGTAATATTATCTGGTATACTAGGATTATCACAAATAGGATTAATCGTATTTTTTCATAGCAGTTTAGCTATGGTTGTACAACTACAAATTATAGTAATGTTGGCATTACTTTTTGCACAACTACTTTACTTTTCATCAAAACGAAACATATAAACCTACTTTTAATTTGGTTAGCATTCCCCCAATTAATTGCCTAAAACTTTTTAAGTTTTAGGCTTTTTTACTTTTATACATACCTGTAATATTATGTAAGATTTTAACTTCTTTTTTAAATTCATTTTATAACTACTTCTTCATTGAAATTCTGTTTGAGTTTTGTTAAAAAAACGTTAACCGCAGGGTGCTTTCCATTCGTCTACAGTAAATGGTATTTGGTCTCTTAACCCCTATTAAATAAGGCTTTAAGATGGATATTTGTATAACAATTTATCCCAAATAAATTATTAAAACTTAACCTTATGAAATTAGCAATTGTAACAGCGTACCCACCAAGTAAAGTAACTTTAACAGAGTACGGATACCACTTGGTAAAACATTTTAGACTACAAAAAGAAGTAACTGAAATAGTCTTAATTACAGACAAAACCAAAGAAGCAAAAGACCTTTCTTTTACAGAAGAAGGCTGTAAAATTACAGTAAAAGAATGCTGGAGTTTTAATAGCTATAAAAACGTTTTTGGTATTATGGGCGCAATTGCAGACACTAAACCAGACGCAGTTTTATTTAACCTTCAGTTTTTAAAATTTGGAGACAAAAAAGTACCTGCTGCGTTAGGTTTAATGTTGCCTTTAATATGTAAATTAAAAGGAATACCAACAATATCTTTACTGCACAATATATTAGAGCAGGTAGATTTAGAAAATGCAGGTATAACTAAAAGTAGTTTTCTTAAAAAAGCATACAATTTTATTGGAGCTTCATTAACTAAAGTAATTTTATCTTCAGATATTTTAGCCGTAACAATAAGCAAATACAAAGGTATTTTAGAAAGCAAATACAAGTCTAGAAACGTTGCTTTAATTCCTCATGGTGCTTTTGAAACTCCGCCAGAACCAACTTATCAATTACCAAAAGGTCCTAAGCAAGTAATGGCTTTTGGAAAGTTTGGAACATACAAAAAAGTAGAAATTTTAATTGATGCTGTAGAAATTATTCGTCAGCGTACAAAACAAGATATAGAAATAGTAATAGCAGGTACAGATAGCCCAAACACACCAGGTTATTTAAATGAAGTGAGCAAAAAATATAAGCACGTAGATCAATTAAGGTTTACTGGTTATGTTGCAGAAGAAGATGTACCTGTTATTTTTAATGATAGTGCAGTGGTAGTTTTTCCTTACACATCTACAACAGGTAGCTCTGGAGTTTTACACCAAGCAGGTAGCTACGGAAAAGCAGTTGCGTTACCAGATTTAGGAGATTTAAGCATACTAGTTAAGGAAGAAGGTTATAAAGGTGAATTTTTTGAGCCAGAAAGTGCAGAATCTTTAGCAGATGCAATAGAAAACATTATTACATATGATGATTACCGCGAAGAATTAAGTAAAATAAATTATAAAGCAGCGTGCTCTTTACCAATGTCTGATATTACACAGATGTATGTAGATTATTTTGCAGCAATACAAATGGCTAAAGCCGGAAACATAAGTATTGATACTATTATAGCAGAAAGAGAAAAAGAAAGGGAGATGGAGAAAGAAAGAGAAGCAGTAGAGCTTTTAGTAAAATAAATTATGGTGAGGTTAAGCCACAAAAAGGGAAACAGTATGGTTAGCTGTTTCCCTTTTACTTTTTAGGTTTAATATATTGTAATGCATCCTTTGGCTGTCCGTCTACAGTAAATAAGCCAAAATACTTTTGCTGATTTTTACGCCAAGGTAACCTACCAACAACGGCTGTTGGTATTGTTTCAAAATCATACAATGTCCATAATACAAAAGGAATATTCTCTTGTTCTATATACAATTGCATTTCTTTGTAATAAGCAGCTTGGTCATCTATAGAACCTGTGAATAGGTTCCAAAAGCCACTGTAAGACGAGTAGCCGTACTCTTGTAAAACCAAATCTTTACCCTTAGCTTTGTTTTTTAATACAGCAAAGGATTTTAAAAAATCTTTAGGCTCTTTGTAATAATGAAAAGATACAATATCTACTTCTTCAACTAGGTTTTCTGCAGCTTCTGTACTAGACCATCCAATAGTAATATTGGTTTTAGAATCCCACTTTCTTATATTTTTAATCATTTCTTTAAGCCAAGCAATTACTTTTAGTTTTCCTCTAGACTCAAAGTCTAAATCGGGTTCATTTTTAATATCCCAAGCAACCAAAGCAGGATGATTTTTAAGAGCATTTACAATTTGCTCTGCGTGTCTGTGGTTTAATGTCCAGTCTTGTACATCATAATTACCATAAAAGTCAAAAAGAGTAACTATTACATTAAGTTTGTGCCTTTCTGCAATATCTAAAGTTTGCTTTAATTGCATTAACTTTTTAGGGTCTACATTAGCTTTTCCAAAAGCTTCATAAGGAACAAAAATACGAATTGTATTTAGCTGTAACTCTTGTATTAATGCAAAGTCTTTTTCTATTACACTACTGTTGTATGTTTTGCCAAACATATTCCAAGGAGTGTTTTTTGGGTAATAGTTTATACCAGATGTTATGGTTTTGCTTTGCTGTTTTTTTTGTGGTATTAATGTATTGGCAGTGTTTTTTTTATTTATTTCTACCAGGTGTCTAATACGCCAAAAACCATCTTCTAAAAGCATCATTACCTTATAACTGGGTGTGCTGTAAAAATTGCTTACCAAAGTATTATTGCTGTAAACCTCATTGTATTGTTCTGCATTATTATCTGTAAACACTACAAGTTTACCATCTGTACTGTAAAAGTCTACAGTTGGGTTATGTTGTATAGATGTGGTAACTAGCGTAATTCCGTTTTTAGCATTTAGTTTAATAATGCTATCTAATTTAGCTCTGGCACTAGTTGTAAAAAAATCATCTACACCATACATATTGTTACTTGCTAAAGCAATGTTGCGCACATTCCAAGCATTTTTATAATCTTCTTCTATAGATTGTAAAGTTTGATCTTCAATTTCTCTGCCTTCATTAGTAGTGTTATGCCAAACTATTTTAGGAGAATATGTTTCTTCAAAATTTTGCTCAATATGTAAAATAGAAGTTCTTTCTGCTCCCGTATTTAAGTAAGATAGCATAGCACTTATGCCAATTAACACCAAACCATTTAAGGCTACAAAAGACAGTAGTAAAAGTGCACGATATATAATTTTATTTATCTTCATTTTAGCATTATTACTTTGTTTTTAATAATTCCGGCAGCTTCAATTTTAATAGTATAACTTCCTTTTTTATAAAAGTTTTCATCAAAATTAAACCTAGCAACACCTTTTAAAGTTGTAGTTTTAATGGTGTTTAATAAAGCACCTTCTTTAGTGTAAATAAATACAGTTACGGTTAATCCGTCTGGTACAAATTGCTGCATAAAACTTTCTATTGGCCCAATAGTAATTGTTCTGTTGTTTGCAGATAAGTGCACTTTATAATCTTTTACTGCAGAGCTAAAATCTACCTTAATAGAGTCGCTTTTTGCCGCTCCTGTAACATAGGCAGTAACAGTCCAAGATTCTTTTTTAGATGGGTGCAATAGTTTTGCTATAGCTACACCGTTTATGGTTGTACCATTTGTTTGTAGCAAGTTGCCTTGGTTATCTTTTACAGTAAAAAGTACCAAAGTACCATCACTAACTACATTACCGTGGTTGTCTTTTATTGTAGATGTTGTAAATGTTATAATTTGGTTACCATCTGCGTACTTATGGTTTCTGCTGTAATTTATTGTAAAGTTAGATGCGTTATCTGGCAATATTACCGAGGTTAATTCTTTAGATTTTGTACTGTCTACCAAAGATGTAATTAATATGCGTCCCGTTTTTTGTGGAGAAAAAATATTGGTCCAAGCCACCAAATTTTTAACCTTTAAAGTGTCTGTTGTAACCTCTTTTTTAAATTGATGTTTTATAGCCACTTTAGTGCCTGCTGCCAAAGGATTATCAAACCTATCTGTAGGCGCATTTACAAGCATAGAAAAGTCGTTACCGCCAGCAACAATACTTCTTGGTCCTAAATAGGTTTCTAGTCTTGGGTAGTTGTTAGCTTCAGGCATTATCACAACGGTATCTTGCAATTTTATATGGTTGTTTAAAACCAGTAGCCAATGTAAATTACCAACAATTTTAGTGAAATTTTCTGGTACTTTATAGGTTAACTTGTTGTTGCTTTTTATTGGTTTAATTGCGGTTATACCATAAGCATTTTTTAAAACCAAAACCGCATTACTTTGTTTGCTGGCAGTAAACTCTAAAGTAATAGAATCTGCAACGGTATAATTTTTTTTAGCTGTTAATGTAGTAAAAGTTACGTTACTGGTATTTTGTTTTTTGGGTGTTTCTTTTTTGCTGCAGCTAGTGCAGAAAAGAAATAATAATATTATGTATAAGTAATTTTTCAAGCTTTATTTTGGATTACCAATGTAACTATTAACCTCTAGTCTTATAAAATTAAAACCATCTCCTTTTTGTTCTTGTAGCTGCTCTAACATATGGTTGTGGTTCCTGTCCGGAAACATTTTTTTAGCTATTTCTATGTTAGGAGAGCCATTTACAAAACAATTTGTCATATCATCACTAATAATTTTTAAATTGCCAAGGTTTAATAGGTTGTAGTTAAAATGTTGTTTTCTTTGTATACGTACACCTTCAGATAAAAAATTATGATCTACCCAAACTAGTTTTTTATCATTGTCATAATAAGAAATTAATAGCTGAGGTATAGTAACCTCCTGTACACCAGAGTTAAAAAGGGAGCCGCTCATTGTATTGTTAGTAAAGTTTAACTCTTGCAAAGACAATTTTTTATACAAATCTGTATTGGCAACATTGCCAGCGCACTGTAAATTAAATTTGGTTGGTATTTCTTCTAAATTAATTGGTGTAAACTCATCCGGATTAAATGTTGGTGGCAAAGTATCTTTGGTAGAAGACCAAGCAATACCCTCAAAATTAATTTTAAATGCGGTAATCTCCTTAGGCATTAGCTTGTGTTTTATGTTGTCTTTAGCATTATAGTTAGCCAACTCTTTATTTTTATCATTGTAAAGGGTGCCTTTAATAACAACATCAGACGGTACGTTGTCTACATTTTGTATTTGCCCAATTATACTATACCTGCCATTGTATTTTATTAATTTTGCAGTTAAAATTTCTAAAACGGGTTGTTTTAAAACATCTTCATGGTGAGTTTGCTCTGTGGTTATTTTTCTTCTGCCATGGTTAAAAAATGTAGTAGAATTATCTGTAAACAACTGGTCTGGTGGTAAGTCATTATCTAACTTAGAAACGCTTAAGTACCATTTATTTTTTTTCTTTTTTACAGTGTGATAAAACGTTTTTTCTACTGCATCTAAAGGTGTAATCCACCTTGTGTCTACTTTAACCTTTGCACTGTTTTTTGTTTTGTTTACAAATGAAATGCCAATGGAGTCTAACTTTGCGTATGAACTTA
This sequence comes from Cellulophaga sp. RHA_52, assembly GCF_007827205.1. NCBI lineage: Bacteria > Pseudomonadati > Bacteroidota > Flavobacteriia > Flavobacteriales > Flavobacteriaceae > Cellulophaga > Cellulophaga sp. RHA_52. The sequence goes on from NZ_VIRZ01000001.1 coordinate 976,224, forward strand.
AAATACCATCTGTAACAGAAATTTCTAACATGTACTGAGAAAGGCTAACACCGTCATCTGGATTAATGTATGAAAAAGCCCTTTCAAACTCTTTAAAATCTACAGCATCATAATAAGCAGTTACTACATTTTTAGCAGACAGTTGTGTGCTGTTTTCTACATAAAATAAATATCCGCCGTAGGCTAAACAAACCATAACAATTCCTGCCCAAATATGATTAACGGTTACTAAGCCTCTAGAAAATTTTGTGTACTCTATTCTGTATTTTAAGTAAGATGGTAACGCTAGTTTTTTAGATTTTAGCGTTCTGTACCACACCATTTGAATATTAATAATAAAGGCCAGTAAAATGGTTAAAACAGGAATAGTACTCCACATTATTTTTAAAAATGTAGGTACGTCTTCTTTTGGTATAATTGCAGGTATTGGAGGTACATTTAGTTTCTCCCAAACCATTATGCCGTTTTCTAACTGTTGCAAACGTTGCCAGCCAGAGAAATACAATATGGGGTCATAAAACTTATCGTTAGAAAAAATATACTTTAAATTGTATTTTTCTGGTACCGTTAAAAATTGTTGTAAGGATCCAATACCTTCTACGCCTCTAAATTTTGAATTTTCTAAGCGTTCTATAGCTCTAGTGGTAAGCTCTGGTAACCTTCGAGCAGAATGGTAATTGCCATCTACAGTCATTGCTTTTGTTTGCGCAGATAGCCAAGCCATTTGGTCTCCAAAACCAAGAGTTAAGTAACGCCAATGATCATGCTGATCCTGATTTAAAAAGTTTACAATAGGCAGCATTTTAATTTTTGCTGGCTGTGACGGTCTAAAATAGCCCAAGCTCATTGTAAAAATTACCATAAATAATATGCCAACCATAAAAAAACCACCCACAATTCTGTGATATACAGCTCCAAACCTTTTTTGAATGTTGTTTTTTAAATCGCCTTCTATCATCCTATATGCAAACTCACCAAATATTGGTAAGGCCATAATTGTAGCCCAAAGAGTAAAACGGTCTAAGGTTAAAATATTAAAAGCGGTTTCTCCTAATAGTTTTAAAGGAATAGGTGTTGTGCCACCTGTTCCTAAAATAGTTAGCATAGAAAAAGATAGTCCAAAAAATAAGTAGCGCTTGCTGTAAAACCTATAAAAAATATAAGGTAGTATAAATAGTAATATTCCCCACGGAATCATAAAAAAGACCAAGCCAGAAGATAAAACCTCTAAAAAGTTGTCTCTAGAACCATGCGGAATAGGAACCTGAGTTATTGGATTTTTTTTAGAGTTTACCCAGTACGGAAGAATACAAAATATAATGAGCAGTAGTGATGAAAAACCAAAAGTTACAATACGCCAAAATAGCTTTTTAAATGCCCAAATAAATGTTTTTAAATGTATTGCTTTAGTGTCTTTTACTTTGTCTTTAGCTGTATCCATTATCACCATACCAATTAACGGAAATATAAAGAATACCATACCAAAAATTGGTGTAACATGATGAGACGTTACTGTTACAGCAATTAAAGATAAGCTTGTAACCAAGTACCTAATTTTACCTTCTTTTATCCACAAATATATTTCTGGTATACTATGCAGTAATATAGATAAGCCCATAATGCTGGGCAGTTGCCCAAATATGTGTAGGGTTTCTATAAATGTTGAAGAAAAAACAGCTAGTAATGCAGTATAACCAGCAACGCGCCTATTAGCGGTTATAAGCAACCCAAATCTATACGCACCAGTTATAAATAATACTATAGCTAAAAGAGCAACGGTAAACATACCAAATTTTAAACCGCCTATGTAAGATAAAAGACCTATTAGTTGGTGTACTAAAGGCGGGTACGCTTGTACTGTAAAACCAGTATACCACCTATAATCCCAAGGCTCAAACCAACTATTAGCGTAATGGTCTGCAAAAAACAGGTGAATTAATGCATCATAAGTATTCTCTAACGTAAAGAAAATACTAGACCCATGGAAAGCAATACCAACAATAAGAGCTAATATTAATAAAATATTGGTTCTCTTCATAAATTTTAACCTGTAAGAATATAAAACAAGATAAAGATAAACATATTGTGGTATTATAAATAATGTATGTTAACTTGCTTACAAAACCACTCGTCTACAGAAAACGGTTATTGACCTTGCTGCTAACTTTTTAGTTATATAACCGTAGTACCTTTGTACCAGAAAGTTATGGTAAAAACTATAACCTTTTCCCCAAAACAAAAAAACCTTAACCTATGAAAATTTTAGCTATTGATGATCAGCAATTAATTTTACTCTCCGTAGAAAAAAAATTAACTGATTTAGGATACCAAGTACAAACAGCAAGTTCTGGGGCAACCGGAATAGAAACTTTTAACTCTTTTAAGCCAGATCTTGTAATAGTAGATGTTAATATGCCAGATATGAGCGGTTTAGATGTGGTAAAGCACATTAAAAACAATTCTAGTACGGCAATAATGGTAATGTCTGGTAATACAGATGAAGATATAATTTTAGACGGATTTAATCTTGGTATAGATGACTATATGAAGAAGCCTGTAAGTTTAGAAGAAGTAGCAGCACGTGTTAAGCGTATTGTTGGTGCTCCTACAGAGGCTAAAACCGCTACAAAGGTTGATGGTGCACAAATGCTACAAAAAAATTGTGTAGGTGTTGTTATACCTTGTTATAATGAAGCAGATAGGCTATCTAGTGCAGAGTTTAAAGATTTTGCCCAAAAAAATCTGGGCTACCACTTGTGTTTTGTAAATGATGGTAGTACAGATAATACTTTAGAAGTTTTAGAAGAATTAAGAAAAGAAAGTGAAAATACCATTAGTGTTTACAATTGTAAAAAAAATGGAGGTAAAGCAGAAGCGGTTCGTCAAGGAGTATTGCATTTAGCAAAAGATTCTCAGTTTGACTATATAGGCTATTTAGATGCAGATTTATCTACAGATTTTAGAGATTTTGATGAATTAGTTAAAACCATAGAAAACTCTGAGTATAAAATTGTAAGTGGTTCTAGAATTAGCAGAATGGGAGCAGATATTACTAAAGAATCTGCCCGAAAAATAATAAGTAAAACCATAAATCTTATTATACAAAATATATTAAAAATGCCATTTAAAGATACCCAATGTGGAGCTAAAATAATGGACAGAGAAATAGCAACTACAATGTTTAATAAAAAGTTTATTACACGTTGGTTGTTTGATGTAGAGATCTTTATGCGTATGAAAAAGAAATACGGAAAAGATAATGTGCAGCAGTTAATTTGCGAGCAACCATTAAAAAGGTGGATACACGCAGATGGCTCTAAATTATCTATGAAAGATTCTATTAAAATTGTTGGTCAGTTAGCGCAGATTAAAATGCACTACGGAAATAAAAGTTATGAAGTTTAGGTTAAGGTTCTCTTCTAACTAAAAAAATCCCACATTGTAATGATGTGGGATTTTTAATTAACTAAACTTAGACTTTTTTAATAAAATAAGCCATACATAACAAAGCAAGCTATAACTAACAAAATAGCTTGTACTCTAAAGTTTTTATACCAAACAATACCTTTAAGTTCTTTAGTTTCATCTATCCAAATTTGTTTGGTCCAAGTGTTTTCTGCAACCTTATCTGCTGGTGGTGGTGCAGTAGCTAAACTCACAATTATAGATACTACCAAGCTTATAATTAGCAGAACAGGTGCTAATAGTAAAAAGTGAATATTTATTTCTACGTTTAGCACATACTTTAATGTCATAATTAAGGCAGCAACAGCTAAACCTGCCATTAAGCCGCTAAAAGCGCCTTTAGCATTGGCTCTTTTCCAAAATAAACCTATAAAAAATGTACCTACAATTGGTGGTGCCAAATAAGAAACTATTTCTTGGTAATAGGCTATAAGCGAATCAAAAGTCTGAATATAAGGAGCCCAAATAACAGCAATTACTAATGTTACAACAGCTGTAATTTTACCAACTTTTACCTTTTTAGCGCTACTGGCATTTTTATCTATTTTACTATAAAAATCCATAGTAAATAAAGTAGATACAGAGCTTAATGTGGCACTTAAGGTAGATGTTAAAGCAGATATCATTGCAGATAAAATAATACCAATAAGGCCAACAGGTAATAACTTAACAATAAGCCTTGGATATACTTGGTCTGTATTTATACCGTATTTTTCTTTTAAATCAATTCCACTTATTAATTCATGCGGCAAATTTTCTACTCCAAAAAGGTTTATACCACGTGCAATTAATCCGGGAACAATAAAAATAAATAATGTAAATAGGTATAAAAAACCTACTAGTAAAACACCTTTTCTTCCATGGTCTATAGATTTTGCAGATAATACACGTTGTACCATAACTTGGTTGTTAGCCCAAAAGTAAAACCCAAGAATAGGAATACCAATCCACATTCCTAACCAGGGTACAGTAGGGTCATCTAAAGGTCTGGTTAATTTTAACCAAACACCATCGTTAAATTTATCTATAAAAGATTCCCAACCACCAATACTACTAATAGCGTAGAACGATAAAATTGAAGAACCAATAATTAACACAGCAGCTTGTATCATATCTGCATTAATTGCAGAAGACAAACCACCAATAATGGTATAACTACCTGCAACAGCTGCCATACCTATAATGATCCAGAAAATTTCTACTTCCGGAAAAATCATTTTTATAATTAAGGCGCCTGTGTATAGGGTAGCAGAGGCATCTAAAAAAACGTTACCAATAATTGTAATAAAAGAAAAGTAAGATCTAGACTTACCATCAAACCTGCGTTCTAAAAATTCCGGCATTGTAAAAATTCCAGATTTTATGTAGAAAGGCAAAAAGAACATGGCAAAAAATACCATTATTAAAACCGATATCCAGTTGTAATTAAACACTGCAATACCGCTAATAAAGCCTTCTCCAGAATGACCCATTAATGTAGAACTAGATACACTTGCGGCAAATAAAGATAACCCAACCATTGGCCAAGTTAGGTTTCTGCCAGCTAAAAAATAGGCGTCAGAATCTTTACTTTTTCCATTTTTTAAGGCCCACCATACTATAAAAACAATGTACAGTACTAGTACAGTAAGGTCTATATAACTTAAGTTACTCATAATTTAATAATTGTAGGTTGTGTAAAGTAATACGCTTTTTGCAGGAATATTTATTTGCTTTGAGTCTGATGTAAAACTTAAATTAGTTTGTACTGCTTTAGGAAAGTTATTGCCGTCTACAGGTCTGTTTTTTTTACTGTATATAAACTTTTTAAAGTTTTTATTTTGTAAATTTTTAGTGTCTAGTGTAAAAGTTGCGTTTTTACTACTATTATTTACAATAGAAAACGTAACGTGGTTGTTTGTAGACCAGCCAGATACCATACGTACTTTGTTTAGCTTTAAACCAGTAGTTTTTACAATTTTCATATCTTCTGTAAAGTACCTGGTTATAATAGACCACGTATAAAACCAAGGTCTAATATCTTCTTCTTTAGCATCACCAGTTAGTTCTTTGCCAAGAATATTCCACATTCCCCATTTTTTAAGCTGATTTTTATCTCCGGTGTCACCGTTGGTATGCATAGCATCATCTAACCCCCAAGCAATAACGGCATCAAAACCGCTATTCATAGATTGTATTAGCACATCTGCCATATCTACACCATAGTCATAATCATAAACAGATAATTGACTATCTGGGCTAGCAAACGGGTCTGCCTCATACCTTTTTATGTTTTCATCTACATATTTTTCAAACCCAATTTCGCCTAAAATAAAAGGTTTTTTTGCAACGCTATCAGCAAAAGAAATCATTGCAGAGTATTTTTTTTCAAACTCACCAGAACGTACAAACTCTTTTGTAGGGTAATCATGTACATCATAAGCAGCTAAAACATTGCTTAATTGTAAAACAGACTCCTTTGCCCATTCTGTTCCTGTATATTTAGATTTGTCATTATTAAAAGGTGTAGCATCTGGTCCTATAACGTGTACAGGTGTTTTTAGTTTTTTAGACACTAATGCACTATCTAATTTTTTAACACCAAGTTTCCACTCGTCCCAATTACCATCTATAGAAGACCAATAGCCGTTTGGCTCATTTACTAAGTTGTAATACTTAATACAGCTGTATCCTTTAGTATTTACAAGGTAGTTTAGGTGCTCTGCAATGCTATTTAACCATTTAGGGTCTGTACCACCAGTAAAGGTATTTTGCATTTTTAAATGTGTGTCATGCACCTTGTACGGTTGTCCCCATTCTCCAAGTATAACTTTAATGTCATTTTTTTGGCAGTAGTCTAGCAGCTTGTATAAAGCGTGCATTTCTTGGTTTTCAAAATTAAGAATTGGGTTGCCATCTTTGTCTATACCCTCTAGGTACCTCCAATTTGCTTGGTCTAGTACACGTACTATTTTGGGTTTCATATAATTTAACCTTTTAAAAACAGTTTCCCATTTTTTATTGGTCATTAATAAGCCCCATTCTGCGTCATCTGCATCTGCGTGTGGATACGCAGACCACTCTACTCCATTGCCAATAAATTCCGAAGAGATAATAGTATTGGCATCAATTGTAACTAACTCTTCCTTTTTTACCGTTTGGCAAAATGCTAACGGCAAAAAAAGGAGAAGTAATAGGTAATTAAATACTTGCTTTTTAAGCATTTTTAAGTTCATTTAATAATTCATCAATATTACATGTTGCAAGACCAACATACCTGTCTGCAGCACCATAATATACGTATAAAGTATCATCAATAATCATATTTCCTGTTGGAAAAACACAACCTTTGTAAAAGCCATCAATTTCATAATCATGTTCTGGTTCCATAATCCAATTGGTTAGTCTAGATTTTACAATTGTAGGGTCTTCTAAATCTAAAAGAGCTGCTCCTACACGGTAATATCCTAAGCCGCCATTTTCTACACCATGATATATAATTAACCAGCCATCTTTAGTTTTTAAAGGAGGTGTGCTACCGCCAATTTTTTCTTCCCAGCTATTATTAATACCTGCAAGTAGCAATGTACTTGGCTCTTCCCAAACCATTAAATCGTTAGAAAAACGAATCCATATAGAAGGTTTGTCACAGCCATACTCTTCACCAATCCATTCTTTTGGTCTGTGTAACATTGCATATTTCCCGTTTATTTTTTCTGGAAAAATAATAACATCTCTATCGTCTAAATTACTTTGTGTAATTCTTCCTAAGCGTCTGTAATTTTTAAAATCTTTGGTTAAAAGTAAGCCCGAGTTTGCAATGTTGTTTTTTAAAACCAACGGAGCATCAGCATCACAATCTGGTAATAAAATTTGATCATGATCAAAATTCCAATACTGTCCTGGAGGATGAGGTCTGTAGGCATATGTTACATAAAACTCATCTCCAAATTTTACAATTCTAGGATCTTCTACAGCGCCCATATCTGGCCCATCTGTACTTGGGCTAAAAACAGGTTGGTTAGAGGTACGAGTAAAGTTTACACCATCTGTACTTGTGGCTAAACCAAAACGTATTTGATGCTCTTTGTCATTACCAGCGGCTCTGTACAGCATAAAAAATGTACCGTTTTCATACCAAACTCCTGGGTTGCAAACAACTAAACTTTCCCAATCGTTTTCTGGATTTGGACTTAAAACTGGGTTGTTTTGGTGTTTTTTAAGACGTAATAATCCTGTTTTTTTTTGTTCTACAGTATTCATACTAATTTTTATTTCCTTATTTGTAAATTATATTGATTGATTTTTTAATTCTACTTTATAGATTACTCCATATTTGTAAATAGTATAAAAGACTCCCCTTCTAGGGTCATATTTACACCATTTGTAAAGTTTAATTCTTTGTTATTTTCTATTGGAGTAGCAAAGCCATTTTCATCTACTTTACCAACAAAAGAGCCATCTGCGTTAGACTTGTAGCTGTATTTATTTGCAGTAATGTTGCCTAAAAAGTCCGATTTTAAATTAAGCTCATACGTACTGTAATGAGAGTTTACAATAGCAATTGTTTGTTTACCATTGTATGTACCTACTACGGCACGTAATCCTTTTTTATTAGGTAGTTCTACGTTATAAATATCACTACCAGCAGGAAAAAAGCGAGTTAATAATGAAACAGGATAAAAGTATGGTCTAATGTCTTCATCACTAACATTGCCAGTGTGTTCTTCGCCTAAAATGTTCCAAAAACCCCAACGTTTTAATTTATCAGACTGGTAATCTCCGTTGTCTGGACTATTGTACATAGCGTCATCCATATTCCAAACTAAAGAGCCAGAGAAGCCTTCTCTCATTGCTTGTATTAAGGCATCTGCCATATCTATGCCGTAAAAAGCTCTGTAAATCATCATATTAGAATCTTCACCAGCATATGGGTCGTTAGCAATAGCTTCTTCGTTTTCTAATTTTAGCTGCGCATCTACCTCTGTGTATTTAAATCCTATTTCTCCTAAAACAATACGCTTGTCTGCCGGAGTTATTTTTTTATATGCGCTAAGCATTTGTGCAAACTCACCATTACGAATTAGTTGTTGTTGTGGGTACACGTGAATGTCATACAAACCTACATTGTCTCCTAAATCTGCCTCAGTTTTTGTTAACCATTCTGTTTGGCTAGCGGTGTTAAAAACGGCTATATCTGGCCCCATTACTTTAATGTCTGCCAAGCTGTAGTTTTTCATTTCTTCTAAATAAGCTAGCTGTACATTTTTCCAAATGTTGTAATCTCCTTTAGTACTAGACCAATCGCCATTAGGCTCATTAATAATATTTATTGTTTTAATGTTGGTATAGCCTTTTTCGTTTACCAAATGATTTAAGAATTTCACAGATTTTTCAATCCAATCCATATCTATAGTGCTAATGTCACCTGTAGAGCTGTGGCCCCATTCACCATACGTAATTTCTATATTGCGTTCTTTGGCATAGTCTAACATTTTAAAAAGCGATAACGTTTTTGTAGTCTCATCATACACACCATCATTATCATAAGACCAACCAGAATTGGTTACAATTCTTAAAAACGGAGGCCTCATAAAATCTATACGCTTAAATAGGGTGTTCCAATCTGCATCACTAAGTGTTTCTGTTCCTAACCAGGTTGGCACCATATCATAACCACCCCATTGTGCACCATTACCAACAAAATTGGTAGAAACAAGTTCTTCTGTAATTAGTACCTCTCTGTTTTTTTCTATAGAAGTAAATGCAGGCTCATCATCATTACAACTTGCGGCAACAAGTAGCATTGGTAATACAGCAGTGAAAATATTTTTTAGTGTCATATTCTATTTCTTTAGTATTGTTGTAGCACCTTAATTTATAGTTAAGGTGATGATCTTTATTTGCTTAAGTTGTACCACATTTTTTTAGACATATGTGCTGTCTCTTCGTAATTGTAGTTTGTGTCTGTCCAATTGTATAATTCAGATAAATACTCTACTTCTGAGGTTATAGCAATTTCAGTTTCAGAATTAATTTCTAGTGTTAAAACAAATACAGTGCCTGCACTATCTGTAATAGTTACTGTGTCTCCTACAAGTTCCCAAGTTCCTGTACCTGTAGGCACTTTTCTAAATCTTGCATTAAATTCTGTTTCTGGCCAAGTAGTGTCATCAGAAACAAAATCTCCGTGCTCGCCATCTGCACCAGCATTGTTTTCAAATGTGCCGTAAGGGTTGTCTCCGTTTTTACCTTCTACAACAAATGAAATTGTATTATCTAGTTCTTTACCTGCACTAGGTAGGTAATTATTTAAAAGTTCAGTTTTTTCCCAGCCCCAGCTTTCCCAGGTAAACATATCACAGTAAACGCCTATTTCGGCAATGTTCCAAGTTCCTGCAATAGACACGTTACTTAAATCAACATCTATTTTTAGTTTAACTGTCCATAAAGTGCTTTCACCAGTTTGTGAAGTAACATTTATTGTAGTGCTATTGTCTGTAGAAAAATTTAAAGTATTACCAACACTTGTGTCTGCTGTAGCTGCATAAGAAATGTTTAGGCCTGTAAGTTCTATAGCAGAAATGTCTGCTCCGTTATCTGCAACAGTAACTGTAATTTCTTTAGCATCTGCATCTATTTGTGTGTCTCCTACTTGGTCCTTAACAGTTAAGCCAGTAATGCTATTACCTGTTTGTAATACACGTTCTTTGGTTAATGTATACCAGGTTAGTTTAGACATATGAGCTAATTCTTCATAACTCCAGTCAGTATCTGTCCAGTTAAAGTTTTCGGCTAAGTAAGGAACTTCAGTTTTTAAATTTACTTCGTTAGTTGCGGTTAGTAACTCTAAATCTAGTTCATGTTCTACTTTGTTTGCATCGGTAATAATTACTTTGTTGCGTTCAAAATCGCGCAGCCAAGTACCTTTGCCTGTTGGTACTTTACGAAATCGTGTATTAAAGTTCCATCCTTTGCTAGCATCAGTATAACTACCAAAAGCACCATCATTACCTGCGTTATGCTCATAATTACCAAAAGGGTTTCCTTTAGCATCTGCGCCTTCTACAGTAAAAATAATTTCGTTGTCTAACTCTGGGTTTAATTCTGCTAAGTAACTAAACATACTTTCATTCTTTTCCCAGCCCCAGCTCTCCCAGGTAAACATATCACAATACATACGTACATCACCAATGTACCAAGTGCCTTCTAGGTCAGACATAAATGGTAGTAATGTAACTTCCCAATTTAGGGTTTCGCCAGCTCCAGCTGTTACAGCAATTGTAGCTGTACCAGAACTTAAATCTAATGTTGTGTCCTTTTCATTTTCAGAAGTTGCACCATATGAAAGCTCAATATTTTTAATTTCTACCTTAGATAAATCTGCTATATTTTCTGTTTTTGCATAAATTTTAATTTTAGCATCATCAAAATTACGTTCTATAATAGCTGTACCTATTTGACCTTCAACTAAAATAGAAACCACGTTGCGTTCTTTTTGCCAATCTGTGCCCTCTACATCTTCTAGAGGATTTTCTGTACAGGCCACAAAAAATAGTGCCAGCACTATAAAATATATGTTATTTAATTTTTTCATTGCGCTTTAGTTTAGTTGATGTTAGGGTTTAAGTCTATTTCACGTTGTGGAATAGGATAAAAAGCAACTGCTTCTGGAGATAAACCAGCGGCATTGGTTACATTGCTTTGTACTGTGTTTGTACGTCTAAGATCCCATAGGCGGTCTCCTTCGTAAGCAAGTTCTCTTTGGCGTTCTTCTACAACCAGTTTTCTAAAGTCTGCCTTAGATAAACCACCAATACTAGCTAGCTCTGTAGCGTTTGCTCTACTTCTAATTTGATTGTATTGTGCTAAACCATCTGCATTAGCAGTAGCTTCTGCATAAACCAATTGTATGTCTGAGTAACGAATTAAGTATGGTCTTGTACTTGTTTTATCGCCTTCAAATAAAGGATCTACGTATTTTCTTGTAAACGGATAAATTACAGTACCATCTGCAACAGAACCTACAGCAATACCATCTTGGTTGTATATTTCAGAAACAAACAAATCTGTTTTACGTTTGTCTTCAGCTTCATAAGAAGTAAATAATTTATCTGTAGTCTGAAAAACGCTCCACCCGTCATGTGTTGGAGAAAAAGTGCCATTTGTATTTTTTAGATAAACTGTTGCACCATCTATATAAGGAATAAAGTATTTAGATAGTTTAGAGTAATCTCCTTCTTCTGTGCCAGACCTATCTAACGATAATATAAAAATATGTTCAGATCCGTTAGGAGAGTCAACATTATAAATATTTTGTAGATCAGTATCGTGACTATATTCTCCTTGGTTGTTTAGAACCATACCTGCATACTCTGCTGCTTTAGCATATAAATTGTCTACACTTTCTGTAATAGTATTGTATTTAGGAACACCACTTTCTTTAGCAGAAGCAGCAAATAAGTACACTTTAGAAAGCAGTGCCTGTGCAGCAACTTTATCTGCACGACCAGTAACTCTGTTTACCTCTAAATTGTCTATTGCTCTAGTTAAATCGTCTATTAAAAAGGTGTAAACTTCTTGCATATCTGCAGGCAGTGTAGCTGTGGTTTCATCTAACTTATCTATTAGAGATTTTTGTAAAGGGGCTAAACCAAAGGCTTTTACAGCGTTAAAGTGGTTGTAAGCTCTTAAAAACAAAGCTTCTCCTAAGATGCGTTTTTCATCTTCTGGGTTAAAGCCTTTGCCTTCTATATTTTCTATAACCGCATTGGCACGGTTTACAGCAATATATATAGATCTGTAATACTGTGTTAGTAATTGGTTTTGAGCTGTTACCTCCCAATTTACAAATGCCTGTGCATCTGCACCTTCATCTGCTTTAACAATGCAGTTGTCTGACGCTAATTCTGTAAAGTAATACGTAACAGGAGCATAACTAACAAGTGTTAGTGCATCATAAGCATATAAAATAGACGCCTCTGCATCTTCAATAGTCTTGTAAAAGTTTTCATCAGAATAAAAACCAGTAGGCTCTACGTCTAAACCTTCGCAAGAAGTACCACCTACTACAAGAGTAAGTGCCACTATTAATTTTTTAAATTGCTTCATTTTCAATTCGTTTATTATTGTAAATGTTTTCATTTTTAACTGAATTTAAAAGGTTAACTCTACACCTAAAGTCCAGTTTCTTAACTTAGGGTAACCACCCCAATAAATACCGTCTCCACCTAATTCTGGGTCATAACCATTAAAATCTGTTATGGTGAATAGGTTGGTTCCGTTCATAAAAATTCTACCTTTTTTAAACCAAGCAGTGTTTAAGTTTTTTATGTTATAGCCAATAGAAACGTTTTGTAAGCGTACAAAGCTTCCTTTTTCTATAAACCAGTCAGACATATAAAGTGTGCGTCCGTCTCTTAAGCTTGGGTAGTTGTTTGTAGTGTTGTCTTGCGTCCAGCGTAATGGTATGTTTCCTGGCTCACTAAATGCTTTTGTATTAAAAATATCTTGACCAAAACTACCGTTAAAGAATAAAGAAAAATCAAAGTTTTTGTAACGGCCATTAAGGTTTAAACTAGCTGTAAAATCTGGATTAGGATTACCAATTATAGTACGGTCATTTTCATCTATAACACCATCTTCATTTAAGTCTACATATTTAAACTCTCCTGGTTGCGCTAAGTTGCCTTGTAAACCTGCTGCTAGGCCTTCGGCCTCAGACTGTATAATGCCATCTACTTTATAACCATAAAATACATTTATTGGTTGCCCAACAGCTAGTATGTTTGGTATAGCACGGAAAGCTTCTACTTGGCTGCCTGAAAACTCATATTTAATACCAGTTAACGCATCAGTATTTAGACCAGAAGAAACAGCATTACCAAGACTAACAACTTTGTTTTTGTTTCTAGAGAAAATAAACATACCGTTTAAGCCCCAGTCTTCTTTGTTAACCATAGTGCCATCTAATGTAACCTCTACACCTTGGTTTTCTATTTCGCCATCATTAACCCACATTTTATCATAAGAAGAAGAAGGGGAAAGTAAACGCTCGCGTAATAAGTCTGACGTGTGTTTTTTGTAGTAATCTGCAGTAACTTTTAATCTGTTATTAAAAAAGGCAAAATCTGCACCAATGTTAAATTGCTCTGTAGTTTCCCATTTTAAATCTGGATTAGGAATACCTCCCCACGTTTTTTTACCACTTTGACTATCTTGCCCAACTACATAACCAGGGCCAATTGTTGTTTGCCAACGGCCATTAACATAGTATTGGTCTTGTCCGTACCTACTATTAATTAAGTAAGGAGAAATACCTTGGTTACCAGATATACCATAACTAGCACGTAGTTTAAGCTCATCAAAAACATTTAAATTACGTATAAAATCTTCTTTATGCATTTTCCAACCTAAGGCTCCAGAGGGGAACATAGCCCATTGGTTGTTTTCTCCAAATTTAGATGAGCCGTCTGTACGCATCGTAAAAGTTACCAAATACTTGTCGTCATAAGAATAATTTAAACGCCCAAGACCAGAGTACATAACGGTTTCAGAAAGGCTATTGGCAACAGATTGCTTTTCTAGGTTACCAGCAGCAAGGTTACCATTGCCTAAAGATTCATTTAAAAAATCATACGCTTTTAGGTCAGATGTTCTGGCCTCATACCCTTGGTAAGAGAAACCACCCATTGCAGTAAAGTTGTGTATGTTATTAAATGTATTGTTGTAGGTTAAAAAAGTTTCTGCAACGGTTTCACTACTTTCCCAATTGTTAATACCACCAGAACCATTATTAAAGGTGCCGTCTTCTGTATAAATTTTTGGGTTGTAGTAATCTGTAATAGAACGCCCAAATTTATGGTTTACTTGGGTTTTAAGTTTTAAATTTTTAGTAAAATCTACCTCAATAAAAGCAGAGCCAATAAAGTCTAAAAATTTGTTTTTATTGGTTCTGTTTTCTGTTAATGCAATAGGGTGAGAGTAGTCTTGAGAACCTGCTAAAAAGTAGTCGTTAATAGGATTGCCATCTTCATAAATAGGAAAAATAGGGTTACGCCAGTAGGCTAAACCACCATTGTTATTTTGGTTTCCTTTAGAGTAAATAATGTTACCACCAATGGTAACCTTATCATCATAAATTTTATGAATTACATTTAAGTTAATGTTTAGTTTTTCATAATCATCATTAATATAAACACCCTCATTGGTATAATATGTTGTACTTAGGCTAAACTGTGTACGGTCTGTTTGGCTACGTACAGCAACATTTGTGTTGTTAGATACGGGGTCACGAAAAACAATATCATCCCAACGTGTATTGTAAGCCCAATTGCCATTTTTAAGTTCATTAACAGAAGGGTAGTAAACGCCATTTGCATCTTTAGCACCAATGTAAATAGGGGTAAAACCACCATTAATTCTGCTTTCGTTACTTAATTCTGCCATTAAAACAGGATCTCTCCACAGGTTTAAATCAGACGTAAAACTAGCATATGTATTTTGCTGAGACACGGTAACCTCTGTGGTATGTTTGGCACCTTTTTTAGTTGTAATCATAATTACACCATTTGCACCTCTAGAGCCATAAATTGCAGCAGCAGAAGCATCTTTAAGTACTTCCATAGAGGCAATATCTTGTGGCGATATTTGTTTTAAATCTCCGGCATATCCAATAGGGAAACCGTCTACAACCACAAGCGGGTCATTACCACCACGTAAAGAGCTACCACCTCTAATTCTTATAACTGCGCCAGCACCAGGGTTGTCTGATGGTGTAGTTACTTGCACACCGGCAACTTGCCCTTGTAATAAACCGTCTATAGAGTTGGCAGGTTTAGATGGTATGTTGTCCATTTCTACAGAAGTAACAGACCCGGTAAGGTCGCTCTTTTTTACAGAGCCATAACCAACAACTACCACCTCAGATAATTGTTCTAAATCTTCAACTAACTGTACGTTTACAATGTTGTTTTCTGGTATCGAAATCGTTTTAGTAATAAAGCCAATGTAAGATATTACAAGTACATCTTTAGGACTATCAACTTCAATAGCAAAGTTTCCGTCAAAATCTGTAGTGGTTCCGTTTGTGCTAGAACCCTGCTCCATAATGGTAACACCAAGTAGAGGAACACCGTCGTTAGATTTTACTGTTCCGGTTACCTTAATTTGTGCAGCTCCAGTAAAGCCTATAATTAAGAAAACAATAAAAATCATACTTTTTTGAAACTCATATTTCATTAGTTCATGAATTTTTTAGTTAGTAATTAAGTTGTTTACAAAAGAATAACATATCATTAACATTAATTTTGTAAATAATGTTAAATAGTGATACTTATATGAATTTTGAATTGTATTATTGATATTTTAATTCATATTTTTTGTGTTTAACAGTTATTTTTTAAGTTATTTTTATTTAATTTGATAAAAATGTAGTCGTTTATTTACATTTTTATATAATTGACACCTTGTTTTTTGTAAATTTGATTTGATACTATTATGAATAAAGAAGCGCGTATTTTAAGAGAATTAGTGCCTATTTCTGAAGATGATTTTTTCATTGTCCTTAATCATCATTCTGCTAAGTTTGATTTTCCTGTGCATTTTCATCCAGAATTAGAACTTAATTTAGTGCTAAACTCGTCAGGCAAAAGAATTATTGGAGACTCTATACAAGAGTATGTAGCTAATGATTTGGTTTTGGTTGGCTCTAACACACCACATGCATGGACGGGTGAAGACAAAAACACAAATGCTCATGTGGTAACCGTACAGTTTCATGAAAAGTTTTTATCAGAATTAGCATTAAACAGAAAGTTAATGTTGCCTATAAGAGATTTAATAGAAAAATCTAAAAGAGGTATTTTATTTTCTAAAGAAACAATAGCAGTTTTAAAACCAAAAATATTACGTTTATCAGAGTCTCAGGATTTTGATTCCTTGCTTAATTTTTTATCTATTTTGTATGATTTGTCTATTGCACGCAATACAAAAATGTTGGCATCTCACTCTTATGTAGACCATTATACAATACATAAAAGCAGAAGAATAGAAAAAGTGAACAATTATATTAAAGAAAATCTGCATCAAAAAATACCTTTAAAAGATGTGGCAAGTTTGGTAAATATGTCTGAGTCAGCATTTAGCCATTTTTTTAAAAAAAGTACAAATTCATCATTCTCTGACTATGTTAGTGATTTGCGCTTGGGGCACGCAGCAAGGTTACTTATAGAGACAGAACGCTCTATAAACGAAATTTGTTTTGATAGTGGGTTTAACAACATATCTAACTTTAATAGAACCTTTAAACGTAAAATGGGCTATACACCAAGTTATTTTAGAGACCAACAGAAGTTAATAACAAAGCATTAGTTTTTAAATCCCTCTCTTATTTTTTTATAAGCAATTTGTAATTGAGCATCTACCGTTTTTAGAGAAATTTGCAAGTGCTCTGCAATTTCTTTATATTTTAAATTCTCTTGTTTGCTGAGCTTTAAAATCTCCTGACATCTAGGGGGTAATGAATTTACAAGAGACATAAGTTTTTTTGTTCTAAAGTCATCATCCTTTTCGGTTAAACATTCTTGTAAGGCTAATACCTTAAACTCATTTATAAAAGTGTTGTGTTTTTTCTTTTTTCTATATTGGCTTATATAATTATTATAGGCTATTTTGTATAAATAACTTTTAGAAGATACGTTTTTTTTAAGTTTTTTTCTTTCTTCCCATAATGTTATAAAAGCCTGTTGCACGATATCTTCCGCATCCTTACTATCATTGGTGAAAGTTGTAATATATGCTAACAAGGGTTTGTGGTAACGCTTAAAAAATATTTTAAAAGCATTACTATCACCATTGTAGATTGCATTTGCTAGCGATATATCATTCATAAATTATTGTAGAAATAGTATATTTTCAGTGAATATAAACTAAAGATGAAAAAAAAAATAAATTTTTGTTAGGGGATTATTAAGTTTTTCCCGTATTGCCAATATAAAGCTAATATTTAAAGCGTTTTGATAGAACTAGTACAAAAATTTATAGATAACACAATTTCTGAAGAAGAACTAATTACACTTAAAGATTGGTTAGTTGTCCCAGAAAATAAGACTTTAATGGAAGAGTACATTAAAGACGACTATAATTTAAACTACTCTTTTCTTGAACCAGATACAGCTGCGTCATTTGTTAAAATTCAACAACAGATAAATAACAATAAGCCAGCAAAACGTATTTGGCCAGTTGTTTTTAAATATGCAGCGGTTATTATCTTATTAGTTGGTTTTGTATATGGAATATACATGTCAGGATTTTTAAACATAGATAATAAATTAGAAAACCAAATAACATTAGAACTCCCTGATGGAACCATAAAGCCTATAAATGTAGGTAAGAAAGTTTTTTTTAAGATTAATGAAAGTAATACGCAAGTAAAACAAGAGTATACCAAATTGGTATACGACCAGAAAGAAGATGAAAACAAAAAGCTTGTTTATAATAAGCTAGTGGTTCCCTATGGTGAGCGTTTTCAAATACAATTGTCAGACGGTACAATAGTATTTTTAAATGCCGGTAGTTCTTTAAGATATCCAGTAGCTTTTAATAAGCCAAGTAACCGAAAAGTATATTTACAAGGGGAGGCTTATTTTGATGTAGCTAAAAATAAAAAAAAACCATTTTTTGTTGAAACAGAAAAAGTTAATGTGACTGTATTAGGGACAAAGTTTAATGTTTCTACTTATGCTAATGAAAATAATAATTCTGTTGTATTGCAAGAAGGTAGTGTTAGGGTTGTAAGTAATAATGTAGTAGATAATGATTCTCTAACAATAGTGCCAGGAGAACGAGTTAAACTCGTTAATAATAAGTTTATAGCAGAAAAAGTAAATGTTAATAAGCATATAGCTTGGATAGACGGTAGCTTACTTTTTATAAATGATGAGTTTAAAAATATTATTCTAGAATTAGAAAGACACTATAATGTTAAGATTAATAATACTAATGATGCGCTAAATAATATTAGGTATACGGCTTCTTTTAAAAAAGGGGAAACTCTAGAGAGTATATTAGAATTATTTACAGAGAATACAAATTTTGAATTTAAAATAGAAAATAAAGTAGTAACTCTAAAATAAAATAGAAATGAAATAGAAAATGAAAGAAAGACGGGAAATGCGCCAACATTCCCCGAATTTTTAAAAATGTTGATTAAATAAGCTGAATCACCAACCTAAAATCACGTAAAAATATGAAAAAAAACAATGAAAGAGCACTCAAAATTTGGGTGTTTATGAAGTTAGATTTAAAGATGAAACTCTCCTTTTTACTTTTTATTACTGTAATGTTTCAAATGCTTGCTAGTGAAGGCTACTCGCAAAAGACTAAAGTGACACTAGAATTATATAATGTTAACCTTTTTGAGGTGTTACAGGATATAGAGTCAAAAACAGATTTAAGTTTCTTTTTCAAGAACACAGATGTTAACTTAAACAGTAAGGTTTCTATAAACGTAAAAGATAAAAGAATAGAGTCAACCTTAGAGGATTTATTTAAAGGAACGGGAACTACTTTTAAAATAAAGAAAAATCAAATAATCTTAAAACACAATTCTAGAAAGTCAAATTTAGAAAAAGAAAAGTTAGAAATTGTATCACAGCAGTTTGAAGTAAAAGGTAAGATTGTTGATGAAAATGGCATCCCCTTGTTAGGAGCTACGGTAGTAGTTAAGGGAACCGGTAGAGGTGTTTCTGCAAATAAAGATGGTAAGTATACTATTGTAGCAAACAATGGTAATGATGTACTGGTTTTCTCTTACATTGGTTTTCAGAATTCTGAGATATTAATAAATAACAAATCCACAATAAATGTAACATTAAAGGAGTCTATTGAAAAAATGGAAGAAGTGGTTCTTGTGGGCTATGGAAAAGTAAAAAAGGAAAATTTAACAGGCTCCGTATCTACTATAGATGTAAAAAATATAGCAAACCAAGCACCTACTGTAAATATAGACAATGCTTTACAAGGCCAAGTTGCTGGTGTTTATGTGTCTAGTTCTACAGGGCAACCAGGAGCAGCTGCAAGAATTAGAATTAGAGGTACTACTTCGTTATTGGGTTCTAATCAGCCTTTATTTGTAATAGATGGTATCCCTGTTGTGCCAAATAGCAATATACCAATAGGAGGCACAGAAGGAGGTAATTTGGGTAATGAGTTAGCACAAGAGGGGTTAAGTACACCTATAGGAAATATAAATACATCAGATATAGAATCTATTAGTATTTTGAAAGATGCATCTGCAGCTGCAATTTATGGCTCTAGAGCTGCAAATGGAGTAATCATTATAAATACAAAACAAGGTGTATACTCTGGTAAAACAAAATTTGATGCTAGTGTGTCTTTTAGTAGTCAAAATGCACAAACATTAGATGTTTTAAACGCTGCTCAATTTAAGGATGTTTGGACACAGGCAGTTACAAATGGTTCTAGAAATGATGCTTTTGCTCGTAGTGTTTTAGATGGCTCATACTTTGGGGATGCAGATACAGATTGGGAAAAAGAAGTTGGTCCAGGAATACCTTTAGCAACTGCATATAACTTAAATGTGTATGGAGGATCCAAAACTACTAGGTATAGTGCATCCTTAGGTGTAAATACTCAAGAAGGTGTTTATGATAATACTGGATTTGATAAGTACACCTTTAACACAAATTTAGATACAAAAATAAATGATCGTTGGTCATTTGGCACTAAGTTAAATGTGTCCTCAACAGATCAAGAATCTGTAGATGGAGGTCTAACTCAATTAATATACAATTTTAGACCAGATTTAACTGTTTTTGATGAGGGTGGTAACTACTCATTTTCTAGTCAGTTTAATTCAGAGAATCCGGTAGCACGGTCTAACGGTACTAACAGTAATGTAACACTACTCGTGTTAGGTTCAATTTATACACAAATAAAGTTGGCGAAAGGATTAAAATTAAAATCTCTTTTTTCTTTAAACTACAATAACGGAAACCAAAAAAGTTTCTATCCTGCGTACACATTTACTGGTGGTTGGGGAAGATTAACTGGAGATGGAGACGGTTATGCTCAAGAGAGTAGGAGTAGGTTTACTAATACACTTTGGCAAAATACATTAACCTATGAAGGTTTTTTTGGTAAACATAATATAAACTCCGTTGTAGGAGTATCTTTTGAGAAAAATAAGTCCTCTAATACTAAAGGTTGGGGGGAAGGCTTTTTTAATGATGTACTAACTAATATTAATAGCGCAACGGTATTTACAGACGCTTCATCTTTTGAATCTGGTTCTGGCTTAGAATCTTATTTTGGAAGAGTAAATTATGATTATGATAATAAGTATTTATTAACGTTGTCTGCCAGGGTAGATGGTTCATCTAAGTTTGCAAAAGATAACCAATATGCATTTTTCCCAGCAGCAGCATTAGCATGGAGAATATCAGGAGAACCTTTCTTGAGAAATAATAAGTTTATCGATGAATTAAAAATTAGAGCCAGTTTAGGTAAAACTGGTCAGCAAGATTTTGGAGATTATGCTTGGAGAACATTGTATGAAACTGAAGATTATGGACCAGACCCATCAATAATATTAACACAGTTAGGTAATGATAAATTGAAATGGGAAACAACAGATCAATTTGATTTAGGATTAGATTTTTCTTTATTCAATTCTCGTTTATCAGGTACATTAGGTTACTATACAAAAGAAACTAAAGATGCCTTGTTTACAGCTATTACACCCGGTAATACAGGAGTAAATAGAGTAATTGCAAATATTGGTAACACTAAAAATGAAGGCTATGAATTAGAGTTAAAAGCAAGTATAATTAGAAAAAAAGATTTTGCTTGGAATGTGTCATTTAACATCAGTAAAAACGATAATACTTTAACTAAGATATCTGATGATTTTAAAGATGATGATGGATTTTTAACAGGCTTTCCAGGAGGAGGTAGACTTAGAGAAGGGAGTCCAATTGGACTTATTTATGGCTATGTAGCAGATGGTCTTTTTCAAGAACAATCAGAAATTGATAATCTAAATGAAGGGTCAGAAACAGGCATCTATCAAAATTCATTAACGGCTCCAGGAGATATAAAGTTTTTAGACATAAATGGGCCTGATGGTGTTCCAGATGGTAGAATAACAAATCTAGATCAACGTGTAATTGGAGATACACAACCAGATTTCTTTGGGGGTATAAATAATACTTTTACATATAAAGGTTTTTCTTTGTCTACATTTTTTACCTACTCTATTGGAAATGATTTGGATGCATTTGGTTTAGCAAGAGGAACAAACTTCGCCAGTACATTTATTGGAGAAAATAAAATTAACACTGTGCTAAACGCTTGGTCTCCAGAAAATACAGATACAGATATTCCTAGGGCAGTATATTTTGATCCAAACAATAATGATAGAGTCTCTACCCATTATGTTTATGATGCATCTTATTTAAGATTAAAAACAGTTAATCTAAGTTATAATTTCTCTAAACAACTAATAAACCAATTAAAAGGAATAGACCGCGTATCAGTTTATGTAACAGGGCAGAATTTGTTTACAGTTACAGATTACCCTGGAGCAGATCCAGAGGCTTCAAACTTGTATAATAATGACATTAGTGCAGGTAGAGACAACAATCGTTTTCCTATATCTAAAGTATTTACTACAGGTATTAAAATTGGATTTTAAAAAAAATACAGCTATGAAAAAAATAATAATATATATATCAATTATATCTTTAATAACATCTTGTGAATTAACAGAAGTGTTAGACAATGATCCCCCAAATAATTTGGTCTCAGAAAATGTGGTAAAGAATGAAACAGATGCTAAAGCATTATTAAATGGTGCATATACTACTATTACATCTCGTACTAATGCTCTGTATTATATGTATTCAGAGTTAATACCAAGTGCAATGGTAGGTTCTATGAGTCAAACTGGAGGAGGCTCAATAAATGGTCAGTTTTCTGTTAATGATATTTTGTTTGATAATTTTTACGTTAGAGATTTTTGGCTGATTTATTATAAAGTTATAGATGCTGCTAATAATTCAATTAAACTAACTTCTCAACTCACAGACAGCCAAATTACAAGAGCTGCTAAAGAAGAAATTATAGGTGAGGCTCACTTTTTAAGAGCAATGGCAACATTTGATGCCCTGAGATATTTTGGTCAGTTTTTTGATTCTAGTAGCAACTTAGGTGTAATTTTACGTACAGAACCTTCAAATTTTGTAACAAGAAATAAAGCCAGAAGTACTGTAGCAGAAACATATGATCAGATTTTATCGGATATTGAAATTGCCTTAGAAAAAGCACCAGAGTATTCGGTATCTTACAGAGGTTCAAAAACAGCAGCAAAAGCATTAAAAGCTAAAGTTCTCTTATTTCAGGGTAAATATGAAGAAGCAGCAGCAACAGCAAATGAGGTTATTAATGAGGGTTTTGTAACCTTAGAACCTACTTTTGAAGAAGCTTTTGCAAAAGGATTGAATTCTTCTGAAATGATATTAATGACCTATAGAGATGAAAACTCAGATAGTGAGGATAATAACCGTAAACGTTTTTATTTTGGAAGAGTTGGAAGCAGTTGGTTTACAGATTTAATGGAAGGAGATCCAAGGCAACAATTTACTTATTCTGGATCTACGGTTTTAAAGACAAATAATGTAGAGACCTATAGGCCTACATACTTTATGCGTTTGGCAGAAATGTACTTATTAAAAGCAGAAGGTTTAGCTTTTAGTGGTGCAAGTTTAGAAGAAAGTAGTAAACCATTAAATATCATAAGGAATAGAGCTGGAATTGGCGATTCACAGGCAACCACTATAGATGAGTTAAAAAACGACATCTTTGATGAGATAGCTCGTGAGTTAGCCTTTGAGAATGGAAGTGAATGGTTTGCAGCTATACGTTTTAATAAAGTTATGGAATTAAAATCTACCATAATAAGCTCTAATCAATTTATATTGCCTATTCCTGAGGAAGAAATTAATAGTAATGGAGCCATTACATTAGCAGACCAAAATCCTGGTTACGAATAATAAAATTTGAGTTGGTTTTTAGTTTAATAATAGGGTTACTTTTTCTGTAGCCCTGTTTTAATATACCTTAAACTTTAAGAGTAGTTATACTACTATGGCTTGGTTATAAGTCAAGTAGAAATCCAAAATTTTTAACCTTATATAAAATGAAAAAAACAGTAAGCACAATTTTTACTTTTTTATTTTTAAGTTTTTGTGCGCTTAGTGCTCAACAAAAAATTAATTTAAAAGAGCCAATACCTACAGATCCATCAGTTAGAATTGGGGTATTAAAAAACGGACTTAAATACTATATTAAGCATAATACTAAACCAGAAAATAAAGCAGATTTACGCTTGGTGTTAAATG
The DNA here is from genome assembly GCF_007827205.1 of Cellulophaga sp. RHA_52. Classification (NCBI taxonomy): domain Bacteria; kingdom Pseudomonadati; phylum Bacteroidota; class Flavobacteriia; order Flavobacteriales; family Flavobacteriaceae; genus Cellulophaga; species Cellulophaga sp. RHA_52. Next base: position 1,000,088 of record NZ_VIRZ01000001.1, read on the forward strand.
CAGGTTCTATTTTAGAAGATGAAGATCAATTAGGCCTTGCTCACTTTATAGAGCATATGGCATTTAATGGAACTAAAAACTTCGAAAAGAATAAATTGATAGATCATTTGCAAAATTTAGGAATAGAGTTTGGAGCGGATCTTAATGCACATACAAGTTTTGATGAAACAGTTTATAAATTAGCGGTACCCACAGATAATAAAGAAGCTTTTGATGTTAGTATACAAATACTTAGAGACTGGGCAGATGGTATAACGTTTTCTAACGAAGAAATAGATAATGAAAGAGGTGTTGTAGCAGAAGAATTAAGGTCTAGAAGCGGAGCTGGATCTAGAATGTATTACAAATCTTTACCTGTATTAACAAATAACTCTAGGTACGCAAATAGGTCGCCAATTGGTACTTTAGATGTAATTATGAATTCTGACTATGATGCACTTAAGCGTTTTTATAGGGACTGGTATAGACCCAGCTTAATGGCAATTATAATAGTTGGTGATTTTAATGTGGATGAAGTAGAGGATAAAATTAAATCTACATTTAAATCTCTTAAAGCCCCAATAAATGGCAGAGAGCGTATTTATTATAAAATCCCAAGTAATAAAGGAGTAAAAATATCTATACAAAAAGATAAAGAAGCAAGAGGAGCAAGTGTGGCGATTTATTATAAAAGAAAAAAGGATAACGAGGTTACGCTTGCAGATTTAAAAGAAGATTTAATTCAAAAGTTGTATTCTGGTATGCTTCGCCAAAGATTATCTGAAGTACCATTATCCGGTAATGCTCCTTTTTTATCAGCAACAGCCGGTATAGGTAAGTTTTTAGGAGATGTAGATAGTTATTATTTAAAAGCAAATTTAAAAGAAAAACAGATACAAGAAGGCTTAGAACACTTACTATTAGAAAGTCAAAGAGTCAATAAACACGGTTTTACTGTAACAGAGTTAAAAAGATATAAAATTAAATTGCTTAGTAATATTTCTACTATTGTAAAGGAAAGAGGAAAAATATCTTCTAAGTTTTATTTAGAACAATACATAGATAATTTTACAGATAATGTTTCTATACCAAGTGAAGCTTTTTTGTATAAATTTTACAAGGATGCTTTTTTAGATATAACAGTTGATGATGTAAATAAAATTTCAGATAAATGGATTACAGAAGATAATATATCGATAGTAATAAATGCTCCTGAAAAAGAAGGTTTAGTTCTACCTAATGAAGACGAGGTTTTGTCAATTTTTAAAAATAGCAAAGAGCAAAGTGTGGCTCCTTATGTAGACACGTTAGAAGATGTGGTTCTGTTTAATAAAACACCAAAAAAAGGGCAAATTGTTAAAACAGAGTACAATAAGGATTTAAATGTTACTATTTGGAAACTATCTAACGGTGTTACGGTTTATGCGAAACCTACTAAACTTCAGAATGATATGATTACTATGAATGGTTTTAGACCAGGAGGTAGTTCTACATCATCTGCAGAAGATTATATTTCAGCAAGAAATTCTGCTGATATTATTGCTTCCAGTGGCGTAAATGGGATATCTGAAATTAATTTAAATAAATTAAATATAGGTAAAACAGTAACTGTTCGTCCCCGGATAAATTTTTATGATGAGTTGTTTTCAGGTAAAAGCTCCTCTTCAGATTTAGAAACTATGTTACAATTAACTTATTTATACTTTACAAGTCCTAATAAGGATAATAACGTTTTCAAATCTAAAAAAGATAGAATGCTTGCTTTGTATAAAGACCAAGATGTAAACCCTGATGCCTATTTTGAAAAGAAAAAGGCTCAAATTATGTCCCAAAATCACTTAAGAGGAACCCCTTTTACAGAAGAGCAACTACAAAAAGGTCTTTCACTGGATAAGGTTTACAATTTTTATAATGATCGATTTAAAAATGCAAATGAATTTAACTTTGTTTTTGTTGGTAGTTTTAATCTTGATAAATTAAAAGATTTTGTAACACAGTACCTCGGTAGCTTACCTTCTAATATAAATAAATCAAGTGATTGGGTAGATTTTGGCTTAAGAAGACCAAAAGGGATTATTAAAAAAACTTTTCACAAAGGATTAGAGCAAAAGGCTAAAGTTGATATAAACTTTACAGGAACATTAGACTTTTCAATAGATAAACAAAAAAGAATAATGTTATTAGGAAAGTTGTTAAAAATTAAGCTTACGCAAGAATTAAGAGAGAAAATGTCGGGAGTTTATGGTGTTCAAGTTTCTGGTTTTGCTACTGATAAACCGTACAGTTGGTACAGGCTTAGTGTCAGGTTTACATGTGCTCCAGAAAATGTAGATAAATTAAAGGCTAAAGTCTATGAAGAAATAAATAAAATAAAGAAAAATGGCGCTTCTGAATTAGATTTAAATAAGATTAAAGAAGCAGAAATAGCTAATAATACCTCTAATATTAAGTATAACTCCTACTGGGCTTATAAAATTAAAAGCGCAGTTGAAAATAATTTAGATATGAGCGATATTTTAAATTTTAATGAAGAGATAAATAAGTTAAAATCAAATGAATTTAAAAATATGGCAAATACTTATTTTAATGAGTTTAACCTAGTAGAGCTTATTTTAATGCCTCAGAAAGAAAAATAAAACCACCTTTTTCCCTTACAAAAAACCCCTTTACGCACTGTAAAGGGGTTTTTATTATTTCTAAGTTTAATATGTTATTTACTGATGCCTAAAAAATAAAGTATATAAAGTTCCTGTTCCTCCTGCTCCTCCGCCAAAATTTACAGCAATAGAACCATCACCCTTTAAGTCGCCAGCAAAAGATATAGAACGAGAAAAACGTTCTTCCGATTCTAAATTTAATTCAAAACCACCATCATCATTATTAATTCGGCTAAATGATTTAACCGTTTTATCTTCATTTAGGTACAAAATATAGCCCCAGCCTTCATATTGTTGGTTAGCTCCAGTAATTAAATCTGGAATACCATCGCCATCTATATCTCCTGCAGCACACATAGCGTGTCCAAAATTTGCGCCATAAGTACCATTAGGGTTAACATCAGATGTTAATTCATCTGTAAAGCCGTTTAGGCCTTCAGTAATTTTAATTTTAGAGATTACATTGTAAGTAGTATTGTCTAAAGAGAGTATCCAAACTGCTCCCTTACCTCCGTTAGACATAAAAGCACCAACGGCTAACTCTTTGTTTCCGTCATTATCTATATCTCCTAGCATAGCAACTTCTCTACCGCCAAATTGGTCATCATCTTCTAGCCCTGCTCCTAGGCCTCCTTGAGTGTCACTAATGGTTACTGTATTGCCATACATAACTTTAGACTCATCATTTAAAAACAATATATCTATAGCACCACGATTATTTCCGCCATCATTAGATCCAGGAACGCAGGCAACTAAATCTATTCTATTATCTCCGTTTAAATCGCCTATAGCAGTTAAGCCATTAGCAATAATATTTTCATTCTTAACAAAACTCTTAACGGTGCCGTCGGTGTTTAAATGTATAATGTATAGCGAATTGTTTGGAGCTACAGGAGAAGAAACGGCTATATCTGGAATACCATCGTTATTGTAATCTCCAATACCTGCTACGCCATAACCAAAAAAGTTGCCAGCATTTAATGTATCTGTAAAGCCGCCAGCAAGCATAGATATTTTTTGATTAGATTTTACTGTTCCGTCATTGTTCATAAACAAAATATAAACTGCTCCTGCATCTGTAACTCCATCATCGTCAGAACGAGCGCCAACAATAAAATCTGTTACTCCATCTCCATCAACATCTCCTATTTTGTCATGATCTCTTCCAAATCTATCTCCACTTTCTAAGCCCGCAGTAAATCCTGCTTGTCCTTCATTAATGGTAACAAAGCCTTCTGCTTTGTATGCATTAGTCATTGTAGTTGTTTCTGCTTTTTTAGAATCGTCATCGTGGCTACAACTTACTATTGTTGCTACAGCTATTAGTAGGGCAAACTTTTTCATAGATTTAATTTAGATATGTCTATGACCTCTTTATTGTAGAATAGTTTAATTAAGTAACTTTTTTTCTTTAAAACGAAATCAAAACCCCTTTAGAAAACTCTAAAGGGGTTTTTGTTTGTAAAGCAATATGGTGGAGAATACCGGAGTCGAACCGATGACCTCTTGCCTGCCAGGCAAGCGCTCTAGCCAGCTGAGCTAATCCCCCAAAAAGAGCTTAGTCTTTTTTAACACTTAAAACCAATACTGGTACAGGAGCAAAAAATTCAGATTTTGCAATGGTATTTTTCTCCCATAATTTTTTAAAAAAGCCTCTTTTTCTTCTAAACACACACAGCATATCTGGTTGTTTAGTTAAAAAGTGCTCTAACACTCCAAGGTAGGTAGTAGCATTTTCAGAAAGTGTCATTTTAGAGCTAATATCTAAAAGAGCAGTATCTACTTTTAAGTCGTCATCTGTGTAGCCAGGAGTTTTTACCAATAGTAAATTTACGGTACAATTAAATTGCTTTTTAATGGTAATTAAAGGGTTTAGTATTCTTTTTCGTTTTAAAATACCAGATTTAAAAGCTGTAAGTATAGAAGTTACAGGTTTAAACACATATCCTTTAGGTACAATAAGTGTAGGAATATCTGTTTGTTTAATAATTTTTCCTGATGTGTTGCCAAGGTAATTACTCTCATTAATATCATTACTTCTTGGAGCCATAACAATTAGGTCTATTCCTAAAAATTGTTTGTCTATTTTTTTTAATCCTTCAATAATGTCACCTTGGTAGGTTGCTATTTTTATTTCAGTTCCTTTTTTATCAACCTTACTAACAACATCTAACAATTGTTCTCTGCTATTTTTTTCAATTTTATCTGTAGCATTTGCTAAGCTACCGGCACCAGCAGATTTTACATTAAAAATTTCCATTACATAAATAGTGGCGTCAAAATTTTTAGCAAAATCTACGGCATATTGTAATGTTTCATGGCTTTCTGTAGATGTTCCTATAGGAACCAATATGTTCTTCATTTTTCTCTTTTTTCAGTTTAATTAGGTTACTAGATATGCACATTATTGGCTTGGTTAATGGCCAATTAAAAATACTAGTACATTTTATCAGTTGTATTTTATACTCTAAATTTACAATTTAATTTATACCTCGTATGATTCGTTTAGCAAAAAAATCAGAAATTGATAAAATTATTACCGTTACAAAAGCTTGTGCAGCTTTTATGATTAAAAATGGTATTTACCAATGGAACGAGCACTACCCAAGTAAACAGGCTTTTTTATATGATATTGCTCAAGAAGAATTATATGTTTTAGAAGTTGATAAAAAAATAATAGGAACCATTGTACTGTCTACACATATGGATGATGAGTACATACCTATTACCTGGCTAACAAGTAATGAAGCTAACTTGTACATACACAGGCTATCTGTGCACCCAGAATACCAAGGCCAAGGTTATGCACAAAAATTGATGAATTTTGCAGAGGAATATGCTAAAAATAATGACTTTAAATCTGTACGTTTAGATACTTTTAGTGTAAACAAACGAAATGTAAATTTTTACCAAACCAGAGGTTACAAACAATTAGGAGATATATTTTTTCCTAAGCAAAGTGAACATCCTTTTCATTGTTTTGAACTAGTTTTATAAAACCCACTTTTTTTTGAATAAAATTGTAAATCTTAAAAACATAAACAAGCTAGCTATACCGGCTACAATTGCTGGCATATCAGAGCCATTATTATCTATTACAGATGCAGCTATTGTTGGCAATATTCCTAAGTTTGGGCTAGAGTCTTTGGCAGCAGCAGGTATTGTTGGTTCTTTTTTATCTATGCTTATTTGGATTCTTGGGCAAACCAGAAGTGCTATTTCTGCTATAATTTCTCAGTATTTAGGAGCTGGCCGTTTAAACGAGGTTAAAACATTACCTGTACAAGCTATTTTTTTTAATATACTACTTAGCATTATTATACTGCTTTCTACAGTTTTTGTAATAGAAGAAATATTTGTGTTTTTAAAGGCAAAAGGTAAAATTTTAGAGTTTTGCGTGTCTTATTACGGTATTAGGGTTTGGGGTTTTCCTTTAACCTTATTTACGTTTGCAGTAATGGGCATTTTTAGAGGCTTGCAAAATACAAGTTGGCCAATGGTAATAGCCCTAATTGGGGCTGTATTAAATATATTTTTAGATTACATTTTTGTGTATGGCATACAAGGCGTTTTAGAACCAATGTATTTAGATGGTGCTGCTTGGGCAAGTTTACTGTCACAAGCAATTATGGCAATAATAGCATTTTTCTTATTGGTTTTAAAAACAGATATTAGTTTAAGGCTACGTTTTCCTATACACCCAGAGCTGGGACGTTTGGTAATTATGAGTTTAAACTTATTTGTACGTGCTTTATCTTTAAATATAGCATTGGTTTTAGCGGTAAGGGAGGCTACAGACTTGGGAGATAGGTTTATTGGCGCACATACAATAGCTATAAATGTGTGGTTGTTTTCTGCTTTTTTTATAGACGGTTATGGCGCTGCAGGTAATATTTTAGGAGGTAAATTATTAGGTGCCAAAGATTATAATAGCCTTTGGCTGTTGGCTAAAAAAATTCTTCAATATGGAATAACAGTTAGTTTGGTTTTGGCAGTTTTAGGCTTTGTTTTTTATTACCCTATAGGTAAAATTTTTTCTAATGAACAAGTTGCTTTGGATACTTTTTACGCTGTTTTTTATATTATAATTTTAAGTTTACCAATTAATGCTGTAGCTTTTGTTTTTGATGGATTATTTAAAGGCTTAGGTGAAATGAAATATTTAAGAGATACACTTTTAGATGCTACTTTTTTAGGTTTTGTACCTATGTTATACCTAAGTAAAGAGTTAGGTTGGGGCTTTACAGGAATTTGGTTGTCTTTTGTGGTTTGGATGCTAATAAGAGGTGGTGCATTGGTGGTTAAATTTAACACAAAGTTTCGTCCGCTCTTGCAAAAAACGTAATTTTGAATTTTACACAATAAAAAGGTTTTTATGGGTACAACAAGAGCAAACGGTAGTTTATATACCAATATAGATAATAAAATAGCAACAGTAGAATTTGGTCATCCGGCAAGTAATTCATTTGTTGCAGAATTGCTAGATAGGTTAACCAAAGAAATTTTAAAATTATCAGAAGACCAAACGGTAAATGTTATTGTTTTAAAGTCTGAAGGTGAAAAAGCTTTTTGTGCAGGAGCTTCTTTTGATGAGTTAATGGAGGTTACAAACTTAGATGAAGGGCAACAATTTTTTAGTGGTTTTGCAAACGTTATTAACGCCATGCGCAAATGCAAAAAACTAATTGTTGGCCGTGTACAAGGTAAAACTGTTGGTGGCGGTGTTGGTTTAGCTGCGGCTTGTGATTATGCTTTTGCTACTGAGGCGGCATCCATAAAATTATCAGAACTATCTATTGGTATTGGCCCATTTGTAATTGCTCCGGCAGTAGAACGCAAAGTTGGTAAAAGTGGTTTAGCAGAACTATCTTTAGCTGCTACAGATTGGCAAAGTGCATATTGGGCAAAAGACAAAGGTTTGTTTGCAAAAGTATTTGGCTCAATTAAAGAAATGGATAAAGAAATTGAAATTTTTACAGAAAAACTGGCATCATACAACCCAGAAGCCTTGCAAGAAATGAAAACAATATTGTGGCAAGGAACAGAAAATTGGGATGCATTGTTAAAAGAAAGAGCAATAATTTCTGGTAAGTTAGTATTGTCAGATTTTACTAAAAATGCATTATCAAAATATAGAAAATAAGCTTTTATGAATAAGTTTAAAACAGAGATAAAATGGGGTTTTATCTTTACTGGTTTTGCACTTTTATGGGCATACATAGAAAAACAATTGGGATGGCATACAGACCAAGTTAGTGAACATTTAATATATACCAACTTGTTTGGTGTAGTTGCTATTGCTATATATGTTTTTGCTTTAAAAGATAAAAAACAAACAGATTATAAAGGTGTAATTACTTGGAAAGAAGGTTTTATTAGCGGTATTGTTTTAAGTGCAGTAATAGCTATATTAAGTCCGGCTACGCAATACATTACGTACGTTTACATATCTCCTGAGTATTTTTCTAACATTACAGAGTACATTGTAGGAGCAGGAAAAATGACTCAAGAAAACGCAGAAGAATATTTTAACATTAATAATTATATACGACAAGGCATATTTACATCGTTATCTATGGGAGTGGTAACGGCAGCAATTGTGTCTTTTATCATTAAAAATAAAAATAAAAATAAAAATAAAAATAAAAATAAAAATAAAAATAAAAAGAAATAAAAAAATAAAATTATGGGAGGTGATATTGTATTTCCATTACTAGCACTATTTGTAGTAGGAGTTTATGTGTTTAACAGAGTTAGAAATAGCAAAAAGTATAAAAGAAAGTAAATAGTATACAGGTTTAAAGACCTGTATACTATATAAAGAATAATTATGGTTAATTACTTAAAAATGTTTTTGTTAACATTTTTTTAAGGGTTAGCTATTTTATATAAAGCGTTTTGGTTTTATATTTGTAAACTTCTGATTATTAAAAGAAATGTATAAAAAGATTATTTCTATATTTTTTACCGTATTATTCTTGGCGTTTTTATCTGCGCCAACCATAATTACTATGGTGAATGATTCTGTAGATATTTCTGCTTTTTATTCCATTTCTGAAGAAGAAGATAATTGCGCTAAAAAATATTTAAGCGTAGACAGTTTTTCTGAAACAAACGTTTCTTACGTTTTAAAAAGAGAAAAGCAAGGGTATTCAGATAAAAAATACCCTAGACCTCTTATTAACCTTGTTTCGCCCCCTCCCGAGTACCACATAGTATAATTAGGCTTTAACTACGCACGGTAGTGTAGTTATTATTAATTTATTTTAATACCCTCTTGATAAAAATATGCTCAAGAGGCAAAATTTACTATGTTTATGTTTAAAAATTTAAAAAGCGACTTACCAGCGAGTATTGTCGTATTCTTTGTTGCATTACCATTATGTTTAGGTATTGCATTGGCTAGTGGAGCACCACTTTTTTCAGGTTTAATTGCCGGTATAATTGGTGGTATTATAGTAGGAGGCTTAAGTGGCTCTAGAGTTGGGGTTAGTGGACCTGCAGCAGGTTTAGCAGCTATTGTACTAACTGCAATTGGCTCATTAGGAGGTTATGAAAACTTCTTAGTAGCCGTTGTTTTAGGAGGTATAATACAATTGGTTTTTGGGTTTTTAAAAGCTGGTATTATTGGGTATTACTTTCCTTCTTCAGTAATTAAAGGGATGTTAACAGGTATTGGTATCATTATTATTTTAAAACAAATTCCACACTTTTTTGGGTATGATGCAGAACCAGAAGGAGCAGATAGTTTTATAGAGGCTTCTGGTGAAAATACCTTTTCTGCTATCTTTAATATTTTTGATAATATAGCAGTTGGTCCTACAGTAGTAGGTCTTATAAGTTTAGGTATATTATTACTTTGGAGCAATGTTCTTGTTAAAAAAGGAAAGTTTTTTGAAGTAATACAAGGTCCTTTAGTAGCTGTTGCTGTTGGTATTATATTTTACGTAGTAACACAAACTAATGATGCTTTGGCAATTTCACCTGCGCATTTAGTAAGTGTGCCTGTGCCAGATAGTTTTGACTCTTTTCTTGGTCAGTTTAGTTTTCCTAATTTTTCAGCAATTACTAATCCTGCAATTTGGGTTACAGCTTTTACTATAGCTTTAGTAGCAAGTTTAGAAACTTTATTGTGTGTAGAAGCTACAGATAAACTAGACCCAGAAAAAAGCGTAACTCCTACAAATAGAGAGTTATTAGCGCAAGGAACAGGTAATATTATTTCTGGTTTAATTGGTGGTTTGCCAATTACACAGGTTATTGTAAGAAGTTCTGCAAACATACAGTCTAACGCAAAAACAAAAATGTCTGCAATTTTACATGGATTTTTGTTATTAATTTCTGTAATACTTATACCAACGTTACTTAATAAAATTCCGTTATCTGTATTAGCTGCAATTTTATTAATTGTAGGTTATAAGTTGGCTAAACCAGCTTTATTTGCTAAAATGTACAAACTAGGTTGGAAACAGTCTATCCCATTTTTTGTTACAGTAGCTGGTATTGTTTTTACAGATTTACTAGTAGGTATAGGTTTAGGTTTGGCTGTTGGTATAGTTGTAATTTTACTTAAAAGTTACCAAAATTCTCACTTTTTACACATAGAGGATAACAGTAATGGTAAACACAAAATTAAAATGTCTCTTGCAGAAGAAGTTACTTTTTTTAACAAAGGAGCTATTTTAAAAGAATTAGATAGTTTGCCAAGAGATACATACTTAGAATTTGATGTTACTAAAACTAGATACTTAGACTATGATATTATTGAAATATTAGAAGATTTTGCCTTTAAAGCAAAAGAACGTAATATTGATATTAAGCTAATTTCTAAAAGAGGTATAGTAGAGAACCCAGATAGTTTTATAGAATTTTTTAAACTAAGACCAAAATCTAAAATTAGTTTAAGCTAATTACTATGTTAAAAAAGAAATATAAAATTCTTGTATTATCAGATTTAAAAAAGACAACAGTATCTACTGTAAAAAGTACTGTTAACCTTGCAAAAATGATAAACGGAGATGTATCTTTTTTTCATGTAAAAAAAGCATCTGATGTAGTTGTTAGAGACAACCAACTGTCTGCTATGCGTGCTATTAATGAGCAGTACAATAGTACAGACCGTATAATTAGTGCTATAATTAAACCAATTTCTAAAGTACAAAACATAAAAATTAAATACAGTTTTTCTTTTGGAAACGTTAAAAATGAAATAGCTAAACAAATAGAAGAACAGCAACCAGATATTATTGTTCTAGGAAAAAGAAAACCTAAGATGATAAATGTAATTGGTGATCATGTTACAGACTTTGTGCTTAAAAATTACAAAGGAGTAATTATGATAGCTGCTAATGATGGCGCTGTTAAACCCATAGATACATTAGCATTGGGAGTTTTAAATAAAAATGAAGAACCACTAAATTTAAAATTTACGCAAGATTTAATTAAGCACAGTCAGCAGCCATTAACTTCTTTTTCTGTAGTAGAAAAAGGAAGCAATTTAACTGATATGCAAAACTCTAAAAATGCAGTAACATATGTTTTTGAGCAAGGAGACAATGCCATACAAAACATAGCTAATTACTTAACAAAAAGTAACATTAACCTACTGTGTGTAAATAGGGCTACTAGAGGTATAAATAGTGTAATAGATAAAACAAATGTTTCTTTACTCTTATATGCTAACGCGTAGTAAACATTAAAAAAATAATAACTAAAAATATAATATATGAAAGCACATACAAAAGAAACACAAGCTACAATGACACCAGAAAAGTCATTGCAATTTTTAAAAGAAGGAAACCAAAGATTTCAAAGCAACTTAAAAGCAAATCGTAACTTACTAGAGCAAGTTAATGATACTAGTGAAGGCCAGTTTCCTTTTGCAACAATATTAAGCTGTATAGATTCTAGAGTATCTGCAGAATTGGTTTTTGACCAAGGTTTAGGAGATATTTTTAGTGTACGTATTGCAGGTAACTTTGTAAACGAAGATATTTTAGGTAGTATGGAGTTTGGCTGTAAACTAGCAGGCACAAAACTAATTGTAGTTTTAGGACATACTAGCTGTGGTGCAGTAAAAGGAGCTTGTGATAATGCAGAATTAGGAAACTTAACAGCAATGTTAAGCAAAATTAAGCCTGCAGTAGAAGCAGTATCAGAACCAGCAGATGAAAGCTTACGTAACTCTAAAAACTTAGAATTTGTAGATAATGTAGCTGCTAAAAACGTACAACTTACTATAGACAGGATTGTTGCAGAAAGTGAAGTTTTAGCAGATATGCAAAGTAAAGGAGAAATTAAAATAGTTGGCGCTATGTATGATATTAACTCTGGTGCTGTTACTTTTTTTGAGTAAAAACTATAAATAGCCACAACACTAAGCTTTATAGCGTTAATCTAGTAAAAAGGCAAACGTATAAATCTCTATCATTAGTTAAAAAGGCAATTGTTTTGTCTTAATTAGCTATTTGGTAGAGATTTTATTTGTTCTTAAGTAAAAACATCTGCCGTAAAATAATACCTTTGCAGTGCAAATAAGTAACTATGAGTAATATTAGAATAACAAAACAGTTTAGTTTTGAAACCGGTCACGCACTATATGGTTATGATGGAAAATGTAGAAATGTACACGGACATAGTTATAAATTATCTGTTACCGTAATTGGGGCTCCAATAGCAGATAATACTAATGTAAAATGGGGAATGGTTATAGACTTTGGCGATCTTAAAAAGATAGTTAAAGAAGAAATTGTAGATGTGTATGACCATGCTACGGTTTTTAATAAAAACACACCACATATGGAGTTGGCAAATGAGTTAATGCAAAGAGGGCACAGTGTAATACTTGCAGATTACCAACCAACTAGTGAAAATATGGTGATAGATTTTGCTGCAAAAATTAAAGCCAGATTGCCAGAAAACATTAGTTTGCACTCATTAAAACTGCAAGAAACAGACTCTTCTTTTGCAGAATGGTACGCGGCAGATAACTAAAAAAATCTGTTTACGTATCTTTACTAGCAATGAAAAAAATTACAATTCCTAAAGGTAAAAAAGTATACTTTGCAAGTGACAACCACTTGGGTGCGCCTACTATGGCAGAAAGCAAGCCAAGAGAGAAAAAGTTTGTTGCTTGGTTAGATAATGCTAAAGAAGATGCTGCTGCAATTTTTTTGTTAGGAGATTTATTTGATTTTTGGTTTGAGTATAAAACTGTAGTGCCTAAAGGTTTTACAAGGACCTTAGGTAAACTTGCAGAGCTTACTGATGCTGGCATACCTGTGTATTATTTTGTAGGTAATCATGATCTTTGGATGGATGGTTATTTTGAAGAAGAATTAAACATACCAGTTTACCACACACCTCAGCAATTTTTATTTAACAATACGTCATTTTTTATTGGTCACGGAGATGGTCTAGGACCACATGATAAGGGGTACAAAAGAATGAAAAAGGTGTTTACAAACCCTGTTTCTAAATGGTTTTACAGGTGGTTGCACCCAGATATTGGGGTATCTTTAGCTCAATATTTTTCAGTAAAAAACAAAGCAATTTCAGGTGATGATGATGTAAAGTTTTTAGGAGAAGATAATGAGTGGTTGGTGCAATATGCAAAACGCAAATTAGAAACCAAACATTATGATTATTTTGTTTTTGGACACCGCCATTTACCAATGACTATAGACCTAAACGGAAAATCTACCTACATTAACCTTGGTGACTGGATTGGTTACTATACCTACGCAGTTTTTAATGGCGAACAACTAAGTTTAGAAAAGTTAGAAAATTAATTTTCTAGCATCTTAAACTCTACCCTTCTGTTTTGTGTACGGCCTTCTTCAGTAGTGTTATCAGCTACAGGTTTGCTACTGCCATATCCTATCCATTTTACACGGTTTTCATCAATTCCACTATCAATTAAATAGCTCGCCACAGCTTTAGCACGTTGGTTACTAAGTTCTAAGTTACGTTCTTTAGAACCAACAGCATCGGTATGCCCGTAAATCTCTATAGAAAGCCTGCTGTTGTTGCGTAAAATTGTAGTTAATACATTTATTTCTTCTTCAGAAGCAGTTAGTAAATCAGCCTTATTAAACTCAAATAAAACATTTTTAAACGTGTATACTTTATTGCGCTCTATTTTTGGTGTAGCATCTGCTTTTTGTGGTACAGTTTCAGCATACAAAGGAGGCAATTCTCGGTCTTTTGCTTCAACACTAACATCATCTATGTAATAGTATGAGAAATCTTTTTCGTTTACCTCAGAGACTTTCATTTTTTGGGTTCTACTATTGCTAGCAAAATTTCCAATGGTAAAATTAGTTTCGTATCCTTTAGCGGTAAAAGGAATGTAAACTTGCATCCAAATTTGTTTGCTCTTATAAAAAATAGGATCTGTTTGCATATAATGGTCGTACACTAAACCATTAATTTTAGACAGTGTTTTGTGTGTAACTAAGGTTTTTTTGCTGTTTGTTATAGTAGAGCCAGCAATAGGTTTGTTGCTAAAAACAATACTAAAATCAGAAATTGCAAGCGTAGCATAATCCGCTAAGCTTACATAAAAGGTAACAATATATTTTTTGTCTTTTTCTAGTTTTTCATTTAAAGAGCCTTGTATATATTCTCTATAATCTTTATTAGAGTATGTAAAAATGCCAGCGTAAGCAAAACCGCTACGAGCTATTTGTTTGCCGTTGTGGTTAAAAAAACCAACAGTTCTACTACAAGAATTTAAGTAATCTGTAGTGCCTTGTAGTGTAGACCAATCTACTACATTGTTTGTAAACCTGCCAATGTCTTCTGGGCAATGTTTATAATCTTCAAAACTAGAGTTTTTAACAAGGTTTTGTGCAGCTCCAAATGCACCAATAAATATGGCAAAGCATACTGTATATAATGTTCTCATTTTTTATAGGTTGATAACTGTTTCTTTAAGTACTACAGTAAAGAATTTGCCAGCTTTTATCATATAGTAAACGTAAACAAATAGGATTTTATTTTGTTAAAAGAATAGAATATTAAAGCAAAATTATTCTTCTTTTTGGTGCTCTTCTACATCTTTACTTAGGTCTAATTTTCTAAAGCTAGGAGAAAAAATAGCAGTGGCACCAACGGTAATCAACGTCATTGTTCCGCCAAAAACCACTGCGGTTACAGTACCCATTAATTTAGCTGTAAGTCCGCTTTCAAAAGCACCAAGCTCATTAGAAGAGCCTACAAACATAGAATTTACAGAGGCTACTCTGCCACGCATATGATCTGGTGTTTTTAATTGTAAAATAGTTTGCCTTATAATCATAGACACACCGTCTACAGCACCACTAAAAAATAAGGCAGCAACAGACACCCAAAAATAGGTAGACAATCCAAAAACAATTATACAAATACCAAAAGCAAATACAGCAAGTAGTAGTTTTTTACCAGCAAATTTGTGTAGCGGAAAACGGGTAGACATTAACATCATTAACGCTGCGCCAACAGCTGGCGCGGCTCTTAATACTCCAAAGCCTTCTGAGCCTACTTGTAAAATATCTTGTGCAAAAACAGGTAATAGAGCAACAGCGCCACCAAATAGTACGGCAATCATATCTAAAGTTAATGCGCCTAATACAGCTTTAGTTTTAAAAACAAAGGTTAGTCCTTCTTTTAAACTCTTAAAAACTGGCTCGCCTATTTTAGGATTAAGAATGGGTTTTTTAGGAATTTGCAGTAATACAATTAAAGCAAATAACGAAAACCCAAAAATTACACACATAGACCAGTGAACACCAATCCAACTTATAAAAAAGCCAGCTAAAGCAGGACCTAAAACAGATGCCATTTGCCAAGTAGTACTACTCCACGTAGCAGCATTTGGGTATATTTTTTTTGGAACAATTAAGGCAATTAACGAAAAAATAGTAGGGCCTAAAAACGCACGTACCAAGCCCCCTAAAAAAACTAAAAAATAGGTAGTGTATAAAATTGTCTTGGTAGTAGTTTGCGCTATAACACTTGGCATACTAATAACAAACAAGCCAAAGCTAATTACAGAAAACCCTAAAATGCATTTAATTAAAAGGTTTCTTTTTTCTTTTTGGTCTACAATATGCCCTGCAAATAGCGCCATAGACACTGCAGGAATAACCTCCATAAGTCCAATTATACCTAACGAAAGCGGATCTTTAGTTAAGGAGTACACTTGCCACTCTATAACTATAAATTGCATAGACCACGCAAATACCATAGCAAACCTAACTAGTAAAAAAGTATTAAATTCTTTGTAGCGTAGTGCTGCGTACGGATCCATTTTATAACTGTTTAGTTAGTGTAAATGTATTACAATTAACAAAGAGTTACTAAACTTAATTGTTACAGATGTCACTTAAAAAATTATCTATGTTTAACTGAAAAATAGTGCCCTCTATTAAGTCGTTTATCGCTGTTAACTCATTAACGCTAACAGCCAAACTAACTTGTGGTACTGGTGTTTCTAATAACATAGCTCTGCACGATTTTTTTTTAGCGCAACAACTGCAAACGGCATTAGAGTTCATAGTGTTTTGTACATGCTCTGCAAAACGTATTAACTCCTTATGAGTAAGTAAAAAACCAGTATCTCTAAACACTACTTGTATTTTACTTCGGTAATTTTTAGTCTCTTTTTTCCAATGAAAGGCAATTCCAAAATCATTATAATAAATAGCGTCTATGTCTCTCATAATCGTATAGGTTAAAGAAGTTTTTTATTGTTTAATTTCTGAATAGTTTCTAGCACATCTTTAACCGCAATTGTCATACTTTTTGCAGAAATAGTTGCACCAGAAATAGCGTCTACATTTTCGCCATACACTGGTTTTTTGTTTACAGATAAACCAATAAATTGTTTTAGCCAACGCTGTGCTCCTATTTGCCTGCCGTGGTCTTCTCTGTAAATTAAAACTTTTGTTTTTTTAATGCTTAAATCCTTGTTTACAAACACCACATAGTCAAATACATTTTTCATACTATTTGCTTGTCCAACGTATGCGTAACCTAGCAACTCTGCATCTGTGTTAATTTTAAAAACATAATCTTTAGGCGGAATCACATCACTTGTGATTCCGCTTAAACTAAAAGATTCTGTACCGTAAGCAAAGCTTATAGCTGCATCTACTTTTTTTTGTAATTTTTCTGGTAGTTGAGGGGTAGTAAACGCCAGTAACAAAAATGTAAAAGCAATACATAGTAGGGTAGTTCTTTTATTTTCCTGGTGCATTTTCTGTTGTTTTGGTTGATGCAAATTTTTGTATTAATGCAAGGATTTCTTTTTCGTTAGCATTCTTTTTTTCTAACTCATAAAAATGCATAAATAATGGTTTTTTATCTACAGCTTTAGCAAGTTCTATTTCACTGTTTTTAGTGTATACTTTATTCCAAGCAGATCTAACTTTTGCCCAAAATTTCTTATTATTTTTCCACCAATCTTTTGCAGCTTTACATTGCTCATCTGGTACTCTTACATAGGTGTTATATCCTTTTTCCTGAGCTAAAAGGACGTCTTTTTTTCCGGTTTCTCTAATAATTTTATCATTATCTTGCTCATGTAACCAACCGTAATCTGTAATTTCTTGGCGGTTGCCTCTTGCCATTACATTATAATCACTTCTTTTAGAGTATTCTCTTCTTGGTAATGGAGAATCTGATTTGTTTTCCCAGTAATTTTTGCCATCTGCATGTATCCAAGTTGCAGATCCAGAGTATCTAGGGCTATCATCTACTTGGTAAACCAATTGTGTCCATTGTCCTTTTACTTCATTTTCCGGTAACTCTGTAAATACCCACTTGTTGTCTTTATCGTAATGAAAAACACGATTGTTTTCATACAACCAATCTTGCCTCCAATGCTTAATTACCATAGTATCTTTTATAACCAATAGGTGCTGTATAGACAGTTTGTTGTTTTCATCTT
Source organism: Cellulophaga sp. RHA_52 (assembly GCF_007827205.1). NCBI lineage: Bacteria > Pseudomonadati > Bacteroidota > Flavobacteriia > Flavobacteriales > Flavobacteriaceae > Cellulophaga > Cellulophaga sp. RHA_52. The sequence continues at coordinate 1,017,656 of NZ_VIRZ01000001.1, forward strand.
CAATTAACTCTGCCCATTCTAAAGCTCCAGAGGTATAATCTAAATGCTTTTCATAATCAATTTCTGGAGCAAAAGTTTCTGTGTACTTAAAATTCACTTTAAAACAACCACACATATCTTTAATAGATTCTTTGTCTAATTGTTTTTTGTCTTGTGCAACTCCTTGCAAACTAAAGCCAACTATTGCTATGGCTAAAAAAAGTACTTTTTTCATAATTGTGTATTTGTGTGTAATGTCTGTTTTGTTCCTACAAAAATATTAAATTTATTTAGATTGATTAAAAATAACACATATATTTACCGAAAATTATTAGGAATGATTCTAAATAGTAAATATTTATCTATTTATTTTATGTTTTTTTTCTCTGTTTTTGTGTTCTCACAAGAGTTAAAAAAAGACTCAATAAACTTAAATAAGTTAGAAGAGGTAGTTGTTACGGGACAGTATAATCCGCAATCAATAAAAAAATCGGTACATAATGTTATTGTAATAAACAGAGAGCAAATAGAAAACCAGGCAGCCAATAATTTGGCAGATATACTAAACTTTAATTTAAACCTAACAATAGTTCCTAATGGGCAAACAGGAAAATCTACAATTTCTTTTTTTGGTTTAGATGCACAATACTTCAATATTTTGGTTGACAATATTCCTCTTGTTAGCGACAGCGGACTAGGTAATAATATAGATTTAACACAAATAAATCTTGATGACGTTGAGCGTATTGAAATTGTAGAAGGAGCAATGGGAGTTGAGTATGGAGCTAATGCTGTTTCTGGAGTTATTAATATTATCACCAAAAAATCTAGTGATAGTGATTGGAAAGTACAAGCAATTTTACAAGAAGAAACAATTAGTGATGAGTATGCTTGGTTTAATAAAGGTAAGCACATACAAGGACTAAATATTGGTCATAATATAAACAACAACTGGTATACTAGATTAGGAGTAAATAGAAATCAATTTGCAGGTTTTTATAATGGCAGGCAAGGTAAAAACTATTATAAAAATGATGGTTTAAGAGGGTATGATTGGTTGCCTAAAACACAAATAAACACTAACGCATTATTAAATTATACTAAAAATAACTTTAAGCTTTTTTATAAGTTTGAATACCTAAATGAAGTTGTTAATTACTATGATGCAGCTGTTAGAGCTAATATAGATACACAATCGCAAACTAGTAACCCGTCTGCAACAGATAGAATTTTTACAACCAATAGATTTGTTAATAATTTAAGTGTAAACGGAAGATTAAATTCTGGCGCTAATTACACGGCTTCTGCATCTTATCAAAAACAAAAGCGCAACCTAAATGAGTTTAATAATTATATAATTACAAACCAGAGAAGTAATGAAACTGATGAGGTTTACCAATCTAGTAGTGTGTTTTTCTCTAAAGGAAGTATTAACAACCTAATTAAAAGTGATTCTTATAATTTTCAATTGGGTTATGAATCTCGTTTTATTAAAGGTTTTGATACCCAGGCTTCTGGAGAGGTAACAGAGCAAGACAAAGAACAGTCTCAAAGTAATTATGCAGTATTTGGATCTTCAGAAATAAATGCTTTAGATAAAATTCTTTTACGCCCTGGTTTACGCTATGAATACAATTCAATTTTTAAATCAAAACTTTTAGGTTCTTTAAGCGCACGCTACCTTATAAAAAATGGGTTTGAGTTAAGAGCAAACCTAGGGAACTCCTACCGTACACCAAATTTTGAAGAATTGTACTATTATTTTGTAGATAGCAATCATGATGTTAGAGGTAATGAAAATTTGAAGCCAGAAAACGGTTTTACGTCTTTTTTAAATTTAAAAAAACGTAGCTGGATTAAAAATACGTCGCTTTTAAACACATTAAAATTTACCTATATAGACGTAAAAGATAAAATTGATTTAGCCATTGTAAACCAAACGCCATTACAGTATCAATACATAAATATTAATGAGTATAAGTTGTGGGGTGTAACATTAGATAATAGCTTAAAAACAGATAATTGGACGCTTAATTTAGGTGCTACAATACAAGGTATTTCTCAGGTTGCTAATGATGAGGCAAACTCAGGAGATAAATTTCTTTATTCTTTTCAATTAAATACAAGTAGTACATACCAGATAGAAAAATGGAATACAGCAGTAACTGTACTTTTAAAACACACGGGAGAACAACAAAACTATAGCGCTACAGGAACTGATGCTAACGGAAACCCAACGTTTTCCAAAACAACTACCAATGCTTACAATTGGGTAGATGCCTCATTTAAAAAATCTTTTTTAGAGAATACCTTTCAGGTTACTCTAGGAGCCAGAAACTTATTAGATGTTACTACTGTAGATGTTAATGGCCCTGTAGGAGAGGGAACTCATTCTTCTGCTAGCAATGGTATTTTACTTGGTTACGGACGATCTTATTACTTAAAACTATTATATAACCTTAAATTTTAAAATTACAATTATGTTAAACAAATTATTAACTATTACACTATGTGCTACAGTTATAGCTTTTACTAGCTGTAGTAAGGATGACGAGCCTGGCGAAGCTATTAAAGTTGTTATAGAAGGAGCGTCAATAGCTCCAAATGTAGGAGGACCAAACGAGCCAAACCAAGTATATGTAGATTTAAGTGCCAATACATCTTCAGTAGTACAAAGAGATACTTGGGATTTAGGATTTTTCTCTGGTGAAAATTTTAGAGTAGTGCTTAATGGTTCAATATATATGGCAACAGCTAAACTTTCTGTTATGGATATTGATGCTATAAACTCCACTTCACAAGAAATTAAAGATTTACAGCCACAGGTAGCTATTGGTACTTTTGATCCTGCAAATTCTGAATTTGTTGATGCCCCAGATGGTAACATTTTGGAAACTGCTTTAGATGAAATTTCTAGTACAGATGCCAATAACTCAGTATACCTTGTAAACTTAGGTTTTAAAGTTGGTACAGAAGTTCCTGGTACAGGTAGTGTTGCTGTTAGTGGAGAGTCTAGAGGCTGGAAAAAAATTAGAATTCTAAGAAATGGTAGTAATTATGTTTTACAATATGCAGATTTAGATGATACAACACATAAAGAAGTAACTATTTCTAAAGATGGCGACTATAATTTTACATTTTTTAGTTTTGATACAGAGACAGAAGTTACTGTTGAACCAGAAAAAGAGAATTGGGATTTAAATTTTACTGTTTTCACTAATGAGATAGAAGGTTATGGGTCTTATGGGTATTCTGATTTTGTGGTTAATAACGCAAAAGCCAATGCACAAGTATATATGATAGATACAGAAGTTGAAACCGATTTAAATTATGACAACTTTACGTTAGCAAATGTTGATGCTTCTAAATTTATTAATGACCAAAGAGGTGTAGGAAGTAGTTGGAGAAATGGTGGTGGACCAGGCGCTCTACCTTCTTTAAAAGATAATGTTTATTATGTGATGTCTGATACCGACGGAAACCTATACAAAATTAAGTTTTTAGCACTTACTAATGCAGACGGTGAACGTGGTCACCCAGAGTTTGTGTATTCATTATTAAAGTAAAAGAATAAACAATTATTTACCCCTAATAAAGGAGTTAATAGCAAAGTTAAGTTTTGAGTTAGTTTTTTTCTAAAAAAGTCCAAGCATTTAATTTGTGTTTGGGCTTTTTTATCTAATATCTCTAAGTTTTAATTGTAAGCTAACAACCCCTTGCCACTCATTTTCGTCTAAAGAAAAAACAGCGCTAAAAGGCTTTTTGTTTTGTACTAAAGGCAATTTATTACCTAAATTAAAACCAATAGCTCCAATTGGGTTAGAACCGTTTTGTACAGCAGCTAATTTTAAATGCGCTTCTTCTTGCCCTACGCCTTTGGCATAACCTGTGTCTTGTAGGTTTTCTGCCATAAATACAGGCGACATATTACCAGGGCCAAAAGGTTCCATTTGTTTAATAATTCGCATTAATTTTGGACTTATTTCATTAAAATTAAGCTCTGCATCTATAGTAATTTCAGGAGTTAAAAGGTTGGGGTCTATAGTTTCTGTAACAACTTTTTCAAATTCTTTTTTAAACCCATCATACTGTGCTTCAGATAAGGTTAAACCAGCAGCATATTTATGGCCTCCAAATTGTTCTATGTGATCTGCACAAGCTTCAAGTGCATTGTAAACATCAAAACCTTTTACAGAACGTGCAGATGCAGCTAGTTTTTCGCCACTTTTAGTGAAAACTAAAGTAGGTCTGTAATACGTTTCTGTTAGTCTAGATGCTACAATGCCAATAACACCTTTGTGCCAATTTTCATTATAAACTACAGAGGTAAAATGTTTTTCTTCTTTGTTATCTGTAATTTGTACTAAAGCTTCTTTGGTAATTTCTTGGTCTAGTTCTCGCCTATCTGCATTGTACTGTTCAATGGCAGCAGCAAATTCTTCTGCCTGTTCCAAGTTTGTTTCGGTTAGTAAATTAACAGCGTGCAAACCGTGTACCATACGTCCCGCAGCATTTATACGAGGTGCAATTACAAAAACAACATCTGTAATGGTAAGTACATCTTTTTTTATCTGATTTATAATAGCTTTAAAACCAGCTCTAGGCGTACTATTAATAACCTGTAATCCATAATAGGCAAGCACCCTATTTTCGCCAGTAATAGGGACAATATCTGCACCAATTGCTGTAGCAACCAAGTCTAAATAAGGTACTAAATCCTCTATAGTTTGTCCTCTTTTGCTACCTAAAGCTTGTATCAATTTAAAACCAACACCACAACCACAAAGCTCATCATACGGGTAATTGCAATCGTTCCTTTTGGCATCTAAAACAGCAACAGCATTTGGTAACGTAGCACCAGGTCTGTGGTGGTCACAAATAATAAAATCTACACCTTTTTCTTTTGCATAAGCAACTTTATCTACCGCTTTTACACCACAATCTAATGCAATAATTAGACTAATATCATTATCATCTGCATAGTCAATACCGGCATAAGACACACCATAACCTTCTTTATATCTATCCGGAATATAAGTAGTAACATTAGGGTAGTAACTTTGTAAATAAGATGATACTAACGCAACAGAAGTTGTGCCATCTACATCATAATCGCCAAAAACCATAATATTTTCTTCATTGGCAATAGCTTGCTCTATACGAGCAATAGCCAAATCCATATCTTTTAATAAATATGGGTCGTGTAAATCTGATAGTTGTGGTCTAAAGTATTTTTTAGCCTCTTCAAAAGTTGTTATACCGCGTTGTAGTAATAGTTTAGCCACAATTTCATCAACCTGTAATGCATTTTGTAGTTCGGCTACTTTAGCAGCATCAGGTTTAGGTTTTATGGTCCAGCGCATGTAGTTTTTTTGTGTTTAAGAGTCAAGAGTCAAGAGTCAAGATAAAAAAATTAAGTTGAAATTCAAGCACAAAGAATCAACCTAAAGCTCAATAGTTATTTTTTCTTATTTTTAATAATAGTAGCAATAATTTTAATTAGTTGTTCAACTTCATTTAATAACAAAGCTCTTCTTTTTTCATTGCCATAATTTACTTTTGTCAAAATTTTTAGATTAACTCTAGATTCTTTTAATTCTTTAAGTGATAGACTTGCTTTAAAAATATAATCTCTATTAGAATTTGTTCCTTGCGCTTCTCCAAAGTTAAGTGCAGAACTCCCTCCAGAACGTAAAAGTTGATTTCCATAATATTGACCAGTCATATCTGTTGGTAAATCTTTACAAAAAAGTATTATTCTGAGGCAAATTCAACTAGCCTATCTTCAATATCAAATTTTTTCTCGGACATTCTTATGTTTTGCTAAAGCTAATGCTTTTAATTTGAACTTGTTTCTTGAGCTTAAATTTATAACTTTTAAGAGCCAAGAAGCAAGAGTCAAGATAAAAGAACTTTAAACTTATTTTTTTTGAGCTTTAGTTTATAATCTTCAACAGTTAATTTAAGCGTGATGAAAAATAGTTTTAATATCTAATGTTGCAAAACGTCTAAACATTTCCATAACACCACAGTATTTTTCAACTGATAAATCTACCGCACGTTGCAATTTTTTTTCATCTAAATTACTGCCGTGAAAATGGTATTCTATAGTAACAGCATCATAATACTTAGGGTGCTCATCTGTTAAGTTTGCAATAGTTTCAATTGTAAACTCATCTACATCTAACTTCATTTTTTTCATTAAAGATGCAACGTCTAAACCAGAACAACCTGCTAAGCCAGCAAGCATAAGCGCTTTAGGTCTGTAACCTTGCCCGTCACCACCATCTTCTTTGGCAATATCTATAGTTAAGTTATTCCCAGACGGGTTGTTACTTTCAAAAGCCATGTTGCCCAACCATTTGGTTGTAATATGATTTGTTGTACTCATAATTTTTTTTCGTTTCTTGTAGATTCAAAAATACAACTAAATATAAAAATAACTATGGCTTTAGTAAACCCTTTAGATCCTAATCACGATTCTGAAACAAAAGAATTGGCAGAATTTTTTAATGAGACCTTAGGCTTTTGTCCTAATTCTGTTTTAACAATGCAGCACAGACCAGCAATATCCAAGGCTTTTATAAACTTAAATAAAGCTGTTATGGCTAATGAGGGTAATGTAACATCTGCATTAAAACGTATGATTGCTTGGGTTAGTAGTAACGCTACTGGTTGTAGATATTGCCAAGCACATGCTATTAGAGCAGCAGAACGTTACGGAGCGGAGCAAGAGCAGTTAGATAATATTTGGGAGTACAGAACTCACGCTGCTTTTTCTGATGCAGAACGTGCAGCCCTAGATTTTTCTTTAGCAGCATCTCAAGTGCCAAATGCTGTAAATGCAGAAATTAAAGAGAATTTATACAAGTATTGGAACGAAGGTGAAATTGTAGAAATGTTAGGTGTTATTTCTTTATTTGGATATTTAAATAGATGGAATGACTCTATGGGAACTTCTATTGAAGAAGGCGCTGTAGAAAGTGGAAATCAATATTTAGGTAAACACGGTTGGGAAGAAGGTAAACACAACGGAAGTGCTTACTAAAAAGAAACCCGCATACTATTTATAAGCCCTGCCATTTTGGTGGGGTTTTATTGTTTTAGATTGATGTCCTATTTGCTCGTAACAGTAAGTTCACCATCATTAGGAATGGCATATTCTTCACAAGAATTTTTAATTTCGTTGTAGCGTTTAGGGGAAACATCTAACCAGAAATCATCACCAAAAAGATTAAAAAAGTATCTGTTATCAACGTGCTTTTGATACATACTTTCCATCTTATAATTGTTTTTTGTAGTGGTGGAGTTTGTAACAGAATCGGTAACAGTTATAGGGTAGTTGTTTTTATTTACGTAGTGTATATAAATAGTGTCTTTACAAAACAAAAAGTTTTTAGGTTCTCCGCTGCCCAAACTCCAGTTAACATCTGGTTCATGTAGTAAAACATTGTATTTGTAGGTGTGCGTAGTACCGTAATTTGTGCCTGTTAATATACCTATAGATGTTTTGTCTTTATTGGTTTTAAAAACAGTTAATCGCATACCATTTGGTAAAACCGAGCTTTTTTCGGTAGTACTTTCTTGTGTATTGCTTTTACAACTTAATATGCTTACACTAAAAGCAAATAATATGGTATAGTTAATTGCTTTAAAATTGATTTTCATCTTTATTTTTTTATTAAAGCTTCAGTATCAAAAGCTAAGCCGCTAAAACCAGTTTTTATAAAATTTCTAATGTTTAAGTGTCCGTTTCCCTCCGGGTCTTGTAACACATCTTTTCTATAGTAATCTCCAAAACAAGCCAAAGTTTCTTCTTTGGATAATTCTTGTTTTAAAGCAAAAGCAAACAATTTACAAGAACCAGAGTTTTCCCCCTCTTTATTCTCTAAGCTGCCATTTTTAAAAGCAGTTGGTGTAAAGGTGTAATTATCTTCTATAACCTGCATTGTATCTGTAAAAGCAATAGCAGTTGGGTTGTTTTTTAGTTTTTCTTTAAATTGATCTAAAGTCATATGGTAAAAGTATAATTGATTTTTAATATGTTTATCCCGTTTTACAGTGAAAAAATAAGAAGGGAAGCTCTTACCTTTTTAGCTCAGCAATGCAATGTTCTGCAGTTAGCTTTATTGTTGCTTGGGCATTAACAATGGTAGCATTTATGGATGATGTGCTAGTAACCATATCTAAAGTTGAATTAATAGCTTTAGTATACCAATTTTGCCAAGCATTTATAATGTTTATTTGTGTTTGTAATTTACCTCCTTTTGCTAATGCTAGCTTTCCTTGTTTTAGCTCTTCGTTTAGGCGAGTAATAGCAGCTTTTTCAATATCAGAAATAATAATTTTTGCGGTATGTTTATTTGCGTTTAAAAGAGTATAAGCACTAATTAAAGCTGCTGTGCCTACGTTTTTAAGTGTAGTTTTAGAAACCTTATCTAGTCTGTCATTATCTGTGTGATAAAATTGATCTGTAAAATGCCAAAATAATACTCCAGGAATATCTGCAGCTAAAAACGGGGTATGGTCACTACCGCCTTCATAAGGATTTGTATTTACCTCCCAGTTTGTACGTTTGCCTTGTTCTTTAAATATTTTTAGTACAAAATCATTTAAATAATGTGGTTTCATTTGTTCTAAAGACAAAACGCTGCCGCCCCATTCTGTATGTTTATCGTTTCCTCTTGTCCAAATTGCACTTGGATCTGGCATTTTTTCAATTAAAAACGAACCTCCTGTAATAGCGGTATTTTCGCCAACCATATCTAAACTAATTCCCCATTTTATATTTTTAGCTCTTGCTTTATCTTCTTGCACATACCTTCTGGTAGATACAATTTCATCTCCCCATAAAAAGGTTAATGTTCTTTTTGGGCTTAATTTACCTTCTTTAATAAATTTGGCTGTTAATGTGGCCATCTCTAAAGCAACGCCAACACCTGTAGCATTATCGTTTGCACCAGGTTCTTGTACGTGTGCGCTATATACAAGTCTTTGTTCTGGGGCAACTGCTCCTTTAATATCTGCAACTAACGTTAATTCTGTAGATGGGTAAATGTTGGTTTTAATATTTGCAGTAACAATTACTTTTTCTTTTTGCAATTTCTTTTTAAGTCTTTGTTTGGCGTCGTAAGACAGTGCTATTGCCCAGCCTTTAACATCTTTATTTTGTGGTATAGACCTAAACTGTATAGATGTTGTGTTTTTTTCTGGTTGTAAATAGCTTGGGTTGCTGTATGATAATATTCCTGCTGCGCCACCTTTAACTACGGCAGTATTAAAAACTTTAGCCGGACTAGTTTCTACAAAAACAATTTTACCTTTTACGTTAGTATCTTTTAGTTTAGAAACATCTGCAATATAAATCACCTCTGCAGTTACACCTTTTTTTGGTGTGCTGTAAGAGTTTAAAGCAATCATATTACTATTGGTGCTATTTTGCAATAAAGGCAATTTTTCACCTTGTATTGTTAGGCTAGCAACTACAGATTCCCAAGTAGGTCTTTTTAATGGCCTTTCTTCTATTCTATAAGTTAAAATGGTAGAGCTATTCGCCTTTTCTTCTTTAATAAAACCAGCTTTTTCTAGCTCTTCAGCAACTTTATGTATGCTTTTGTTAAAACCAGTATTACCTACTACACGCCAATACTTTTCTACAAAGGCGGTAGTGTTGTAAGCTAAGTCTCCTGTAAACTCATTAACAACTAATTTGCTATAGTCTACAGTAGTATTTTTTGTTTCTACTTTGTTTGTAATAGTAGTTGTAGGTCTAGTTTTGCAAGCTGTAAAAGCTATAAAAATTAGGAGTGATATAATTTTTTTATACATACAAATGAGACTTACAGGTTTTTTGATTTTATTTTTTACCACCAACAATAATCACAATTTCCCCTTTAGGAGGTTTTGCTGTGTAGTGTTCTAAAACTTCTTGTGCAGTACCACGTATTGTTTCTTCAAACATTTTAGTAAGCTCCCTAGAAACAGAAACGGGCCTGTCTGTGCCAAAATATTCCACAAAATGTCCTAAAGTTTTAATAAGCTTGTGTGGCGACTCATAAAAAATAATAGTTCTAGTTTCTTCAGCCAATAACTTTAAACGTGTTTGTCTTCCTTTTTTAACGGGTAAAAAACCCTCAAAAACAAATTTATCATTAGGTAATCCGCTATTAACCAGTGCTGGCACAAAAGCTGTAGCTCCTGGTAGGCAGTCTACCTCTAAATTATTTTCTACACAAGCGCGAGTTAATAAAAAACCAGGATCTGATATGGCAGGAGTTCCTGCATCAGAAATTAAAGCAATATTTTCTCCTGCTTGTATGCGTTTAACAATGCCGTCTACCGTTTTATGCTCGTTATGCATATGGTGGCTGTGCATTTGCGTGTCTATCTCAAAATGATGTAATAGTTTTCCGCTAGTACGTGTGTCTTCAGCTAAAATTAAATCTACTTCTTTTAAAACTTTAATAGCTCTAAAAGTAATATCCTCTAAGTTACCAATTGGTGTTGGTACCAAATATAATTTTCCCATTGTAAAAAGTATAATTAAGGTCTTTGGTTTTTGCCAAAGTAGTAAGATAGTGCAGCACCTACAAAGGCTATAGCAGCAAATAGGTAACCACCATTATCTGTAATATAATGTGCGGCAAATGCCATTGTTGTATTTAGGAAAAAACCAAAGTAAGCCCACTCTTTAAGTGTTTTAGAAAAATTACCCCAAATAGCTACTAAGCCCAAAATTTTAGCAATTGCTAGTGGGTATATCAAATATGTAGGGTAGCCTAAGTGTGTAAAATACCCAGATATGGCATTGTGGTTAAAAAAATAGTTGTAAACAGAAAAGCACATAATTGCAGTAAGCAATAATGTGCCAATCCAATAAAGTATTCTAGTACTATTCATAAAAAAGTTTTATGCAAATTTACGTTCAATAATTGCCATAAAACGTTCTTCATACTCTTCTTTTCCTATCCAATTGTTATAATCTGGTTTTACCATATTATTTATAAATGAAACAGAACGCTCCTCGGTATCTATAGTACTAAGCTGAGACAATACTCTTTGGTAATCTTCATTACTATTATTAAATAGGTGTTTTACAAATGCAAGTCTGTCATTTAAGCCAATTTTTATTTCTCCATTTACAATTTTGCTTGCTGTTTTTTCTTGTGTAGCAGCAGTTTTAGTATCTGGCACAAAAAGTTCTTGGTCGTTTTTAGCGTACTCAGGTTTTTGTGCAAACTCATTAAGCATATCATCTGTAGGTATTGGCTCACCCATTTCTGGCATCATATCCATAATGGTATTAATCCCAGGAGTAATAATATCTTCTTGGTGAGGATTACTTTCTGGTACAGATGTATTCTCATAAATTACAGCGTTTGCTAATTTTTCAAATTTTTCTGCAATAATATTTTTTGTAACATCTACTTCTACGTCGTGTAATTTTTCTTCAATAAATTTTAGTACTGCTAATTTCTCATATAACTCTTTAGCAGTTTCATATAAATCAGAAATATTATCTAATTCATTGGAAGTTAGTATGTCCGTAGACATTTTCATTAATTCTTGTTTTAATTTTTCCTTCATCTCCCTAATATTTTAAAACCTTATCTGGTTAAAATTTTCAATAATTTTAATCGATCTACTAAATAAGAACGAAAAACGCTTTATTTTCGTCTAAAAATACAAAATGTTTCTTGAAAATACGGTTAACCCCAAAGAACAATTTGGCTGGATAGAGGTTATTTGCGGATCTATGTTCTCTGGTAAGACAGAAGAATTAATTAGAAGACTTAAACGTGCGCAGTTTGCAAAGCAAAAAGTTGAAATTTTTAAGCCTATTGTAGATACGCGCTACCATGAAGAAATGGTAGTGTCTCATGATGCTAATGAAATAAGGTCTACGCCTGTGCCTGCTGCTGCAAATATACGGTTGTTGGCAGATGGTTGTGATGTTGTAGGTATAGATGAAGCTCAGTTTTTTGATGACGAAATTGTTACAGTTTGTAATGATTTAGCTAACAAAGGCATACGTGTTTTGGTAGCAGGTTTAGATATGGACTTTAAAGGAAATCCATTTGGTCCAATGCCAGCCTTAATGGCTACAGCCGAGTATGTAACTAAAGTGCATGCAATTTGTACACGTACGGGTAACTTAGCCAATTATAGTTTTAGAAAATCTAATAATGATAATTTAGTAATGCTAGGTGAAACCGAAGAGTATGAGCCACTAAGTAGAGCAGCATATTACAAAGCAATGCTTAAAGAAAAGGTAAAAACTATAGACGTAGACGCAGAGCAAATAAAAGACCCAAAAAAAGATAGTAATGCCTAAGGCAACAGAAACTGTTCTAGAAATTAACTTAAATTATTTAGAGCAAAACTACAAATACCTAAAATCTAAACTAGCACCAAACACAATGTTTTTGGCAGTGGTTAAAGCATTTGCATATGGTAGTGATCAAGTGCAAATTGCCAAAAAAATTACAGAGCTAGGAGCAGATTATTTAGCTGTTGCATATACTAGTGAAGGTGTTGCAATACGAAAAGCAGGCATACAAACACCTATATTAGTACTACATCCGCAAGAAGTAAATTTTGAAGAAATTGTGGCTTATAATTTAGAGCCAAGTATTTATTCTGCCAGAATTTTAGATCAGTTTATAAAATATACTTCATCAATAAATAAAGAAGATTATCCTGTACATTTAAAATTTAATACAGGATTAAATAGGTTGGGTTTTTTAAAGGCTGATGTAACACAAATTGTTCAAAAAATACAAGAAACAACAACAATTAAAGTTGCTTCTGCTTTTTCTCATATGGCAGCGTCAGAAGATTTAACAGAAAAAGAGTTTACAGAGCAGCAAATACAAAAGTTTAAAAGTATAAGTAACACACTAGATGGTTTACTTGGCTATTCACCTATAAAACACATGTGCAATACATCTGGTATTTTAAATTATCCAGACGCTCACTTTAATATGGTACGTAGTGGTATAGGGTTGTATGGTTTTGGTAACGATGCAAAGTATGATGTGTATTTAAAACCAATAGCTAGTTTAAAAACAGTAATTTCTCAGTTGCATAACCTAGACCCAAACCAAAGTGTAGGATACAATATGGCATACAAAGCCACCCATAAAATGGTAACAGCAACACTACCTTTAGGTCACGCAGATGGTATTTATAGAATTTATGGCAACCAAAAAGGATTTGTATTTATTAACGGCAAAAAAGCACCAATAGTTGGCAATACCTGTATGGATATGATTATGGTAGACGTAACCAATATAAACTGTAAAGAAGGTGATGAGGTTATTGTTTTTAATGAAGTGCATACTGCAGATGCATTAGCTACAGCAGCAGGTACAATCTCTTATGAATTGGTAACGGGAATATCACAGCGTGTTAACCGAGTTTTTATTTTTTAAGATAATTTTAAGAAACTGTAATTTTTAGTATATTGCAGGTATTAACTAAATAAATACACTAAACATGTTTAAAGAATTTAAGAATTTTATTATGACTGGCAACGTTATAGACTTAGCGGTTGCAGTATTATTGGCAGGCGCAATGGGGCTTGTAGTTAGCGGTTTCGTTAGCGATATTATGATGCCTCTTGTAGGTCACTTCTCTGGAGGAATTGATTTTGCAGATATGAAAGTTGTTCTAGATGAAGCAGTAGTTGCTACAGATGGTACTGTTACTAAGCCAGAAAACGCAATATTATATGGTAAATGGATTAATGCTATAATTAACCTTATTATTGTTGGTTTTGTGTTGTTCTTAATCGTAAAAGCTTACAACAAAACAAAAACTCCTCCGGCTCCAGCTGCACCAGCAGGACCAACACAAGAAGAGTTATTAGCACAAATTAGAGACTTACTAAAAAAGTAATTCCCTAATAATTATATAAAGCCGCTAAGCTTACCAGTAAGCTTGGCGGTTTTTTTATTTCTTTTTTAAAATGTTATAAATAAAACAATTTGTTATATTTATTTTATTCTATTAAAACTTGCTTGGCGGTTAAACTACATTAAACTACATTTGTTATTCTAAATATTATAAAAATGAAAGTAGCCGTAGTTGGTGCCACAGGAATGGTAGGAGAAGTAATGCTTAACGTATTACAAGAACGTAATTTTCCATTAACAGAGTTATTATTAGTAGCCTCAGAACGTTCTGTAGGTAAAAAAATGACCTATAACGGCAAAGAACATACCGTTATTGGCTTGGCAGATGCTGTTGCAGCAAAACCAGATTTAGCAATTTTTTCTGCAGGCGGAGACACCTCTTTAGAATGGGCTCCAAAATTTGCAGAAGTAGGCACAACCGTAGTAGACAATTCTTCTGCGTGGCGTATGGATCCCACAAAAAAATTAATAGTTCCAGAAATTAATGCAAGTGAACTAACCAAAGAAGATAAAATTATTGCAAATCCAAACTGCTCTACCATACAGTTGGTAATGGTTTTGGCACCTTTGCATAAAAAATATAAAATGAAACGTGTAGTAGTTTCTACCTACCAATCTGTTTCTGGTACAGGCGTAAAAGCTGTAAAGCAATTAGAAAATGAAACGGCTGGCATAAAAGGAGAAATGGCTTATCCTTATCCAATTAGCAGAAATGCGTTACCACATTGTGACGTTTTTATGGATAATGGCTACACAAAAGAAGAGATGAAACTATCTCGTGAACCACAAAAAATATTTAACGACCGTACCTTCTCATTAACAGCAACAGCAGTACGTATACCAACAGCAGGTGGCCACTCAGAGTCTGTAAACGTAGAGTTTTATAATGATGCAGACGTTAGCGAGGTAAGGCAAGTATTAAGCAAAACAGCAGGCGTAGTTGTACAAGATAATCCAGATACAAACACCTACCCAATGCCAGTTTACGCACATAATAAAGACGATGTTTTTGTAGGGCGTATACGTAGAGATGAGTCGCAAGCAAACACATTAAATATGTGGATAGTTGCAGATAACCTACGTAAAGGAGCAGCAACAAATGCAGTGCAAATTGCAGAATACCTTAACAATAATAAGTTACTGTAATACGCAGTTTTAGTTTTGGGTGTTCCTAACGGGCGGGCTTTACATTGCAATCTTTTTTAAGAAAAATAAAAAAGGATTTTCATTACAATCCCTAACACAAAAATAGAAACCTTTAAGAAGAATTCTTCTTAAAGGTTTTTTTGTATTATTTTTAAAAACATAAAGCGCTAAATGTGATATAGTTTGCAACAGCTTAAAGCCAAAAAATATGATACCAATTAATGATTTACTAATATTTGGATTAGCGGCATTGATAATGGTGCTTTCGCCTGGTCCAAATATGATTTATTTAATCTCAAGGTCTTTATCGCAAGGAAAAAAAGCTGGAGTCATTTCTCTTTTAGGAGTAATGTGCGGATTTTTATTTCATATACTTATGGTGTCTTTTGGACTTACGGCAATATTTTTTGCGGTTCCATATGCATTTATAGTGGTTAAATTTCTTGGAGTAGCTTATTTATTATATTTAGCTTATAAAACTGTTAAATCCAAAAACAAAATATTTGACGCTGACCAAGGTCTTAAATCAGACAAACCTCTTAAACTCTTTAATATTGGTTTTTTAACAAATATATTGAACCCTAAAATGGCAGTATTTTATCTTTCATTTTTTCCTCAATTTATAAAACCTAAATATGGCTCTATATTAGGTCAAAGTTTTCAACTTGGAATTATACAAATAATAATAAGTTTTTCAGTTAATTTTTTGATTGTCATATCAGCTGCTAAAATGGCAAGTTGGTTCTCCAAAAAGCCAATATGGTTAAGAATACAGAAGTGGTTTATGGCTTCTGTATTAACCGGACTTGCCATAAAAATGGCATTGGCAAAAGCAAAATAAAAACTGTTACACAAAACAGTTAAGTTTTATCAACCTAAAATAAACAAATTCTTATGAAACATTTAAGCATATTTATTTTTACGGCTATTACTTTTGTAGCTTGTAAATCACCCTCAAAAAAAGAAGCAATTATGATCATCTCATATCCATCAACCAAAAAGGTAGATACAGTTACAAATTATTTTGACACAACTGTAGCAGATCCTTACCGCTGGTTAGAAGATGACCGCAGTACAGAAACAGAGTCTTGGGTTAAAGAGCAAAATAATACAACCTTTGGGTATTTAGATCAAATTCCGTTTAGAGAAAGCCTAAAACAAAGATTAGAAAAACTTTGGAATTATGAGAAACTAGGAGCTCCTTATAAGGAAGGAGATTACACCTATTTTTCAAAAAATAATGGATTACAAAATCAATCTGTAATCTATAGAAAAAAAGATGGCGAAGAAGAGGTTTTTCTAGATCCTAACAAGTTTTCAGAAGATGGTACAACATCATTAGCAGGTTTAAGTTTTTCTAAAGATGGTTCTTTGGCAGCGTACTTAATATCTGAAGGTGGTAGCGACTGGAGAAAAATAATTGTTTTAGACGCAAAAACAAAAAATATAGTAGAAGATACCTTAGTAGATGTAAAATTTAGTGGCTTATCTTGGAAAGGTAACGAGGGCTTCTTTTACTCTAGTTATGACAAGCCAAAAGGGAGCGAGTTGTCTGCAAAAACAGATCAGCACAAACTATACTACCATAAACTAAAAACACCACAAAGCGCAGATGAGCTGGTTTTTGGAGGCACACCAGAAGAAAAACATAGGTATGTTGGCGGTAGTGTTACCGAGGATGGTAAATATTTGCAAATTACAGCAGCAGTATCTACATCTGGCAATAAATTATTTTTAAAAGACTTAGAAACTAATGAGGTAAAAACAGTAGTTGAACACACAAAATCTGATACTTATGTAATAGATAATGTTGGCACTAAGCTATATGTAGTAACCAACTTAAACGCACCTAACCAAAAGGTAGTTGTTACAGATTTTAGTAATCCAACACCAGAAAATTGGGTAGATTTTATACCAGAAACTAAAAATGTGCTTACTGCAGGTACAGGTGGTGGTTACTTTTTTGCCAATTATATGGTAGATGCTATTTCTAAAGTATTACAATATAATTACAATGGAGATTTGGTACGTACTATTGAGCTTCCGGGTGTTGGTACAGCTTCAGGTTTTGGAGGTAAAAAAGAAGAAAAAGAGTTTTACTTTTCTTTTACCAACTACAATACACCAGGATCATCTTACAGTTATAATGTAGAAACAGGAAAATACAAACAATATTGGAGTCCAAACATAGATTTTAACTCAGAAGATTACGAGTCTAAACAAGTATTTTATATCTCTAAAGATGGTACTAAAATACCAATGATAATTACCTATAAAAAAGGATTAGAATTAAACGGTAAAAACCCAACTATACTTTATGGATATGGCGGTTTTAATGTAAGCTTAACTCCTAGTTTTAGTATTAGTAATGCTGTTTGGATGGAGCAAGGCGGAGTATATGCAGTACCTAATTTAAGAGGTGGTGGTGAGTATGGTAAAAAATGGCATGATGCAGGTACAAAGCAGCAAAAGCAAAACGTCTTTGACGATTTTATTGCAGCAGCAGAGTATTTAATAGAAAACAAGTACACAACACCAGAGTATTTGGCACTTAGAGGTGGCTCTAACGGAGGTTTACTGGTTGGTGCAACAATGACGCAGCGTCCAGATTTAGCTAAAGTAGCATTGCCTGCAGTAGGTGTTTTAGATATGTTACGCTACCATACATTTACAGCAGGTGCAGGTTGGGCGTATGACTATGGTACAGCAGAAGACAACAAAGAAATGTTTAATTATTTATTAGGCTACTCACCAGTGCATAACGTTAAAAAAGGAGTAGCATACCCTGCAACTCTAATAACTACAGGAGATCATGACGACCGTGTAGTGCCTGCTCACAGTTTTAAATTTGCGGCAGAGTTGCAAGAAAAACAAACAGGAGATAACCCAACATTAATTAGAATAGATATTAACGCAGGTCACGGAGCGGGTAAATCTACCGAAGCTATAATTAATGAGCAGGTAGATGTACAAGCATTTACATTATTTAATATGGGATATACAGAGTTGCCAAATAAGGCAGTTTTAAAAGATTTTAAAGAATAAGAACTATTAATTTCAAAAAAATCCGTTTCTTACTAGAAACGGATTTTTTTATCTATTTATGTTACACGTAAACAATATATCATTTTCATACAACACAACGCCAGTTTTAAAAAACATAGACTTTACAGTAAATGAAGGCGAATACCTAGCAGTTTTAGGAGAAAGTGGCAGCGGAAAAAGTACACTTTTAAAAATTATATATGGTCTTCTTCAGTTAAAGGAAGGGACTATTTTTTGGAAAGACAACCAAGTTTTAGGGCCAGATTACAATTTAATTCCAGGAGAAAAGTATATGAAATACCTATCTCAGGATTTTGACTTAATGCCTTTTCTTACTGTTGAAGAAAATGTGAGTCAGTACTTATCTGTTTTTTATCCAGAAGAATTAAAGGCCAGAACAGAAGAGCTTTTAGAAATGGTAGAAATGACCAGTTTTGCTAAAACAAAAGTGAAATTGTTAAGTGGTGGTCAGCAACAACGTGTTGCTTTGGCTAGAGTATTAGCGCAAGAACCAGAGTTGTTATTATTAGACGAACCCTTTAGTCATATAGATAATTTTAGAAAAAATAGTCTGCGTAGGCGACTTTTTGGTTACTTAAAAATGAAAAAAATTACATGTATTGTTGCTACACATGATGAAAAAGAAGTACTGCCATTTGCAGACCGTATTTTAGTAATAAAAGATGAAGAAATAATTGCAAATGAAAAGACAGAAACACTATACAACAACCCAAAGTCATTGTACATAGCAAGTTTATTTGCAGAGGCTAACTTAGTTCCTGTTTCTACTATAAAAGAGTATACAGAAACTAAAAAAGAGATTGTTGTGTATGCACACGAGTTTAAGGTATCTGAAACTTCTGGAATACAAGTACGTGTAATTAATAGTTATGCAATGGGAGCTTATTATTTAATGGAAGGTGTAACAGAGGAGCAAAGCTTATTTTTTACGTATCCTAAAAGTATAGAAGTAGGCAAAAAAGTGTTCTTAAATGTTTCTTTAGAAATAATAAATAAAAGAATAGAATAAGGTTTTGGATACAGCACAAATAGTACAGGAGTTGCAATTTAAAGCAGTGCGCAGTAGTGGTGCTGGTGGCCAGCACGTAAATAAAGTTTCTACTAAAATAGAGCTTACGTATGATTTGCAAAACTCTACAGCAGTTACAGATAAAGAAAAAGAACGACTATTATTAAAACTAAGTAATAGGCTCACAAAAGAAAATGTATTGTTGTTGCAGTGTGATGATTCTAGAAGTCAGCATAAAAACAAAGATTTGGCTATAAAACGCTTTTTAGAGCTTATAAAGTCGGCCCTAATTGTGCCTAAAAAACGCAAAAAGACAAAACCATCTAGGTCTGCTATTGAAAAACGATTGAACACTAAAAAGAAATCGGCCTTAAAAAAAGCAAATCGTAAAAAGCCAAGTTTAGAGTAGCGACACTTAAAACAACAATGTAAAAACAGTTTCTTGGTTTGGAGTACTTCTTAATTTTAAGCTTCCGCCGTGTAGCCTTAATATTTGTTTAGACAAGCTAAGACCAATTCCTGTTCCGGTATTTTTGGTTGTAAAAAACGGAATAAAAATCTCATCTATTAATTCCGGAGGTATACCAGGACCATTATCTGCAACAGTAATAAATTTTTCTTTTTCATCTGTGATGCCAGCGGTAACAGTAATATTTCCGTTCTCTTGTTCGCCTATAGACTGTACTGCATTTTTACACAAGTTTAAAAGTACCTGTGTAATTTGTTTTTCATCTATAAAAAAGGCTAAGTTTTCTGTTGTTAAATTAGATGCAAAATTAATATTGGTATTCTGGTTTTCTTGGTCTATTAAAACAAACACTTTGTGTATTAATTGTTCTGCTTTCACAAGACTTTTGTCTGGTGCCGGAATACTTAAAAAGCTACGGTAGCTTTGTACAAAGTCCATTAAATTATTTCCTTGTTCTTTTACAACAGCTAAGCCTTTAGAGGTATTTTGTATGTGCTTTTCGGTTAATTCTTCAAGCGGTATTAATCCGTCTTCTTTTTTGTAATAATTTAAAATAGACTCAGATATTGATGTTATTGGCGCTATAGTATTCATAATTTCGTGGGTTAAAACTCGTATAAGTTTTTCCCAAGAATCTGCTTCTTTTTCTTCTAGTTCTCTTTGTATATCTTGTACTACAACTAGTAATAAGTTTTTATTGTCTAGTGTAACGGTAGTAGATTTTAAAGTAAGTTGTATTCTTTCTCTTTCGTTTGTTAACTCTATTAATTTACGCTGAAAAGGCTCTAGTTTGGCAAATAAATTATACAAATTAGTATCTACTTGCTGCAATTGCTTAATGTGGTTTAGTGGTTTGTAGTTTAACAAATGTTCTACTCTTGGGTTGGCAAAAAGTATATGTCCTTTATCATTTATAGTTAAAATACCAATATCAGCGTGTTTTAATATTTCTTGGTAGTACTTCTCCTGAACCTGATTTTTTACGTGTATTTTATGAATCATAGCATTAAGCATATTAAGACTACGATTTAGTTCTTTTAAAGATTTTACATTTTCGTACTCAGGAAAACGTAGTGTAAAATCTTCATTTTTAATAGACTGAAAAAAATAAGCAATTTTACGGTTGGTATGGTTTACATAATTAATTAAAAAAACGGTAAGCAAAATCAATGCAATAAAAAAAGCACCAGAAACTATGTAATTTTTTTGTAAGCCAAAATAGGCTAGTCCAACAGCAGAAAGTGTAATAAAAACAACCCTTAACACTAATTGAAAATAGAAGCTTTTACTCGCCATTTCCTGTCTTTTTAATTTTGTTATATAATGTTTGTCTAGATATGCCCAATTGGTTTGCAGCGGCACTATAATTACCATCGTGCTTTTTTAAAGCATCATTAATCAATAGCAATTCCATTTCAGATAAGGTAACATTAGTAGTATCTAACGTTGGAGTTCCCTTTTCATTTAAAATAAAATCTGTTGGTTTAAGCACATTTCCATCACATAAAATAACAGCCCTTTCCATAGTGTGTTGTAATTCTCTAATATTACCAGGCCAGCTATAAGCAAGTAATTTTTCTTGAGCCTGATTATTAATACGCAAACCAAGCTTACCATATTTGGTCATAAACTTGTTCAAGTAAAATTCAGCTAAAATTAACACATCACCATCTCGCTCTCTTAGTGCAGGTACTTGCACGTGTATGGTATTAATACGGTACAATAAATCCTCTCTAAACAAGCCATCTGCAACCATTTTTTCTAAATTGCAATTTGTAGCACAAACCAGCCTAATGTCTACAGGTATTGGTTTGTTAGAGCCTACACGCACTACAACTCTGTTTTGTATGGCAGATAGTAATTTAGCCTGAGTTTGTAAGCTTAGATTACCTATTTCATCTAAAAATAAAGTTCCACCATTTGCGGCTTCAAACTTACCAGCTCTGTCTTCCTTGGCATCTGTAAAAGCTCCTTTTGTGTGTCCAAAAAGTTCGCTTTCAAATAAGGTTTCAGATATAGAGCCCATATCTACCCCAATAAAAACCTCATTTTTACGGTTAGATAAGTTGTGTAACTCTCTTGCAATTAATTCCTTTCCTGTTCCGTTTTCACCAGTAACTAGTACATTTACATCGGTTTTAGCTATTTTTTGTACCAAGTTTAATACAGAAGTTAATGCTTTAGAGTTGCCAATTATGTAGTTTTTATTTTGGTTAATAACCTGTTTTAAAGAACTCTCTTTCTCTTTTAATTTAGAAACTTCTTTTTGAGACTTGCGTAATTGGTATGCAGATTTTAATGTGGCTAGCAGTTTGTCATTATTCCACGGTTTTAAAATAAAATCTGTTGCACCTTCTTTTAAAGCTTGTACAGCAAGGTCTATTGCCCCATAGGCGGTCATCATAATAACAGAAATATGCGGAGCACGTTTTTTAATTTCTCTATTCCAATACAAACCTTCGTTACCAGTATTTACACCGGCAGAAAAGTTCATATCTAACAGAACAATGTCATAATCACTTAAATTTTCAAATGAAGATAATAAGTTAGGATTTCCTAGTGTGTCTACTTTTTCATATTCAAACTGTAATAAAATCTCTAATGCACTTAGTACACTTTTGTTATCATCTACAATTAATACTTTACCTTTTTGCATTATAAAGTTGTTTGGGTTGAGGAAGGTTTATGCATTAAAACTACAAATGTTATACATTACAATTTTACAAGTGTAAAAAAATTAGACATTATTTGTATATATATTTTACACTTGCTTTTTGGTTTCAACAGGTGTTTAATTGTAAATAATTGATAATCAATAAATTATGTTTTTGGCACAACAATGGCTTTAGTTTTGGCACACAATAAAAATTATGAACATAAAAATTAAACATATTCTATTTTTGTTACTCTTGGTAAGCTTGCCAAGTAGTGCACAACAAAGCTGGTCTTTAGATGAGTGTATAAACTATGCTATAACGCATAATTTAGAATTAAAAAATCAGGAGTATACAGTTGCATCAAGTAAAGAAACCCATAAGCAAGCTGTACGTAATTTGTTGCCAAGTATAAATGGTTCTGCAAGTTATGATGTTAGATATGGTAGGTCTGTAGATCCAAATAACAATAATATAATAGACACAGATTTTTTCTCTAACAATTACAATTTAAATTCTTCCTTAGATATTTTTAGAGGTTTTCAGAGAATAAATAGTATAAAAGCAACAAAGTATATTTATAAAGCAGTGCAAGAAGATGCGCAACAACAAAAATACTTGTTGGCATTTAGGGTAATGTCTGCCTTTTATGATATTCGTTTTTTTCAAGGCGCATTAAAAATTGCTAAGGAGCAAGTAAGTATATCAGATACAAATTATGCATTTGTAAAAAAACAATTAGAGTTGGGTTTAATTGCACAGGCAGATATGTATGAGGCAGAATCTGTATTGTTAACAGATAAGTTAGCAGTAACCCAAGCAGAAAACCAATTGGCAGCAGCTAAACTAAATTTAATACAAGAAATGAATTTAGAAAACGTGTCTACCATAACCCTAAAAGCAGATGCTTTAGACCTAAAAAAAGTGGCAGATACTACATTGCAAACCAATACAGTTTACAGCAAGGCTCAAACATTTTTGCCAAGTATAAAAGCAGGGCAATTAAAGGTAAAGGCCGCACAAAAACAAGTAGCTATTGCAAAAGGAGGTTTGTACCCATCATTATCTTTGTTTGCAGGCTATGGTACAGGATATTATGAAACTAATGTAGATGATATTACTAACGAAATAATATCATTTAAAAATCAAATAAGAGACAACGCATCTAGGTCTATAGGTTTATCTATGAACATTCCTATTAGTAACAAATGGTCTGGTAGATCAGAAATTAAACAACAAAAAATAGCGTTGCAACAGGCAGAAAATAATTTAAAAATTCAGGAGCAAGAGCTGTATAAATTAATACAACAATTGGTACAAGAAAAAAATGCTTTAGAAGTAGAAAATTTACAAAGCTTAAAAAAGTTAAAAGCACAAGAACTAAGTTTTTCTATAGCTCAAAAAAAATACGAAAAAGAAATGATTTCTGCAGTAGAATTGTACCAAGCAAAAGTACTGTACACTACAGCACAAAACGAGAATTTACAAGTACAAATAAGATTAAAAGTAAACCAGAGTACATTAGATTTTTACAACGGTTTGCCCGTATTTACTATAAACTAACAATTACAACATAAATGGATATTCAATTAGAAAAGAAAAAAGGATTACGCCCAAAACACTACGCATACATTGCAATTGGGCTAGTAGTAGCTTTTGCAGCATATAAAATAATATGGAGCAGTTCTGTGTCTACGTTTAGAACAGAAAAAGACAAACTATCTATAAGTACAGTTACACAAGGTAAGTTTGATGATTACATAACCATTAACGGTAGTGCAGCACCAATAGCAACTATTTATATGGATGCTTATGAAGGTGGTAGAGTTACAGAAAAGCTAATAGAAGAAGGTGCAATGGTAAAAAAAGGAGATATTATTTTAAAACTAGAAAATAGTAACCTTTACGAACAAATTTTAGCTAGTGAAAGTAACCTAGCACTAAAACAAAACGATTTAAGGTCTACCAAATTAACCTTTGACTCTAGGCAAGTAGAAGGCCGTAAATCTTTAGCAACAGCCTCTTACGAGCTAACACGTTTAAAACGTAATTATGAGCAAAACCAAGAGCTTTACAAAGACGGTTTAATCTCTAAAGAAGCTTTTTTAACCGCAAAAGAAAATTACGAGTTATCTTTAAAACAGCATAACATTGTAAAAATACAAACAGAGCAAGATGATAAAATGAGGAGAACATCATTAGCTGGTTTAGATACAGATTTAAACAGAATGCAAAAAACCTTATCTATGGTTTATGAGCGTTTAGACCATTTAAATGTACGTGCGCCAGCAGACGGTCAATTAGGATTTTTAGATGCAGAAATTGGGCAAAGCATAAACCAAGGTCAGCGTATAGGGCAAATAAACGTACTAACAGACTATAAAATAGAAGCAGAAATAGATGAACACTATATAGACCGTGTAAAAAGAGATTTAAACGCCTCTTTTGAGCGTAACGGTAAAACATACAACCTGCGTTTACGCAAAGTGTACCCAGAAGTTCGTGGCGGTAAGTTTAAAGTAGATCTAGTATTTACGGCAGAAAAACCAGAAAATATACGTGCCGGACAAAGTTTTAATGTAAAACTACAATTAGGAGCCTCATCAGATGCACTTTTAGTATCTAAAGGTAGCTTTTTTCAAAGCACAGGAGGCCAGTGGATTTTTGTAGTAAGCCCAAACGGTACAGAGGCATTAAAACGTAACATTAGAATAGGCAAGCAAAACTCTAAATATTACGAAGTTTTAGAAGGGCTGCAAGCTGGTGAAAAAGTAATTACCTCTAATTACGACACTTTTGGAGAAGCAGAAAAAATAGTTTTAAAATAGGGTGTTCCCTACGGGCGGGCTTTACGTTGCAATCTTTTTTAAGAAAAATAAAAAAGGATTTACACTACAATCCCTAACACAAGATATAATCACATTAAAAAAATCAATCAACAAAATGATACAAATTAAAGACCTTAAAAAAAGTTTTAGAACAGAAGAAGTAGAAACCTTAGCACTAAATAGTGTAAACCTAAATGTTGGTCAAGGAGAGTTTGTTGCCATAATGGGGCCATCTGGTTGTGGTAAATCTACCTTACTAAATATAATAGGTATGTTAGACAACCCATCAGAAGGTAGTTACCAATTTGTAGGTCATGAAGTAGGTGGTTTAAAAGAAAACCAACGTACCGGTTTGCGTAAAGGCAACTTAGGTTTTGTTTTTCAGAGTTTTAATTTAATAGATGAGCTTACTGTTTTTGAAAACGTAGAATTACCACTTATCTATTTAAAAATGAACAAAGCAGAACGCAAGCAAAAAGTAACAGAAGTTTTAGAGCGTATGAAAATTGCACACAGAGAAAAACACTTTCCGCAGCAATTATCTGGTGGTCAGCAACAACGTGTAGCCATTGCCAGAGCAGTAGTTACAAACCCCAAATTAATACTTGCAGATGAGCCAACTGGTAACTTAGACTCTAAAAACGGTATAGAGGTAATGAACCTGTTAACCGAGTTAAACCAAGAAGGTACAACAATAGTAATGGTAACACACTCAGACAGAGACTCGCATTACGCACACAGGGTAGTAAACCTTTTTGACGGCCAAATAGTAACCGAAAGTCACAACAAACCTTTTGAGGCAGTAGCATCAAAATAAGTAGAGTTCATCATCAATCAAAATCATTTATCAATCAATCAATCAAAATAGCCAATCACCATGTTCAAAAATTATTTTAAAATTGCATTTAGGAGCTTATTAAAAAATAAAGGCTATAGTTTTCTCAACATATTTGGGTTAGCAATGGGCATAACCTGTGCTAGTCTTATTTTTTTATGGGTAGAAGATGAGGTAAACTACGATGCAATTTTCCCTAATAAAGAACAGGTGTACTATTTGCCAACAAACCAACAATATAATGGCGAGTGGCGCACGTTTACATCTACTCCAGGACCTATGGCAGAAGCTTTAAAAAAAGAAGTGCCAGGCATAGTAAATGCAACAAGAGTTAGAGATGAAGAGCATCTTTTTACCATAGATGAAAAATCGTTTTATAAAAAAGGATATTACGCAGATAACGACTTTATAAACATATTTAGTTTAAGTTTTATACAAGGTAATGCGCAAACAGCATTTGGCCGTACAAATGCCATAATACTTACCAATGAAACTGCATCACAATTTTTTGGAGAAGGCAATAATGCTATAGGCAGAATTTTAAAAGTAGACCAAACAACAACGTATACGGTAACAGGTGTAGTAGCAGATTTTCCGGAAAATGTTACCGTAAAATTTAATTGGCTTGCACCTTTTGAGCCGTATGCAAAAGATAAAGAGTATTTGCAAGAGTGGGAAAATAACTCAGTAGATACCTATATACAATTAGATAAAAAAGTAGATGCAGCAGTAGTAAATACTACTGTAAAAAAGTTTTTGCAAACTAAAGTAGAGGATAGTGATACCTATGCTTTTATGCATAGTATGCTAGACTGGCGTTTACGAGATAATTTTGAAGGCGGAGTACAGGTTGGTGGTAGAATAGTGTATGTAAATTTATTCTCTGTAATTGCTTGGATTATTTTAATAATTGCCTGCATTAATTTTATGAACCTTTCTACAGCACGTAGCGCTAAAAGAGCTAATGAGGTTGGTGTGCGTAAAGTTTTAGGCGCTGGTCGTAAACGCTTAATTTTTCAATTTATAACAGAATCTTTAGTTATTGCAAGTATAGCAACGCTGGTAAGCATATTGTTAGTGTTTTTAGTATTGCCACAATTTAATATCATTATAGAAAAACAATTGGGAATGGGGTTAACTAATCCTATACACTGGTTAGTTTTACTTGGTATAACTATTTTTTGTGGTGTTTTTGCAGGCTGCTACCCAGCATTTTATTTGTCTTCATTTTTACCTGTAACAGTTTTAAAAGGTATTAGTAGCAACCAAAAAGGTTCTGTTTTTATTAGAAAAGGATTGGTTGTAACCCAGTTTGCAGCTTCAATAGTACTAATAATATGCACTATAGTGGTGTACAAGCAAGTACAGCACGTAAAAAACAGACAGTTAGGGTATAACAAATCTAACCTTATAACAATGAATGTAAGGGGTGATATGGTTAAAAATTATACCGCTATAAAACAAGAGATGCTTGCTACAGGTTTAATAGATAATGTGGGTTTAAACAGTTACAACACACTGTCTATAGGTAATAATGGATCTGGAGCAACTTGGTCTGGTATGGCAGATGAAAATAATGAAATGCTTATATCATTTAGGTATATAAATTCAGATTTTCTTTCTACTGCAGGTATGGAGATTATTGATGGCAGAAACTTTAAGCCAAAACCAGAATTAGACAGTGTAAATTTTATAATTACAGAGTCATTTGCAAAACTAATAGATCCTGTTTCTGCAGTTGGTAAAAGCATTTATTTTGGAGAGGATAGGTATAATGTTGTTGGTGTAGTTAAAGACTTTTTATATGGTGATATGTACGGTAAAAGCGATCCTGTAATTTTTCTTAATGCACCTACAGAGGCACAATATATGTATGTGCGTATTGCTAAAACTGCAGACACTAAAAATGCAATAACAGCAATGGCAAGTGTTATGCAAAAAAATAATGCAGCTTTTCCGTTTGAGTATGAGTTTGTAGACGATGCGTTTAACCAAAAGTTTAAAAGCGAAATGTTGGTAGGCACATTATCTAAACTATTTGCAATATTAGCAATACTTATTTCTTGTTTAGGCTTGTTTGGTTTAGCCGCATACACATCAGAACAAAGAAGCAAAGAAATTGGGGTACGTAAAGTTTTAGGTGCTAGCGTAGCTAATATAGTAAACCTACTTTCTAAAGATTTTATAAGACTAGTTATTTTGTCTATAGCTATAGCCATACCGCTGGCTTGGTGGGCAATGTCTAGCTGGTTACAAAGTTATGCTTACCGCATAAACATACAATGGTGGATGTTTGCTTTGGCAGGCTTAGGGGCCATTACAATTGCTATGCTAACTGTAAGTTTTCAGGCAATAAAAGCAGCTGTAAATAACCCTGTAAAAAGCTTGCGAACAGAGTAAAAGATCATCAATCAAAAAAATAAAAAGTTATGTTTAAAAATCAATTAAAAATAGCGTGGCGAAGTCTTAAAAAAAATCCGTTACAAACAGGTATAAATATTCTTAGTCTTACTGTAGGCACAATATGTTGCTTAATAATAATATCATATGTTAACGCACAATTTGGGTATGATACGCACCATAACGATGTTGCTTCTGTATACAGAATACGTACTAAAATAAAGTCAATAAGTAACAACAGTATAAATGCAGATGTAGCTACAAGTAGCCCTCCAATAGCTTTTGCTTTAAAAGAAGATTTTCCTGAGGTGGTAGATGCTTGTAGAGTTGTTTATTTTGGTTCTGGAGAAGAAGCTCTAATTCGTAACCCTAAAAACAATCAAAGTTATTATGAGAGTAAGGGGTATGTAGCCGATTCTACCTTTTTTAAATTTTTTAATTATACAGCCGCAGAAG
This sequence comes from Cellulophaga sp. RHA_52, assembly GCF_007827205.1. NCBI lineage: Bacteria > Pseudomonadati > Bacteroidota > Flavobacteriia > Flavobacteriales > Flavobacteriaceae > Cellulophaga > Cellulophaga sp. RHA_52. Next base: position 1,046,414 of record NZ_VIRZ01000001.1, read on the forward strand.
GTAATTTGGCTACAGCCTTAGAAAAACCAAATAGTATTGTTTTATCTAAAAAACTAGCTTCAAAATTATTTAAAAATGAAAATCAAATTATTAATAAAACATTGGTTATTGGTGCAGGTGAAAACCAATTTAACGCAACTGTAACAGGAGTTTTTAATGAACCAACCACTCCAACCCACTTAAATCCTAATTATATATTGTGTATGAACTCGCCTGGCATTGGTGAATACACTAACAATATTAGCAATTTTGCAACGCAAAACTTTGCGTACAGTTATATAAAACTAGGAGCCAATGTTAGCAAAACCAGTTTAGAAAAAAAGTTACCGAAGTTTTTACTAGATCGAGGAGGAATTGATTTGGCTGATATGGGTTTTGATAAAAAATTACTATTGCAATCTGTTACAGATATTCATTTGCACTCTAAAGGTATAGATAAGCAAATAGAAGAAGTATCTAATATAGAATACTTGTATGCATTATTGTTTTTAGCATTTATAGTACAACTAGTTGCTTGTGTAAACTTTATTAATTTAAGTACAGCCAGAGCTAGTAAAAGAGCAAAAGAAATAGGGGTTAGAAAAGCCATTGGAGCACAAAAAAGCTCATTGGTACAACAATTTTTAAGTGAGTCTATTTTAATTGCATTTTTAGCAGTATTTATTAGTATACCTATAGTTTTATTGTTGCTTCCGGTAGCTAATGTATTAACAGGTGGCAACATAGAGCCAGAACACATACTAAACCTTAAAATTTTATTATTGTTGGGATCTATGGGTTTGTTAACAGGTTTAATAGCAGGTATTTACCCTGCATTGGTGTTGTCTTCTTTTAAGCCATCTAAAGTGCTAAAAGGGGCAACAGAATTACAATCTAATAATGGTTTATTAAGGCGTGGTTTGGTTGTTTTTCAGTTTGTAGTATCAATAGTTTTAACAGTAAGTGTTATAATAGTGTCACAACAACTAAAATTTGCTAAGCAAAAAGATTTAGGCTTTAACAAAGACAATTTGCTAGCAATACGTTTAGGTACCCAAGAGTTACAACAAAATTATAGTGCTATACAATCACAGTTACAAGGAGTACCTGGTGTTAATTCTGTTACAGGTAGTAACAATTATCCATCTAGATCTATTATGGGAGATATGGCAATGCGTTTACCTAGTCAGGATGATGATAACCTAACCTCTGTTTTTTACAATGGTATTACTCCTAATTATTTAGAAACCATTGGAACCAAAATTATTAAAGGTCGTAAGCTTAGAGAAACAGACTCTACAGGTATATTGGTAAATATGGCAACGCTAAATGCTTTTAATATTGATATAGAAAACGCCTTAGCAGCTACAATTGTTAGCAGTTATGGTAGTGAAACAGAGAATTATGAAATTGTGGGTGTAACAGAGAATTTTCATTTTGAAGATTTTAAACAAGCAATTTCACCTATGCTTATGTATAGTGAAACAGAACCAGATTGGATAGTTGCTAAGTTAGAAACCAACAATTTAAAAAGTGTTTTGAGTGGTTTAGAGGCCAACTGGAAAAAAGTGAATCCGTATGCGCCATTTGAGTATGTTTTTGTGGATAAAGAAACCGAAAAGTTATACGCAGAAGAACAAAAATTATCTAAAATATCTATAGCATTTACCATTTTGGCCATTTTAATTAGTTGTCTAGGGTTATTTGGTTTGGTGTCTTATGTTGCAGAACAAAAGAAGAAAGAAATTGGGATACGTAAAGTTTTAGGTGCCAGTGTAAAATCTGTTGTACAGTTATTAACCAAAGATTTTTTAAAGCTAGTATTGGTTGCGTTTGTAATTGCATCTCCTATAGCATACTATTTTATGCAAAATTGGTTACAAGATTTTACCTATAAAATTGAAATTAAATGGTGGGTGTTTTTATTAGCAGGTGGTTTTGCAATGCTAATAACAATTGTAACTGTTGGTTTTCAGTCTATAAAGTCTGCAATAGCAAACCCAGTTAAAAGCCTACGTACGGAATAGTTCTTTTTTAACGTACAAAATATGGACAGTCTGTGTAAATTTTTTTTACAGTTGTATCAATTTTTCAGTTAAAAATAATACGTAAGTATCTGTATATTAGTATTTTGATATTTTGGCATAGAATTAGGGTATTAGTAAGCATCAATCAAAAAACGAACAGTAAAGAATAAAAATTATGTTTAAAAATCAATTAAAAATAGCATGGCGTAATTTAAAAAATAACCTGTTTTTTACATTTTTAAATGTATTTGGCTTAGCTATAGGTGTTGCAGGTGCGCTACTAATTTCATTATATATTTATGATGAGCTTAGTTATGATAAAATGTTTGCAGATGAAGCGCTAATTCATAGAATAAATGCAGATATAAAATTTGGGACATCTTCTAATAATTTAGCTGTTGTAACGCCACCAATGGCATCAGTTTTAGAAAAAGAATACTCAGAAGTACAGCTGGCAACGAGGTTAAGAGGTTGGGGCGGAATGTTGGTGCGCCAAACAAATTCTACTAAAAATATAAAAGTTAATGGCAATGCTTTTGCAGATCCTTCCTTTTTTAAAATGTTTGGACTGGGCTTATTACAAGGTAATACAGAAACAGCATTGCAAGAGCCAAATACTATTGTAATTAGTGAATCTACAGCAAAAACACTTTTTACAGAAGAACAAGTAATAGGTAAACAAATAGTTTTAGATAATGATGAGGTATATACGGTAACAGGAGTTATAAAAGATTTTCCTAAAAACTCGTTTTTAAGAGATTATAGTATGCTTATGTCTATGGCTAGTAACCCAAATGCAAAAGAAGTTACTTGGGGCAGCAACAACTTTAGCACTTTTGTAAAGTTAAACCCTAATACTAGCATAGCTAGTTTTAATAAAAGGTTGCAAAATGTTTTTACAAGTTATGTTGTGCCCTATGCTCAAAAAACATTTGCGCCTACAATGACGGTAGAACGCTTTAAAAGCGAGGGTAACTCTTATGTTTTTAGCACTATACCATTACGTAAAATACACTTACACTCAGACCGTGTAGCAGAATTAAACCCAAACAATAGCATACAAAATATTTATATTTTATCATTTATAGGCTTGTTTTTAGTAGTTTTAGCAAGTGTAAATTTTATGAATCTTTCTACAGCTCAATCTCTTAAAAGAGCTAAAGAAGTTGGTGTTCGTAAAACATTAGGTTCTTCTAAATACCATTTAATAAAGCAATTTCTAATAGAGTCTGGTTTGGTGGCTTTTATAGCATTAATTTTTGCTGTCTTGGTTACTTTTTTAGCATTGCCATATTTTAATGACTTAGCAAATAAAAGTATAGAAATTCCGTTTTTAAATCCGTTTTTTTGGATTTCACTTTTGGTTTTCACACTGTTTTTAGGATTACTTTCTGGTAGTTATCCAGCATTTTTTATGTCAAAATTTAAACCAGTAACGGTATTAAAAGGAGGAGGTAAAACAACAGGTACTGGCGGAAAAATAAGAAACGGATTAGTCGTTTTTCAATTTGCAATCTCTGTGTTTTTAATGGGCAGTACATTAGTGGTTTTTCAACAATTACAATATATAAAAGGGAAAGATATTGGTTACACCAAAGAACAGGTTTTGGTTTTAGATGATGTATATGCTGCTGGTGAGCAAGTAACATCTTTTAAGCAAGAAATAGAGAAACTAGCAAGTGTAAAAAGTGTGTCGTTAACAAGTTTTTTACCAACACCATCTAACAGAACAGACCAATCTTTTACGGTAAAAGGAAGAGCTGTTGAAGATGCTGTAGTACAAATGCAAAAATGGGATGTAGATGAAGATTATATTTCTACACTAAATATAAATTTATTAGCAGGAAGAAACTTTGACCCTAAGTACAAAACAGACTCTACTGCTATTATAGTAAATGAAACAACATTAAACAGATTAGGAATTAACCCAACGGATGCTATTGGAATGGCATTGGTAGATGATTCTGATAATATAGAATATAAAGTTATTGGCGTGGTTAAAGATTTTCATATCTCTACATTACGTAATACAATAGACCCTGTAAGCTTTAGGCTAAGTCGTAGAGTAAGTAGCAAATTAGTAGTAAAGCTAAGTAAAGGAGATTTTGCTAAATCTATAGCAAGTATAGCTGGTTTGTGGGCAAATGTAGCCTCAGAACAACCATTTAATTATTATTTTTTAGACGATTCTTTTAATGATGTTTATAAAGCAGAAGAGCGTTTAGGTAAAATATTTATTGCTTTTACCATTTTATCAATTTTAATAGCTTGTTTGGGGTTATTTGGTTTAGCAACATTTAACGCAGAAAAGCGAATTAAAGAAATAGGAGTACGCAAAGTGCTAGGAGCAAGTATAAGTAACATTGTATACAAATTAACATTAGACTTTTTAAAACTAGTAGCAATATCTATAGTAATTGCTATACCATTGGCTTGGTTTGTTATGACAAAGTGGTTAGAAGATTTTTCATACCGAATAGAAATTAACGGATGGTCTTTTATTTTAATTGCAGTGTTGGTGCTTACAATTTCTATTGTAACAGTAAGCTATCAAAGTATAAAAGCAGCAATATCTAACCCAGTAAAAAGCTTACGAACAGAGTAAATTCATCAATCAAAAATAATTAGAACAAATGAAAATCAATCAAATTAAAATAGTAACAGCACTTTTTTTAGTAGTAATGACTATGAGTGTTAGGGCACAAGTAAGTGAAAAAAAAGTAACAGCATTTAATAAAGTAATTATTAGTCCTCACATACAAGTAACTTTTATAGAAGGAGAAAAAGAAAGTGTAATAATAGAAAGTAGCACGGTAGAAGAACATAAGATAAATGTTGAGGTTTCTGGGAAAACTTTGCGCTTGTATTTAGAAGGGGCAAAAGAGTTTACAAAAAGCGAAAAAACATATAAAAATGGCTACAAACAGCGTACGTCTATCTACAAAGGTACCGTTGTAAAAGCTGTTATTACTTATAAAAATATAGAAGAATTGTCTTTAAGAGGAGAAGAAACTATAGTGTGTAAAAGTCAGTTTGCCCAAAACAAATTACGATTAAAAATTTATGGTGAATCACAAGTGTTTTTAAATGATACAGACCTTAAAGAATTGCACGCTACTATATACGGAGAAAGTTTTTTAGAACTTAAAAAAGGTAGTGTAGAAAACCTAAAAATTACAGCTTACGGAGAAACTAAAATTAACACTTTAGGCATAAAAAATGACAACACAAAAATTACAGCTTACGGTGAGGGTATTTACCGTGTACAGGTTTCAAAAAAATTAAAAGTTACAGCTTATGGTGAGGCAACTGTTGCTTACCAAGGAAATCCAGAGTTAAATAAAGGTCTAATTATTGGCGAAGCAACTATTCAGAAAATACAGTAATACTAAAATTATGTTTAAAAACCATATTAAAATAGCCTGGAGAAGTCTTAAAAATGAAAAACTTTTTACTGCAATTAAAGTTGGAGGTTTTGCTGTTGGTATTGCAGCTTGCTTGTTAATAACTCTTTTTATTAAAGATGAGTTAGGATATGATCAACACTATAAAAACAAAGATGTAATATACAGAGTTGTTCTGGAAGGAAAATTTAACGGTGAGGTAATGAAAAGTGTTCATTTTCAATTGCCATTTGCAGATGCTTTAGTATCAGATTTTCCAGAAATTAAAAAGGCAGCAAAAGTAAATGCGAGTGAGCTTTTTGGAGCAGGAAAAAGAGGCCTTAAAATTGCCGGTGAATCTCAAAATAAGTTAGAAGACGGTTTTATATTTGCAAATCAAGATTTAATAGATGTTTTAGAAATTGATATAGTACAAGGCAATAGTGGTACTGCATTAAGCGCTCCAGGAAAATTGGTGATTTCAAAAAGTAAAGCCGATATTTTTTTCCCTAATGGAGATGCAATAGGAAAAAATATTATTTTAGACAATAACACCTCTAAGCCCTATACTATTAGTGCTGTAATGGCAAATAGACCCCCAAACACCCACTTAAAATTTGATTTTTTACTACCTATTGAAGATACAAATATGAACTGGACAAACCAGAACTATTTTACATATATCTTGGTAGATAAAAAAACAAATATAAAAGAACTAGAAAAGAAGATGTTTTCTATAATGGAAAACTATGTAATACCAGCACAAAAAGAAAGAGGAAGAGCACCAGATTTTTTAGAAGTACTAAAAACTATAAAATATAAACTACAGCCTGTAGAGGATATATATTTAAAGTCCGACCTAAAAATGGGAGACGGTTTGCAACACGGAGATATTAGATTTGTATGGCTTTTTGGGGCTATTTCTGGCTTTATTTTAATATTAGCTTGTATTAACTTTATAAATTTATCTACAGCAAAATCTGCTAACAGAGCTAAAGAAGTTGGACTACGCAAAACTATAGGGGCTTATAAAAGTAACTTGATTTCTCAATTTTTAACAGAGTCTGTTTTATTTAGTGTTATTTCATTTGCGTTAGGAGTGCTTTTGGCCTGGGTATTATTACCTTCTTTTAATGCTATAGCATTAAAAAATGTAAGTATGCCTTGGCAATCTATTTGGTTTATACCAATAATAGTTTTGTTTGCGGTTATAGTAGGTTTATTGGCAGGACTTTATCCTGCATTTTATTTGTCTGGTTTTAGACCAATAGCAGTATTAAAAGGCAACCTAAGTATAGGTAGTAAAAGCGGTAGATTACGTAGTGGGTTGGTTATTTTTCAGTTTGCAACATCTGTAGTACTAATAATAGGTACGCTAATTATTTACAAACAAATGAACTTTATACTCACTAAAGAATTAGGGTATAATAAAGAGCAAATAGTTGTTTTAGAAGGAGCATCAATATTAGGAAATAAAACAGAGAGCTTTAAAAATCAATTGGTACAGCTACCTTCTGTAAAAAAGGCTACTGTTAGTAGTTATTTGCCTATTGAAGGAACAAAAAGAAATGGAAATACATTTAGAAAATCTACAGCAGGTAATGAAGAAAAAGGAATTGCGGCACAAATATGGCGTGTAGATTATGATTACATTTCAACTCTAGGTATGGAAGTAAATAATGGTAGAGATTTTTCTGAAGACTATGCCTCAGATGCTATAAATTCTATTATTATTAATGAAAAAATGGCAACTGAACTTGGGTATAAAAACCCAATAGGGAAGCAAATTTCTAATGGTGAAAATTGGACGATTGTTGGTGTCGTTTCAGATTTTCATTTTAAATCATTAAAAGAAGATATTACACCTTTAGCACTTGTTATTGGTAAAGATACAGGTATAATTTCTTTAAAATTAAGCGGCACTACCGTTAATGAAGCTTTAACCGAAATTGGTGCAGTTTGGGATAAAAATGTGCCCAACCAAGCTTTTAATTATACTTTTCTAGATCAGAAATTTGCTCAAATGCACCAAGATGTTAAACGTATGGGTAAAATTTTTAACAGCTTTGCCTTATTTGCCATTATGGTTGCTTGTTTAGGGCTATTTGCCTTGTCTGCTTTTATGGTAGAGCAACGCCAAAAGGAAATAAGTATAAGATTGGTTCTAGGCGCTCCTTTTAAAAGCATTTATAAATTAATTACACTAGATTTTTTAAAGCTTATTTTTATAGCTATGCTAATAGCTACACCAATAGGCTGGTATTTAATGAGTAACTGGCTGCAAGATTTTGCTTATAAAATAAATTTAAGTTGGGGAATTTTTGTAGGTGCTGGCTGTATTGCTTTATCAGTTGCAGTAGTAACCATAAGTTATCAAGCAATAGGCGCTGCTTTATTAAAGCCGTTAAAGAGTTTAAGAGCAGATTAGTTCTTTTTTAACGTACAAATAATGGACAGGTTATGTAAAATATTTTTACACTTTAATTTTAGTTAATTTTATTCTATCAATATAAATAACTGATAATTAGATTGTTGTCTTTTTTGGCACAGAATTAGAAAACGATATTGTATCAATCAAAAAAACTACAGCTAACAATTTAAAATTATGTTTAAAAACCATATTAAAATAGCATGGAGAAGTCTTAAAATGGACAAAATGTTTTCGGCATTAAATGTTTTAGGGTTATCTATTGGTTTAACAATTGCCATTTTACTTTTTGCATTTATTACTTTTGAGAAAAGTTATAATACACAGTATAAAAATTACGCAGATACGTACAGAGTATTAGTTAATACTACCGGAGATGCTTTTGATAAAGAAATTATGGCAACAGCACCAGCTGCAGTTGCGCCAGCTTTAAAAGAAGAATTGCCTGCAGTAAAATATGCTGCCAGAATGTTGCAACACAGTTTTGGCGAAACAGCCTTTATAAAAGCAAACAATAATAATTTTTTAGAAAAAAGATTGTTTTGGTGTGACCAGGAACTTTTTTCAATTTTTGATACTAAATTTATTAAAGGAGATCCTGCTTCTGCAATAACTAGGCCTAATACTGTTGTATTATCTAAAAGTGCTGCACAAAAATACTTTGGCACTATAGACCCTATGGGGAAAACCATAAAAGTAGATGATAAAACAGAATTAGAAATAACTGGTGTTTTTGAAGACTTTGCCAAAAACAGTACTATAGATTGTAACTTAATAGCATCATTTAGTACCACATACTTTTTTAAAGAACCAAGCTGGAGTAACTCTAGTTTTGAAACGTATGTTCAGTTAAAAGACAATGCATCTAAAGTGGCTTCTGAAAATCAAATGCAGCAAATTTTAGATAAAAATGTAGACAAGCAAGGACAATGGTATACACTTTCATTACAACCACTATCAGAGGTACATTTATATTCTAAAGATTACACAAGTACATATACATCTAGAATTGGTAGTATTTCTGAAATTAAAAACTTATCGTTTTTAGCATTACTTATTTTACTTATTGCTTGCGTTAATTATATGAATTTAATGACTGCACGTTCTCAAAAAAGAGCAAAAGATGTGGGTATAAATAAAACACTTGGTGCATCATCTAAAAGCTTAGTTGGCAGGTTTTATGCAGAAACAGGTTTACTAACATTAATTGCATTGTGTATTGGTGTAGTATTATCTATTGCAATTATTCCTATTTTTAATACTATAACAGGTGCTAGTTTAGATTATAAGTTTCTTATGGCTCCAAGCTTTATAATTGGTGTATGTATTGTTTGGTTGGTTACTACCTTGGTTGCGGGTTCTTACCCTGCTTTTTACTTATCGGGTTTTTCACCTAGCGCTATATTAAAACCAGCAAACAGAACCGTAAGTAACGCAGTTATTAGAAAAGCATTGGTTGTATTTCAGTTTACAGCTTCTGTGGTTTTAATTGTGGGTGTATTAGTGGTGTACCAACAGTTAGAGTTTATGAAAAATAAAGACTTAGGGTACAAGCCACAAAACGTTGTAGCTGTTTCTACGGCTGCAATTAAAACTTATAATAAAAAACAAGCTTTAGCTAACGAGGTTAAAAAATTAAGCTCGGTTATAGAAGTAGGCGCTGCACAGGGCTTCCCTGGTATGGATGTTAGCGGAAGATCTTTACATAAAAACGACCAAGATGAAAACGGAAAAAGTATACAAACCAATGTAGCAGATGCTAGCGTTTTAGATGTATTGCAATTGAAGCTTTTAGCAGGTAAAACATTACCAAGTGTAAAACAAGAAGGAGATACGCTTGTAGATGTGGTTTTAAATAAAAAAGCAATTACCTATTTAGGATTAACACCAGAAGAAGCAATTGGTAAAAAAGTAGATATGCAGTTGGGAGACGATGCTACAATAATTGGTGTTATAGACGATTTTAATTTTGAGTCTTTACACAAGCCAATTGGTGCTTATGCTTTTCATAACAGTAGGTTTGAAGGCAAACCTTACTTGCTTGTTCGTTTTAATAGTGCATCTGTAACTAGTACAATGCAACAGTTAGAAGGTGCCTATGCTAAAGTTTCACCAGACTCTAGTTTTGACTATACTTTTTTAGATAAAAATATGGAGCAATTGTATGAGCAAGACCGTAAAACGGCAAAGGTAGGACTACTATTTTGCTTGCTTGCTATTTTTGTTGCTTGTTTAGGGTTATTTGGGCTAGCAGCGTTTACGGCAGAACAGCGTAAAAAAGAAATAGGAGTGCGTAAAGTTTTAGGCGCAAGTGTGTTAGGTATAACAAAAATGTTGTCGGCAGATTTTTTAAAGCTAATTGTAGTATCTATAATTGTTGCCTTTCCTGTAGCGTATTTTATTATGCAAAAATGGTTAGAAACGTTTGCCTTTAGAGTAAGTATAGGATGGCTTGTATTTTTTGTAGCAGGTATGTGTGCCGTTATTATAGCGCTAATAACAGTAAGTTTTCAAGCTATTAAAGCAGCAGCTGCAAACCCAGTTAAAAGCTTAAAAGCAGAGTAAATTATAACCTATAAATAATAATTATGATTAAGAATTATTTTAAAATAGCGTTTAGAAATCTATGGAATAATAAGCTCTTTTCTTTAATTAAGATTAGTAGTTTGGCTATTGGCCTAAGCGTGTCTTTTGTTATAGGTTTAATGGTGTATTACGATTTTACTTTTGATAAATTTCATCCAGATAAAGATTATATATACAGAGTAACAACAGAGTTTGTAACACCAGAAGGGAGTTTTTACAATCCGGGAGTTTCATTTCCTTTGGGTGATGCCTTAAAACAAAACTCGGCTAGTTTGGCTGCTGTTGCCCCTTTTTTAACTACGTATCCGTTACACATAAAAAATACAGTTACAGATAAAACATTTAAAAATCCGGATTATGTTATTTATGCCGATAAAGGTTTTTTTAATGTATTTAAATATAGATGGTTGGCTGGCTCTAAAGAAAGTGCGCTAGAGAGTCCAAATCAGTTAGTACTATCAGAAAAAAGGGCTAAAAAATATTTTCCAAATACCAACTATACAGATATAATTGGTGCTCATATGGTGTATAATGATACCATAAATATGCAAGTAACTGGCGTGGTGGCTAATTTTACAGAGCGTACAGATATTGTTTTTGAAGAGTTTATTTCATTAAAAACAGCTCACCAGTCTGATATGACAAGTGCTGTATTAAGCAGTAATTGGAACGGAACAAACTCGGCCTCACAATTATTTATAAAGACAAGTAAAAATACTAAAGCCAAAAATGTACAGCTTACATTAAATAAGTTGGCAAAAGAGCATATAGACCCTAATGAAGAAGAGTTTGGAAATGAGCGTAAGTTTTATATGCAGCCGCTAGAAGAATTGCATTTTGATACTAACTATTACACTTTTGATTTTGACTCGGAGCCAGCGAGCAAATCGGTATTAGTAAGTTTAGGTTGTGTAGCTCTTTTTTTACTGCTGCTAGGTAGTATTAATTTTATAAATTTAAATACAGCACAGGCAACGCAAAGAGCAAAAGAAATTGGTGTTAGAAAAACACTAGGAGGCTCTAAAAAACAACTAATTTATCAGTTTTTAGGAGAAACTTTTTTACTAACCATTTGTGCTGCAATTGTGTCTATAGCACTTTCTTTTTGGCTGTTAAATATATTTGCAAACTATATACCAGCAGGTCTAAGTTCAGAGCTATTTGCGGAGCCTACAGTTATTGTATTCATTATTGTATTGCTTTTAGTTGTTACATTATTATCTGGTTTTTATCCGGCAGTAGTACTCTCTCATTTTAAGCCAATAGCAGTATTAAAAAATCAAATTGTAGCGTCTAATGATAAAACATCATTACGTAAATACTTAACTGTTTTTCAGTTTATAATAGCACAGATTTTTATAATAGCTACGCTTTTGGTGGGGAAGCAAATATCATTTTTATTACAAAAAGATATGGGTTTTAAAACAGAAGCCATAGCATCTGTTAGAGCTCCTTGGTATTCTATGACGCCAGCAAAACAACAACGACTATTAACTAAAATTGAAGCAATACCAGAGGTAAACAAAATAAGTTTGGCAGAGTATCCTCCGGCTTCTTTTAGTACCAGTGCAACAAACGTTAGCTACTATGGTGATGCTAACGCACCAATACATACAGAATTACAATTATTATACGGCGATAAAAACTATTTAGACCTATACGGAATTGAATTGCTTGCCGGTAGAAAGCAAAACAATGATAGTATTAAAGAGTTTGTGATTAATGAAACGTACTTGCGTTTATTGGGTTTTAAAAACCCCGAAGATGCTTTGGGAGAAATGATTAAAAGTGAAGGTGAAGAACACCAAATAATTGGTGTTATGAAAGATTTTAATCAACGTTCATTAAAAACTGCTATTAACCCATTAGCATTTATGGGTACAGGAGGTACAAACAGAAGTTTTAAAACGTTTCACATTTCTTTTGCCAATGTAAACGGAGAAAATTTACCCAATGCAACTAAAAAGTTAGAAAATGCTTGGAAAAGCGTATATACAGAAGAGCCTTTTGAGCTTATTTTTATGGATGACACTATAAAACGTTTTTATAGCCAAGAGCGTAAAACTGCTGTATTGTTAAATTGGGCAACAGGTTTAGCTATTGCAATTAGCTGTTTAGGTTTGCTTGGTCTTGTGGTTTATACTACAGAGCGCAGAACCAAGGAAATAGGTATACGTAAAGTATTAGGAGCCTCTTTATTAGAGCTAAATCTGTTGCTAAGTAAAGAGTTTTTAAGCTTGGTTGCTATTGCATTTATAATTGCTGCGCCAATAGCCTATTTTGGTATAGATTATTGGTTGCAAGACTTTGCAAATAAAACTAGTTTAAGTTGGTGGGTTTTTGCAATTAGTGGTGTTATTATGCTAATAGTTGCAATGTTAATTATGGGCGTGCGCACCTACATATCATCTACTAAAAATCCAATAAAAAGTTTACGAACAGAGTAAAAAATACAAATTATGTTATTAGAATTAAACAATATATACAAATGGGTACAGTCTGGAGGACAAAAAATATTTTTGCTAAAAGACATCAATTTAAAAGTAGAAGAAGGCGAGTTTATTTCTATTATGGGGCCGTCTGGTTCAGGAAAATCTACCTTGTTAAATATTATAGGTATGTTAGATGTATTTAATGAGGGTGAATATAATTTTTTAGAAGATTCTGTACACAATTTAAAAGAAAAACACCGCTCTAACTTGTATAAACAGTACATTGGTTTTGTTTTTCAGGCCTATCATTTATTAGATGAACTTACCGTGTATGAAAATTTAGAAATGCCCTTGTTGTACAAGAAGTACAGCTCGTCTGAGCGTAAAGCATTGGTTGCAGATATGCTAGATAAATTTAATATTGTAGGTAAGCAAAACCTATTTCCTAGTCAGCTTAGTGGAGGTCAACAACAATTGGTAGGTATTGCTAGGGCATTAATATCTAATCCAAAACTTATTTTAGCAGATGAGCCAACAGGTAATTTAAACTCTAAACAAGGTGAAGAAATTATGGAGATTTTTAAAGAATTAAATAAAGAAGGCGTAACAATTATACAGGTTACACACTCAGAAAAAAATGCAGCTTATGGGTCTAGAACCTTACATTTATTAGACGGGAGACAAGTATAAGAGCTATAAAAAAAGAACACAACAGCCCCCACCGTTGTGTTCTATCTAGGCCTAAATGCAAAAACCTAGTTATAGTAAGAAGGGTAACTTATATAAAACCTTCTTATATAATTTATGCGGTTTTAAGTAAAATCAGAGAAAAAGTTTTGGTTTTTGTTTTTCTGTATTTGCGTATATGAGCTAAATATTCAGTTCTTTTTCTTTCGTGATTTTCAAGATAAAAAGCATCACACTCTACAGTGTCACATTCTAAATTGCCAAGTGTAGTATTGTTATATCTACGCATTTCTACTACCATTTCTGCATTTTCTTTTTGTAAATTATGCAGCTCTTGTTTTATAGTTTTTTGATTGGCAATACGACTTTCAATCTCTATTAAATACCCTAATTCTTCAGCAATAAACTCTAAATTACTTATCCAATTACGCAGCTCTTCTTTGTCTTTTTTCATCATTATACTGCGGTCTTCCTCGTGGTTGTAAAACAATTTTGTATTCATACCAATGTATTTATATCTATGTAATTATTTTTTTGTTCTACGTTGGTTACCGTAAGGGTTTTTTCTCCTGCTGGGAACTCCCATAAAAGTTTATCGCCCTTTGCGTAACCAATTACAGCAGTGCCCATAGGAGTTAAAATAGATAATTTTTTGTTTTTTAAATCACTATCAGATGGCTTAACTAACTGAAAACTCTTTTGCCATCCTTCATCTGCTGTAACTGTAACAATAGAGTTAAACCTAATAACATCTGTAGGCATATCTTTTTCGTCTTTTACAGCAGCAGTCTTTAGCTCATTATTAAGCTTAGCAATAGATTTTTTATATGTTGCATCTTTATGGTAACCAGACAGGTTCATCAACTTTTTAAGCAACACATATTCTTTTTTTTCAATAATTAAGCCTCCGTATTTCATTTTTTTACAATTATTTATGGAAAAATTCCTCTTTGTACATATGCCTGTTCTAAACGCTCTATGGCAATATTAAAAGCAGCAGTACGCATATCTATATCTTTTTCTAAAGCAGTTTTCATTACCTTATTAAAAGATTCTTTTAGTTTTTTGTGCATTTTTTCTAGCACTTCATCTAACTGCCAAATTTCTCCGTTTCTATTTTGCAACCACTCGTAATAACTACCAATTACCCCTCCAGAGTTGCATAAAATGTCTGGTATAATAGCAACACCCTTTTCTAACAGTATTTTTTCAGCTTCAACATCTGTTGGCCCATTTGCACCTTCAGCAATTAAAAAAGCCTTAATACTATCTGCGTTATTTGCTGTTATTTGGTTTCCCAAAGCGGCAGGCACACATATGTCGCAATTAATTCCAAAAAAGTTTTCGTTTAATATTGGTGTAGCATCGTTAAAGCCAGCAACAGCACCTTTGTGCTGCATAGTGTGCTTGTATAAATCTTCAACAGATATTCCGTTTTCATTTATAATAGAGCCGGATGCATCTTGTACGCCAACTAAAATGGCACCTTCATTTTCTAAAAAATGAGAAGTCCAGTAACCAACATTTCCAAAGCCTTGTACAATATATTTTTTGTCTTTTAGGCTTACTTTTTTGTTTTCTGCCCAAAATTTTATACTCAAAAACACACCATAACCTGTAGCTCTGTCTCTACCCTCAGAGCCGCCAGCACCCACAGGTTTTCCTGTTACAACGTGCATATTTTTAGAGCGTTCTGATGGTGCTTTTGTAGACATGTACGTATCTAAAATCCACGCCATTGTTTGCGGATTTGTATTAACATCTGGTGCAGGAATATCTAATTCTGGGCCAATATTATCTCCTAAGGCATATGTAAATCTCCTAGTAATACGCTCTAACTCTGCTTGGGAGTACTTGCTAGGGTCTAACTGAATGCCACCTTTTGCACCACCATAAGGTAAGCCAGCTAAAGAGGTTTTCCAAGTCATCCACATTGCTAAAGCTCTGGCAGCATCTATATCTACAGTTGGGTGGTAACGTAAACCACCTTTATACGGGCCAAGCGCATTGTTATGTTGTACTCTATAGCCTGTAAATACTTCTACATCTCCATTATCCATTTTTACAGGAAAATGTACAACAAGCTCGTTGTTAGTGATGCTTAATATTTTTCTAATATTAGGATTTAAGTTTATGTTGTCTGCGCTGTAATTAAATTGTCGCATAACATTATCTAGCATCCCTTGCTTCAACTTTTTCTGCTGTTTTGCTATCATTATATTTAATTTAAAACTAATTCTGTTTTATCTTCTTTTTTTAGATCAAAGTCTTCATTTGTCCCTTGTTGATAATCGCTACAGTTGTATATAGAATTTTTATTTTTTGTTAGTACACAAAGTCGCTCGTGCTCACAAGTATTGCAAAGGCTCTTTTCTATTATTTTTATCATTATGTTGTATTTAGATTATTAAAATGCTACTTGACTTTCACAAAAAAACCACACCACTTGAGTTAAACATTTAGAAAGCCAAGTAGACAAATCAATCAATCAACTATAAAAATCTAATATCATTTTTATAATAACTTACTCGTGTGTGTATTGGCAAGCTGTGTGCCTAAAAAGATTTAAAAATGCAGATTTGCTATAGAAACTTGATAATCAGAGTTATAAAAAGATGAAAATAATTTCAACTAAAAACTGAGGCGAGGAGAAATGCCCCAGTTGGGGAAAAATTACCCGTTTTTTACTTTAATTTTTGACGTAATGTTTTACGGTCTATTTGAAGAATTTCTGCAGCCTTAGTTTTGTTATTGTTTGTGGCAGCCAACACTTTTAAAATGTACTCTTTTTCCATTTGCTGTAAGCTTGAAAATGAAGCATCTGGAAATTCTATTTTATATTTTAAATAATCAGGAAAATCTTTTATGTCAATTTTTCCATCGCTCATAATAACGGCGCGTTGTATTACATTTTCTAGCTCTCTAATATTGCCTTGCCAATGGTACCTTTGTAGCATTTTTAAAGCATCATCTGTAATTTGTAATAAACGGTCTTTGTATTCTACACCGTATTTTTTTAAAAACTGCTCTACCAGTAACGGAATATCAGATTTTCTTTCTCGTAATGGTGGCACGTTTATTTGCACTACGGTTAGCCTGTAATACAGATCTTCTCTAAAGGTTTTGTTGGCAATATCTTCTTGTAAGTTATTATTTGTTGCAGCAATAATGCGCAAGTCTACTTTTTCTGCTTTTTGCGAGCCTACTTTTGTAATTTCTTTTTCTTGTAAAGCACGTAGTAATTTAGCTTGTACAGCTGTAGATGCGTTACCAATTTCATCTAAAAATAATGTACCGTTATTTGCTGCCTGAAAAAAACCATTTTTATTTTCGTTAGCACCTGTAAAAGCACCTTTTGTATAGCCAAAAAGCTCAGATTCTAATAAGTTCTCAGGTATGGCACCACAGTTAACAGCAATAAAGGGTTGCTTGGCAAACTTACCAGAAAAATGAATAGCCCTAGCCACAAGCTCTTTACCAGTGCCACTTTCACCTTCTATTAAAACAGTAGCCTTGTTGTCTTTTACGCGTTCTATAATTTGAGTTACTTTTTCAAAGGCAACAGATTGCCCAATCATTTGTCCGTAACCTGTAGCTGTTAGCTTTTTTTTAGGTTTTTGTTGCTGAGTTTTTTTAGCAGTTTCTAATGACCTATTAACGGCCTGTTTAAGTTCTTCTTTTGTAAAAGGTTTGGTAAGGTAATCTGTTGCGCCAGATTTTATTACGCTCATAGCATCATCTACAGACGGGTAACCTGTAATAACTAATTTGGGAATATGTGGGTAATGTTCTGCAGTATATTTTAATAGCTGCAAGCCATCAATTTCTGGCATTTGTATATCTGTAATTAGCAAATCTATAGTAGAGTCATGCAATACGTATAAAGCCTGTTTTACAGATACAGCTTTGTATACGTGGTAATTTAAGGCTTGTAAATGGCGTTGTAAAAGTTCTAAAATGTGTATATCATCATCTACAATGAGTATGTTCTCTTTTTCTAGCTCCATTTTTTACAATTTAGGAATTGCTACAGTAAATATAGTGCCCTTTGGCATATTAGCACTAAAGCTTATATTTCCTTTATGACTTTTAACAATGCCGTGTACTACGCTTAACCCTAACCCAGATCCTTCGCCTACCGGTTTGGTAGTAAAAAAGGGCTCAAAAATTTTATCACCCAAATTAGTATCTATACCAGTACCTTGGTCTTTTATATGTATTTCTACTGTAGCAGATTTATCTTTTATATCTAATACAATAACACCATTTTCTTCAGAAAAATAAATAGCATTTATAACCAAGTTAAATAGCACTTGGGTAAGTTGTATGCGGTCTATTTTTAATGCTATTTTGCTATTACTAGAACTAAAGTTAAGTGTTATATTTTTAGTTTTTAGTATAGGTTTTAAAAGTTCTATGGCTTCTTTACAGATAGGAATAATATTGACTAAACTTTTTTGTTGAGGCATTTCACAAGCAAAAAACATTAGTTTTTTTACTACTTCTCTAGAGTAAATAGCACTATTAATAATTTTATCTAAATCTTTAGTAGCTTGGGAGTCTTGCTTTGTGCGGTCTTTTAAAAGTTCTGCAAAGCCTAAAATATTAGCAAGTGGTGTATTTAGCTCATGAGCAATACCTGCTGTAATTTCACCAAGTATACGCAACCTGTCTGATTGTTCTACTTGCCTTTTAATTAAAATTTCGTTTTCCTTAATTTCTTTACGTTCTAGTAAGTTGCCAACCTCTAAACAAACATTATTTAGCAGTTGTTGTTCTTCTTCAAGAAAATCTAAAACACTATATTTTTTAGATGGGTAACCAACTTTTATAGTCCCAATTTCTTTATTAAATAACGTAATAGCGGAGGTTAAAAAAACGTAGTCTTTATATTCTTTTTTAGTTTCAATATGGTACTCATCGGTTTTAAGCACAACATAGGTGTCATTTATATATTGCCATGCGTTTTTTAAGCAAGATACAATGGCTTGTAAACCAACTTCAATTTCATTATAATCGCAATTAACAATTATAGAAGTAACGTCATACAAACAGGTGAGTTCTTTAATACGCTCTCTAAGTTTTTCTTCTGCTGTTACCATAAGTATAAAATTAAGGGAAGATAAATGTACTACAAAAAAATAGCTCTAGTAAACAAAACGTCTACTAGAGCCAGGTTTTATACAAACAACTTTGTTAGGCAGTAGGGTCTGGTGTCATCCTTAAATAAGGTTTAATTTCTTCTACTCCTTTAGAAAATATTTTTTCTGCATCGCTAGTAGCAATAGCCGGACTAACAACTACTTTTTCACCATTTTTCCAGTTAGCAGGTGTAGCTACTTTATGGTTTGCAGTAAGTTGTAAAGAGTCTATTACGCGTAACAACTCATAAAAATTACGCCCTGTAGATGCAGGGTATGTAAGTGTTAATTTCACTTTTTTATCTGGCCCAATTATAAATACAGAACGTACTGTTAAGTGGTTGTCTGCATTAGGGTGTATCATATCATATAAAGTAGATACTTTTTTGTCCTCATCTGCAATTATAGGAAAAGTAACTGTAGTATTTTGTACTTCGTTAATGTCTTTAATCCACTCGTTATGAGAAGCTGCACCATCTACGCTTAATGCAATCATTTTTACGTTACGCTTGTCAAACTCATCTTTAAACTGTGCAGCCGTACCTAATTCTGTAGTACAAACTGGTGTAAAATCTGCTGGATGAGAAAAAAGAATTCCCCAGCTGTCACCTAAATAATCGTATAAATTTATTGTTCCTACAGAACTGTCTGCAGTAAAATCTGGTGCTTCATCACCCAATCTTAAACTAGCCATATTATTGTATTTTTAATTAAAAATCTATTTACCCTACAAAATTAGTAGATTATTTACTTTTAAAGCGTTAAAATAGGTTAAACTTTGTGTAAATTAGAGAGTTAAAACATGAACTTTAACTGTACGCTAATACTTTCTTGTTCAGGTTTTTTCTTGTCTGGAGTATTTAAATTAGCTAATGAAATTCCCAATAAACGAACCGAGTTTTCAAGCTTTTCTTGGTACAGTAATTCTTTAGCAATTTCTAGTATTAGGTCTTTATCTGCTATAAAATAAGGTATGGTTTTGCTTCTTGTTTGCAATGTAAAATCGCTATACTTAATTTTTAAAGTAATTGTTTTACCAGCAATTTTACTTTTTTTAAGTCGGCGTTCTAATTCGCTAGCAATATTTTCTAATCGCTCTAACATAAAAATTTCACTACTTAAATTCTCATTAAAAGTGCGTTCTGCACCCACAGATTTTGGTATTCGGTTTGGTTTAACTGGACTATTGTGTATGCCTCTAACAACGTGGTAGTAATAGGCACCACTTTTGCCAAAATGTTTTTCTAAAAATTCTAAGCTTTTATTTTTAAGGTCTAAACCCGTAAAAATACCCACTTTGTACATTTTTTCTGCGGTAACCTTACCTACACCATAAAATTTACGAATTTCTAACTCTTCTAAAAAGGCTAAAACTTCTTCTGGGTTAACTGTTTTTTGTCCGTTTGGTTTGTTGTAATCACTTGCAACTTTTGCAATAAATTTATTTATAGATATGCCTGCAGATGCTGTTAATCCTAACTCATTGTATATACGCTCTCTAATTTCTTTTGCAAGTAAAGATGCAGATGGATTTCCTTTTTTGTTTACAGTAACATCTAAATAAGCCTCGTCTAAAGAAAGCGGTTCTACTAAATCTGTATAATCATAAAAAATGGCTCTAATTTTTTGAGATATCTCTTTATATCTTGCAAATCGGGGTGGTACAAAAATTAAATCTGGACAATTACGTTTTGCCATATAGCCACTCATAGCAGAGCGTACACCAAATTTACGAGCCTCATAACTAGCGGCAGAAACCACACCTCTTTTTTCACCACCACCAACAGCCAATGGCTTGCCAATAAGCTCAGGATTATCTAGCTGCTCTACAGATGCGTAAAAAGCATCCATATCTACATGAATAATTTTTCGTAAAGGTAAATCCTTGGTCATACACAAATTTACGGTATATTTAGGTTGATGAAAACAAAAGAAAAAACAGCTATTGTATTGGGCGCAACCGGTGTAACTGGCAGTGCTTTGGTATCTTTATTAACTCAACATAATGCCTATGCAAAAATAAAGCTATTTTCTAGATCTTTAAGCGGATTTACACATGCTAAAATTGATGAGTATTTGGTAGATCTTCATGATCTAGAAAAACACAAAAGTAGTTTTACGGCAGATGAGGTGTATTGTTGTATTGGCACCACAAAGGCAAAAACACCAGATAAAGAAACCTATAAAAAAATAGATTACGGTATACCATTACAAGCCGCAAAATTATGTAAAGAAAATGGAATAGGAACATTTATGGTAATATCAGCCTTAGGAGCAAATGCGTCTAGTTCGGTTTTTTACAATAAGGTTAAAGGCCAAATGGAAGATGCTGTAATTGCATTGCAAATACCCAAAACGCATATACTGCAGCCATCTTTAATTGCAGGTAAAAGAGATGAAAAAAGAATGGGAGAGTGGTTGGCAAAACAGTTTTTTAAGGTGTTTCAGTTTTTATTAATTGGCTCTTTAAAAAAATACAGACCAATACACCCAGAAACAATTGCAAAAGCTATGGTTTGGTTAGGAAATAATGAAGAAAACACTATAAAAATACAGTCTGATAAGATTAAGGAATTAGGAGGTGAATAATGGTAGAAATAGAACGTAAATTTTTGGTAAAGAGTGATGCTTTTAAAGCTGAATCAATTGCTGAAAAAAGAATAGTACAAGGTTTTTTAAATACAGATCCTGAGCGTACTGTTAGGGTTAGAATAAAGGGCGATGACGGTTTTTTAACCATAAAAGGAAAATCTAACAGCACGGGAACATCTAGGTTTGAGTGGGAAAAGCAAATACCAATTAATGAAGCAGAAGCATTGCTTAAATTATGCGAAGAAGGTGTAATTGATAAAATACGTTACAATGTTACTGTAGCAAACCACTTGTATGAAGTTGATGAATTTTTTAGTGACAACCAAGGTTTAATTATAGCCGAAATAGAATTAAAAGATGAGGATGAGGAATTTGTAAAACCCAACTGGTTAGGAGAAGAGGTTACTGGTGATATTAAATATTATAATTCTCAGTTAAGTAAAAATCCCTTTAAAAATTGGAGTTTATAAATAAAAAAGTCTAGTAAATTTTACTAGACTTTTTTATTTTTCTTTTATTTAGTTAGATGTGTAGTTGAGTTTTTTCTCAATAGCTCTAATCATCACATTAGCAATATCTAAACCAGTTGCATACTCTATACCTTCTAAACCAGGAGAAGAGTTTACCTCTAGCAATAAAGGGCCCTTATTAGAGCGTATAATATCTACCCCAGCAACAGCTAAGTTTAATATTTTTGCTGCTTTAACTGCCAATTTACGCTCCTCAGATGTTATTTTAATTAATGATGCAACACCACCTTGGTGAATATTAGCTCTAAATTCTCCTTTTTGAGCTTGGCGCTGCATAGATGCTACAACTTTTCCGTTTACCACAAAACAACGTATGTCTTGGCCGTTTGCTTCTTTAATAAACTCTTGTACTAAAATGTTTGTTTGTACACTTTTAAATGCATTAATAACACTCTCTGCTGCTTTATTTGTTTCTGCTAAAACAACACCTTTACCTTGTGTGCTTTCTAATAATTTTATTATTAACGGAGCCCCATTAACCATACGTATAAGGTCTTTGGTGTCCATTGGAGATTTTGCAAAACCAGTAATAGGAATGTCAATATCGTTTTTAGAAAATAACTGAGAGGCAAATAATTTGTCTCTAGACTGTGTAATTGCTTCTGCTGTGTTTAAACAATACACACCAAGATTATCAAACTGTCTAATTAATGCGCAACCATAAAATGTAACCGATGGCTTAATTCTAGGAATAACAGCATCAAACTTATTTAAAACATTACCACCTCTGTAGCGTATTTGTGGCGATTTTGTATCTAGTTTCATGTAAGCGTTTTCTACATTTAAAAAAACAACTTCATGACCTCTAGCTTCACCAGCCTCTATAATTCTTTTGTTACTGTATAAATTAGGATTACTGGCTAATAATGCAATTGTTAAACCCGATTTTTCGGCCATATGAGAAGCGTATTTTTCCTGAATTTCTTCTTCGGAAAAATTTTGCATACAATAGCTTTCTGCAGGGTTAACAATATAACGTTGGTTTATAGCCTCACGACCTAATAACATACGGTATTCCATAGTGTCTCTGTTGGCAAGCGTAAGCTCTACACTATGTATATTGTTGCCTAATTTAATAGAGGTTTTTACCACTAAGCGTTCCTCAGAAATACCAACAGAACTTTTTACCGTTCTACGGTCTACTAAAGGAGCCTCACAAGTAATGGTTACACTTCTGTTTTCTTGTATAGGGTTTACCTCAAATTTTACCCATTCTTCTACCCCCTTGTTGTAAACTTTTACATTATTAGCTTGTATAGAAGATGTTTTTGCGCCAGAGTCTACACGCGCTTTTATAGCAGGTATTCCTAATTCTTCAAAAACACACCACTCTTCTCCTCCAATAACTTGTAATTCATCAAACTTAGTAGTATTGCCCATAGGTAAAATTTTTATTTTAAAAAGTGCGAATGTAACTTAAAAACTGACAAATGTATGTTTCCTTAAGGCTATTATTTTGCTAAAACTCCGTCCTTATCAATAAGTGGAATTGTAGTTAAATTAGCTTCGTTAACCGTATTTTTTTCAAAAACAAAACGCTTTTCAAAAAGCTTATTATCAGCAAAAAAAGTTACAAAAAACTCGTTGTTTAATTGTAAAACATCTTCTTGTACCATTTCTACTTTAGCATAAGATTTACCATCTAGCTTAGCAATAGAATGTCTCATTGTAGAGGTTATTCTATCATTATCATACCCTTTAGAAACAACCAAAACCATTTCTATGGTTTCTGTTTTGTTGTTTAGTACATAAACATTCCACTCTTTATCTAAAAACTCCTTGTTAAACTCGTGTATAATAGCAACGTGTACATCTTTAATCACTGGTATTATGATGTCTTTTTTCATCTATTTATAGCTTTAAGTTGTTTTTACAAGGCACTTTTAAATTGCTCTAAAAAGCGAACATCGTTTTCACTTAATAAACGAATATCTGTAATTTGGTGTAATAACATAGCAATACGGTCTATACCAACGCCAAAGGCAAAACCAGAGTATTCTTCTGGGTCTATACCACAGTTTTTAAGTACGTTAGGATCTACCATACCACAACCACCAATTTCTAACCAACCGGTTCCTTTGGTAATTTTATAGTCAGACTCTGTTTCTAGTCCCCAATACACATCTACTTCTGCACTAGGCTCTGTAAATGGAAAATATGATGGACGCAAACGAATTTTAGATTTTCCAAAAAGCTCTGTCGTAAAAAATTGTAATGTTTGCTTTAAATCTGCAAACGAAACATCTTTATCTATATACAAACCTTCTATTTGGTGAAAAAAGCAGTGAGAACGAGCAGAAATTGCTTCGTTTCTGTATACTCTACCCGGAGAAATTGTACGTATAGGTGGCTTGTTGTCTTCCATATACCTTACCTGTACAGATGAGGTGTGCGTGCGCAACAAAACATCTGGATTGGTTTGTATAAAAAAGGTGTCTTGCATATCTCTTGCTGGGTGATATTCTGGCAAGTTAAGTGCAGTAAAATTGTGCCAGTCATCTTCAATCTCTGGGCCTTCAGAAACATTAAATCCTATTCTAGAGAAAATCTCTATAATTTGATTTTTTACTATAGATATTGGATGCCTTGCACCAATAGACATTGGTTGTCCTGGGCGTGTTAAATCTCCGTAAACACTATCGCTAACCGTTGTGCTAGCTAAAGCATCTTTTAAAGAACTTACTTTTTCTGTAGCAGCGTTTTTTAACTGATTTATAGTTTGGCCAAACTCCTTTTTTTGTTCGTTTGGCACATTTTTAAACTCAGCAAAAAAGTCATTTAACAATCCTTTTTTACCTAAATATTTTATTCTAAAACTTTCTATTGCGTCTAGCTCTGTTGAGGTAAACTCATTAACCAATGCAATATGTTTTTTTATTTCATCTATCATAACACAAAAAAATCCAATACGCGGCAAATTTAGCAATTATTCCCGTATTGGATTGTATTAATTAATGTTTTGTAGTCACATTTAATAGGTGTCTTTCACATTTTCTTTAACCCAGGCAACAGCATCATCAAAATTAGAGAACAAATGCTCTACAGGAATTAGGTCAGGAATAATGTCTATACGCTCCATCATGTACTTGGGTTGTTGTAATAGATTTACAAAAAGTACGTTTACGTTATTTTTTTTAAGGTCTACCAAAACATCTTCCATTGCATACAGTCCGGACTGGTCCATATACTGCATTCTTCCGGTTCTAATAATTACAGTACTTGCCGTACTAGGTATTTGTGAAGCCAATTGTTGAAATTCACTAGTAGAGCCAAAAAACAAAGGACCTTTTATATGTTTAATAAAAACCTCTTCTTTTAAATTATCAGGAAAGTTAGCTTCGTCCTTCCAGGCTTTTTCTTGTAAGAGCGATTTAACATCTGAGCGTTCTGCCGTAAGATCGCCTATTTTTTTCATAAACATTAATGATGCAATAACTAGTCCAATACCTACAGCATATACTAAGTTCCATACCGATGATAGTACTAGAACTACAAGCATTATTATTACTTCTGAGCTTACTTTAAGTGGTCCAATTTTTAAATCTCGAGGTAAACTAGGAATAGCTTTTAGTCCTTTATAGTCCATAACTCCAATACCAACGGTAATTAAAATACCTGCTAATACCGCTGCTGGTATTTGAGAGGCAATAGGTCCTAATGCTAATAATACAACTAAAAGAACTATACCTGCAACCATACCAGATAATTTTGTTTTACCACCAGAATTAATATTTACAACCGTACGTATGGTAGCGCCTGCTCCTGGTATACCATTAAAAATTGCTGCAATGGTATTACCAATACCTTGACCAATTAATTCTTTATTAGGCTTGTGTTTAGTCTTTGTCATATTATCTGCAACAACAGATGTTAGTAAAGAATCTATGGCACCCAATAGCGCTAAGGTAAGCGCTGTAAAAATGTAAGGCGTTAAAGATGTTATGCTAAATTGAGTAAATATTGCCATATTAGGCATAGGCATACCTGTAGGTATTTCCTCAATTCGTCTGTATGGCAGTTTAAATATAAATGCTACTCCAGAAACAGCTATAAGTGCCACTAAGGTACTTGGTACGGCAGTTGTAATACGTTTAAAGCCATAAATAATAACAATGGTAGCAATTGCTAATGCAAGCTCTAGCCAACTAATAAATTGTATTGCTCTTGGCAGTACTTTTAAAGAACCTATTACGCCAGATGCTTCTTTTGCAGCTAACGTTTTTGCTTCTTTAAGTGTATCTGCATCTGTAACAGTATTGGCTCTTTTTATGGTTTCTTCAAAGTGATCTAAAACCAAAATACCTTCGCCAGCTTCTTCTTTTAGGATATTTTGCAATATAATTTCTTCTGCTTGCGGTTTAAATTGGTTTACTAAATCTTCATCTTCCTTAGGATAATAACCAATAGCAGGTAGTATTTGTGTAACCAATATAATAACCCCAATTGCAGTCATGAAACCAGACACTACTGGGTAGGGAATGTATTTTATGTATTTACCCATACCAAGTAAACCAAGACTAATTTGCATTAATCCTGCTAAAATAAACACAGATAATATGTATGGTAGTGCTTTTTCTACATCGCCATCATGAACAGCAATAATACTTGCAATTACAACCATACTTACAGCCGTCATAGGTGCTGTGGGTCCAGAAATTTGTGTGCTTGTACCGCCAAATAGTGCAGCAAAGAAACTAATAAAAATAGCTCCGTATAAACCAGCAGCAGGACCAAGGCCAGAACTAACTCCAAAAGCTAGTGCTAAAGGTAAAGCAACTATACCAGCGGTAATACCACCAAAAATATCTCCTTTTACATTAGAGAAAAGATTTTTCATAGATTTAAATTGATTTTTTTTAGAACAATTACCAATCAAAAAAATTGAACTAAATAGTTATATAATATACAATAAAAATGATAGAACTACTAAAAAGTAGTTTGTGTTATTTTTTAGTTTAATTACTCAAAAAAAGTAACAGCACCAGAGTTAATATCATACATAGCACCAACTATTTTAATTTCTCCTTTACTTTGCATATCTGCTAAAACTTCACTTTCTGCAACAATCCTGTCTATAGTAAGTTGTACGTTTTTAGCAGCTACATTATCTACAAATTCTAAGTTTTTAGAGTTACGTAAGCTTTCATCTGCTGGTTCTGATACTGCTTCTACTGCAGGCTTAATTTTGCTTAACATTGCTGTTAAGTTTCCTAATTCTGCATTATCACAAGCTCCTTTTACTGCACCACAGCTAGTATGTCCTAAAACTACAATTAGTTTTGTGCCTGCTAGTTTACAGCCAAACTCCATACTACCTAAAATATCTTCGTTTACAAAGTTACCTGCAATACGTACACTAAAAATATCTCCTAAACCTTGGTCAAAAACCAATTCTGCAGATACTCTAGAGTCTATACAGCTTAATATTGTTGCAAAAGGAAACTGGCCTTCACTAGTGTCATTAACTTGCTCTAATAGGTTGCGGTGAGCTTTTAAATTGTTTTGAAATCTTTGGTTTCCTTCTTTTAAAAATTGCAATGACTTTTCTGGTGTCATTGTAGCTTGTGTTTCTTTTGTATGCGCTTTCATAAAATAATTATGTTTTATATAAGTTGAATTTTTAGTTGATATATTAAACTAAAAAATGAATTTAAATTTTAATAATAGTCAGTCCGTAAATATGCGTAAAAGCAAATTTATAGCTGATAAATTTTTGGTTCTAACACTAAGTTTAAAACTAAAAATAGATATAAAATAATTTGACTTAAAAGTACTGTTTTACTTTTTGGGTGTAGTGTATTTTAGTCTAAAAAAGCTAAAATATAACCAAGTGTTAACTTAGCTCTGGAGGTGGCAATAGTAGGTTAAAATGTGGTTTAGAATAGGTTTTGCTATAATAAACTGGTGTAATACTAGATGTAAAAGGGTGTAAAAAAGTCCAATTAGTGGTTGAAGATATAATCTCTAAAGAGTTGCACTCTTCATCCTCACCAGAATTAAGTGTTATAGATATTTCTATGCTATCATCTAAATGCAAAAGCACGGTTGGAGTAATAATAAAACCAACGAGTAAAATTGCTAAAAATATGGATGAAAACTTTTTGAACATTATAAATTTTAGGAGGGCAAATGTATAAAACTGAAATTTAAATTAGGTTGTAATAAACGTAAAGTTATTTAATTTCTTTTATTTCTTCAGATGAAATCCAGCCCGTTTTACCGTCAGCTAATTTTATTTTATAATACTGTTTTAATTCGTCAAGTACAAAAACTTTAGTGCCCTCATGTAGTCTAAATACTTCTTTGCTTCTAGTATTTGGTTCCTCTAATACTAAAGATTCTTCATTAAAAACAATTGCAGGTCTATTTTTTTTAAAATCAGAATAATTTAAATATGCAGCTGTAATTGCTGTAATTGATAAAAGTAAAAAGGTGATGCTTGCTACAAACGAAATTCTTTTTTTAGTTGAGTAATTAAAAAACTTAAAAGCAATATAACTAATAACAAACAAAATTATTAGCACAACGCTTAAGTATGCCCATTGGTCAAAATTAAAATGACCAACTACTTTATTGTAAATAGATTTTAGTGTAGTAACCGGCAAAGGGTTAATAACATCTAAAGTCATATTTTTTGCATACGCTAAGTTATTTTTTATTTCGCTGTCATTTGGTTTTAGTAATAGTGCTTTTTCATAATAGTAAATACTAGGAGCAACCTTGTTAAGCTTGTAGTAAGAGTTTCCTAGGTTGTAGTAAAGCTCTGCAGAGTGCTTGCCGTTGTCAATTATTTGCAGATAATCTTTTATAGCAGCATCATACTTGCCATTATTATAAGCATCAGTAGCTTTTTTAAATAGGTCGTTGTTTTGAGAATATCCCAAAAACGAAACGCATAAAACAAGTATAAATAGTATTTTTTTCATGATTATAATTGTTTATCCATTTGTGAAATTACTTCACTTGCTTTATTGTAATCTTGTTGCATTTGCACATTAGAAAACGGACTATAACGTGCCATTTCACAGTTTTTTAAGAGTGATATAAATCCGTCTATAGTGCTTTGTTCTATGCCTTTCTGATTTAGTAAATCTGTAATTTTATCTTTACTAAAATCAGATGTTTCAATTTTAAGTTTTGCTTTTAAATAATTATGCAACGCTTTTTCTAGGGCAACATAAAATGCTTCTTTTTTACCCAGAGTTTTCTTGGCTGCAGATAAATATTTACGAGCCAGTTTATTTGCTTTTCTAACTTTGTTACCCACTACGTCAGATGCCATTGCTTCTCTTTTACGACCCAACAATATAGCTATAGGAATTAATAATATAGGCAGTAATAACCATAAATAATAAGCCGTAGACTTAAAAAAGTACGTATTAGAAATTGGCTTTAGGGTGGTTTGCGTTTTTATAAAATTAAATTGCTTGCCTTTAGTTTCTACAACTTGTTTAGTAGTTGCGTTGGCGTTTTTAGCCGCAGTATCTTCTGTGTTAGTTGGTCCTTCTACCACATTTATAACCAATTCTTCTGAGTTAAGCGTGTGGTATTTTTTAGTTTTAGGGTTAAAATAACTAAACGCAATACTAGGTATTGGGTATTTGCCTCTGTATTCTGGTACAATAGTGTAACTGTCACTAATTTTACCTTCCATACCGGTGTAAGAGGTAGTTACTTTTTCGTCGTGTTCAGGATCATAAACCTCTAATGAACCAGGTAAATTTAACGTAGGGATATCAAATAACTTTAAATTACCTTTTCCGTTAATTTCTACTTTAGCTTGCAGAGATTCTGAAGCATT
Source organism: Cellulophaga sp. RHA_52 (assembly GCF_007827205.1). Taxonomy (NCBI): domain Bacteria; kingdom Pseudomonadati; phylum Bacteroidota; class Flavobacteriia; order Flavobacteriales; family Flavobacteriaceae; genus Cellulophaga; species Cellulophaga sp. RHA_52. Next base: position 1,076,000 of record NZ_VIRZ01000001.1, read on the forward strand.
TAAATGGGTTTTACTTGTGGTAACCAAGAAATTAAAATTTCCTACAGCACCTGTAAAACTTGCTGGTTTACCTTCTTCTGGCAAAGGTTTAACATTTATATACCTGTTACCAGCAGATACTCTTAAGTTGGCTTGTGCGTATATTGGTCCACCAAAAAAGTCCCTTCGTTGTGTAGGTACTTGCACACCAACGTCTAAAGAAAGTGGCTCTAAAGTAAGTTTGCCTGTTTTTTGTGGATACAGAACAACACGTTTTAAAATTACAGACCTGTATTCTTCTCCTTTATACGTATCATCTTTAGTTGTGTATCTTTTTACAGGAATATGTTGACTCCAAAAATTATTGTACTTAGGGTTGTCTACAGCTTGGAAACCAGACACCTCTATAGAAGGACTAACATACATTTTATAAACAACTGTAATAGCCTCGTTTAAATAAGGGTTTGGTTTGCTTATTTCTGCAACAAGATGTAAATTTTCTTGAGCTATGTCGTTAGCAGAGGGTGGAGCATTAGGGTTTACAACAGCATCTGTAACCGTTATAGTTTTTGCGTCAGATTTATATTCTTGATCATCTATAGTAATTTTTGCAGGATCTATAGTAATACTTCCTTTGGTAGTAGGCTGTAAAATGTAAGAGTATGATAATGAAAATTTACGCTTACCATTGTTCCAAGATCTACTTATAGATGTTGCTGGCCCCATTAATACAGTAAATCCGTTAAAATTAGGAGCAACAAAATTATCACCTTGTTTATTGGTGGTAAACTCTACCTTTAAACGCTCATTAAGCCCTAGTTTTTCTTTACTAAGTTTTACAGAAAACGTAACTTTATCTTCTTGTGCAACAGCACTACTGAGCGTAAAAAAAGTTAAAATATATAATATGTATAGTTTCGTTTTCATGTGTTTAATTACCAATCTTTTTCGTTCTTTACTTTAGCGCCTTTTACTTTTTGGGCATCCATTTTTTCTTGAACTTTTTTCTCCTCATTCTCCATAGCTTTTAATAGGTTTTTTACCTGTTGCTTAGAGAGCTGATTAGGCCTTGGTTGCTGTTGTTGGTCTTGAGGCTTTTTATCTCCTTTATCATTTGGCTTTTTTTGGTCTTTTTTATCGTCACCTTTGCCGTCCTTATCATCTTTATTTTCTTTGTCTCCTTCGTCCCCTTTATCCTTTTTGTCTTCGCCGTCTTTTTTATCTTTATCTTTTCCTTGGTCGTCTTTTTTATCGTCTCCGTCCCCTTCGTTCTTTTCTTTGTCTTCGTTTTTATCTTTTTGGTCTTCCTTATTGTCTTTTTTGTCGTCCTTGTTTTGGTCGTTTTTCTTTTGCTCGTCTTGTTGTTTTTTTAGTAGCTCTTTAGCCAAGGCAAAATTGTACCTGGTTTCTTCATCAGAAGGGTTATTTCTAAGAGCTTCTTTGTATGCTTCTACCGCTTTTTCATACTCTTTGTTTTTCATAAAAACATTACCCATATTGTGGTATGCCTTATGTTTATCTGCTTTGCTGCTAGCTAACTCACCAGCTTGCTTAAACCTGCCAAAAGCTTCACTATACGTTTCTTTATTGTAATAAGCACTCCCTAAATTATATGGAGCAACAGCATTTTCTGAACTTTTAGAAATTGCTTTACGGTAATTTGCTTCTGCTTGTGAAAAATTATTTTCAGATAGTTCTTTATTAGCCTCCCAAGTTAAATTTTTAGAGGTGTTTAATGCTTTTTCTTTTTCTTTAACGTCTGCATCATCTTGTGCATAAGTAAAGCATCCTATTAAAAAAACAATGTATACTAGCTTTTTCATTTATTCTACTTCTTTTTCGTTAAACAAATTAAGTTTTTGAAGCCATTTTGTTTTTCGGTCTAAAAGAAAAATATCTATAAATAAAAAGAACAATCCTGCACCAATAAACCATTGAAACTGGTCTTTGTACTCAGAAAATTGTTTGGCTTCAAACTCTGTTTTATCCATTTTATTTAATTCTTCTTTAATAATAGTTACAGCATCATTAGTATTTGTACCATCTATAAATTGGCCATTACCTTCATCTGCAATATCTTCTAAAACGCTTTTGTTAAGTTTTGTAATTACAACTTCTCCTTGTAAGTCTTTTTTAAGACTTTGTAAAACTCCATTACGCTTTATAGGTATTGGAGCTCCTTTTTCTGTGCCAACCCCAATGGTAAATATTTTTATACCTTGGTCTACTGCTTTTTCTACTGCACCTTCTGTAGATCCTTCAGAGTGGTCTTCTCCGTCAGAAATTATAAATAACACTCTGTTTGTTTGCTCATCATCGTCATAATACGTAGAAGCCAAATCTAACGCTTGGTTAATAGCTGTACCTTGAGATGATAGCATATTGGTGTTTAAACCTTGTAAAAACATTTTAGCCGCACCATAATCTGTAGTAATTGGTAATTGTGGGTAAGCTTGCCCTGCGTAAGCAATAATACCAATACGGTCACTACCAAGTTGCGCAATAATTTCTGAAACAATACGCTTTGCTTTAGCTAACCTGCTAGGAGCAATGTCTTCTGCAAGCATACTTTTAGATACATCTACAGCAAAAACAATATCTACACCTTCTCTTTTTACAGTTTCAAGTTTTGTGCCAATTTTAGGGTTTGCCAATCCAACTATTAAAAGTGTTAATCCTAAAATAAATACACAGAATTTTAAAATTGATTTAAAGGTAGATTTAGTAGGTGTTAAGCGTTTTAGTAAGTGTATATCTGCAAATTTCTTTTGCGCTCTTTTTTTCCAGATTAAAAGCAGCACAAAGATGACCACCATTACAGGAATGATGAACAGTAAATAGAAATATGTTTTTTCGTCTATTTGTATCATTTGTCTTTCTTAATCTTAGATAAAACTTCTAAATAAAGTGTTACGCATTACCCATTCTAGTAAAAGTAAAATACCAGCTAACAGTATTAATGGTCTAAACTTTTCTTCAAAATTGGTATATTTAATTTCTTCAATATCTGTTTTTTCTAGCTTATTAATTTCATTATAAATAGCGGAAAGCTTTTCATTGTCTGTAGCTCTAAAATATTGTCCGCCTGTTACAGTGGCAATTTCTTCCAGCAGTTTTTCATCAATTTCTACTTGCCTCATACCATACCTGTAAGTACGGTCTGGATTAAAAGCAATTGGAGTTAATGCGTTACCATTTGTACCCAAACCAATGGTGTATGTTTTAATTTTATATTCTACAGCTAAATCTGCTGCAGTTTTTGGCTCAATAAATCCAGAGTTGTTTACGCCATCTGTAAGTAATATTATGACTTTGCTTTTAGATTTACTGTCTTTTAAACGGTTAACAGCCGTTGCTAAACCCATACCAATTGCGGTGCCATCTTCTAATTGCCCGTGCGTTATTTGGCGTAATGATGATAGTACAATAGACTTGTCACTAGTAATAGGTGTTTTAGTATAACTTTCAGCAGCATAAGCAACTAAGCCAATACGGTCATTAGGTCTTTTTTTAATAAAATCTGCTGCAACTTTTTTAAGGGCAGTTAGCCTGTCTGGTTTTAAATCTCTGGCAAGCATACTAGAAGATACATCTATAGCCATAACAATATCTATTCCCTTAGTAGTTTTTGTTCTGGTAGAAACGTCTTTAGTTTGTGGGCGTGCTAAGGCGGTAATTATTGCAGCCATAGCTAACAAGCGTAAAACAAAAAGTATAGGTTTTAATTTAGATAAAATACTGGTATCTGTAAAACCTTGTGTACTTGATATTTTTAGTGCTGCAGTTTCTTCTTTATGTTTAAAAAAATACCATAGCACAGCCAATGGTAGCAATAATAGCAACCAAAAAAGCTGAGGATTTGCAAAAGTGATATTCTCTAACATTTATTCTTTTTTATCTTCTTTAACTTCAATTGAATTAAATATGCGATCTGCAATTTGTTGTGCATACTCGTCATCTGCCAAGTAGGTTATAAGTATTTGTTGCTGAAAACCTTTGCCCCCAAAACAAATTATTGCATACTCACCATTAACCAATTCTTTAGAATTTGGCATTTTAAACTTGCCAGAACCATATATTTTTAAGCCTTTAGTGTCAGATGAAAATGTATTAAACTCCTCTTGCTTTGTGGTTATATTTTTAGTCCCAGAAGCCTCAAACTCTGCCAATATTTTTTCTGCTACCTGATTAAAATCTGGTTCTGTTTGCGGATTAGCAAATGTTGCAGATGAAACACTAACAGCAAACAGTGTTTTGTTGCTTTTATAGGTGAACAATTGCAGTTCTTTAATATTTGCTTTAGCCTCTGGAGGCAAATTAACTTCTTGTCTAATTAAAACCTCTGGTGTTTCTATTTGTATTGGTGGGTAGCCATAAGAGCTTTGTATCCAATCGTTCTCTAATAATTCTTTTACAGGGTGGCCTAAAGCTGTGTCCTTTACTGTTTTAAAGCCGTATACTTTAATTAAGACCCCTAAACCAATTAATAAAGCACCTACAAAAGTGGCAATGGCAATAATCCATTTTTTCTTTTCTTTTTTACGCGCTAATTCTTCTAGGTATTCTTCATTTTTAAGCAATTCTTCCTCTGTAGGCTCTGGTAACGCCTCATGTGTTTTTTCTACAATCTGAGCTATTGCCACGCGGTCTTGTTCTGCAATAGAAGTTTCTGGTTTCTTTTTGGCAAATTTTACTAAATCTGCAGTTTGCAAAACACGTTTAAATTGTGATATAGTATCATTATCTAACTTTAATTGCCCTGCATCTTTTAAAAGTTCTAGCTTGGTAATAAGCTGGTCTGTAGTGCTTTCTAGGGCAGATATTTTTACATCTTCCTCTAAATAAGAACGTACAATAGTGGTAAGCTCAGAGTAATACTCCTTATACTCATCTTGTATAATGTATTTAGAATTTTCTAGTTTTTTAAGTTCTATAATTGCTCGGTCATATGGTGGTAATAGCGCTATTTTTTCTTCGTCAGTTAATGGTTTTTTACGTAAAATAAACCAGTAAATTAAACCTATAACCACTAGTAAACTAGCTACAATAATACTAACTAGCAACCAAGGGAATGAAGAAGATTTTTCTACCTCCATAAGTGGTTTAATGTCGTACATTTTTTGAGCAAAAGTATCTACTTTAACAGTACCAACATTAACCCTTAAAGAATCTGTAAAAAAAGCTTTACCATTAATTTCTATACGTTGTATAGGAATGGTATAAGCACCAGAATCAAACTGAGTAAGGGCATAAGAACGCTGTAATGTAATACGGTCTTTATACTTTGTGGTATCTATTTCTAAGGCCTCAACCATTTCTAAAGGAGAAAAGGTTTGGTCTTCAGGGAACAACACTTGTGCGGTAGAATCTGCATCTACAAAAATGGTATATTTAATTTGCTCACCAATTCTAATAGCAGTAGTATCTATATCTGCTGTTATTTTAGGTTGGTTTTGGGCATAACTAAAAAATGAACCAAAAACAAGGCACGCTAAGGCACACATTATTTTTAGTAATGTGTTACTTGTACTAATTATTTGCTTGCTACTAATTGTCATTATCCTCTTCGCTTAAAATAGCCTAATAGCTTTTTAACATAACTCTCGTCTACCCTACAGCTTAGTGTTCCGCAGCCCGATTTTGTAAATGTTTCTTTAAAGTAAGTTACTTTATCTTGGTAGTACTTACCATAAGCTAACCTTACTTTTTTAGATTGTGTGTTTATAAGTTTTATGGCACCAGTTTCTGCATCTTGCATTTGTACCATACCTATGTTTGGTATAGTTTCTTCTCTTTCATCAAAAATACGTATGCCTGTAACATCATGTTTTTTACCAGTAATGCGTAACGTTTGTAAATAATTATCAGTAATAAAATCAGACAGCACAAATACTATGGCTTTCTTTTTCATTACATTGGTTAAATACTTTAGGGCTTCAGATAAGTTTGTTTTAGTGCTTTTTGGTGTAAATTCTAACAGCTCTCTAATAATGCGCAATGCGTGACTTTTTCCTTTTTTTGGAGGAATAAAGAGCTCTACTTCATCAGAAAATAAAATTAAACCAACTTTGTCATTGTTTTGAAGTGCAGAAAAAGCAAGTGTAGCAGATATTTCTGTAATAATATCTTTCTTAAACTGATTGGTTGTACCAAAGTTTTCAGAGCCACTTACATCTACCATAAGCATCATTGTAAGTTCTCTTTCTTCCTCAAAAACTTTAATGTAAGGTTCGTTATAACGTGCGGTAACGTTCCAGTCTATAGCACGTACATCATCGCCAAATTGGTATTGGCGCACCTCACTAAACGTCATACCACGTCCTTTAAACGTAGAATGGTACTCTCCACCAAATATGTGGTTAGAGAGACGTCTAGTTTTTATCTCAATTTTTCGTACTTTTTTAAGTAATTCTTTAGTATCCATTTTTCAGTTTGCAGTGTACATTATTAGATTGTAGTTTTTGTTTGTATAAAAACAGAACCACGACATATAACTGACGACTGATTTAAGGCACTTCTACTTCGTTTACAATCTTGTTAATTATTTCTTCAGAAGTAATGTTTTCTGCTTCAGCCTCATAAGTTATTCCAATTCTATGTCTTAACACATCATGTACAATGGCTCTAACATCTTCAGGAATAACATACCCTCTACGTTTTATAAAAGCATAACATTTAGCTGCTGTAGCTAAGTTTATACTACCACGAGGAGATGCTCCAAAACTTATAAGTGGTTTTAAATTTTCTAGATTGTATTTTTCTGGGTAACGTGTGGCAAATATGATGTCTAAGATATATTTTTCAATCTTTTCATCCATATATACTTCCTTTACAGCTTTTTGTGCATTTAATATTTGCTGTACAGTAACCACAGGTTTAACCTCATCATAAGAACCTTTTAAGTTTTGACGCATAATTAACTGCTCCTCATTAATTTTAGGATAGTCAATTACTGTTTTTAACATAAAACGGTCTACTTGTGCCTCTGGCAGTGGGTACGTACCTTCTTGCTCAACAGGGTTTTGAGTAGCCATTACTAAAAAAGGTTTTTCTAAAACAAAAGTTTCATCACCAATAGTAACTTGTTTTTCTTGCATTGCTTCTAACAAAGCCGACTGAACTTTTGCAGGGGCTCTGTTAATCTCATCTGCCAAAACAAAGTTTGCAAATATTGGTCCTTTTTTAATAGAGAAATCGTTCTCTTTAATATTGTATATCATTGTACCTACAACATCTGCAGGCAATAAATCTGGTGTAAACTGTATTCTGCTAAAGTCACCGCGGACTGCTTTAGATAAAGTGTTAATTGCTAATGTTTTAGCTAGTCCTGGCACACCCTCTAATAATATGTGTCCTCGTCCTAGTAATCCAATTAGTAGGCGTTCTACCATATGCTTCTGACCCACAATTACTTTGTTCATCTCTAGCATTAGTAGATCTATAAAAGCACTTTCTTGAGCAATTTTCTCGTTAACCGCACTAATATCTACTGTAGTATTTTCTTCCATAAGCCATTAAAATTGTTCTGCAAAATATAAAAGTATTTAATAAGACGCAAAATCTTAATTTATTTACGGTTCTGCTGTTAATAATAGGTTAAATGTTGTATAACGCTACTATTATTATGAACTATTTAAGGAAAATATTTTTAATTTTCACATAGTGTTATGAAAACCAGATGGTAGCAGTTAAAAGAAGGATTTTTTGAATGTACTTAAAAAGTTGAAAAAAGTTTTTAAAACCGGACAAAAAATTAGTTCATTTTTTCTTTAGCTTCAAGAGTAATCGGTTTTATAAATATACTAGAAACTTCATCTGGAGATAAATTTAAGTCGTAAGTAGCTAGTTTTTTCTAAAAGCATCGCTCTTTTCAACCTTGTTATCTCCTAATTCATTTAGAATATAATAATAACTACTTTTATTTAAAACTTTTGATGTTGTAAGGTTAAATTTTTTATAATTAAAAAGGGCATAGGCTAGTAACGAGGAATGCCATTCTTTATATTCTATAGTTTGTTTAATTTCTTGCATAATTTTAGAATTGTCTTGTTGAGAAAAACAATTGTAAGAGTTTAAAAAGAAAAGTATAAGTATGAGGTTTTTTATAATTAAGTCGTTTGTTAAAACAAACAACTTAATGAAGTTAAGAAAAAAACTCTAGGATTTAAAAGGACGATAATAAAATACTTCTTGCTATAATTCATTTCTTATTGTTATTTGTTGGAGATTTTATTTTTTACTTTTACAACTATTATGAAGATAACGCAAAATTACTCGAGAATTATAGCTGGTACAATGACCTGGGGAAGCTGGGGGAAAAACTTATCTACAGCAGAAATAGATAAGCTAATACACCATTGTTTAAATGTTGGTATAACAACTTTTGACCACGCAGATATTTACGGTGGCTATACAAATGAGGCTATGTTTGGTGCTGCATTTGCAAACAGCGGAGTTTCTAGAGAAAATTTACAGCTTATTACCAAATGTGGTATACAATATGTTTGTGATGCTAGAGAGGCTAAAATTGGACATTACCAATACAACAAGGAATATATTATTGAGTCGGTTCATCAATCTTTAAAAAATTTAAAAACAGATTATATAGATTTTTTATTGCTTCATAGGCCAAGTCCATTAATGCATCCTTTAGAAATATCAGAGGCTATTTATCAGCTTAAAAGCCAGGGCAAAATAATAGATTTTGGAGTCTCTAATTTTACACCTTCGCAAATACAAATGATTGAGACTGTGGTTCCTGTTGCTGGTAATCAGGTAGAGTTTTCATTAACCCAAAACACTGTTATGTATGACGGTACTTTAGATGACTGTATTACAAATAAAAGAATGGCAATGGCTTGGAGTTCTTTAGGGTCTTATTTTAAGGAGACAAATGAGCAAACTAAACGTATTAAGGATAGTTTAAACCAACTTACTAAAAAATACAATGCAACCGAAGATCAGTTGTTGTTGGCTTGGGTTTTAAAACACCCTGCTAACGTGCATCCTGTGGTTGGTACTGCTACTCCAGAACGTATAGCGGCATCTGTTAACGCTTTAGATATTAAGTTAGAATTAGAAGATTGGTTTGTGTTGTTAAAAGCTAGTCAGGGGCATCCTGTTCCTTAAAAAATTATACAAAAAATGAATAAAAATAAAATTGCATTAATTACTGGCGCTACAAGTGGTATTGGTATGGCAACGGCCAAATTATTTGCTCAAAATAATATAAACTTAGTGCTATGCGGACGCAGACAAGAGCGTTTAGATACGCTTAAAAGGGAGTTAGAGAAAGAGGTTGCTGTGCACACTTTAACTTTTGATGTACGCAACAAAACAACTGTTTTTGAACAAATTAATAGTCTGCCGCCAGAGTTTTTAGATATAGATATTTTAATAAATAATGCAGGTAATGCTCACGGTTTAGAGCCTATACAAGATGGAAGTTTAGAGGACTGGGACGCAATGCTAGATATTAATGTTAAAGGGTTGTTATATGTTTCTAAAGCTGTAATTCCTAATATGATAGCTAAAAAGTCTGGGCACATTATAAATATTGGTTCTACAGCTGGTAAAGAGGTATACCCAAAAGGCAACGTGTATTGTGCTAGTAAGCACGCTGTAGATGCCATAAATCAAGGAATGCGTATAGATTTAAATCCGTATAATATTAAAATTGGTGCTGTAAATCCAGGAATGGTAGAAACCGAATTTAGTGAAGTAAGGTTTAAGGGAAATACAGAAAAAGCGGCAAAAGTTTACCAAGGCTTTAAACCATTACAACCCGAAGATATTGCAGATATAATACATTTTGTTGTAACCAGGCCATACCATGTAAATATTGCAGATTTGGTGGTAATGAGTACAGCACAAGCAAGTAGTACAATTGTAAATAAAAACTGATTTTTTTGTAACGCAGCACTTTTAAAATGATTAATAAGCGACTTTTAGTTAAAAACCTTCTGGCTCATAATGACGAGAATAGTTTTTATGACAAAAAGCGCTTTATAGATATTGGTCAAAAAGAAGGCAAAGCAAAATTTTTAAAGCACGTATGCGCTTTAGCAAATAGTAATCCTCACAACAATTCATTTATTGTAATTGGCGTAGAAGATGAAGATAACACAATAGTTGGTGTAGATTTTTTTGATGATAGTAAAATACAAAATTTAGTAAATGCTTATTTAGATAATCCTCCTTTAATTTCTTATGAAAACATACCGTTTCCTCAGCTTCCAGAAGGTAAAGTGGTGGGTTTAGTAACCATAAAATCTAATGGTAAAGTATGTGCACTGCGTAAAAATATTTGGAAATATTACGGTGGCTCTGTATTTTTTAGAGAGGGTAGTATAAGCTTGCCAAAAGCATATAATGTAGAACTAAAAGATATTAATTCTGCAGCAGTTGCAACTATAGAGAAACACGCCAAAAATAACATAGAACTTACTTTAGATGGTGTTATAGACTTTATAAGCAACCGTCATAAAGACCTAACAAGTAATTATAAAGTTTTTAAAGAACAGTTTGTGGTTTGTTGGGCCGGAAATCAAAAAAAAATAAAAGACCAAACATTCTATTCCAGGGTAGATATAGAATTAATTAACGAGCAAGTAAAACTGTTTTATTCTAATTTAGATGAAATAACAATAGCCTTTAATGACGATTCTTTTACCACTACAGAGTATGTGCAATTGGGTTTGGGTAAGCAACAAAAGTATTATCCGTTTGAAAAAGTAATTTTAAATTTTAATGATAACGGAAAGTATTTTATACAAAGTACTTTAATATTTAATCCGCCACAATACAATAAAAAATCATTGCATCATATTTTTAATGCAACCAATACTTTAGTAGATAAGTTAGAAAAGCAACAACAGCTAACAAAACAAGAAGAAGCAGATTTGCAACAGCTGCCAGACATTTATTTAATTTGTTTTTTAAATGATTTTCCTGATGCATTTTTACAAATGGAAAGAGCAAAACCATTAATAAAAAAACACAATAAAAATGTGTATATGTCTTTAAAAGAGGCTTTTAGAATTTTAAGAAAAGTAAAGTATAATTAAACCTGCCTAGTTAAGAACATAAATTTAATAGCTTTTTAAAGTTTTTTAGTTTGATGATAGCCTTAAAAACACTATCTTTTTTCAGTAAAATTAAAACACTACCACAATGGGAATATTTGATGAAATTAAAAAGAAATTAAGTCACGAATTTATAGATATAATAGAATGGTTAGATAATACTGACGATACTATTGTACACCGTTTTGAGCGTTACCAAAACGAAATTAAAAATAACGCAAAACTAATTGTTAGAGAAGGGCAAGTTGCAGTATTTGTAAACGAAGGGCAACTAGCAGATGTTTTTAATCCAGGGACATATACTTTAAACACTCAAAACTTACCAATTTTAACCACTTTAAAAGGTTGGAAATATGGTTTTAATAGTCCGTTTAAAGCAGAGGTTTATTTTGTAAACACACGCTTATTTACAGATGAAAAATGGGGTACTAAAAACCCAATTATGCTTAGTGACGCACGCTTTGGGTTAACAGAAATTAGAGCATTTGGTACGTATAGTTTTAGAATAGAAGATGCAGGTAAATTTGTAGTAGATGTTGTAGGTACAGATGGTAATTTTACAAACTATGAAGTTAATGAACACCTAAAAAGCTTAATAGTTACACGTTTTACAGATACTGTTGGTGAGGCTAATTTGCCAATAGAACTATATGCAGCTAATACAACAGAATTGTCTGACACTTGCCAAGAGGTAATGAAGCCAGAGTTTAGTCGTATTGGTATAGAATTAGAGAAATTCTACATAGAAAATGTGTCTATGCCAGAAGAGCTTAAAAAAGAAATTTTTGAGTACAGTAGGTTAGATAAGTTAGATTTAAATAAATTAACCCAATTTAAAACAGCAAAAGCAATTGAAGCAGCTGCCAAAAATGATGGTGGTACAGCAGGTGCTGGTATGGGAATGGGAATGGGCTTTGTTATGGCGCAACAAATGGGCGGAATGATGAATCCGCAAATGATGCAACAACAGCCAGCAGTACAGCCACAAGGGGCAGCCGTGCCTCCGCCAGTGCCAACACAAGTACAGTATTTTTATGCTGCAAATGGTCAACAAATGGGTCCTGTTACTTTTGATAAGCTAAAAGAGCTTTTTGCAAACAGAACTGTTAATAAAGATTCATTAGTTTGGAAACAAGGAATGGCAAATTGGTCTGCTTTGCAAAACGTAGAAGAATTAAAAGTGTTTTTAGGCGGTAACACACCACCACCTTTACCAACAGTATAATACTCTAATCCTCATCAACCTAAAAAAAGTTTTACCCTTTAGTTAGTGGTAATTTTTATGGAAGAATTAAAACAATCTGAACAAAAGAAATCTTGTGCCAATTGTGGTGCAGAGTTAAAATACAAACCCGGCTCACAGCAATTAAGCTGTGGGTATTGCGGGTATGAAGAGTTTATAGAACAAGCTAAAAGTAGTTTTGAAGAGCTAGAACTAGAGCATTACTTAAAAGCTGTTGGAGACAATGCTTATACAGAAACTATAGAGTTGTTGCATTGCAAAAACTGTGGAGCAAATCAGCATATAGAAGAAAACTACAAGTCCTTACACTGTGTGTATTGTAGTGAGCCCTTAATTACAGAAGACATAGAAAAGGAAGGTTGGATTTTGCCAAGTGCTGTAGTGCCTTTTCAAATAGATACAAAAAAAGCAAGAAGCATTTTTAAAAACTGGGTTAATGGTATTTGGTTTGCGCCTAATAAGCTAAAAAAAGCGGCACTAGATCCAGAAGGTATTCGTGGGTTGTATATGCCACATTGGACTTTTGATGCTAATATGACTGCAGATTATATAGGCAAAAGAGGAGAGTATTATTATGTTACCAAAACATATAAAACCAAAAACGGAACAAGCACAAGGCAAGAGCGTAGAACAAGATGGTACCCAGCATCTGGTACTGTTAATGGCTTTGTAGATGATATTTTAATTAATGCGTCAGAAAAAAAACAGAGAGAAGTACCATCAAAAGTTGCTTTTTGGAATCTGAAAGAATTAAAACCGTACAACTCTAGTTTTTTAGCAGGTTTTGTAACAGAAAAGTATACCATTTCTTTAAAAGAAGGGCATCATCAATCTTTTGCTAAGGCCAAACAAATTGCACACAATTGGATACGAAGTGATATTGGTGGAGATACACAGCAAATATCTTCAACAGATATCAAACTAAAAGATGAAACTTTTAAACATATTTTATTGCCAATTTATATTAGTGCATACAATTACAATGGTAAAGAGTATAGGTTTTATGTAAACGGACAAACAGGAAAAATAAGTGGTACCAGACCATATTCATTCTGGAAAATATTCTTTTTAATACTTTTTATAGTGCTAGTAATTGCATTATTTATATTATTTGCTCAATGAGAAAATTAGTAATAGGAGACATACACTCGGGCTTAAAAGCATTAGAACAGTTGTTGCAAAAAGCAGCTGTAACTACAAACGATCATCTTATCTTTTTAGGTGATTATGTAGATGGGTGGAGTGATGCCGTAGAAACAATTAATTATTTAATAGCGTTAAATAAAACGCATAACTGTACTTTTATTAGAGGTAATCATGATGAGCTTTGTCTTAATTGGTTAAAAACAGATGAGCATAATGATACTTGGGTTTTACACGGAGGGCAAGCTACACAAACCTCTTACTTGGGTATTGATAATGCTACAAAAAAAGAACATATAGCTTTTTTAGAAAATCTAGAAAACTATTATTTAGATGAAGAAAACAGGCTTTTTTTACATGCAGGTTTTACCAATTTAAAGGGTGTAGATTTTGAGTATTTTGAAAAAACTTTTTATTGGGATAGAACATTGTGGGAGCTTGCCTTGGCAGTAGATCGTGCCTTAGCAAAGGAAGATAAAAAATACCCGCCCCGCTTATTAAAATATAACGAAATATATATAGGGCACACACCTGTTACACGGATAGGAAAAACAGTGCCGCAAAATGCTGCAAATGTTTATAATATAGATACAGGTGCTGCTTTTAAAGGACCTTTATCTATGTTAAATGTAGATACAAAAGAGGTGTGGCAAAGCGACCCTGTTACAACTTTTTATCCTACAGAAAAAGGAAGGAATTAAAAATTATTGTCGACCTTTGTTAAAAATAACTAGTATTATATGTCTGCACACAACATAAGATTAGAGGTAATGAAAGCCATTGAGGGCAAAGTAGAAGGTTTTATAGACAGCTACTTAGTTCCTATTGAAAAAATATGGCAGCCAACAGATTTTTTACCAGACTCTCAGAGCGATAACTTTTTTAATGAGGTAGAGCAAATTAGAGAAGAGGCCAAAGAATTAGGATATGATTTTTGGGTTACTTTAGTGGCAGACACTATTACTGAAGAGGCATTACCAACCTACGAGTCTTGGTTAATGGATGTAGAAGGTGTAGACCAACATGATGGTCCTGAAAACGGATGGGCTAAATGGGTTAGAAACTGGACAGCAGAAGAAAACAGACACGGAGATGTGTTAAACAAATATTTATACTTATCTGGTAGAGTAAATATGCGAGAGGTTGAAATTACTACGCAGCATTTAATTGCAGATGGTTTTGATATTGGAACGGATAGAGATCCGTATAAAAACTTTGTTTATACTTCTTTTCAAGAATTGGCTACCAACATATCTCATAAAAGAGTTGGGCAAATGGCTAAGAAAAAAGGAAATACTTTACTAGGTAAAATGTGTAATATTATTGCTGGTGATGAAATGCGTCATCACTTAGCATACAGAGAGTTTGTTAAAGTAATTATGGATCAAGACCCTAACGGAATGATTTTAGCTTTTGCAGATATGATGAAGCGTAAAATTGTTATGCCAGCACACTTTTTGCGCGAGTCTGGCGGTAGCATAGGAACTGCTTTTGAAACTTTTAGTAATTGTGCACAAAGGTTAGGAGTATATACAGCTCAGGATTATATAGAAATTCTTAGCAAGCTTAACGGTTATTGGGATATTGAAAATTTAAGAGGTTTAAATGATTCTGCAGAAAAAGCAAGAGATTATTTAACTAAATTACCATCTAGATTACAACGTATATCAGACCGTATGAAAATTGATGAAGACCAATACCACTTTAAATGGGTACAGGCAAATGGTATGCTTTAATACCGTTTTATACATAAAACAAAACCCCAATTCTTATAAGGAATTGGGGTTTTTTGCTTGGTTGTTGATGTTGTTATAGTTTACCGTGTTTGTGCTCACTTTGCCATTTTTGCAAATCGGCCCATTTGCCTTCATAGCACATTTTTGCTTGCATTGGCCATGAAGATGGGTCATGTATTCTATAACGTTCTCCACCAGAGTTTAAAACTTCTTGGCACTTAGCTACTGTAGCTTCAGATAATGCTTTCCAAGTTTTAATGTCAAACGTATGAAAAAGACCTTCAATTTTAGGTCCAATTCCTTCTACTAGTTTTAAATCGTCTTGTTTTATTTTTTTACCAAAAACAGCTTTGGCTGCAGTAGCATCAAAAGCAATGCCGGCATCTTGTGTTGGAGTTGGTGCCATTGCAGCTACAGGTGGTGTAACAACTGCTTTGGCAGCTTCTTTGGCTTTAGCTCTACAAGTATCTAAATCTGCCTGTAATTGTGTATTTTTAGCGGTAAGTTGGTCTTTGTCTGTTGTTAGCTTACTGTTTTTGTCTTTCCATAACTGTAAGTCTTCAGAATTGTCTATAATCTCTTTATTGCCTTTGCCTAACAGATAGCCAAGAACTGCACAAATTATGCCTACTAAAGCAGGTATAATCCAGCACCAGATGTTTGTGTTTTCCATATTTAAGATAGTTTGTGTGTTTATTTTAATGTTATTACTGTTCTTCTATTTTGAGCTTTACCTTCTTCTGTGTCATTGGTTGCTATAGGCTCATCAGGGCCTTTAGAAGATGTGTTTATTTTAGAAGGAGAAATGCCGTTGTTTGTTAGGTATTCTTTAGCAAATTCTGCTCTTTTAAGTCCAAGGCCAATATTTGTTGTTCGGTCTCCTGTATTATCAGTATGGCCAACTACATTGCACATTGCTCCTTCTACTTTATCTAAATATGTAGATATATCTGCTATTTTTTGTCTCTGTTCTGCAGTTAAATTTATGGCTGCCTGTCCTGTTTTAAAATGAAGAACTAATGGATTAGATTTAATTTTTAAGTAAAGAGCATCCATTTGTGCTGTGTTGTCTTCTGCTATAACAGCGTCATAGGCAACTGGACCAATATAAATACTATCTTTAGGTACCATAGAATTCATTAATTGTCCGGAAATATTTAATTTAGAAGAGGGTACGCCGCTTGCAACTACATAATTTTTAATGGTATTTGCCCTGGCTATACCTAAGTTTGGGTAAGCAGACTTGTTCTCTTCTTCAGCCGTGTAGTAGCCTGTAATGGTAACAGCGTTTTTAGGATCTTTATCTATGTACTGTTGTATTGCAGCTACACCTTTATTTACATTTTCAGATAATGGCTCTTGGTATGCAAATTCTGAGCTTTTAAAGTTAAAATTGTCATTGCTGTCAAATTCAAAACCATTTCCTTTTAAAGAAAAAGGATAAGCGGTTGCTTTTGGTTCAATTGGGGTTTGCACTTCTTCATTTGTGTCTGTTACAGTATTTGAATCTGTAGTTGCAAATCCGCAACATGTACAGCACGTAATAAAAAAGTAAGTTCCTACCAGAATTGTGATAATAATTCCGAGTAGATACATTAGTTTTTTTGTCATAATGGTCTGGTTTTTTTGTGTTTACGCTACAATGTAAAAAAAAATTATTTAAAATGTTAAAAATGTTAAAGAAATACGCATTCTTAAACTTTTTTTAATGAATTTTTTACTTTTTGCAGTTTAACTTACCAGTTATGTACTAAAACCTACCAGATATACATTGTTTGCTTGTAAATATATAATTCTATGCAAAACGCAGAAATATTAATATTACTTTTATGGTATCATAGTAGGAAAAAAACCCTGTTCTCCCGCAAAGTGCGGCATTGAATTTGGGTTTTTTTCATTATATTATTAGTTAGTTAGCTAAGTTTATTTAGTGATTACAAAAAAAAAGCCGCTGTATACAATTGTATGCAGCGGCTTTGTATGTTGTATTAAACTAGTTACAAGTTAAATTTGATTCCTTGTGCCAGTGGTAATTCTGTAGTATAGTTAATAGTATTTGTTTGTCTTCTCATATATACTTTCCAAGCATCTGAACCAGACTCTCGTCCTCCTCCAGTTTCTTTTTCGCCACCAAAAGCACCACCTATTTCTGCACCAGAGGTACCAATGTTTACATTAGCAATACCACAGTCAGATCCTTGAACAGATAAAAAGTGTTCTGCTTCTCGTAAATTATTAGTCATAATTGCAGAAGACAAGCCTTGTGCAACACCGTTTTGCATTTCTAGGGCATTTTCTACACCACCAGAATATTTTAATAAGTATAAAATAGGAGCAAACGTTTCATGTTGTACAATTTCAAAAGAGTTTTTAGCTTCTGCAATTGCTGGTTTAACATAGCAACCACTTTCATAACCTTCTCCTTCTAAAACACCGCCTTCTACTACAATGTTGCCACCTTCTTTAACAACTTTGTCTAAAGCATCTTGATACATTTTTACTGCATCTTTATCTATAATTGGTCCAACGTGGTTATTTTCATCTAAAGGATTACCAATACGCAGCTGATTGTATGCACTAATAACGGCATCTTTTACCTTATCATAAATAGAGTCATGTATAATTAACCTACGTGTAGATGTGCAACGTTGGCCAGCAGTACCAACAGCACCAAATACAGCGCCAATAACAGTCATTTTTATATCTGCATCTGGTGTAACAATAATGGCGTTGTTACCGCCTAATTCTAACAAAGATTTACCCAAACGCCCAGCAACCTCTTTAGCAACAATTTTACCCATTCTTGTAGATCCTGTGGCAGAAACTAGAGGAATACGGGTGTCTTTAGTCATCATTTCACCAACCTTATAATCGCCATTTATTAAGTTACAAATACCTTCTGGCAAGTTATTAGCAGCAAAAACTTCTGCAGCAATGTTTTGGCATGCTACGCCACACATAGGTGTTTTTTCGCTAGGTTTCCAAACGCATACATCTCCGCAAATCCAAGCTAAAGCAGTATTCCAAGCCCACACAGCAACAGGAAAATTAAATGCAGATATAATACCAACTACGCCAAGTGGGTGGTATTGCTCATACATTCTATGTCCTGGACGCTCAGAGTGCATTGTTAGTCCGTGTAGTTGTCTAGATAATCCAACAGCAAAGTCGCATATATCTATCATTTCTTGAACTTCACCTAAACCTTCTTGGTAGCTTTTTCCCATTTCATAAGATACAAGTTTACCAAGCGCTTCTTTTTTTTCTCTTAATTTTTCTCCAAACTGACGTACAATTTCTCCACGTTGTGGAGCTGGCATTGTCCTCCAGGTTTTAAAAGCACTAGTAGCAGTTTGCATTACAATATTGTAATCTTCTTTTGTGGTAGCTTTTACTTTACCAATAAGTTTGCCGTCTACTGGAGAATAACTTTCTATAATGTCTCCGTTAGAGAAATTATTAGAACCGGTAGAAGTTCCTTCATTAATATCTTTAAGGCCCAATTCTTTTAAGGCGCTTTCTATTCCAAAAGATGCTGCTATTTCTGACATTTTTATAACTTTTATATTAAAAATTGTTACGTTTCACACAAAGTTACAAATAAATGTTCTTTGTTTAACAAAACTAGGTATTGGTTTGTTTTAGGAATTTTTATGCTTTGGTAGCTAATCTTCATCTGCCGTATACCTACTATCTACAGGCATTACAGTGCCGCAGTTGTTGCAAGTACGGTGTTCTTTAGAACCATAAAATATTTTAAAATGACTTAAAAAGTCTTTTTCAATATCGTTTAAGGTAAAATAAGCTTCATAAAGTTTATGGTTACAATTGTCACAATACCAAAGTAAACCATCATCTACACCAAGGTTGTTTCTTTTGCGTTCTATAACTAAGCCAATAGAGTCTTTGTGACGTACAGGAGAATGTGGTACTTTTGCGGGGTGCAGGTACATATCTCCAGGGCCTAGTTGCATAGTTTTCTTTTTACCGTCTTCTTGTATGTGTACTTCTATAGTACCTTCTAGTTGGTAAAAAAGTTCTTCGGTTTCATTATAGTGGTAGTCTTTTCTGGCGTTTGGGCCTGCTACAACCATAACTATATAATCACCTGCATCTTTATATAAGTTTTTATTACCTACAGGTGGCTTTAAAGTATCTCTATTTTCAGAGATCCATTTGTTTAAATTAAAGGGTGCTTTTATAGCCATATATCTTTTCTTTTGTTAGCAACAATGCTTATCAAATTTAAGAAAAGAAAATAGTTTAACCGCGTGTTACTTGTATAAGATTTGGGTAACGTAGTGTTCACCGTTGGTGTTTGTAAGTATACAAATTCCTGTATACTCATAATTGGTTTCTATATTATCTTTATGGTTAGGACTATTTAGCCAAGCGTTTAGTATTTGTTGGGCGTTACTGTATTGGTTTGCTACATTTTCTGCTACTAAAGTTGCATTAGTTTCAGAAGATAAATTTTCTGCTCTTTCTATAAAATTATCATGATTAATAGCATTAATTTTTATCATATAAATATTGTGATCTTTAGCGTACCTGTAAGCATTATTACTTATTTGTAATTTTTCTAAGCCAATATTGGTTCTGTGGTTGTTAATTAAAGTAATTAGTTCAGCCTCCATTTGAGTTGCTGCAACTTCTTCATAAAGTTCATCTACACCATCAGTTTTATTACAGCTTATAAAAAAAATAAGCAAAAGAGAAATTAGGGGAATTTTCATCTTACACATAACAATCAATTTTCATTTAAAAAATATAGTTGTTGTAAAGGTATAAGTATAAGTGCTTGTGTTAGTGTTAAATACTATGTATGACGAATTAAAAACGGTGAAATGTTTTTTTTTAGATTAAGTGCATTATTAAAAGTTAATTGTAGTTACCAATGGTATTTTTACTTGTAAAAAAGTTGGGTATAATAATAATCGCCGTTTTGTTTGTGCATAACACTAATACCTGTGTGGGTGTAATCTCCTTCTAAATTGGCTTTATGTCCTTCACTTTGTAGCCAACTTTGCAATGTTTCTTGAGCAGATGTGTAACTACTAGCAATGTTTTCTGCTATGTAATTGGCTCCGGTTTCATTGGCTATGGCTTTTGCCCTTTCCTCAAAATTAGCATGGCTTAAATCTTTTGTGTTAGCCATATACTCGCTATGTGATGTAGCATATTTTTTAGCAATAGTACTTGTTTTTAATGGCTGTAAACCTAAAGATTCTCTATGAGAATTAACTTGTATGAACAAGTTGTTTTCTAGCTCTGCATTGCTCATTAAGTTAATTTCATCTTCTAAATTATCTTTAGAGCAGCTAAAAACAATAGAGGTTATAAGGACTAGTAATACGTAAGTTAACTTTTTTAACATGGTTAGTGTAAAAGAGGTTTAATGGTTAAGTTGGTTTAATTTATGGTTAAGATAAATAAAAAGTCGCAACAAAAGGATAAATAAATACGTTGTTGTTAAATAATTTATTTTTAACAGGATAATACCCAGTTTACAGGGAGTATTCTATGTATTTTAAATAGTACTTTTACCAAAACTAATTTTTTATGAAAACCAAGTCTATCTTTTTTGTTTTATGTTTAGCCCTTTTTTTTGGGTGTAAAAAAAAGGTCACAACTGTAGATGCAGAGTCCGCTGCAAAATATGCAGAGTATGTGTCTGAGTATACACAAGGTATTATTTCTACAAAAGCACCAGTGCAAATTGTTTTAAGTAAGCCTGTAAATGATTGGACAAATGGTAAAGATTTAAGCTCAAGTATTTTAGATGTTTCTCCTAGTGCATCAGGAAAAATAAAAGCTATAAATGAAAATACTATAGTTTTTACTCCGTCAAAAGCTTTAAAGCAGAATACTGAGTATACCTTTTTAGTAAACTTAAAAGAAATTTATAAAGATATTCCTAGTGATTTAGAAGAGTTTGCTTTTTCTGTTAATACAATAAAGCAAGAGTTTAGTGTAACGTTAAGTCCTATGCAGGCATACTCAAAAGAATATCAATATATAGACTTGCAATTAAGGTCTGCAGACGTTTTAACTCTAGAAACCGTAAAAAAACTAACCACTGCTACTTATAAAGGTAAAAAGTTAGCTTTTAAATATAATAACAACCCTAAAAATGGAACTCAGTTTCAGTTTAAGTTAGATAGTATTAAAAGGTACAAAGAAGATGAAAAGTTAGTATTGGCTTATGATGGTAACTCTTTTGATATTGACACAAAGGGTAAAATTGATGTTGTGATTCCTGGTAAAAACAACTTTTCAATATTAAACGTAGATGTAAGACAAACAAGTAGTCCGGTTGTAAAAATTAATTTTTCAGACCCATTAAAAAAAGGTCAAAATTTAAAAGGGTTAGTAGTTTTAGAGAATGATGCAAACCCTAAATTCTCTATTAAAGGAAATACATTATACCTATACCCGTCACAAAACCACACAGGATCCTTATTGTTAGAGGTTTTTGATGGTATACAAAGAGGAGACGGTGTAAAACTTAAGAAAAAATATACAGAGCGTATAGCTTTTGAGCAAATTAAACCACAGGTTAGAGCGTTGTCTAACGGTGTTATTTTGCCATCATCTACCAACTTAAAAGTAAATTTTGAGGCCGTAAACTTAAAAGCTGTAGATGTTAAGGTATTTCGTATTTATGAAAACAATGTACTTCAGTTTTTACAAGTAACAGAGTTAGGTGGTAACAACCAATTACGTAGAGTTGCAAGGCCAATTGCAAGTAAAAAACTAGAATTAATAGATGAGCTTACGGTAAATAGTGGTAAATGGCAAGCACATGCTTTAGACTTAACAAACTTAATAACACCAGAAAAAGGAGCTATTTACAGAGTAGAGTTTTCATTTAAGCCGCAATACAGTTTATATACTTGTAGTGATGGCACAAACTTTAGTCCTTTTGATGAAGAGGAAGACAATGATGATTTTGATGAAGAAACTGAAAGTAGCTATTGGGATAATTCTGAAAGTTACTACAACAATGATTATAGCTGGAGTGAAAGAGAAAATCCTTGTCACACATCATACTATGTAAATAAAAAAGTAGGAATTAATGTTTTGGCCACAGATATAGGTGTTACTGTAAAAAAAGGAATTAATAACAGCTATTTTGTTGCAACATCAGACCTAGTAACAGCCAAGCCAATAGTAGGTGCCAAAGTTACTTTTTACAATTACCAGCAACAGGCATTAGGTACTGTAACAACAAGTGCAGAAGGAGTTTCTTTTTTTGATGCAGACCACTTAGCATTTTTTGCAGTAGCAGAGTTTAAGGGGCAAAAAACTTACGTTAAACTTAATGACGGTAACGCATTATCTGTAAGTAAGTTTAAAGTAAATGGTGTTAAATTACAAAAAGGAATTAAAGGGTTTATTTTTGGAGAACGTGGTGTTTGGCGTCCAGGAGATATGTTGCACTTGTCTTTTGTTTTAAATGATAATGCAAATAAATTACCAGCAAATCATCCTGTAAAATTAGAATTGTTAGACCCATATAATGATGTGGTTCATAGAGAGGTAAAAACTGTAGGTGTAAATAATTTTTATAGTTTTCCTATACAGACAGATGAAGATGCTATGACAGGAGACTGGTTGGCAAAAGTATCTGTAGGAGGTGCGCAGTTCACAAAAACCATTAAAATTGAAACCATTAAACCAAATAGGTTAAAAATTAAAAACGATTTTGGAGAGGGCATCTTAAAAGGAGGAAAACCAATAAAAGGAACAATGGAAGTTAAGTGGTTGCACGGTGCAATTGCAAAAAATTTAAATACAGATATAGCTGCTAAATTTAATGCTGTAGAAACAAAATTTAAAAATTACCCAGGCTATATTTTTGATGATCCAAGTAGAGGTTTTTCTGCAGAAGAACAAATGGTTTATAATGGTAAAATAGATGCAGAGGGTAAAGCTAATTTCGCTATAAATCCACAATTAGAGAGTAACCCTCCAGGAATGTTAAAAGCATCTTTTGTAACTAAAGTTTATGAAAACGGAGGAGATTTTAGTACAGATGTTTTTACTAAAGAATACTCTCCTTACCAAACTTATATAGGGCTTAATGTGCCAAAAGGCGATAAGTCTAAAGGGATGTTGTTAACAGACATAAAGCATAATTTTGAAGTGGTTTCTGTAGACCAAAACGGAAAGCCAAAAGCAACTAAAAACTTAAAAGTAGCCATATATAAAATACAATGGCGCTGGTGGTGGGAGACTTCTGAAGATAACCTAACTCACTATGGCAATAGCGGTTACAGAAATAAGATTTTTGAAACTACAATTAGTACAAACTCTAAAGGAAAAGGAAATTTTGAATTTGAATTGAAATATCCAGATTGGGGAAGGTATTTAGTTAGAGTAGAAGATGAGAATGGCGGACACGCAACCGGTAAAGCGGTTTATATAGATTGGCCAGGTTGGGCAGGTAAGTCTAAAAAGAACGATCCGTCTGCGGCTACAATGCTATTATTTTCATCGGATAAAGAAAAATACAATGTTGGTGAAACAGCAACCTTTACATTTCCTAGCTCAGAAAATGGGAGAGCATTGGTTACCGTAGAAAATGGGAATGAGGTTTTAGAGTCTCTTTGGGTAGAAGCCCAAAAAGGGGAAACTAAGTTTACAATACCAATGACAAAAGAGTTTACACCTAACGTGTTTATTCATATTTCTTTATTGCAACCACACGCTTCTACACAAAACGATTTGCCAATACGTATGTATGGTGTAATTCCAATCTCTGTAGAAAATAAAGAAACAAAATTAGAGCCAGAAATTGAAATGCCAGATGTGCTTAGGCCAGAAGAAACAATTAATGTTAAAGTAAGCGAAAAAGATGGCAAAGCAATGACGTATACTATTGCTATTGTAGATGAAGGTTTGTTAGATTTAACAAGGTTTAAAACACCAAACCCTTGGGGAACTTTTTATGCAAATGAGGCATTAGGAGTAAAAACTTGGGATATTTATGATGATGTTATTGGTGCCTTTGGCGGCAGAATAAATCAGGTATTTGCTATTGGTGGTGATGATGAACTTGCTGGGGCTAAAAACAAAAAAGCAAATAGGTTTGAGCCTATGGTGGTGCATTTAGGCCCTTTTAAGTTAGAAAAAGGACAAACTAAAGCGCACAAAATAAAAATACCAAAATATGTAGGTTCTGTTAGAACTATGGTTGTTGCAGCAGACTCAGAAAAAGAAGCCTATGGTAGCCAAGAAAAAACAACCCCTGTACGTAAACCGCTAATGATTTTAGCATCATTACCACGTAAAATAACTCCAGGAGAATCTGTAATATTACCAGTTACTGTTTTTGCTATGGAGAAAAAGGTTAAAAACGTAACAGTAAAAATTAAAGAAAATAAAGCCTTTACTATAGAAGCAGGCAATAGCAAGTCGTTAAAGTTTACTACTCCAGATGAAAAAATGGCGTATTTTGTTCTTAAGGTTTCAGACTTTAAGGGTATTGGTAAAGTAGTTGTAGAGGCGTCAGGTAACGGAGAAAAAGCATCTTTTGAAATTCCAATAGATGTGGTAAATCCAAATCCAGTAACAGCAGAGGCTACAAACTATGTATTAAACGCTAATAGTAGTAAAACCATTAGTTTAGAAACCTTTGGTGTAGACGGTACCAATACTGCATCTGTAGAGCTATCTACATTACCTCCAATGAATTTTAATGGTAGAATGCAGTATTTAATTCGTTACCCACACGGTTGTGTAGAGCAGACTACATCTGGTGCTTTTCCACAGTTATTTTTAGCAGATATTTTTGATATGCCTAAGTCTAAAAAAGAAAAAGTACAGAAAAATGTAGAAATGGCTATAAACCGTTTAGCAGGTTTCCAAAAATCAAACGGAGGTTTATCATATTGGCCAGGTCAAAGTAATGCTAATGACTGGGGAACAACCTATGCAGGACACTTTATGTTAGAAGCAGAAAAAAGAGGATATGTGTTGCCAATAGGGTTTAAATCTAAATGGATTACATATCAAAAAAATATAGCAAAGCAGTATAGAACCAGTGGTAGATATACACTGTTGCCGCAAGCATACCGTTTATACACTTTGGCATTAGCTGGTAGTGCAGATGTTGCGTCTATGAACAGGTTACAAGAAACAAAAGACTTGTCTAACCAATCTAAATTAAGACTAGCAGCTGCTTATGCCCTTATTGGTCAAAAATCTGTAGCAGCTAAGTTAATGAACAGTGCAACGTTAGATTTTACAAATAGTAAACATAATTATGGCACTTATGGGTCTACAGAGCGTAACAAAGCTATGGCATTAGAAACTATGTCTATAATGGAGAACAAAAAAGCGTCTCAGCAGTTGGCAAAAGAAATTGCAGAAGCTTTAAATAGTGATAAGTATATGAGTACACAAAGTACAGCATATAGCTTATTAGCAATGGCTAAGTTTGCAGATATGGTTGGTGGTAAAGGCATTAAAGCTACGCTAAAAGTTAATGGTAAAAGAGATAATGTTAGCACTAGTAAAACATTAGCTAACAGAGCGCTTTCTGTTAAAAAAGGAAGCAACTCTGTAGAAATTAAAAATAATGAGGGTAATACACTTTATGTAACCTTAGTTAATAGTGGTAAGTTACCTGTTGGGCAAGAAAAAACAGTGCAAAATAACCTTAGTGTTAATGTAGTGTATAAGTCTAGAAATGGAAATGTTATAGATGCATCACAAATACAACAAGGAACAGATTTTGTTGCTGAAGTTGTACTTAAAAATACTACCAATAGTAAAATTGAAGATGTAGCGTTAACAGAAATTTTTCCTAGTGGATGGGAAATTGTAAACACACGTTTTACAGATTTTGGAAGCTTTGCAGAAAACAATGTAACCTATACAGATTTAAGAGATGATAGAGCTAATTTTTATTTTGACTTAAGAGAAAATGAAACTAAAAGCTTTAGAGTTTTACTAAATGCATCATACCTAGGAACATATTATTTACCTGGTGTGCAAGCAGAAGCTATGTATGATAATGATTACCTGGTACGTACAAAAGGACGTTGGGTAGAGGTTGTAAAATAAATACAACTTCTACGCAACCTTTTTTAAATTTTTGGTTCTAATTAGTATATAACAATTATAAAATTAGAATTATGAAATTTAAATTAGCTTGTATTGGTTTACTTGGTGTTTTATTCTTGAATTGTTCTTCAGATGATGATCTTGTTTGCGCAGAAGATTATACAGGAGAATTAACAGCGGTAGAAAGTGTGTTACAAGGTACTTGGGTATTAACGGCGGTAGAATCTAGTGTGGCGGTAGATTTAACAGATGATGAAGAAGATAACCCTATAAAAGACATTTTTGTACAAAGTACAGATTGCCAAAATGATGCTATATACAGTTTTATGGCAGACAGAAGTTTTACGTTTAAACAAGGTTTAACAGCTGCAGATTGTGAGCAAATGAGTGATATTTTAGGAACTTGGCAATTTACGGGTAGCGTTTTAAATTTTTCTAGTGCGTGTACAATTTTTAGTTCGCAAATAAATTTAAATGAAGATGAAACAGCTTTTTCTATAGAAAGTCTGTTAAATATAAGAGATATAAATAACCAATTGGTTGAAGCTGAGGTAACATATACCTACACTAAAAATTAATTATAACCAACAAAGCTTAGAGCGTCTAAGTTTTACTTAGGCGCTTTTTTATGCTTAAAAAAGTAGTTTTTAAAGGGTTTCTGTAGGGTGTTCTTGTGTTTGTGTTTCTTCCATAACAAAAGCAAAAACTAGCTCGCCTATAGTTTTTATAGGTGTGTAAAGAGCAGAACTTTTTATAGTTTCTTGTTTTACAATTTGTAGTTTGTTGTTGGCTTGGTCTAAAAACAAAAGTAATGCTCCAATAATTACGGCAACCTTTAACGCACCAAATAGTCCGCCAGCAATTCTATTTAAAGTGCCTAGCATAACAGCTTTAGCTACTTTGGTAAGTAATTTGCCAACCAAATTAATAATAAGTACAACAACAATAAATGTTAATATAGAAGATGCAATATGTATAGTGCTTTGGTCCCATTGCCATTTTTCAGTTAGGTAATTGCCAATAATATAAGAGAAGTGTATGGCGGCATAAATACCAGCAACTAAAGCTACTAGGGAGGCTACCTCTATTAAAAGTCCGTTTTTAATGCCTTTGTAAAGTCCCCAAATTAGTAGTATGCCAAGTATAATGTCTAAAAAATTCATTCTCAAGTGTTTTTACAAATATAGGATATTGATTTGTACCTTTACATCTTATTAAAAAACAGAATAAAACAACATAAATTTTGCAACTATAACAATGTCAAGAGATACCGAATTAAAAGAGAGATGGGATGTTTTAGTAGAAAAACTATCAGCACAATTTGCAGATGGTGATACGCTAGAGCTAGATGCAATTATATACTTGGTAGGCATACAAGAATTAGGTAAACCACACGCTAAATATAAAAAAGACGAAAAAATAAATTTAATGCATATTGCCATATGTAGGTTACTAGAGCCTTATGGTTATTATGAGTTTGAAATGTTTGATGAAGACGGATGGCCACATTATAAAATAAAAGAAGAGTTGCCAACATTAAAAGCAGGTGAACAAAGTGTTTTAATGAAAGAAGCTTTGGTAAACTATTTTGTAGAAAAACAATACATAGACTAAATAGTAAAGTGCAATTATTAATATGGGTTTTGTAGGCAAACTTAAAAATACGGTAATTGGTAAATTTTTACGCAACAACCCTAAAAAAAGCATAGCAGTAGCAGTACTGCTTATTGCATATTATTTTTGCTTACCAAAACAACTTTTTAATGTGCCAACAGCTACTGTTGTAGAGAGTGAAGAAGGGTTGCTTTTAGGAGCGCAAATTGCTAGTGATGGTCAATGGCGTTTTCCTAAAGTAGATAGCATACCTAAAAAATTTAAGCATTGTTTACTACAGTTTGAAGATGCACACTTTTACAAGCATTTTGGTTTTAATCCTGTTTCTATAGCAAAAGCTATTGGGCAAAATATAAAAGCAGGTAAAACAGTACGTGGTGGTAGCACCATAACACAACAGGTAATACGTTTAGCGCGTAAAGGCAAAAGCAGATCTTATGCAGAAAAATTTATAGAGCTTATATGGGCAACACGCCTAGAGTTTAGGTATAGCAAAGAAGAAATACTAAAAATGTATGCTAGTAATGCACCCTATGGAGGTAATGTTGTAGGCTTAGAGGTTGCATCTTGGCGTTATTTTGGACTAAAATCTCATCAATTATCTTGGGCAGAAACTGCAACATTGGCCGTTTTGCCAAATGCTCCAAGTTTAATATATCCGGGTAAAAACCAGCAACGTTTGTTAGTAAAAAGAAATAAATTACTGCGTAAGTTGTTAGCTAATGGTATAATTAACAAAACAACTTATGACCTAGCCTTGCTAGAAGAGTTGCCTCAAAAACCATATGCTTTGCCGCAAAATGCACAGCATTTGGTTACACATTTATCAAAAAAACATAAAGGAGAAAGGGTAGTAAGTACTATAAAAGCTCCCTTGCAGGCAAGTGTAAATGCTGTAGTACAAAAACACTACTCTCACTTAAAACAAAACCAGGTTTACAATGCTGCGGTTTTGGTATTAGATGTTAATACACGCAAAGTATTAGCATATGTAGGTAACACAAAAACAGATAAAAATCACCAAAAAGATGTAGATATGGTGCAAGCCAACCGTAGCACAGGTAGTACCATAAAACCATT
Organism: Cellulophaga sp. RHA_52; assembly: GCF_007827205.1. Classification (NCBI taxonomy): domain Bacteria; kingdom Pseudomonadati; phylum Bacteroidota; class Flavobacteriia; order Flavobacteriales; family Flavobacteriaceae; genus Cellulophaga; species Cellulophaga sp. RHA_52. The sequence continues at coordinate 1,104,952 of NZ_VIRZ01000001.1, forward strand.
ATTGTATACCGCAATGTTAGATGCTGGTGAGCTATTACCCAATATGTTGGTTGCAGATATACCTACACAAATTGCTGGGTACACACCTCAAAATTTTAATGAAGACTTTAGTGGTGCTGTAGAGGCTAAAAAGGCATTAGCTAGATCATTAAATATACCTGCTGTTAGGTTGTTACAATCTTACGGACTGCAAAAATTTAGAGATCAGTTAGACTTGTTTAACCTAAAAGGTATAAACAAATCTGCAGATCATTACGGGTTAACACTAATTTTAGGAGGTGCAGAAAGTAGTCTTTGGGACTTGTGTAAAACTTATGCATCTATGGCATCTACGGTAAACCATTTTAATAGAACATCTAGCGAATATTTTACAAAGGAATTTGCAGAACCAGTGTTAAAAGCAAATGATACTGTAGATTTTGGAAAAAAATCTACAGAAAAAACAATTTTTGATGCAGCAAGTATATACCTCACTTTTGAAGCAATGAAAGAGGTAAATAGACCAGAGGGACAAGAATCTTGGGAGTTTTATGACTCGTCTAAACCAATTGCCTGGAAAACAGGTACCAGTTTTGGTAATAAAGATGCTTGGGCAATTGGAGCAACCAAAAATTATGTTGTTGGTGTTTGGGTTGGTAATGCAGATGGTGAGGGTAGGCCAAATGTTACAGGTGTTACTAGTGCAGCACCAATTTTATTTGATGTTTTTAATGTTTTACCTAAAACAAGTTGGTTTTTAAAGCCTTTAGATGAGTTTACAGAAATAGATGTATGCAGTAATAGCGGTTATTTAGCAACGCCTAACTGCCCTACTAAAAAAATAAGTATACCTGCCAAACAAAACTATGTAAAGGCTTGCCCTTACCATAAATTAGTGCATTTAGATGCCAAGCAGCAGTTTCAGGTAAATACTTCATGTGAGTTGTTAGAGAATATGGTAACTAAGCCTTGGTTTGTATTGCCTCCTATACAAGAGTTTTACTATAAAAAAACCAACGTTACGTACAAAACATTACCAGATTTTAGAAACGATTGTAAAACTGAAAATGCTAAGGTAATGGAGTTTATTTACCCAAAATCTGGAGCAAAAATAACCTTGCCTAAAAATTTTGAAGGAGAAACCAATGAGCTGGTTTTAAAAATAGCACACTCTAAATCTAAAACAAAAGTTTTTTGGTATGTAGACGATAGATTTGTAAAGCAAACAGCAACATTTCATGAAATAGCTATTTTGCCAAAACCAGGCGTGCATAAAATTACCGTTGTAGATGAGGTTGGTAATGATGCTGTTATTTGGATAACAATACTAGAGTAGCTGTAACTACCCTAGTATTAAATTATATTTTATGGTAAAAGAACACTAGCTATTTTAAACTTTAGTTCTTTTAATGCTTGTTCGCTTTCTACTAAAACTTCTATAGTCCAGTTTGGCTGTGCTTCTTCTTTTAAGCTAATACTAAGCTTATGTGAGCCATACTTACTACTGCCGTAATTCATTTTTTCACCATCAGCATTATAAATTAAAATTTCAACAATTTTTTCGTTAGGATCTTCTACATAGAAAGACAATGCATTTTCATTTCCAAAGCTTCCAAAACCATCAAAAAACTGTTTAAAAGCATCAACAGTTTCTGCCATACCTTCTGCTATTACTCCAGATTCTTTTAACTCGTTAAGTTTTTTTTGGTATTCTTTTTCATCTTTTTCTTTAAGTTTTTCCAAAGCAGCTTTGTCTACTAAGGTAACTTTAACGTCTTTGTATTTTTTACCAAGTAAATTTTTATTGTAGTAGTTAAGCGGATTTTTAACAACTACTTTTCCTCCATTAGCTTCGGTAGGACTAAAATATTTTAAAACACCTTCTATGTTAACCAAATTAGTGGCTTTACGCGTTGGTGCTTCAAGCTTAATATCTAATTCGTTATTATTGCTATAGTCATCACCAAAAAAGCTTTCCTTTTTTTGTAATGTGCTACCATCATCAGCAGCTGCGTTAGTGATAGATTTTATTTTTACCTGGTTAAATTCATCAATCTTAATGCCTTTAATTAGAGCAGAAAGTTCTACAAAACTTTTATCAGACTCTAAATGTCGTTCTTCTTTAATATCATTTACAAATAAATTTACGTCTTGTGCTAATGTTAATTTGGTGCATAATCCTAATGCTATACAAACAAGAACTTTTTTTGTCATTTTTTTGTTTTTAAAATTGAATAGTTGAAAAATAAATAGTTTTTTTATAACCTGCGGTGTATAGTTTATTTCGTATTTTTTTATACTGCTGCACGTGTGTTGGTGTATAAATAAAATAGGTAGGAATCTCTTGGTTGTCTACGGTTAAAAACAGTGGTATTAATGCTTCAGTTTTGTTTTCTAATGGTAGTTTGTGCATTACTTTATATTCGCATTTTATACCTTTAGCCTCACATTCTTTAGTTATTTCACTAATAGCAATAATAGCATCTACCCTAAGTTTGCCAGTTACACTAATTTCCGGAACATTTGAAAATAGCTCGTTGTTAATATTGGTTTTAAAAGTAAGATTGTCTTTTTCTAAGTTTAAATCTTGATACTGAAAAAACAAGCCCTCGTCTAACAAATTATTTACTTTTTTGGTGCCCATTGCACTTCTTATTAAAATAATTGGAGCAATAATAACAAAAATAATAATGGCTAAAATTAGCCCAATGATTGAGGAAATAATAGCGCGCCCACTAAAGCAACTTTTAAAAATTAAGTCCCAATAATTGGCAATAGAGTTGGTTTGAAAACAGTATTTAACAATTTTAATAATGTTTCCAGAATTGATAAAAAAATTGATAAGTAAAATAATAACACCTGCTACAAGCAAAAGTATTCTAATTCCGTCCATAAGGTTATAAATTTGGTTAAGGTTATTTGTTTTAGGCAAATGCTTAAAACTGGTTAAAACTTATAACGGAGATATTTTTGTAAAAGTACTTTTGGGTAGTTTTTTTAGTTCTAGTGCATAAAACAATGCACATTAGTACATTGTATTTGGGTTTTTAGACGTTTTAGGAATTTGCTGTATAGCATCCCAATGTTCTACAATTTTACCATTTTGGTCAAATCTAAAAAAATCCATAGTAACGTATTGGTCGTTACCAGGCCACGTTTGGTGCGTGTGTAAAGCAACAAGGTTACCCTCTGTAATTGCTCTTACAAACTCAATGCTTTTATCTGGGTATTCTGTTTGCATACGCTCAAAATATGCTATAAAACCTTCTGTGCCATTTTCTACGTCTGGGTTGTGTTGTATATATTCTTCACCAACATATAATTCTACTGCTTTTTTAGGATTTCCTAAATATGCAGTTTTGTAAAATGCAATTGCCTTTTCTTTTAAATCCGTACTCATTATCGCTTTTTTATTTTAAAGATAATGCTTTTTCAAGGGAGTTGTTATCTGCGTGTTTTACGCACACTTTTTTAATCTATATTTGCCGACTTTCTTAAAAGAATTTGAACACTGAAATACAAATAGAGAAGTGGCTCTCCTGGGTAGATGAGCTTTCTTGTAACGATTATGTGGTAATTGATAATTTTTTAGATACAAGCACGTATTTAGAAGTTAGAGAATTCTTTTTATCTAAGCTAAATTATTTTGCACAAGCAGGTATAGGCGCATTAGATAAAAATGCAGTACACACAGAAATTAGAGGCGACTATACTTTTTGGTTAACTAAAGAACGAGATACAGAAATTGCTGCATTTTGGGAGGTTGTAGACCAAGCAATACAGGTGTTTAATAGGTATTGTTTTTTAAGTTTATCTGGGTACGAGTTTCATTTTGCAAACTATCCTCCAGGCGGTCATTACACTAAACATCTAGACCAATTTAAAAACCGAAATAACCGTACCATTTCTTTTATTGTGTATTTAAATGAAGGTTGGCAAAAAGGAGATGGAGGAGAATTAGAAATTTTTAAACCAGATAATAGCTCGTTTTTAGTAGAGCCATTAGCAGGTAGGTGTGTATTGTTTAAGAGTGATGTTGTGCCGCACGCTGTACTAAAATCTTATAAAGATAGATATAGTTTAACAGGATGGTTACTACAGACACCATCTAAATTAGGGCAGTTTTTAGGGTAGAGACTTACTATTTAAAAGAAAGACAATATTTTTTCTCCCCAGATAGCAAAAACAATGATGGTTATAGTTAGGGCTGTCATAAAAAAGTAAAACCAACGGTACACTAAAAAAAAGCAAATTAAACCTATAGCAGCTGCTATGTAAAACGTATCTGTAAAATGCTCTAAAGTTATCCAGTAGCCAAAAATAAAAGCAATTGTACTTATAGCAAGTTTAATAAATTTAGTGTTTTTGTTTGGTTTAGGACCAGTTTTGTCCGTACCCGAAGTTGTAGGAGGTTTTGGCGGCGGCTGTATAGGGTCTGCTATTCTAATATTACCTGTGCCATCACAAGCGTTACAATGTTCTGTGGTAGCGTGTGTACCACCTACAAAAGTTTTTTGTCCAGTACCAGAACAAGCATTACAGGTTTTATATGCCATAACAGGGTTATTTTTATTACTTACTACGCATTGCCATATTTCTAAGATCAATAAGAGTTTGCTCAGCGTCTTTACGCTCAAAAGAAAGTAAAGATCTATTATTCATAATCAAGTATTTCTCTTGACTTTTGTCTTCGTTTTGCATTTCTACAATAGTGTATTTAGATCTTTTTAAATGAAAAGACTTTGGATACCCTATTTTATCAAACGGGTAGTGTTTAGCTGCTCTAAACTTCTTTTTTAACACTAGTTTGTCTCCAATTACACGAGCATCACAGATGTACATAAATTGGTACACAATAAACCCAATAAGCGCTATAAAAACAGCAGCAGCTACAATCATACCCATATGAAAATCTTGATCTTGGGTAACTTTTGCTAAAATTGGAATCATTATGAGTACTACAATTGTACCCAAGTACAAACCAAGGTTGGTCCAGTTAGATGATAATTTAATTTCTGTGTTACTCGCCATTTTTTTCTTTTAAAGATATGAAAGTTTGTGGTAGGTACAATTTTTGATGCTGGTAGCAGTGACCTCCTCCTTTTACTTTTCTTTTACAATAACCACCAGATTTAGTGAGAGCGCCACAAGTAGATATTACACTACTTCTAGATGAATTGAACCCTTTATTGTATGAAGGCTTACTTTGTGAAGAAGGAGTGTTTGGGTTTGTTGAGGGCTTTTTTTTTAGCGCTTTAATTGCTTTGTTATTTATAATATCTGATTCTTTTATATAACCAATTTTATTATTGTAAATAGCTTTGTAATATTCACCATATTCATAGTATTCTATTAGATAAAGTTGTTTTTTTTGATTTATAGATTCCAGTATTCTTGTTTTTTCACTTGGAAGTTCGTAAAAATTAGAATTTCTTTTTAATGAGGTTTTTATTGCGTTAGTTTTTAGTTCCTGAATCGCAATTTTGTCTTCAATGATAAGTATGTTGTTTGTAATTGAATCTATTTGATTTTCAATAGCTTTTTTTTCAATGAGTAAAGCATCTTTTTTTACAGTTAAATCTATTTTCTTTTTTGATAAGCCCTCTATATCTTGAGAGTTAGAAAGGGTTGATATTAGGATGAATATAATTAATGTAATTGTCTTTTTCATATTACTAACTTTGGAGAGTAGTATTTGCTTAATCTTCTTAAACTGTAATCAATTTACTCCCTTCCTCTTTACCAAAAAAACAGATTTCCGTAAATGGTATGTAATAGTGTATACTTTACAGTTTTTTAAGGGTATTTGGTAGTTGTAGTTTTTTGTATGCTGTTGTAACTAACTCTAAAACAAACAAAAACCTTTACTTTTTTGAGGTTTGTCTAAAAAGTAAAGGCTTAATTTTTTATGGTAAATGGGTAAAAGTTACTCTGTTTCTTCTACTTCTTTTATAGAGTAAATAATTTTATCTAATTCATTTTTATACAAATTTTCATTACTTGCCAACGTCCAACTGTTTGCTTGGTAATATCTTGTTTTACCTTTAAAAATACCTATAGAGTAAAAAATGTCTACGCCGTTAATTGTTCCTCTTAAATGCGTGGTAATTGTTTGCATATTATTAACTACAGTGTCTTTTGTATTAAACATTTCTGCGTTTGTAAGCTGTGTTTTATAATCGTCTAGTGTCATTTTTTTATAATCTTCTAGCGTATTTTTGTAAGCTATATTTTCTTCTTCTTCATAATATTCAATAGCAGTCTCTACTTCCTCAAAAGATTCTTCTATTACTGCTATATAAAATTCTCTTCTTTCATTTTGGTACTGTAGGGTTGCATCATCATTTAAGTCATTGGTTTTGGTTAAAAAAGAAGGTAAAACAATTGAAAATCTGTTTTTAACGTTAACTGTCTCATAAGTGGTTTCTATATTGCAAGACTGTACTATAACTGCCGTTACCAATAGTAAAAAAATGCTTTTTGTGTATTGTTTAATGTTGGTCATTTTTATAGGGTTTTGTTGGTTGCTACAATACGTAAGTAGCAAATAATTTTTCTAATGTTTCTTCTGGGTTGTTGCACAAACCAGGGTGTGTTTTAGAGCTTTGTATAACGGTGCTTCTAGAGGCTGCTAACCACCTAAACCTGTCAGATAGTTCTAACTTGCCAATTGGTCCGCCTGCGGGCTCACCTTTGCAAACCAGTTCCCAGGCTTTTAGGTAATCTTCTAGCAAATTATAGTTGAGCTCCTTACAAAAAGCTTCTAGTTTAGTACGGTCTATATGGTATTTTACACCTAAAAATTTTTTTCGTTTACTAAATAAAATAACGCCAATGTTAAAAAATTCTTCGCGCTCTACTTTGGGTACTATGCGTATAATTGCATACTCAAATGTAACTTTATCTTGCATCTTTAGCTTCTTTTATTAGCGCATCTACCATACCCAATTTTGCATTTAAATAGGTGGTGTAGGCAGCTCTCATTTGCGCAGGAGTTAAAGAATCGGTTTGGTTTGTTAGCCAGTCTTCTGGTATACTGTTGGTGATGTTTTTTATAATTTGCGGTGTAATTTTACTTGTAATTTCTTGTTTTGCATAATCTAGTTCTGTAGCCTGTGGCAATAATACGTGGTCTTTTATTAACGGAAAAGTTCTGGTTAAGTGGTTTTCCCACAAAGGCCAGTTATGATGAAAATAAAAGCTAGCACCATTGTCTATAATCCACAACTCTTGGTTCCAAATAAGTAAGTTGGTGTTTTTTGCAGTTCGGTCTATGTTGCTAATAATACTATCTAGTAGTACCACTTTAGAAGCGGTTTTTGCATCTACGGTAGTTACCAACGGATCAAAAGTTATAGCGCTAGATAAATAGTGTAGCCCTAGATTTAAACCAACACTAAATTTTAGTAAATCCTGAATTTCTTCGTCGGGTTCTGTTTTGCTAAATGAGTCGTCTAGGTTAGCAAATACCAACTCAGGTACTTTTAGTCCAATAGCACGTGCAAGCTCGCCACCAATAAACTCGGCAATAAGTGCTTTTGTGCCTTGGCCAGCGCCTCTAAATTTTAAAACATAAAGGAAATCGTCATCTGCCTTAACAATAGCAGGTAAAGAACCACCTTCTCGTAAAGGTTGCACATACTGTACAACGTTTACGGTTCTAACGTCTAATTTGTTCATACATCTAAGGTACTAAAATTTACAAGTTGTATGGTTATTATTTGCTTAGCAAACGTACTAATTGTGGTCTGTACAAGTTGTCTTTTTCGTTTAAACCAATGGTGTTTAGTAAAAAATTGAAGTTTACAAAAAGCTCTGCATTTTCTTCATCGTCCTCTAAAAATATTTTAAATCTACTACTGCCATTTTTGTAATCTACAGCATCTTGATTAAGGTTAGCGCAAGTAAAAATTTGTTCTTGTTTTAATGCATAGTCTTTAGCAGGTAAATTATATTTTTTACGCATAAAGTTTAATAATCTGTTGCTTTGCTCTCCAATAGATGTAAATTTAATACCATTATCTACAAACATATTTTTTGGCTCACCATTAACAAAACCAGCTTTAACACCTTTTTTTAAAGAAACCAACATACCAATAGTGTCATTATCTACAGTAGCCTTAATGGTGTATTGGTAATAGTCTTTATCTTCTTTAGTGTTGGTAATAGTAAACGGGAAATCTATAAAACCATCTACCGAATATAGGTTAGATAAATTGCTTACTTTTTGCTCTTGGTCTGTTTTACAACTTGTAATAGTTAGTAAAATAAGAGTTGTAATGGCTAGTGTTTTTTTCATATTTAGTTTAAATTATTTTATACGTACGCTTTCAAAATCGTTTTTCATTTTATCTAAAGTAGGACTTAAAAATACCATATACAGTATAATTAAAAGTCCAAAAAGCATAAAGTCTGGTTTAAGAAATAGAATGATAAAAGCAGCACCCTCTAAAATTGCCCATCTTATAATTGATGCAGTTTGGTACACACCAAATTTGTCTTCGAGCTCTTTAATGTCCTTGGCTTGTTTTAGGGTGTTTTTAAATACAAAATTACTAGCAAAAACAGCAATTAGCGGTAGTGCTAAAAATACAACTGAAGACGCATCTAAAGCAGGTACTTTAAAACTTTTTAAAGCCGTAATATCTCCTAAAGTAAAATAAATAGCAACAATCCCAAAGGTTATAGCTAAGTGAATAATTTTTAATGTTTTTATTTTCTGATCCATAGTTTTATGTTAGTTTTTTATAAGTCTCAAGTTTTGGTTCTTGACTCTTTTATCTCTTCTCTATTTTCTCCTTTAAACGATCTTGTCTCTCCATTTACTTAGGTAAAAACCTATTAGGGTCTTCTTTTGCTTTACGGTCTTGTTCTTTTTGTTCTGCAGAACGTGTATCTGTATTAGTAGCAATTGGTTTTTTAGCTTCTTGTACTACTTTAGGTTCTGTTGCTTTTTTTCCTCCAAAAAAAGAGAGTAACATAAGTAGCGCTAAAATTCCCCATACAATGCCAACAATAAGGTCTGTAACAGATTTCCCTTTTTTATTTTCGGTATCAATATCTGCTTGTGGGTCTTCAGAAACTATATTAGGGTTTTCTTTTAAGTAGTATAGTTTTAGTTGAGGGAAGTTTGGCAGTGTAGTTAACGAAATTTCATCAGCATAAGTCCGTCCATCAACAGTAAAAGAGTAATTAAATTTATACATTTTTATAACCCTAGCCAGAGTGGTTTCTGTATACTCGTTAGATAAGTCTGCCATAACAAAAGTGTTATCATCTAACATTTGTTGGCGTTCTGCAATTTTATCTTTGTCGCCTTCGTAAATATAATCGCTAACACAAGATTTTGCTAGGAAAGAAAATACAATAATAAATACAATTCTGTATAAAACAGATTTTACTTTTTTCATAGGTTTACTGTCTTTGGTTATTTGTTTTGATCTATTTTATAGGTATTAAGTCTTGCATCTTGGTTCTTGGTTCTTGTTTCTCATTTTGGTCTCTATTCTCTCCTCTATATTCTTTTCTCTTTTTTTTAAAAAACCGAATCAATTTCTTACAATTTATGTTGTTTTTAGAAATACACAAATAAAAAAGCTTGTTTTTAGAGCAATTGCATAGAATTACTATAAAAACAAGCTTTATATAATTTAGCCTTAGTTAAGGTAGCTTTTAGTCTAACTTATCGGTTAAATTATTAAATACTTTTTTAGGATTTTTTCCATCATACAAAATAGCATAAACAGCGTCTATAATAGGAGTTTTAGACTTTTTGTTATGTTTTTCATTTATTAAATGAGCACTTTTAGTGGCGTAGTAACCCTCTGCAACCATACTCATTTCCATCATAGCACTTTTAACAGTGTATCCTTTACCAATCATATTACCAAACATTCTGTTTCTACTAAAAACAGAATAGCCAGTAACAAGCAAATCACCAAGGTAGGCAGAGTTGTTAATGTTACGTTTCATATGGTGTACACGTTTAATAAAACGTTTCATTTCTCTAATAGCATTACTCATAAGCACACTCTGAAAATTGTCTCCGTAGCCCAAACCGTGAGCCATACCAGCAGCAATAGCATAAATATTTTTAAGCACGGCAGCATACTCGGTACCAATAATATCGTCAGATGTTTTTGTCTTTATATAATCGCTACTTAAGTTTTTAGCCACCAATTTGGCTTTTTTCTCATCTGCGCAGGCAATAGTTAAGTAAGACAAGCGCTCTAGGGCAACTTCCTCTGCGTGGCAAGGACCAGCAATAACACCAATATTTTCTAATGGTATATTATAGGTTTCATTAAAATGTTCACCAACAATTAAGCCTGTTTCTGGTACAATACCTTTAATAGCAGAAAATATAGTTTTATTCTCTAAAGACACTGTAAGTTTTTGTAGTTCTGTGACTAAAAAAGCAGACGGAATTGCAAAAATTACCACATCAGAATTTTCAATAGCAGTATTAATATCTGCAGTTAGTGCTAGTTGTTGTGGGTTAAATTCAACAGCGCTTATATAATTAGGGTTGTGACAGTGCTCTTTTATATGTGCAATAGCATCTGTATTGCGCATATACCAATTTACTGTACTTACATTTTCAGTAAGCATTTTTACAATTGCAGTAGCCCAGCTACCACCACCCAAAACAGCAAATTTTGTAGTATTCTTCATAAAATAAATTTAGAAAATCAAAAGTAGATAAAATTTAATTGAAAGCAGAAATTTATGCCTTCTATAGCTTTAATTTAATAAAACTTTAGGGTACTGTCAACCTTAATTTTACATACTATTTTATTAGTACTTTTTATGCAGATTTAGTTTTTATTAATCTATAAAATGTTAGCGTAGGTAAAGTTTAAAATGTTTATGTGTCTGTAAATTAGCGATTTAAAATTTTTGGCACGCCCTTTGTTTTATACTTGGCAGAACCAATACATTTTTTATTATGAAAACAAAATTACTATTAGGATTACTGTTATTGGGAACCTTAGTTTCATCATGCTATTCTGAAATAATAATAGAAGACGATTTTATAGAACCAGGATTTTCTGTAGAACACGCAATACATAAATATGACCTTTGGTATGTAGATATTAACGCAACACAAGGTAACGGGGAAGTTCCTTTTTTACAACGTGCATTTACTATAACATTTAACAATGGCCGTTTGTATGCTAATAATAATATTGTTGGTATTGGTAAAACCGGTGGCGGCTATGGTGTAGATGTTGGTAATTATGATGTTTTTAATGATGGTATACGAGTAAACCATAGTGTAGATGGTAGGTGGCCACTAGAAGTGTATGTGGTAAATAGCAATACATTAGAGTTGTTAGATGTTGCCACAAACACATCATACTACTTAAGGGGGTACAGACAAAGTACGTTTGATTATGATTATGTTTTTTATGATAATTTAAAATACTTTTTGCAGGAATATGATGCTTGGGAAAAAACATACACAAGTAAAGAAGGTGCTATAAATGATTTTGATGAAGAAAACTTTTTGCAATTTTTTACAGATGGTAATGCCGATGTTTTTAGGTCATCTATAGATAATAATGGTACCAGACCAAGAAACTTACAATGGGATTATGAAGGTGAGTATAAGGTGTTTGATGTAGAAGGAGATGAAACCTTAAAGTTGCTAGAACTAGATTATGATTTTTTGGGTGATGATTATTTTGAGTTTTATGTTATTAATGATAGTACAATAGAACTGTACCATCCAAATTCTGGCACGGTTTATGAATTTACAGGAATAGGATACATACAATACTTAAAAGGTGATGTATCTACTACAGATAAAAAAAGAACAAAGTCTACTAACAGTTTAAAAACAGTAAAGAGACAGCGTATAAAATAAAAAGAATTTTTAGGTTGGTTATTAGTTGTAAAACCGTCTTAAACAGTAGTATGTTTAAGGCGGTTTTTTTATGTTTATTGGTCTTCTAATTTTAAAATAGCCGTTGTATAATTTCTTGTGTTTATACACAGTTTTTCATCTGTAATTAGTGAACGTCCTAATGACGGAATCATTTCTGTTAACTTTTGCTGCCAAGCTTTAGATTTTACTTGCATTGGAAAACATTGGTTTAATACAGATAACATTATAGATACAGATGTAGATGCACCTGGTGATGCACCAAGCAAAGCAGCCAACGTTTTGTTTTTGTTGGTTACAATCTCGGTTCCAAACTTAAGCACGCCACCTTCTTTGGCGTCTTTTTTAATTATTTGTACACGTTGCCCAGCTGTAATAAGCTCCCAGTCTTCAATTTTAGCATTTGGGTAGTATTTTTCTAATGCTTTAAAGCGTTCTTCTGGCGACTGTACAACTTGTTCTATTAAGTATTTGGTTAGTGATATGTTGTGTAAACCAGCCCTAAGCATAGGAAAAATATTATGTGCGTCTATAGATAGTGGCAAATCAAAATAAGAACCATTTTTTAAAAACTTAGTAGAAAAACCAGCATATGGCCCAAAAAGTAAAGAGCGTACGCCATTTAGCATTCTAGTATCTAAATGCGGAACAGACATTGGTGGTGCGCCAACTTCTGCCATGCCGTATACTTTGGCTTCGTGTTGTAAAATAACTTCAGGATTATTACATTTTAAAAACTGTCCGCTTACCGGAAAACCACCGTAACCATCTGCTTCAGGAATATCAGATTTTTCTAATAGTTTTAAAGCGCCACCACCAGCACCAATAAACACAAAATTACTTTCTATTGTTTTTTCTTTATCTGTATGTAAATCTTTAACCTCTATTTCCCAAGTGCCATCTTTTTTATCATCAATATCTTCTACTTGGTGACCTAAAAATACTTCTACACCATCACAAGACTGCAGATAGGCAATCATCCCTCTGGTAATAGTTCCAAAATTTACATCTGTACCTATAGACATTCTTGTGGCTCCTATAGTTTGGTTTTTGCTACGGCCTGTCATCATTAAAGGTACCCATTCTTTAATTTCATCATAATTTTCAGAATGCAACATATCTTTAAAAATAGGATAAGCTGTAAGTGCTTTGTGTCTTTTTCTTAAGAAGTTTAAATTTTCATCACCCCAAACAAAACTCATATGGTCAATGTCATTAATAAAAGGATCTTCTGCAGGAAGTAAATTGTTTTTTACCAAATAAGCCCAAAGTTGTTTAGACACCTCAAAAGATTCACTAATTTTTAATGCCTTAGAAATATCTATTTCTCCTTGTTCATTTTCTGGTGTGTAGTTTAACTCACAAAAGGCAGAGTGCCCAGTGCCGGCGTTGTTCCAAGCATCAGAGCTTTCTGCGCCTACTTTATCTAAACGTTCATAAATAGCTATTTTAGCATCTGGTATTAGTTGTTTTAATAAAACGCCAAGCGTTGCGCTCATAATGCCAGCTCCTATAAGTGTAAAGTCTTGTTTTGCCATTGTATAGTTGTGTTTACTACAAAGCTAAGAAACGTTTTGTTAGCGGATAGTGTTAGATTTTTAAAATTTAGAGAGGTGTTTTTTAGTTTTAGACACTTTATTTCTCTAAAAGCTCAATAAAGACTATTTTTGCGCCCTTAATTTATAAGCTAAAATGAAAAAGTATTTAAATTTATTCGATTTCCAGCAGAAGGTAGATTATAAAAATGAAATTTTAGCAGGATTAACGGTGGCAATGACAATGATTCCAGAGTCATTAATGTTTGCTATTCTTGCCGGTTTTTCGCCTTTAGTAGGTTTGTATGGTGCTTTTATTATGGGATTAGTAACAGCAATATTTGGCGGTAGACCAGGATTAATTTCTGGTGGAGCTGGTGCAACCGTAGTAGTCCTTATGGCGTTAATGAACTCTCACGGTTTAGAATATGTTTTTGCAGCAGTTGCTTTGGCAGGTGTTATTCAAATGATAATAGGTCTTTTAAAACTAGGTAAGTTTATACGCTTGGTTCCACAGCCGGTAATGTTTGGGTTTGTTAATGGTTTAGCTATAATTATTTTTATGGCCCAAATGGACCAATTTAAGGCAGGTGTGGGAGATGCAGCAGTTTGGCTAACAGGTGAGACATTGTATACTATGCTAGGTTTGGTGTTGTTTACAATAGCAATAATTGTTTTTGTTCCTAAGGTTACTAAGGCAGTGCCAGCTTCATTAATAGGAATTATTGTTGTGTTTTTAGTAGTGTATTTTTTTAATATAGAAACCAAACAAGTAGTAGATATTATAAATCAAGATACATTACCAGGAGAGCCACTAAAATCGCTTAGTGGTACATTACCTTCTTTTCACATTCCTACTATTCCGTTTACATTAGAAGCCTTTAAAATTATTTTACCTTACGGATTAATAATGGCAGCTGTAGGTTTAACTGAAGGTTTGCTTACGTTAAACTTGGTAGATGAAATTACAGGAACAAAAGGAAATAGTAATAGAGAGTGTGTAGCTCAAGGTGGGGCAAACATATTAAACGGTTTCTTTGGCGGAATGGGTGGTTGCCCTATGATTGCACAAACTTTAGTAAACTTATCTGCAGGTTCAAGAGCAAGATTATCTGGTATAATTGCTGCGTTAACTATATTGGTTATTATATTGTTTGGAGCGCCGGTAATAGAGCTTGTGCCAATAGCTGCATTGGTTGGTGTTATGGTAATGGTTTCTGTAGGTACTTTTGAGTGGGCTAGCTTTAAGGCTTTACGAAGAATGCCTAAACCAGATATTTTTGTAATGATATTGGTTACCTTAATCACTGTATTTTTACATAATTTGGCTTTAGCTGTATTGATAGGAGTAATAATTTCTGCATTGGTATTTGCTTGGGAAAGTGCTAAGAGAATTAGAGCTAGAAAGTATGTAGATGAAGACGGAGTTAAGCACTATGAGATATACGGGCCTTTATTTTTTGGATCTACCACATTATTTAATGAAAAATTTGACGTACAAGGTGATCCAGATAAAGTAATTATAGACTTTAAAGAAAGTAGGGTTACCGATATGAGTGGTATTGAAGCTTTAAATAAGATAACAGAACGTTATGCTAAAGTGGGTAAAAAGGTTCACTTAAGACATTTAAGTAAAGATTGTATACGTTTGTTGTGTAATGCAGATGATATTATTGATGTAAATGTAATGGAAGACCCAACGTACAAAGTAGTTGCTAATAAGTAAACTATTTTGCTACACTAAATTTATATAAAGTTACGCTGTGGTATTCTTCTTTAGGACGCAATACCACAGTAGGAAACTGAGGCTTGTTAGGACTATCTGGATAATGCTGTGTTTCTAAACAAAAAGCAGCTCTAGGATGGTATTTTTTACCCGATTTACCAATTAAATCACTACCAATAAAATTGCCCGTATACAATTGCACTCCTGGCTCTGTAGTGTATACATCCATAGTAATACCCGTTGATGCTTCTTTTGCTGTTGCGGCCAAATTTAAAGTTGTGTTTTGGTCTATAACATAGTTATGGTCATAGCCATTACCAATAATTAACTGCTCATAATCTGCATTAATATCTTTGCCAATTGTTTTTTCTTTTCTAAAATCCAAAGGTGTATCATCTACAGCTGTTAGTTCTCCTGTAGGTATGCAAGTTGTGTCTACACTTGTAAAAGAAGACGCATTAATTTGTAGTTTATGATCTAAAATGTCGCCATTGCCTTCTCCTTTTAAATTAAAATAAGAGTGGTTTGTTAGGTTTACAACCGTTGTTTTATCGGTAATTGCCCAATATTTAATTTTTATGGCATTTTTATCTGTTAGGTGGTATTGTACTTTAATCGCTAAGTTACCAGGGTAACCTTCTTCCATATCTGCAGAAACGTAGGTTAATTCTAGCGTATCTCCGGTAGGTTGCTTAGCATCCCAAACAACAGCATCAAAACCTGTTGTGCCACCGTGTAAGTGGTTTTCACCATTGTTAACAGCTAAATTGTATGTTTTGTTGTCTAGTGTAAATTTACCCTTTGCAATTCTGTTGGCATATCTACCCACAATACTACCAAAATAGGCATTAGGATTGGTTTGGTATTCATGTAAAGATTTATATCCTAAAACAACATCTTTAAAATCATTGTTTTTGTCTTTTACCCATAATGAGGCTAAAGTGCCGCCATAGTTTGTTATTTGTGCAATAGAACCTTGCGCATTTTTTAAAGTGTATAGCGCTACTCTTTTACCGTTTATTAAGGCTTCAAAATCTTTTGGGTTTAGTAGTTGTGGTGCCATTTAAAAGTTGGTTTAGGTGTTTAGTTTTTTAGTTCTACTAAAATTGGACAGTGGTCACTGTGCTTAGCTTCTTTTAAAATAACAGCTCTTTTTAAGCGATTTTCTAAGGTTTTGCTAACCATACCGTAATCCAATCGCCAACCTTTATTATTGTTTCTTGCGTTAGCTCTGTAGCTCCACCAAGAGTAGTTGTGTGGCTCTTTATTAAAGTGTCTAAAACTATCTATAAATCCGCTTTCCATAAAATTTCCAATCCACTCGCGTTCTACAGGTAAAAATCCAGATACGTTTTTATTGCGTACAGGATCATGAATATCTATAGCTTCATGACATATATTATAGTCGCCTACTACAATAATATTAGGTTTGTCTTTTTTTAATTCATTAATATATTTCTGAAAGTCATCCATATATTTTAGTTTAAAATCTAGTCTAGCCAAATTTGTACCAGATGGTAGATACATACTCATAATAGAAATATCTCCAAAATCTGCTCTAATATTTCTACCTTCAAAATCCATATAATCTATACCTGTACCGTAGGTAACATTATCTGGTTCTGTTTTAGATAAAATAGCAACACCACTGTAGCCTTTTTTTTGTGCGCTATACCAATAATTATAGCTGTAACCAGCCTCTTCAAACAAAGATAAATCTAACTGTTCTTTAAGTGCTTTTATTTCCTGAAGGCATATAACATCTGGGTCTGTAGCGGTAAGCCAATCTATAAAACCTTTATTAATTGCTGCGCGAATACCGTTAACGTTATAGGATACTATTTTCATTATATGTAATTAAAAGGTTAAAAATAGAAAAAACAAAGGGTTCTATGAAAAATGAATGACAGAGATTCTTACAAAAAGTTCTATTTTTGCCAATTGAAAAATGAGATATAGAAAACACTAACATTATGAAAAAAGGATTATTAGTAGTAGTATTTTTATTGGGAGCCAAGATGGCATTTGCTCAAGCTTACTCTAATTTTGATAAAAACCAAGAAATTAAATTTAACATTGGTATGTTTTTAGCAACAACTTCTGTAGAATTTGGATACGAGTATTTTTTAGGTGATGATACTAGTGTTGGTGCAATTCTTCATTTTGATGGTGACGGTGAAGATTACAATGGTAGCTTTGGTTTTGGACCAAACTTTAGGGCTTACTTTGGAGATTTACCTAGAAGTGGCGCTTTTGCAGAAGCTTTTGGTTTGTATTTAAAGGGAGAAAAAAAATACAATGATATGGGCTCTAGAATTGTTGGAGAATACAGTGGTGTAGCTCTTGGTTTAGGTGGTGGTTACAAGTGGGTAACACGTAGCGAACGTTTTACATTAGAGCTAAATGGTGGTTTTGGTAGAAATATAAATCCTAAAGAATTTCAGGACGATTTTATTTTTAGAGCAGGTTTATCTGTAGGGTTTAGATTTTAAAAAAATAAAGTCATAAAAAAAGAGCTCACTACTGTCAAATGCTTTAGTGAGCTCTTTTTGTATAAGTACTTAAAATTATATTTTTTTAAGCCATTCTTTCATAGATACTTCTGCGTTAATAATAGATTTTAAATCTGCTATAGCTACACGTTTTTGCTCCATAGTATCTCTGTGACGTATAGTTACTGTTTTGTCTTCTAAAGTTTGGTGATCTACTGTAATACAAAACGGAGTACCGTTGGCATCTTGTCTTCTGTAACGACGACCAACAGCATCTTTTTCATCATATATTACTTTAAAATCCCACTTTAAATCCTCTATAATTTCTTTAGCAACATCTGGTAAGCCATCTTTTTTAACAAGAGGTAAAATAGCAGCTTTTGTTGGTGCTAATACAGCAGGTAGCTTAAGAACGGTTCTTGTAGATCCGTTTTCTAATTCTTCTTCTACAAGAGAATTAGAGAAAACAGCTAAAAACATACGGTCTAAACCTATAGATGTTTCTACCACGTAAGGTACATAGCTCTCGTTAATTTCATGGTCAAAATATTGTAATTTTTTACCAGAGTGCTTTTCGTGGCTACTTAAATCAAAATCTGTTCTAGAGTGTATACCTTCAAGCTCTTTAAAGCCAAACGGGAATTTAAATTCTATATCTGCGGCAGCATCTGCGTAGTGTGCTAATTTATCATGGTCATGAAAACGGTAATTGTCTTCTCGCATACCTAAAGATAAATGCCATTTAATACGGTTTTGTTTCCAAGCCTCGTACCATTCTTTTTGTGTGCCAGGACGCACAAAAAACTGCATTTCCATTTGTTCAAATTCTCTTTGGCGAAAAATAAATTGTCTTGCAACAATCTCGTTTCTAAAAGCTTTTCCTATTTGGGCAATACCAAAAGGAATTTTCATACGTCCAGTTTTCTGTACGTTTAAAAAGTTTACAAATATACCTTGTGCTGTTTCTGGTCTTAAGTAAAGATCCATAGCACTGTCTGCAGAAGCTCCTAGCTTGGTGCCAAACATTAAGTTAAATTGCTTAACATCTGTCCAGTTTTTAGATCCAGATACTGGGCAAACAATATCTAATTCTTCAATTAAACTCTTTACGTCTGCTAAATCTTCATTTTCTAAAGACTTACCCATTCTAGATAAAATAGTATCAATTTTTTCTTGATAACCTAAAACGCGTGGGTTGGTAGTAACAAATTCTTGTTTATTAAAAGCTTCACCAAAACGTTTAGCAGCTTTGGTAACTTCTTTATTTATTTTGTTTTCTAATTTGGCACAGTAGTCTTCAATTAAAACATCTGCTCTGTACCTTTTTTTAGAATCTTTATTATCTATTAATGGGTCGTTAAAGGCATCTACGTGTCCAGATGCTTTCCAAACCGTTGGGTGCATAAAAATGGCAGAGTCTATACCAACAATGTTATCGTGCAATTGCACCATTGCTTTCCACCAATATTGCTTAATGTTGTTTTTTAATTCTGCTCCGTTTTGTGCGTAGTCATATACAGCACTTAAACCGTCGTATATTTCACTAGATTGAAAAACGTAACCGTATTCCTTAGCGTGAGATATAACCTTTTTAAATTTGTCTTCTTGATTTGCCATATGGCAAAAATAGAACTTTAGTGTTAATAGATTGAATTATTTTAATTCAAATTCTATAGAAGAAAGTAATTTTTCTTCTTCAAAAACATTTAAAGTGTACATACCCGGCTTTAGAGCGCCTGTAGGAAACTTAATGTGCTCACAAATTTCTTCATTAACACCTGTGTAAATAATATCTACAGCTTTGCTATACTCATTACCTTTTACATTAATAATATTAGCATTGTTAGCTATTACTTTTTTGTTAGGGTCTAAAAATTGTAAGTACAACCTTTTTTCTATGTTAATGTCATTTGGGTTGCCACTAATGGTAGTGCAAGCTCTTAATTTAGAAATTAGACTTGCTTTATTGGTATTAATATCTCTACCATTACGCACTCTAAAAGCTAGAGCCTCAGAGCTTCTAATTTTTAAATATGTTTTATTTTTTAATTCTTTATTTAATTTGCTATTGGCATCTTTTAAGTCTTCTTCATTCTGCGCAGCAGCAAGTGCTTGAGCCTTGTATTGTTCTGCACGTTTTTTAGCATTTTGTACGGTTTCGCTTAAAACAACATTGCTATATTTTAAGGCATTGTATTTCATATTAAGACTGTCGTACTTAAGTTGCCACCTGCGTAAATCTCTTTTGTTTTGATCGTATTTTTTACTATCAAAATTTAACTGCCCAATAGAGTCTAATAATCTAGATACATCATTGTTTGCTACATCTAAATCTATTTTATTTACTTCTATTTCTGATGATAAACTTTCTATGTTAGCTTGCATATTGGCAAGCTTATCGGTAAGCATTTTCTTTTCTCGTTCCAGGTAACTTATATTACTGTTGGACTGTGCGTTGCTGTAATAAAAAGCAATTAATATACCCAGTATTACGGCCGCAAGCGCAGCTATAATTACTTTGTATTTTAAATTGTTATCTTGTGAGTCCATCAAAAGTTGGAGGTAATTTTAAGTAGGGTTAAATTTGGGACATTATAAGTTGTCAAATATACTAAATCATATCAATAAAATACTAATGCCCTTAGGGTGTTTTGGATGTAATACACCTTTGCGTAAAGGTGAACGATTAATTTGTACCGTTTGTCGAAATGAATTACCACTTACCGAGTACAATTTTACCGATGAAAACCCAATTGACCGTGTTTTTTATGGCAGAATTAATGTTAAAAAGGTTAATTCTTTCTTATTTTTCACAAAAAATGGGGTGGTAAAAAACATAATTCATCATTTAAAATATAAAAATCAGCAACAACTAGGGACCTTTTTTGGGCGCTGGTATGCGCAGTCAATTAAAGAACGTTTAGATATAGATATTGTTGTGCCCGTACCTCTACATAAGAAAAAATTAACAAAAAGAGGGTACAATCAAGTTAGCTTATTTGGGCAAGAATTGGCATTGCATTTTAATGCTAGTTACCAAGAAAATGTTTTATTTAAAACTGCTAATACTAGAACGTTAACTAAAAAAAATAGGTTTTCTAGATGGAAAGTAAATCAGGATTTATACAAGTTAACTAATGAAGAAAATGTGGCTGGTAAAACCATTTTATTGGTTGATGATGTAATAACAACCGGAGCTACAATTGAGGCTTGTGCTACTGCATTACATAAAGCAAAAAATGTAACAATTTATGTAGCAACAATTGCCGTAGTACCATAGTTTTATGTTTGTGTAAATTGTTGTTACTTTGCGTTAATATTTAGGTTATGGCAAGACGTATTTTTAGCTTACTTTTTTTAGTGTTGGTTGTGTTTGCATTGGTGCATTGTGCAAGAAGAGGAACACCGTCTGGCGGACCAAAAGATATTACGCCTGCAGAGCTTATAAAGGCTACACCTGCTAATAAAAGCATAAATTTTAAATCTAAAACTATTAGGTTGGAGTTTGATGAGTATATAAAATTAAAAGATATACAAAAGCAACTTATTGTATCTCCTCCTTTAAAATATCAGCCAGATATTACGCCACAGGGTTCTGCTAGCAAGTATATAGAAATTACTATAAAAGACACTTTAAAACCAAATACAACTTACACATTTAATTTTGGACAAAGTATTGAGGATAATAACGAAGGAAACCCAAGTAGTTTTTTAAGTTATGTTTTTTCTACAGGAGATTATATAGATTCTTTAAGTATTTCTGGTGTTGTAAATGATGCTTTTAAACAAAAGGTAGACGAGTATGTAAGTGTTGTGCTGTACAAGGTTGACAGTACGTATACAGATTCTACTATTTATAAAGAGCCACCTTATTACATAACTAATACATTAGATAGTACCAATATTTTTTCATTAAAAAACCTTAAAGAAGGTGAGTATGCTTTATTTGCATTAAAGGATGAAGGCAATAACAATACATTTGATCAGGGTATAGATAAAATAGGTTTTTTAGATCACTACATAACAATACCAACAGATTCTATTTATGTGTTAGATTTGTTTAAAGAGGTGTCAGATTTTTCTATGTCTGTACCAAGTTATGCATCAAAAAATAAAATAATATTTGGGTACAATGGTGATGGTAGTGATGTTGAAATTATTCAAAAAAGTTACTTGCCAGATAGTGTAAAAACTAAAGTAACTAAAGAATTAGAAAAAGACACTCTAAATTATTGGATTACTCCTTTTGAGGCAGACTCTTTAATTTTTAATGTAGTTAGTAATCGCCAAAAAACATTAGATACATTTATTGTTAAAACAAGAAAACTTCCTGCAGACTCATTAAAATTTACAGCTGTTTCTAATAAAAGAATTAGTTTAGAAAACCAATTTTGGGTTGCAGCCAATACACCAATTAAGTCTATAGACACATCAAAAATAAAAATAGTAGATAAAGATACATTACCTGTTTTTGTGCCAATTAGTTTAGATACTATAAAAAATAGGTTAGATTTTGATATGGTTGTGCCATTAGAAAACGAGTACAGTATTACAGTATTACCAGAGGCAATTACAGACTTTTTTAATGCTGTAAATGATACCATACAATACCGAGTTTCTTTTGTAGATCCCACAGAAAATAGCTTACTAACTGTAAACTTGGCTGGTGAGGTAACTTACCCAGTAATTGTACAATTAATAGATGGCTCTGGTAAGCTTGTAAGAGAGCAATTTGCTACAGAGCCAAAACCTTTTGTGTATAAAAATGTTAAGCCAGGAGAATACCAGGTTAGAGTAGTAGAAGATACCAACGGAAACCAAAAGTGGGATACAGGTAATTATTTACAAAAAACATTTCCAGAAAGAGTTAGTTATTCACCTGCATTAAACTTAAGAGCTAACTGGGAAGAAACACTTACGTTTCAAATTACAAGGTAAAAGTATCTCTGTCATCTAAAAACTTTAATTTGTTACGCATATCAATTATGTGTTGTTTGTTAATTGTAGTGTGTAGAATTTCATTATCATTAGAAAAACAAATTTGGTTGCCAAGTACGTCGTAAGCAGCAGAATGTCCAGTGTACTCATATCCAGAGTTGTCTGTACCTACTCTGTTTACACCAATGCAATAGCTCATATTTTCTATAGCTCTAGCTTTAAGCAATGTGTCCCAAGCTGTAACACGCTGTTTTGGCCAATTTGCAACATAAAGTAATATGTCATAATCTTCTGTGTTACGCGCCCATACAGGAAACCTTAAGTCGTAGCAAATTAAGGGGCAAATTTTAAATCCTTTATAATCTACAATTAGCTTTTTGGTACCTGCTTTATACACCTTGTCTTCACCAGCTAGTGTAAAAGTGTGTTTTTTATTGTAGGTTTCATAAGTTCCGTTAGGGTAAACAAAAAATAATCTGTTGTAAAACGTGTTGTTTTCATAAAATAGAATACTACCTGTAATTGCTATTTGTTTGCTTTTTGCAATAGTTTGCATCCAGTTTCTTGTTTTTTCTCCCTCACTTTTAGCAATTTTAGATGGGTTCATTGTAAAACCAGTGGTAAACATTTCGGGTAAAATAACTAGATCTGTTGCAGTGGTTATTGCATTTATTTTGTTTGATAACACATTTCTGTTTTCTTCTGGGTTTTCCCAAACAATAGGTGTTTGTACTAGTGAAATATGTAAAGAGTTGTAAGAGCTCATTATATTATTTTTTTAAACTGATGATGTACTAGCATAAAAGTACTACTTTTAATACAGAAAGTGCATTGGTTTTTGTGCCTATACAGGTAGTTTAATCAGACCAAAAACAGCAAACAATGCAGAACTTAAAACAATCAAAAAAATGAAGAAATTAGTTTACGGATTATTGGCATTACTATTATTAGGTTTTGTTCCATCAAAACAAGGGTTAAATAATGCAGATAAAGAGTTAGTAGTAACAGAAATGACTAGGACAAGTAAAAAGTTGTTAAAAACTATTAAAGGATTAAGTAGTGAGCAGTTAAACTTTAAAGCAAGTCCAGAGTCTTGGTCTGTAGCAGAGTGCGTAGAGCATATAGCAATATCAGAGAGCTCTATTTTTAGTGTGGTAGAAAAGGCAGTGCAAGTGCCAGCAGACGCATCTAAAAGAAAAGAAGTTAAATTTACTGATGATGAGGTGATTGGTGTAATGTTAAATAGAAAAAATAAAGCTAAAGCGCCATCTGCAATTGAGCCTAGCGGTAAGTTTGGCAGCCATAAAGAAACTATTAAAGCTTTTGTTGCAAAAAGAAAACAAAATATTAAATATGCTAAAAAAACAAAAGATAACTTAAGAAATCATTACGGAGAAATGTCTTTTGGTACATTAGATGGTGTACAATTAATGGTATTTATTTCTGCTCATTCTGAGAGACATACACTACAGATAAAAGAAATAATGAATAATGAAAATTTCCCTAAAAATTAGTGAATAGTTATAATGTTTTACTGTAAAAGGCTGTGTTTTTAACAAAAGCACAGCCATTTTTTCTTTTAATTGATTGATATTTACGGTATTTGCAATATTTTTTATCATTTTTGCACTAAAAAATATTTTTTAAATAAAGTTATTTCTTACTTGGTTAGAAATATGCTATATTTAAATTAAAGAGAGGCTAAGCTTTGCAGAAAACACATACAAATATATTTATTGATGACGCACCTATAGAGATAGGTGTTCTAGATGTTAATATGCATTTTGTAAAATGCTCTAAATTTTGGTTGCGTAAAATAGGAAAGACAGAAAAAGAAATTATTGGTAAGTCTTATTATGAAGTTTTTCCTGACACAACAGATGATATAAAAAAAATACACGAGTATTGTTTAAAAGGCAGCTATATTAGTTTTGAAGGAGAAAAGGTTGTAGATAAAACCGGAAAAGTACAATGGTTTAATTACAAAATTAACTCTTGGGAAAATGAGAAAGACAAAGTAGGAGGGCTAATTATAGTAAGAGAAGATATTTCTCATAAGCGAAACGAAGATGAATACCGTTTAAAAGCACAAGAAGTAGCAAACGTAGGTGGTTGGGAGGTAAACCTAATAAGTAATGAGGTGTACTGGACCAGCATTACAAAAAAAATACACGGTTTAGATGATGATTATGTGCCTAATTTAGAAGCCGGAATTAACTTTTATAAAGAAGGATACCATAGAGAAAAAATAGTTTCTTTAATAAGCGAGGCTATTAGTAACGGAACTCCTTGGGATGAAGAGTTGATAATAATTACGGTTAACGGAGAAGAAAAATGGGTTAGGGCTATTGGTAGAGCAGAGTATATAAATGGCAAAGCTGTAAAATTAACCGGATCTTTTCAAGATATAGATGAAAGAAAAAGAGCAGAATTAGTGTACTCTGTAGTTCAAAAAAGATTAAATATTGCCACTAAAACAGCAAATATTGGTGTTTGGGACTATGATTTAGCTAAGCAAGAACTTAGTTGCGATAATGAAACTTTAATTTTATACGGAGCGGAAACATCTACACAAAAAAATTTACACAAGGCCTGGAAAAATATACTTGTAGAAGAAGATAGAGATAGGGTAATAAATGAAATGCATTATGCCATACAGAATAAAGATGAGTTTAATACCGAGTTTAGAATAAAACAGAGAAACGGGAGTATAAAGTACATAAAATCTATTGGGCAATTACACAAAGACCAAAATACTGGTGCTGTAAAAATGATAGGGGCTAATTGGGATATTACAGAATATAAACATGCAGTTTTAAAATTAGGCAAAAGAAAAGAGTCTTTTGCTGGGGTTTTTAACAACTCTTCTGTAGGTATGGCTTTAATTGGTTTAGATGGTAAATGGCTAAAAATAAATAAAAGTCTTTGTAATAGTTTAGGGTATACTAAAGAAGAGTTAATGAATTTAACTTTTCAAGATGTAACCCATCCAGATGATTATTTAAAAGATCTAAATTTTTTAGATCAATTAATTGCAGGGGAAATTGATAATTACCAAATAGAAAAAAGATATTTTCATAAAAAAGGACATACCGTTTATGTAATTTTATCGGTAACAAAGGTAACAAAAATAGATGGAAGCTTATCTCACTTTATATCACAGGTGGTAGATATTACATCTCGTAAGGAAGCAGAAAACAAAGTAAAATCAGTATTAAAAATTACTGCAGACCAAAACGAGAGTTTAACTAACTTTGCACATATAGTATCTCATAATTTAAGGTCTCATTCTACAAACCTATCAATGCTTACGGGATTTTTAATTAATGAGACAGACCCAGAAGAAAGGGCTAATTTAATTAATATGTTAAATGAGTCTTCTGATAGTTTAGATGAGACTATTACACATTTAAACGAGGTGGTTAGTGTTAAATTAAATGTGCTTGGTAAGTTAGAGGGTGTAAACGTTTTAGAAACTTTTGATTCTGTTAGGAAAAGTATAATAGCCCACCTAAAAGAAAATGATGTTATCTTAAATATACAAATACCTAAAGAGCTTGTAGTTAGTGCTGTGCCTGCATACTTAGAGAGTATTTTATTAAATTTACTTACAAATAGTATTAAATATAGTTCCCCAAAACGCAGATTGGTAATAGATGTAAAAACCAAAAGGGAAAGAGATAAAGTTGTACTTGCTTTCTCTGATAATGGTTTAGGTATTGATATGAAAAGGCATAGGCACAAAATTTTTGGAATGTATAAAACATTTCATAAGCATAAAAACTCCAAAGGTATTGGGCTTTTTATTACCAAGAGTCAAATAGAGGCTATGAACGGAAAGATAGAAGTTGAAAGCTCTGTAGACATAGGTACAACATTTACACTATATTTTAATTGTTTTAAATAATTTGTATGAATAAAATTTTTAGCGCTTGCATAATAGATGATGATCCAATTTTTGTTTATGGCACTAAACGTATAATGAAAGAAGTAGGTTTTTCTGAGGAAATTGAAGTTTTTGAAAACGGTTTGGATGCTATTGAAGAATTAACTCAAAAATCTATAGTTGAAAAAAAATTACCAAGATTAATATTTTTAGATCTTAATATGCCAATAATGAATGGCTGGGAGTTTTTAGATGATTTTGTAAAAATACCAGAGGCTATTAGAAAAGATGTTGTTATTTACATAGTTAGTTCATCTATAGACCCAAGAGATATAGAGAGGGTTAAGACCTATGATATTGTTACAGATTATATTTTAAAGCCAGTTACGCCAAAAGATTTAAAAAATATGTTAGATGATTTGAGTGCCTAACGCACTTTAGGAGAGAAATCATCTGGTGCATTTTGCGGTGTATTTGTAGTGTTACTGCTACCGGTGTCATTAAAAATTAACCACTGGTTAAACATATATGTGCTAGAGCCCATACTTATAGTTTTTTTACGTTGGGCTTTGCCATCTTCAAACTCATGATTGGTATTAGTACCATCTTCGCCAATAACACCAAAAATATCTATAGTAGTGCCAAATGGATCTTTTAGCACTAAGTTATCATCACCATTAGAGTCTGCAACACTATTTTTTCCTATGCTTATGTCTGGTTCAAAGCCATAAACAGTAATAAATTCATCCTTATTAGGAGAAATTACGAGCGTACTTTTTGCATTAATACTATAGCCAGTTAGGTCTAAGCTAGAGCTAATATCTGTACTTGCGTTGGTGTACCTATTAATTTTCCAATTGTTTAAGTCTAAAGATTCGTTGCTAGAGTTGTATAACTCTATAAACCTTGCGCCAGTGTTATTGTTAGGGTCTGCTATTTCTGAGAAAAAAATAGCAGTAGAGGTAAATTCGGTTACAATAGGAGGACATCTGTTGTTGTTAAAGCTTAAGTCTGCAATTGTTCTAATTTTTAGTTTTAATTCGTTTTTATCTTCAATTAAAACAGCTGTAACATTTCCGTTTTTATTAGGCAGTACATTAGTTGCAAAATCTGCATAACCACTGTTAACAAGCTTTATTTGGTTTCCTAGGCAATCTTTAAGTACTCGTTCTGTTTCTTCTTTTTCGTTTGCAAACGTTTTACTTAGTTCTTCCTCAATAAACTCCAAGTTATCTAGTTCTACCAAAGTATTAATCATACTAAAAGATAAATCTTCTATAGTGGTTTTTGTAGCTTTAGCAGTTTGGTTGGTGCATATTGCATACATATGTTCTTGCACTTGTAAACTTGGTAGCCGGCCAACAGACTGGTTCCCAAAAGAAGTAAAAACACCACCAATTACAAAAGCATTATTTTTTTTAGCTATGTATAGCCCTTTTAGTTTTATAGCTACTTTTTCTCCTAGTTTATATTGTAAATAATAATCTCTTAAATCTACTAGGAAAGAAATACCGGTTGTAGGTTCTATTGCTTTGTCTTGAATATGTATTGTTCCAAAAAAATTATTTTCTATGTCAGATGATACAATGTAGCCTTCTATAATTATGTCTTCTTGCACTTGTGTAATATCTCCCTCAGTAATAGTGTTTAAGTTAATTAAGCTTAAGTTGTATACCAGCTCTGAACATTTGGTTTTTGAAATGTCAAAATCCTTGTCCTTAACACAGCTTATTATTAAAAAAAATGAGATACTTATTGTTAGGTGTTTTTTTAAAATCATATTAAAAGCTAATTGCTAAATTTAAAAAGTATGTACGCCCATAGCCATACCAGTATTTAGTGCCAAATGATGGAGTGGTGCTTAAATTATCTTGTTTCATTTGTCCATAGTTTCCGTTTCTACTCTGTTCATAACCACCAGTTTTAAAAACGGTATCAAAAACATTATTAACACTAGCAAATACACTAACATATTTGCCATTTATAATCCAAGATTTTCCGCCAACAATGTTTAGTAAGTAAAAATCTTTCATTTTATTTTGAGCAAGTAATTTGTTTACGTTCTCTGGGGTAGCGTCTGTAAAGGGTTCATTGGTGTCTGGGTTTAAGTAAAAACTACGGGTTCTGGTAATGGTAGATATATTAGCGTAGTTATTACCTAAAAAGTTAGCAGAGCCACTTATCCACCAGTATTTAGGGTCTCTATATTCTAAGCCTATTGCAATTGCTTTTTGTGGCCCTTGAGCAAGCTTGTAATTTTTAATGTTGCTTTCTCCTAAGTTGCTATACCCTTCTAAGTTTATTGCATTTTCATCATTGTTAGTGGTGTCAAAATTTATAGCAACATTAGGGTTGTTATTGTAGGTGTAGTCTGCTATTGCTGCTACGCCTGTAACTTTAACGGCAGAAGATAACTCATATTCCAAGCCAATTTCAATACCCTTGTGTTTTTTGTCTATTCCTGTAACTACCTCCTGTACAAAGTCAGACCCAATTCCAGATTCTACAAAAAAGAAATTAACATCAGTTTCGTCATTAAACAGAGAGTAAAATGCAGAAACACGACCAGTTAGTTTTGGCAAGCGTATAAAGTAATTTACATCTCCTGTTCTAATTGTTTGGTTTTTAATATTGTTAACAACTGCATTGTTTTCTCTTGGGTTAATAAAGGTATTTTGTATTGTTGGAGGTTTTTTTATGAGTGCAAATTTGCCATTAACCCAATGTCTCCCGTTTATTTTATAGGTAAAAGATCCTTTAAAATTTAGTGCATTAAAATTTACTTTATTGCTTTTTCCTATTGATGTTTCAGGGTAGCGTTCATTTTTAAATAAACCATTTCTTTGGTAACTAATTGTATTTGTGTTTATAGCTAATGATGCATACCACTTTTTATATGTAGCTTTTATTTGTGCAAATGCATTTAAATTACTTGCGGTTAAGTTGTAGTTATAGCTAAAAATTTGATTGTTTGTTTTGTTGTTATTTCCATTAACATCATTGCTAGTATTAGAGAATGTGTCAATATCCAAATGGTATTCTGCTCCTAATAAATCATCAATAATAGCATAATTTTTAGCGCTGAGGTTTTTGTATAATATACCAGAATCTATAGTGAAATGCTTGTTAAGTGTAATATTTGCCGTAGAGTTAAAAGTTATAGTTTTATCATCTACAACATCATTATATAAAACATAAGATGCCTTAGCATCTTCATAAGTGTTATTTGCGTTATAAATATTACCCCAGTTTATTTGAGAGTTTTTAATAAACGATTGTCTTGCTGTTTCTGCACTTTCAAAATTAGCGCCAATTGGACTATTTATATAAAAACTAGGAAGATAACGGTAGTATGTAGCATCTGGGTTTGGAGCATTGTAGTAGCCTAGCCTACTTTTTTTATGTGGGCCAAATTTGTAACTAACCCCTGTATTTATAGTTGTGTTTGTAGTTGTGTTTGTAGTTGTGTAAATATGATTAAACATTAAAATAGGTTGTGTAATTTTACGTTCTCTAGAATTTCTAATTTTGTTGTTTTGTAGCCCCCAATACGGATTATATTTTCTTCCTTTTAGTAAAAAGACTTCTTCTGTTACTGCAGAAGACCGGCCTCTACGGTTAGTTGCAGCTATTGCTGTTGCTAATAATGTGTTTTTTGAATTTAACTTGTATTCTAAGGCGCCAAATACTGAATAAGCATCATATAATGTTCCATTTAAATATCCCTGTTTTGCCCATCTTCTAGAGGCAGATATGCTGTAGGTTATCCCTTTTTTGTTTGTTGATGATGTATGGGTAGTCATTACGCGTCCTGTATAAGTTCTGTTTGCTGCAGAAAATGAAACTCTTGTTCCAGGTCTCATTTTAGACGGTTGTGTATTAATATTTGTTGTTCCTAAAATACCGCCAAAAGTATACTTTGCAGGTTGTAGCCCATAAGTAAATTCTTGGTTTCTTGTTACATCATTTAATCCTCCCCAGTTATTCCATTGAGGTCTTCCATCGCTAATATTATTCATAGCAATACCATTTATTAATACTTTGCTATATTTAGAATCGTATCCTCTAACTCTAAAAAAAGCCTGTCCAAAATCAAAGGCAGCTCTTGATAAAAACACGTCTCTGGTTGCTTGTAATAAGCCCGATGTAATTGTACTGGTTTCTTCTTCAGATAGGGCCGCATCTGTTAAGGTTATTAAGTTGTCTACTTTCTCAACGGTAATATCTTTCTGTAAATAAATAGTACCCAAATCTATATTGTCGTTTGTAATTGTTATTGGTAGCTTTACTATGCTGTAATCTTTAACCGTAATTTTTATTATGTAGTTGCCTTTGTTAACAGAGATTTTAAAAGCATTATTTATAATACTTGTGGTAGAGTTTGTATTTTGTATGTCTACAGTACCAGCTAATTGTAATGATTTTTTTTGTGGGTCTTCTACTGTTGCTTTAATGGTATATTTACCTTGAGCAGCTACTGTATTTACTGCAAATAATAAAGATAAAATATTGATAAACAATCGCATAACTCTGTGAAAATAGAGTTTTTTAAGGAAATTTCCTTATTTTTATGTGAAAAATTGTTAATCAAATGAATATCACTAGTAAATGTATAGGTTTTTTCTTGATAATTTATTTATGTACTAAAATAACTTTAATAGCTCAGTCTAAGCAACGTTATCAAATTAGAACTATTGCTTTTTACAATTTGGAAAATTTATTTGACACAATTAACAATCCTAATACTTTTGATGATGATCGTACACCATTAGGAAAAGATAAGTGGACTAGCGATAGGTATATGGCAAAACTTAAAAATATGTCTACTACATTGGCTAAAATTGGTAGTAGTGTTACTAATTCTTCACCAGATATAATTGGTGTTTGTGAGGTGGAAAATGATACAGTTTTAACAGATTTAATTCAGCAACCAGCATTAATAAATAAGGGGTATGGGGTTATACATTATAACTCTCCTGATGAAAGAGGTATAGACGTTGCCTTATTATATAAAAAACAAGCATTTATACCAACATCTTTTAAAAGTCATAGACTACTTTTATTTAAAGATAGTAATTATAGAGATTATACTAGAGACCAATTAATTGTTGGTGGATTATTAGATAATGAGGAGATTTACTTTATTGTAAATCACTGGCCATCTAGAAGTGGAGGTGAGGCGCGGAGCAGACCCAATAGAATAGCAGCTGCTATTCTTAATAAAAGAATTATAGACTCTGTTAAGCGGGTGAATATAAATGCTAAAATTATTAGTATGGGCGACTTTAATGATGACCCAACTAACAAGAGTTTTAAAAAGGTGCTACAAACTGAAGGTAGATTAAAAAAGGTTTCAGATAGTATATTGTTTAATCCTATGGAAGAACTATATAGAAAAGGCGAAGGCTCTTTAGCCTATAGGGATAAGTGGAATGTTTTTGACCAAATATTTTTTACAGGAAATTTGGTAAATAAACAAAAGGATAGCTACTCTTTCTGGAAAGCGTATATATATAATGCCCCATATTTAATAACTAGTAAGGGTAGGTACAAAGGTTACCCTAAAAGAACATATTCTGGAGGTAGTTATACTGGTGGTTACAGTGATCATTTTCCGGTGTACATTTATTTAATTAGAAAAGAGGATAATTAATTTGTCTGCTTTTAGGTATAAAAAAACCAAGTGAATTGTATCACTTGGTTTTTTAGTATTTTGTTTTTTGTATCTATTTTAGAACCATTGTCCCCAAGGAATTCTACTTAAAAGGCATAGTAATCCTAAGCCATAAAAAATGGCTATTAATTTAAATTTTTTAGCACTCTCCATTACTTTTTTATGTTTAGACCAGCCAATTGTAATAAACACTATTGCAATTATGTTTATAAATGGATGCTCTACGGCTAATAAACGAGCCGCAGAACTTAATCCGCCCATTCCGTTAGTTGTAATTGCTTCTAGTCCGTTAGGAGAAACAAAAAATAGAATTAGGCCAATAAGTAACTGTAAATGCGATAATATTAGTGCAAATAATGACACTCTAAAGTCTTTACTTAAGTTAAAATCTCTTTTAGATGTTAACCCAGAAATAGCATTTATAACAGCTAAAATTAAGATAGCTAAAACTATAAAAGCAAAGTAAGAATGTAAGTTTAAAATTGTAGTATACATAGTAAATTGTTTAACTATAAAAGTAATAAAAAATAAGGTTTTTTGGGCTTATTCCCATTTATTTTCTGCTTCGTTACCACCCCAAACTATTGTTGCTAAATAAGGGTTGTCTATAAATGGATTTCTGTTGCCCTGTGCTTCTTCAATTACGTTGTTACGTTGTATTTCAAAACTAGATACGGGGTCAGCTGCATTCCATTCTAAAAATAAGTCCATTGTTCCTACTTGCGTAATATCTTCATTGTATCTAATATTTAGGTAAAGTACCATACGTGCAACATCTCCTCTCCAGTCGTCTCCAGGATACCATTTGTTGCTATCTATTAATTTGTACTCGCCAGATCCATTTGTATACGCAAAATTACTTCTGTCTTCATTTACTATAGCATCACAAGAACGTAAATGGTGTAAATCTGAAACGGCGATATTAGAACCTAATTTAGACTGCGGGAAAATATGTTCTGTATTAAATGTTTGTGGTGAATGACTATTAGAGCCAGACTGATATTCTCTGTGGTCTCTACTTTCACCAGAATACATTAAAATTACGTTGTCTGCTATAGTTTCATCTTCGTCTGCATTATACAAATAATTGTGTCTTTGCCCGTAAGATAAAATAGTTGTGTGTTTGTTAGTTGTGTGCTCTTTTAAAGCGTTTAAAGTAACTTCTGCATTGTTAGAAAAAGCAACGTTAGAATAATATTCTTGTAATTCTGCGGGTATATTAAAACTTAGTTTTTCGGCAATTGTAATAGTAATTGTTGCTGTTGAGCAAGTAGCATCAGGCTTATCATTATCACAAATGGTATATGTAAAAGAATCATTACCAGTAAAGTTGCTTTGTGGTGTATAAACAATTTCTCCGTTGCTGTTAAGCTCTACAGTTCCACTAGATCCACTACCATCTACAGATGTTAACATGGCATCATCAATAATAGTGTCATTATCTAAAGCAGTTGTAATTGTGGTAGCTGTATTTTCTACAGTTGCGTAGGCATCATCTATAGCTACAGGGTCTCCTTCATCTACAATAGAAACGGTTACTGTAGCTGTAGAACAGTTGGGAGTTTCTTCAGTATCACATATTGTGTATGTAAATGTATCTACGCCTATAAAATCTGCTTTAGGGATATAAGTGTATGTGCCATCTCTATTTTCAATAATTGTGGCGCCACCGGTGCTGGTAGCGTCAAAGGAAGTTATTGTGGCTCCAATTCTAGAATCATTTTCTAAAAGTGAACTTATAATTAACTCTTCATTTTCTATACCTGTTACTTCATCATCTACTGCAATTGGTTTGTTTACAGGAGTTGGTTCTGGGTCTGGTTGTTCTGTGCCTCCATCAGAGCTACTGCATCCTAATGTAATTGCAGATAAAAGTATAGTGTAAGTGTATTTTTTTATGTTTAAAATAGATTTCGTCATCATCTTGTCTTTGCTAAAAATTGATACTTTAAAAGTATGCAGCTAATTTAAGCCTTTGTTTTTTTGCGTTAAACTTTTTCTATAAAAAAACCTCTATCTAAATGTATAGATAGAGGTAAATTTTTTAAAATGTTAGCCTATTATTGTAGAACGTATGCTCCACCTTCTAAAATAACATTCATAATCCAAACCTCGTTAGATCCAGAGTATACACTGTAAGTTACAGAGAATTTTTGACCTTCTTCAGAATTAGGGAAATTAGCAAGCAAAATTGTATTTATTTTAGCTAATCTAGATTCAACTGTAGCTTCAGCTTTACCTTCTCTAACATCAAAGTTATTGTATTGCCCATTACCTACTGAAGCATAATCTGCAGCAGTTAAAGTGTATTTAATTGTATTGTCAGGAACCCAAGTAATACCGTTGTGTGCAAACTGAATAGTTTCTGTAGCAACATTATTGTATTTAGACCAGTTAGCACCATCAAATATAAAATTGCTAGTGTAAGTAACAGTTCCTCTAATGTCGTTACCATTTGCATCTTCTCCTACTTTAGTGTAAAGCTCATAAGTTGCAACTACAATATCACCAGCTTCTTTAGCATCAAATTTAAAACGCTCAGGTAAAGTAACAGGTATTTTTAAAGCAGCTTCATCATGGCTAGAAAAATTAGGGTAGCTTTCTCCCATTTCATTATATTCTGCAGGTGTAAAACCAGCATATCTAGTCCAAGCTCCGTTTTCAAATAAGAAACCATCTGTAAGCTCAGTAGTAGTGCCTGCGTAGTACTCATAACGTAAAGAAACAAAATCACCTTCTTCAGCAGCAGGGTATTCAGCAGCTAAGAAATCAAATACATGATCTTCATCAGAAAAATTACCGTAAGTTTCTCCTGTTATAGCATTATGCTCTTCTGCAGTTAAAACTCTAATTTCTGCTTCATAAGTTGGTATTCTATTGTACCAATCAAAAGTTATTAAAGCAGAAGAAACTTCTTCAACTTCTATATCGTTGTTATAGGTAACTCCTAAAAATGGGTAAGTTTCTGTTAAGTAATTAGGAATTAATGCTTTTGCATCATCTACAGAACTAAAGTTAGCAAAGTCAAACTCAAAGAAATCTTTGTAATCGTCCTCGGTAAATGTATATTCAAGGTTTCCTATCTCAGAATCTATAGCATTTAAAACATCTAACTCTTTGTTAATGTCTTCCATTGGGTCGCAAGAGGTTAAGAATAACCCAATTGCGATTAGTGAATATATAATTTTTTTCATCTTAAAATATGCTTTTTTAATTAAAATCTAATTTTTGTGCTTATGCTAAAAGTTCTTCCAAAACCATAGAAAACACTAGCAGTTAATGCATCGTGGTCACCACCATCTTGTGCATCTGCAATGTATCTTGTGTCAAATACGTTGTTCATTCTTAATGTAACAGTAGTATCAAACTCACCTAATTTAAATCCGTGTCTTAAACCAGCATCAAATAAACCGTAATCTGGCACTTTCCAAGCTTCTGGAGTAGACGCATCTCCACGGTCACTAGGATCGTAGTTAGCATATAAGTTATCATAGTAGTTGTAATCTACAATAAGGTTGGTTTTTGGCATAACTTCATAGTTAAGTCCTAAAGCCATTGTAGTTTGTGCAGCATCACCAACACGTAAATCTTTAATGTAGATATCTACTGTGTTAACTAAGTTTTGATCTTCATCAAAAATTTCTACATCTGTAACATTGTTTTGCCATCTCCAGTCACCAAAAGAAGCCATACCTGTTATAGTTAACTCGTCTGTAGCTCTATATGTAAAATCTAATTCTATACCTTGGTGTAGTGCATTTACTCCTAAAATGTTAGCAGTACCTAATGTTCCATCAGGGTTGTTAAATGTAGCTGTTTCAGTTCTATCATTCCAAGTAGTTCTGTATATGTTAAGGTTTGCAGCTAATTTTTCACTACGGTAACCGTATCCTATTTCAGCACTAAATATTTTTTGGTTTTCTGCATCTGGGTTTTGGTTTTCGTTGTCAAATCCAACAAATACACCACCAAAGTTTGCAGCTTTTTCAAAGTAACCAATGTTAGCAAAAACATTATGGTTGTCATCTATATTGTAGTTAGCACCACCTTTTACACTATAACCTAAAAAGTTATATCTATCAGTTTTTTGATCAGGATCAGAATCTAAATAGTTAAAGTAATCTATTCTTTGGTATGATGTATTAGATATTGCAGTAGATAAAAATGCAGAAAGTTTGTCTTGAGAGTACTCTGCTTGTGCAAAGAAACCTTGCCAACCTACATTACCAACATTATGATACTGACGCTTGTCACCTACTTGTAACCTAGCATTAGGGTTGTTTTCATTGTCATTATCTAAAGCATAGCTACCACCTAATAAATCTGTAACTTCAGAATAGTGATCACCAGTGTAATCTCTTAAATCAATACCTACTAATAAATCTAAGTTTTCAGTTAAAGAGTTTTTGTAAGTAGATAAGAATCCAAACCACTCGTGGTTGTTTATAGAAGCTCTTAAATAAGCATCAGAACCAAAACCTTGACGCCCATTTTCACGGTTAATTTCTACGATGTTGTCTAAGTCTACTGGTTGATCAAAACCACCTAATCTAGTGTTAAATAAGTCTGTGTTACCAGCAGTACCACCACCACCACCTTTACCCCAAGAGGCATATAAAGCAGAAGATAAGATTGATTTGTCATTAATATTCCAATAGTGGTTTAATGAAGTTTGAGATTTGTGGTAGAAGTTGTCTTCTATGTGAGTAACTTGACCGTTTTTGTAACCCCAATCTGGGTTAAATCTAATACCACTTTCAGCATTTCTGTAAGTGTCAATAGAACTTCTGTTTTGACGTTGGCCATGTGTTTGTGGAGCACCAAAAGAAGTTAAAGATAATTTGTGGTTATCATTAATCTGCTTAGAGATGTTTACAAAATAGTTAAAACCATTAAATTGCGTACCGTCTACATAACCTTCACCAGTTGTTTTAGATGCAGATACTGTAGCAGCAAATCCGTTATCCATTAAACCAGTAGATAAAGTAGCACCGTATTTTTGGTATCCATCATTACCAACACCACCAATAATATTTCCACCTTTTTCTACGTCTGTAGTTTTAGATAAGATGTTTATTGTACCACCAATAGAAGGTACAGCTACTTTAGAAGCACCTAAACCTCTTTGTACTTGCATAGAAGAAGTAACATCTGATAAACCAGCCCAGTTACTCCAGTATACTCTACCGTTTTCCATATCATTAACAGGTACACCGTTAATCATTACAGCAACGTTTTCAGAGTCAAAACCTCTAAGGTTAATTCTACCATCACCAAAACCACCACCAGACTTAGTAGCGTATACACCAGGTGTAGATTTTAATACTTCAGGAAATTCTTGTGTTCCTAATTTTAGTTCAATGTCAGCAGCTTTAATTGTAGAAACAGCAACCGGAGTTTTTCTGTCTACAGCTACAGAAGCTACAATAACAACTTCTTCTAAAGCCTCTGCATCTGGCATTAATGTAATGTTACCTACATTTCCAACTGCATTAAAGCTTACTTCTTTAGTGATGTATCCAATATAAGATACCACTAATACACCAGAGTTGCTAGGTGCTTCAATGCTAAAGTTACCGTCAAAATCGGCAGCCATACCATTTGTAGTTCCTTTTACAACTACACTTGCTCCTGGTAGAGGTCCTCCTAAATCACCATCCAATATTTTACCAGTGATGGTTCCTTGAGAAAATGCGAATGCCGTACATAATAACATAGCGACAAAAACGAAGTACTTTTTTTTCATTTTTCTTTTGTTCTTTAGTTTTTTTATTAACGGCACAAAAGTGTATAATTTCTACTACTTGTACGTTAACAGAATGTTAAATCAGTTAACGCAAAAATAACATAAATTTAAGTTAAAATGGCGTTGATAAACAAGAAGTTATCAACGCCATTTTAATAATTTTAGTAGGTGGTTTCTATTTTTTGTAACCCTCTAAAATTTGTAGTGTAGATGGGTCGTGAGTTTCATTTTTGTCAGAATTTATGTCTTTTAAAACTGTACTGGCTAATTGTTTTCCTAATTCTACACCCCATTGGTCATAGCTAAAAATATTCCAAATAATGCCTTGAACAAATATTTTATGTTCATAAAGAGCTATTAATTTTCCTAAGCTTTTTGGCGTTAATTTGTTTATTAGTAATGTAGTTGTTGGCTTATTGCCTTCAAAAACCTTAAAAGGGAGTAGGTCTTCTATTTCTTTATCAGAAAGTCCTTTTTCTTGTAATTCTGCAAGTACTTCTTCTTTTGTTTTTCCGTTTAAAAGAGCTTCGGTTTGTGCTATAAAATTAGCCATTAGTTTGTCTTGATGATCTTGATCTCCAAACAAAGACTCTTTAAAGCCTATAAACTCTGCAGGAATAACTTTAGTTCCTTGATGAATTAATTGAAAAAATGCGTGCTGAGAGTTGGTTCCTGGTTCTCCCCAAATAATAGTTCCTGTTTGGTATGTTACAGGGTCTCCATTGCGGTCTACACTTTTTCCGTTGCTTTCCATTATTCCTTGTTGTAAATAAGCAGAAAATCTACTTAGGTACTGCGAGTAAGGAATTATAGCTTCGGTTTCTGCATTGTAAAAATTGTTATACCATATAGTTAGTAGGGCAGATACAACCGGTATGTTTTCTGAAAAATCTGTATTTCTAAAGTGCTCATCCATTTCGTTAGCACCCATTAATAGGTTGTTAAAATTGGTAAAACCTACAGATAAAGCAATGCTTAAACCTACGGCGCTCCATAAAGAAAAACGTCCGCCAACCCAATCCCACATAGGAAATACATTGTTTGCATCTATACCAAATTCTGCTATTTTAGTTGCATTGGTAGATACGGCAGCAAAATGTAGTGCAATATCACTTTCTTTGGTTTTAAATTCAGGGTTTAAAAACCATTTTTTTATAGTGGTAGCGTTACTAAGTGTTTCTTGTGTTGTAAAAGTTTTAGAAACTACCACAAATAATGTAGTTTCTGGGTTTAGTTCTTTTAGTATTTGGTGTACGTGGTCACCATCTACATTGCTTACAAAATGCATTTTTAAATGATTTTTGTAAAACTTTAAAGATTCTACAACCATTGCTGGTCCTAGATCAGACCCTCCAATACCAATATTTACTACATCTGTAAAAGCTTTACCTGTGTAGCCTTTGCTTTTACCAGATATTATACTTTCTGTGTAATTTTTAATTTTTTCTTTAACAGCATAAATTTCAGGTATTACGTTTTTACCATCAACTAAAACTGTGTCAGATTCTTTTGCTCGTAAGGCAGTGTGTAAAACAGCTCTTCCTTCGGTTTGGTTTATTGGTTCTCCTTTAAAGTAGTTTTCTATGGCTCCTTTAAGGTCTACCTGGTTTGCTAATTCTAATAAATGCTTTACAGTATCTTCTGTAATTCTGTTTTTAGAATAGTCAAACAAAAAATCGTTATCTTTTATGGTTAGTTTTTTAGCACGATTTTCATCATCCTTAAACAAATCTTTAACCTTAAGATTTTTAGTGTTAGTATAGTTTTCTTGTAATTTTTGCCAAGCGGCAGTTTTAGTAGGGTTGGTGTTCTGTAATGCCATTATTATGGATTAATTATGTTTTCTTCTTTATCTTCTTCTTGAGTAATTATTTTTTTAGGAAAAACAATTTTATCTAACTGAGACATTTTTGGTTTAATATATTCCAAATAACCAGTTTTTAAACTGTCGGCAATTGCTTCTGCAGTTGGTAGTTTTTCTCTTAAAGGATCTACTTGTCTTCCATTTTTCCAGAACCTATAACAAACGTGAGGACCACCCGTATTACCTGTCATACCTACCCAACCAATTACATCTCCTTGTAAAACGTAGTCTCCTTTTCTAACGTTTTGGTTTTTCATATGTAAATACTGCGTGCTATATGTACCGTTGTGTTTAATTTTTACAAATTTACCATTGCCACCACGTCTTGTAGATTCTACTACAGTACCATTTGCAGTAGCAATAATTGGTGTTCCTATTGCTGCAGCATAATCTGTACCTTTATGTGGCCTTACCTTGTAGCCATAATATTTAATTCTTCTTTTTAAATTGTAACGAGAAGATATTCTGTAATTAAACTTAATAGGAGCTTTTAAAAATGCCCTTCTTAAGTTGTTTGCTTCTTGGTCATAGTAATCTGCTATTTGTTTTAGAGAGTCTGTTACGTACTCAAAAGCATAAAAAGGTTTGCCATTATGCTCAAAGTAGGCAGCTTCTATTGGTTCAGATCCGGCATAAATACTATCATTAATATAACGTTCTTTATATATAACCTTAAACTTGTCTCCTTTTTGTAGTCTAAAGAAATCTATAGACCAAGCATATATTTCAGATAAATTATTAGTTATATTGTAATCTATGCCTTGTTCTAAAATAGCCTCAGATAAAGATGTGTTTATAATACCAGATGCCTCGCGCTCTACGTAGGTAACTTTTTTCTTTTTCTTATAAACGTTTACAGAGTCTCTTAGGTCTACAACCGTGTAATTAATACGGTCGTTTTCATAAATAAAATATTGTGCAGTTTGTGTAGTGTCTTTAGATTTTAAAATAACATAAGGTTTGCCAACTCTAATACGGCGTACATCAAAACTATCTTTGTATTCTTCAGATATTTTATAAATTTTTGGATAATCTACTTTATTGTTAGTCATTAACTCTCCAAAACTATCGCCGCTTCTAATTGTGTCTTGTAAAACAGTAAAGTTATCTAGGTTAAAACCATACTCCATTGCTACTACAGGTTTTTCTATAGTTTCTACTTCTGGTATGTTGTTATTAGGCTTTACCTTGCTATCCTTGCAAGAGATAAAAATAGAAATTGTTAAAAGTGTAAGAAGAAATTTTTGCATTATTTAGATTTTTCGGGGTTAAAGATATGGTCTATCCATTCTTTTCCCCAATTATTTAACTCTTCTTTTGTATATAAATAAGGGAAAAACACTACTTTTTGAAAACTTGGAGGTAAATATTGTTTCCAATTGGTTCCTCCGGTAGCATCTATAGCTTCTTTATCTTTAGCTAAATATTTGTAAGCAGAGCCCATATGCATTAGTGGCCAATTTACATTTGCATTTATATCTAATGCTTTTAATGCACTTATTAACTCCTTGTTTTCTTGACTTTTTTTAGGCAAGGCAAGGTATTTGTGATAAATTGTATTGTCTTTTACTTGGTTGGCAATACGTATTAAACGCGGTGTGTACCTGTACTCAAATTGTTTAAGTGTTAGTGTTTTTTCTCCGGTATCTTTGTCTGTAGCTCCGTTTTTCCAGTAAATTTCTTCATAAAGTTCTTCAATACTGTTTTCTGATGAGTACTGTTCTCTTTTTGTTTTATGAACTAAGTTCTCTAAAGGAGCAGCATAAAGTTCTATCATTCTGTATTGTGCAGACTGAAAACCACTAGCTGGCAATAGCGCCATTCTGTATTTTAAAAATTGCTCTCTATCCATACCATTAATCATAATACTAAATGAAGATATAAGAACTTTAAAATAGCTGTTTATTCTATTGGCCTTTTCTATAAAAAAATCAACATCTTGAGATTTGTCATCTACAATTTGCTTTTGCTCATGTAAAATTAACTTAAAGTACAATTCCGTTATTTGATGATACATTATAAAAATTTCCTCATCCGGAAAATGTGTTCTTGGTATTTGTAAACTTAAAAGCGTGTCTAAATGAATATAATCCCAATAGGTAAGGTATTTTTCATAAAGTAACCCATCTAGGTATGAGCTTAAATCTTGTCCAGATCCTTTGTATTTTTCTTCTAATTTTAAAATTTGAGACGCTATCTTTTCTTTATTGTCCATTAAATGTTAGTCCATTATTATTTTAAACTGATGCTTTAATCCGGCATAACCATCTAGGTCTGCCTTTATAGAGCCAACAGCTAGGTCTGCTTTTATTCTAATAGGAATTCTATTGTCATCATTAGAAACCCATAGTGATAAGCTTTCTTGTTCTTTAAAAACACGACCAGACTCTACGTAGGGTCTAAATTTATGACATTCTACTTTACCGTATTTAGTTTTTAAAGTTTCTTTTCCTAAATATTTTAGTTTAAACTTAAAAATACCATCATCATCATAAAGTAAATTTAAAACAACAAATTCCCCTTTTTTTAAATCTTCTGGTTTATAGTTGTTTCTAAGATAGTAAAAAGCAGATATTAAGTCTTGTATTTTATGATCTATAGAAAAGTCTAACTTTCTATCTTTTTTATGATCGTTTAGAGTAGCTTTTTTGTTTTTATAATCAAAATCTATATCTAAATCTAAGGTGTAGCTACCTTCACTTACTTTTCTAACAAATTTATAGGGTTTGCCATTATTTTTGTCAAAATAGCTCTCGTAAGTATCATCTACTTTAAAAAATACACGTGCTAAACCTGTGGTTCTTCCTTTGCCAACAACGTGGTAAACAGATTTGTTGTCTATTTTGTCATTTTTAACTTGTAGTGTGGCGTAACTAGCATTAAAAATTCCGTAATGAATTCTAAAGCGTAGCCATTCTCCTGCTTTAAACGCACTGTGCGTATTTTGGGAGTTAGCAGAAAAAGTTGCTAGTAATAAAAGGGTTATGTATACTTTTTTCATATCGTTATGATGTAAAATTACTAAAATTGAAAATACAATTAAATGTCTTTACAATTATTTAAACAATTTTTGTTCCAAAGTATTGCATAAAAAAAAGCCCAGTCTTAAAACTGGGCTTTTCCTAAATAACCAACCAAACTTTAAATTATGAAAAACCAATACTTAAAGTTAATAAGGGAACCACCCCTTATGCCGTCAAAAGTACTACATTAATTCAGAGTAATAATTGGTTTTAACTTACTTTAACTAAAGTGTTAACACTACTTTAGCTTTTAAATGCAAAAATTACTGCATTCATAATAATATAGCGGTTTTGTTAAAGGGTTCCTCTAGATTCTTGCTCTCTTTCTATGGCTTCAAATAGAGCTTTAAAGTTTCCTTTACCAAAAGACTTTGCGCCTTTTCTTTGTATAATTTCTATAAACATTGTTGGTCTGTCTAAAATAGGCTTCGTAAATATTTGTAATAAGTAGCCTTCATCATCTTTATCTATTAAAATGCCTAGTTCTTTTAAAGGTGCTAAGTCCTCATCAATTTCACCAACTCTGTCTAAAACATCTTCGTAATAAGAGCTAGGAACAGTTAAAAATTCTACGCCACGATCTCTTAATGCAGTTACAGTTTCTATAATGTTATCTGTAGCTAATGCCATATGTTGTACACCTGCTCCGTTATAAAAATCTATGTACTCTTCAATCTGAGATTTTTTTCTTCCTTCCGCAGGTTCGTTAATTGGAAATTTAATACGGCCATTACCGTTACTCATAACCTTACTCATTAGAGCAGTGTATTCTGTAGATATGTCTTTATCATCAAAAGAAACAAGCTGTGCAAATCCCATTACTTTAGCATAAAACTCACACCATTTGTTCATCTCATTCCACCCTACATTACCTACCATATGATCTATGTATTTTAAGCCGGTATCTGCAGGCTTATAATGTGGGTTCCAAG
This sequence comes from Cellulophaga sp. RHA_52, assembly GCF_007827205.1. Classification (NCBI taxonomy): domain Bacteria; kingdom Pseudomonadati; phylum Bacteroidota; class Flavobacteriia; order Flavobacteriales; family Flavobacteriaceae; genus Cellulophaga; species Cellulophaga sp. RHA_52. Next base: position 1,148,634 of record NZ_VIRZ01000001.1, read on the forward strand.
CTTTATAACCTGGTAAAAATATACCTTTGTAATTGCTTCTTTCTACAAAAACGTGTACAGTTTCACCATAAGTATGTATTCCAGAGAAAACAACTTCTCCGTTTTCATCTTCTTCTTTTTTTGGTTCAAAATAACTTTCTGCGCCTCTGCTAGTTGTTTCTTTATAACTTTTTGTAGCATCATCTACCCAAAGGGCAACTGTTTTTACGCCATCTCCATGAGCGTCAATATGCTTGTTTATTTCCCCTCCAGAATTTAAAGGAGAGGTTAGTACTAACCTAATTTTACCTTGTTCTATTACGTAAGATACACGGTCTTTTAAACCAGTTTCTAGGCCAGCGTATGCTAGTGGCTGAAAACCCCATGCAGACATATAATAATGTGCTGCTTGTTTTGCATTACCTACATAAAGTTCTACATAGTCTGTTCCTAATAATGGTAAAAAGTCTTCTGCTTCTAAATTTTCTTTTGGTAATTTAAGCGATGTATTGTCTAATGTTGACATAATATTTTGTTTTAAAGTTTATATAATTTGATATGATAAAATTTTCATCTTTTAGCAGAAAGATGAAATACAGGTTTAAAACATTTGCTTCACCACATTGCCCTAAGATGGGCGGTAATATCAATTCTAAATAATAACATAAAACAGTTTTGTTCTTACAAATATCGTAAAAATAGATGAACCTTAGGTTTGCTTATAGTTAATTGGCAAATTAAAACCAGTAACCTATGCTAAAAAATAGTCTTCCTTTGTTTTTTTCTGGAGACCAAGAGTATATTGTTTGTATTGGTCCTAAAAAGGATTCAAATCCGTAACCAACACCATAACCAGTATAATCGGGCAGTTTAAACCACTCAGCGGTTCTAAAAATATCATCATCTATGTTGGCAAAATTTGCGGCTAATAATAAATGATTTTTGGGGCTAAACTCATAATCTAACCTAGTAAGTCCTTTTATATAACTATTACCAGTTAAACTAATAAAATCATACCCTAAAAAGGAAACGTAGCCGTCTCCTAAATTGTTTCCGTAACCACCCATAATAAAGTCTAAAGATCTAACATTAGAATTTCCTAATTTAAATCCTCCACCAGCTTCTATATTTAAAGATAAATTATTGGCAATAGGAAAAGCGGTGCCAACAGTGCCTTGTGCAATAGAAAACTCTTTAAAGTTATTGTTGTAGTCTGATGAAAACATGTAAAAATGTAAGTCACCATTAAAATATACTCCCTTACTTGGGAAATATTTATCATTGTAGGTGTCTAGTTTTAACTTGGCAAATGTACTATAGTAGTTACTTTTTTCAAAAATGGTTCTAAAGTCTTCGTTGTTTTCAGTATCATCTTGCTGTAGCGTTCGCGAAGTGTATTTTAAAAACCTATGTTCTGCGCCTAAGCTAAAGGCAAATTCTTCGTTCCAAACGGTTTGTATATATGCCTGGTTTGTGAGGTTAGTAGCGTTTATGTTAATGTTGTTAATACCCGTGTCTGGAACAACAAAATTAGATTTGATAATGTTGTAATCTATTTCGTAATTGTAGTCATTAAAAGTAGAATTTAGTCCAAAACTCCAGTAAAAACCTTTATCTAGGTAATATTGCATTTTGTACCTAATGTTATCTCCTAGAATAAAATCAAAAGAGCCAACATCATCTTGTAAAAAAATATTTTTTTTAGTGAGGTTTATAATGGCTGCACTTTTATAAATATCATCATAATGAGCACCCATTTTAATAAACATTTTATTTTTATTTTCTTTTATTTTTAGTTTTAAAACAAGTTCATCTTCCTCTGAGTCTAAAGATGGTCTGGTGTCTAATGTATAGCGTATTGTTTTAAAATTATTAGTGGCAGCTAAGTTGTTAATGCCTTGCTGTAGTTTGTTAAAAGATATTTGTTTGTCTAAATCTAACCTTAGTTTACCTTTAATGTAAGCTCTTGTGTAGTCTTCATTACCAGAAATAATTAGTCTGTTTATGGTAATAGAGTCGTGTGGTTTTATACACTGTTTTTGTTCTGTTACAATACCACGTTGTTTGGCAATGTTTTTAAGTTCGTTTATTTTTTTTTGAGCAGCAGCTTCTCCAGATGCTATAATTTCTGATCCAAGGTCAAAATCTATAACAGAATATTTTTCTATTGATGGTTTTATAAGCACATCTGTTAATTTAGCTTTACTTTTCATATCATTAACAGTTCTGTAATTGTTAATTTGTAGTAAAACTTCTGTGCCAGAGCTAAGCTTCTCTCGGTCTGCTAAACCATCTTGTACGTCTATACCAATAACAATATTTGCGCCTAATTTTTTTAATTTTTTAATAGGATAATTGTTTACTACACCACCATCTATTAATATTTTATTGTCTATTTCAGCAGGCTCAAATAAAGAGGGGAAGGTGCCACTTGCCATAATAGCTTCAGGTAAGTATCCTTTGTTTAATAAAATTTCTTGCCCAGTTTCTACATCTGTTGCTATGCAAAAAAAAGGAATTGGCAGCTGGTTAAAATCTTTAGTGTCTTTAACGTGGTACAGTAGCTTAACAAGTAAGTTGTAAATGTTTTGTCCGCTAGATATTGCGGAAGGAAACGAAACTTTAAAATTGTTAAAAGGCAAACTTAAAGCGTAGCGTTCTGCGTCTTCTTTATCATAAAAAGTTTTTGCTCCTCTTGGCAGGTTATCTTGTATAAGTAAAGATACATCTACACTTTTAAAAATAGAATCTAGTTCATTTGCAGAATAACCAGATGCGTACAAGGCGCCAATAATAGCACCCATACTTGTTCCTCCAATGTAGTCTATTTTAACACCAGCTTCTTCAATAACTTTTAGGGCGCCAATATGTGCCAACCCCTTAGCGCCACCACCACTAAGTACTAAGCCAACTTTTACACTGTCTTTAGGTGCTTTTATTTGAGCTAAAGCTGTGCAGCTAATTAAAAGTAGCGTTACAATAACTATTGTTTTCTTCATTTTTTTATTTAATGAAAGGTGTTATATATTTTTTGAGCTTTAGACATCCCTACAACTTCGGCAAGTTTCTCTATACTGGCTTCTTTAATTCTTTTTACAGATTTAAACGATTTTAAAAGATCTGTAGCGGTTTTTTCTCCAACGCCTTCAATTCCTTCTAACTCAGAATTTATAGCAGCATTACTGCGTTTTTTTCTGTGAAAAGTGATGCCAAATCTATGTGCTTCATTACGTAGTTGTTGTACTATTTTTAAGCTTTCAGATTTTTTATCTAAATATAACGGAATTGAATCTCCTGGGAAATAAATTTCTTCTAATCTTTTTGCAATGCCTATAATTGCTATTTTTCCTCTTAACTCTAAGGCATCTAAACTTTTAAGAGCAGAAGATAGTTGCCCTTTACCGCCATCAATAACAATTAGTTGTGGTAAAGGCTGTTCTTCCTCTAATAATCTTTTATAACGTCTAAAAACAACCTCTTCCATAGAGGCAAAATCATCTGGCCCTACAACAGTTTTTATGTTGTAATGGCGATACTCTTTTTTTGCAGGTTTACCATTTTTAAATACAACACAGGCTGCAACCGGGTTTGTACCTTGTATGTTGGAGTTGTCAAAACACTCTATGTGTCTTGGTTCTTCAGACAAACGTAAATCTTTTTTCATTTGCGCCATTATACGGTTTGTGTGCCTGTCCGGATCTGTAACTTTTAATTGTTTAAAACGCTCCATTCTAAAATACTTTGCGTTTCTTTCAGACAACTCTAGAATTCTTTTTTTATCGCCAAGTTTGGGTATTGTAACTTTTAAATTGCGGTCTACAGTTACAGGAAAAGGCAGGTATAATTCTCTAGAGTGCGACTTAAAACGTTGTCTAATTTCTATAATTCCTAATTGAAGAAGTTCTTCATCAGTTTCATTCAGCTTTTTCTTTAGTTCTAGTGTGTGAGATCTAATAATTGCTCCGTGAGACAATTGTAAAAAATTAATGTAAGCGTAGCTCTCATCAGATATAATTGAAAAAACATCTACATTATTAATCTTAGGATTTACAATAGTAGTTTTTGCTTGATAGTTTTCTAAAACCTCAATTTTCTCTTTAAAATCTTGTGCTTCTTCAAATCTCATTTCCGAAGCTAAAAATTTCATTTGAGTTTTAAAATAATGTAAAGACGATTTAAAGTTGCCTTTTAAAATGTCTTTAATTTCTACAATTTGTCTTTGGTATTCTTCTGTAGTTTGGTAACCTTCACAAGGGCCTTTGCAATTACCTAAATGATACTCTAGGCAAACTTTGTATTTGTGTGCGTTAATTTTTTCTGCAGACAAATCATAATTGCAAGTACGTAACGGGTATACACTTTTAATTAAGTCTAGTAAAACCCTAACGGTTTTCATATTTGTGTAAGGTCCAAAATATTCAGACCCATCTTTAATTAAGTTTCTTGTGTAAAATACACGTGGAAAACGCTCATTTTTTATGCAAATCCAAGGGTATGTTTTATCATCTTTTAGTAAAACGTTATACCTAGGTTTGTACTTTTTTATTAAGTTGTTTTCTAGTAATAGCGCATCAGACTCTGTGTCTACTACAATATGTTTAATATATACTATTTTTTTTACAAGAACCTTAGTTTTGCCATTATCATGTGTTTTGTTAAAGTAAGAGCTTACTCTTTTTTTTAAGTTTTTAGCCTTACCTACATATAATATTTTCTCTTCTTTATCGTAAAATTGATACACTCCTGGACTATTAGGTAATGTACTTAATTGTAATTTTATGGATATTTCTTGCGGCATAGAGTAAAAATAATCTCTTTTTTTGATTGTGCTGGTTTTAGCTTAGTCTTTTTACTTGTACTAACGCTTTTTTAACAATTAAATATAGATTTTACTGTATGTTGTAAAAGTTTTATATATTGAGGTACTTCTCCTGTAAAAAGTAGTATTATCTTTATTAACTATACTTTTAATCGATAAAAATGTGCTCTTAATCGATTTTTGTAAAAAAAAATGATTACATTGTAATCCTAAAATTTTGAAAAGCATGGAGTTATACGTTGTAGCTATGGGTGCTTATTTATTAATGATGATTTTTTTGGTAATTTACGAAGCTATATCATCTAATGAATAAAAACGCTATTAAAGAACCAATGGTAAAAAAAGAATTACGAGCAAAGTACGTTTTACTTAGGGAAAAAATGAGTGCTGATGCCGCAGACAATTACAGCGTAGAAATTGCAAACCAACTGCTAAAAATGCCTATTTGGGATTTTAATTATTATCACATTTTTTTATCTATAGAAGAAAAAAAGGAAATAGATACAAGTACTATTTTAACAATATTACAAGGTAAAGATAAACACGTTATTTTACCTAAAATGAATGCAGATAATACACTTACCAATTTTTTGCTTACAGATAATACGGTTATAAAAAAGAATAATTTTAATGTACCTGAACCTGTAGATGGTATAGAAATATTACCTAATAAAATTGATGTTGTTTTTGTACCTCTTTTAGCTTTTGATAAAAAAGGAAATAGAATAGGGTATGGTAAGGGTTTTTATGATGCTTTTTTAAAAGATTGTAAGCCTAACGTATTAAAAATTGGACTGTCTTTTTTTGAAGCAGAAGAGCAAATAACAGATGTGTATGAAAGTGATATACCGTTAAATTATTGTGTTACTCCTCAACAGATTTATCAGTTTTAGAGCCAAATGCTTTTTTGTTAAAAACCAATAATATACCAACACCAGTACTAATTGCTGTATCTGCTACATTAAATACGGGTTCAAAAAAGCTAAACGTATTGCCGCCAATTACAGGTATCCAAGATGGTAAAACAGCATTTTGTACAATTGGAAAATAAAGCATATCTACAACTTTACCATGAAAAAGACTGCTATATGGATCGTCTGAAAATAAAGTAGCTACTTTGCCATAGCTTTCGTCAAAAATAGCGCCATAAAAAACAGAGTCTATAATATTACCAAGTGCACCAGCAAATATTAATGATACTGCAAAAATTAAAACTTTTGGTGCGTGCTTTTTTATAGTGTCAAAAAGCCAATAGCCAATACCTGCAACAGCAAATAGTCTAAAAACGGTTAGTATTAATTTTCCTGTGCTGTCTGCAATAGGGAAGATGTCACTTAATTTGGCACCCCAAGCAGCGCCTTCATTTTCTATAAATAGAATTTTAAACCAACTAAATACTTCTACAGATTGTTGGTACGTAAAAGTAGTTTTTACGTATATTTTACTTATTTGGTCTACTAATAAAATTAGTATTACTATTAATGCAGATTTTTTTAAACTCATTCTTTACAAGATAGATTTTGCAAAAATAGACAATTATTTGGTTTTACTGATGTGTATATCTCCAGTAATAGAAGATAAGTTAAAATTTGTGTTGCCTTTAGCAAGTTTGTCTTGGTGTATTTTACCATATTTTGTTGCTGCTTTTACAACTGCATTATTGCTTTTAACTAATATATTGCCGCTCTGTGTAGTAGCGGTTATAGTTTCTGTTATATTTTGCAATGCACAATAACCATCTAATAAGGTAATGTTTAAATTTTTGTAATTACCAGATGCTATAATGTTTGAGCTTTTACCATACAATTTTACATTTTTGTACTGTGGTACAATAATGTGTAGTGATATAGATATCACTTTGTGTGCGCTAAGTTTGTCATTAGGGTTGGTAAATGTAGGGCTAAAACCAGTAGTAATAAAAATGCTAGCGGCTTCCTCTTTAATTTCTAAAACTAAGTCTTTTTTATATTCTCCTTCTATATTGGCAGACACAATAACATCTTCATTTTTACCTGTTTCTAAAGTAACTTGGTAGCAATTTTCAGTATCAATATTAATTAAAGAGATATGATCATTTAAAACTGTTTTTTCTACAACTTTTTGAGCATTTAAAAAACCGAAAGAAATTAGTAATAAAATGTATAAAGTAGTTTTCATATAATGTATTAAAAAACGCCCTAAAAGGGCGTTTTTTTATTTTTGCATATTTTTAGCTTCAATGCTAAGTGTAGCGTGTGGTACTAATTTTAATCGTTCTTTATTAATTAGTTTTCCGGTTACTCTGCATACACCGTATGTTTTGTTTTCAATACGTAACAAGGCGTTTTTTAAATCGCGAATAAATTTTTCTTGACGAATTGCTAATTGCGTATTTGCTTCTTTGCTCATTGTTTGTGAGCCTTCTTCAAATGCTTTAAATGTTGGCGATGTATCATCTGTACCATTGTTGCCATCATTCATATAAGAGCTTTTTAAAAGCTCTAAGTGCTCTTTAGCTTTATTTATTTTTTCAGTAATTAAAACTCTAAATTCTTCTAAGTCTTTGTCACCGTATCTCACGTTTAAATCTTGCGCCATAGTTTTTAATGTTTTTGGATAAACAATTTTGTATTTACTTCATCAAAAGCAATTGTTGTGCCATTGTCCAGTTTTTCCTCAAAATTAAGTTCCGCTGTTAATGTTTCTGTTTTAATATATGTTATGTTGTCTGCAACAGCATTTTCTACATAACCATCTTTTAATATTTTAATATCAATTTTGTCAGTTACTTCAAAACCAGATTCTTTTCTTAAATTCTGAATTCTATTTACTAGTTCTCTAGCAATACCTTCTTTTCTAAGATCTTCACTAATTGTAACATCTAAAGCAACAGTTAAACTGCCTGAACTAGCAACTAACCAGCCTTCTATATCTTGAGACAAAATCTCTACATCTTGTAACTGTAAATTAATACTTTTATTCTCAATAACAATAATTATTTCGCCATTTTGCTCAATTTTTTGGATGTCATCTTGATCTAAATCACCTACTGCTTTGGCAATCAGCTTCATATCTTTTCCGTACTTAGGACCTAAAACTTTAAAATTTGGTTTTATTTGCTTTACCAATATGCCAGAAGCATCATCTAAAAGTTCAATTTCCTTTACGTTTACCTCAGATTTTATCAAATCGGCAACAGCTTCTATCTCGTGTTTTTGTTTTTCGTCTAGTATAGGAACCATTATTCTTTTTAATGGTTGACGTACTTTTATTTTTTCTTTTTGACGAATAGACAATACTAATGATGATATGGTCTGCGCTTTTTCCATTTTACTTTCTAGCTCTTTATTTACAAGGGCTTGATTGTATTTTGGAAAGTCTGCCAAATGTACACTTTCAGCTTTTTCTTTAGTGGTTGCTTGGGTTAAATCTTTGTAAAGTCTGTCCATAAAGAACGGAGATATAGGTGATGATAGTCTAGCAACAGTTTCTAAACAAGTGTATAATGTTTGGTATGCAGATATTTTGTCTTGTTGGTAATCTCCTTTCCAAAAACGTCTTCTACATAAACGAACATACCAGTTACTTAGGTTTTCTTGCACAAAGTTAGATATTAGCCTTGCTGCTTTGGTAGGCTCATAATCTGCATAGGCTTGGTCTACCTTATTTATTAAGGTATGTAACTCTGATAAAATCCATTGGTCTATTTCTGGACGCTCGTTTAAAGCAACATCTTCTTCAGAGTAACTAAACTTATCTATGTTAGCATACAAAGCAAAGAAAGAGTAGGTATTGTATAATGTACCAAAGAATTTTCTTTTTACTTCTGCTATACCTTCTAAATCAAACTTTAAGTTGTCCCAAGGGTTTGCGTTAGAAATCATATACCAACGTGTGGCATCTGGTCCAAACTGGTTCATAGTTTCAAACGGATCTACAGCATTGCCTAAACGTTTAGACATTTTTTTACCGTCTTTATCTAAAACCAAACCGTTAGATACTACATTTTTATATGCAACAGAATCAAAAACCATTGTAGATATTGCGTGCAGTGTATAAAACCAGCCACGCGTTTGGTCTACACCTTCTGCAATAAAATCTGCAGGATATGCTTTGTTTTCATCTATTAGTTCTTTGTTTTCAAAAGGGTAGTGCCATTGTGCGTAAGGCATAGAGCCACTGTCAAACCAAACGTCAATTAGGTCACTTTCTCTTTTCATTGGCTTTCCGCTAGCAGAAACCAATGTTATTTGGTCTACAATGTTTTTATGAAGATCTATTTTGTCATAGTTTTCTTCAGACATATCACCAACAACAAAGTCTTCAAAAATATCTTTTTCTAGAACGCCAGCAGCAACCGCTTTTGCCATTTCTTCTTTTAGTTCCTGTACAGAACCAATTATTATTTCTTCTTTACCATCTTCTGTTCTCCAAATTGGTAATGGAATACCCCAGTAACGAGATCTAGATAGGTTCCAATCATTTGCATTAGCCAACCAGTTGCCAAAACGGCCTTCTCCAGTAGATTTAGGTTTCCAGTTTATAGTTTCATTAAGGCTAAACATTTTTTCTTTAACGTCTGTAACCTTTATAAACCAAGAGTCTAATGGGTAGTATAATATAGGTTTATCTGTACGCCAACAGTTAGGGTAACTGTGCACGTATTTTTCAACTTTAAAAGCTCTGTTTTCTTCTTTTAATTTTATAGCAATTTCTACATCTATAGAACGTTCAGGAGCTTCGCCATCTGCGTAATATTCATTTTTAACATATTTGCCTCCAAATTCTTTTAGTTCTTTTCTAAACTTACCTTGTAAATCTACTAAAGGAACAGGGTTGTCATTTTCATCTAATACCAACATTGGTGGTATTTCTGGAGTTGCTTGTTTAGCAACCATAGCATCGTCTGCACCAAAAGTTGGTGAGGTATGTACAATACCAGTACCATCTTCTGTTGTAACAAAGTCGCCAGAAATAACTCTAAATGCATTTTCTGCATTTTGGTAAGGTAGTACGTAGTCTATAAGCTGCTCATAAGTAGCATTAACTAAATCTGTACCTTTTACCTCTGCTATAATTTGGTAAGGTATTTTTTTGTCTGTTGAGCTGTAGCTATTTAAATCTTCGCTACTTTCTGCTTCAATAAACTTACCGCTAAATTGTTTCCCTACTAAGCTTTTTGCAAGTATAACTTTAATAGGCTCAAAAGTATATTGATTAAAAGTCTGTACTAAAACATAATCTATTTTAGGACCAACTGTTAAAGCAGTGTTAGATGGTAATGTCCAAGGAGTTGTTGTCCAGGCAATAAAATAAACGTCTCCGTCTACATTTTTAAAAGCCTCTGGCAAGGTTTCTTTATGAGCCTTAAACTGTGCAGTTACCGTAGTATCTGTAACATCTTGGTAGGTACCTGGTTGGTTTAGCTCATGAGAGCTAAGTCCTGTGCCGGCCTTAGGGGAATATGGTTGTATTGTGTAGCCTTTGTAAATTAGGTCTTTGCTATAAATTTGTTTTAGCAACCACCAAACAGACTCCATATATTTAGACTTGTAAGTAATGTAAGGGTCGTTCATATCTACCCAATAACCAACTTGTTCAGTCATTTTGTTCCAAACATCTGTGTAGCGCATTACAGCTTTTTTACAAGCGGCATTGTACTCTTCTACAGATATTTTTTTGCCAATATCTTCTTTGGTAATTCCTAGTTCTTTTTCTACTCCAAGTTCTATAGGTAGGCCGTGTGTATCCCAGCCAGCTTTACGCTTAACTTGATAACCTTTCATTGTTTTATAACGAGGAAAAATATCCTTAATGGTACGTGCCATAACGTGGTGAATACCTGGCATACCATTTGCAGATGGTGGGCCTTCAAAAAATACATATCCTTCTCCGCCTTCTCTATTGGTAACACTTTTTTCAAAAATGTTATTCTCTTTCCAATATTCTAGTATGTTTTCTGCTACCTTAGGTAAATCTAATCCTTTATATTCCTCAAACTTCATATTAAGTGCTTCTGGTACTACATTTTAAGTTTGCAAAACTAATGAATTTTGTGTAAAAAACACTTTTTCAAAAGCAAAAGAGGCCCCTTTTTAATTCTTTCTTTTTTTTTACTGATATTTTGGTGTGTAAAAAATTGTGTGTGAGTAAAACAGATGCTTTTTGTAAGTGAAGTAATTATTTTTTTAACGTTTATAAAACATTATTTTTAAGCTATTTGCTGATATTTTTATGTTTTTGTTAACATAATTGCCAAAGTTTTTTTAGGTTTGTACATCTAAATTATGTTTTCTAACGTAAATTAGGTATAACATATATTATAACAAACAATAAAAACTAAAAAGAATGAAAAAATTAATCTTAGGTTCTGCATTAATGTTAGCTTTTAGCGTATCATTTGTATCTTGTAAAGAAGCTACTGACAAAGCTAAAGAAGCTGCAGAAACAGTAGAAGATAATGCTAAAGAAGCTGCAGACAAAGTTGCTGATGAAACTAGTAAAGCTGCTGAAGAGGTAAAAGAAACTGCTACAGAAATGGTAGACGGTATTCCAAGTTTTGATGACGCTGCAGTAGCAGAATACGTTAAAACATATGACGAATACGTTAGTGAATATAAAGAAGCTGCTGAAAGTAAAGATATGACTGCTTTTGCTGCTTTAGGAACAAAAGGACAAGAATTAGCTACTAAATCTCAAGAGGTTATGAAAAACCTTTCTGCTGATGATGCTAAAAAGTTAACTGAGTATTTGACAGCTAAGTCTAAAGAATTGCAAGAATATGCAACTAAAATGACTAACTAAGATATATTTTTGAATATACTTTAAAAGCTCGATTATTAATTTAATCGGGCTTTTTTTATGTCTAAGCTTTTTAAAATTGATAACTAATAGATGAAATTAGGTTTGTGCCTGGCGCAACAATACCAGACGAGTATGTTCTGTAGCGTTGGTTGGTTATGTTCTCCCAGCCTAACGTAGCTTTTATGTTATTTGTAATTTGATAACTGGCATTAAAGTTTATTGTTTGCCAATTTGGACTGTAAGGATTGCCGTTTTTGTCTGAAGCATATATATAATCTTTACTCTTTTCAGAGTCAGATAAGTCGTTATAAGATACCTCACCATTAAAGTTGAAAAATAAATCGGTTTTTAATTTATCGTTTTTCCATATCAAATGCACATCTCCAAAAGTTGGTGCTACGTGTCTTCCTGGAGACTCTGTGCCATCTTCCTCTTCTTCAATACCTTTTGTAAATGTTAAGTTAGAGCTTAATGATAGATGTTCTGTAAAATAAGCGTCTACACCAAACTCAACACCATGAACATAAGCTTTTGCTGCATTTTGTATTGCTTGTACGTTGCTTAATTCTCCGTGGTATTCTATTTCTGTTTCACCGTTAAAAGTAAAATCTCTGCGTACTAAAGCATCTACTAAATAGGTATAAAAACCAGTAGCGTTTACAATTACTTTGTCATTAAAATTCTTTTGTATACCTAAATCTACATTATAAGCATATTCCGCTTCTAAATCTGGGTTGGGTACAACTACAGAGCCCGGTTCAGAATCAAATATTTTACCAACATCATCTATGTTAGGAGCTCTAAAGCCCGTAGAACCATTAAAGGTTATTTGTAAGTTTTCTTTAGGAAACCAGCTTAAACCAATACTACCTGTTAAAGCCCCTGTATTTAAATTGGCATCATCAAAAGGAAAAGGATAAAAAGTTTTATCAAATTCAGCATTAATCCAAACGTGGCTATAGCGTAAGCCAGACAGTAAGGTTAGGTTTGGCTGTGCTTTATACTCAGAGTTTATATAACCAGCAGTTGTTTGCCAAGTAGCGCCATCTGGGTACCTAGATGCAGCATTTGTAACTTGGTTATTTTCAATATTTGTTTCAAAACCATTAGAGTTTACTTTGTTAAATACATATTCTACACCATAATACAAGCGTAAATCCCCAATACGTTTATTTTCTAAATCTATATTTGTAGATAGTGCATGTACGTTTTCTTTTGTGCTACTTAACGTAGTAGATCCAAAATTTCTGTCATTTCTACTTTCGCCAAAATGTTGGTAAGCTGTGTTAATTTTTAGCCTATCATAAAACCTTCCTTTGCCTTGGTGCTGCAAGCCTATTTTTGCCATAAACCACTCTTGGGGACCGTAATACCATTCTGCAGAGCGTAAACCATCACCGTCACTAGTTGGTCTAATTAAGCGGTCATACCTCCCGTAGTCCGATGTTTCTGAAAAATAAAGACCAAGGTCATAATTCCAATTGCCATTAGGTTTAAAAGCAATTTTTTGCATTGCATTTATTTGGTTGTAGCCAGACCCAACTTGTTTGTTAGGGGAGCTATTTTCTACCAATTGGTCTATTCCATTTATTGTGGTAACATAGTTGTTTCTCACATAGGAATCTGGACCGTTGTTACCCATTTTTAAATCATCAAAATTGGTGTAACTAATACTGGTTAAAAAAGCCCACTTTTGTTTGCCGTAATTAACATCTGCATGTATTGTGTTTTCTGTATTTGCGGATGAAAACCTGTAAGTGGCATTGCCAGTAATAAAAGCCTCTTCAGTTTTTGAATGTTTTGGTTTTTTGGTGTAAAAATTTAAAACACCACCAATGGCATCACTACCGTAAATAACAGAGCCAGGTCCAAAAATGACCTCTGTATTTTGTATAGAAAACGGATCTATAGAAATTACATTTTGTAAATTTCCTCCTCTAAAAATAGCGTTATTCATACGTACGCCGTCAACAGAAATTAGTAATCTGTTTGTAGCAAAACCTCTAATCATTGGGCTGCCACCACCAAGCTGACTTTTTTGTACAAATATTTTTCCGCTGTTTTGTAGAACATCTGCGGCAGTTTGTGGGTTTGTAAATGATATAGCCTTAGAGGTAATAGAGGCAACCTTTTGCGGAATATCTTTTTTTTGTTGTTCCCATTTAGAAACCGACATAACAACACCATCTAACTCCTCTGCGGTTAACACCATATAAATAGTTTTGCCTCTTTTAAGTAGTAAATTTTTTGTTGTTTTTTTAGTTTGATAACCAATATGTTTTAAAATTATCTTTTCATTTTTGCTGAAAATTGATAGATCTACACTGCCATTTTTAGCAGTTAAAGCTGTTTTTGTTTTATCAATATTAAAAATAGCAACATCTGGTATTGGTTCTTGAGTATCTTGGTCTACAATAACAACTTCCTGAGCAAAAGCACCAGTAAAAATTAATAAGAAAAGTATAAATAAAGCAGTACGCATACTAACGAAAAATTTCATTTAAAATAACAAGAGACTTTGGTTTTCTAAATCCTTGTAAGTGTAATTCAAAATATAAAATAAGCGATTTTAACAACTCTTGTCTGTCAGTTTTGTTCATTTTAATTGTATGTATTGCATCAAAATTTATGCCTAAGAAGGTTTTAAAGTAATTTAAATTTGTGCCTTGTATAACTGGGTTTAAAGAGGGTTTGTTGGTAAATCCTCCTTCAAGCAAATCAAAATATAAAAAACTATTGTTTTTGCTGTCAGGATAAAAGCCTAAATATTTGGTAATGCTCAGCAAAAAATGAAGGTGAAAATTTGCTATTTGTGATTCTGTGTCTAGCCATTGTAAAGCAGCCTCTATGTAATTAAAAAGGTTTTCGTTAGGCTCTTCTTCTAGCAAGCTGTTGCTTAACATTTCTGCTAAAAACTGAGTCATTGCATTTTTAGCAATATTACTGTGTAGTGTTTGGTAGTGGTAACTTGTTTTGGCTTCTCTAACACTTTCTAAAGTACCCTTGTTTTTATGTACTGCAATAAGCTCTAATTGTGTTAGCGGCTGAAAGTATGCTGCTTTTACCTTTCCTTTTTTAGAAGATAAAACTCCTTTTAATAAATAAGACTTTAGACCGTCTGATAATGTATATGCTTTAACAATTAAACTATTGTCGCCATATTTAAGCGCTGAAAGTACAATAGCTTTTGTGGTTACTTGCATTAGTTGTTTTTAGGTATTGTAAATATAGTGATTTGAAGAATTATTATTTTTAGATTGAAAATAAAAAAGCTCCATTAAGAAAACTTAATGGAGCTTTTTAATAAAATATTGTATTTTAAATAACGCCTTGAGCTAACATAGCGTCTGCAACCTTAACAAAACCAGCAATATTTGCTCCTTTTACATAGTTACAGTAACCATCTTTGTCCTTACCGTATTCAATACATGAATTATGAATATCCTCCATAATTGTTTTTAATCTTTGGTCTACCTCTTCTCTTGTCCAGCTAATACGTAAAGAGTTTTGAGACATTTCTAAACCAGAAGTAGCAACACCACCTGCATTAGAAGCTTTTCCTGGAGCAAATAATATTTTTGCTTCATGAAATTCATGAATAGCTTCTGGAGTAGAAGGCATATTTGCACCTTCTGCAACACAAATACATCCGTTTTTAACTAAAGCTTTAGCGGCTTCACCATCTAATTCATTTTGTGTAGCACACGGTAAAGCAATATCACAAGCAACATCCCATGGAGTTTCTCCTTTGTGGAAAGTAGCAGAAGTATATTTATTTACATACTCAGAAATACGTCCTCTTTTGTTGTTTTTAAGATCCATTACAAAAGCAAGTTTCTCTGCGTCTATACCATCTTTATCTAAGATGTAACCTTGAGAATCTGATAATGTTAAAACTTTAGCACCTAATTGTAATGCTTTTTCTGCTGCAAACTGTGCAACATTACCGGAACCAGATATTACTACATTTTTACCTGCAAAATCTTGTCCTTGAGTTTTAAGCATACTTTCTGCAAAATAAACAGTACCGTAACCTGTAGCTTCTGGTCTAATTAAAGAACCACCCCAAGAACGACCTTTACCTGTTAAAACACCAGTAAACTCATTTCTTATTTTTTTATACATTCCAAAAAGGAAACCTATTTCTCTTCCTCCAACACCAATGTCACCAGCTGGTACATCTGTATTTGGTCCAATATGGCGGCAAAGCTCTGTCATAAATGCATGGCAAAAACGCATAACTTCGTCATCAGACTTTCCTTTAGGGTCAAAATCAGATCCTCCTTTACCACCACCCATAGGTAATGTAGTTAAGCTATTTTTAAATACTTGCTCAAAAGCTAAGAATTTAAGAATACTTGCGTTTACACTTGGGTGAAAACGTAAACCACCTTTGTAAGGTCCTATAGCAGAGTTCATTTGTACTCTATAGCCTCTATTTACATGGATGTTTCCATTGTCATCTACCCATGATACTCTAAAAGAAATTAATCTTTCAGGTTCTACCATACGCAAAAGTATGTTTTTGCCATTGTAAATATCATGATCAGCAATATAGGGGATTACTGTCTCGGCAACTTCTTGTACCGCTTGGATAAATTCTGGTTCATGACCGTTACGGGTCTTAACCTCATCCATAAATGCATTTATTTTTGCTTCCATATAGAAACCTTTATAATTGTTAAATTATTGAATTAAAATTATAACAGCAAAATTATACTATTTATATAATTTACACCGTGTTTTTTTAAAAATTTGATAAAAATATTATCCAATGGCCTGTTCAAGGTCTTCTATTAGGTCGTTTTCATCTTCAATACCTATACTAAGTCGTATTAAAGCATCTACAATTCCACTTTTTTCTCTTTCTTCTTTAGGTATGCTTGCATGTGTCATACTTGCCGGGTGACCTGCTAAACTCTCTACTCCACCTAAGCTTTCTGCTAAGGTAAAAACTTGTAGCTTTTTAATTATTTCAATGGCATCATTATAATTAGCTCCTTTAGGAATAAAAGATAGCATACCACCAAAATCTTTCATTTGGTTTTTAGCAATTTCATAATTTGGGCTCGACTCAAAACCTGGCCAAAAAACTTTTTCCACCTTTGGGTGGTTTTTTAGGTAATAGGCAATAGCTTTTCCGTTTTCACAATGGCGTTGCATTCTAACATGTAATGTTTTTATACCTCTTAAAACTAAAAAACTATCCATTGGGCCACAAATTGCACCGCTGGCTTTTTGTATAAAGTATAATTTTTCTGCTAATTCTTTGTCGTTTACAATTAATGCACCCATAACAACATCACTGTGTCCGCCTAAATATTTTGTGGCAGAATGCATAACTATATCTGCGCCTAAATCTAAAGGAGTTTGTAAATAAGGAGTGGCAAATGTATTGTCTACAGCCAGTGGTATACTGTGTTTTTCAGCTATTTTACTTGCCGCAACAATGTCAATAATATTCATCATTGGGTTTGTTGGTGTTTCTACCCAAATAAGTTTTGTGTTATTGGTAACGTAGTTTTCTATATTATTTACATTGGCCATATCAACAAAATGAAATGTAATGCCAAATTTCTCATAAACTTGTTTAAATAAGCGGTAACTGCCACCATACAAATCACTGGTAGAAATAACTTCGTCTCCAGGGCTTAAAAGTTTTATAACCGCATCTATAGCAGCAATACCACTTCCAAAAGCAATACCGTAGTTACCATTTTCTATACTGGCTAAAGATTTTTCTAAGGCTGTTCTGGTGGGGTTAGCACTTCTAGAGTACTCATATCCATTATGTTTACCCGGGGCGGTTTGCGCGTAAGTAGATGTTTGGTAAATAGGAGGCATAACAGCTCCGTATGCTTTATCTGGCTCCTGACCTCCGTGAATGGTTTTGCTGTTAAATTTTAAATTATTTTTGCCCACACTTCTTTATTTATAACACAAATGTATCGTTATCTTTGTAGAATACAATGCGCTTGCACAATCTTATTTAACTATGAATAATAAATTTTTCTTATACTTTTTTATAATTGTTTTAATTGGCTGTAATAATAAAAAAGAAATTTCTTTTGAAACCTTAAAAATTAGTACAGAAAAAGAAGTTAATAAGCCGCTAGTTGTAATTAATGTTCCTAAGGCAATAAAAAAATCAAAAGTTAGTGAAACAATTAATAAAACTATAAAAGATAAAATAATATCACTTTTAATTTTTGATGATGAAGTGGTTGTTGATAATATAGATGATGCCATATCTTCTTTAAACGACGAGTTTTTAAGTGTAAAAGAAAAATTACCAGGGGGTGCTACAAGATGGGAGGCAACTATAAATGGTAAAGTTATTTATGAAACAGATAAAATAATTACTATAGATTTAGAAACATATGAGTTTACAGGTGGGGCTCACGGTTATGAATCTAGTATTTTATTAAATTTTGATGTTGTAAAAGGAGAGCTAATACCAAATGAAGAATTGTTTTCTAGCAAAGAAGAATTTTACAATATAGCAGAGTCTACTTTTAGATTGCAAGAAAAAATTCCGGCAAATGTACCTATTAACGATACAGGATTTATGTTTGAAGAAGAGGTGTTTACCTTGCCAAATAATATAGGTTACACAAAAAAAGGATTAAAGTTGTTATATAATACTTATGAAGTTGGGTCTTATGCAGATGGCCAAATAGAAGTTTTATTACCATATGCAGAAATAAATAAAATGCTAGTTGTAAAAGGAGAAAAACAAGAGTAACCTTAGTTAAAGATTACTCTTTTGTTTGTTAGGCAGCAATGTTTCTTTTTAATGCAAGTATAGCGCCTATATGTATGCCTTCATGTAGAGCATTAAATTTCATAGCTTCTACAACGTTGCTTAAAGTAATGTTTAAACTTGTAGTGTATGCAGTATAGCTTTTAAAATTGCCAGCTTTATAATCTTTTTCAGTTTGCTTTAATGTGCTAAACAAAAAATCTTTAATTTGTGTTATTTCTTCATCTGTAGCTGTGCCATCTGGAAAAGTACCTTTTTTGTATTTTTCCACCATTTCATCAGAAACCAGCATAGGCATACCGCTAAATTTGTAAACAAGTAGTTGTTGTGTAACTACAACATGCGCAATGTTCCACCAAATATTATTATTAAAGTTTTTAGGAATTTCTAATAATAAATCTTTAGGGGTTTCATCTAAAATTTTTAATAGTATTTTTCTAATTTGCTTAGAGTTGTCAAGTAAATATTCCACAATTATGTTTTTTGATAAAAATAGTACAATTCAACCAAATTGGGTTTCTTTGTACTTAGTTTTTTGTTTCTAAATAATATTCTAAATCGTTTAATAAAAATGAAGAAAATATATCATTTAAGTACCTGTGATACTTGTAAAAGAATTTTAAAAGAGTTACAACCTCTAGATGGTTTTGTACTGCAGGATATTAAAATCGAGGAAATAACTGAAGAACAGTTAAAAGAAATGTATGCTTTAACGGGTAGTTATGAGGCTTTATTTAGTAAAAGAGCAAGGTTGTATAAAGAAAAAGGTCTTGCGCAAAAAGAGCTGCAAGAAGAAGATTATAAAAACTTAATATTAGAACATTATACTTTTTTAAAACGACCAGTTATTATAGTAAATAATGCTGTTTTTGTTGGTAATAGTAAAAAAGTTGTAGCGACAGCAAAAGAAAAAATACACAGTTGAGTAAAAGAACATTAGCCATATTAGCTTGTTTAGGGGCCACTACAATTTATGGATTAAACCATACCATTGCCAAGGGGGTTATGCCAACTTATATTAAACCTTTTGGATTTATTATGGTGCGCTTACTTGGTGCCTCTTTTTTGTTTTGGATGTGTTCTTTTTTTATTCCTAAGCAAAAAATAGAACGTAAAGATTGGGGACGACTTTTTGTTTGCGCTTTAACTGGTATGGGAATAAATATGCTTACTTTTTTTAAGGGACTGGAATTATCTACACCAATTAATAGTGCTGTTTTAATAACTATAGTTCCAATATTAGTAGTTGTAATGTCTGCTATTTTTATTAAGGAGAATGTTACAATGCAAAAAGGCCTGGGTATAGTGTTAGGACTTGTGGGTGCTTTGTTTTTAATTCTTTATGGAGCAGAGTTAAGGCAAGATGCGCCTAATATTCCGTTAGGTAATATTTTATTTGTGGTTAATGCTGTGAGCTTTGGAACTTATTTAATTTTAATAAAAAAACTGCTAGAAAAGTACCATATGTTTACATTGTTAAAGTGGCTTTTTACAATAGGTTTGGTATTGTGCTTTCCTGTAACAATAGCAGAGTTTAATCAAATACAATGGGGTACAATACCAGCAAGTGGTATTGGCTCCATTGTATTTGTTATAATTGGCACTACATTTTTAACCTATTTGTTTAATGTATTTGGGTTGTCTCAGTTAAAAGCATCTACGGTTAGTGCTTTTTCTTATGCGCAACCATTAATAGGTATATTGTTTGCTGTTGCTACAGGTAAAGATAGCTTAACAATGGTTAAAGTTGTAGGTACGCTTTTGGTTATTGTAGGCTTGTATTTAGCAACTAAAAAGCCAAGGCCAAAGCAACTAACCTAAATAACTAAATCTTTTGGTTGTTTAGCGTGCTTACGGGTATCTTCTTTGGTAAGTGTTTTAAAATCTTTAGACTTTTCTACTTTAGAGAAAGCTGTTAAAAACTCTTCAGGCAAGCCGGTTAAACTTCTTGTTTGTAGATTTATCCATGCTCCTAAAATTTCGCAATGTGCAAAGTTTCTTCCTTTAGAGTCAAAAAAATTATGGTGAAATTTAAAAAATTTACCGTCTTCACTTAATCCCATTAATTCTAAAGATACTTTTACAGGTTTGCCAAAAAATGCTTCTTTAAAATAATAAATGTGTTCGTAAAAAACTACAGGTCCAATTTTATGGTCTGCCATAGTCTTTTGGTTAAAGCCTAGTTCCATTAAAAAGCCCATTCTAGTTTGGCTCATAAAATTAACGTAAGCAGAATTGGCTAAATGCCAGTTAGCATCAATATCACTCCATCTAATTTCAAACTCTTTTAAGTACATATTTTTTAGAATTAATTGTTATGCATGCATAATAAATGATAAAAATACTATAGTTTTGAGAAACTTAAACATATTACTTTATAAAAAGTAGTTAAATTTCTAAATTTATAGTATTAACTAAAAACCATATTCATGAGAACAGTAGCCCCATTTGTAAAAGATCTTTCTTTACCGGTTATAGCCGCACCAATGTTTTTAATTTCAGGACCAAAGTTGGTTATAGAATGTTGTAAAAACGGAATAGTAGGTACTTTTCCTGCTTTAAACCAAAGAACAAGTGAGGGTTTTGAAGAATGGTTAATTCAAATTAAAGATGAGTTAAAAGCTTTTGAAGAAGAAACAGGTAAAAAAGCTGCTCCGTTTGGGGTTAATTTAATTGTACACCAAACTAACCCAAGGCTAGAGGCAGATCTTATGTTATGTATAAAACATAAAGTGCCATTAATTATTACATCATTAGGTGCTGTGTCACAGGTTGTAGATTCAGTACATAGTTATGGAGGTCTTGTTTTTCATGATGTTATTAAAAAGCGTCACGCAGAAAAAGCTGCAGAAGCTGGGGTAGATGGTTTAATAGTTGTTGCTGCTGGTGCAGGTGGTCATGCAGGTACATTAAATCCTATGCCTTTGGTTGCAGAGATTAAAAAGTTCTTTACTAAAACGGTTATATTATCTGGTTGTATTAGTACAGGAAGAGATATAGCTTCTGCAAGGCAAATGGGTGCAGATGTTGCTTATATGGGAACTCGTTTTATAAATACTGTAGAAAGTAAGGCTACAGAAGATTATAAGAAAATGATAATTGATGCTGGCGCTAGTGATGTTGTTTATACAGCATCTATATCTGGTGTACATGCCAACTTTTTAGGTGCAAGTTTAAAAGCCGCTGGTATTACAGAAGAAGATTTAAAAAAGGATACTAAAATAGATTTTGGTAAAGAGATGGATACCGAAGCTAAAGCATGGAAAACAATTTGGTCTGCTGGGCAAGGTGTAACTAACATTAGCAATGCTGTTCCTGTAACCGAATTGGTTGCTACCTTAAAAACTGAATTTGTAGAGGCTATTGAAGAGCAAAAGAAATTATTAGAAGTATACCCTAAATAATATAATGCCAATATTACAACCAGCTTACAATCCTCCTCTGCTTTTTAAAAGTGGGCATTTTTCAACATTATACACAGGCTTGTTTAGGTCTGTAAAAATACCAATGCAAAAAAGAGAACGTATACAATTATATGATGGTGATTTTTTAGATTTAGATTGGAGTTTTACTTCTACAAAAACGGCTAAAGTTGCTATAGTTGTACATGGTTTAGAGGGTAACGCACAAAGACCATACATTTTAGGAGCAACAAGAGAGCTTTTGCTATGTAACTATAATGTGTGTGCGGTAAATTTAAGAGGTTGTAGTGGAGAAACTAATGTGTTATTTAGATCTTACCACTCTGGCGCTACAGAAGATTTAGATGCCGTTGTGCAGCATATTTTAGGTTTAAAAACATATTCTAAAATAGTATTGCAAGGTTTTAGTTTAGGAGGTAATTTAATTTTAAAATATTTAGGAGAGAATAGACAAAGACCACCAGAAATTAAAGCTGGCATAGGTGTTTCTGTTCCCTGTAGCTTGACTAGTTCTTTAGAAGAATTGCTAAAGCCAAAAAATATGCTGTATGCTGCTAATTTTAAAAAACGTTTGCTTGAAAAGTTGCGAATAAAACATGATCAATATCCAGATAAAATTGATGCATCAGAAATAAATAGAATTAAAACTTTAAAAGATTTTGATGATGTATACACTAGTAAAGCAAATGGTTTTTTAAATGCTTTAGATTATTATACTAAGGCAAGTTGTTTGCAGTTTTTGTCAGAAATAGATGTGCCTACAATAATTTTAAATGCAAAAAATGATTCTTTTTTAGGGGAAGCTTGTTACCCTATTAAAGAAGCAGAGCAAAATAGCAATTTGTATTTAGAAATGCCGTTGTACGGAGGACATGTAGGGTTCTATGGCGACAATAATGTTACGTATGCAGAAAAAAGGGCAGTTAAATTTTTAGAAGAGCAGGTTTAAATAAGAGTATTGCTTATATTAGTGCTTTAAAACTTAAACACATGAAAAAATTACTTTTAATCTTAGTTGCAGGCGTATTTATGGCGAGTTGTGGCGACAAAAAAGAGGGTAAAAAATCCGATGGTTTTGAAATGAACAGAACCAAAAAAGAAGATAAATCAGCAGCAAAACAAGAGGGTGTTCCTGTAGATATGGACAACAAAGGTGTTGGCCCTATAAAATCTTTAGACTTAGGTGCAGAAATAGATAAAGAAATGGCAGCAACAGGGGAGTCTATTTTTAGCTCTAAATGTATGGCATGCCACGCAACAGATATGCGTTTAATTGGTCCTGCTGTAAAAGGTGTTTTGGATAGAAGAAGCCCAGAATGGGTTATGAATATGATTTTAAATCCTGATGGGATGTTAAAAGAAGATCCAATAGCTAAAGCGTTATTTAAAGAGTATAATAATGCTTTAATGACCAACCAAGGATTAACAGAAGATGAAGCAAGAGCTATAACTGAGTATTTCAGGACGTTATAAAAAAATCTTACTTAACTTTTTAAAAGCAGCGTTTGTCTTAACTTAGATAAACGCTGTTTTTTTATTGTAAAATCTAAGATAAATGCCAATATATATGTTTGATTAGAGTATTTATTTCCCTAGCTTTGGTTAAGAACATGAAGAATTTTTACCATATTAATGACTATGAAATACACAAAATTACCACATACTAATTTGGAGGTAAGTGAAATCTGCTTAGGCACAATGACTTGGGGCAGACAAAATAATATTGATGAGGCATTTGAACAAATGAATTATGCTTTAGAACAAGGAGTTAATTTTTTTGATACTGCAGAATTGTACCCTGTACCGGCAAAGGCAGAGTTGTATGCAGAGACAGAGAAAATTATTGGTAAGTGGTTTAAAGAAACTGGTAACAGAGACAAAGTAGTACTAGCTTCTAAAATTGCAGGTAAAGCAGATTTTACCAAGCATATCAGAACAACTGGTTTCCAAAAAGAAGGGTTAATTTCTGCAGTAGAAAACAGTTTAAAACGCTTACAAACAGATGTTATAGATTTGTATCAATTGCATTGGCCAGAACGGCAAACAAATTACTTTGGGCAAAGAGGTTATGAGCATAAAATAAATGACTTTTGGGAAGATAATATTCACCAAGTATTAGATACTTTAGGCGATTTAGTAAATGACGGAAAAATTAAGCATATTGGTTTGTCTAATGAAACCCCTTGGGGAACTATGCGTTTTTTAGAGGAAAGTAAAGTACACAGAAGATTGCCGCGCATGTCTACTATACAAAACCCTTATAGTTTGCTTAATAGAACTTTTGAAGTTGGTTTAGCAGAAATATCAATGAGGGAAGATGTTGCTTTAATACCGTATTCTCCATTAGGTTTTGGTGTGTTAAGTGGTAAATACCTTGGAGGTTTGCAACCGGCAAATGCAAGGGTAACTCTTTTTCCTAATTACAACAGATATAGTGGAGAAAATGCACAGAAGGCAACACAAATGTATTGTGATTTAGCCCGTGAGCACAGCTTGTCTTTACCGCAAATGGCATTGGCATACGTAAATTCTAGACCGTTTGTAAAAAGTACAATTATAGGAGCTACAAATTTAAAGCAACTAGAGGAAAATATTGGAAGCGTAAATGTAAAATTAACAGATGAGGTTTTAGAAGGTATAGAGGCTATACATAAGCAAATACCCAACCCAGCTCCTTAATATTTAATAGACAAGTAAAATAGAAAAGAGGCTGTACATATTGTGCAGCCTCTTTTTTGTTTACAGTTGTTTAATTAAACAAACTTCTTACTACATCTTCAATTTTTGAGACCAAGTGTACTTTTATAACTGTATTTTTTAAGGTGATTTTATTGTTTTTGGATACAAATATGGCTGTAAATCCAAGTTTTTCTGCCTCGGATATACGTTGATCTACGCGTTGTATGGGCCTAATTTCTCCTGCTAAACCAACTTCAGCGGCAAAACATACACCTTTAGGAATAGCAATGTCTGAGTTGCTAGACAAAATTGCTGCAATTACAGCTAGGTCAATAGCAGGGTCATCTACAGAAATACCTCCAGTTATATTTAAGAAGACATCTTTTGCACCAAGCATAAAACCAGCACGTTTTTCTAAAACGGCTAATAACATGTTAAGTCTTTTTGCATTAAAACCTGTTGTAGACCTTTGTGGTGTTCCGTACACAGCAGTACTAACAAGGGCTTGTATTTCTATCATTAAAGGGCGCATACCTTCTATAGAGGCAGAAATAGCTGTTCCGCTTAGGCCTTCGTCATTTTTAGAAATTAAAATCTCTGAAGGATTGTTTACTTCGCGTAAACCGCTACCCAACATCTCATAAATTCCTAATTCTGCTGTAGAACCAAACCTGTTTTTTAATGCACGTAAAATTCTGTATACATAATTTCGGTCCCCCTCAAATTGTAAAACAGTATCTACCATGTGTTCTAAAATTTTTGGTCCGGCTATAGTGCCATCCTTTGTAATATGACCAATTAAAATAACGGGAGTATTTGTTTCTTTTGCAAACTTTATAAGTTCTGCAGTACATTCTCTAATCTGTGATATGCTACCTGCGGCAGACTCTATGTAGTCTGAGTGGAGTGTTTGTATAGAATCTATAACTAAAATATCTGGTTCTATAGCTTCAACCTGTTTAAAAATATTTTGTGTTTTGGTTTCTGTAAGTATAAAACACGTATCATTATTTGTGGTAATACGGTCTGCCCTCATTTTTATTTGTTTCTGACTTTCTTCTCCAGATACATATAATGTTTTATAAGGTAATTTAAGTGAAATTTGTAGTAATAGTGTACTTTTTCCTATTCCGGGCTCTCCCCCCAAAAGTGTTAATGAGCCAGGAACCAAGCCGCCACCTAAAACCCTGTTAAACTCAAGGTCATAGGTGTTTAGGCGTAATTCTTTTTCTGTACTAATTTCTTTAACACGTAAAGGTTTAGTTGCAACTTTAGGGGTGTTACTAGGTGTTTTCCAACTGCTTTTTTCTTCTTTTTGTATAACTTCTTCAACAATAGTGTTCCACTCTTTACAAGCGCCACATTGTCCCGCCCATTTAGCATATTGTGTGCCACAATTTTGACAAAAAAAAGCTGTTTTTGTTTTAGCCATTACCTAATTTATTGGTTTTAGCCAAAGGTACTATAAAGTTTATAATTTTATTTTTTAAGTTTAAAAATAGTGCTTTTGTGCGCTTGTTTTTAGTAGCCAAAATCGGCTTTTAAAGCATCAATTTTTTCTAAAGCCATATCTTTGGTTAAAAAGTCTATTTCATCCATTCCAAAGGCTTTTTCAAAAGTACGTAGTGCTTTTTTTGGTTCTCCAATCTCTTCAAAGTACTCTCCTTCAAAATAAAAACCTAGCATAGTATCTGGAAATTCTTTTTTACACAAATCAGATAATTCTTTTAAAGATTCTGGGTCCTCTTTCTTTTTACTTGCAGAATAAATAGCCATAACATCATTAAGATCTACTCTTTTTGTAAAACCAAATGTTTCTTTAATAATGTTGTATTTGGTTTCTAAATATGCATAAGCAGGCTCTTCTGATGTTAAAATTTTAGTTTTATATTCTTTAGGGCTAATTGGTTTAAATATTTCAAAAATATCATCAAAAGCTTTTCCTAAACCATATGTAGCTATAGAGGTGTGGTCTGTATCGTACACATCAAAATAATATTTAAAAGTTTCCTTTTCTATAGTTTTTAAAGATGTGTTAAGTTCTGCTAGCTCTTTAGCGTTTCTATTTTTTTCTACAATTAAATGATAAAAAATTTGTTTGTCTATTGCTCCAATTCTATTGGCAACTCTAGATTCCATTTCTGGTGCTAAAGTTGGTGATATACTTATGTATGAGCTAAAAAGTGGATTTTCTTTAAATAGATAAAAGTTTTCAAAGTTAGCTGTAATGTCATAGCCTACAATCATTTTAAAAGGTGAAATGTTATAGGTGCTTTCTATATTGGGAACAACTTCCATCCCTAAAAATTCAAAAAAAGCTTTTCCTTCTTCAGTAGGTAAGCCATTATCTTCACTAAAAGAACAATCTTTAAAACGTGCTTGCTGTGCTTGTTGATGAATACCTACCACTATTGCAGGTGGCATACCATGAAATCTGCTGTAAAATTTAGCTTTGGCTACAACGTCATCAAATAAATACTCTGCGTCTAAAACAACAATTAGTGTATGTTGGTCTTCTTCATTGTATTCTTCAGGAATGTAATAACTAATGTCTCTTTTTTGTTGAAGCTTAAAAGATTCAAAAATTTCTGTTTTTACTTGTGCAAATGCGTTTAACCCTATAAATAGGGTAAAGGTTAAGGTAATTTTTTTCATTTTTGGGTTTGTTCTTTAGTCTAAAAAACTATTTGGTTCTTTTTAATAACGGCAATAGTAGAAAAGATATTGCCCCAAAAACAACAACTAATAAAGTTTGTGAAATCCACATAATCCAACCAAAAGCATCACCAGAAACACTGCTAATGCCAAATATAGCTAAAGCGCTGCTTACTACAATTGGGTAAAGCCCTATGCCACCATTAGTTGCGGTCATAGCAAAGGCTCCAAAAATAAAAGCAACTAAAAGCTGACTAACAGATAGGTCTATGGTTTCTGGTACTGTAAATTTTATAACCCAAAACATACCAATGTAAACACTCCATATAAATAGTGTGTGAAAAATAAAAGGCCATTTATTTTTCATTTTAAAAATACTGGTAACACCTTGTAGAAGGCCAGTTACAAAGTCTTTAATTTTTACTAAAAACGGATGTGTAGATTTTTTTATAAAATAAAAGAAAGCAAGAGCGCCAATGGTGGCAACACCAAGCAGTACAAGTATTTTTGTGATATTAAAACCTTTAGATTTAAAAAAGTCAATAATAATATCGGTCTGTAAAAAAAAAGTAATAACAATAATTAAAAGTAACATAATAAGGTCTATAACCCGCTCTGTTACAATAGTTCCAAAACCTTTTTCAAAAGGAACATCCTCATACGTTGTTAATGCCGTTGCGCGTAATATTTCTCCGGATCTAGGAATGCCTAAGTTGGCAAAGTATGAGGTTAGTATAATAAGTATGTTATTAATTATTTTAGGTTTGTAGCCAAGTGGCTCTAAAAGATAGTTCCATCTAATAGCTCTAGAAACGTGGCTTAAAACACCCATTAATAATGAGATGCTAACCCAAAATAAATCGGCCTCCTTTATGTAATAAATTATTTGTTTTCTGTCTTCTTCTGAAGTAGAATTGTATGAATACCATACTAAAAACAGCCCAAAAGCAATTGGTAAAACTGTTTTTAATGTTTTTTTTAAGGAGGCGGTCAAGTATGTTAGTTTAGTAAATTATTTTCTTCATTAGGGAATACTAAAGAAGGGTTAAATTTTTTAGCCTCTTCAATATCCATACGTGCATAGGTAATTAAAATAAGTATATCGCCAGCGGCAACTTTACGTGCAGCAGCTCCATTAAGTGTAATTTCTCCACTTTTTCTAGGTCCTGGTATTGCGTACGTTTCTAATCGTTCTCCATTATTGTTGTTAACAATTTGCACTTTTTCTCCTCTAATAATATTAGCGGCATCCATTAAATCTTCATCAATAGTAATGCTACCAATATAGTTTAAGTCTGCACCGGTAACTTTTACACGGTGAATTTTAGATTTTACTACTTCTATCTGCATAATACAAAGGTAATTAATTTAAAGCTATATTGTCTATAAGTCTTATGTCATTAGCATAAACGGCAATAAAGGCTCTATATTTTTTATTTTTAGATTTTCTTTTTATTGTTTGTAAATTATCTGCATTAGTAATGGTAAAATATTCTAAGTCTAGTAGTTTATTTTTATCAAATTGAGCAGTAACCCACTTACTTACTTCTAAAGCACTTTTTGTGCCAAATTTTATTTTAGCTTCTTTTAATGTCTTGTAAATAAAGGCAGCTTCATTACGTAATTCTGCAGAAAGGCGTTCATTTCTAGAGCTCATTGCTAGTCCGCTTTCTTCTCTTACTATAGGGCAACCAATTATGTTTACTGGTATTTTTTTAATGTCAACTAGTTTTTTTATAATTTGTAGTTGTTGGTAATCTTTTTCTCCAAAATAGGCATTGTCTGGTTTGCCAATATTTAATAATTTTTCAACAATTGTACCTACTCCGTCAAAATGACCGTCTCTAAACTCTCCTTCCATAACTTTTTCTAGTCCGCCAAAGTTATAGCTGTCAGATTTTATGTTACTGTTGTAGATTTCGGAAGCAGAAGGTGCAAAAACAATAATTTTGTCTGAAGCTTCTTTTAAAAGAGTAATATCTTCTTGTAAAGTTTGAGGGTATTTTTCTAAATCCTCAGCGTTATTAAATTGCGTTGGATTCACAAAAATGCTCACAATTACGTAATTATTCTCGTTTAAAGCCTTTTTAACTAAAGAAATGTGTCCGCTGTGTAAAGCACCCATTGTTGGCACCATACCCACAGTTTCTTCTTTAGATACGGTAGAAAAATGATTTTTTAACTCTTCTATTTTATGAAAAATATGCATAAATTTAATTTAAAACGACAGCAAACTTACTATAATTACCGTTAATCTCTATAATTTTTGTAATTTTGCATCCTACGCTTTTTTGATAAATAAAAATCAGCTTCTATGAATGGTAAAAAGATATTGTTTGTATCTTCAGAATTAATGCCCTATCTCCCAGAGAATCAAGTTTCCCAAATGTCTTATGAAACACCACGTATGGTGAACAGTAAAGGCGGGCAAATAAGAATATTTATGCCACGTTATGGCAATATTAATGAAAGAAGGCATCAGTTGCACGAAGTAATTCGTTTGTCTGGTATGAATTTGGTAATTAACGATATGGATATGCCGTTAATTATAAAAGTGGCTTCAATCCCTAAAGAACGTATTCAAGTTTATTTTATAGACAATGAAGAATACTTTAAAAGAAAAGCAACTTTTACAGATGAAAACGGAACTTTGTTTCCAGATAATGATGAAAGAGCTATCTTTTTTGCAAAAGGTGTTGTAGAAACAGTTAAAAAATTAAATTGGTCTCCAGATATTATTCACGTGCATGGTTGGATGGCCTCTTTGGTACCTTTGTACTTAAAAGAATTTTATGCAGATGAGCCATTGTTTGCAGAAAGTAAAATTGTAACATCTGTTTACAATAAAGGTTTTGATGAGGAATTAGACAAAGACATTGTTAAAAAAATTGGCTTTGATCAGATTGCTGAAGATAAAGTTGGGGTTTTAGCAGCGCCTAACTATAATAATTTGTTAAAAGTAGCTGTAGATTATTCAGATGCTGTTATTTTAGCCTCAGAGGAAGTGCCAGAAGAACTTACAGAGTATGTTACTGGTCTTGAAAAACCTGTGTTGTCATACGTGCCTCTTCAGGAATTTGAAGAAGCGTATACCAACTTTTACAACAATGAAGTTTTAAAATAAGTTACATGAATTTTTACAAGAAATTTGTTTATTCTGCATTTGCAGGGTTGTTTGTGGTGTCTGCATTTGTATCGTGTGAAGACGAGTTAGATACAATTGGAGGAGAAGTAATCTCTGGTGAACCTTTTACAGCTAAAAAAGCTGTGTATGATGTGTTTGCGTATAATAAAAAGGTGAAAGCTGTACAGACAAATGGCTTACCAATTTATCAGTTAGGTACTTATAATGATCCTGTTTACGGAAAAACAACTGCTTATGTAAATTCACAACTAAGACTTGCTGGAGGAGTTGGCAATCCTATTTTTGGACTTTATAGCCAGTCTGCTGAAGATGAGTCAGATACGGATGATAGTGTAACAACAATTGAGGAAAATGAAACAGTAACTGGTGTTACTTTATTCATTCCTTTTTTAACAAAGTCAGATTCATTAAGAGATACAGATGGTGATGGTGTTGATAATGAGTTTGATGATGAGCCAGAAGATCCTTCTAATGATACAGATGGTGATGGACTTACTAATGCAGAGGAAGTTGCTTTAGGTACAAACCCTCAAGATGCAGATACAGATAAAGATGGCATTAATGATGGTGATGAAGAGGATATAATTGAAGGGGCTTACGCAAGACAGTATGAGGTAGATAGTATTTACGGTAACGTAAGTGTTCCTTTTAACTTTAAGGTAGAGCGCTCTACGTACTTTCTTAGAGATGTTGATCCAACTCAGAACTTTGAGGAAAGACAGATTTATTATTCAGATTTTGAGTTTTCTCCAACCTTTATTGGTGAAACACTTTATGACGGAGAAGCAAATTTTACAGATACTGAAACGGTAATTTATTATGAAATAGATGATCCTGATACAGATGAGGATGAAAAAGGAACTGTAAAAAGAAGACTAGCTCCAGGTATAGTTGTAGATTTAGAAGATGTTATGCCATTTTTTCAAGAAAATATCTTAGATAAAGAAGGCCAAACAGAACTCTTGAGTCAAACTAACTTTCAAGAGTTTATTAGAGGTTTGTATTTTACGGCTTCTGGTGGAGATGGTGATCTTATGATGCTTTTAAATTTTACTGCGGCTAAAATATATGTAGATTATGTTTATGATAAAGTAGATACTAATGATACGGCAGATGATACTTCTGATGATACTATTGTTGAAGAAGAATCTGTTTATATATTAGATATTAATGCGGCTTCAGGAAACACTGTTAATTCGTTTGTAAATGATGAGTATCCAGTAGATATTGCTAATAAAATGGATACAGGAGAAAATGCAGATCGTATATACTTAAAAGGCGGCGCTGGTTCTTTTGCAGAACTTAAATTGTTTGATGAAGAAAATGGTAGAGATGCTATAACTGAAATTAAAAATAATAATTGGATTATCAATGAGGCAAATCTTGTGTTTTATATAGATAGAGAAACTTTAGACGCGGCAGGTGTTACAGGAGATGCTGTAGCAGAACCGCCAAGGTTATATTTGTATAATGCAGAAGATAATACATCAATTTATACGTATCCATTAAGTGGTACAGATGTAGAAAACGGACCATTAAGTCTTCAGACGTTAACTGGTTATGATGGTATTATTGAGACTTCTAGTGATGGCAAAGGAGTTAAGTATACTATTAGAATAACAGAATATATTAATAATCTTGTTGTTCGTGATGCAGAGAATATTACATTGGGGTTGTCTTTAACCTCAGATATAAGATTTAGTGCTAACGCACAGGCAATGTTAGAAGATGGAGAAGGAGAAATCCCATTACTATCTGTTGTTAGTCCTCTAGGAACTGTTCTTTATGGTAGTAATATAGACGATGAGGATAAAAAGCTTAAACTAGAAGTTTTTTATACAGAGACTAATTAAAAACTCTGTCTACTTATACCTTTTGTAGTATTTTTAGGTTATTATAACTGTTAAGTGCTTTTTATTTTTGCATTTATATTTAGATTTGCCATAAACATTAACTATAATAATTAATAACTAATACATTATGTGTGGAATTGTAGGGTATATAGGTCACAGAGAGGCTTATCCCATTATTATAAAAGGATTAGAACGTTTAGAGTATAGAGGATATGATAGTGCAGGAGTTGCATTATTTGATGGAGATAAAATAAATTTAGCTAAAACTAAAGGTAAAGTATCTGATTTAAAAAAGAAGTCAGAGGATACAATATCTACTAAAGGTTCAATCGGTATTGGTCACACTAGGTGGGCAACTCACGGTGTTCCTAATGATGTTAACTCGCATCCACATTATTCTAATTCTGGTGAGTTGGTAATTATTCACAACGGGATTATAGAAAACTACGAGTCTATAAAAACAGAATTAATCAAAAGAGGGTATACTTTTGAATCAGATACTGATACAGAGGTTTTAATCAATCTTATAGAGGAAGTTCAGAAAAAAGAAAATGTAAAGTTAGGTAAAGCAGTCCAGTTAGCCTTAAATGAGGTTGTTGGTGCTTACGCTATAGCTGTTTTTGATATTAAAAAACCAGATGAAATTGTAGTGGCTAAATTAGGTAGTCCACTAGCAATTGGTATGGGAGATAATGAATTCTTTGTGGCTTCAGATGCATCTCCTTTTATTGAGTTTACAAATAATGCTGTTTATCTAGAAGATGAGGAAATGGCTATTATTAGACTTGGTAAAGAAATTAAGTTAAGAAAAATTAAGAATGATGCTGTTGCATATCCAAATATTTTGGAATTGCAAATGAATTTAGAGGAGATAGAAAAAGGTGGTTATGATCACTTTATGTTAAAGGAGATTTATGAACAGCCAAGAGCTATTTTAGATACTTACAGAGGTAGATTGTTAGCAGATCAAAAGCTAATAAAAATGGCAGGAATAGATGAGCATTTAGATAAGTTTGTAAATGCAAATCGTATAATTATTGTTGCTTGTGGTACATCATGGCATGCAGGTTTGGTGGCGGAGTATATTTTTGAAGATTTAGCACGTATTCCTGTAGAGGTTGAATATGCGTCTGAATTTAGGTATAGAAATCCGGTTATTACAGATAAAGATGTTTTAATAGCAATTTCCCAGTCTGGTGAAACTGCAGATACCTTAGCTGCTATTAAGTTGGCTAAAGAAAACGGAGCATTTGTATTTGGTGTTTGTAATGTAGTTGGTTCTTCTATTGCAAGAGAAACTAATGCTGGTGCTTATACTCATGCAGGCCCAGAAATTGGAGTTGCTTCAACGAAAGCGTTTACTACTCAAATAACAGTTTTAAGTTTAATTGCTTTAAAATTGGCTCAAGAAAAAGGAAGCTTAACAGATGAGCAATTTACAAGTTTCTTAACTGAGTTAGAGTATATTCCAACTAAAGTAGAAGTTGCTCTACAATCTAATGATGCAATAGAGAAAATAGCAGAGGTGTATAAAGATTCTCCTAACTGTTTATATTTGGGTAGAGGTTATAATTTCCCTGTTGCTTTAGAGGGAGCTTTAAAGTTAAAAGAAATTAGTTATATCCATGCAGAGGGGTATCCGGCTGCTGAGATGAAACACGGACCTATTGCTTTAATTGATGAATCTATGCCAGTAATTGTAATTGCAACTAATAAGGGGCATTATGAAAAAGTGGTAAGTAATATTCAAGAAATTAAATCAAGAAAGGGTAAAATCATTGCAGTTGTTACTGAAGGAGATGTTCAAGTTAAGGAATTGGCAGACCATGTAATTGAGGTTCCAGAAACTTTAGAGGCTCTTACGCCGTTATTAACAACTATTCCTTTACAGTTGTTATCGTATCATATCGCATTAATGAGAGGTTGTAATGTAGATCAGCCTCGTAATTTAGCAAAGTCTGTTACAGTAGAGTAATCTAAAATTATAATTTATATAAAAGCTTAGGGTGTAAACTCTAAGCTTTTTTTGTTTTGGATACAGGCTTTGTGGTTTTTAGGAGAAATTAATTCTGATTTATGTTAATGCAAACGTAAATTCTTTAGCCTGACAATCGCCTTTGTGGTGGTAAAGTAATATTGTTTTAGACTAGTTTTTAATGATAAGCTTAGGCTTGGTAAAAAATAGGTTAAAAGTGTGTTGTTTTAAGTGCTTGAAAAATAGGGTTCTAAAGCATAAAATAAAAATACTTTAAAAAAAGAATCAAAAAAGCCTTGTGGTGTTTAAAAATGGGAGTATATTTGCAGCCGCTAACGGAGAAACAAGCAGTTGTAAAGTTAGCAAAGTTCATTGATTCAGTTGTAAAATTAGTATAATATAAAGGTTAAAAAATAAGTAACTAAAAGCTTGTTTTGTAGCAATTAAAAATACTATTTTTGCATTCCCAATTTGCTAGGGTTGTTAAAGCGAAACTAACAGTAAAATAAATTAAATTTTTATTTTGTCAGTTTAAAAAAACGTTTTACATTTGCAACCGCTTTCAGAGAGGGTAAAGCGATAAGGAATTTTGGAATGATTTGTTATTAAAAATCAACTAGTTCGAGTCTAGTATTTCTGCAAGAATTAAAAGTTCATTTGACATATTGAAGAGACAGCAAAATAATGCTACTTGTAGTATTATTGGATTAAAAAAAGAGAATGAGTTTAGTTTAGGACGATTTTAGGTTGTTAAGAATATTTACAAAACAACGATGAAGAGTTTGATCCTGGCTCAGGATGAACGCTAGCGGCAGGCTTAACACATGCAAGTCGAGGGGTAACAGAGGAGCTTGCTCTTGCTGACGACCGGCGCACGGGTGCGTAACGCGTATACAATCTGCCTTACACTAAGGGATAGCCCAGAGAAATTTGGATTAACACCTTATAGTTTATTTTTATGGCATCATTTAAATAATAAAGTTTACGGTGTAAGATGAGTATGCGTCCCATTAGTTTGTTGGTAAGGTAACGGCTTACCAAGACTACGATGGGTAGGGGCCCTGAGAGGGGGATCCCCCACACTGGTACTGAGACACGGACCAGACTCCTACGGGAGGCAGCAGTGAGGAATATTGGACAATGGAGGAGACTCTGATCCAGCCATGCCGCGTGCAGGAAGACGGTCCTATGGATTGTAAACTGCTTTTATACAGGAAGAATAAGGACTACGTGTAGTCTGGTGACGGTACTGTAAGAATAAGGACCGGCTAACTCCGTGCCAGCAGCCGCGGTAATACGGAGGGTCCGAGCGTTATCCGGAATTATTGGGTTTAAAGGGTCCGTAGGCGGGCTGTTAAGTCAGGGGTGAAAGTTTGCAGCTCAACTGTAGAATTGCCTTTGATACTGATGGTCTTGAATTATTGTGAAGTGGTTAGAATATGTAGTGTAGCGGTGAAATGCATAGATATTACATAGAATACCGATTGCGAAGGCAGATCACTAACAATTGATTGACGCTGATGGACGAAAGCGTGGGTAGCGAACAGGATTAGATACCCTGGTAGTCCACGCCGTAAACGATGGATACTAGCTGTTTGGATTTCGATCTGAGCGGCCAAGCGAAAGTGATAAGTATCCCACCTGGGGAGTACGTTCGCAAGAATGAAACTCAAAGGAATTGACGGGGGCCCGCACAAGCGGTGGAGCATGTGGTTTAATTCGATGATACGCGAGGAACCTTACCAGGGCTTAAATGTAGATTGACAGGTTTAGAGATAGACTTTCCTTCGGGCAATTTACAAGGTGCTGCATGGTTGTCGTCAGCTCGTGCCGTGAGGTGTCAGGTTAAGTCCTATAACGAGCGCAACCCCTGTTGTTAGTTACCAGCACATTATGGTGGGGACTCTAGCAAGACTGCCGGTGCAAACCGTGAGGAAGGTGGGGATGACGTCAAATCATCACGGCCCTTACGTCCTGGGCCACACACGTGCTACAATGGTAGGTACAGAGAGCAGCCACTTAGCGATAAGGAGCGAATCTATAAAACCTATCACAGTTCGGATCGGAGTCTGCAACTCGACTCCGTGAAGCTGGAATCGCTAGTAATCGGATATCAGCCATGATCCGGTGAATACGTTCCCGGGCCTTGTACACACCGCCCGTCAAGCCATGGAAGCTGGGGGTACCTGAAGTTCGTCACCGCAAGGAGCGACCTAGGGTAAAACTGGTAACTAGGGCTAAGTCGTAACAAGGTAGCCGTACCGGAAGGTGCGGCTGGAACACCTCCTTTCTAG
>NZ_VIRZ01000001.1:1190000-1622500 GCF_007827205.1 Cellulophaga sp. RHA_52
GTATAAGAGCTGCTTATAAGTTTAGTGATAAATTTGCAGGTAAAGTGAATTTTGGCTATTTAAATGGTACAGATTGGGGAGCTGATAATGAAACCGATAAATTATTTAGAGGGTTTACTAGAGATGACTTGGATTATGACGGTGTAAACGTTTATGGTGATGAAGTAAGTCAGAATATGTTTAGTGTTGCACAAATACTTACTAAAACAATTGACCCTGAAACAGGAGAAACAATTTTGCCAGCTGGTGCAGAAGCATTGGTGCCTAGTGTAAATGTGAGTAGAACTGGATATAATGAAAAATATTTAACAGATTATAATGCAGAAAGTATAAAAGCAGATTGGGGTTTGTATTACAGGCCTTGGGAGAATGACTTTGAAATTTCTTATGTTGGTAAAGTAGGTTCTGGATCTACAATTTACCAAGGAGCAAACAGATATGCAATTGATGATTTCTTTTTGCAACAACATAAATTAGAAATTAAGAATGATAATTTCTTCTTAAGAGGGTATTTGACAGAAGATAAAGCTGGTGATTCTTATGATATGGTTTTTACAGGAATTAATATTAATAGAGCCTGGAAATCAGATCAACAATGGTTTGGTGAGTATGTTGGTACATATGTGTTAAGTACACTTGGCGGAGCAACGTCAGACCAAGCACATGCAGCAGCAAG
The DNA here is from genome assembly GCF_007827205.1 of Cellulophaga sp. RHA_52. Lineage (NCBI taxonomy): Bacteria > Pseudomonadati > Bacteroidota > Flavobacteriia > Flavobacteriales > Flavobacteriaceae > Cellulophaga > Cellulophaga sp. RHA_52. The sequence continues at coordinate 1,190,677 of NZ_VIRZ01000001.1, forward strand.
AGCTCAAGCAGAATCTGGAAGATATTTACCAGGTACACCAGAGTTTCAAGCAGCATATGAAAGAAGTATAAATGATCCGGATTTAAGTTCTGGTTCTAAGTTTCAAGATAATTCAAAAATTTATCACGCAGATGCAAACTATAATTTTTCTGAAATAATTGAATTTGCAGATATTCAAGTGGGTGGATCTACAAGAACATATGAATTAAATTCTTCTGGTACAATTTATACGGATAATGATGGGCCTATTAGGTATTCTGAATTTGGTGTATATACACAAATACAGAAAAAATTATTAGAAGACCGTTTAAAGTTAACAGGTTCTTTACGTTATGATAAATCAGAATTGTTTGATGGTTTCTTCTCTCCTAGATTAGCAGCTGGCTATACATTAGGTGAAAATAAAAACCATAATTTAAGAGCCTCTTTTCAAACAGGATTTAGAAATCCAACTACGCAAGATTTATATATTGGTTTAGATGTAGGTAGAGCTATTTTAATTGGAGGAGCTAAAGATAACTTAGAAAGAGATGTTAGAACATACGGTGTTAGTCAAGAGGCGCAAGATAATCTTGGTCAGCCTGCAACTATAGAAAAATCAGGAGATGGTGCTTACAATAATTCTTATTTAGCAAGTTCATTACAGGCTTTTGGAGCTTCAGGAAACCCTGCAGATTTAAAAGTGGCAAACTCTAATTTGGCAAAACCAGAACAAGTAACTTCTTTTGAGTTAGGCTACAGAGGTAAAGTAAGTGATGTAGTTATAGATTTAAGTGGATATTATAATATTTATAAAGACTTCCTATCTAATGAAACAGTAGTTTCTACGTATTATGGAGAGGCAGGAGATAATAGTTTGTCTGTTTTGGCATTGGCTAACGGAGATTATCAAGCATACCAGACATACACTAATTCTGAAGCAAATGTAAATTCTTATGGAGCTACATTAGGTATAGATACTAAAGTTTTAGGAGGATTTGATTTAGGAGCAAATTATACATATTCTAAGTTAGATTTTGATCAAGAGGCAAACCCTGATTTTAGAACAAACTTTAACACTCCAGAACATAAGTTTAAAGCTAATTTTGGTAAAACTGATTTATTTGAAAATATTGGTTTTAATGTAGCTTACAGGTGGAGTGATTCTTATTTCTGGGAAGCATCATTTGGAGACGGGCAAGTACCTTCTTTTAGCGTGTTAGATGCTCAGGTTAACTTTACTGTTCCAAGTTTAAAATCTAATTTTAAAGTTGGTGCATCTAACTTATTAGGTGATGAGTATTTTACAGCTTTTGGTACAGGTTATGTAGGATCTCAATACTATGTTTCTTGGACAATTAATAATTTATAAGATTTAAATATGAAAACTAAATATATATGGCTAGTAGCCGCAATGGTAGCATTTTCTTCTTGTAGTGATGATGATGATTCGTCTACAATGACTGAGGAGCAATTACCTGAATTAACAGCAGGATCTGCAGATTTTTCAAACTATATTTCTTTAGGAGCCTCTTTTACTGCTGGTTATACAGATGGAGCACTTTTTAAGGCAACGCAGGAAATGTCTTTCCCAAATATACTTTCTCAAAAATTTGCAAGTGTAGGAGGAAGTACAACATTTAATCAGCCTTTAACTAATGATAATTTTGGTGGATTAGCTTTAAATGGAGATAGAATTGCAGATCCAAGATTGGTTTTTGGAGGTGCAGGACCAGTGCCACTTGAGGCAGCACTTGGGGCGCCTGTTACAGTTACAACAGATGTACTATTAAATAATCCAACAGGACCTTTTCAGAATATGGGTGTTCCTGGAGCTAAAAGTTTTCACTTGCTAGCAAACGGTTATGGTAATATTTCTAATTTGTCTGCAGGAGCAGCTAATCCGTATTTTGTTAGAATGACAGGTAGTACGCCAGATGCAAGTATGTTAGAATTAGCAGTTGCACAAAGCCCTACTTTTTTTACGTTATCAGAAATAGGGGGTAATGATGTTTTAGGTTTTGCGGTTTCTGGTGGGTCTGGTGTAGACCGTACAGGAGATCCTAATGCGGCAAATTATGGTCCAAATGATATTACAGATCCAGGTCTTTTTCAAGTGGCATTAACTGGTATGGTAGATGCACTTACAGCTAATGGGGCAAAAGGGGCAGTTGCAAATGTGCCTTACATTACTAGTCTACCTCATTTTACAACTGTACCTTATAATCCGCTTCCAATGGATGAGGCAACGGCTACACAAGTAAATAATGGTTATGCTCAGTACAATGGTGGTTTGCAAACAATGGTTACAATAGGGCAAATAGACGAAGCAGAAGCAGAAGCACGTACAATAAAATTTGTAGCATCTTCAGCTAATGCAGTGGTTATAGAAGATGAAGATTTAACAGATTTGTCTGCATTTGGATTACCAAGTTACAGACACGCAACAGCAGATGATTTGTTAGTATTACCAGCATCATCTTTTATTGGTACACGAGTTAATGATGACCCAACAATGGTAAACGGTGTATCTGTTCCATTAGAAGATAAATGGGTTTTAGTAGCTAGTGAGTTAGCATCAATTAATGCAGCAACAGATGCGTACAATGCTGCTATAGCTTCAGTTGTATCTGCAAAAGGCTTGGCATTAGTAGATTTAAATTCGGTTCTTTCTCAGGCTTCAGAAACAGGAATTACTTTTGATGATTATACAATGAATACTGATTTAGTTTTTGGAGGTTTAGTTAGTTTAGATGGTATACATTTAACATCTAGAGGCTATGCATTAATGGCTAATAAATTTTTAGAAGCTATTGATGCTACATACGAATCTAATTTTGTAGCGTCTAAAACATTAGCAAAAGCAGCTAATTACCCAACAACGTTTTCTCCTGCATTGCAGTAAAGCGTAAAATTTTATACATTTTAAAAAGCGCCTTATTTTATAAGGCGCTTTTTTGATAAAACCTTTATAAGAATTAAAAGGTTTTAGATAAGTTAAAAAAACAATAAAAAGTAGTTTTTATTTAAATTTGAAAAACTTATCTTTGCACCCTGAAAAACACAGGGTCTGTATTACAGGGTTTTATGTTTTTTAAAAACAAAAAAAATTATATATAAATAAATACTGATAGCAATGTCTAAAGTTACAGGTAAAGTTTCCCAAATTATTGGCCCAGTTATAGATGTGGAGTTCCAAGCAGGGGTAGATCTTCCAAAAATTTATGATTCATTAGAAATTAAAAAAGCAGATGGATCAATTTTGGTTTTGGAAGTACAATCACACATTGGTGAGAACACAGTAAGAACTATATCTATGGATTCTTCTGATGGTTTAAGTCGTGGAGCAGAGGTTAATGCAACAGGAAGCGCTATACAAATGCCAGTTGGAGATGACGTTTACGGACGTTTATTTAACGTAATTGGAGACGCTATTGATGGTCTTGGGAATTTACCAAAATCTGGTAAAGATGGTTTGCCAATACACAGAGAGGCACCAAAATTTGAAGACTTATCTACTTCTACAGAAGTATTATTTACAGGTATTAAAGTAATTGACCTTATTGAGCCTTATGCAAAAGGTGGTAAGATTGGTTTATTTGGAGGTGCCGGAGTAGGTAAAACAGTATTAATTCAGGAATTAATTAACAACATTGCAAAAGGTCACGGTGGACTTTCTGTATTTGCTGGTGTAGGTGAGCGTACTCGTGAGGGTAACGATTTACTACGTGAGATGTTAGAGTCTGGTATTATTAAATACGGAGATGACTTTATGCACTCTATGGAAGAAGGTGGTTGGGATTTATCTAAAGTTGATAAATCTGTAATGAAAGATTCTAAAGCAACCTTTGTATTTGGACAAATGAATGAGCCACCAGGAGCACGTGCACGTGTTGCATTATCTGGTTTAACTATTGCAGAATATTTCCGTGATGGAGCAGGTGAAGGTCAAGGTAAAGATGTACTTTTCTTTGTGGATAACATTTTCCGTTTTACACAAGCTGGTTCTGAGGTATCTGCATTACTTGGTCGTATGCCATCTGCGGTAGGTTACCAACCAACATTAGCAACAGAAATGGGTGCTATGCAAGAGCGTATTACATCAACAAAAAGAGGTTCTATTACATCTGTACAGGCGGTTTACGTACCTGCGGATGATTTAACGGATCCAGCACCGGCAACTACCTTTGCTCACTTAGATGCAACAACAGTATTGTCTCGTAAAATTGCAGAGTTAGGTATTTACCCAGCGGTAGATCCATTAGATTCTACTTCTAGAATCTTAGCTCCAGAAATTTTAGGAAAAGATCACTACTCTTGTGCACAACGTGTAAAAGAGTTGTTACAACGTTATAAAGAATTACAAGATATTATTGCTATCCTTGGTATGGAAGAATTATCTGAGGAAGATAAAATGGCAGTTGGTAGAGCAAGACGTGTACAACGTTTCTTATCTCAGCCTTTCCACGTAGCAGAGCAATTTACAGGTCTTAAAGGTGTTTTAGTAGATATCAAGGATACTATTAAAGGATTTAATATGATTATGGATGGTGAATTAGATCACTTACCAGAATCTGCATTTAACCTTAAAGGTACTATTGAAGAAGCTATAGAAGCAGGAGAAAAAATGCTTGCTGAAGCATAAATAATACATAATATTACGTGTTAGTTAATTGCTTGCACGTAATATTAACTACTTAATACTTTTATAATTATGTATTTAGAAATTGTATCACCAGAAGCTACATTATTTGCAGGAGAAGTTGTTTCTGTAACTGTACCTGGTATAAATGGAGATTTTCAAATGTTATCTAATCACGCACCAATTGTATCATTATTACAGCAAGGTACGGTTAAGATTCAAGGAAATGTATCTATAGATGAAGCTTTTGAGGGTAAATTCTCTAAAGGTTCTAACGGGGAAACTGTTTTACCAATAAATAGTGGTACTATAGAAATGAAAGATAATAAAGTTATTGTACTAGCGGATTAAGTATAAGTAACTCTACTAAATAAATATAAACGTGAAGCTAAATGCTTCACGTTTTTTTATGCCTTACTTTTAAATTGTGATTTTTTATACGTTTAAAATCTTATTTGTAAGAAAATATATTAAATTTTAAATATTCAAATGAATTTTCTTACATTGACAAAACCATATATAGGCTTTTGCTCGTATATCAATAAAAATAAAAGTAGCGTATAACGGCGTAATAATATTTATTTTATTATTGGAGTTAGTATCTGTAATAAAAGTAAAGCGTAAAGTAACTACTTTGCGCTTTTTTATTTTTATACTTTTTTAATTACATTGGTAACAATGCCCCAAATTATAAAGTTGTTTTCTTCAGTAATTTTTATTGGTTTGTAATTGGGATTTTCTGGTTGTAACCAAACTAAATTATTTTCAACTTTTAATCTTTTTACAGTAAACTCACCATCTAAATAGCAAACAGCAATTTTGTTATGTGCTGGTTCTAAGCTTCTATCTATAACTAATAGATCGTTATCTTCTAGTCCAGCACCAATCATAGATTCTCCGCTTACTCTTGCAAAAAAAGTAGCTTCAGGGTTTTTAATTAGTTCTTTGTCTAGGCTTATTCTGTTTTCTTTAAAATCATCAGCCGGAGACGGAAAGCCCGCAGAAATACCAGTATCCACAAAAATATTAGTGCTTTTTGAGGAAGCATCAACAGAGAAAAAAGTAAGATGTGTTTTATTTATCACGCTTATTTTACTTTTATAATGTCATTAAAACTTGTAGTGTATTTAGGAGATAAGTGTTTTTGCTTCATTTTCCAAGTACGTTCCAAATCTTGATTGGCTATTTTTAGTTTTTGGTCGCCATATTTAAAATTTAATTTATCTATAGCTTTCATTAGAGGTTTGTGTTTTGGATTTTCTGAGGTAAACAAATGCAATTGGTGATTGTTTGTAGGGACTAGGCCGGTTACAATAACACCAGCACGCTTGTACTTAACACCAGGTTTGTATATGCGTTCTACAGCTTTTATAGCGGCATTACTAATTGCTAAACTAGAATCTGTTGGGTAAGACATACTAACATTAAACGTGCCTCTATGCTGCTCTGTGTCTTTTTTGTGTTTGTCGCTACTTAATAAAACAACAATCATGTGACAGCTAGAATTTTGTTTGCGTAATTTTTCTGCACAACTGGTGGCAAAAGTAGATATGCGCTCTTTTATATTCTCTAAATCAGAGAAAGTATGTTCAAAACTTCTTGTAGTGGCAATAGATTTTTTATTTTCTTTAATTTCTAAATCTAAGGTAGGTATACCTTCTAAATCTTTTTTTAATTTCCACTCTGTTATAGAAAAGTTTTTACGCACCCAATTATCGGGTAAATTAACAAAGTCTAAAGCTGTTTTGCAGTTTTTAATAGCTAAGCGTTTATGTAGTCTTCTTCCAATGCCCCAAACATCTTCAAGCTTTATCCATTTTAAAGCTTTAAGTCGTTTTTCTTCTGTATCAATAACATAAGTACCATTTGTTTGTTTTGGAAACTTACGGGCAATTTTGTTTGCTACTTTGCTAAGCGCTTTTGTTGGGGCAATACCAACGCAGGTAGGTATGCCAGTCCATTTTAAAACACGGTCTCTTATTTCTGTTCCATAGGTAGTAAAATTGTAATTATTAAAGCCTTTAAACTGCATAAAAGCTTCATCAATACTATATACTTCTACATCTGGAGAAAATTGTTGTAAAATAGTCATAACACGACTACTCATATCTCCGTATAATGAATAATTTGATGAAAAAACCTGAACTTTATTAGCTGTAAAAAAACTTTTATACTTAAATGCAGGAGCTCCCATTGGTAAGCCAAGAGCTTTGGCTTCATCGCTTCTAGAGATTACACAGCCATCATTATTGCTTAAAATTGCAATAGGTTTACCTTGTAAGCTTGGGTTAAAAACCCGCTCACAGGAGGCATAAAAATTGTTACAATCTACTAGTGCATACATTGCTACAAAGGTACAAGATTTGCACTTTATATTTATGCGTGCACTAGTAGTATGTGTTAATTATAGATTTATTTTTTTAGATACATTATTTGGTAATGCATCTTTATGCACCATAACGCTTATTGCTTTTAGTCGCATATAAGCTTCACTAAAATACACATAACCATTATGTGTTGTTCTGTTAGGGTCTGTACCCCAACTGTTTTTTACTTTGTAGTATTTTGTTCCGTTTTGATCTTTTAAAACACCTGTTATGTGCATTAAATGATCATCTGTAGTTGTAAAGTTTTCAAACTCGTTTTGTCTGTAAGTTTGTGTAATTTTTAGCTCTGGGTAAATGCCTTCTAAAGCTTTTTTGTTGTTTTCGTAATCTGCAGGCACTACAGCAACTCCGTGTTTAGATGAAAAAGTACGTTCGCTAACATCGCAATCTAACTCAACTGTAAAACCGTTTTCTAGAGCATTGTCAATAGTGTGTATCATTTCGTCTAAAGTAACGTTGTACATACTACCGTTACTCCAGTTGTCTGGTATATTTAATATAAACGAACTATAAAATGGTGCGTGTGTAAATGATGTAATTGTAACATAATCTTCTGGTACAATTTTAGTCATTTTTAAAAATGAAGCAGGTGTATATTCCTTTCCTTGGTATGTAAAAGATGTTTTATTTGCTCCTAAATACACATCTAAAACGGCATTTACAGCTTTAGACCAGTTTTTGCTTAGTTCACCAGCAGGGTTTTCTGCATATGTTTTTACCATAGCTTCTAGCACTGCAACCAATTCTGCGTGATTGTGAAAAGTGCTATTTTCTAAAAGTCCGTTGTATGCTTCTTGTGGCACAAGACCATAATTTTTAACCGAGTTAATTACATCGTGTGCTAGTCCACCTTCGCTAAATTGAGCTTTGCCTTGTCTCATTACAAAGTTTTCTGCCTTTTTAGGGTATGTATTGCGTACAGTATACATCTCAGACAAATCTATTTTGTTGCCTGTAAGTCGTATAATTTCCGATTCTAAAAATGAAGAAGTAGAAAAACTCCAACAAGTTCCAGTAGCACCTTGGCTAATAACAGGTGTTGTTTCTAAATCTATAACATCTGTAAATTTGTATGCTTCTTGCGCGTTTATAGCGCCTATGGCAAGCATAAAGCCAAGGCTAAAAAGTAATTTTCGCATAGTGTTCTTAATTGATTAGTGCTTTGTGGTTAGCGTGTTTTTTTTATTGATTAAAAGATTTTATGTATTCTATAATCTCTTTACTCTCGTATTTTTTAGCAAAATCTAAAGCAGATTGCTTGTCACTGTTTCTAACTCTAATTTGTACACCTGCTTTAACAAGATCTTTTGCCATTGCCAACCTGTTGTATTTAGCAGCATACATAAAAGGAGTTTTATTGTTGCACGTTTTTTCAACACTAGCATTTTGTGCTATTAGCTCTGCAAAACAAGATTTTGCGTTAAGTTTTATAGAAAGTGTTAGTAGCGTGTATTCAGATTCTTCTAGCTTAAAGCAACTATTAATATTTTTTGATGTTATTTGCTTTTTAAGTTCTGTAACATTGTCAGTCTCTAAAACACTTTTAATGTCGCTGTTTATTTCTTGAGCACTTGCATAAGTAGAAATAACAAGTAGGATTGTAAAAAATAGGGTTTTCATTATTTTGGGTTTATTTAATTTAACTAAGTGTTTATATAAAACGTTAGTGGGTTAAATTTATTCTTTTTCTTTTACATATTCTAAAATATCTGATGGTTGGCACGATAAAGCTTTGCAGATTGCATCTAAAGTTGAAAAACGTATTGCTTTTGCTTTACCAGATTTTAAAATAGATAAGTTTGCTTCTGTAATATTTATAATTTTAGCTAGCTCTTTACTTTTTATATTTCGTTTAGCCAATATTACATCTAGTTTTACAATAATTGGCATAGTTTATATAGTTAAGTCGTTTTCTTGTTTTAAGCTAATAGATTGTTTTATTATAGAAGCTTGTATGTTAAAAAAGAAACCAATTATTAAAATAAAGAGAATTAAAACTTTGTCGCTATCATAAAGTAGCTCTATGGTCTGGCTAAATAAAATTTTCTTTGCAAATGCAATTAGAAGCATTAGGATAGAGGCTATTGAAGACATAATCAGATAATTACCTGATTTTTTTAGAAATAATGAAATGTTTTTTTGAAAATATCTCTCGTTAAGCATCAATCTAGCTACTTTTCTCAAAAAGTAGATACCTATAATAAGTAGTGCATAACTAATTATAGATAAGCCAATTATTAATATTGAAAATAGACCCCAATTTTCAACAATTTGGTCATCCATATTTATGGAACCGAAACCTAAAGGAACTACTAAGAATGCACTTATGGATGTTAAGCATAAGCAAAAAAATAAAATATCTATTAGGGTTTTAAATAAAATAGTTTTCTTCATAATGGCTATTTATTATTGTTTTTCGATAACAAATATAGATAAATTATTGAATAACAATAATTTTTTTATTTTATTTTAAAAATCATCTATTTGTATCTTTGCCAAATGCTACCACAAAAACTTCAGAAAAAACTAGAAGAGCGACAACAGAATATGTCATTGCGTGTATTACCTATGTATAAGCAGTTGGTAGATTTTTCTTCTAACGACTATTTAGGGTTTTCTGGCAATGCATCAATTTTTAGCGCTACACACAAATACTTGGTAGATAGTAGTTTTTTGCAAAACGGGGCAACTGGCTCTAGGTTGCTATCGGGTAATCATAATTTGTATGGTGAGCTAGAGAATAAATTGACATTGTTTCACCAATCTAAAGCAGCAATAGTTTACAATTCTGGTTATGATGCTAATATTGGTTTTTTTAGTTGTGTACCGCAGCGTGGAGATTTAGTTTTTTATGACGAGTATATACACGCAAGTATAAGAGACGGTATTGCAATGAGTAATGCCAAGACATATAAATTTAAGCATAACAATATTGCAGATTTAGAAAATTTAGTAGAAAGGCATACTGCTGCTGTTAAAGATAATAATAGTGCTGTTTACGTAGTTACAGAATCTGTTTTTTCTATGGATGGCGATTCTCCAAACTTAAAAGAAATGGCATTATTCTGTAAAGAACATAAACTATTTTTTGTGGTAGATGAAGCACACGCTGTTGGTGTTTTTGGTGACTTAGGCCAAGGTTTGGTACAGCAACAAAATATAGTAGATTTGGTTTTTGCGCGCATTATAACATTTGGTAAAGCTTTAGGTTGCCACGGGGCAGCTATATTAGGTAGTGCTGAGTTAAAGAGCTATTTGGTTAATTTTTCGCGTAGTTTTATATATACAACAGCTTTAGCACCGCATAGTTTAGCTACAATTTTACAGTCGTACTATTTTTTAGAAAGTAAAGAAGGTAAAGTTCAACAACAACTTTTGCAAAATGCAGTTAAGGTTTTTAAAAGTAAAGTTGAAAGTAGTAAACTAAAGCAGCATTTTATTACTAGTAACTCGGCAATACAATGTTGTTTAATTTCAGGAAATAATAGGGTAAAAAGTATAGCTAAAAAACTTGAAGAAAACGGATTTAATGTAAAGGCAATACTATCTCCAACAGTGCCGCAAGGTCAAGAACGATTGCGTTTTTGTTTGCACGCTTACAATACACCAAAAGAAATAGAAAAAGTAATAACCGTTTTGCATAATTATATAAAAGAATGAGTCAGAAATTTTACAAATTAGCTGCATTTGAGTATTTAGCAGATACAGTTATCATAAAAGGTAAGCTAGAGTCAGAGGGTATACAAGTTTTTTTAAAGGATGAAAACACGGTAAACTCAGACCCATTAATTAGCAATGCAATTGGCGGAATTAAACTTTTGGTTTTAGAAGAAGATAAAAATAAAGCATTAGAAATTTATAATGAAATTAGAAGCTATGCTGTAGATGATAACGGAAAACCTTTAGTGTGCCCAAACTGTAAAGCAGAAAAGCTAGAAGGCTATTACTCCAGAAAAGGAATTTTTTATAAGTTGTTCCCTTTTTTTGAAAAAAGAAAATTCCGTTGTTTTAACTGCAATATAGTTTCATAAACTACAATACAATGAAAACAAAACAAATATTTGTAACTGGTATATCTACAGAAGTTGGTAAAACAGTGGCTTCTGCAATATTAACAGAGGCGTTAGAAGCAGATTATTGGAAACCAATACAGGCGGGAGATTTAGATACGTCTGACAGTCACAAAATAGCAGATTTTATTTCTAACTCTAAAACGGTAATACATAAAAATAGTTACGCTTTACAAGCACCTATGAGTCCGCATGCAGCGGCAGAAATAGACGGTGTAGTAATAGAGGTAGATAAAATAGTAGCGCCAAAAACAGATAACAATTTAATTATAGAAGGTGCTGGTGGGTTGTTGGTTCCTTTAAATGATAATGATACCATTTTAGATATTATAGATCCTAGTTACCAAGTTGTAGTGGTGTCTAGACACTATTTAGGCAGTATAAATCATACTTTATTAACGGTAAATTATTTAGAAGAACGTGGTTTTAAAGTTTCTATAATTTTTAGTGGAGAAGAACATAAAACAACAGAAAGTATTATACTATCTAAAACAAATGCAAAACTTATAGGCCGTATAGAAGAAGAGCCATATTTTGATAAAAATGTAATAAAAGAATATGCAGATTTGTTTAGAGATAACCTGTAAAATATAGGTTGGTTTGTATATTTGTCAAAAATTAAAATCTATGCATGTTAACTAAAGCACATGGTATAGATATCTACTAATAAAATAAATGCATAAGTCCTAACACTATTAGGATGGCATACAGCTTATGAACCTTACAGAAAGAGATAAAAAACACTTGTGGCACCCGTTAACGCAACATAAATTACACAATACAATGTTGCCTATTGTAAAAGCAAAAGGGGCAGTGTTAACAGATGATAAAGGAAATGATTATATAGATGGAATATCTTCATGGTATACTTCTGTGTACGGGCATTGTAATGACTATATTTTAGAAAAAGTTGGTGCTCAAATGCAACAGTTAGACCAGGTTGTATTTAGTGGTTTTACGCATAAGCCAGCTATAGAGCTGTCTGAAGAATTGATAAAAATACTGCCTAATAATCAGGAAAAATTGTTTTTCTCAGACAACGGTTCTACTTCTACAGAAATAGGAATTAAAATGGCATTGCAGTATCATTTTAATAATGGAGAAAAGCGTAATGTTATGTTGGCTTTTGAAGACGGATTCCACGGAGATACTTTTGGCGCAATGTCTGTGTCTAGTTTATCTGTTTATAATGGTCCTTTTGAAGATTTTTTTATTGATGTAGAACGTATTCCTGTACCTACAGAAGATAATGTAGAAGCTATTTTATCTCAGATTGAAGAGTTGGTTAATACTAAAGCTATTGCGGGTTTTGTTTATGAGCCTTTAGTGCAAGGAGCTGCAGCAATGAAAATGCATAATGCAGAAGGTTTAAATAAAATTCTACAGACCTTAAAAAAGCACAATGTACTTTTGGTTGCAGATGAAGTAATGACTAGTTTTGGTAAAACAGGTAAGTATTTTGCGTCAGATTATATAGATGTTAAACCAGATGTTATATGTATGTCAAAGGCGTTAACAGCAGGTTTACTACCAATGGCAGTTACTAGCTGTACGCAGCAAGTTTATGATGCTTTTTATGATGACGATATTTCTAAAGGATTATTTCATGGACATACATATACTGCAAATCCTTTGGCTTGTGCAGCTGCGTTAGCAGGTTTAGAGTTGCTTCAATCTACAGAAATGCAAGATAATATTGCCAGAATTACAGCCTCTCACAAGCAATTTAATGAGGAGGTTAAAAACCACCCTAAAGTTGGTGCTACAAGGCAATTGGGAGTTATTTATGCATTAGATCTTAATATAAAAATGGAGCGCTATGGTAATTTAAGAGATAAATTATTTAAGCATTTTATGGATTCTGGAGTGTTTTTACGTCCGTTAGGAAATACCATTTATATTTTGGCGCCTTTTGTAACTACAGATGAGCAACTTCAAAAAATATATAACTCAATTAAAGAAGCACTAGAAATAGTTTAAGTATGAGTATTTACATTACGGCACTAGCATCTATTTCTCCTTTAGGAACTTCCTTAAGTGAGGTTTGGGAGAGTTATAAAAACGATGCACATTTACTGCAAGAAAAAAATATAGGAAATCAAAAAAGTTGGGTTGCAGCTTTAAGTGATGAAGCTAAACAAGAAATTGAAGCTTTGAAAAACTCGGACTTAAAATATAAAAGTTTAGATGATACTGTTTTGTTTGCTATGTACGCGTCACGTAAAGCGTTAGAGCAAGCTGGCTGGACATCTAAAGATAATTTTGGTGTAAATTTTGGTTCGTCTCGTGGTGCAACAGCTCTGTTTGAAAAATATCATAGAGAGTTTTTAGAAAAAGATAAAGCATCAACTTTATCATCACCAACAACAACATTGGGTAATATCTCTTCTTGGGTAGCCCATGATTTACAAACGCAAGGCCCAGAAATATCGCACTCTATTACTTGTTCTACGGCATTACATTCTTTGTTAAATGGTGTTGCTTGGGTAAAAAGCGGAATGGCAAATAAATTTTTAGTAGGTGGTAGTGAGGCTCCTTTAACACCCTTTACCATTGCGCAAATGAAAGCTTTAAAAATTTACGCAAGAGGCGCAGATACGTATCCGTGTAAAGCTTTTGATCTGGCAAAAGACCAAAATACTATGGTTTTGGGAGAAGGTGCCGCGGTAATTGGTATAGAAAACGGAAATAAAAAAAATGCCCTGGCAGAAATTATAGGTGTTGGTTACGCTACAGAAGTTTTAAAACATAATATTTCTATTTCTTCTGACGCAGTATGTTTTCAACGTTCTATGAAAATGGCTTTAGAAGGAGTAGACCCAGATGACGTAGATGTTATTGTAATGCATGCACCAGGTACAATTAAAGGAGATTTATCAGAAATTGAAGCAATAAAGAAAATTTTTTGTAACAAAACACCAGCATTAACTACAAATAAGTGGAAGATAGGTCATTCTTTTGGCGCTTCAGGGATGTTAAGTATAGAGCTAGCAATAGCAATGTTACAAAAACAAGAATTTATAAAAGTTCCTTTTGTAGATTATACAGAAATTCCAAAGAGCATAAAAAAGGTGCTAATAAATGCTGTTGGCTTTGGTGGTAACGCTGTAAGTATTTTATTGCAAAAAACTTTTTAAAACTAGTCATTAGCTAAGTTGTATTTTACTATCTTTCACAAACCAAACTAAATTTATATTTATGGGAGAATGGTATGCAAGCTTAGAGTTGTTTCCAAAAGTGTACTGGAGTATTGCCTTAATTGGCTCTGTGGTAATGATTGTTTTTTTGTTGCTAACCTTAATTGGTGGTGATGTAGATGGTGTAGACGGTGATGTAGATGCAGAAGTAGAAGGTGATTCTGGAATTGGATTTCAATTTTTATCTATTAAAAACTTATCAGGATTTTTTGCCATTTTTGGATGGACAGGCATTGCTTGTATAGAAGCAGGCTTTTCTAATGTACTAACTATATTAATTTCTGTTATTTGTGGTTTGTTAATGATGCTGTCTATGGCTGCATTATTTTATTACCTAAGTAAATTGCAAAGTAGCGGAACACTACGCTTAAAAAATGCTTTAGGTCAAGTTGGTGAAGTGTACCTAACTATAGGGGCAAACAGAAGCTTTATGGGTAAAGTAAGTATAACAGTGCAAGGATCTTTGCGTGAGCTAGAAGCACTTACAGATGAAACTGTGAATCTTACACAGGGTAATGTTGTTAAAGTAGAAGACATTACAGATAACGGAATTTTAATTGTTAAATTATTAAATAAATAACCATATGATTTTAGTACCCCTACAGTTGGGCGGTAATGCCAGTTTAATTGGTACTGCAGTAGCCATTTTATTCCTTTTTATAATTATAATCTCGTTTATACGTAGATACAAACGATGTCCTTCAGACAGGATTTTAGTTGTATACGGTAAAGTCGGCGGCGGAAATTCAGCCAAATGTATACACGGTGGAGCGGCTTTTATTGTGCCAGTTGTACAAGATTATGAATTTTTAGATTTAACACCTATTTCTATAGAGGTTAATCTAGTAAATGCATTAAGTAAGCAAAATATACGTGTAAATGTACCATCTAGATTTACAATTGGTATATCTACAGAGCCTGGAGTTATGCAAAATGCAGCCGAGCGTTTATTAGGGTTAGGTCAAAGTCAAATTCAAGATTTAGCTCAGGAAATTATTTTTGGTCAATTACGTTTAGTAGTTGCTTCTATGGATATAGAAGAAATTAATAATGATAGAGATAAGTTTTTAACTAACATATCTCAGAGTGTAGAAACAGAGTTAAAGAAAGTAGGTCTAAAGCTTATTAACGTAAATATTACAGATATTGTTGATGAGTCTGGATATATTGAAGCTTTAGGTAAAGAGGCAGCTGCACACGCAATTAACGCAGCACGTAAATCTGTTGCAGAAAAAACAAGAGATGGTTCTATTGGCGAGGCTAATGCTTTACAAGATGAGCGTACGCAGGTGGCAGCAGCAAATGCACAAGCTGTAGAAGGTGAAAACATTGCAAAAATTAATGTTGCAAATTCAGATTCTTTACGTCGTCAAAGAGAAGCGGAAGCAGAACGTACTGCAATTGCATCAGAAAAAGTACAATCTGCAAAAGCATTAGAGGAATCTTACGCAGCAGAAAAAGATGCTGAACTTGCAAGAGCAGAACGTGTACGTAGCTCGCAAATGGCAGATATAGTTGTACCTGCAGAAATAGATAAGAAAAAAGTAGAGATAGATGCAGAAGCAGATGCAGAGCGTACAAGACGTTTAGCAAAAGGTGAAGCAGATGCAATCTTATTTAAAGCACAAGCAGAAGCACAAGGTATTTTAGAGGTTTTAACTAAGCAAGCACAAGGTTTAGATGAAATTGTAAAAGCAGCTGGCGATAACCCTAAAGATGCTGTACTTTTATTAGTGGCAGATAAATTACCAGAATTGGTTAAAACACAGGCCGAAGCTATTAAAAATATTAAAATTGATAAGGTTACCGTTTGGGATTCTGGAACAAAAACAGCAGATGGTAAAGGTTCTACTGCTAACTTTATTTCTGGTATGTACAAATCTGTACCACCACTACAAGAAATGTTTAATATGGCTGGTATGCAGTTACCAGAATATTTAAAAGGTAAGGATGTAGAGACTGTTGATGTTAAGGAAGAATCTTCTGATAAGGACGACAGTAAATAGTTAAATTTTTAAATAAATTGAATAAAAATGAACCATTAGAGTATATCTTTTGGTTCATTTTTTTATTTAAAAAACCTTTATTGGGATTTAATTGGTAAATAGGCTATTTTTGACAACTGATTTAAAATAATCGTATGAGCGAAGTAAGACACAACTGGAGCAAGCAAGAAATTTTAGATATATATAATAAACCGTTAATGGATTTGCTTTACGAAGCAGCTACAATTCATAGACAAGAACATGATCCTAACACTGTACAAGTATCTACTTTGTTATCTATAAAAACAGGTGGTTGTCCTGAAGATTGTGGATATTGTCCACAAGCGGCTAGGTATCATACAGATGTTGAAGGCAATGATTTAATGTCGGTACAACAAGTAAAAGCACAAGCTTTACGTGCAAAATCTTCTGGAAGTTCTAGAGTTTGTATGGGGGCAGCTTGGCGTAATGTTAAAGACGGTCCAGAATTTGACCAAGTACTAGAAATGGTGCGTACTATAAACAAACTAGATATGGAGGTTTGTTGTACACTTGGTATGATTACAGAAAATCAAGCACAAAGACTAGCAGAAGCTGGTTTGTATGCATATAACCATAACTTAGATACCTCAGAAGATTACTATAAAGATGTAATTTCTACTCGTGCTTTTGAAGATAGATTAGATACTATTGAAAATGTACGTAAAACTAACGTTACTGTGTGTAGTGGAGGTATTATAGGTATGGGAGAGGCTTTAGAAGACAGAGCAGGTATGCTAGTTGCACTATCTACTTTAAGTCCACAACCAGAATCAGTACCAATTAACGCATTAGTAGCAGTAGAGGGTACGCCAATGGAGGATATAGAGCCGGTATCTATCTGGGATATGGTGCGTATGGTAGCAACTACGCGTATTGTTATGCCAAATACTCAAGTAAGGTTATCTGCAGGTCGTACACAAATGAGTAGAGAAGGACAAGCAATGTGTTTCTTTGCTGGAGCAAATTCAATTTTTGCTGGAGATAAATTATTAACTACTCCTAATCCAGATGTAAACGAGGATATGGAAATGTTTAAAATGTTAGGCTTAAATCCACAAAAACCATTTACTAAAGTTTCTCAACCAAAAACAGTAGAGGCTCAGGATTCTGAGTATCAAAATTTAGGTGAAAAGCCAAAATGGACTAGACCAGGTCATAAGATAGAACGTAATGAAGCTGCTAAAGAAAAAGCAAAGCTTTCTAAGTAATAAGTTGCAATAAGTAACTCTTTTATACAGCCGCTATTTAATTTGTAATTAGATAGCGGTTTATTAATTAATATAGCTTTTTAAGTAATTTTAAGAGTTATTTAAATCGTATTTTTTATTTTTACCGACTGTTTAATTTATCCAAATTTGCACTTACAAGATATTCCAAGGGTAAAAAATATTACCAAAGAAGACTTTTTAAAGCACTTTTTAAAGCCTCAAAAACCTGTTATTATTGAGCGTTTTATAGAAGAGTGGCCTGCTTATTCTAAATGGAATTTGGAGTATATGAAGTCTGTGGCAGGCGATAAAATAGTGCCTTTGTATGATGACAGACCTGTAGATTATAAAGATGGTTTTAATGAGCCGCACGCTAAAATGAAAATGGCAGATTATATAGATTTGCTTAAAAAAGAGCCTACTAAATTTAGAATATTTTTATGGAATATTTTAAAAGAAGTACCACAGTTGCAAAGAGATTTTACATATCCAGATTTTGGGTTGCGACTAATGAAAAGTCTTCCTATGTTATTTTTTGGTGGTAAAGACTCACATACATTTATGCATTATGATATTGATTTGGCTAATATTTTTCATTTTCATTTTGAAGGGGATAAACAAATTATTCTTTTTAACCAATCTCAAAACAAATATCTATATAAAGTACCACATTCTTTAATTACAAATGAAAGCATAGATTTTTCTAACCCAGACTACAGCAAATGGCCTGCTTTAAAGCAAGCTAAAGGGTATAAAACAACTTTGCAGCACGGAGAAGTGTTGTATATGCCAGAAGGGTATTGGCATTATATGAAGTATCTTACTCCGGGTTTTTCTATGAGTTTACGTGCAATAGCGCGTAACCCTAAAAATTTAAGTAAAGCCTTATATAATGTATTTATTATGCGTAATTATGATAATGTAATGCGTAGAATAAAAGGACAAAAGTGGATAGATTGGAAAAACAAAAAATCTATATCTAATACCAATAAACAGTTGTAATAATTTATTTTTTTGGTGTAAGTTCTTGCACTTTTTCATACACTAAATGACTTTCCCAACCTCTATAGAGTAAGTAATCTGCTATTTTTTTACGTTTTTTATATATGTTAGTTTCTTTAACTTCATTAGCTCTTTTGCTGGCAAGCTCATTTAATGTTTGTATGTATTGGTCTTCATCTATTTCTTTTAAGGCTGTTTTAATGTTGTAAATAGATATGTCTCTAAACTTAAGTTCGTTTACAATTCTATTTTTACCCCATTTTTTTATATTAAATTTTCCGCGAGCAAAACTTTGAGCAAAACGTTCTTCATTTAAATAGTTTTCTTTAATCAAATGAGTAATTATTAGATCTCTAGCATCTGCAATCATTCCCATATCTTTTAGTTTTTTGGTAACTTCCTTATGGCAGCGTTCTTGGTAAGCACAATATTGTTCTAGCTTATGGGTGGCTTCTTTAATGGTGTAAGAGGGTTGTAAACTCATATTGCAAATGTACGTAAACAAAAAAAGCGACCCCATTGCTGAGGTCGCTTTTTACTTTTTTATATAGGTCTTTTGGTTTTTTAAAGATCTATATAATAAACCGTTTTTTAAGTAAAGGTATATTCTAATATATGGTTTTACCTTTTTTGTTTTTAAAGCGATATTCTAGATACGTGTATGCGTCTCTAGGTTGCACTTTAACCCATTTTTTGTATTCCATAAACCACTTGAAACGAATGGATTGTAATCCTTTTGTAAGATATGCTGCAATAAACGGGTGTATGTGTAGAATAACATCGTTGTCTTTTGCAGGGCCGTTTAGTAGTTTTTCTAAATCGGATTTAATCTTGTCTATTAAAACTATAGGAGCTTCTACCTCTGCGCCATTTAAGCCGCTAGGATTTTTCTCCATTGTTTTAATGTTTCTTTCTGGTCTTACTCTTTGTCTTGTTATTTGAATAAGTCCAAATTTACTTGGCGGTAAAATTTTATGTTTAGCTCTGTCATCTTTCATTTCATCACGTAGATGATCAAAAAGTTTTTTTCTGTGATCTGGCTTACCCATATCTATAAAATCTACAACAATAATACCTCCCATATCACGTAAGCGTAATTGTCTGGCTATTTCTGTAGCAGAAATCATATTTACCTCTAATGCTGTGTCTTCTTGGTTTTTTGCCTTGTTAGATCTGTTGCCACTGTTAACATCTATAACGTGTAGGGCTTCAGTATGTTCTATTATTAAATAGGCGCCTTTACTCATAGAGGCTGTTCTACCAAATGAAGTTTTAATTTGTCTTTCTATCCCAAATTTTTCAAAAATAGGTACAGAAGACTCATATAATTTTACAATAGATTCTTTCTTTGGCGCAATTTCTTGCACATAATCTTTTATTTCATTGTAAAGCGTTGTATCGTCAACATGTATTCCTGTAAAGGTGTCGTTAAATACGTCTCTAAGTATAGATGAGGCTCTGTTTAGCTCCACTAGTACTTTAGATGGGTGAGGTGCTTTATACAATTTTTTACACATTACTGTCCATTTGGTCAGTAAGTTTTCTAGATCCTTGTCTAGCTCTGCAACTTTTTTGCCTTCGGCAACGGTTCTTATAATAACGCCAAACCCTTTTGGTTTAATGCTTCTTACAAGTCTTTTTAACCTCTCTTTTTCTTCTTTGCTTTCTATTTTTTGAGAAACAGAAACTCTATCAGAAAATGGCACCATAACCACATAACGCCCTGCTAATGAAAGCTCAGAGCTAATTCTTGGTCCTTTGGTAGAGATAGGTTCTTTTACAATTTGTACTAATAAGGATTGATTAGATTTTATAACATCATTAATGCTACCATCTTTATCAATATCTTTTTCAAAAGGAAAATCTTTTAAAGAAAAATCTTTTAATTTTCCTGTGCTTGCTCCTTTTACGAATTTCAGCATAGAAGATAACTGCGGACCCAAGTCATGATAGTGCAAAAATGCATCTTTTTCATAACCAACATCTACAAATGCAGCGTTAAGACCAGTAACAGGTTTTCTAATTTTGGCAAGAAATATATCGCCAACAGAAAAATTATTATTGTCTTCTTCTTTGTGAAGTTCTATTAGTTTTCCGTCCTTAGTTAAGGCAAAATCGACAGCGTTAGAACCAGATCTTACGATTAATTCTTTATTCACCTGAATCAATTTTTATTTAACTCTACTTAATAAATTAAGAGTGTTAAATGGATTAAACAATAGTTGTGCGGGCAGTATTACCCGCTGAAATTCTTTCGTTAGAATTTCTATGTCAATGAACGTTTTTAAAACGAAAAAGTAGTTGTTAACAACTACTTTTTCTTGTGTCGGTTAGCTCTTCTACGCTTCTTGCGCTTGTGAGTAGCTACCTTATGTCTTTTTCTTTTCTTACCACTAGGCATAAAATCTACTTTTTAATTAATATTATATTTTATTTTACTTGTACGTTACTCTTAACACCTTCAACAAAAACCTTTGCAGGCTTAAATGCAGGGATGTTATGAGCTGGTATTTTAATGGTAGTATTTTTAGAAATATTTCTACCAGTTTTTTCTGCTCTTGTTTTAATAATAAAACTACCAAAACCTCTTAGGTAAACATTATCTCCATTTTCTAATGAAGTTTTAACCTCTTCCATAAAAGTTTCAACAGTAGCCTGTACATCTCCTTTTTCAATACCCAGTTTATCTGAGATTTTCGATACGATATCTGCTTTCGTCATTGTCAGTATATATTATGTCCTTGTTTTTTCGGGTTGCAAATATATAAATTAAATTTATTCTTTTACGTTAATAGACTTAATTTTAAGTATATAAACCTGTACTTTTGTTTATTATTATTTATTTGATGACTTTTTCCCAAAAAATTCTTGATTGGTACACCCTAAATAAACGCTCTTTACCGTGGAGAAACACTGTAAACCCTTATAAAATATGGCTTTCAGAAATTATGCTCCAACAAACAAGAGTTGCTCAAGGTACGTCTTATTATTTAAGTTTTGAAAAACATTTTCCTACAATTTTTGATTTAGCAAACGCTTCGGAAGAAAAAGTTTTAAAATTATGGCAAGGTTTAGGGTATTATTCTAGGGCAAGAAACCTTCATTTTACCGCAAAACACATCGTAAATAATTTAAACGGAGAGTTTCCTAATACATATAAGGAGTTGGTAAAACTTAAAGGAGTAGGAGATTACACAGCAAGTGCTATTGCATCTATTTCTTTTAATGAGCAACAAGCTGTTGTAGATGGTAATGTGTATAGGGTTTTAGCAAGGTATTATGGTGTAGACTTACCTATTAATAGTACAGAGGGTATTAAATACTTTAAAAAATTAGCTACAGAAGTAATGCATACTTCTAATATTAGAGATTATAACCAGGGTATAATGGAGTTTGGAGCATTGCAATGTTCGCCTAAAAAGCCAAATTGCAATACGTGTCCTTTAAGTAGCAGCTGTGTGGCGTTAGAAAAAAACTTGGTTAGTACATTGCCCATCAAGCTAAAAAAAACAAAGATTAAAAAACGTAATTTTAATTATTTGGTTGTTGTAGATGCTGTTGGTAACACAATGTTGCAACAACGAAAAGGTAAAGGTATTTGGCAAAATTTATATGAGTTTCCTTTGTTGGAAGATGAGGTTAATGAAACCAATATAAAGGAGCTTTATGCTAAAGTATTACCAAAAGTAGAGGTTAAAAGTTTTACCTTATATAATAAGGATGCAATTGTGCATAAATTATCGCATCAACATTTATATACTCATTTTTGGATACTCCATACAAATGCTATTTTGGAAGACGGAATCGCTTTTTCTGAACTTAAAAAATATCCTGTACCTGTTTTAATAGCAGACTACATAAAAACATTGTAAATTTTTGTATTTTTGATTTTAATATAACAAAATTATGAGTGGTACGTTAAACAAAGTAATGCTAATTGGGCATTTAGGAGATGCAGTAAAAATGCACTATTTTGAAGGAGGAAATTGTATAGGAAGATTTCCTATAGCAACAAATGAAACCTACACAAATAAACAAACAGGTGAGCGTGTTACAAATACAGATTGGCACAATGTTGTAGTGCGTAATAAAGCTGCAGAAATTTGCGAAAAATATTTAAGCAAAGGAGATAAAATATATGTAGAGGGTAGACTTAAAAATAGACAGTGGCAGGCAGAAGATGGTACTACACGTTATGCAACAGAAGTACACGTGCAAGATTTTACATTTTTGTCTACAAAACAAGAAAGTATGAATAATGCGCAGAATAACCCAGCGCAGCCCGCACAACAGCAACAAAAACAGCAAGCAGCACAACAACAACAACAACAACAACAAAATGTGGCTGCACAACAAAATAACGCAGCTCCTAGTGAGCCAGAAGAAGATGATGATTTACCTTTTTAATACAACTAAAATTTAATTATTGGATCCTGACCCCCTTATTTTACTGTTAAATGCAATTGTTTTTGATGGCGCTTTAATAACCAAGTTGTTGGTGCTAATTGTACTATTGCTATTGTCTGCCTTAATTTCTGGAGCAGAGGTGGCGTTTTTTGGCTTGTCTGCAACAGATATTAATACTATAGGTGAAGCAAAAACCACAAAAGGAGAATCTGTAATTAAATTATTGCACAAGCCTAAAAAATTATTAGCAACTATACTCATAGCAAATAATGCTATAAATATTGGAATAGTGCTTTTATTTAGTGCTATTGGAGATGTTATTTTTTCAAGTATTACCTATAAAATTTTAGACCTAATATCTGTTAGGTTTTTACTAGAAGTGGTTTTGGCTACTTTTCTAATTTTAATGTTTGGGGAAATTATGCCAAAGGTTTATGCTAATAGAAATAGAGTGCAGTTTGCACATTTTATGGCATTTCCATTACGTTTTTTAGATATTATTTTTACCCCTTTAAGTTCGCCAATGCGTTCTGTAACGTTGTATTTGCACAATAAATTAGGGAAACAAAAATCTAGTTTAAGTGTAGATCATTTGTCGCAGGCATTAGAAATGACTTCTGAAGATGATACAACCAAAGAAGAACAAAAAATATTAGAAGGTATAGTGTCTTTTGGTAATACAGATACAAAACAAGTAATGAGGCCAAGGATAGATATTTTTGCTTTAGATGCAGAGCTTAAATTTTTAGAGGTTGTAGAGGAAATAAAGCAAAAAGGATATTCTAGGATTCCTGTTTATGAAGAAAACGTAGACAATGTAAAAGGCGTACTTTATGTAAAAGATTTATTGCCTTATATAGACCGTAAAGCATTTAATTGGGTTACTCTTTTAAGAGAACCTTATTTTGTTCCAGAAAATAAAAAGTTAGATGATTTGCTAAAGGAATTTCAAGAAAAGAAAAACCATTTGGCAGTTGTTGTAGATGAGTATGGTGGTACATCTGGTATTGTTACTTTAGAAGATATTATTGAAGAAATTGTAGGAGATATTAGTGATGAGTTTGATGATGAAGATTTGGTTTTTTCTAAAATAGATGATTTAACTTTTGTGTTTGATGGAAAAACTACATTAAAGGAGTTTTACCGTGTTGCACGTATCACTGAAGATGAAGATGATTTTGAAGAGCAAAAAGGAGAATCTGAAACAATAGCTGGCTTTGTGTTAGAAATAGCAGGAAGTTTTCCTAAAAGAGGAGAAAAAGTATTGTTTAAAAATTACCAATTTGTGGTAGAGAGTTTAGATAAAAAAAGATTGAAACAAATAAAAGTAATGCTGCCTAATGATGCGTAAATATATTTTTTTAGTAATAGTTTTTAGTGTTTTACTGGCCAGTTGTAATGAAGAGGTTTTGCCAAAGCCAAAGGCTATGTTGCGTTTAGAGTATCCAGACAGTACTGCAGTAAACTTTGGTACATCTAAATATTTGTTTAATTACAATGCACTAGCTCGGGTTAAAAAAACAAATGAAAGTGCGGTTACTATAGAGTATCCAAAAATGAACGCAGCAATTTTTTTAAGTTATAAGCCTGTAGAAGGCAACTTAAACCAGTTGTTGTCTGATGCTCAAAAATTATCTTATGAGCATGCAGCTAAAGCAGATAATATTTTAGAGCAGCCTTTTGTTAATTCAGAAGCTAAGGTTTACGGTATGTTTTATGATGTAAAAGGAGATGCGGCATCACAATCTCAGTTTTATGTAACAGATAGTACAGAGCATTTTTTAACGGGGTCACTTTATTTTTCTGTGAAACCTAATTACGATTCTATTTTACCTGCGGCCGTTTATTTGCAAGAAGATATTAGGAAAATAATGGAAACACTGCGTTGGAAAAACTAGGTTGTTTTTGTTAAATACTAAATTTAAAAAAGCCAATATCTATTAATAGATATTGGCTTTTTTAATATTGTTATATGGGATTTTTTTTATTCTGCTGTGTGCATATTTTCAACAGTGTAAATATCTCCAGAAGCTGCAGATGTTACGGTTTTAGTTAAATCTTCTGTAGAAACAGAATTAGTGTCGTACTCTACAATAGCCAACTCTTTATCAAAAGAAACAGTGGCAGATTTTACACCTTCCATTTTAGCTAATTTTTTTTCAATTGTAGCGGCGCATCCAATTTGGCATGTCATTCCTTTAATAGTAAATTCGGCTTTACTAAACTCAGCATTATCAGCAAATACTTTTGTTTGTTCTTTAGCAACCGTATTGTTAACTGTAACAACTTCTGGCTCTTGCTTGTTTTCTTTGCAAGAAGCTAGTAGTGTTAAAGAGCCAACAAGAACTAGGCTAATATTTTTTATAAGTTTCATATTAATAGATGTTATAGTAGGTTGCAAAAGTACTAATTTTTAATTTTTTAGTTCTTAAAATTGAAGTAGTTAATCTAAATAAAATCATAAAAAAAGCTGCCTAAATTTAATCATACAGGAATGATTAGTAAGTTTATTCTTGTTTTTAAATAAGAATACCTGTATGTTTATGTAGTTCTTAGTAAAAAAATCTATTATATGAAAAAATCAAGATCCAAAATATTACTCTATTTTGAGATTATAGCTATGTTAATATTGTGTTATTTAAAATATGCTAAAATAATAGAGGAGTGGCAATTTTATTTTATAATAACAGGTTATATGATTATTGCATACTTACATTGGTTTTTGGTAGTGTCTAAATATAAAAAAGAAGAAGACTAGTCAGGTTTACAGAAGGTGTTACTATTCTGGCGTGTTAAAAAATATAAAAGCCCCCTAAAAATTAAATTTTCAGGAGGCTTTTTTTTTTGTTCTTTCGTTAATTTAAAACTACTTACTTAAAATCTTCAGCAGTAACACCTTCGTTAACTTTTATTTCAGTTACGTTAAAGTCAAACTTTTGTGGTCCCATTGCTTGTTTCCATACAAAAGGAAATTGTATTCCAGAAACTTCTTTGTAATCTGTGTAACTAATAGTAGCGCTACCTTGTGGGGTTGTTGTAATATCTGCAATTTTTAATCCCGTTTTGGTATTGTAAGCAGCAGACTTGGTGTCGGTAAACTTAATTACATAGGCTTTAGTTCCGTCAAAATCTTCTATGCCAGTTAATGTTCCGCCTCCATTTAAGAAATTAAGTTCAGGAAAAGGAGCAGATTCTGCTTTAATGGCAGACAGTTGAGCTTCTTGCATATCCATTTTACGACCTTGAACAATCATAAATCCACTATCGCCATCTAATACTTGTTTGCTTACGGAGTTGCCCATCATGCTAACATTTTGCATAAATTGGTTGCTAGTAGTTTTTTTTATTTCTAGCAGTAAATCTTGTCCTTGTACTGTTGCTTTAGCTTGTATGTAGCTAGATGTAACGCTTTCTAATTTGGCTTTACCACCAATTGCAGCTACATAATCTGCTAATACTTTGTTTGCATCTACACCTTCAGGAATAGCAATATCATATTTAGGCTTTTCAACAGCGTTGCCATATCTATCATAATATTTAACGGGTACAGATTGGCCTTTAAAAGTAACTTTTTCTAGGTTTTCTAAAACGTCACTTCCTTTACCAGTAACAACTATACGTGCGTTAGAAGATTTAAAGTATTTTTTAGCAGCGTTCTCTACATCTGCAATAGTTATAGCGTTAACTTTCTCTAAATAAGTTTTGTAGTAGTCTTTGTCTAGACCTTCAGTTTCTATGTTAAGGGCATAGTTGGCTATTGTGCTAGGTTTTTCTAAAGCCATAATAAAGTTACCTATGTAAGCTGCTTTAGCTGCGCTTAACTCTTTTTCAGAAACTGGAATAGACGCTATTTTATCAATTTCAGATAAAATTTGTACTACAGCACTATCAGTAACGGCATTACGTACACTTGCGTAAGCTCTAAATCTAGATACAGAATTTTTATCATTTCCAATACTAGAGTAAGATCCGTAAGTATAAGCTTTATCTTCTCTAAGATTTAAAAATAATCTTGCAGATCCGCCACCACCTAATATACGGTTTGCCATCAAGGCAGCAAGGTAATCAGGATCACTCTTTTTAAGATTTACTAAGTTTTCTACAGCTATCTCAGACTGTACAGCATTAGGCGCGTCTATAAAATTAATTTGTGTGTATTGTACATCTTTAGGTGTAGCTAAAGAAAAAGAAGGAGGAGTTGCTTTTGTCCAGGCAACAAAGTTTTCTTTTACTAATTTTTTAACCTCTTTGTATTCTACATCACCAATTATAACCATATATGCATTGGCGGGTACAAAATAGTCGTTATAAAACTGCTTTACATCTTGCAAAGAAATATTATTAATTGTCTCTTCTGTTACTTGCTCTCCATACGGGTGTTTTTGTCCGTAAGCTAAAGTACTTTGTACTTTACTAGCAATATTAGATACATTTTTTTCATCTGCTTTTAGGCCGGTTAAAATCTTTTCTTTTTCCTTGTCAAATTCTTCTTGTGTAAAGTTTGGATTAATACTAGCATCTGCTAGTAACTCTACAATTCTAGGGAAATATTTAGATAATGCAAATGCAGAAGCACTTTCAGATCCAAAAGCCATACTTGCGCCCATAAAGTCTAACTCCTCATTAAAATCATCTTTAGAGATAGATGTAGATCCGTTACCTAATAAGCTAGATACAAAAGAACTAACACCAGCTTTGTTACCTTCTGCAACAGGTGGGTTGTCTATAATTAATTGTATAGATACTCTTGGTAATTTATGGTTTTCAACTACTAAAACTTTTAATCCGTTTTTAAGTTCAAAACGTTGTGGTTCAGATAAATTTATTTCTGGTAGTGGACCAGCCTCTGGCATTTTACTACGGTCTACTTGTGCTTGTAGGTTAAAAGCTATTAATGCTATAACCAATAAAGAATATATTTTTTTCATTTTCTTAGTTTTCAGGTTTTGCAACAGGTAAATATTCTAATTCTACGCGTTGGTTAGGCTTAAGGTATTTGTTGGCTACAGTTTTAATGTCTTCTCTCGTAATAGCTTTGTAAATTTCTATTTCAGTATTAATTAAATTTGTGTTGCCGTATAACATATAGTTTCTTGCTAAAGAGTTAGCAATACCTTCTACGCCGCTGTTAGAGTTAACAAAGTTATTTTCAAACTTGTTTTGTAGTTTTTGGTAATCTTTCTCAGAAATTAATTCGGTTTGTAATTTTGCAATTTCTTTATCAAACTCAACAATTAAATCATTTAAAGAGGTTTTTCCTAAAGGTAGAGCACCTATTATGTAAGAGCCATAATCTTCTTGAGAATTGTTAAAAGCAAAAACTTGTAACGCCATTTTTTTGTCATCTACCAGGCTCTTGTATAGTTTAGAGCTTTTTCCGCTAGTTAGGTATGTAGATATCATATCTAATACATATGCATCTTTTTCTGTGTTAGCAGGAGTTCTGTATGCAGTAAAGATTGCAGGAATTTGTATGTTTGGATCGTTGTAAGTAGCCTTAATAGTCTTTGTAATAGGCTCCTCTGTATACTTATTCCTTTTTATTTCTTTACCTCTTGGAATAGGTCCAAAATAATCTTGAATCATTTTTTTAGTACTAGCAACTTCAAAATCACCTGCTACTACTAAAACAGCATTGTTAGGGACGTAGTAAATTTTATTAAAATCTTTAAAATCTTCTAATGTAGCGTTGGCTAAGTGCTCTAAAGATCCAATAGTTTGCCATTTGTAAGGGTGGTTTTTAAATAGGTTTATGCCAATTTGCTCTCGGAATTTACCGTATGGAGAATTGTCTACACGCATACGTTTTTCTTCTTGTACAACTTCTTTTTGTGTATCTACCCCTATTTGGTTAATAACTGGGTGCATTAGTCTTTCAGACTCTAGCCATAGGCCTAACTCTAATTTGTTAGAAGGGAAAACCTCGTAGTAGTATGTACGGTCTTGTGTTGTATTGGCGTTATTGGTTCCTCCGTTAGATGAAACAATTTCAAACCATTTACCTCGTTCAATGTTTTTTGTTCCTTCAAAAAGTAAATGTTCAAAAAAGTGAGCAAATCCTGTTTTTTCTGGGTTTTCATCTTTAGCTCCTACGTGGTACATTACAGATGTTGTTACTATAGGGGCAGTGTTGTCTTGATGTAAAATAACGTGCATGCCGTTATCAAGATCATATTCTTCAAAAGCAACCTGTTGTGCTTGCATTGTTAATGCGGCACAAAATAGGCTTGCCGATAGGAATAAATTTCTTTTCATTTTTAATAGTGTTTTTATTTAGTTATTTCATAAGTCTAAAATTACTTGATTTGTTACAGATTTTACTTAAAAAAAATAAAATAATTAAGAAAATACTCTCAAAACATTATATTAAAGCCTTCAATTAAGAATTAAAAACAGCTAAAAAACATAGTGAATATATAGGGGTTAAATCAACTTGTCTTTTTTTTATAAAATAGCTTGTAAGTTAAGGAATTAGCAGTATATTTGCATCCGCTTATTTAGGTAGGCAAGTTCATTAAATTAAACATAATTAATTAATACACAAGCTATGTATGCAATTGTAGAGATAGCAGGGCAGCAATTTAAAGTTGCAAAAGATCAAAAAGTGTATGTTCACCGTTTACAAACAGAAGAAGGTCAAAAGGTAACTTTTGATAACGTTCTTTTGTTAGAGAATGGAAAGGACATTACTATTGGCGCCCCAGCTATAGACGGAGCCGCTGTTGAGGCAAAAGTCGTAAAGCACCTTAAAGGTGACAAAGTTATCGTCTTTAAAAAGAAAAGACGTAAAGGGTATAAAGTGAAAAATGGTCACCGTCAGTATTTAACGGAGATTGTTATTGAAAACATTTTAGCCTCTGGAGCAAAAAAAGCTGCTCCAAAAAAAGAAGCTGCTCCTAAAAAAGCAGAAGCTAAAAAAGCTGCACCAAAGAAAGCTGCAAAAGCAGACGACTTAAAGAAGGTTGAAGGAATTGGACCTAAAATTGCAGAAACATTAGCTGCGGCAGGAATATCAACTTTTGCTGAATTAGCAAAAACTGATGCTGCTAAAATTTCTGAAATCATCGCTGACGTTCGTGGTAACCACGTAACTGATACATGGCCTGCACAAGCTAAATTAGCTGCTGAAGGTAAGTGGGATGAGTTAAAGAAATGGCAAGATGAATTAGACGGTGGTAAAGCATAATTGCATTATCATTTAAGTATAACAAAATAAAACCTAGAAATTATGGCACATAAGAAAGGTGTTGGTAGTTCGAAAAACGGTAGAGAATCAGAATCGAAACGTTTAGGAGTTAAAATTTTTGGTGGTCAAGCGGCTATTGCAGGAAACATTCTTGTAAGACAGCGTGGTACTAAACATAATCCAGGAGATAATGTTTATGCAGGTAAAGACCATACTTTACACGCCAAAGTAGATGGTATTGTAAAGTTTCAGAAAAAAGCAGGCGGTAAGTCTTTTGTTTCTGTAGAGCCTTTTGAGGCTTAAGAAACTAGCTTAAAATTCTATAATTAGCTCTTCCTTTTACAAGGAAGGGCTTTTTGTGTTTTGTTATTTACATAAAAATAACAACCAATTAATAATTAAGAAATTTAGAAAAAATACCTTTCTGGTTTGTTTAATTATTATGAAACTTCTTTTTTCTTCTGTTGTTATATTCTTTTTTGTTTGTCAGGTAAAAGCACAAGTTGTTTCTGCGGAGTTTGTAAAGTTAGATAGTTTAGGAGGTGCTTTTAAAGAACTAAATAAAAGTTTAAAAAAAGCCAAGGAAACAAATAACAGTTATGGTATAGCATTAGCACACTACAAATTAGCTATATTTTGTAAAAATAATAATGCTTATACAGAAGCTTTACATCAAAATAATGAAGCTCTGGTATTGCTACAAAGTAAAAAAGATACATTAGTTGTAAATGTTTTAAACCAAATAGGAGCTTTACATTTAGAACTTAAAAATTACAATTACGCTAAGGATTATTTTGCAAAAGCAATTACACAGGCAACTACTTTAAAAGATTCTTTAGCGCTTGCTTTTTCAACCTCAAATTTAGGTAGTTGTTTTGAAAAGCAACATAAGTATGCAGAGGCTTTAAATTATCAAAATAAGAGTCTTAAACTGTACAAGCAACTAAATAACAGTAGCGGTTTGGCTATTGTAAATGAAAATATTGGTAGTATTTATGAGGATTTAGAAGACTACAAACTTGCCAAATATTTTTTTGAAAAAGCATTAGCTTATGCAAAAAATAGTAAGGAAGCTAGGCTAGCCAACATATATAATAATTTAGGCGATGTTTATAGAAAAACAGATAATTTAACTAAGGGATTAGAGTTTACAAAAAAATCCTTAAAGTCTGCCATAAAAACTAATAGTAGTGCAGATGTTGCAAGCGCATATAAAGACTTGTCTAAAAATTATAATTTACAGGGAGATTATAAAAAAGCCCATAGCTATTTACAGTTGTTTGTTGTGCTAGATACTAAAAATAGTAAACAGCAAAATACAAATCAGGCTAGTGCGCTACAGCATATCTACAATTCTAAAGAAAAGGAATCGCAAATAGCATACTTGTTGCAAGTAAATAAGGTAAATAGAGCGCAAAATATAATATTGGTTATACTGGTTGTAACAGTGTTGGCTTTAAGTTTAATTTGGTTTATGTATGTTCAGAAAAAAAGAAGACACTCTCGTAAAGAGCAAGATTATGAACAGCAATTATTAAAAGCAAAATTAGATAAAAAGCAAGCAGAAGAGAAAACATTGCAAAAAGAGGTCTATATAAAAACAGCTGCTTTATCTAGATATAGTTTGCATTTGTCTCAAAAAAATAAAATGCTGTCTAACTTATCTTTAACATTAAAAAATAGTCTTCAGCGTTCTAATATAGATTTAAAGCGCAAGTTAAAAACACTTATAAAAGAGATTGATTTTAATTTGTCTCAAGAAAAAGAATGGGATGAGTTTATGTTGTTTTTTAAAGAAATTCACCCAAGTTTTATAACTAAAATTAGTGCGGCTGCACATTGTAAATTATCTCCTGCAGAGTTAAGGCTCTGTATTTTGCTAAAGCTGAATTTATCTTCTAAAGAAATTGCATCAATATTAAGGTTAACACCAGATAGTGTACGAGTGTCTAGATACAGATTAAGAAAAAAATTACCTATTAATGCCAAAGAGGAATTAGGTGCTTATTTAACCACTTTTTAGTGTGTATAGGTGCAAATATTTTTTTTGAGTTATGGGTATGTAAATTAATTCTTATTGTTGCCTTGTTGTTTCCTTACTATTCTTGTCTTGTTGCCTTTTTGTTTCCATTAAAAAAATGTGCTATGTGTTTGATAAACATATTTTTGGAGAACAAATAAACAACTAAAATAAAAATGAAAAACTATTTAAAAACTAAGATTTTATTTCTAATTGTTGCTCTGTGTAGCGCAGCTACAATGGCACAAAATGGAAATGTTTCGGGAACAATTTCTGATGAAAACGGAATTTATGTTCCTGGTGCATCTGTAATGATTACGTCTTTAAAAAAAGGAGCTGTAACAGATTTTGACGGGCACTTTTCTTTGGTAGACATTCCTGTTGGCACCTATGAGCTAAAAATTACATATTTGGGTTATGCAGACAGCAAGCAAAGTGTTACGGTAAGTGCTAATAATACAACAGCAGTTTCTATCTACTTACAACCAAAAAGTGTAGAGTTAGATGGTGTAGAAGTTATGGGTTATGGTTTAGGTAGCCAGGCCAAAGCATTAAATACACAAAAAAATAATTTAAACATTACTAATGTAGTATCTACAGATCAGATTGGGAAGTTTCCTGACGCAAATATAGGAGATGCTGTAAAGCGTATTTCTGGTATTACAATGCAGGTTGACCAAGGTGAGGCACGTAACATTATAATTCGTGGCTTGTCTCCACAATTAAACTCTGTTACATTAAATGGTAGTCGTATTCCATCTGCAGAAGGAGATAATAGAAATGTTCAAATGGATTTAATCCCTGCAGATATGATACAAACCATTGAAGTAAGTAAAGCAATTACACCAGATATGGATGCAGATGCACTTGGTGGTTCTGTAAATTTAATTACTAGAACATCTCCACAAGGTTTTAGGTTATCTGCAACTGCAGGATCGGGGTTAAATTTTATTACAGATAAAGCAATAATTAATGGTTCTTTCTTGGTTGGTGACCGTGGTAAAGATGGTAAGTTTGGTTATATGTTATCTGCATCTTATAATAACAGCGATTTTGGTTCGGACAATGTAGAAGCAGATTGGACAGATGAGTTTGAGTATTACACAGGCGTAGATGATGTAGAAGGAGAACCTATTTTAAACCAAGTAGATGTTGATCCTTACACCAAAGAATTTCAGCAAAGAGAATATCTTGTGCAGCGTATAAGACGTAGTTTTTCGGCTAATATGGACTATAAGTTTGATGTTAATAACACTGTGTTTCTTAAAACTATTTACAACTGGAGAGATGATAGAGAAAATAGATTTAGGTTGTCTTCAGAAATTTTAGATGCAGAAGATATACAACTTCAAGACTTTACAGTAACTAATGGTATGCTTACTCGTTTTCCTGCAGAAGTTGCACGCGAAACTAAAGGAGGTATTAATAACAGTAGAAATAAAAACAGACGTTTAGAGGATCAGCGCATGCAAAACTATTCACTTGGTGGCAAGCATTTGTGGGGAGATTTAAAAGTAGATTGGTTAACTTCTTTTGCAAAAGCATCTGAAGAAAGGTTAAATGAGAGGTATTTGGTTTATGCCACAGAATATTCAGTATTAAATGATAATTCTAATACTAAATTCCCAATAATGACTGCAGAAAATGTAAACGATGCAGCACTTGATAATTTTGAATATGATGAAATTACAGAAGAAAATCAATTTACAAAAGAAGAAGATTTTAATGCATTTGTTAATTTTCAATTGCCTTCAAATATCTTTGGACAAGGAGATGGCGCTGTAAAGTTTGGAGCTAGAGCTCGTTTAAAAACAAAGTTAAGAGATAACAATTTTTTTGAGTTTGATTTAGAAGATGCATACCCTACATTAAGTACTACAAGAACTAATAATTTGTCTGATACAGATTTTTTAGCAGGGAGTAAATACAAAATAGGATCTTTTACAAGCCAAGATTGGTTAGGAGATTTAAATTTAGTAGATGGTGAGTTAGTCCCAGATGAGTTTTTAAGAGAAAATTATAACGTAGATGAAAATGTATTTGCTGGTTATGTAATGACAAATCAAAAATTATCTAAAAAATTAGATGTTTTGGTGGGTCTTCGTTTAGAGAGTACTAAAATTACGGCAACAGGAAACCGAATTGCTGATGAAGAAAATTTAGAAGGAGAAATTACAGAAGAAAGCTCATATACAAATGTTATGCCTGGTGTGCATTTTAAATATGCAATATCTAATGCTACAATACTGCGTTTTGCCTGGACAAATACTTTGGCAAGACCTAATTATGCAGATTTAGTACCGTCTGTAGATGTTATTTCTGGTGATGAGGCAATTGTACTTGGTAACCCTAAATTAGATGCAACTACAGCTATGAATTTTGATGTAATGGCAGAACATTACTTTGCTAATGTTGGGTTGCTTTCTGGAGGTGTTTTTTACAAAGACATAGATAATTTTATTTACACTTTTGTTGGTGAAACTATAGATGATACTTACGGAGCAGATACAAGTGGGTTTGATGTTTACCAACCACTAAACGGTGAAGGGGCAAGTATTTTTGGAGCAGAATTTGCTTTTCAGCGTCAGTTAGATTTTTTACCTGGCTTTGCTAAAGATTTAAGTGTTTATTTAAATTATACTTACATATCTTCTTCTGCAGATGGTATTATAAATGAAGATGGTGATGAACGAGAAAATGTAGATTTGCCTAATACAACACCTAACACTTTTAATGCTTCTTTGGCGTATAATACCAAACGCTTTTCTGCAAGGTTGTCTTCTAATTTTTCAGATAGTTATATTGATGAGTTGGGCGGTAATGAGTTTGAAGATAGGTATTATGACAAACAATTTTTTCTAGATTTTAATGCAACATATAAAGTAAATAGCAATTTAAGTATTTATGCAGATTTAAATAACATTACAGATCAACCATTACGTTATTTTCAAGGAGTTAAAAACAGAACACAACAGGTAGAGTACTATGGGCAAAGGTTAACTTTTGGTTTAAAGTATGATTTGTTTAAAAAATAAATACCTAAAAATGAATAAATACATAAACTATATAGGGGTAATGGTTGTTGTGCTTGCATTTGCGTGTAAAGAAAATAGTTTGCCTGCAATAGCTCCAAATGTTATCACAGAAAAAACTAAGAATGATACAGACGACCCTGCTATTTGGGTGAACCTTAAAAATGCAGAAAAAAGTATTGTTTTTGGAACAGATAAAGAAACTGATGGCGGAGTGTATGCTTTTGACTTAAATGGGAAAATAATTAAGAATAAAAGTATTACCGGAGTAAAAAGACCAAACAATGTAGATGTGGCTTATAATTTTAAAATAAACGATTCTACCTTTACAGATGTTTTGGTTTTTACAGAACGAGAAAAACAACAAATTAGGATGTTTTCTGTGCCAGATATGATGCCTTTGGATAACGGTGGATTTTCAGTTTTTAAAAATGAAAAAAATTTAGAATACACACTTCCAATGGGTGTAGGCTTGTATACCTCTTCTGTAGATAATACATTGTATGCTATTGTAGGCCGTAAAAATGGCCCTAAAGATGGCTATTTACATCAGTATAAATTAAGTACAGACACAACTGGTGTTGTGCAGTCTACTTTGGTACGTAAGTTTGGTGTTTTTAGCGGGAAAAAGGAAATAGAAGCAATAGCTGTAGATAGTGAACTGGGTTATGTTTATTACTCTGATGAGCAACACGGTATACGCAAGTATTATGCAGAGCCAACAAAAGGTGATAAAGAAATTAGCTGTTTTGGAGGCGAGTTGTTTTTATCAGATATAGAAGGTATTGCAATTGCAAAGCAAGCTAAAGGAAAGGGTTACATAATAGTATCTGATCAGCAAAAGGGGCAGTTTAATATTTTTTCTAGAGATACAAATAAGTTTGTAAAAGCTGTTAACTTGTCTACAACAGAAACTGATGGTTGTGAGGTTGTAACAGTGCCTTTAAATAATGTATTTAAAAACGGATTGTTTGTTGCAATGAACGATGCTAAGGACTTTTATTTTTATGATTTAGCTAAACTGGGGCTATAAAAAAGTAATGCGTTGTTATAATAAACCAAAAAAGGGATAACATTTTATGTTATCCCTTTTGTTATTGTAATGTGGTTATACTACCATTTCTGATTTCTAAAATTTTTAAGCTTTGCAAACTCTACTGTGTTGCCTAAATATTGTTCTAAATCGTACTTAGGTATAGGTAAAATGCTTTCTAGTAAAGAGGTGTCCCATTCATATGGTTTAGACGTTAAGTACGGGTTTAAGTGCACGCCAATAGTCTCGTAATAAAATTGTTCTAATTTAGATTCGAAGCCTGCTGCTTTAGTAATAATATCTTGTGTAATATTGTACGAGGTAAAATCTACCGTATCTAAAATTTTAGAAATACCTTTTGTTATGTTGGTAGCTTTGTTGTGTACAATATTTAGTTGTTGTACATCGGTATCAAAAACCTTAACAATAACTTTGGCAGCATAATCTGTTGGTATAATGTTTAACCCACTATCTGCATTTGCAGTAATCCTTATATGCTCCTTTGATGGGGTGTTGTAAAAGAACTTTGCAAATAGGTAAAACACCATATATTTAGAAATAAAAAAACTTGGATTGTCTATAGCATTACCTCCTAGTACACTAGGTCTTAGTATTTGTAGTGGTATGTTATTTTCCTTGCTCTTTTGAGTTAAAAACTTTTCAGAAGCGTGTTTAGATGCTTCATAAAAGTTACGGTAAGTTCCGCCTTCAATCTCTATATAATCATCGCCAATAATGCCGCCTAAATCACCAATAGAAAAAGCAGTGCTTATGTAAATAAACTTTTTTAAATAAGGTAAATATGCATTGTAAATAGACTTGGTGAAATTAAAATTTTCTTCAAAAATTTCATCTTTATTAACAGGGTCTACAGATAAGTTAACATAGCCAGCAGAATGTATAAAGTAATACTGCTTGTTAGTTTCTAAAAAAGATTTTGGCTCCAAAATATTATCAGCATTAATAACCTTTGTTTTAGAGGTAATTGCATCTAAATTATCTTTTATAAACTGCGGAGCATATTCGCTTTTTAGCATATTTATAACTCTTTCAAGTGGGGCAGTTAAGCCTTTTTTACGAACCAAAAGATACACTGTATTAATTTGGCTGTATTTAGTTTCAAAAAGAGTGTGCAGCACTTTAGAGCCTAATGTACCCGTTGCTCCTGTTAAGATAATGTTCATTTATAAAGTTGTATAAGTGAGGTTGGTGTATAAAAAAAGCTCTTTTCCAAATAGGTTTATATATGAGGAAAAGAGCTGAGTTATTTTATAATGCTAAAAGAATTAGTATCTGTAATGCTCTGGCTTGTATGGGCCTTCTACAGTTACCCCAATATAACTAGCTTGGTCTTCTTTTAATTCAGTAAGCTCAACGCCAATTTTAGCTAAGTGTAATTTAGCTACTTTTTCGTCTAGAGCTTTTGGTAGCATATAAACATCATTTTTATAAGCATCAGCATTTGTCCAAAGTTCTATTTGTGCAAGTGTTTGGTTGGTAAAAGAGTTGCTCATTACAAAACTAGGGTGTCCTGTGGCGCAACCTAAGTTTACCAAACGACCTTCGGCTAAAAGAATAATATCTTTCCCGTTAATAGTGTATTTATCAACCTGTGGCTTAATAGTGTTTTTGGTATTACCGTGTTTCTCATTTAACCATCCTACTTGGATTTCGTTATCAAAGTGACCAATGTTACAAACTATGGTTTTGTCTTTCATAGCTTCAAAATGCTCAGCACGTACAATATCTTTGTTACCGGTAGTTGTAATAATAATATCAGCATTACCAACAACAGTTTCTAATCTTTTTACTTCAAAACCGTCCATTGCAGCTTGTAATGCACAAATAGGATCTATTTCTGTAACAGTTACTATAGAACCTGCACCTTTAAAAGAAGCAGCAGTACCTTTACCAACATCACCATAACCACAAACCACAACACGTTTACCGGCTAACATAACATCTGTAGCTCTACG
Source organism: Cellulophaga sp. RHA_52 (assembly GCF_007827205.1). NCBI lineage: Bacteria > Pseudomonadati > Bacteroidota > Flavobacteriia > Flavobacteriales > Flavobacteriaceae > Cellulophaga > Cellulophaga sp. RHA_52. Next base: position 1,228,843 of record NZ_VIRZ01000001.1, read on the forward strand.
TATAGCATCTACTGCAGACTCTTTACAACCGTATTTGTTGTCAAATTTAGATTTGGTAACAGAATCGTTTACGTTAATAGCTGGCATTGGTAAAGTTCCGTTTTTTACACGCTCGTAAAGTCTGTGAACACCAGTTGTAGTTTCTTCAGATAAACCATTAATACCTTCTGCAAGTTCTGGGTATTTATCTAAAACCATATTGGTTAAATCTCCACCATCATCTAAAATCATATTTAATGGCTTTCTTTCTTCGCCAAAAAATAAGGTTTGTTCTATACACCAGTCAAACTCTTCTTCTGTCATATCTTTCCAAGCGTAAACAGCTGTTCCTGTTGCAGCAATTGCAGCTGCAGCCTGGTCTTGTGTAGAAAAAATGTTACATGAACTCCATGTAACCTCTGCGCCTAAAGCTTGTAAAGTTTCTATTAAAACAGCAGTTTGTATAGTCATATGCAAACAACCAGCAATTCTAGCACCTTTAAGAGGCTGAGAATCTTTGTATTCCTCTCTTAAAGACATTAAACCTGGCATTTCTGCTTCAGCTAATTCAATTTCTTTTCTTCCCCAATCTGCTAGAGAAATATCTTTTACCTTATTTGGTACGTAAGCAACTGTATTTGAGCTCATTTTTTCTTTTTTTCGTATTTTTAATAAAAAGAAACACTTTGGCGTAGCGTTTTAAATAGTTAAATTCGCTTACCAATACTATTTCATTTGCCTTAAGCAGTGCAAAGATACTAATATCTTAAATAATGCTATGCCTCTTTACAAAACTATAACAGTAAACAATACCACAAAACTCTACATTTGGAAAATAGAAGAGTCAGAGGCAGAATTAGCTAAGCCAATTGCACTTACAGATCATTGCCAAAACAGATTAAACGGAATGAAATCTGATATGCACAGAAAAGGGTTTTTAAGTATAAGGCATTTGCTTAAACAAGCTGGTTATACAGATTTTGATTTAAGGTATGATGAGGTGGGGAAACCACACTTAAAAGATGGTAATTTTATATCTATAACACACTCACATCACTTTACAGGAATTATTGTTAGCAAGACAGATGAGGTTGGAGTTGATATAGAAATGCAGCGAGATAAAATTTTAAAAATTGCACATAAATTTACTCCAATTGAAGAGTACAAAACCATAGCAAATGTATCTGCATTAACCCAAAAACTAACTATAGTTTGGGGAGCAAAAGAATCGTTATATAAAATTTATGCGCAAAAAGGATTAAGTTTTTTGCATCACATAAATGTTAAAGATTTTACGTTTGCAGATGAGCAAACAACAGCAGAGATATTATACCAAGGAGCATCTTCATTTTATAAGGTTGCATTTTTAGAGTTTGAGGGTTTTACTTGTGTTTATGCATTAAAAACAACATAGACTTACTAATTTATTACTAATAATTTTACAATGAATATTTCTGTAGAACTTACATTTTCGCCACTTCAGGATACTTTTGAGGAGCACATAATTAATTTTATTAAAAAACTAAGAGCATCTGGATTAACAATTTTAGAGAACCCGCTAAGTACCCAAGTTTATGGAGATTATGATGAGGTAATGCGTGTTTTAAACTCAGAAATTAAAGAAGCATTTGAGTTAATGGACAAAGGGCTGCTTTTTATGAAAATTGTAAAATCTGACAGAAGCGATTATGAGCCACATTTTTGATTGGATTTTTGCGCAATACAATGGCGTACCAACACATTTAATAGTTTTAGAATCTATTGGTGTTTTATTTGGGTTGCTAAGTGTTATTTACTCTAAAAGAGAAAACATATTGGTTTTTCCTACAGGTATTATTAGCACCGCTATTTTTGTATATATTTTATTGGTATATGGCCTTTTAGGAGATATGATGATAAATGCCTACTATTTTTCTATGAGTATTTATGGTTGGTACGTTTGGACCAGAAAAGTAGATGCAAATCATTTTATACCAATAACAACAACAACGGTTAAAGATAAAATGTGGTCTGCAATTTTATTTACAATTACTATTGCATTTGTAACGCTTGTTTACTTGTTTTTTGATAAATTTAATAGTTGGACCGCTTATGTAGATACATTTACCACAGCAATTTTCTTTGTAGGTATGTGGTTAATGGCAAAAAAGAAGATTGAAAATTGGATATATTGGATTATAGGAGATGTTATTTCTGTTCCGTTATATTTGTATAAAGGACTTGTTTTTACAGCGTTACAATATTTTGTATTTACAGGAGTAGCAATTTTAGGATATTTAGCATGGAAGAAAAGTATAGGCAAGAGCCCACAAACATTGTTAAAGTAGTTTTGTTTGGGCCAGAGTCTACTGGTAAAACAACGCTGTCAGAACAATTAGCAAGGCATTACCATTCTGTTTGGGTGCCAGAATATGCTAGGGAGTATTTGCAAGACAAATGGAACAACGAGCGTAAAACCTGTGAACCTAAAGATCTTTTGCCAATTGCTGAAGGTCAAATGAAATTAGAGAATAAATTAGCAAAAAAGGCTACAGATGTACTTATTTGTGATACAGATTTGCTAGAGACTAAAGTGTACTCAGAGGCTTATTACATTGGAACTTGTGATCCTGTTTTAGAAAAATATGCCTTAGAAAACACATACGATTTATACTTTTTAACCTATGTAGACGTTCCTTGGGAGGCAGATGATTTAAGAGATAAGCCACAAGAACGTCAAGAAATGTTTAATTTTTTTAAACAAACATTGCTTAAGTATAATAGGAATTTTATTACTTTAAGGGGCGGTAAAGCAGAAAGACTAGCTACAGCAGTAGCAGCAATAGACAAAATACTAGAAAATAGATGAATTTTACAGATATAGATTTAAAGCAATTTGCAGCAAAAGGAATTACTAACGAAAAGGTTTTAGCTCAAATAGAAACCTTTAAAGAGGGGATACCTTTTGTAAATTTATCTAAAGCAGCCGTTGTAGGTGATGGTATCTTAAAATTTACAGATAAAGAGCAGGAAGAGCTTATTTCTTTGTTTGAAAAAGAACGTTCAGAAAAAGAATTGCTAAAATTTACTCCTGCCTCTGGTGCAGCAACACGTATGTTTAAGGCTTTATTTGCTTTTTTAGAAGTATATAACCCTAAAAAACAAACATTACAAGAGTATATAAATACATCAGAAGATAATGCTATTAAGACTTTTACAGAAGGATTAAAAAATTTCCCTTTTTATAAAGATGTAAAATCACGTATAGGTAATAATTTTTCGTCTACAGGAGAAGAAGTGTATGCTTTTGTGGAAGAATTATTAGCAGAAAATAAATTAAATTATGGCTTTTACCCCAAAGGATTATTGCCTTTTCATGCATACAAAAACGGTATTGTAACTCCGTTTTATGAACATTTAAAAGAGGCTGCATTGTACGCAACAACTGCTAAAAAGGCCAAGCTGCATTTTACAATTTCTGAACAGCATAAAAAAATGTTTTTAGAAAAGGAAGCGCAAGTATTAGATGTGGTTACAAAAGAAACAGGTGTTAGTTTTGAGGTAGATTATTCATTTCAGAAAGTAGAAACAGACACCATTGCTGTAGATATAGATAACATTCCTTTTAGATTAAAAAACGGAAGCTTATTGTTTAGGCCAGGAGGTCATGGGGCACTTATTGAAAATTTAAACGATAAAAAAGCAGATGTTATTTTTATAAAAAACATAGATAATATTATTGTAGAAGAACATTTAGAAACAATAGCTAACAGCAAAAAAATGCTAGCAGGGTTTTTATTAAAAGTTCAGAATAAAGCGTTTAAATATGCTTCAATTTTAGACAATAATGATGTTGATGACGATTTAATAAATGAAATTAGATTGTTTTTAAAGGAGGAATTAAATGTCAGATTTAAAAATGGATTTATTCACTTAGGAAAAGAAGATCAAATAGCACTTTTAAAAAATCATATAAACAGGCCAATTAGAGTTTGTGGTATGGTAAAAAACCTTGGAGATCCAGGTGGTGGGCCATTTTGGATTAAAGATTATCAAGAAAATGTTTCACTTCAAATAGTAGAGTCAGCACAAATTAATACGTCTAATTACAATCAGGCTAAAATATTGCAAAATGCAACTCATTTTAACCCAGTAGATTTAGTTTGTGGTGTTAAAAATTACAAAGGAGAAAAATATAATTTGTTAGACTTTGTAAATGAAAAGCAAGGTTTTATAACAGAAAAAACAAAAGAAGGAAGGCCTGTTAAGGCTTTAGAATTGCCTGGTCTTTGGAACGGAGCAATGGCATATTGGAACACTATTTTTGTAGAGGTGCCAAGTATTACTTTTAACCCAGTAAAAACAGTAAACGATTTGCTTAAATCTGCTCACCAACCGTTGTAATTACACGTGTTGGTCTAGCAGAATAGGGTTTCCGTCAGGGTCTACAATAACTAAGTTTGCAGGTCCTGTAGTGTTTTCATCTGCTTTTGAGCTAAGCTCAAGTCCAGAGGCAATTAATTGCTTTTGTATGTCTCTAATATCATCATAATTTTTAAGTGTATTTGCACTTTGGTCCCAACCAGGATTAAATGTTAGCATATTTTTATCAAACATTCCTTCAAACAAACCAATAATGGTGTTTTCGTTTTTAAGTATTAGATACTTTTTATCAATTTCACCAGCAAAAACACTAAAACCTAATTTTTCGTAAAAAGCTTTAGATGTTTTTATGTCTTTTACGCTTAAACTTATAGAAAATGCTCCTAATTTCATAATGTACATTTAGTTGTTGTAGTTAATAAAATTAACTTTTTTTTATGAATACTAGAAAGTGTGCCCTACATTTGCTGCCATCTCAAAGGGGTGCTTATTAGTTTAGGCTGAGATTATACCCAACGAACCTGAGCGGGTAATGCTGCTAAGGGAAGTAATAGCAACGCAGTACAGAAGTGTTAGCTAGGTTAAAAGGCAATTAATAAATGGAGCTTGCCACTCAAAAAAAATCTATACAATTTAACAAAAATAACAGCCCCTTTTATTTGTAATACTATTACGAATGAAAACAAACTGTTTTAAATTAAGTGCTACTACTCACAAAAATAGCAGCAATAAAAGACAAGTATACTTAAAAACTTTAGGCACAACTTTAGCTGTTTTTGGATTAGCTTTTACAAGCGCGGCACAAGAAAAAGAAATAGACACCTTAGAAGGTAAAAAGGTAGTTTTAGATGAGGTTTTAGTTTCTGGAGTACGTGTAACAACTCAATCTCCTGTAACATTCTCTAACTTAACCAAAGAGCAATTTAAATCTCGTAATTTAGGTCAGGATATTCCTATATTAATGAACTTTTTACCTGCTGTAGTAACCACTTCAGATGCTGGTGCTGGTGTTGGTTATACGGGTATTAGAGTGCGTGGTACAGATGCTACGCGTGTAAATGTTACTATAAATGGTATACCTTATAACGACTCTGAGTCTCACGGTACTTTTTGGGTTAATATGCCAGACTTTGCTTCTTCTACAGAGAATTTGCAATTGCAACGAGGTGTTGGTACATCTACTAACGGTTCTGGTGCTTTTGGTGCCAGTTTAAACATTTTAACAGATGCTGTTTCTGCAGATGCATACGGGCAAGTATCTACATCTATTGGTAGTTTTAATACGTTAAAAAACAATATTAAATTTAGTACAGGTTTATTAAATAATCACGTAGAAATTTCTGGTAGGTTGTCTAGAATTGCTTCAGATGGTTATGTAGACAGGGCTTCGTCTAACTTAGATTCTTACTTTTTGCAAGCTGCTTATGTAGATGATAATACTTTAATAAAGGCATTACTTTTTGGAGGTCATGAGGTCACGTACCAATCTTGGGATGGTATTGATGCAGAAACATTAAAAGAAAACAGAACATACAACCCGGTTGGTGCTTACAAAGATGAAAATGGTGTTACTCAGTTTTATGCTAACGAAAATGATGATTACAAGCAAGATCATTTTCAATTATTGTGGAACGAGCAAATTTCTGATATTTGGTCTACTAACTTGGCGGTACACTATACAAAAGGACGTGGTTTTTTTGAGCAATACAAAGAAGATGAAGATCCTGCAGATTATAATGGTATTGTAGCTGGTTTTAACGGAACAGATGTTACAGATTTAATTAGAAGAAGGTGGTTAGATAATGATTTTTATGGGACTACTTTTTCTGCTAACTATAAAGAAAACGGAGTAAACTTTATTATAGGTGGTGGCTATAATAAATATAAAGGAGACCATTTTGGAGAAGTAATTTGGGCACAGCAATTTACAGCTAATAGTAGTTATGAAGACCGTTATTATGATGATAACTCTACTAAAACCGACTTTAATATCTACACTAAATTAAATTATAATGTAGATGAGAAATGGAGCCTTTTTGGAGATGTACAATTCAGAAGAGTTGGTTATAAGGCTAACGGAGAAGATACAGGTTTGGTAAATGATAGGTTTAATTTTATAAATCCAAAAGCTGGGGTAACTTTTAACTTAAATAAAAATAATAATTTTTATGCTTCTTATGCTGTGGCAAACAGAGAGCCTAACAGAAATGATTATGAAAGCGGTAGTCCTAAGCCAGAAAAATTAAATGATTATGAGTTAGGTTGGCGCTATGTAACTTCTGCCGTACAAGTAAACACAAACTTATACTATATGGGTTATAAAGATCAACTGGTTGTTACGGGTGAGTTAAATGATGTAGGAGCTCCGCTTAGAGAAAATGTTGGAGATAGTTACCGTTTTGGTTTAGAAGTAGATGCAAATATTGTTTTTAATGATCAGCTCTCTACCAGACCAAACATTGCCGTAAGTAGTAATAAAAATAAAGATTTTTTCACAGATAGAGATGGAGATATACAAGACTTAGGAGATACAAATATTGCGTATTCGCCAAACGTTGTTGCCGGAAATATTTTTACTTATGCGCCAAAAGAGAACATAAAATTATCTTTTTTATCTAAATTTGTAGGCGAACAATACTTAAGTAACACAGATACAGAAGACTCTAAGTTAGATAGCTATTTTGTAAACGATTTTAATGTGGCTTACGAGATAAAATTTAATAAAATATTTAAGTCAGTTGTCTTAACCGGATTAGTAAATAATGTTTTTAATGAAAAATATGTATCTAACGGATATACATATTTAAATAGTTGGGACACTCCTGGCACTACTTTTGAAGTACAAGGTTATTACCCACAAGCAGGAACAAACTTTTTAGTGGGTGCAACATTTAATTTTTAAGATTTGAACACTAACCATGTTTACAAAGGGTGGGCCTTATTTTAGGTTTGCCCTTTTTTTAATTTCTAACAGTAACTATATTACCGTTTATAGATGAGCTGTAAAAAAGCATGTCATGATATCTATTGTCATCATCTGGCCTATTTAAAAATTGACCCGTAAATAAATTGTATTTATAGTCTTCGCATGGGCAAGTAACATTTTGCTTATCATCATCTAAAACCATAGTAGAGCAAGAGCTAGGCTCGTGGTTTGGGCAGCTAGCTTCAAAAGCCATAAAACTATCAAACCCTGTATTTATAACAAAAATACCTTTAGTGCCAACACCTTGACTGCCAACGTAAACGGCATTTCCAGTGTTTTTTAAGGCACTATATGATGGTAAGTTTAGGTTTAAATCTATTCTAAAACTAATCTCTTGTAGGTAAGGATTTCTGTTAGTTCTACCGCTATCACAAGAAAGTAATAGAAAAACGGCTAAAAGTGTAAAAAGTGTTTTCATAATATGTTTTCTTAGTACTAATACAACAGCAAATGTGAACAAAAATTATGTATATTTGTATAAAATCCTCTAGAAATAAGAGGATTTTCTTATTTATAAAATGATCATGTTATGAGTAACGTATCTTATTATACCGCAGAAGGTTTAAAAAAGTTAAAAGATGAGCTTAATCAGCTTAAAGACATAGAGCGCCCAAAGGCGTCACAAGCTATTGCAGAGGCTAGGGATAAAGGAGATTTATCTGAGAATGCAGAGTACGATGCAGCCAAAGAAGCACAAGGTTTATTAGAGCTTAAAATTTCTAAGTTAGAAGAAATTGTTGCTGGAGCCAGAATTATTGATGAGTCTCAGTTAGATACATCTAAGGTACTAGTTTTATCTACGGTTAAACTAAAAAACCAGTCTAATGGTATGGAAATGAAATATACCTTAGTTGCAGAAAGTGAAGCCGATTTAAAAACAGGGAAAATATCTGTAAACTCTCCAATAGGTAAAGGTTTGCTAGGTAAAAGTGTTGGTGACGAAGCAGAAATTGCTGTGCCTAACGGAAAAATTAAACTTACAATTTTAGAAATAACTAGAGCATAATGGCATCTATTTTCACTAAAATAATTAATGGCGAAATACCTTGTTATAAGGTGGCAGAAGATGCTAACTATTTTGCTTTTTTAGATATTAGCCCTAACGCAAAAGGGCATACGCTTTGTGTGCCCAAAAAAGAGGTAGATAAAATTCTAGATTTAGACGAAGAAACTTATATGGGGTTAATGGCTTTTTCAAGAAAAGTGGGTAAAGCTATTGAAGCTGTTATTCCTTGCAACCGTGTAGGTATGTCTGTTATTGGTTTAGAAGTGCCACACGTGCACGTGCATTTAATACCTCTAAATTCTATGGCAGATGCTTCATTTAAAAAGAAAGAGGAAGTTACTACAGAAGAGTTTACGGCTTTAGCAGCAAAAATAGCAGCTAAAATTCAATAATTTTTTGGGTAAAAATGTAAACTGCTATACCAACTATGGCAATTAGTACAAGCATAATTATATAAAATAAAGATGTAAATTTTACACTTGTTTTGTGCGGTATAGCTAACTTTTGGTAGTAGTTAAAAGAGCGCTCTATGTCATCTGTCCAGTTTACTGGGTATATTGTGCAGTGGCATCTTAGGCATTTTATATCATTACTTACCTCACTGGTAGTTTTGTGTATAAATTTGCCAAATTTTTGCTTTTGATAAAAAGTAACCATAAGCTCGTTATGAAAACATTCTGGACAGTTATTTTTTATGTTAGCCTCTTTTAGTATTACTAATTTCTCCTTAGACATAGTTAAATTTTTGTTTTTAACGAAATCTGCATTACAGTGCCATCTTTACTCGAAGATAACACTTTTACTTTACCGTTATGGTATTCTTCTACAATTCTTTTAACTAAAGACAGCCCTAAACCCCAGCCACGACGCTTAGATGTGTGCCCTGGATTAAAAATAGAAGCATAGTTTCCTTTAGGTATTCCATGGCCAGTATCAGACACTAAAATGTTTACAAAGCTTCCTGCAGGGATAATTTCTATGGCAATATGTCCTTTACCTCGCATAGCATCAATACCATTTTTAACTAAGTTTTCAATGGTCCAGTTGTACAAGGGTTTGTTAAGCATAACTGGCAGTTCATCTACTTTACTATCAAAAGAAAACTGAATTAATTTAGAGCTTCTTCGTTTTAAATAATCAAAAGCACTTTTAGTTTCGGCAACAATATCTTTTTCTTCAAGCTTAGGTAAAGACCCAATGTTAGAAAACCTGTCTGTAATAGTTTGTAGCCTACAAATATCTTTTTCAATTTCTACAGATATTTCTGGATTTATGTTTTCATCTTTTAACAACTCATTCCACCCCAAAAGAGAGGTAAGCGGAGTGCCTATTTGGTGTGCCGTTTCTTTAGCCATACCAGCCCAAAGTTTACTTTGTTCAGATGCTTTATTGGTTTTAAAGAAAAAGAAAATTACAGCACCAAATAAAAATATAATTAGTAATAGCGCTAAAGGGTAATATTTTAAATTATTTAAAACTTCAGAATTACCATAATAAAGGGTAGCAATTAGCTCTCCTTTATGGGTCATTAAAATAGGTGTATTTTCTTTTTTAAAATCCTCTATCTTTTGTTTTATAAAAGCAGTGTCTTTCTTTTTGTTGCCTTCTATGTTTTTTGCGTTAAAAGTGCCGCTTTTGTTCACCAAAATCATTGGTGTAGAGGTATTGTTTTGAAAAATCTTTAAATGTAAATCTCCTAAATCTTCCGTTTGTGAAGAGTTACGAAACTCGGTTTGGGCTGTGGCCCATATTTCCATTTTGTGTCTTTCTTCTTTCTTAAATTGCTCAAAAAAACTATTTGTATTCCATAAAATAAGGCTCACAATAAAGAAAGCGCCAACCATTAAGGAAATGTTTATAGTTTTGTTTTTTGGATTAAAATTCATTGTTCCAATTCTTGGGTTTAAAGATAACGTAATTTAATGCACATTTGGTATTTCTATCTTGCCATCTTGTTTTAAATAGCGGACAAATTATGTACCTTTGCATTCTATGAAAAAAACAATTTCTATAGTACCAAACGAGGTTACAACGGCTAAATTGCACGGATATCTTTTAGGTGCTGTTGGCCCTAGACCTATTGCATTTGCTAGCACAGTAGATAAAGATGGTAACCCTAACTTATCTCCTTTTAGTTTTTTTAATGTATTTAGTGCAAACCCGCCAATACTAATTTTTTCTCCTGCTAGGCGTGTTAGAAATAATACAACAAAACACACCTTAGAAAATGTATTAGAGACTAAGGAAGTTGTGGTAAATATTGTAAATTATGCAATAGTACAGCAAATGTCTTTGTCTAGTACAGAGTATGCAGAAGGGGTAAATGAGTTTAAAAAGGCTGGTTTAACAATGTTAAAGTCTGATGTGGTCACCCCTTTTAGGGTAGCAGAATCTCCAGTGCAGTTTGAGTGCAAAGTTACTAAAGTAGAGGCTTTAGGTGATGAAGGTGGTGCCGGTAATTTGGTGTTTTGCGAAGTTGTTAAGGTGCACGTAGATTCTTCAGTTTTAGATGAAAACGGAAGTATAGACCAACATAAAATAGATTTGGTTGCCCGTATGGGAGGTAATTGGTATAGCAGAGCTAAAGAAGGTATGTTTGAGGTTCCAAAACCGTTATCTACCTTAGGAATAGGTATAGATAGTTTGCCAGACAAAATAAAAAACAGTAAGTTGTTATCTGGTAATGATTTAGGGTTGTTAGGTAATATAGAAGTTTTACCAACAGCCAAAAGTGTACAACAATTTGTTAATGAAAATGAAGATGCACAAGCAACACTAGCAACTAATGATAGTGTACAGCTGCAATTAAAGGCTAAAGAATATATTTTTAATAACAACCCATTGGGAGCATTAAAATTATTGTTAGCAGGTATAGATATAATAGAATAAGAACTAAATTAATAAACACGCATAAGAAACTAATTTAAGATGGAAGTACAAGGAAAAGTGAAAATGGTTGGGGAAACTCAGACTTTTGGAAGTAACGGATTTAGAAAAAGAGAAATAGTTGTTACAACAGAGGAGCAGTATCCACAGCATATAATGGTAGAGTTTGTTCAGGATAAATGCGATTTGTTAAACGGTTATAGTGTTGGGCAACCAGTAAAAATTAGCATAAACCTTAGAGGTAGAGAATGGGTTAACCCACAAGGAGAAACTAAGTACTTTAACTCTATACAGGGTTGGAGAATAGAAAACTTACAACAAGCTGCTCCAAGCGGAGATGCAGGAATACCACCAGCTGCGCCAGCACAAGCTTTTGAGCCTGCTGATAATTTAAATGAAGAAGATCACGATGATTTGCCTTTCTAGGTTAAATGGTGAATCCAATATATTATTTAACAGATAAGTTAGAGTTTCCTCCAGTACATACAGCTAATGAAGAAGGTTTGTTAGCGGCTGGAGGAGATTTATCTGTAGAACGATTACAACTTGCCTATAAAAGCGGAATTTTTCCTTGGTTTGATGATGATAGATTGCCACTTTGGTGGAGTCCAGACCCAAGAATGGTATTGTTTCCGCAAGAATTAAAAGTTTCTAAAAGTATGCGTAAGCTTTTACGCGATAAAACTTTTACTGTCACAAAAAATAAAAATTTTGAAGAAGTAATTCACCGTTGTGCTACTGTACCAAGAGATGGGCAGCCAGGCACGTGGATTACCCAAAATATGCAAAACGCATATATAGAATTGCATAAAAAAGGCTTTGCACACTCTTACGAGGTTTGGTTAGATAACCAATTGGTGGGTGGTTTGTATGGCATAGATTTAGGTACTGTGTTTTGTGGAGAAAGTATGTTTAGTGATGTTAGCAACGCATCTAAATACGGTTTTATAACAATGGTACAAGAAATGCAAGCTAATAATTACAAACTTATAGATTGCCAAGTCTATACCCAGCACCTAGAGAGTTTAGGTGCCAGAGAAATAGATAGGGATTATTTTATGGAGTTTATTGAGTAGTTACCTAACATTTTAATGCAAATTGAAAACTAGAACTAAATACATATTTCTGATTATAGGAATTATTGATTCTGTACTGATATATTACAATCATAATAACGCTTTAGCTGAAACTAGTTTTGACCCACCAGAATTAAAATATTCCAAATGGTTGTTTGGGATTGGAATTTTATGTGTTGGACTGTATTTTTTAAATGAAAGATGGCGAAATATATTAGCTAAAATTATGTTAGGAGCTTTTGGAATTTGTTTAGCATTAAGCTTATATCTGTTTATCCAAGTCATTTAAATCGCAAAAAAAAAGACAGTTTTCTAATGGACGACTTACTCATACGAAACTGTTACTCAACGTTTACAATCTCAATTTCTTGTTGATAAGTCTCAATAATTATTTGATGTTTTAAATGCCCTAGTAATGTATCTTTGGTATATGGGTTTTTGGGAATTTATCGGACTCATATCTTCAGTATTTTGAATCATTTCATTCTTCAAAAATGACTTTTTGGTTCTAAGCCTTTTAAAAAAAATCTAATTTTAGGGTATCCTAATTCGTAAAAACATATCAATATGTTAGTGAAGGATTCTCAGTTGGCAAAATTATTCTTGGCACTAAATCTAGAGGATTAGTTGAAATAGATATTTCAGAATTTGATATATCAACAGCGGAATTCTTAAAAATTATTAATACCGGAATAAAAAGCGTCTCAGCACTTCAGTAGATTACGTCTTAATCCATTCAGAATTGATAATGTCAATACTAGAGCAAAAAAAAATATATTTAATCCCGTAAATGAAGGTTATACAAGACTGAATTTAACTCTACTTTAAACTACTTGCTGTATGTGGGTTACTTAACAACTCTTTAAAAACTGCCCAGCGTTTTTCTGGTTGGTCTACAGTACCTCCTTTAGCTTTTACATAGTCTGCAACTAGGTCTTTACCTAAATTATAATTTATAACATAGCTACGGTACTGGTCTATAAAACGTGTGCGTTGCAATGCTCTATCTGGTGCGTAAAACAAATATTTTTCTAGCCATTTGGCAGCTTCTTCTCTAGAGATTTCTCCGTTTAAATATTGCCTTGCAGCTTCATTACCTGCGTAATTTAGCTTACCTATTAGTCCTAGAATTTTATAGTATTTATCGGCCTTGCTAGCATCTAAACCTGCAATAGGGAAAAGTACTTCTTTTTCAAAAGCAACACGCTCATCTCCTGGGAAAGCTACGTCTATACCATAGTTTGCACTACCTTCTGCTATTAAAGATTGCGGAGAAAATAATGGATATACCGAAAATTCTTTCCATCCTTTAGCATCAACTAAATTTTGTTCTAATAGCGCATTAAATACGTGGTGACCAGGGTAACCTTCGTGGCAAGCTAAGTCTATTGCACGTTGTATAAAAATTGGAAAATCGGTATTTATCTGTATTAAACTTTTACTTTTACCTTGGTAGTAATTGTAGCCAGACCAACTTTTATCATTTACATATTCTAACACAAAATCTTCATTCTGTGGTAATTTAAAATGGTGATTAGTTCTTTTTCTTGCTTCTGTAATAGCAACTCTAAAAACAGTATCTAGCTTATCTTTTGGTATTATAAATTGTTTTTCAAAAGCAGCATATCTAGTAGCTAAATCTTCATCTCCTGGTAGCTCTTCTTCTAAAGCAGCAATAAGTTTGTTAAAGTGCTCTTCTGTAAAATGCGGTGGTTCTGCATCATATAAAAGTTTAGCTTCTTCATCAAAACTATAGGTTTTACCTGCTAGCATCTCTAACTTGGTTTTTACAGCAGTTAGTTGCTTTTTAAACATTGTATGTCTTGCTTTTTCAATACTAGAAAAAGCAGTTGTATCTACCAAATTAGCGCTATTTATTAATGTGTTGGTTCTGGCTATAAAATCTGAAGCTGGTATAGTATCTAATTTAGCTGAGGTTGGTTTCCATTCTTCTGGGCCATAATAAGCATCAACAAAATCACTATTATATTGTCCTACTTCTAAAACCAGTTTTACGTAATCTTCTGCTAAAGCATTCATTTTAGGCTTTTCTGGTGGTTTACTACAAGATCCTAATGCTATTACAGCAAATAAGGCTGCTATTTTATTCTTCATAAATGTTATTCTTTAGTGGTAATGTTTAAAAGACTCTCATTAAACAAATTAAAAATACGTGTATATTCATCTGTCCAGCTACTAGGCTCTACAAAACCGTGACGCTCTACAGGATAAACAGCCATTTCCCAGTTCTTTTTTTCTAACTCTATTAAACGCTGAGATAAACGTACCATATCTTGAAAATGCACATTATCATCTACCATACCGTGTAGAATTAATAAATCTCCTTTTAAACCATCTGCATAATAAATAGGAGAGCTTTTTCTGTAAGCAATGCTATCTGTAACCGGAGTATTTAAAATACGTGCAGTATAACCGTGGTTGTAAGCAGCCCAATCACCTACAGAACGTATTGCAGCACCAGCTTTAAAAGTGTCTGGAGCATTAAACATTCCCATTAATGTTATAAATCCGCCATAAGAACCGCCATAAATTCCGATTTTATCTTTGTCTATACCATATTTATCTACTAATAATTTTGCGCCATCTACTTGGTCCGATAAATCTTTACCACCCATATGGCGGTAAATCCCGGTTCGCCACTTGCTGCCATAACCAGCACTACCTCTGTAATCTATGTCTAACACAGTATACCCATTATCTACCAATATGTTATGAAACATATACTCTCTGTAGTAAGAGCTCCACCATTTGTGTGCATTTTGTAAATAGCCAGCTCCGTGTACAAAAATTACAGCAGCTTTGTTTTTTGTTGCTGTTTTAGGTTGATATAACCTTGCGTATACCTCGGCTCCGTCCTCAGCTTTAAAGGTAATAACCTCAGGATCTTTCCAGGTGTATTTTTTAAAACTGTCTGTAAGTGAATTTGTAATTTGTTTTGGAGCTGTTTTAGATCTGTTTTTTATTGGATTAGGTTGTATGTATAACTCTGTTGGTTTGTTGCTGTACGAATGTAAAATAGCCATTTGGCGCTCATCTGGAGATAAAGTAACCTCGTTATTACCAACCATTGTGGTTAACTGAGTTAATTTACCACCTTTTAAAGGCATTGTATAAAACTGTCTGTCTCCAGGGTGATTTTTATTAGCTGTAAAATACCAACGTTTTTTGTCTGTAGAAATGGTTGGTTCATAAATTTCAAAATTACCAGAGGTAAGTGCTTTTGTTTTTTTAGTTAACACATTAGTGGTGTACAAATGAGAATAACCTGTTTTTTCAGACTGGTACCAAATACTATTGTCATCTGGTAACCAACCTAAATTACCCCAACCAATTCCTGGGCCGGCAATCCAAGCTTTATCGTGTTGGTGGTCTAAATTGGTAACGGTACCATCAGCAAGATTTAAAAGAACTATCCAACGGTCTTTATAATCGTTAGAGCTAATATCTAAAACGGCTTTTTTACCATCTGCACTCCAAATAGGACCAACTATGTAGCCAATTCTGTTGTCGTTTTTATATGTTTTGTTTGGGTAGTCTTTAGTGTACTCTGGTACATAATCTAAACCTTCTAAATTATTTAAAGATACAGGGTATGTTTTTTTGTTTTTAATATCATAAATATGAAGCTCATAGCTGCTTGGCTTGTCACCAACCTTAGAGCGTGTATTTTCATTTTCTACATAGCCAGATTCTGTTACAAAATGCGGCATAGTAGTACGCTTGTTACTTGCATAAGTGGCAGCAATGTAGGTTACATAACTACCATCTGTACTAATACTTTGGCTGCTAATAGACTTACCTTCTGTGTATATAGAAAATAGCTCTTTTTCTTTGTAGCGTTCCATTGCCTTTTTGCGAGCGTCTTCTTTGGCTTTGCGTTCTCTTAAAACATCAAAAAGAGCAAGTTGGTCATTACGTAACCATTCATCTTTATCGCTTAAGTGCTTTTCTTTATCTTTTTTGTCTGTAAAATTTGTGATTTGCGCAGTTGCACCAGTTTTTATATTCCAAGTATAAATATTTTGTCCTTTTTGATATGCAATTTTACTGTCGTTTTCTATAAATTTTGCATTTCTTTCTCGGTCTGTAGTTTGGGTAACCTGTATGGTTTTATTGGTAGTAATATCTGTATAAAAAATATCGCCACGTTTTATATATACATTTTTTGTTCGTTTAGAATTAAAAGTTGGGGTAGAAGGTAGGTTGTATTCGGTTTCAAAATCTACTTTACTAATATTGCCATTAGTGCTGTTGTAAACGTAAAGAGAGTCGCTATATGCATTTTCTGTATTCCAGTTAAAATAAATGCTTTTACTGTCTTGAGACCATTTAGCACTAGAAGGTAAGTGGCCAATAAAGTCACTACCCTGCATAATTTGTTTAATGCTTAAAACCGATTTGTTATTTTCTTGAGCGTAGATTGATAGTGAGCAAAGCAGAATGCTTATGCTAAAAAGGAACTTTTTTTTCATTTTCTTTTGGTTCTTTCTGATGATTTTTTGGCTAAGTCAGTGTCAGTATTTTGTTTAATGCACTAAAGTTAGCATTATTTCCAATTCTATAGTAATATATTCCAAGTATCTGTTTGGTCTGTAAACGAGTGGCTGTAGAATGTAAAACTTAATTTAATTAAGAATAAAATAGCTAAAATGGATTATCAACTAAAAAAAAGGTATAAAAAAAGGCTGGTAAATAACCAGCCTTTAAAATATGTAAGCTTAAAATTTAATTTACAACCAATACAAAATAATTCTTTTTGCCACGTTGTAATAATACAAATTTGTTGTTAATTAAGTCTTTGCTTGTAATAACGTAATCTTCTTTTACTTTTTCTTTGTTTACAGAAATTGCATTTTGTTTAAGTTCTCTACGTGCAGCACCATTAGAGTCTAAAAACTGAGTTTTAGCAGCTAATGCACCAATCATATCCAAACCTTCTTCAATATCTGCAGCAGTTACTTCTGCCTGTGGTACACCTTCAAAAATATCTAAAAAAGTTTTTTCGTCTAGTGTTTTTAAATCTTCAGAAGTAGATTTTCCAAATAAAATATTACTTGCCTTTATAGCATTGTCTAAATCTTGTTTAGAGTGTACACTAATTGTAATTTCTTCTGCTAATTTTTTCTGTAAAGCACGCATATGTGGCGCTTCTTTATGTTCTGCAATTAATGCATCAATTTCTTCTTTAGTTAAAAAAGTAAAGATTTTTATAAATTTTTCAGCATCCTCATCAGATGTGTTTAGCCAGTATTGGTAAAACTTGTAAGGAGAAGTACGTTCTGCATCTAACCAAATGTTACCACCTTCAGTTTTTCCAAACTTAGTACCATCTGCTTTTGTAATTAATGGGCAGGTAAGTGCATAGCCTTTACCGCCACCAATTCTACGTATCATTTCTGTGCCCGTAGTAATATTTCCCCATTGGTCACTGCCACCCATTTGTAAGGTACAGTTGTGTTCTTTAAACAAGTGGAAAAAATCATACCCTTGCACTAATTGGTATGTAAACTCTGTAAAAGACATTCCTTCTTTGGCTTCAGAAGTTAAACGTTTTTTTACAGAATCTTTAGCCATCATGTAGTTAACGGTAATATGTTTACCAACATCACGAATAAATTCTAGAAATGAAAATTCTTTCATCCAATCGTAATTATTAACTAAAACAGCAGCATTTTCTTCGTTACTTTTAAAATCTAAAAAGCGAGATAGCTGGTCTTTTATAGCATTTTGGTTGTGTCTAAGTGTTTTTTCATCTAGCAAATTACGTTCTGCAGATTTTCCAGACGGATCACCAATCATGCCTGTAGCTCCACCAATTAACGCATATGGTTTGTGACCTGCTAGTTGAAAATGACGTAGCATCATTACACTAACCAAATGGCCAATATGTAAAGAGTCTGCTGTTGGGTCTATACCCACATAAGCAGCACGCATTTGTTCTAGTAAGTGTTCCTCTGTTTCGGGCATAACATCATGTATCATACCCCTCCATTTTAATTCTGCGACAAAATTAGAAGCCATTGTATTTTATGTTTTGTAATAGTAGATGCAAATATAAAAGAAATAGAGAGCTTTGGCAGTAGTCTACAGTAAATTAAATTGCTAAATTTGAACTATGATATTGGTAACAGGAGGCACAGGATTAGTAGGCGCGCATCTTTTATTGCAGCTGCTTAAAACAGAGGACGCAGTAAAGGCTATACATAGGCCAAGCAGTAACTTGGAGCAGGTAAAAAAAGTATTTTCTTATTATGTAGACAATGCAGATGAGTTATTTGCAAAAATTAATTGGGTTGTTGCAGATGTTACAGATATACCTTCTTTAGAAGATGCATTTATTAACGTTACGCACGTTTACCATTGCGCAGCTTTAATTTCTTTTGACCCTAATGATTATTTTAAATTAAGACACGTAAATACAAAAGGCACTGCCAATATTGTAAATATTTGTTTGGCTAATAATGTGCAAAAGCTAACTTACGTAAGTTCTATTGCTACTTTGGGTAAAAATGAAGCAACACCAATTGTTACTGAAGAAACAGAATGGAATGATGCAGATGTAAATGTTTATGCACTTACAAAATATGCAGCAGAAATGGAAGTTTGGCGAGGTACACAAGAAGGTTTAGATGCTGTAATTGTAAACCCAGGTGTTATTTTAGGGCCTGGATATTGGGACTCTGGAAGTGGACAATTTTTTAGTAAAATAGCAAATGGTTTAAAATACTACCCACCAAGTGGTAGCGGATTTGTAGGTGTTGCAGATGTTGCAGATATGTGTATTGAGCTAATGAAATCTGACTTAAAAAACGAACGCTATATTGCTGTAGCCAAAAATGCTACGTTTAAAGAGGTTTTAGATAAAATAGCAAAAGAAATTAACAAGCCAAAACCAACTAAGGCTTTAAAAATATGGCAGTTAAATATTTTGTGTAAGTTAGACTGGTTGGTGCATTTATTTACCAGAAGAGGTCGTAAGCTGTCTAAAATGCAAGTACACGGCTTAAAAAGTCAAGATATGTACCAAAACGCAAAAATTAAAGAAGCTATAAACTTTAAGTTTACAGATTTAGATACCGTTATTAAAACTACTTCTTCCCTGCTTTTACAGGAGCAACTTTAAGTTTTTCTGGATTCTTTTTTCTGCTAGCAGCAATACTATCTGCTTTTAATTCTCTTTTGCGGTCTAATTGAGTTCTTATGGTGTCTAATTTACGCTGTATTTCTTTATAAAAACCTTCATAAACAACAGGGTTGGCAGCGTAATAAATATCGCTATCTGCAAACTGTGTACTATCTATATTGTATTTTTTATAGATATATGGCATTGTTTTTACATTGTTTTCTACCAATACATTGGAGTTGGTATTTTTTGCAGCTGTAATAAGTGCTAAATCATACAAAATATCTACCATTTCCTCTTCACTAATAAGATTATCTGGTTTTTTAATAGCACTCTCTGCACAAGAAGCAACTGTAGCAATCACTAAAAGTAACGTTAAAAACTTTTTCATCTTTTATATGTGTTAATGGTGTAACGCTAATTCTTTAATTACCTGTTAAAGGTTAATCTATGTGCATTTTTTTGTTCAGAAACCACGCCGTTTTCATATGCTAAATGTCCATTAACAAAGGTATGAGAAATTTTAGATTTAAATGTGTAGTCTTCAAACGGAGACCAACCACATTTGTATAAAATGTTAGACTTGCTTACTTGCCAAGGACTATTGGTGTCTACAATAACTAAATCTGCAAAGTACCCTTCTTTAATATATCCTCTTTTTTCAATTTGAAATAAAATAGCAGGGTTATGACACATTTTTTCTACCATACGTTCTATAGTAATTGTGCCATCTAAAACTTTCTCTAGCATAGCAGGTAAAACGTGTTGTACTAACGGTCCTCCAGATGGTGCTTTTGTGTAAACGTTATCTTTTTCTTCAAAAGTATGTGGTGCGTGGTCTGTTGCAATAACATCAATACGGTCATCTAAAAGAGCGTCCCACAGCATAGACCTGTCTTCTGCAGTTTTAACAGCAGGATTCCATTTTATAAGTGTTCCTTTTTCTTTGTAATCTTCATCAGAAAACCACAAGTGATGAACACAAACCTCTGCTGTAATTTTTTTGTCTTTTAAAGGAATATCGTTTCTAAAAAGACTTGTTTCTTTTCCTGTAGATAAATGAAAAACGTGTAGTCTGGCACCCGTTTTTTCTGCCAGAGCAATAGCCTTAGAAGAAGACAAATAACACGCCTCTGTACTTCTAATAATTGGGTGATATTCTATAGGAATGTTGTCTCCGTACTTTTCTTTATACGTAGCCATATTTTTGCGAATAGTAGTTTCGTCTTCGCAATGAGCCGATATAACCATTTCTGTATTGCTAAATATTTTTTCAATAACCTCTTCGTTATCTACCAACATATTTCCGGTAGAAGAACCTAAAAATAGTTTAACACCAGAACAAGCGTTTTTATCTAGTTTTTTTAATTCCTCTAAATTGTCATTAGTACCACCAAACAAAAACGAATAGTTAGCGTAAGAACTCTCTTTTGCTACAGCAAATTTTTCTTCTAACTTTTCTATTGTTGTTGTCTGCGGATTTGTATTTGGTTGCTCCATAAAAGTAGTAACACCACCTGCAACAGCAGCTTTACTTTCTGTAGCAATATTTCCTTTGTGCGTAAGTCCTGGTTCTCTAAAATGTACTTGGTCATCTATAATGCCAGGTAATACGTAATTGCCTTTAGCGTCTATAACCGTAGCATTAGCATCACTAATAGAACTACTTATTTTTTCTATATAATTACCGTTTAAAAGAATATCACAATTGGTAATTGTGCCTTCATTTACAACCTTAGCGTTTTTTATTAGTGTCTTTTTCATTTTAAAATTTGTTTTTTTGAAACAAGCTTATGTATTTCATTTTTATTACTCCAAAAACAGCTTCGCCAATAATTGAAGAACTCATCTTAGATTTTCCGCGTACTCTATCTGTAAAAACAATAGGTACTTCTTGTATTTTAAAGCCTTTTAAATGTGCTCTAAATTTCATTTCTATTTGAAAAGCGTACCCGATAAAACGGACCGTATCTAAACTTAGGTTTTCTAATACTTTTCTTTTATAACAAATAAAGCCAGCGGTTGGGTCATCTACACGCATACCAGTTATCATTTTTACATAAAATGATGCGCCATAAGAAAGCAATATTCTAAACAAAGGCCAATTTACAACATTAATACCTTTTACATACCTAGAGCCAATGGCTAAGTCTGCACCAGCAATACAAGCATTGTAAAGGTTCATTAAATCTTTTGGAGAATGAGAAAAATCTGCATCCATTTCAAAAATATAGTCGTATTTATGAGCAATTGCCCATTTAAAACCGTGTATGTATGCGGTTCCTAAACCTGCTTTTTCTTTACGTACTTCTAAAAACAGTTTGTGTTTAAATTGTGCCTGTAGTTCTATTACTTTTTGTGAAGTACCGTCTGGGGAGTTATCATCTACAATAAGAATATGAAATTCTTTTTTTAATGCAAAAACGGCATTAATAATAGCCTCTATATTTTCTATCTCATTAAAAGTAGGAATTATAACTAAGCTATCTGTCATTCTTTTTTTAGTATTGAATGCACAAAAGTACTATTTAAATTTTAGTGGTAAAACCCAAAGTGCGTTTTATGATTTATTTACAATAGTATTGCGTCTTTTTTAAGTTTTAACACGTATTAATTAATAAAGTTGGTCTAAGTATTAATTTGTAGTTTTGTGCCAATTATACGTATACAAAAAGAAAAATGGAATCTATAACAAGGGTTTTTAATAATGTAGATTGGGTTACCGCCATATTTGTGGTTAGTCTTTTTGTGTTGGTTTTAAGCAAAACTTTTTTTTACCATAAGTTTATAAATTTTGTAGCGCTACCATTTAATAACAAATACATTTTTTTACATAGTAAAAAACATATTTTATTTAACTGGTTTAATGTTTTATGGAGCGTTTTTTTATGGTTAAATGTAGCTTTGTTTGTTTATTATTTGCTTAGTATTTTTAAAATAGGAGGTACGCTTACTCCTATAAATTACCTTTATATTTTTGCAATTATTAGTTTATTTGTTGTAGTAAAATTAGTATTACAATTTATTAATAGTTTTATTTTTAACGCCGAAACAGCAATAGTTCATATAGTTTTTAATAAAGTTTCTTATCAAAATTACAGCGGATTAGTGTTGTTTGTCGCTAATATTTTTCTTACATATATTACACCATATTCTGAGCTAGTTGCTTATTTGGCGCTGGTTTTGTTTATCGTTGTACTGTGCATTGGTTGGGTTAATCTGCTAAGAATTCATCGAAATTTCATTACAGTTAATTTTTTCTATTTTATTTTGTACCTTTGCGCACTCGAAATTTCACCTTTTGTGATAATAGGTAGTTACCTAAAATATTGATGTCTATGAAGATAAAAACGATTTTGGTTTCTCAACCAGAACCTAAAATGGAGAACTCTCCCTATTCAAGACTTATTGAAAAGGAGAAGTTAAAAGTAGATTTTAGACCGTTTATACATGTAGAGGGAGTTGATGCTAAAACAGTGCGTCAGCAAAAAATTGATTTAAATAACTTTACAGCAATAGTGCTAACGAGTAGAAATTCTGTAGATCACTTTTTTAGAATAGCAGAAGAAATGCGTTTTAAAGTGCCAGATTCTATGAAGTACTTTTGCCAGTCTGAGGCTGTGGCTTACTATCTTCAGAAATATGTAGTTTACCGTAAACGTAAAATATATGTTGGTAAAAGAATGTTTGCAGATTTAGCCCCGTTGTTAAAAAAGTATAAAACAGAAAAATTTCTTTTACCTTCTTCAGATGTATTAAAGCCAATTGTTCCTGAAACATTGGATGGTCTTGGTTTGGATTGGAAGAGAGCTATTTTTTACAAAACAGTAATTAGTGATTTGTCTGACTTAAGAGATGTGTATTATGATATACTTGTTTTCTTTAGTCCGTCTGGAATTGAATCTTTATTAAAGAATTTTCCTGACTTTGAACAGAATGATACTAAAATAGCTGTTTACGGAAATACAACAGTTAATGCTGCTACAGATGCTGGTTTACGTATAGATATACTTGCGCCAACACCAGAAACGCCATCTATGACAATGGCTTTACAGAAGTACATTACTACTGCAAATAAAAAATAAAAACAATACGTTATACGCAAAAGCCTCATTTTTTAATGAGGCTTTTTTTATTGCAATTTATACAATACTAAAATGTTATTTTTTTAAACTATGTAAAAAAGATCTCATTTTTGGTATAATTTTATCTGCATCTTCTTCTAGAGCAAAGTGACCGGTATTGTAGATATTGTAATCTATATTTTTTACATCTTTTTTAAATGCTTCTGCTCCACTTTCAGGAAAGAATGCGTCATTTTTACCCCAAACAATTAATAATGGAGGTTGGTTGTCTCTTAAATATTGTTGCCATTTAGGGTATAGTTTTATATTATTTTGATAATCATAAAACAAATCTAAATTTACAGTATGCGCATTTTGTCTAGATAATCTAAGGTAGTCTAAATGCCAAGTATCTGGATTTATATTTTCTGAATTTCTGGTGCCGTGCGTGTATTGCCATTCTAAACCTTCTAAGGAAAATGATGGTAGTAATGCATTTTCTGTAGTTTCATTTCTGTTAGCCCAAAACTCTTTTGTAGTTTTCCAAGCTTCACCTAAACCTTCTTCATAAGCATTACCATTTTGGTTAATTATGGCGGTTATTCTATCTGGGTTTGCTGTTGCTATTCTAAATCCTATAGGTGCGCCATAATCTTGTATCATAATAGCGTAATTTGTTATAGATTTTTGCTCTAAAAATGAATTTATTGTTTTAGCAATATTGTCAAAAGTATACTCATATTCTTTTTGTGAAGGAAAATCACTATTTCCAAAACCAGGATAGTCTGGAGCTATTAAATAGTACTCATTTGATAGCTGGTTTAATACTTTTCTGTATTGATGAGAAGAAGACGGAAACCCGTGTAATAGTACTATTGTTGGGTTGTTACTGTCTCCTGCTTCTCTATAAGCAATTTTCACACCATTTACATTTTCCGTTTTGTATTTTACATTATTCATTTTTTTATTTTTTATAGTTTCTACATTTTTTTTACTGCTTGTTGTTTCTGTTTTATCCTTGCAGGCAGTTATTAACATTAATAATAACAAGGGCACTAGTTGTAATTTTCTCATTTTATATTATTCTTTCGTTTTTATTTATTTGCAAATCATTAATACTTGCATAGCGTTTTTGCATTAATCCGTTTTCGTCAAATTCCCAATTTTCATTTCCGTAAGCTCTGTACCATTGTCCATTATTACTTTGATACTCGTAAATAAACCTAACGGCAATTTTATTTTCATTAAAGCTCCAGAGCTCTTTTTTTAATTTATAGTTATGCTCTTTTATCCATTTGTTTTTTAAAAACTCTTGCACCTCTTTTCTACCATTAATAAAACTGGTTCTATTACGCCATTCTGTATTAAGGGTATATGCCATAGATACTTTAATGGGGTCTTTACTGTTCCAAGCATCTTCTGCTAATTGTACCTTTTGTATGGCTGTTTCTTGGGTAAAGGGAGGTAATGGGTTTTTTTTCATAATTATTTATTTAAATTACCGAACATTCGGTAAAATATTAATTTAAATTTTTTTATCTTTTTAAGTAACTATTTTCTATGTTTTGCATTGTGTTTTCAAAAACTGACAAATCACCTAAGCCCTTTGTTACAATTAGGCAACCTTGTATTTGTATTAGTACTTGCATAGCTTTTTTTTCAGCTTCTTCTGATGTAAAGCTTAGGGCAATACCTATTTCTTTAAAAGCAGACAACCACTGTGTCATCCCTTTATTTATTTGCGCTTCAAACAACTCTATACCAGCTTGCATAGATAGTGCTCTAAATATACAAATGGCATCTCCACCATCATACAATTCACGTATGGCCAATAATCCTTTTTTTAAACGGACTGTAGGTGTTAAGTTGGTGTCTAAAAGCGTATGAAAAACATTGGTGTTAATCCACTCTTCTAAATGTACTAAAACAGCGTCTGCCATCTCTTGTTTGCCGTTAGGAAACCTATGGTAAAGACTTGCTTTTTTTAAACCAGTAGCATCAGATAATTCTTTTAAACTAGCACCTTCATATCCTCTAGATCTAAAAATTTTAGTTAAGCCGTTTAATATTTCTTTGTCTAATACTTTTTGTGGTCTCATAGGGCAAATGTAATATATTTTTTTAATTACCGAACGATTGGTAAAATATTTAACATAATTTTAAATGTTATCATTGTATTTTTTTGTCTTTCTATTAATGTACTGTCACAAATGTTAAGAACTAAAATTAATTTTATTGGTACAATACATACCTTGGAGGCTTTAATCCGTTTAAACGCATATAAACTAGCATTTGAGCTCTATGGTGCGTAATATGATCTGTGAGTAGTAATAAAATTTGTCTTTTGGTTCTGTTGGCTCCAAAATAGTCAAGTCTTTCATCTAGCTTTTTTGTATCAAATTCAGAAATAAAAGCACTAGTAACGTCAAAAGTATTGCTAATTGTGGTAATCATTTCTTCTTTAGATTTGTTACCTATTTTAAGCTCTGTATCTGTTTCCCAATTTCTAGCATCTCTACCACCCATTAAAGATTGGCTATGCCAATCCATAGCCCAAGCAATGTGCATTAAATGCTCTGCAAAACTCATAGAATCTGGTGTTGGTTTAAAAATATATTTATCGTTAGGCATTGTTTCTGCAACAAGAATTAAATACTTTTTAGAAGTTTCTAAACGTTCTAAATATTCTTTTATAAAAGTCTTGTTGGTTTGTGCAAATAAAGGTTTTACAAAACAAGAAATTAGAAGAACAAGAGTGAGAGTTTTTCTCATATTATATAGTTTTTTGATATGCAACAAGTTACTAAATTAATCGGTGTCTGTATATGCTAATATCCAAATTGTTCTTGTTTCCATACAAACTATCAAATACGTATAATCTATAATAAAATCTATAAACCACGTATTCCACGCAGTGCTAGAGGTGTAATACCTAACATAATCATAACTGTATTTTTCATAAAACAACTGCGAGCAAAATAACCGTGCTTTTTCTTTAATTTGCTTAGGTTCTTTTTTGTATTGAGAGCCGTATGCGCCTCCATGAAATAGTAACGCAGCAAGTTCTCCATCAATTACAAAACCATCTTTAGTATCAAAATTTGGTTCTTTATCAATTTTAAAAGCCCTTTTTTCAGAATTATTTTCATTATTAAAGGTTTTAAGAACTTTATCAGAAAGTAAAAAATTATTATAAAAGTCAATTTCGTCTAATCTTCCGCGAGAGCAAAACCAATCAAATATTTCATTTTCATGAAACTTAAATCCCTTAAAATAAACATCGCCGCCAACGTTATCTTTTACTAAGTTTATAAACTCAAATTCTTCGTCAATAACATCAAAAACCAACTCTTGCCACATTTTCTGTATTTGGCTTTCATTAGGCAAATTTATTGTCCAGTTAACTGTAATTGGTTTCATTTTAAATAAGTAAGATATTTACTTAAAACAATAATAGCTATAATCTAACAAATTTATATAGCTAAACTTGGTAAAGTATAGTTTGTTGTTTTCTACAAATGGATTTATTTCTTCTATTAGAACCTCACACCTATTAAATAGGCTTTGTTTAGCTAAAGTATTTCCGTCTAAATTTTGTAGTTCTATGTAGGCTAATTTATGACCGTTTTGACTAGAAAAACCAAAGTGACTAAAGTTGTTTTGTACATAAATAACCACCTGTAAGTCTTTACCTTTTATTATTTCTGTTTTGTAATATGTATAATTTGGTTTTAGAAGAAACCAAATTACTACAACCGTAATTGAAATTGAAAGTAATATATGTATAGTTTTTGATTTCATTTTAACATTATGACTTTCTGTTTTATCCAGGCAATAAAAATCGTTTTAATTCCTTACTATGCATTCTAATAATCTCCTTTTCAATATACTTTAGAAGCTCAGGGCATTCCCTATCAAAATCTTCAGAAACTACTTTTTTTAATTGGTTGTTAAATTTAACCGTAACCGTTAAGTGGCTATTGCAAGTTGTGTTGCTAGCGTAGAAGTTTTTAAGTTTAAAAAAATCATCATTAAGAATCTTTTTCACAAAATTATTTCTGGTCTGTACGCTAATGATTTTTTTAGAAATTTGATTGTAATTACTGTTATCTACTCCTATATTTTCTTTAGATGGATAAAAAGTGATTAAAGTGTCTTTAAGTACAAACTTATCATAATGAAAAGCGCCACGTTCTACTGTAATTTCTATGCTTGATGAATCTATTTTAGATTTTTGCTCTAACGCTGCATCAATATTACCATTGCTTTGGGCAGTATTTTTTTTGCTAGATAAGTTACAAGCAAAAAAGCAAAATGGTAGTATGTAAAAAAGTAATTTAAACGATTTCATTTTTAACAGTTTATGCAATTTTTTAAGTGTGTTATTTTTTTATCCAGCCAACAGCGTAGGATCCATTCTGTTTAATAAAAACCAAAAGCCAATTTTTTTCTTGGTTTACAACTATTGCAGACTCATTTTCTACAATTCCTATTCTATTTCCAGTTTTTTCTTCAGCTGTACAAGGATCTTTTTTTGTAACATCATCTACTACTGGTGTACTTCTTAAAATTCCGGATACTGTTTTAGCATATAATTTGTTTGATGCTGTAATAGTTGTTTTGTCATGAAATGATATTGTACTTTCCTTAATAGCAGATGTATTGTTAATAGTTACTTTAATTAAGTTAGAATAATACTCACAACAGCAACTGGGATTGTAACTATTTATTTCTGTACCATTTGTAGTACTTGTTATTGATAGTATTTTACCAGGAGCATCATATACTAACTGAAATCCTTTTTTACTATTTAAAAATATTGCTGTTTGATGATATGGTTGACACGTTCCTGAAAATATAAGGTCTTTTAAGCCATCATTATTTAGGTCTTGTACGTGCCAATTGTTTTCTGTGTCATTAGTGTTGCAATAATATGTTGGTATTGGTATTTTAGAAATACCTGTAGAGTCTACCTTAAAATTAGCAGTAGTTTTTAATAAGCCAATTCTAGTTTTAATGTCACTAAAATCTTGACTAAATAAACTTAGAGACGTTAATAAAAATACAATTCTAATTACACATTTCATAAAACTAAAATTATTAAAAGTAGTTAATAGGTAGTAGTACTTTGGTTTAATTGATGATAGTTTTATAAGTCTATCTCATACAACTTTGGAAACTTAGGGTAATAAGATAGCCATTGTATTGTAATTGTTCTTCCTTCAAAGGATTTATAAATTCCTATTACAGTTAAATCTTTACCATTTATTGTTTTTTCTTCTATACTGTAGGCTAACTGTTCTTTGTCTTCTATTATTTTTATAATCAATTCATTTTTAGAATTGACTATATAATTTTCAACCTCAAGATAAAGCTTATCTAAATAATCTTGCGTGTAGTTATTTGTATAAGTGTATTTTATTTCTTTTTTATAAGCCTCTCTAAAGTCAGCAATTTTACCATTTTTAATTTTTTTAGTAGTAACAATAAAATCAGCTAGTTGTTTTCTGTCACCGTCACCAGCAATATAAACAACACCAGTTTCCCATTCAATTTCAATACTATCTCCTTTTAAATAGCTGCGACCTTCTTCGGTATTAATAAAGCCGTAGAAAGATTTTCCTTTTGAGGCTCCTATAACAGGGTAATCAAAATTGTCGTTATAATGAAGAAAATTAAACGTATCCTTTTGTTTTGGCAGGGATAAAAAACCACTAAAAACATAGCCGGTAAGCTCTTTGTTACTGTCAGACTTACCGGTTACTTTGTACCATTGTCCTTTTATTTTTTTTCCGTCGTCAGTTACTTCAAAAAATAGGTCTGTTTTATGTAATACCGCTACTTTTTCGGCATAATTAAATTTTCCTATTTTTTTAGCGTCCAAACTAGAATTTTCCCTAACGTTTAAGCCACTCTTGGCAGTAACAAACAAATTGTTTTGAGCACAAAGAGGTATAATTTGAATAAAAATTATAAAGGTTAATGCAAATTTTTTCATATTTATTCCTCTATTACTTCTCCTTTGTAGTTGTATTTTACTTTACCGTAATTAAAACTATAAATTCTTTTTTTGTTTTCGTCTTCTTTTAAAAAGTCTAAATCATCTTCTTTAGTATCTACTAATACTTTTCCATTTGTGTCAATAAATTTATATGTATTATTAAATTCTACTACAGTAATACCGTCTTCAAAGTCTTTAGCATCAGCATACTTAAAAGGAATTACTAACTTTCCCTTGTTATTTATAAACCCTATTTTAGAGTTGGTGTTACTAACCATAATTCTGTCATCAGCTAAGTTATTATATATTTTATGTATGCCAGGTAGTAGGGTGGCGTTAGCATTTTCATCTAATAGGTAGTATTTGTTGTCATAAGTAATTCCAAATAACAAATTGCCAACTTCTTTAATTTGCCAGTATAAATTAGACCCTATTGGTTTGTTATTTTGAGTAACAAGCGTATAATTATCACTTTCTTGTTCTGGTAGTATACCAATAAGGCCGTTACTAAAAGCCTCTACACTGTAAACTAAAAGTGTATCTAATTTTTCTTCAGCTTTATTTAAGTGATAAAAGTGATTGTAATCTTCATAAAAATTACCTCCTATATTTTCTAAACCTCCAACCCCTTGTATTGTTATTTTTGGTTCTCCATTACTGTCTATAAATACAATTGCATTCTCTGTTTGCATAGCAACTAGTGCATCATTTTCTTTAATTGGTTGGTAGTTGTATGCTGTAAATGTTGTTTCCTCGGTTTTTGTATCTTTTTTAAAAAATAACTTTACGCTTTTTACAGTACCATAGTAGTAATATTGCTTATGAAAAATACCATCATTATCGTTAAAAAAATCTATACTAGATAGGTTGTCTTTTAAATACTCTTGTAATTCTGCAGTATCTTTAAAATCATCATCATTTAATTTTTTTTGTAGTTTTTTAAAGTACCCTAACATTTCTGTAAGTATATCTTCTTGTTCGTCAGGAGCTACACCGTTGTTAGAGTATCCGCTGCGGTCTAAGACTTTACCTTCTTCATTATGGCCTTGTACTTTTATAGGAGAAGCAATAGTATCACTCAATGTAAAATAAATATAATTGCCTTCTGCTTTTACAAAGTTAATTTCTCCGCCTTTATATTGCACTGTTGGGTTGTCTGATGAAATTTCAACTACATCATAATCTTTAATATAATCTACTTTAAATGTAATATCTATGCTGTCTATAGCTTTGGCTTTTCCCCATTTTTCAGTAAAATGAAAATCTAACCCATAATCTTCAATACTATCTGTGCGAACCTCGCCATCATGGTAGTATATTTTTTTAGGTATGAATGTTTGTGTAACACCTTGGCCAAGCTTTATAGGGTTTTTATTATCATTATTAGTACCTACAAATTGCAAATCACTTTTATAATCGCTATACGTTTGTGAAAACGTCACATTTTTAAACTGATTAAGAGCTTTGTGTACCCCTGTAGTATCTACTTTAAAAGGTTCTTCATACTTTTCGTCTTCTTTGTCAATTGTTTTAATATCATTAGAAAAAGAGCCACTAAATAATTTAGCCATAGACTCAAATTGTTTAATATTTGAGTTTACTTCTTCTTTAATTTCATCTAAGGGTTTATTGTCTAAAGCAGATATAAACTCATTTAACTCGGTATTGTTTTTTGGTTGAGTTTTGTTACAACTAACAATAGCTAAAAGTGCCGTAATTATATATAGTATTTTTTTCATTATCGTATTATTTTTAGCTCGTTAGTACCTTTAGGTTGGTATAAAAAATGATTAAAGGCATCATCGTAATTTTTGCCGGTTAAAATGATCATATCAGATTTGTCTTTAGCGTAAGTATAAATTAATTTACCACCAGCATTAAATTCAATATCAAAATCCTTTGCTAACGTGTACTTATACGTATTTAGTAACATAGTTAAGTAGGCTTCCCACTTGGTACGTGCGGTTTCAAAATTAGTATCAAAATCTAGCTGTTGTATTTCAAAATCTTTTTGATAAAACAAGTCGTTAATAGCTTGCTCATCATTTGCTAAAATGGCATTTCCTAATTTGGTGTATAATGCAATTACTTTTTCTTTTAAATCCTTGCTGTTTCTTAAATCTGTACCATTTGTCCAAGCTTCTGGGTAGTATGGTAATGTGGAGTTAAAGTCTATTTTAAGGTTTACTGGAATATTATTTCTAATACTTGTTTTTTCTATACTTTTAACAACTTCATTTGTACTGTTATCTATAATTTGTATTGAAAAACTAGGATCTTCATAATATGTATTTGGTTCTTTTTTTATGGTTTTATCTTCTGTTTTAGCAGTTAATTTTATTGAAGAATTTGGACCAGTAATGTAGTTGTTTAAATTAAAAGTATCTGAGTCTGTATCTGTGGCAATACTAACATCATTTATACTAATATCAAAAACACTGTTGTACGACTTAATATTTAGTACGTATTTAGGCGCTGTGTTAAAAACCTTAACCTTACTGTGTATTTTTGCTAACGGTATGGTGTATACAGGGTTGTAAGTAATAGTTAACTTGCCATAATCTTTATTACCAAAAGCAGCTAAATGTTTGCCATTTACAAAATTAACTTCTAGTTTTTTAGTTTCAATTTCATCTTTCCATTCAAATTCAACATCATCACTATAGCTGTTAGTTTGGTTTGTTAACCCTTTTTCGGCTTCCAAAACTTCAAGTATTTTCTTTCCAGAAAAATTAACAGTGTCAGTAGTAAGTAAAGTGTAACTGTTTGTGATTAAGGCACTTTTTATAGGAACATCTGCGTAGTGCATCCCTTTTAAGGTAAGGTCTATAAAGCTAGATGTGCTATCTATATTTTCTTCTTTGTTTTCTAATATCATTTTAGCAATTAACGCCTTTGTTTGTGAGCTAGATTTAACTTCTGCAAAGTCATATCTAGGAGTAGCAACACTATCACAAGAAACAAGTGTTGTATAAATTGATAAAACTAGAACTGTTATTATGTTTTTCATTACGTGTAATTTTTTAATGGAATAATGTTACTACCAGTTCATCAAATTCTGTAAATAAGCCATCTTCGGTATTAACTCTTAGCATTAGGCTTTTGTTATCTGTTTTCCACTCGTAATAAGCAGAACTACTACTTTGGTTAGTATTAGGATTACCATACAATTCTGTTAGTTTAGTTTTAAGTTTATTGAAATTAGATATTTCATCAAAAAAATGCATAGTTATTCTTTTGCCTCCATAGCTCGCATTTATTTTTACTTTATCTACAAAAACTCCATAAAAACGTAAAAAACGTTCATCACTAAATTTAATTTCACCATATTCTTCAGTAAACGGTAAGCCTTTAAAATGAGCTTTTATATCAGTCTCTAAAGTAATATCCTCTATATTCTTTACAAGTCCTTTATAGTCTACTTGTGCGTGTCCAAATAGGCTAACAAGCAGCAGAAGTACGGTTAGTTTTTTCATAATTATATCTGTTAATTTTTTTCTTTTGTAAGCTAATTTTAATCAGTGTTATTTTTAAGAGAAAAAGCCTGAAGACTTTTTTACTCAGCTACTTTTGGTAAAAATGATAAGTCTACTACATACTTTTTAGGATTATCGCGGTCTATTAAAACATTTATTTTTTCTGTTTTAATAAAGTCTGTAGGGTCAAACCAAATATTATCACTAGTAAAAATATGAAGTTCAGATGTTTTAGGGTTTAACCATTGTGATACCACAACAAAAGGGTTTTTACCATTAACAGCAATAGAAGTATTTAGAGTTACATTCTGAAAGTCTGACTCTACTTTAGTACCGTGTAGTTTTAGGTGGTTGTGCATTTTCTTTTTCTTAATGCCAGATATTATAATACCAAAACCAATTAATGCAAAAACTAAACCCATACCGCCAAGTATAGTGCTTAAACCCCAAAGAGAGAAAAATCCTTTTATTTTAGCTTTGTTGGGGGCATCTGGACTGTAAATTACATCTACTTTTTCATTAACACTGTAACTAGGAGGGTTGCTGCTTACAGTAGACGTAAACTGAAACTGTTCTCCATTTTTATCTGTAAATTCTACTACAGGTTTGTATGTTATAGAATTGTCTGAAGAACTACTAGAACTAGACTCTAGCATTTGTATTACTATGCCTTGTGTTTCTGTAGCATTTTGTAAAAAACTGTTGGTACTTTGGAACGCAAAAAATGCTCCTACAAGCATACCAATACCTATTATTGTAAATACATACTTAACAATGTTTATTGCTTTCATTTTTTGTGGTTTAGTTATTTATTACTGTTTAGTTGCAGCAAGTGTTATTGCAACAACAAATTACTGCTAACTAAAGCAAACTTAGTACTTAATATGAGTGCTTTACTATGTAAATATATATTCGTGTGGGTTTAGTATATATTTGATAAAGTGGAAAGTATTGTCAGCTGGCTGTGAAGCTTTTAGTGTGCAACACAAGTCTTAGTTCTGTATTTTTTAATTGTATTTAACAGTGCTAATATATGTCCAGATGATAAATAAAAATTGTAATGGAACTCTAAACCATAAATAACTAATACCATTTCCATCAAATGTTCCTTTTTGATAGTTTACCTTGTTTAAAGAAGCGTAAATATTAGCAGGCAACATTAACAAAAGAAAAATAATTAATATCCATCCAGAAATATATTTATATCGGGGAATAAGAAGGCTTATGGCCAGTATAACTTCAAATACTCCTGTTAAATAAACAAATGTTTCTTTATAGGGAATATATTTGGGTATCATTAAAGACATTCCTTTGGTAAATGCAAAATGCCCAAGAGCAGTAAATAGTAACATTACAGACATTGCTATGTTAGCTGATAATGCAAAATCATATTTATTATATATAATTTTTATAACCAACAAAATTATTGTAAAACTAGATAAAAGTACAATTAAAGGTTTCATATTTTTTGCATTTTCTTCAAACACAAAGATCAGAAAAGAGCTAATAAAAATACTGAACTTAAGTTAAGTAATACGTTTTCTTATTCTACATTTAAAATCATCGTAAAATAAACTCATTAAGAACACAATTGCTGGAAAAAATAAAGTATTAAGTTTAAACTCCATTTTAGAGTACAAAAAGCCGCCAAATAT
Source organism: Cellulophaga sp. RHA_52 (assembly GCF_007827205.1). Lineage (NCBI taxonomy): Bacteria > Pseudomonadati > Bacteroidota > Flavobacteriia > Flavobacteriales > Flavobacteriaceae > Cellulophaga > Cellulophaga sp. RHA_52. Next base: position 1,263,478 of record NZ_VIRZ01000001.1, read on the forward strand.
ACCACCTAAAAAGAAAAAGGAAATAATATAAATATGTAGTTTAATAGTTTCTTTTATTCTGATGCGGATATGATTTAGAAAAAAACAATTGAGACAATTCAATTCCTAAATCGGTGAATAAGCCTGTAAGGTGAGTAGTTCTTACAACAGCGTTAGAAATTTTAGTTACAAATGAGTTTTGAAGTCCCATTGCAAAAAACAAACCCTCTTGTATTTGGGTAAATTATGTGTTACAAAGTTTGCTTAAATCTATTAATTAAGTACTCTATGTTCCCTTTCCATTTAGGGGTAAAGTAGTTCATATTTCAAATAATCAAATTTAATTGTATTTTAAAAATCAAGATTTAAAAATGTTTTCGTACCTGTTATTATTTCATCGATAAAATCATATGTAGTATCGTCATCAAATACTCCATAGCCCTAAGCTGCCATATTCTGTTTTTAGTGTAGTTAAATTTTTTACAATGTATAAAAAAATATGTTCTCTATTGTTTTAATCCCACCACAAAAAAAGTTGTTTTTCATCTCTAATTATTCTTTCAAGTTCACTTAATTCCCCAACTCCTTGGTCTACAGAATCCGGACAAAAATCATAAACTTCTGCAGCAAAGGCAGCAGCATCATTAATGTTATTATTAAAAGTTAAAGCAACCCAATCATAATCGGCTCCTAATATTTCAATGCCATAATTCTTGTCCCAAACCTTAAGTTTTTCTACAACATCATTGTTATCTATGTCAAAGTTAATTCCATCTGTTTTCTGAACTCTAAGAATATCAAATTTGTCTGTAGATTTAATTACAGATACAGTTGAAGGACTTTGATATCCGCTTTCTGATAAAAACAGTTGATACCCTTTGCTTTTTAATATTGCTTTATTTTCTAGTATAATTTGGTACGCTCTATTTTCTGATATTTTAAATGAAATTCCGTTTAACTGTTCAATTCCAGTTTTGCTTTCTGTTCCATTTTTGTTTATAACATAACCAGGTTCAGATATTTCAAACCGAAAAAAATCTTCAGTAGTTGCTTTTTTCAAATCAATAAAAACCTCTTTGTTAAACCCTATATTTTTAAACAATAATAGCTCAGGTTCAGAAAAAACTGTTGAATTTTGTTTGCAACCAATCAAGGAGAATACGAGTAATGCGTATATAAATTGTTTCATAATTTTATAAATACTGCTTTGTAATGGTATAAAAGTGGTAAGGCCCTATAAATTAAAGCTATTATTGATGCTTTTGTTTTTGCAATTAGCAATTACTAAAAGTAACATAATATACGCTATTTTAATTTGTACTTGGGTTAAAATTAATACACAAATTAAATGTTTTTAGTATCTCTAATCTTATCAATCCAATTTATTATGTGTTCTGGCGGTATGTCATAACCAAGAGCTTTTTTTCCGCTCCAATTTATGCCTACTAGTTGTTTATGAGATTTTAATATTTTTAACCAGTAATTGTAAAACGTATTTAAATCTAGCTCTACGGGCTCAAAACCTTCATAAGCCTTAACTGTTTTAATAATTATTTCTGCTCTAGATTTGCTAGACCAAAATGGCATAGCTCTAATACCGTCTCTGTTTTTTGGCGCAGGAAAACCTCCGCTATCTTTTATAGTCCATACTTTTTTAGATGACTCAACATCTCTATAAAATATTGCGGCTTGTGAAGCAGATTGTGACATATTTAATTTTTTAGGGTGCTTTAAGGAGAAACGGAATGAAACTTTAACGATTAATGACTATTATGTGGCCGAAAATCAGTTCTTATTTTTCTATCCACCATTCAATTCCATTTTTAAATTCATTTTTAACAAAATCATAAGCAACAAAGAACCCAGATTGTAGTGATGGATGCTCACTTTGCAGGAGTTCCCTTTCCTGGTTTTTCATTCTCCAGTGTGCATCAAGTCTTTTTAGTTTTTTGAGTTCTAAAATTGGTTTGTAATTTTTGTCTCTTATTGATGCACAGGACATATCAAGTTCAATTAATTCATTTAAGTTTGTAAAAGGTTCAAGACTATGTAGTATTAAATTTTTTGGAGCAAATGTGTCCCCGCCAAGCTCCAAGGATTTTAACCATTTCATTTTTCCAATTAATTCATAATTAGCAACTTTAAAAGACGCGAGAATTGAAAGACTCTCTAATGATTTTAATTCAATTAATGGTGAAACATCTTCTAGTCTTGAAAAATTACTTAGATACAAGGCTTTCAGTTTCGTTAGTTTTTTAATTGATCCGATGTCTGTAACGGTAGAAGACCAAATGTTTAAAACTTCTAAATTCTTCATTTTGCATATAACATCAAAGTAGTCTTGGTCTACTTTATGTCTAAGGTTTAGTCTTTTTATATGGCTAAGTTGCGGTAGTTTTTCTTTCCATTGTTCATCAATTTCCTTTCTTCTTTTTAAAGAAGTGCCTGAAGGAAAATCCATAGCCAAAGTGGAGATAAAAATGTTGTTTGTTTCCAAGACTCTATCTCCGCACTCCTTAAAAGTTTGCTCTTCATCCAATTCCGCTATGGTGGGGTAATAGGTGTCAGCTATCTGGTCTTTTCCAACAATTAGTGCCTTCATTTAAAGTTTTCTGTAATTGAGTTCAACGTTGATGTATATGATTAGTTGCGTGTTTTAGCAACTAATTTAGTAAACAAAAACGAACGAGAGAAAATTCCGAAGGAATTTCCCAAATAAGCACTTGCCAAAGCAATTAATTATACAGGTTGTTACCCAACGTTTTTATTTCCTATTATTATTTCAACTGCTTTTACAGCTTCTTTTTGATATTTAGATTTATTATTCAAAATTTCGTTCAATTCCGTTTCAGATTTTGTTTTAAATTTTTCCACAAACTTTTCCGTTAGACTTTTTTCTTTTTGCTTTTCCAATTCTTGTTTTAAAGTTAAAGCTTCTTTAGAATCAGATTTGTTAATGTATTGAAACATTCTAAATCTATATTTTGTATTCTCCACAATTGGTTCGTCGTGCAGAAAGTCCACAATTAAGTTTGAAATATAATATCTGTCTCCATTATTAAATTCTAAATCCCAGTATGCAAGGTCAGAGTTTATCATTTTCCAACGCATTGCGTTGTCAATCCGATTTTTGTAATAAATTCCTAAATGATAAATTGAAGATTTTATTTCCGTTATTTCATATTGTTTTGATACTCCGTTTTTGACAATTTCGATGCTGTTGTTTTCTGTATCAATCTTAATTTTCGTATTCTTATTTTCTTTGTAATAGTTAAAATAAATAATGAAATTCGGTAGATTGTAGATTAAGAAAAACACAGACATTATTTTGACAAACAAAAAGTCCAAAACAAATTGCTCTCCTTTTTTCAGATAATAATAAATAGGTGCTATAATTGTCAAACCAATAACAAAATAAATATTCTCCCTCAAGAGGATTTTTAGAAGTTTGTTGTTATGTTCAAAGGTCTTTTTCAAATGTTGGGTAACGGCTCGGCTAAGGTTAGTGCGGAAGTAAGGAAACCTTTCGTTTCCGTTTGCGCACGAAGCTAAAGCTTATTGTTTAGTTTTATTTTTTCTTGTTCCAAAGCTAAATCCATAAGATTTGGCGACCTCATAAATATACACAGACCTTTCGGTTTTGCCCTAAAGTTCGCATTACGTTTAGGTATTGTTGTAGTGCGTATTTATTCCGTCCGAGTTGCAATAACTTCTCCAGTTTCATTTGGAACGCAATAAAACTTTAAGAACTGTTCACTTACTTCGATGATAGGCAATGTAACGCCTTTTCTACCACGATTGAAAATGGTTATTAAATAAGTTTCATCTAACTTTTCTAAAATCCATTTCGAACCTTCTTTAATTTCCAACTCTTGCAATCTTTTCTTATCCCAGAGTTCTTTATTAAAAGCTATTTTGGTTTTTGATTTTCCTTTTTCCTGAAATTCAAAACTTAAGGACTCTATTTCGTCTTGACTTAACTCCGTTTTAGTAGGTGAAAGTTTGACGAAGTCCTTTTCCATTTGAACACGGTCTGCGTTAAAAGTTCCATTGACATAAAGCCTCAATAAGTTTTTATTGATTAATTTTAAATCTGCATACTTTTCTCCATTTTCAAGAATTAGAGAACTGTCTTTTACAGTTAAATTCAAGTCGGATTTTTCTAATTGCAAATTGGTAAAAACTTTAGCAGTGTCATTCTTAAAATTTAGAATTTGTAGCCCGGTATTTTTTTTGAATTCCTTATATCCAACTTCTTTCAGTATCCATTTTCCGTTCAATTTTTGTCCATAATTTGGGCTAGAAATCATAATTATTAATATTAGTATAAATGTTTTTTTCATATGCACTACAACGTGATTGTGTATGGTTAGTTGCGTGGTTAAGCAACTAATTTAGCAAATAAATCACAGATAGAATATTCCGCAGGAATGTTCGTAAGTCGGCAGTGACCAAGCAATTAATTATACACGGTGTTACCATACGTTTTTATTCCTTTTTTTTATTTCTAGTTAGAATTTTATCTATTTCAGCGTATAGTGATTCAGATTCTTTTTTATTCGTAGGCCAAGTTCCTATTCTCCTCTTTTTTTCTCCACTGAATAAAACTAATGAATTTTTCGTTTTTTCCACATCACTAAATTCAGACAGATTTATTTTTCTATAACCGAATATTTTTTGAACAGATAACAAATTATTTTTCAAAATCAGATAAGGTTTTACTCGTTCTCTATAATTTCGATACAAAGTGAATATTCCAATCATTAACCAACCATATTGAAAGAATGCATTAATAGAGTCAGCTAAAAGAGCAACAATTCCTATTCCGATTTGCAATAATCCGAAAATTAAGTTTTGTTTTAAATATTTATTTGAATGGTCGAAAGTCATTTTCTCAAATGTATGGTAACTATATATAAACTCAATTAATTGCGTTTATTCCGCCAATATGGGTGAGTAAACGCACATTTGGCATTCTAGTTGTTTTATTTTCTTACAATATATTAATTTTTAGGTTCTGAGTAATGTGGTTGGTTTAAATATTTGTATGACGTAAATAATAAAAAAGCGGAATACCTAGAAATAGATATTCCGCTTTTTATTGTTATTAATTTTTAATCTAAAAATAAATAGCCTTTTGCAAGCACTATTTTTTAACAAATAAAGAACGTTTTTTAGAAGTTGTACCTGTAATTTCTATAACATATGTTCCAGGTAAAATTTCAGAAATATTTAATTTTAGCAACGCACTATTATCTTGTTTGTCAATTAATAGTTTTCCTTGTAAATCATAAATTTTAACGGATACTAGTTTTTCATCTTCAGCGCTCACAAAAATAGTTTCGTCTAAAGCAGGATTAGGGTAAAGCTTAAAATTAATACTAGAATCATCAGTAATTTTACTTATTTGGTTACTAGGCGTAACATTACAAATAGGAGCAGTAGCGTCATTACTAAAGTATATCGTAAAATTATTAGTTTTAGATACCATCACAAAATTACCGTTATCTGATGTTACCCAGTAATCACCATCAAAATTAGGAATTAAGCTATTGCTAATAGACATTTCTGGATTTGCATTTTTAAACTGAAAGGTAATTTTTGGTTTTAAATTTATATAATAATCAGGTACACCGTTTTTTGTGTTTATTGAAAATTGATATAACCCATTGTATTGCGAATTCCAATTAATAGTAAATGTTTTTAAATTACTTAAAGATGGTCCGCCAGATCCTAACACAAAAACGTTAGAAAACTTTTTAATGTCAAAATCTTCTAAACCAGTTGAAGAAGGTGTATTAAAGTCACAATTCTCAGACGGACTTTGTTCTGTTATTACAGTTAACGTAAATTGCGTTTCTGTAGAAGCCCCGTCGTTATCAGTTGCAATTGCTTTTAAGGTATAAGTTCCTTCTAATAGACCATTAAGTTCATCTGTATTTGGAGAATCAGAATGTCCCCATTTATATGAAGTAGAATTTATTTGCCTAACTAAATTGTTATCTATATAAAGTTTTACATTATCAATAGTTCCATCTGCATCAGTAGCATTAACTTCAACTTGTAAATTATAACCTTCAACTAAAGTAATATTGTTAACATGAGATAGGAAGCTTATTGTAGGTGCTTGGTTGGTTTCATCTACAGGATTACATGGTTCTATATTCCAATCAGGGCAGAAATTATTTACTAGATTTTCTGTACCATCACTTATTGGAAAATCAACAGAATTAGGGTTTCTAATATTATCCCAAACGTGAGTTTGTTCAGGAGAACCTTGTTTTTTACGAGCAGTTGAAATTTCTGAAGCTCTACTGCCAAGGTTATATGTATTTTCAAATATTGCATTTCTAAAACCTGTATTAAATCCTGTACCTCTATCTAAAAAGTCTACTCCAGTATTTATTACTTCAGAACCATCAACATTAAACGTGTTTCTGTATACAAAACCATAGGCTCCTTTTAAATCAATAAAAGCATCTGAGCTATTTTCTCCTGAAATTCCTTCTGCAGAAAACACGCAATTTCTTATAATAGTGTTCATTGTACCTTCCTTAACATCTACGCCTTCTGCTGTTACATTGGGTCCAACGGTACAGTTTTCAATAGTGTTATTGTTACAAGCTCTTTCATAAGTGTCATGTTGTCCTTTATCTGAGCCTACATATAAACCTTCACCAAAACCAGGTTTAGTTCTACCTGTATTGTATATAGTGCAACCATCTATACTATTATTGCTAGATCCATCACGCAAGTGTATAGCTTCTTCTCCAATATCATAAACAACAAGGTTTTTTAATTTACTACCATTAGAATTGTCAAGAACAATACCTTTAGACCCTGTTTTAAACTCTATATCTTTAATATTCCAATAATCTCCTTCAATACTTAATAGGTAGCCATTGTTATAATCTAATCCTGAGAAAACAGGAGGGTTTGTAGCGCTTTCGCCTCTTAATATAATAGGATTTGTACTGTTTCCGTTAGCACTACCATAAAGGTAAACACTACGGTTAAAGGCACCTTGTATCTTGTCTTGAAAATTGTAGTTTCCAGGGGCAATTATAATTTCATCTCCTGCTTGTGCTGTTTCCATTGCAGCTCTAATACATTCTATAGTACTACATTGTGTTGTTTTAGGTCCTGTAGAGGTCTCTGTATCCCAGTTTTGGATGATGTTTTTTACAATTTCACCAGAGGTTGTAAGTTTATTGCTAATTAAACCAGATACACCTTGTCCTGCTTGAACTACAGACCCTGTTTCAGGAAAAGCTTTGTCACTCAAAGACCAATTAGCGTGACTTATACCTTTTTCTTTCAAAAAGGCCATCCAAGTATTAGTGCTTTCTTGGTCTGGTTCTCCTTGTCCGGTATTTAAAATTGTACCCCATTCTGTAACAAACAAAGCAACATTATTATCTAATGCTGTCTGTGCTACATTTCTTAAGTTATCATGCGGGTTAAATGCTGCATAAAAATGTAAAGTATATGCCACATTAGTATCAGATATTGGGTCTGCTGATGCTACATCAACTTGCTGAGAATAATTGCTAGTACCTACAATTATTAAATTATCTGGGTCTTTAGAACGTATACCAGCAATTACTTGCTCTGCATAATTCTTAATAACAGGCCAACTTTGGTATATAGGCTCGTTATAAATTTCATACATAACATTGGGAGTATCTCCGTATAGGTCTGCCATTCTGGTAAAAAAGTCAACAGCCTCATCTGTGTATAACTCTGCTTCGTGAGTGTGCCAGTCTATTATTACATATATGCCGTTAGCAATAGCTGCATCAATAACTTTTCTAATTTTAGCTTCTTGCTCCTGCGGACTATCAATATAGCCATTTCCGCCATCCCAATTTTCTTTTACGCCCATAGCTATTCTAATAAGAGAGCTATTCCAGTTTTCTGCTAAAAAATCAACAGTTTCTGCATTATAAAAATCGGAGGTGTCTCCAGCATTACTCCAAAAGAGGCTGTTACCAGCTAAGCTTGTAATTTCTCCAGACGCATTAAGAATGCGGTTTCCGTCAACTTGTAAACGGCCATGTTTTTCTACAGGAGATTGAGCTACTGAACTTAGTGAGAGCAGCATTAAAAACAAAGGTAGATACGTAAGCCTTTTAAACATTAGTAGATTTTTTTTCATAATTTTTGTATTTGGGTTAAAGTATAATATTACAAATTTATAAGATTTTAATTGTTAAATTTTTGTTTTTTTTGATTTAACTAGTGTTACTAGAATGTTATAAAGTCCTAAAGCTTGATAATTTTTTTACTTAGAATGATTTTTTAAGCATTTTAGTAGTGGTAGTGAATTATGTAGTTATGCTGGGTTAACACCAGTCTTCACCAAAGTAGGAGTAGGGTAAAAAGAGACCCGCGAATTAGTAAAATAAGAAATTAAAAATTACAAAACTTATTATTTATGTGCAGCTTTAATGCCTGTAAATATAATAAGGCCTGTAAAGCTATTTATGACCGAATAGTAGCCAAAGGAAAGAGTAAAAAGTTAGCGTTAATAGCCTTTGCTATCGCAAAATCAGGGCTTATCCTATGATAATAATTATAGAAGTGCTTTATTGGAAAGTTAATGAGTTTTTACTTGTTTTTTACCACAGTACTTTGCTGCCAGTAGTTTTTATATTTCCATTTCTACCATTTCCGCTCTTGCTCCAAATCGGATTGGTAAAATACTTGTTCCAATTCCTTTTGATATATACATTTTTGGTTCCGATTCTTTATACCAACCTTTTAAATACTTTCCACTCCCTTGAGGTTTAAAAGGAACGATTCCTAAAAATGTAATCTGTCCTCCGTGAGTATGACCAGAAAGTACTAAATCAATATTTAAATTCTCTTTTTGTTTTGTGATTATATCTCTATATTCAGGACAATGTGATAAAACGATATTGGTTTCGGTTTGTTTTAGATTTTCAATTGCTTTTCCGAAATCAGCATTTCCACCAACTAAATCGTCAATTCCGATTATTGAGATTTTACGATTTTTAATTGAAATAGTTCTGTTCTCGTTTATTAATAATTCGCAATTATTTTTAGAATAAGTATTTTTAAGTTTTGTCAAATCCACTTTTCCCCAATATTCCCAATTTCCGGTAATCGCATATTTTTTTATAGAATTATCTATTAATTGCAAAAAATCATTCAGTGAATCTATTTTTTCAGTTTTGTCAACAGAATCTCCAGTTATAAATACTAAATCAGGTTTAATTAAATTTATTTTTTTCGCAATAGATTTATGAAAATATCTTAATTGGTCAAAGTGTAAATCCGAAATTTGAATGATTTTTATTTTGTCTTTTTGCGATTTTGAGATGTCAAAGTAATTCCAGTCAATTACATATTTCTCAAACCAAAGTGAGTCTAGAAGTACTAATCCAATTGAGGCTAAAATTCCTCGTTTTATAAATTTTCTTCTGTTTAAGTTCGTCATTTCTTAAATTACTTGCAACTACCTTTGGTTAAGCGCAAAATTGAGCAATTATTTTTATACATTGTTGGCAGTAGTTATTCTATTTTATTCATTAAATAATTTACAAAAGCAGAGCAAGTAACAAGCATAAATCTTGCTTCTTCTAAATCAACTTTAACATCTGATTCGAGTAAACTATGTCTTATTCCTCCTGTATCTGATGTATAACCATACAAAGAACTGAATGCACTCTTAAGGCTTTTAGGGATGTTATGTTTCTTCTCAATTTCTTTTAACGCTTGCCCTAAAGTCGTTTTGCTATTATCCGTGATTATTTTGGCTAACGATTCTACAGAAGAAATCGATTCTTTAATTGAATTTCTAAAATCTGGATTTTTACGGTCAGACAATAATTCGATAGCTGTTTTCAAATGAGTTTTTACTGATTTAAATTTATCTGAATTATTTAACGCTCTTTCTATTTCAATTACTTCCTCTTTAGAATTAATTTCAGTTATTTTTCCATCAACAAATCTGTAAGCTGACATTTCTTTTTTTAAGAATAAGTTACAGATTTTGCAGAATTCTGGATGATAATCAGATGCAAATTCGATAAAATCTAAAACTAAATCCCAGTCGGACTTAAAAAACCATTTTCGAACAGTAGGTGTTGCTTCATAGTCTGTAACTGTGCCATAACTCATAGGTAAATTATCAATTGGCCATTTATAAAAATAAATCCATAATTCTCTGAAAAACACTGTTAAATCAGAATGTTTTTCATACCTTTTTTCATTACTTCTTTCTTCAATAATTAATTCAAGTACTAGAGTCCACAATGAATTCTTTAATTCAGGACTTAAGCCTTCTTTTTCAAGTTCAGTTTTATATTCTCTTTTTCCTATTCTTTGTGAAAATCGCATTTACTATTTCTATGTTTTTCTAATTACTGCCAACTATATATAAACTCAATTAATTGCGTTTATTCTGCCAATATGGGTGAGTAAACGCACATTTGGCTCTCTATTTGTTTTATTTTCTTACAATATATATTAATTTTTTATACTGTAATAATGGAAATGTGTAATTGGTATATTTTTTAGTACAATTGGTAATTATGCATAAAAAATTCTAGAGATGTAAGTTCCCTATACTTTACTTATGTAGTGGTTTTTTATAAGAATAGTTACGGGTTTGTAACGCCTTTTGGTTAAGTACTAAGTAGCAATTATTTTATATGGTATTGGGCACAGTTTTTATTACTGGTTGTAATTTCCTTTTGCCCATTTTATTGTCGGTTCAATCCATTCCTTTAATGGTTTAAATAAAAATCCGTGTCCCATTCCAGAATTCAGTTCTATTTCTTTAAAGTGTTTTATTTCACAATTCGAGATTTTCTTTCGTTCCAATGCGGAAACTCCAAATGGGTCGGACTTTTCATAAATAGTTAAAATATTTCCGCAAAAATTAATTTCAGGTATATTTTGAATATCGCTATTCCTAAAACTTGCAATAAATACAAAATTTAAATCCTGATTATTTGCTAAAGTCGAAACATATTGAGCTATATAACCACCTTTTGAGGTTCCAACAACAGTTATTTTTCTTGGTTCTACTCCATTTTTTATTAAACTGTCAATTTGGGTTACAATTCCAATTGCGTATTCTCTTGCGTTAACATTTCCACTCCGTTTTTCGCTTATTACTTTAAGTCCCCCTTTTTTAAGTTCAGCAATAATTTCGCTGTATTCAGTTCGTCCAAATTCGGGATGCAATTCATTCAGTTCGTGTTCTTCTAAAAATCGGTTATGAAGGAAGAAAACAAATCGGTCATCATTCTTGTTTTCGCATACAAACAAAATTGAGCAAAAAAGAATTCCAATTAATGTGCTTGTTTTCATCTTTTTTTTTCGTTTCCTGAGGTTGCTTACAACGTTCTTGTAATTGGTTTGTTACGCCGTTTGTGCACCTAATTTAGCAAATATAAACCTAATAGAATATTCCGCATAAAGATTCTAATGTAGGTTAAAACTAGTAATTAATTTTATACGGGTTGTAGCCAGTTTTACTCCGCTGCGAGCTTGAACAGGGTAAATGCGTCTGCTTTGGGTCTATACCCAACTTTTTCTTTCGATTCAGTAATATCCAATCGTTTATACCTGTTATCGGAAATAGCGTTCAGAACCTCATATTTAATATTTTCTGTTTCGATACATCCAATCAATAATTGATTAAAATCATCAGGATGCAGAAATGCACTTAAATCCCTCGCATTCATTTCAGTAAAGTCTTTTGGGAATTCGTACGCACCAATTCGCAGGCAAATGGCAGAAATTCCATTGTTATATGCATGGTAAGCCGCTAAAGCTTCTCCAAAACATTTTGATACTCCATAAATATTTTTCGGCTTAACGAGCATATTCTTGTTAACTTGGATATCCGTCGGATAGCTTTCTATGGTCTGGGCACTACTCGCAAAAATCAGTTTTTTGCATTTTGCTTTTACTGCTGCTTTAAAAATATTCTGTGTGGTTTTTAAGTTAGTTTCTAAAATCTCGTCCGATTCAGAAATCGGGTCTACTATTCCGGCCAAATGAATTACGGTATCGATTCCTACGCATAGTTTTGAGCAAATTGAAAAGTCCATCAAGTCTGCTTTTTCAATTCGCACATGGTTCGAAAAAGTACTGCTGTCCGTTACAATGTCTGCAACGGTTATTTCATATTTGTTGCTGAAGTTATGAACGAAATGTTTGGCTATTTTTCCAAATCCGCCGGTTATCAAGATTTTTTTCATTGAATGTATGGTGTTTCTTTAAATGTCTAGTCCTGAAATATGGCTATAACGTTCTTGTAATTGGTTTTTTACGCCGTTTATGCACCTAATTTAGCAAATATAAACCGAATAGAAAGCCCGATAGTTCACAAGCTTCGGGATACGTAAGTAGTCTAGAACCTAGCAATAAAATATATGCATTGTTGCCAGTAGTTTTTATTTTCGCAAATCTTTATCGGTCATTTCAGAATTGTATTTCTTTCCGTCTTTATCAAAACTCCAAACATTTGAGATTTCACGAACTTTAGGTAATTCAGACTCGTTAGATTTAACTTTCTGTTTTACTATCCTGCGATATTTTCTATTAGCATCTTGCTTATTTTCTTTCTCCGATTTCGCAGTTGTGATTCCACGAATTTTAGTTTTCTTTTCCGATTTGCTCATAAAAATCTATTTTCTGATTAGAGTCTAAAAGGATTCCATTTTTCACCAATTCCATTGCGTTCCGCTCCAACTCCAATCGGCATTTCAAATAATTCATTCAGAGTATTATCTAATTCAACCGCATTTTTCAAAGAAATGATTTTTGCGTTTTCCTCCGCGTGGTCATTTTGTCCGCATAAGAATTGCCAATCTCCGTCGCTGTCGTGTGTCGCATACAAAATCGGACTTTTCTCATCAGTTACGTGATTACAAGTAAAAACAGCTTTATTTTCAGGATCACTAAATTTAAATTCAGTTTTATTTTTGTCGTTTTTCCCTTGTCCAAATACATTAAATATGCTCATAAGAGTTATTGAAGTTATTAAAATTAGTTTTGTCATTCTTTCATAGATTGCGGTTTGTCAAATGCACGCCAACGGTTAGTATAAGAAACGTAGGGAAATTGATAAGCACTTTCGTTTCGGTTTATTACTTAGCTAAATATAAATATTTTGCTTTTATCTTTTTGTTCTAAATGCCAAATTTTATATTTAGCGAAATAACAGAAAAGCCCAAACTTTTGAAGCAAACACTTAACCCGCCCTATGTTTTTTATATGGTGTTACAAAAGTTTTATTATCAACTCATCATCTTCCATTTTTTTCCATCATATAGAGCTAGATGTTTATCAGATACAGACCAGAGTCCACTGGGACCTGTAAATAGTTTGGATGTCGAAAATTCTGGCGTGCTTTCTATAAAAACTTCAAGTTCACCGTCTTTTAACCGAAGAATATTAAAGTTATTAGAGAAGTAAATAGCATCATTGTAAGTGCATACAGAATCTATATCATCTTCTGAGACTTCACTTTCCAATTCCGTCCACTGATTTCCTCGACCTTCTAAAATTATCCCCATTTGACCAGCAATATAAACTTTGTCATCAAAAACATCTCCATCTAATAAAATGTCATCAGTAGGCGTTTCTATTTCAGTCCATTTACCGTCTTTATTTGTCCAAATTACTCCTTCCCATCCAAAAGCGTATAATTCTTGAGAATTAAATCCTGTAATATTTTCGAAACTACTAGGCATAGGTTCACCTTTCATAGCTTCAATACTAATCTCCTCCCAATTTGTATTTACTTGTTTAAATATAAATCGATTTGTTCCTCCAACATATAATTCACCCGCAACTAGTTTAGAAAATCGAATTTCACTGGGAGGGTCATTTTTATCATCTTCAGTTTTATAAACACTAGAGAAAGTATTATCAGTTTTATTAAACTCCAAACAAGATCCTCCCCAGTGTATTAAAAATATTTTATCTTCACTGATATTACTTGAAATTCCTTCAGGAAGCCAACTTATACTACCAGCGTTAGACCAGTTTCCTTTGGTGTCTCTAATTAAAAAAACACTTTTAGGTTTTTTTTCAGGATCCATTCCAAAAGGATGAGAAATCATTATCACTTCTCCATTAGATAATTCAGCTCCGGAAGAAAAGGTGAATTTTGATAAGTCAATTTTATTATCTGATTCTACCATAATTTGTTTTTATTGTTACTAACGGTAGGTATAACCGAAGTTACGGGATTAAAGTTAATGTTTTTCGGCTTATCACAGACATTAGCAATTGGGAGTGGATTCAGACGTAGTCGAATCCGCCGTAATTGCGGTTATACATTGTTATATAGTATTATCACTCATTTTCATTAAATTGCTTTTAAACTCTTTATTTATAAGGGTTTTTTGTTTTTAGCAAATGCATAATAATGCATTAAAATGCTACTAAAAGTTAGGTTTGTTGTACCTAATGTTGTACCTTCGTATTGCGTTGCACTCATTTGCACCGCCTATTAATCAGGGTTTTATGTCTTCAATTAAAGTAGTTTTAAGAAAAAACAAGATAGATAAAGCTGGACTTGCACCTCTTTATTTACGAGTAATCAAAAACAGAAAAACAAAATTCATTTCATTAAGCGTAAAATTACAGCCAAATGAATGGGATGAAGATAAACAAAAAGTAAAGAAGAATCACAAAACTTCAACAAGGTTAAACGCATACATATCAAGAAAGATAGCAGATGCAGAAGGCGAGATTGCAGACCTTGAAAGAAGAAATCAATCTACATCGGCAAGAAGAATAAAAGAGGCCATTAAGGGTAAACCCTTAATTAACTTTTTTGAGTTTGCATATGATAGATGTGAGAAGCTTAAAGATACTGTTACGCTATCCACTTATAGAAGCTATAAAAACAACATCGAAAAGTTTGAAAGGTTTATAGGGCATCGTGAAATAATGTTTGATGATATTACAGCTACTACCTTAAAAGATTATGCCTCACATTGCAGTTCTAAATTAGGCAACAATAACACGACTATAAATTATGCGTTTAGAATCCTAAACCTAATGTTTAGAGAAGCGAAGAAAGAAGATTTAATATCCAATGAGCTTGTACCCTTTACCAAGTTTAAAGTAAAGAAAAACAAGACTACAAAGCGTTACTTAAACGAAGAACAATTTGAAGCCTTTATCAATTTAGAAGTACCACAAGAACACAAAGCACAGGTTATTAAAGATATGTTTATTTTTTCTGTTTTTTCTGGAGGGTTACGTTTTGGAGATGTTATCGAATTACAATGGAAACATTACGATAACAAAAATCATAGAATTACAAAGACGATAAGAAAAACGAAAAGACAGCACAGTATTAGAATAGGTCAAAAAGCGGTTGATATTATAGAGAAATACAAAACCAAAGACCAAAAGCAAAATGATATAATTTTTCCATTTGCTAAAGTTGACGAGTTATATTTTAAAGATAGAGAACACAGAAGTTTAATAACCAATAGAGCAATTTCATTGAGTAATATGTATTTGAGTAGAATGGGAGAAGAATTAGAATTACCCTTTAATTTATCCTTTCATATTAGCCGGCATACATTTGCTACAAGGGCATTAAACAATGGTATGCGTATAGAACACGTTTCTAAACTTATGGACCATTCAGATATTGGTATTACACAAGTGTATGCAAAAATTATTAGTAGTGAGTTAGATAATGCAGTAGATAAATACATCAATTAAAGTATGAAAGTTAAAGAACTGATAGATTCTATTTTAAAAAATGAAATGTCATTTTTTGAAATTGTTCAATATATAGAAACAAATTCAACAGATAGTTCTAGAGATCTACTGTTAAATGAAATTTATTCAGCATTTAAAATGAAATCTTTGGATTTTATGTTTGAAGTAAAAGACGAGGACATAAAAGATGCTATTAATCAATTTGACCACAAGTTGGAATACTTCTATTTAAGTGAAGAGGATAAACTAAAAGTACAACATTTTATAAAAGAGATAGACAATAAGCTAACTATATTCAATGTAGGCGGACTTTCTAAAGTGGCAGACCCAAAAAAGTTAAAAGTTATCTACTTAAATAATTTAATGATTGAGTATCACGATGGTTTTTTTCAGCACGAAATAAAAGGCTTTGAAAATTTAAGACATTTTAAATCAATATGTGAATCTCTAAAAGAACATTTCGAAAAAACAAAAGAGAAAATAAAGGTTCAACCTATTCAAATTGACAACGCTAACTACCAAAAAGACAACTTCAAAGATTTATTGTTAGTAGAAGAATTAGAAAAACGTTTAGCAATAGAAGCAGTAGAGTATAAAACAAAAATTGATGAACTATGGCAAACCTACACTTTTGACCCAACCTATTTTGATACATTTATCTCTGGTGACTTATATAATGTATTTTTAAACGCTATATATGAAAGAATAAAGCCTTTAAATGACTTTGAAATTAATAAATATCTAACACTATCAGTAAATCAATTTAAGACACACACGCCAACCAAAAGAGCTGAAACATTTAAAAGAATTTATCAAGCTACATATTGGTATCCAAATCAAATAGAATACAAAGAAAATAAACACGATGATGAATACGCAATGCACGTATGGAAACACTATAAATCACATTTTAACAAATACAAGGAAGCAACAGAAAACGTATTGCAGGATTTTAAAAATGGTTTAATTGGCAGTGGTAAAAAAGAAATAATTGAGAAACCGAAATCGGTATCAAAATCAAAATACAACTCATTTACCTACATAAATAATCTTACAGGGCAATCAAACTTAACAGCCTTAAAAGAATCTTTAATTAATAAAGGTTTTATAGCAAAAGATACAGACCTAAAAGACTTTAGAAAGGTATTTAGTGGTGAAGCTATTGAGAAACCTATCGTTTGGACTGGTAAGATTAGCGAACTTTCATATTTCATAAAACAATTGCATAATGAATTAAGACTTGTTGAAGATTTAAAACAACAGCAGTGGTTTGTAGCTATAAACTGTTTTGTTCAAGAAAATGGTGAGCCATATATCCGTACTCGATTAAAAAATCAAAAAGTTCCTACTACTTCAAAAAACATCGATTCAGCATTAAATACACTAAAATAACACTCTACACATAAAGCGCAGTATTAAAATATTTTATTCAAAAACGACAGTTAATCTCTTTTAGGTTAACTGTTTTCACTGATACTCTACACTCTACACCTTACTCTAAACCTTTGTTTGTAAAATGTTTTAAGGCTTCTTTTCGAGCAAAATTTGTTTCCAGAAACATAAAATTTTATTCAAATGGAAGCAATTATTTTAAGCACCCAACAGTACAAAGATTTAGTTAATCGTTTAGACGATTTAAACAAGCAATTAGAGGAAAAACAAAAGAAGCCTCAAGACACTTTTTTAGACAATCAAGAATTTCTTCAGCTAATGAATATTAGCAAACGTACCGCGCAAACTTGGCGTGACGAAGGCGTTATTTCATTTTCACAAATAGGTTCTAAAATCTATTATCGTATGAGTGATGTGCAAAAGTTATTAGACAATAACTATCGTAAAGCATTCACAACAAAAAGAAATAATTACTAATCCTTAAATCTTAAAGTTATGCAAGTAGCCGTATCAGTATTTAACGACTTCATTTATAAGGTTGAGGATAAGCCTTTAGAAAAAATCCTAAACGATATTAAAATAGGTACTTATAAAGCTAAAATAAGAGATATAAGAAACCTAATGTCTAATGATGAAGAAAAGGAAGCAGACCATTTAAAAAAGCAATTACAAGCGTTTACAGTATCAGGTACTTTTAGTAATGGCAGAAGTATAGACAAAATTGATACTTACAGTCAATATCTAATTTTGGATATTGATAAACTTTCAGAATTACAATTGAAAGAGATTAAACAAGTCACACGTTTAGCACCTTACACTTATGCATCATTTATTAGTCCTAGAGGTAAAGGCTTAAAAATTATTGTAAAAGTTAGCTCTACTAAAGAGCATCACAAAGAAGCCTACAAACAAGTTGTAGCCTATTATGAACAAGCCTTAAATAAAGACATAGATACCTCTGGAAGTGATATTTGTCGATTATGTTTTATGTCTTATGATGAAGATTGTTTTATCAATCCAAATGCAGATGTTTTTGAAGTCAATATAAAACTAGAACAAGAAAAACCAATTCCCATAAAAAACAATAATTCAATAAGTAATGACATAGAAGCCTATATATCCGAAATAGAGAAAACAGCAACAGATATTACAGGTAATTATGAAACTTGGCGAAATTTAGGTTTTGCAATTTCAGAAGAATATGGAGAAGCTGGAAGAGATTACTATCACAGAATAAGCAGATTTTATATAAACTACAACTATCAAGAGTGCGATAAACAATACACAAACTGTCTAAAAGCAAAAGGCACAGGTATAAGTATTTCTACGTTTTACTATATGGCACATCAAAATAATATAAAGCCATACAAAGAACCTATTGAAGAAGAAATATTAATACGAAAAGAAGAAACCAATTCAGAAGATTATTCAGATAGTCCAACATTCTCAAATTCCTTAATTCCTCAACTTCCGCAATTCCTTCAACAAGTAGTTAAGTATACAAAAACAGACCAGGAAAAGGATATAATGATATTAGGTGCAATAACAGCTATAAGTGCTTGTTTACCTAAAATATACGGTATCTATGATGGCGATAAAGTATATTCTAATTTGTACTTGTTTGTAACAGCGGCAGCAGCTTCGGGAAAAGGTAAGTTAAAATTTTGTAAAAGATTGGTTTATAAAATTCACAAAACAATGCGTGAAGAAGCTAAACTAATGGAAGCAGAATATGATTCAGAATTAGCGCAATACAACAAGAACAAGGCGAAAGATGAAAACTTAAAGAAACCTCAAAAACCACCTATTAGAATGTTATTTATACCTGCAAATAATAGTTCAACAGGTATGTTTCAATTATTGTATGATAGTAAAGGTAGAGGTCTAATTTTTGAAACCGAAGCAGATACATTAGCAAAAAACTTTAAAACAGATTATGGTGATTATTCCGATGGTTTTAGAAATGCCTTTCATCACGAAACAATAAAATATTTTCGTAGAACAGATAGAGAATATGTAGAGATTGAAGAGCCTTGTTTATCGTGTGCATTAACAGGAACACCAAAACAAGTTTTGGCATTAATGCCAAATGCTGAAAATGGTTTGTTTAGTCGCTTTATGTTTTATCAAATGCCAACAAGTACGACTTGGAAGAACGTTTTTGCTATTAACACTAAAAAAGGCTTAAATGAGTACTACGATCAATTGGGTAACGTATTTTATGAGTTATACAGACAACTAATCACAAATACTGAAATTCAGTTTTCATATACAGAGGAACAGCAAGAAGTATTTAATCAATTTTTTTCAAAAATTAATTTATACTATCTAAATGTAAATCCTTTAGAATACAATTCTTCGATTAAAAGAATGGGTATTATTGCGTTTAGAATTAGTATGATTTTAACTGTTTTAAGAATATTAGAAACAGGCGATGTTTCAAATCCTTTGTACTGTTCTGATGAAGATTTTCAATCTACATTAACTATCGTAAAAGCCTTAATTAAACATAGTAGCAAAGTGTATTCTAGTTTACCGGTTGATAAAACAGCTATAAACTACAAAAACAAAAAAGAACAATTTATTGATAGTTTACCATTACGCTTTACTACACAGCAATATTGTAAGAATGCAAAAAAGTTTAATATCTCTCAAAAAACAGCAGAACGATATATAACTAATCTATGTAAGGATAATATTTTATTAAGAGAATCACAAGGTAATTACTACAACCCTTCAAAAGAAGAAAGTGAGGAAAACGAGGGAACTGCGGAGGTTTAGTATTATTTCCCTCACTTTCCTCATTTCCCTTGCGGTTTATCTTTAAAAGATTTATATTTTTAACATTTTTAAAATACACCATACCAATCAATGTCAGAAGAACAAAAAAAGTTACTCGAAAAACAATTATGGGCTATTGCTAACCTCTTACGAGGTAAAATGGATGCAGACGATTATAGAAACTATATATTAGGTTTTATATTCTTTAAATACCTTTCAGAAAAGCTACACATCTACGCTAACAAAATATTAGCGCCAGACAATTTGACTTACGAGCAATTAGATGAAAATTCAGATAATGGTAAGTTATATATCGAAGCGGTTAAAAAAGCCTGTATTAAAGAATTAGGTTATTTTTTAAAGCCGAGTGAATTATTTACCTCTATTGCTCAAAAAGGAAATAACCTATCAGAAGCTCAAACTAATGAAATTGGTGAAGCTCAACAGTTTTTCATAATTGAAGATTTAGAGCGTATCTTAACGAACATTGAACAGAGTACAATGGGTACAGAATCAGAAGATGATTTTGTAAAACTTTTCGAAGATTTAGATTTAACTTCTGGAAAGTTAGGTAGAACTGTGAAAGCCCAAAATGAAACTATTGCAAAAATTATCACGCATTTAGATGTAATAGATTTTAAATTAGAAGATACAGAAAGCGATTTATTGGGTGATGCTTATGAATTTTTAATAGGTAAATTTGCTGCCAGTGCAGGTAAAAAAGCAGGAGAATTTTATACCCCTCAAGAAGTTTCTACCATATTAGCAAAAATTGTTACAACTCGTAAAAAACGTTTAAAATCAGTTTATGATCCTACTTGTGGTTCTGGTTCATTACTATTGCGTGTAGCCAAAGAAGTAGATGATGTAGGTATGTTTTATGGTCAAGAATTAAACCGAACAACTTACAACTTGGCACGTATGAATATGATTCTACACGGTGTAAATTATCGTCAGTTTGATATTAAACAAGAAGATACTTTAGAAGAGCCACAACATATGGCAATCGACCTAAAAGCAGAAGCTATTGTAGCAAATCCACCGTTTTCTGCTAAATGGAGTGCAAAAGGTATTTTTAGTACAGATGATAGGTTTAGTCAGTATGGTAAGTTAGCACCTAAAACAAAAGCAGATTTTGCTTTTGTACAGCATATGATTCATCATTTAGATGAAAACGGTATAATGGCAACCGTTTTACCTCACGGTGTATTATTTAGAGGTAGTTCAGAAGCACATATTAGACGTTATTTAATAGAAGATAGAAACTACATTGATGCAGTTATTGGCTTACCTGCAAACATCTTTTTCGGTACAGGGATTCCAACCTGTATTTTAGTGATTAAAAAATGTAGAGAAGTTAATGAAGATGTATTATTTATTGATGCTTCACAAGGGTTTGAAAAACAGGGTAAAGACAATAAATTATTACCAAACCATATTGACGATATTGTAGATACATATACCAATAGAGAGGTTATAGATAAATACAGTTATAGAGCAACATTACAGGAAATAAAAGATAACGATTACAACCTAAACATACCACGTTATGTAGATACTTTTGAAGAAGAAGAGCCTATTGATATTAATGCAGTAGCAGAAGAGATACAGGCTTTAGATAGAGAAATTGCAGAAACCGATAAACGTATTGCTTCTTATTGTAAAGAGTTAAATATAAAAACGCCTTTTTAATTATGGAAAAGCAATTAGTACCACAGTTGAGGTTTTCAGAGTTTGAGGGTAATTGGTTTGTAAAAAAGTATAATAAGATTTTTTCATTTTATTCCACAAATTCACTTTCAAGAGAATACCTTAACTATGAAAATGGGGTAGTAAAGAATATTCATTATGGTGACATTCATACAAAATTTTCAACTCTTTTTGATATTGAAAAAGAAAAAGTACCTTTTGTAAATACAGATGTTGACTTGTCTAAAATTAAAGATGAAAACTTTTGTCAAGAAGGTGATTTACTTATTGCTGATGCTTCTGAAGATTACAATGACATAGGAAAAACTACTGAAATTATTAACTTAAACAATGAAAAGCTAATTTCGGGTTTGCATACTTTTCACGCAAGACCAAACAAATTTAAAATGGCGATTGGTTTTTCTGGATATTTATTACAAAGTTGGAAAGTTAGAAAACAAGTAATGACTATTGCACAAGGAACAAAAGTTCTTGGTTTAGCAACCAGTAGATTAGGTGAAATTAATCTATTTATAACTTCCATTCCAGAACAACAAAAAATAGCATCATTTTTATCAGATGTAGATGCTAAAATTACCCAACTAACCAAAAAGAAAGACCTTTTAGAGCAATACAAAAAAGGTATTATGCAAAAAATCTTTAATCAAGAACTACGGTTTAAAGATGATAATGGTAATGAGTTTCCTAAATGGCAAGAGAAGAAGTTGGGCGAAGTTTGTAAATTACAGGGAGGTTATGCTTTTAAAAGTAATCAATTTAAAAAACAAGGCATTCCAATAATCCGAATATCAAATATTTCAAACAATAACAATTTTATTGACAGTAATAATCTTGTGTATTATGACGATTTTGATATTAATGAAAATTTTATTCTAAAAAAAGATGATTTAATTGTAGCAATGTCAGGTGCTACAACTGGTAAATCAAGCATATATAATCTTGAAGTAAAAGGCTTTGTTAATCAGCGTGTGGGTGTTTTTAGACCTCAAAATAATTTGCTCAATAAATTTTTAATACAATTCGTTTTTTCAAATGAGTTTATAAAACAATTAGACAAGGTATTAGTAGCAGGTGCTCAACCAAACATCAGTTCTAAAGATATTGAAACTTTTATCATACCTATACCTTGCTTAAAAGAGCAAACCAAAATAGCCAATTTCTTATCAGATATAGATATAAAAATAGAAGCTTTAAAAACCAAAATAGAAAATAGTAAGACCTTTAAAAAAGGATTATTACAACAAATGTTTGTTTAAAATTAAAGATATGGATTTCGAGGTATATTGCGATGAAAGTGGTTTAGAAGCCTTAACTCATAAAGATGCTCATTTATATACAGCTATTGGTGGTATATGGATGCCAGCAAATTATAGACCTATATTTAAAGAAAAGTTTAATGAGATACGAAAAAAATATAATGTATCTCGTGAATTGAAATGGAATAAAATTTCCCCTAAATTTTTTGATTTACACAAGGAGATCATTGACTACTTTTTTCAAACTGAACAATTAAGATTTAGAGTTATTCTTATTGAAGCTAATAAGGTTGATAATTACACTTTTAATGATAAAGACGGCGAGTTGGGTTTTTATAAATTTTACTACCAATTACTTCATCATTGGATTTATGATTATAACAGTTATAATATCTTTCTTGATTTAAAAGAAAATAGAGATAAAGGCAGATTAAAAGTTCTCGATAGATGTTTAGATTATGCTAACTTAACATCTGATATTAAACAAGTTCAAGGGTTGCCATCAGATGAATCTTTAGGTATACAATTGGCAGACATTTTAACAGGTTTAACTAATGCGAAATTTAACAATAGGATTACAAGTTCTGCAAAATTGGGTTTAATTGAATATGTTGAAAACACTTATTTAGGTAAAGCAATTAAGCCAACACCTAAATGGGAAGAGAAATTTAATGTTTTTAAGATTAATCTTCAAGGTGGTTGGTAATGGCTTATAAAAAAATAAAACCTCATTTAATTCCAGAAGAGGAAAGAGAAGAAAAAATGAGAGCTTTATGGTATGAGGAATATTGTAAAGCAGATATAGAGACTTTTGATGGTGTAAAAGTTAGATTTTATGAAGATATGTTTGAACATTGTTTTTTTGAAAGTTATAATAGAAAGGAAAAGGACAAGTCTATCTTATCTCTCAACAGACTTGAAAAAATGCTTTGGATAAAAGAAACGTTAATGGATAACGATGCTATATTAAAGAAAGGATGGAATAATACCGATAAAGTTTATTATACTGATAGACGTGTAGCAATAGTAAAAGAAAACTACGTTGTGGTAATAAGATTTACAGGTTATTTAAAGGCTAAATTAGTAACAGCTTATGAGAAAAACGATATAGAGAATATTTTAGAAGGTCCAGATTTTGAAAAGACAGTTGAGTTTTTCGGTGAAAATTAAGCATAAAAAAAACGTTGATTCGGGTTCAACGTTCAAGACCTTTGTAGATTCCCTACCATCGGTAAAGAACAGCGCAAAAATACAAAATTTGTTTCACTTATGCAACAATTATTATTGAATATGTATTGTATAAATTAAGAATAGCAACTAATATGCCATTTTAATTATAAATAAAAAATTAAGAGTTTGACAACACAACCAGAACAAGTATTAGAAAATAATTTAATAAGCCAACTCGTTAGTTTAGGCCATAAATCAGTTGTTATAAAAACAGAAGATGATTTAATAAGCAATCTAAAAACGCAATTAGAAAAGCATAATAAAACAACCTTTACAGCATCAGAGTTTGAAAGAATAGTTATCCACTTATCTAAAGGTAACATTTTCGATAAAGCCAAAACCTTACGAGATAAATATGTGCTTCAAAAAGATAATGGAGATAAAGCATATATCGAGTTTATTAATCAAGATTTCTGGTGTCAAAATCAATTCCAAGTAACCAATCAGATTACAATTAACGGTAAACGTGAAAATCGTTACGATGTTACTATTCTTATTAATGGCTTACCATTGGTACAAATAGAATTAAAACGCAGAGGTATAGAGCTTAAAGAAGCCTTTAATCAAATTCAACGCTATCAAAAAGAATCGTTTGCTTTTAATAATGCACTATTCAATTATGTCCAGATTTTTGTTATTAGTAATGGTGTAGATACCAAGTATTATGCAAATAGCCAAAAACAGAGTTTTAAATTTACTTCCTTCTGGAGTGATGAAAAGAATAAAAAAATAACCCAATTAGAGCCTTTTGCTAATATCTTTTTAGAGCCTTGTCATATTGCTAAAATGATTACCAAATATATAGTGTTGCACGAAAGTGATAAGACACTTATGGTATTAAGACCTTATCAGTTTTTTGCAGTAGAATCAATAATCGATAGAATAAAGAATAGTGACAAAAATGGCTATATATGGCATACTACAGGTTCAGGTAAAACACTAACATCATTTAAAGCAAGTCAAATAATAACACAAAATCCTAAAATTAAAAAAGTAGTATTTGTAGTTGATAGGCAAGATTTAGACGACCAAACAGTTAGAGAATTTAGAGCATTTGATAAAGATAGTATTGATGGTACAGAAAATACCAAAATGCTAATCAGTCAATTTTTAGATAATAACAGACCTCTATTAGTTACTACTATTCAAAAGCTAAATAGTGCTATATCAAAGGCTAAATTTAGAAAGCAAATAGAAGTTTTAAAAGATGAAAAAATAGTATTCATTTTCGATGAATGTCACCGTTCACAATTTGGAGATACACATAAGCGTATTGTAAATTTCTTTACCAATCATCAATTATTTGGTTTTACAGGTACACCAATATTTGTTAAAAATGCTATTAGTAAAAAGAGTATAAAACAAACAACTGCAAATCTTTTTCACGAGTGTTTACATCAGTACGTAATTACAGATGCTATTAGAGATGAAAATGTATTAAAGTTTTCTATTGAATATTATAATGTGTTTAAGTCAAAAGAGGGGATTGATGATACAAAAGTAGAAGATATAAACAAGCAAGAAGTATATGCAAGTGATGATTATCTAAATATTATTGCCAACTACATAATAGCAAATCACAATCGTAAAACACATCACAGAACGTTTACAGCAATGTTTTGTGTAAGTAGTGTAGATATTCTAATAAAATATTATGAGCTTTTTAAAGCCAAAAAAGAAGCAGGAGAACATAACTTAAATATAGCAACTATATTTTCATATAATGTAAATGAAGAAGATAAAGATGCTAACGGTCAAATTCAAGAAGAAGATGTAAATGATGATAAACCTGTAAACAAGCATTCCAGAGATAAGTTAGACGAGTTTATTGCAGATTATAACAAACAATTTGGCTCTAAACATTCTACTAAAGATGGTAATGCATTTCTCAACTACAAAAAGGATATTTCAAAACGAGTTAAGAACAAACAGATTGATTTATTATTAGTAGTAAATATGTTCCTTACAGGTTTTGATAGTAAGTCTTTAAATACGCTTTATGTAGATAAAAATTTAAACTATCACGGTTTAATACAAGCTTATTCACGTACCAACAGAATATTAAACGAAAAAAAATCACAAGGTAATATTTTAGCGTTCCGTAATCTAAAGCAAAACACAGATGATGCTATTGCTTTATTTTCAGATAAAAATGCACAAGAGACCATTATAATAGCACCTTATGAAGAACAAGTAAAGAAATTTAATGAAGCTTATAAGGTATTAATGGGTATTGCACCAACGGTAGATAGTGTAAATGATTTGGTTACTGAAGAAGACGAATTAGAATTCGCAAAAGCCTTTAGAGAAATAATGCGACTTAAAAATATACTATCATCATTTATTGAATTTAGTTTTGATGATACCTATATGAAAGAGCAGGAGTTTGCAGATTACACAAGTAAATATTTAGACTTACACGATAAGATTAAAACGAATAATCAAAAAGAATCAGTATCTATTTTAGATGAAATTGATTTTGAATTAGAGTTAATACATCGTGATGAAATTAATGTAGCTTACATAATGCGATTATTAGCACAATTAAAAGAGGCTAAACCAAAAGACCAGGCAAAACAGAAAAAACAGATTATAGATTTAATTGCTGGAGAATCTGTATTAAGAAGCAAAAGAGTTTTAATAGAAAAGTTCATTCAAAATAATCTTCCAAAAATAAACGATAGTGAAACTATTGAAGATGAATTTAAAAACTATTGGCAAGAGGAAACTAAAAAAGCTTTACAAGAATTAAGTACAGCAGAAGACTTAAAACAAGATAAAGTAGAAGACATCATAAACGATTATTTGTTTACAGGCAGAATGGCAACCGAAGATGAGGTTATTGAAGCATTAGAAAAACAACCAAGTGTCTTACAACGTGAATCTATAAGCAACAGAATAACAGAAAAAATAAAAGACTTTGTAAAGACTTTTATTAACGGTGTAGAGTAAAATAAATTAAAACTATAAGTTATGAAAAAGTTTAAGGCAAATAAAGAATTAGCTTCTATTCTATTTAAACAAGGCTTCGTAGATACTACCTCTCAAAGAGATAAAATAAAAGGAAAGCAATCTTTTAAAATGTCAGTCAGAGCAAGAAAAAGTATTTATTTCGATTATGACACTATAAAAATAATTAAAGGATATCATATTACTGAAAGTACTATGTCATTAACCGAAGAGCAATTAAAAATTATTCTTCTTTATTTTAAATTACCAACTTCTGATTCAAATATTTTTGAATCTACTGATGGCTTTAAAATAAATTATGCTATTGATAAATTAAAATCACTTCAAAAAGAGTTGTTGCTATTATCTGATATTGAGAGTAAATCAAAGAAATTTAAAAAAAAATATCGTATTGCAGACCTATATAATTCCATTGTTTTCTAAATAATGTCCCCACAACACAAAACCCAGTTTTTTGCGGAAAAGCAAAAACCCTCTGTCTTTTGTGTTGTTCCGCTCGCCAACGCGCTTGTAGTTTTTGGTTGCCAACCCTCACACAGCACATTACTTGTTTTATTTAAACGTTTATATTTTAATAAATAGGTACAATAAAAAAGTAAAAAGCTGTTGCCAACGCTAACACCAAAAACTACCCAAAGCTATGTTTACATAATACAAGTTATAGTAGCAAACGGCACTTTTCAAAGGTTTGCTATCGCAGTGTTTATGCATTTTGTAGCTATAACTGGTATTATGTAAAATATCCGCTCTTCCAACGCTCAATTCCGAACATTAAACCACATTTTGAACAAATATTAAACATCTGCACATTTTAAGGATTACGTTAATTGTTAATAATATTCGTTATCTCATTCAAGCTGCACAAAACCATCGTTAAGTCCAAGTTTTCCTTACCTCAAGTCTTTGTTTGTTTCATTTCGTTAACAAATATCATAGTCCACTTTTCCCCACCACCCAAGTTAGCGGTTATAAAAAAATAGGTTTATAAAGTGTAGTAATACGCCATAGCACATTACTTTTTATCGTACCTCAAAAAAGCAATAAGCTATTGTCTAAAAGTCCTGTATAAGTAGCTTGTTTAAATGCTGTTTTATCAAACAACTATTTAAAACGCTACCCATACAAACGCTTCATCCAACGCTCAATACGGTACTAAAACCTATTTTTTTAAGTGTTAATTCCCCAGAAAAGTTATATTTAGAGTATGAAACAAATGATTGAAGATTTATTTGATTTATTCTTTCCTCACGATTTAGATGAAAACGGTAATAAAATCGAAAATCCTGAAGGTGATGATTCTTTCGGTACTAAACTTTTCGTTATTATTATGCTTGTTATAATTGTAGTATTGGCAGGTATAACATTAAATTAATAAAAGATAGCAAATATATGTGGCTTCCTACAGCCCACGCTTTAAGGCTATAAAGCTCAAGCCTACGGTTTTTTAAAAAACTTTTTATTACTACTTCAAAGCAACTTTTCGTTTTACTTATAGCTTTTTCCATTTAATTAAAATTCCTAAAAAACTTTTTTAAAAAAAGCTTGACAGCCTTACCCACGCCACAAAGCGGAAGGCTTTCTTTTTTTAATTTTTTTCTTTTTCATTTTCAAAAAAAATATGTGTGAGCGTAGCGAACTTTTAATTGGATAGCTATGTCTTATTTTGAAATGAAAACCCATCAAATCGGAAGAACCTACTCGGAACCTCATTTTTTTATCTTAAACAAAGGGCTTAACAGCGGAAAACCGCTCTCAAATCCTTGTCCTAACTGTTTTGTAGTAATCACAAAAACCGAAGCAGATAAAAACACGCTTTTTCATTTGTCTATGATGTTGCAAATTGGCGGTTTTTACGCTTATTATTTAAAAGGTAGTGTTATTCCGTTTATTTCTGTAGATGATTGCAGAAATACGCTTAAAAATGGCTTCAAATCCTCTCATAATGTCAGCGACCAGATACAAAGACACATAAAAGCGGTTGAGGTTATCAGTAAAAAGGAAAAAGAGCTACAAAATGTCATTGATAAAATAGCAGTTTTAAAGGTCGCATACATCCGTAATTGTTTCAAACTAATGCAAAGTAAAGAAGCCTAATGCAAAGGCGTCTAACAAGGCTAAAACAGTAACAAAATGGCATTATTTTCGTTATATTAATAGTGAAATAAAGGTTTTAAAGCTATATAAAGTCCGTACCAAATCCGAACGTGTATTAATTTAAAATTGTTTATAAAATGGGTAAAATAGCTCAAGGAATTTTAGGCGGATTATCTGGAAAAGTAGGTAACGTAATTGGTGGTAGTTGGAAAGGTATTGACTACATCAGAATTAAGCCATCAAGTGTGGCGAATCCTCGAACAGAGGGGCAAGTAAACCAACGTAATAAATTTACGGTTACATTGGAATATTTACAACCAAACAAAGAGTTTTTAAAAGTTGGTTACAAGTCTTTTGCGACAAAGAAAACCGAATTTAATGCTGCAATGTCTTATGTATTAAATAATGCAGTAGGAGGGATTGCACCTAACTTCACAATCGATTATTCTTTAGCTTTATTGAGTAGAGGTTCTTTATCTGGAGTGTTAAACGGAACTACTGACTTAACAACACCAGGACAAGTTGATTTTGGTTGGGGAGATAACTCGGCAGACGGTAACGCAAATGTAACGGATAAAGCGATGTTGTTAGTTTACAATCCAAGTAAAAAAGAATCTGTTTATATTTTAGATGGTGCAGACAGAACAGCAGGTTCTCAATCGGTAACAATTCCAAACACCTATGCAGGAGACACAGTAGAGCTATTTATGGCGTTTGTTTCTGCTGATGGTAGTCAAGTATCAAATAGTGTGTATTTAGGCTCTGGTACGGCTGCTTAATAACTTTAAGTTTAAATACATATTGAAAACCGTTTCTATTAATTTAGAAGCGGTTTTTTTATACTTTTAGATCACTTCTACTTATAGGTTAAAATGTTGTACCTATGTTGTACCTTTTTTTAATTTATCTTTTAAAACTCTTTATTTATAAGGGTTGTTTGAGTTAATTAATATAATACATTGTTACCCATAGGCATTTTTTAATTATTTCAGTTGGAAATGTATGTGGTCATCGTGTCTAACTGCTTGACATCCGTGAAATCGTACTTTTCCATTGTTCAAATTCAATCGAGTTTTTAAATGTGGCTCGATGAACAATTTACCAATATTTTTTTGTTTTAAAATCAATTCTGCTAATTGTCGAGTTCCTTTTTCGGATAACTCAATGTCTTTGTTTATTGTGCCTAAAGTCAGATATTTTGGAAAATCATATTGCCAATTTCCATTTTTCTTACAAACAGCGTTTTGGTCATATTCTTTTTCGGTCGGCATTTCATAAACACCATATCCGCTAACTGATGGTTTTTTATTAGTCAATTGTCCGTTGTCATTCTCGTAAATCAGAGAAACGTCAATTTTCTTTCCGTCGTTATGGCTCAAATGTGGCAGAAGTGGAAATTTGTCGATAAATGGGAAGTTAGCATCAAGGTAAACCATTTTTATTCCACTATTTCGTTTTTCAAATTCGGTTGCTATTTTTCCGATTGTTTGGTTCAATTCAGTTCTTACATAGTTTCTATTTGCAAGCTTGTAAAAAATAGAATGTGCTTTTAACAAATCCGTTTCCTTTATTTTTTCACGTCCGAAAATTGGTGCTACATTTGGAACGATTAAAAATGTTGCGAGTAAATATAGAACTGCGAAAATTCCAATCCGTTTCAATCGTTTCTTTTCCGCACTTTTCTTAATCAACAAAATTGCAATCAAATATATTATTCCACCTATTTGAGTTACAACAGTCAAAAAAGTGATAATTATTATGTGAAGCAGTATTTTCAATGGTTGGTTCAGCTTATGGGTAACTATATATAAACTCAATTAATTGCGTTTATTCCGCCAATAGCGGTAAATAAATGCACATTTAGCTTACTAGTTGGTTTTTATTGGTTGTTTAATTTTCCTACAATGTATAACTATTTTTTATACTACAATTAAAGAAATGTGTAATTGGTATATTTTTTTAGTATAAATGGTAATTATAAGCACAAAAAAAATCTAGAGAAACAAGCTCCCCTAGATTCTTAACTACTATAAAAATGTTTTAAATGTGTGTTACATATTGTATACGCCGCCATTTATGTCTAGTGTAGCGCCTGTGTTTATAAAATGTTTGGTTATAGCTTCTCCTATACCTTGTGCACCTGCAGTTGTAAGTATGTTTCTACTTGTATTTTTGGTTGTACGTATATTTAAATTAATATACTTTACCGCTTTCTTCAATAATTGTATGTAAAGAAGGACTGTTAAGCTTATGAAGATCTATATGGTTATTATCTAAAAAATTTGTTAAATGAGTTAGTACATCTGCTTGTAAAACACCTATTGCAGCGGTTTTGTTTTCCTCAATGGCTTTTTCTTTAGCACCTCCAAAAAACTGACTAAATTTTGAAGTTGGTACTATTTTACACGCCCTAAATTCTACAACTAGTTTAATTTCTTCTGGTTGTACACGTGTGCTTGGGTAAAGGTGCGGGTGAATATGAAGAATATCTTCTTTTTTATCATTTTTAAATGTAACCGAAAAATTCCAAGAATTGTCATCAACTATATCAGAATCGTTTTGGTTTTCTGGTGTAGCTTTGGTTAGTAAATTAAACCAGTTTATACTTTTGTATTGTTCTATTACCTCTTTGGTAGAAGAAACTGTAGTGTCTATTCTCTTTTCGTTAGACATATAATTTTCTAAAGAAATTATGTATTTTTCCATAGTAACTTACTTCATTTTTTATTAGTTAATGTACTAAATGATTATAGCTTTTATATTATTTCCCTATTACTAGTTTTCCTTGGTTAAACCAACAGTAATAGCCCATTTCCCATATTTTAAAGTATGGCTCAAAAACATCAAAATTTATTTTTTCTTTGTAAGACGGATATTGAAAATAATACGATAAGTTATAATCACAATTTATAGCGTAGTATGCCTCGCTTAACACTTCAATAGTTGCTTCGTAATCTGTATTGTCTATAAACCAATCAGAAATTGACTCATAAACTATAGCGTTGGTATCGTTTTTATTTGTTCTAACATCTAGATCTGAAATTTCTACAGTTTTAATTTGAGTCATAGTGTCTATAAACTCCTGGTCGGCTGTAATTTTAGAGAACAATGTTAAGTTTTCAATGTATTTTTCTCCATACAACAGTAATAACTCTTTGTTTTTTGTAGGAGCCGGACAAAAATACGCGGGAGTTTTTCCTTCTGCAGCTAATTCATTAAAGATGCCTTTAGTAGCGTTAAAAATTTGTAGCAATCGTTTGTGATAAAGGTTTCCTTCTTTAATAGGTTTAAACACCTTTTCAATATTAGTTCCGTTGGGCATAAATGCTTGGAAATACTCATAAAATTGATGTCTTAAATCATCAGACTCAACATCTAAATCTATAACTTCATCTATAATATCTCCTAAATACTTAGCGTATTCTCTTTTTGTCATTTTAAGGTAGTTTGTGTTGCATAAATTTTATATCTAATAAATTTACATCTACGCTATAATTTTTTATAAAATTAAATGAATTGCTGTGATTTTGTGCCAGTAAATGTTTTTTTGCCTAAAAACAGTTTATATCTGTAAGGTTTAATCTTACTTATTATAAAAAAAAGGTTTTGCTTGCTATACTCTCCGTTAGGAAAAATACAAACAAGCAAACCCCAGTTACTTTTATTATGCGCTAAGTAATACTACTTGCTTAGTTTTAGTTGGTTTTAGATTTTAAACGCTCAATTATTTGTAAGGCAACATCTTTAGATGATAAATAATTTTGTCCAGTTATTAAGTTTCCTTGTACTTCTACTTGAGACGTATTTCTTTTTGAAAACTGAAAAATACCGCCTCTTTCTTCTATGGTTTTTTGAATTAAAAAAGGCCAATGTTTAAAATATTCCGCATCTTTTTTCTCAAAAGAATCTGGATACCCATTAACAATTTTACCTTCATAAACATAGCGGCCATCTTTAGTTTTAAGGTTTACAATACCAGCTGTACCGTGGCAAACGGAAGATATAATTCCGTTATGCTCCTCGTAAATTTCCATAGCAATTTTTTGGATATCCTTGTTTTCTGGCACGCCATACATAGCACTACCACCACCAATATAGTGTACAGCTTTGTAATTTTTAGCAATAATTTCTATTGGTTTTTTAGTGTGTTTTAGTGCGTACATAAAGTCTTTGTTGTACACAAGGTTTTTTTGTAACGGGTCTGATGTGTCTATATACGTTAACGGAATGCTTCCGCCGTTAGGACTAACAAAATCTACAGTATAACCAGCATTTTTAAAAGTAGTATAGGCATTGGTTATTTCAGAAAAACTATTGCCTGTAGCAATATCAGAACCTCCATAAAATGATGCGTTAGATACTATAAATAAAATTTTATCTCCTTGTTGGTTGCTGTTTTCACTAGCTGCAGATTTGCTAATAATTTCCCATTGGTTTTTAATTTTTTTAAGGAGAAACATATCTATGTACCTAGAGTTGATCTCAGGAAAAAGAATTTCTGCCTTAGCGGTAGCTATACCTTCAAAATTATCTATAGATATTATGTTGCCAATTCTCCCATTAAATTCTCCTTGTTTTTTGTTTTTATACCAGCCAATATATTCTTTTGCAGGAACTACCCATAACGTTTTTTCTTTGTTTTCTAAATATAAATTGGCATTAGCATAAAATGCTTTTTCTATTAATTTTGGTTGGTTGTAAGATGTGCCGTTTATGTAATTTAAAATGGTGGTTTCTATTTTAGACCTGTCTGTTTGTGCAATAGTTATATTGCTTACTATTAAAAAACCAATGGTTAAAAAAAAATGTTTCATAAGTGCATTATTGTTTATAATTAATGCAGCAATAATAATAGCTATCTTCTTTTTGGTTGTTACAGATTTATACCATAAAACTCCTAAAGTATACATTAGGAATTTTGTAACACATTAATTTTTAGTGTATTTGGTTGGTGTTGTGTTGGTTACTTTTTTAAAGGCGGTGTAGAACGTGCTTTTAGAATTAAAGCCACTTTGCTCTGCAATTACCTCAATTTTTAAGTTTGTTTTAGATTTTAAAAGCTGTTTAGCTTCTTCAATTCTATACTCATTAATAAATTGTGTAAAGCTTTTGTTTAAATCGTTATTTAAAACTTGCGAAAGTAATTGTGGTCTAATATTTATTTTTTTGGCCAATATTGGTAACGTTAAATTTGGGTTTTTGTATAATTCTTCTTCTTTAAAAGCAAATTTTATTTTGTTTACAATTTGTTGCACTTCATCTTTTTGCAATTGTATAGCGCTGTATTTTTCTTTCTTTTCTGATGTAATAAAATCTTTTTTTCTTTTATAAAATAAAAGTAATCCAGACAAGTAAAAGGCAAACGTAAATGAAAAAGCACCCAAAATGTACGATGTGTAATTAGCGGTATAGTAAGCAATCCAAATAATAAAAACGCCAAAAAATACGCTTAGCATCCAAACATCATCATAGTTTAGTTTTTCTTTTTTGTTTGTTATTTTTTTAAAGGCACTTTTTAATAAAAAAGCAGAAACTACTATATATGCCAACCATTGATAGTTAATTACGGTATAAAAATAAGTAGTCCAAACCTTTACGTTAGTAGTATAAGGGTATAGCAAGCCCACACCAAAAATAAGTAGTATTAAAAGCGATATTTGAAAAACTAATGATGTACTATACTGCTTGTAGGCAGTTGTTTTAGATTTAATATAAAAATATAAAAAGGGCCCTATAAGAAAACAGGCCGATAGGCCAATTTGCAAGTAATTTTTAGATAAATCTGGATTGTAATAAAAGAATAAAGATTTCCAAACTCTAATACTTAAAGCAGCTAATAACAAGCCCAAAAAGTAATTAGAATTATTTATTGGTTTACAAAAAAATAAAAAATATAGACTTAAAACTAAGCTATTAAAAGCCCCCAGTGCACTAAAGAAAAATATTAAATTATTATCTAAGTTCAATTTATTGTTCTGGTTTTACAACAAGTAAATATAACATTCTGTTTTAACTTTTTTAGCTGTTGGCACTAAATTTTATACTTGGCGCGTAGCAAATGTCTTTATAACTAAATATTAATTTTCTAAATAAAATTTAAATCTTCCGGATGCTAAAACTAGTTCGTTATCAGTTAATTTTAAAATATTTAATTCTTTTTTCTCTTTTTTAGTATAGATGCTTATGGTACTATCATTAATATGCCATGTACCTTGCATACTAGATCCCATTTGTGTTATTAATTTAACCTTATTTTGGGGCAGAAAGTTGTAACACATTTTAGAGTTTATATCAATCTTTATAGGAACGTACTTATTTAAAGTTAAGGGTGTCATTTTTTCCATTTTTTGTACTCTCCAATTTTTGGTAATTTTTTCTTCCAATTTGTTGGTACAAGAATAAAATAGAGTAATACTAGTTACAGTAAGTATTTTTAATATATTTCTCATTTAGTTTATTTACTAATGGCTCTTGTTAGATTATATTAATTGCAAGGTTCTTGTAATTGGTTTGTTACGCCGTTTATGCACCTAATTTAGCAAATATAAACCGAATAGAAATTTGCTAGTCCACAAGCTTCGGGATTTGTAAGTATACAGGAATAAGCAATTGCCCATAGCCATTATAACCAGTTATTTTTAATAGCCAACAGCCCTTCCTCCTTTGTTTAATTTACGAACTGTTGAGCCGTGTAAATTGCCAGCATCATCTCTCTTAATTCCTATCCAATACCCTGGCATAGTGGTATTATGTTCAAAACCACCATCACTAAGTTCATTTGCTTTATCAATGACGTTTAGTTTAAACTCTGTTGAATCAATAGTACGTGGAAATCCATTTTGTGGTTTTGCGAAATTAACAAATCCTAAATTGGGTATTTCTATTGCTTCTTGCGGTGTCATTTGATAATCCATTACTGCTAATAAACTGGTAATGGTTTTGGCATGAAGTCCAGCTCCTATTGAGGCAAATCCTAATATTGGTTTGCCATCTTTGAATATAATTCCTGGATTAGTTGGGTCAGGTAATCTTTTACCAGCCCCAGCTTTTGCTACTTCTTGTTGTTGAAAAGAAGCAGGGTCGGGTATAGAAACACCGTCAATAAAAATTCCTGTTCCTCCCCAACTAACTGCATTAATACTATGTGTCATAGCACAGATGTTTCCTTTTTCGTCTATAACAACAACAGCGTCAGAGTGTTTAGGTGTGTTTTTTGTTTCTGGTGATGCTCCAAATAATTGTCCTTGTTTAATAATTTCGTAAATAACTGTAGCATTTTCTTTTTTCAATCTACCTTCTGATGAAATATCAAGATTGGGGATAGCATTAAGTGCGTTTTTTACATACGGAAAAAGTTCACCGAATTTGATAATATCAGATAACTCTTTGAGCACTTTAGGGTCTTCGTAATATCTTGGTTTTTTAGAAAATTGAGCTTTTTCTATTAAGTTTAGCGCTTCAATAGTATTTACTCCTCCAACAGCTGGAAGACCGTGAACAAATAATTCATGATTGTTGTAGTTCTGATTAAGTGGTTCGTTCCATTCTACTTGATAATTTTTCATATCATCTAGTGTTAGTTTTCCTCCTTCAGATTGTACCACACTTACCATTTTTTTTGCCCAATGGCCATTATACATATAATTGCTACCTAATTTTACAACCTTTTTTAGAGTTTTAGCCAACTCTGGCTGGGTAAAAGTATCGCCTATTTTGTAAAATGTTCCGTCACTTTTAGTAAACACAGCTTTTGTTTCTGGTAATCTTGATAGAATTTCCTTACGGTAATTAAACTGTTTTTGTAGACCTGAATTCCATTCGATTCCATTTTCTGCAAGACCAATAGCGTTTTCAAAAATATAAGCAAAAGGTAGGTTGCCAAATTTTTGGTGTGCGGATTCAACTCCAGCCATAAATCCGGGAACTAATACCGAGCGTCCATCTGAACTGGGCGCCTTTTTGGTTAAATCAAGACTAACACTACCAGGAATACTTAATGGGTCTTTTTCGTTTTTAACGGTGTTAAAAGAGGCATTCATATTATAAACTTTTCCTGTTTCACTGTCGTAATAGACGATATTCATAAGTCCTGCATAACTTACCCAAGAACCAGCAGCAAGCGTTATTTGTGATAGCGCTGTGCTCAAGGCTGCATCCATAGCACTACCGCCTTTTTTTAATATTGTAACACCTCCGTTTAATGCTTCTGCACCTGTAGTGCCACAAACCATTGCTTTATTAGACGGAATTGCTTTTTTTTCTGTTTTCACCACTTTGTTTTTTGAAGAACAACAGCACATTAAAAAAAATGTTGATAAAATGATAACGTATTTCATATTTTTAAATATTAATTTTAATTAGTGGTATCTAATTCATACCTTTTTAGGAACATTTCTTTGGTAGTTTTATAGAAATAATCTCCTACCTCTTGCGTGTGTATGCAGTAAGACATTTCAGCACCCATAAGTGTGGTATTAAATAAAATTAATTCACTCTCTGCATTTTCTACATTTCTACTTTCATAAATTGAATGCAAACACGCAAGCATTTTTTTGTAAACCTCATTATTTTCTAAATTCAGTTTAGATATAAAATTTGGTTCGTTTAGCATAATACTGAAATACAGTTTATATTGTGACTTTTGCTTGTCTAGTCCAGTTTTTGAGAGTTCAAAAATCTTTTCAATACACTTCTTTAATGGCAAATTCTTCAGGTCAAGTGCAATCATTAATTCCCACTTAGGAATTAACCAATCAAGCATTATTTCACTTATTAGGCCTTCCATATTTTTATAATGGAAAAATAGCAAGCCCTTAGAAACCTTTGCTTCATTTACAATCATATCTGCAGTAACTGATTTATAACCGTATTGTTGAAATAGGGCTATGGCACACTTTTTTATATTCTCTTTTTTAGACATTTAGTACTATTTAAACAAAATGACTGACTAGTTAGTCAGTTTGCAAAACTATATATTTTATACATCATTACCAAATAGAAATTTGCTAGTCCAGATATTTTAGAGTTCTTAAGCAGAGATATACAAAACTCTTCTATGGTAAAATCAGGACTAATATATGATGATTCTTACAGAAGCACTCTAGCTAAAAATTAATGAGTTTTTACTTGGTTTTTACCATAGTTCTTTGTTGTGCGTTCGTATTTTATTTTTCAGAACATTTTCTCAAATGATTTTCCGTTTAATCTATAAACTCTTCCATTCGCCATTCCAAAAAGTAAATTATTACTATTGTCATTATAGATAGTCCAAATCATTGATTTAGATAATGCGCTATCAATGGTAAAGTTTGTCAAAGTCTTGCCGTCATATTTCCAAGCTCCTGAATCCCTATCTCCAAACCAAATGTTTCCTTCTGAATCTTCTTCAATAGCAAAAACTGATTGTAATCCTGTATTTTTATCTAATTGTTGTGATTTAATGTTCGCTTCAAACTCATTCAATGGTATTAATTTTCCTTGTTCTTTTGAGAAATGGGTTATTCTTTCTCCATTTATTAGAATTAAGCCAATTCCATTGTTTCCTATCCAAATTCTTCCTTTTGAATCTGCTAAGACACTTCTTATGTGTATTAACTCATCATTTTTTAGGTTTAACTTTTTTCCTTCATAAATATCTACCTTTTTACCGTCATAGCTAAATAGTGCAGAGTAGGTTGCAATCCATAACTTTTCGTTTTTGTCTTTTGATATGCCTGTTACGCCAAAAGAGTTGTTAGGATTAATGTTTTTTGGTTTCGGAAATATCAGGTAATACATTTCCTTTCCGTCAAAACGATTGATACCATCTTCTTCACCTGCATAAAACCATAAGTTTCCTTTTGTTAAATTCCAATCTAGTTCTGGATTGCCAATTTCAGTTGGGTAATTTGTAATTTTTAGCCCATCATAACTACACACTCCATTAGCAGTTACAATCCAAATTATTCCATTTTCATCTTCTTGAATAGAACGGATTTGATTGTTTGGTAGCCCGTCATTTGTTGTTATATATTTAAACAATTTCCCATCATAAACACTTACACCTTCGTTATGACTACCAAGCCAATAATTGCCTTTACTGTCTTGTAAAATAGCACGGATTCCAGAGGTTAATTTTAAGGTGTCATTTTCTGAAATCCTTACAAATTCAGAATTATCAGTTTCCTTATCTGATTTCTTATTTTCAGCACAAGAAAGGTTCAGAGTCAATATAAATAGTAAATAAATTAATTCTATTTTTATGTTCATTCGGGTTTTTCTTACAAGACGAACAACGTTAAGTATAAGAAACGTAGGGCAGTTAAAAAGCACTTTAGTTTCGATTTATTACTTAGCTAAATATAAATATTTTGCTTTTATATTTTGTTCTATAAACGCTAAATTTTATATATAGCGGACTTTATTAATATGCACAGACCTTTCGGTTAAGCACAAACGCCCTATGTTTTTTATACCGTGTTGTACAGCGTTTTTTTATTCGATTGGTATATTCAAATCAACTATAAATTTATTCTCGGGATGTTCCCTGTAATCATTGTGATAAATTTCAAATGGATTTTCAGGACTCTTTTTATATCCATTCTCATTCATCCAAATAAAAAGACTAGTCCAAGATTTTTCAAATTCATTTGGTGTGATTTCAAAACGCCCCACAATACATTTTCCTTTATCAATCGTCAATTTATTAATCTCGCCTTCTGTTTCAAAAGGTTCATTAGTTGTCAAAAAGATACTCATACGAACCTTATCAGACGCAGTAACCTTGAAACTGTCATAGAAAATTCTACCCATTTTAGTTTCTGAATTTTTTAATAAACCTTTTGGTATTGCCCACTTTGTAAGTTTTTCAAAAGCGTTTTCAATTCCGTTTATTCCAACGTGAGTTACTCCCGCAAGAGTCAATTCAGGTGTTTCTTTAATTTCAATTTTTGCATTCATTTCTGTCCATTTTTTTAGATTATCAATGATGCAAATGTATTTTTCATATTCAGGATATTCTTGTCCGTTCTTGCTTTTTAGTTGACGAATCTTGCTATGTCTATTTGGGTTTTCTTTTATAAATCCGGTTGGACTTATTCCAAAATATTTTTTAAAAGTTCTTGAATATGATGAATTATCACTAAAACCGTATTTGTGCGCTATTTCTGTTGTCGTGATGTTTTTATGCAGTAAATCCAAAGCTGATTTTTCAATTCTTCGTCTTGTCACATATTCATTTAGCGTTTCTTCAGTAACAAATTTGAAAACTCTATGGAAATGAAATGGTGAGAAAAAAGCAACTTCAGAAACAGTGTTCAAAGATAGATCCGATTCCAAGTTTTGGTCAATAAATTCAAAAACTCGGTTAATTCTATTTTTGTAATCGGTTTCTATTTCTTTATCGAAAATTTTCATCTGTGTTCAAATGCTGTACGTCTAGGCTAAGCGTAGTGCGGTAGTAAGGAAACTTTTCGTTTCCGTCTGCGCACGAAGCTAAAGCTTATTGTTTGGTTTTATTTTTTTATTCTAAAGCTAAATCCATAAGATTTAGCGACTTTATAAATATAAACAGACCTTTCGATTTAGCCCTAAAGTCCGCATTACGTTTAGATATTGTTAGCATTAGTTTTATTTACGAGTTGCCGAAATCTTTCATCATTTTTCAGTACTTTATTTAAACGAGTTTCAAGTACTTCACTTCTCCTTTCACTTAAGATATCTCTTAATAAAAAATGCACCGAAATAGAGCCACTATATTTTGTAAAAATACAAGGGAGGTTATAATAAATATTCGATTTATCACGAGCATAAATCCCCCATTTCGATTCAGGAATTATGCCAATAAAACTTTCTCCGATATACGATGCGATTGCATCAAGGGCAAGATTGTTTTTTTGATTTTTTAAATCCACTTCACTATATTTTGAAAGGATATATTTTTCTAATTCAGAAAGTGACTTTATTGAATAGTCTAGTTTGATTTTCATATCACTCACATCGACAGTTTTTTTCCAATTATCAATTCTTGTGAATGTATTTTTCTTCCAGATTTCGAAAGTCTCTTCCTTCTGATTCATTCTAGTAGAGTTTATTTAAATTAATGCTAACTATATATAAACTCAATTAATTGCGTTTATTCCGCCAATATGGGTGAGTAAACGCACATTTAGCTTACTAGTTTATTTTTTGTTGTTTAATTTTCCTACAATGTAAAACTATTTTTTTGCTTTACAAACAGTAGTATTACCGTACAACTAGTTTTCCTAGGTTAAACCAACAGTAATATCTCATTTCCCATATTTTAAAGTATGGTTCAAAAACATAAAACTATTACTAATCCAGAAATATTAAAACCCGTATATTTTATTTATTTAAGTATGTTGTATACTTTTTTAAACTAATTAATATGTACACCTTTTAATTCAGTTGGTGGTGGTGGGGCAGGTATATCTAAGTGGCTAAAATCTTCAAACAATATATTGTAATTAAAAAGAGTTGTATCTTTTTTAAATCTGGTAACAATTTGTTTTAGCACTTCTTTAGTTTTGGCTATTGGGTAGTTATCCTGTATGTGTAAATGTATTAGGGCTGGTTTAAGAGTGTCTGTATTGTAGTAATAATTGTGATCTTTAGCCTTTATTTTTAAAATTTCTGAATCTAGGTTTTTAATATGTACCAGTTTACTTAAATCTCCCGATATATTTTTTAAGGAATCGTTTTTTACAATAAGTACATTTCTTCTAAAATAGCAATTAATTTGGTCATTTGTGGGGCAATTAGCCAAACCTGTAAGTTTAAAAACAGTGTCGTTATCTTTAAAATTTAAACCAATAATTTTTTTTGAGCAAGACAGTTTTTTCATCTCGTTTAAAAGAGCACTAAAATTTTTAAAAGAGTCTATTTCTATGATTTTAAAATTTGCTTTATTAAAATTATCTAAATAATCGTTAGATGTTATTTCTGTTGTAACTATGGCAAGTTTAGATTTTTTGTCGGTACCCAAACCACAGCCACATATTAAAAAGACCAAAACTATTATGCATAACCAATTTTTCATAAACATAAATTATAGCAATATTAACTAACTTTACTTTAGTAGTTTGACATCTAATTTAGTACTTTAAATTTTAAAGTAGCTTTAATACTACAAAAACACACAAGCCTTTTAGGCTACCATTAATTTTGGTTTACTAAATTGCTTAGCAATTGTAGGTATACACGTAGTGGCTAAAACCTAGCTGTAGGCATTATTTAATGTTGGCCAAAGACTTTTCATAATTGTCTAGTCCTATTTTTTTAATAAAACTCAAAGCCAAACGATAAAGCAATAGAACCATTTTTAGTTTTGTAATTGTATGAAGATTCTATATCTTTTTCTTCATACACATTTTGTAATGATTGGCTATACTCTAAACCAACTGTGAATTTATTTTTATTAATTTCTTTAAAAACATAGCTAAACCCAACCATAGAGTTTATTATAAAGGGTTTTGCATAATCAAATTCTTGAACTTCAAAGCTTTCATCTACATTTACAAGAACGCCTCCACTTGAAGATCCCGGAATGTAACTATTATATCTAATATCAGACATAATATTAAACCCACCAGATAAACCTGCATTAAAATAAATAGGCATCTGCTCAAAATTTTTAGACTTAAAAAGCTTTTTAAGGTTAATATTTGCCTTTATAGGAATTTCAATATAATCTAACCTAAACCTAGTTTTATCATACCCACTATCAGAACCATTTTGGTCTATTATTATCACACTACTATTAGGTCTTCTATATTCAGTTCCTTTACCAACATAACTTAAGCCAGACTCTAACCTTAAATAGTCATTTATTTTGTAAAAAGTACTTAAATCTAATTTTGCAGAAACTCTTGCAGAATTTGAATATCCTAAAGATTCATTGTACCCTAATTCACTTACAGGAGTATTAAAAAAACTAATATTAGCTCCTAAACCTACTCCAAACGATAGTTTGGGTTTGTTAGATTGTGAATAAGATAATGATGTAATTAAAAATGAAAGTAATATTATTTTTTTCATAGTATTTTATAGTATGGTTTTAATGGTTGTTAAGGTTATTTATGGCAACTGGCTTTTATTCTAAATGCTGTTGTAATTCCGTTTTATATTTTAATAATTCTGTTTCTACTTTGTTGACTATTTCTTGTACTTTACCCCATTCTTTATCTAAAACCTTCATTACTTCACTTTCGTCTGCTCCAATAAAATCTTCAACATCAAATTTCCAAGTATGAATAAAATGTACCAGCCATTTATTTCCTCTTGGTTTTTTTGCTCCTTCTATGTTACTCATTGCTTTCTTAAAAATATCGTGAATTTCTGGGGCGCCTGGTGAAACAACAGTTTTAAAAACAACTTTTTTTTTGCCCCAGAAATAGTCAATTTCAAAAAGAAAATTCTCATTTAAAGGCCAACCTTTCCCTTTTTTTGGAATTATATTGTCAAGTTCCGAAGTCAGAAATCGAGCGAAACCTTTATGTTTTGAACCCATTACCCAACCACTATTCTCAATTTTTTTAACAAAAACAGGATAAAGTTCAGATGCTATATCTGACTTATGTTCAAAAACAAAATCAATAAGTTCACGATGGTTTTTATATATTTTATCTGCAAGTTCGTTTAACTCATCGTTTTTCATAAGTTCTCGTTTTATTGTTGTTAAATAGTCCAAAATATATTGATTCACTCCATTGTTTAAAGAGTTTCCGTGAATTTTTAATATTCTGTCAAATTGTTCTATAATTTCTTGATAGGAATATGGCGCATAATACTCCCTTTCTGTTTTGTCTGTTGGTAATTCCCCAATTGGCGTTAAATAAACAAAAACTTTCTTTTTAGGCTTAAAATTAGAGTTTACAATTTCTCTGTACTTTGTAAGTTGGTTAGAATGGTCTTTACTATCAATTTTGTTTTCTATACAAATTACCAAAGAATCAAAAATCAATAGTAGGTCAATATTTTTCCATTCTCTTCTTATCTCTACGTTGTTAAAATTTAGCTCTTCAATTTCAAATTCATCAAGCTCGGTTGCTACATCAGAAGTTGAAATTCCACGTAAGAATTTGGTCAAAAATAATTTCCCAAGTCCGTGATTTCCATTGGGGTTAAGCAACCAGGCTAAAAAATTTGAATGTCGAATTTCAGTTCTTGCAACACCTAAAATTTGGAAAATATTAGGCGTTTTTAATTGAAGTTCTAGTTTGTCAAAATCAATATCGTTTATCAGCTCTCTGTATTTCTCTCTTACGTTTATTTCGGTCACGGTTGTTTTTTTAAATTGTAGGCAACGGTTTAGTTATGAGTAGTTGCGTGTAAATAATCGCTAACTTTTCGGGTTAACACAGACCTATTTTATTTTTACTTACTTTCGTTTTAGCGAATAAACCGCTATTACTTATACACATTATTGTAGGCCGTTTTTATTTTCTTTTCAAAGTCTTTATTGAATTTCTCTATTGCTGCGGTGTTTTCAGTCTTCCAATAACTGAATAGTTTTCTACCATTAATTCCCCAAAATTCTATTTGTGTTTTCCACCACTTTTTCATTACATCTCGATTTCCTATTTCGTTTAGGTCTCTAAAACAAACTTGTTTAGTATAACCACCAACACTTCCCCAAAAAGGGTGTGCAGGATCTAATCCTTTTAAGTA
Organism: Cellulophaga sp. RHA_52; assembly: GCF_007827205.1. NCBI lineage: Bacteria > Pseudomonadati > Bacteroidota > Flavobacteriia > Flavobacteriales > Flavobacteriaceae > Cellulophaga > Cellulophaga sp. RHA_52. Next base: position 1,308,288 of record NZ_VIRZ01000001.1, read on the forward strand.
TCTAAACATAATTTTCTCTGGGCTATCCTCTCCAGGTAAAGTAATTACATTTCTTGGGTTTGGTTTTACAACGGATGGTTGTTTATCTCCGTCAAGTACAATAACACTTCTTTTAAAAGCTGGTATTTTTTTATTTGCAAGTGTAAGTAATAATTCAGCTCCAAAATTTTCTGGAATAATCTTAATTTTTTTCTTTATTGCTGGTGTTAAAATTGATTTTAACAATTGTTCAGCTTCCTTATCTTCAAGATAAACTTCAATTTTAATATCTTTTACTTTGTCTATTAAAACTTCTGCTTTTAAATCAGCAATTATTTCTTTTAAGTTACTTTCTTCTGCTTTTTTGATTGGGCCATTTGCTTTGTGTAAATAGCAAACTTTAGATTGATGTTTGTATTTAGAAGTCAGTAAAATTTCTAAAATTTCAATTGAATGAGTTGTAAATACACATTGTAAATCTAATTTAGAAGAAGCCTTAAATAAAAATTCAATTAATTTTTCTTGCGCAGCTGGAAACATACTCGCATCTAGTTCATCAATCAGTAGAATTCCACCATTATAATTTTCTCCGAGTTCTTGTTTTAGTCTTTGAAATGAGATTATTGCAGTTACAATTTGTCCAATATTATCCTGTCCTGCTGAATTCCCAAGTGCATCATATTTGTCAGATTTAGCAGCCAAGAAATGCTTATTAGATGTCTTTACTTCATCACTCGTAATTTCATCTTGCATTAACAAAATTTCATTATGAGATTTTCTATAAAACTCTAATTCCTCATTACTAAGAGAATGAGCATTCAAATCCACCTTTCTTTCTTGAGCCAAAGGTATAAGTCTTTTTAAACCAAGGAATAGAACAGGAAAATCAATTTTTCCACCTTCTTTAGTACTTTGACCAACTCTTAGTCTTAAACTTTCAGGTTTGTTTTTTTCTTTTCTAGCATATGACATTACTTGTGTCGAAGTATTGTCAGAAAAATTAACTTCATACAAGTGTTCTTTTGGTTTGTCAAATTCTGGAAATGAAAATTTAAAAATTTCTGAATAATCCGTTTCAAATCTTTTATTGTCAAAAGTTTTGAAATTGGTTTTTTCTCTACAAACGTGACCAAGTAAACCGAGAACGGTTGATTTTCCTGTTCCGTTTTGACCTGCAATTGCTGTTAATCTATTTCCTAAGACAAAATTTATATCGTTTAAGTGTCTAAATTTTGTTATTTGAAGATTGGTAATATTCATTCAATATCGTTTTCTTAAATGGCCTACCGGTTTAGGCTATGAGTAGTTGCGTGGGTTAGCACTAAACGTTGCAAGTATACACCAAACTGAAAATCCGCGAGGATTTTTAGAAGTAGGCGAGAACAAGCAATTACTTATAGCCATTGTTAGGCAAAGTTATTTTAATATTTCAATACATTTTTCAAGAATTTTTCTTGTACTTCTGTAATTGAAACTATGATTTTTAAATGTCAAATATCCTCTCTTAAGGATGTTTTCCATTTCTATTATTTGCGTTTTGCAATCCATTAAGTATTTATTCATCTCCAAAGTGAATTGCAAATTATATGGTCTTCTATTTAAAGCAAGAGTCGGTTCAATTAGCATATCGTAAGTTGTTTTGTAGTGAACTCTTTCGGTTTCGTCCAAGGCTAACCAAGCTCTCCAAATATTTTCAGTTTCTATCATATAATCATCGATTGGGCTTCTCCCAGCTATTAAAGGAAGATTATGTTGTAAATCAAATTTCAAAGCGTCAATCATTTCGTTGAAGTTAGATATTGACTCTTTATATTTAACGTGGTGATTATTAAAGTCCGTTATAAAATTTTCTATGTCAGGTCGAATAAATCCCTCAAAATATTTAATGTTGTCAAGGTTTGAATATATTTTGTGGAAAGTTCTTTTTTTAACAGATTGGTCACAACAACTCCAATTTATATAACTCTCAAAAGCTTGAAATACTTGATGAAATTCAAATTCAAATACTGTGTGTAAATAATTTATTCTTGTGAAACTCAAAGTCCAATGGCCTCTATGTTCCGTTGTAAAAGTTGGATAAAACCTTTTGGTTTGTTCTTCTTTAATTTTACAAACTCGAATGATTTCTTTTATCATTACTCGGAAGATTTCACGAAGGTCTTTTCTTTGTCGATATGATTTTATCCGATTATATACAAAACTTATAAGTCCGCCAGTGATGAAAACAAGTAGTGTAATTAAAATTGGTGCAGAAACCTCATTCTCAATTCCAAATAGTTCATTAATAAATTCGAGAATGTTCATTTCGTTTTAGTTGGTTTTAATTTTGCCTAACTATATATAAACTCAATTTATTGTGTTTATTCCGCCAATAGGAGTAAATAAACGCACATTTAGCTTAGCAGTTGTTTTTTTTGGTTGTTTAATTTTCCTACAATGTAAAACTATTTTTTATACTACAATTACGGAAATGTGTAATTGGTATATTTTTTAGTATGGTTGGTTGTCTTTTACATGCGTTATGCACTAAATTTTTACTACTACTTTTTTTTGTTAATTTTTTTATGCGCCAACTATAAATACATCCACTAATAAAATCCTATTTTTACGCCTTGTTATGAAAGTTTGTATTGCAGAAAAACCAAGTGTTGCCCGTGAAATTGCTACTGTATTAGGTGCTAATACAAAGCATGATGGGTATTTTATGGGTAATGGCTATGCAGTAACCTATACTTTTGGCCATTTATGCACACTTTGTGAGCCTAACGACTATAAACCACACTGGAAAAGTTGGGACCTTAACAACTTGCCAATGCTACCCAATAAGTTTAAAACCAAAGTAGTACAAGAGTCTGGCATACAAAAACAGTTTAAAATTGTAAAAAAATTATTTGACCAAGCTACTGTAGTAATTAACTGTGGTGATGCTGGGCAAGAAGGAGAACTTATACAGCGTTGGGTTATAGACCAAGCAGCGTACAAAGGAGAGGTGCAACGCTTATGGATATCGTCTTTAACAACAGAGGCAATAAAGGAAGGGTTTCAAAAACTACAACCTGCTACCAAATATGACAATTTATACTACGCAGGTTTTTCTAGAGCCATAGGAGATTGGCTTTTGGGTATTAATGCTACACGTTTGTACACTGTAAAACACGGTGGTTACAAGCAAATGTTATCTGTAGGGCGTGTGCAAACACCTACTTTAGCTATGATTGTGAATAGGTACCACGAAATAGAAAATTTTAAGCCACAACCGTATTGGGAGCTACAAACATTGTACAGAGACACACTGTTTAATTGCGAAAAAGGAAGGTTTTTAAAGAAAGAAGAAGGAGAGGCTTTTGCTGCTAAAGTAAAAGAAAACGATTTTGAAATTGTGTCTACCACCAAAAAAAAGGGCAAGGAATATGCGCCTAAGTTGTTTGACCTTACTGGCTTGCAGGTATATTGCAATACAAAATTTGGTTTTTCTGCAGACGAAACCTTAAAAATAGTACAAAAATTATACGAGCAAAAAGTGGTAACCTACCCAAGGGTAGATACTACCTTTTTACCTAATGATATTTACCCAAAAGTAGCCGGAATTTTACAAAAGTTAACCAATTACCAAAACCTTACGCAAGTTGTTTTGGCGGGTAAAATTAGAAAATCTGCCAAGGTTTTTAACGATAAAAAAGTAACAGACCACCACGCTATTATACCTACTGGTGTGCAAATAAATTTACAGCACAACCAACAGTTGGTGTATGATATTATTACCAAACGTTTTATTGCTGTTTTTTATCCAGATTGTGAGGTGGCCAATACAACGGTATTAGGTAAAACAGACACAGTGCCTTTTAAAACAACTGGTAAAGAAATTTTAAAAAAGGGCTGGCGTGTTGTTTTTGAAAATCCGGATGCTAAAAATAAGCCAGAAAAAGGCATTTTACCATCTTTTGAAAAAGGAGAAAAAGGACCACATGAACCTTCGTTTTTAGAAAAAGAAACCAAACCACCAAAGCAATACACAGAGGCTAGTTTGCTACGTGCTATGGAAACCGCAGGCAAGCAGGTAGATGATGATGAAATGCGAGAGTTAATGAAGGAAAACGGTATAGGAAGACCGTCTACCAGAGCAAACATTATAGAAACACTTTTTAGACGCAAATACATAGAGCGTAAAAAAAAGCAATTGCTACCAACCCAAACAGGCATACAACTTATAGGCATTATAAAAAATAAATTGTTAACCTCTGCCGAGCTTACGGGTATGTGGGAAAAACAATTAAAACAAATTGAAAGCGGAAATTTTCATGCAGGTGTTTTTATCAACAACATGAAAAAAATGATTGACGATTTGGTGTATGAAGTCCGTATTGAACAAAAACACATTAAAATTTCGCATGCAGCCACAGAAAAAGCTGCAAAACCTGTAAAAGAAAAGAAAATTACCTCTGTACAAGGTAAAACGTGCCCTAAATGCAAACAAGGTGTGTTGTTAAAGGGCAAAACTGCTTACGGTTGTAGCGCCTATAAAACAGGGTGTAAAATGGTATTGCCTTTTGTGTATATGGATAAAAAAATATCTGAAAAACAGTATTTACGATTGTTAGATAAAGGTTGTACTGTTAACCTAAAAGGTTTTAAAACCGAGCACGGAACCAAAGAAGGTTTGTTGCGTTTTAATGATGATTTTGAGTTGGTGTTAGAAGAAAAAAAAGTAGCACCAAAACAAAAACAAACTACAGTTACAGATCCAATGCCGTGTCCGCAATGCAAAACAGGAACTGTACTAAAAGGTAAAACAGCCTATGGTTGTAGTGCGTACAAAACGGGTTGTAACTTTAAGTATCCTTTTAGTGTTTTAAGAGAAAAAGCAGCAGGCAAAGCCCTAACCAAAGAGTTGGTGTATGCATTATTATCTAAAAAGTAATGCTTTTTTAAGCATTATGAATAGTAGTTGCTGTAAGCTTGTATTTTTTCATTAAAAACAAGCCGTAAATAAAGCAAGGCAAAGCTAATACTGTAATAAGTGCAGCAGTCTCTAAGGACATTAATTCGCTAATTTTTTCTTTAATAGGCATACCTACCACATCTAAATCTGCTACAAAATCTATTATTGCGTGTACTATAATTAAGGGGTATAATCTTTTTGTTATCACAAGTAAAAAACCAAACATTATCCCAATAAAAGTAGCGTAAATAAGCTGTGCTAACTCGCCATAAATTCCGGTATCAAAATTTAATAAATGTATAGCACCAAAAAATAAGGCGGCTAAAAACACAGAAATAATAGTGTTTTTACGGCTGTTGCCTAAGTAATTTATAAGGTGCGACTGTAAAAAGCCTCTAATGCTTAACTCTTCTGCAAACCCTATAGATATGGAGTAAAATAAAAATAAGAAAACGTTAGGCAACAATGTTTGTATGTCTACAACATCTATAATTAATACATTTAATAACACTAAATACAAAAGAGGAAATAACAGCAGATACCATTTGTTTACGTTCCCTTTTTGGAGTCCTGCTAATTTACCGAGCTTATTTTTTTGAATAAAAAAGTACGAAACAACAATTAAAATTAAATTGGCACAAATATTTAAAAGTGTGTGTATAGCATAGGATTCAATATTTTTTTGAATAAAAAGGTATGATAAGGACTCCCTTGCAATTAAAATTAAAAGTAAAGCCGTAACAAAAAGTAAAAGCTGATTCCAGAACTGTTTTTTGGTCATAATTTTGGTCTTAGTTGGTTTGTTTACTTAATAGACGCAATTGTAGACCATTTTGTTGCCTGGTTTTTTACTACATTTAAAAATTTTCTTGAGTTAATTCGTTATTTAGCATTGCGCCCGCTAAGTTACCAGTATAAACTGCACTAGATAAAGCACGTAGTCTAGAGCTGTTGTCTCCGCAAGCATACACACCATCTACTGTAGTTTTTTGCATAGGGTTTACCTCAATATGTCCGTTTTCTGTAAGTTTACAACCTAGTTGTTCTGCTATATTAGTGCTTTGTTTAAAAGGTACATCTGCATAAGCACAATCATAATTTTCAGAGCTACCGTCTTTAAATTCAATTTTTTCTAACTGACCGTTTGTATGCACAATGGTTTCAATTTCTTTTTCGTTAATTTTAATATTATGTTGTTTTAGTTTTTTAAGTTCTTCATCACTAAAATTATTTTTGCCCATAGTAATAATTGTACTGTTATTAGTTAAGTTATTTACTAATGATGCCAAATGAAAAGCCCTATCTCCGTTAGCAATTATAGCTGTTTTTTTATTTTTGTACTCATAACCATGGCAGTATGGGCAATGTATTACAGATATGCCCCAACAAGAAGAAAAGCCTTGTATATTGGGCAATAGGTCTTTAATACCTGTGGCAATAATTATTTTTTTAGCATTAAATACTTTTTCATTGTCTGTAGTTACACTAAAAATAGCATTGGTTTTTTTAGCGTTAACCACAAATCCGTAGTGGTAAGTAACACTGTTGTAGGCTGCTAGTTGTTCTTTTCCAATTTTTAAAATTTCACCAGGCTTATTTCCATCTTGACTCAAAAAATTGTGAGCGTGTGGCGTTTGTGCATTGCAAGGTTTGCCAGCATCAATAACTAACGTTTTTTTTAACGATCTACCTAAGGCCATAGCAGCAGACAAACCTGCGTAGCTTCCGCCAATAATTACAACATCAAAATCTGTTTTATTCATTTTATACACGTATTTAGAAAAGTTCCATAAAGGATTTTGCACCGTAATGGCAATACCAGAAATTGCAAAAGTCTTAATAACAGCTCTCCTGATCATAATTTTATATTAACGCAACATTGTTGCAATTAGTAACAAATATAGATAAATTTTGTATTATTGCGAATTAATCGCAATAAAATGAATAGAAGAAATACACCAGCTAAAGAAGCGGTTTTAAAATTACTGTCTGGCTCAAAAAAAGCACTTAGCCAAGATGCTATAGAGAAGCAGTTAGATATTGCTATAAACAGGGCTACAATTTACAGGGTGTTAAATAGGTTTTGTGAAGATGGTTTGGTGCATAAAATTGTTGCAGAAGATGGCAAACAATACTTTGCTATTTGTAAAAAATGCGAAAACGAGGAGGAGGTAAAGCCTCATTTTCATTTTAGGTGTGTACGTTGTGATACTATAGAATGTTTGCAAATACCTGTAGAATATACCACCCCAAAAGGATACAGTGTTAGCAGTGCAAATTGTATTTTAACAGGCACTTGTAGCAATTGTGTGTAATGTGTGGTAATTTATTTTTTAGTGTACAACCACCAGTTCATATCTCTTGTTAAAGTATATCCTAATTTTTGATATAGCGCTATAGCTGGGTTTCCTTTATTGGTATGTAAAATGGGTGTTTTGTTTTCTTTTAAAATTTCTTTAGTGTTGTGTGCAATTAACTGTTTTGCTAATCCTCTTCTGGTGTAATTAGGATGTGTAACAACAGCGCTAACCTCAATAAAAAGGTTACTTTGTAAACGTTGCCCAGCTATAGAAACCAGTTTGCCGTTTTTAAATATACCATAGTACTTGCCCATTTCAAAGGTTCTTTTTCTGTAGTAACCAGGCATAACCAACCAAACTAAATCATAAATTTCTTCACTAAAAGTTTCGTCTAGTAGTACTATTTCTTCAGTTATATTAACATTGGTTAGGGAGTCTAAAACCATTTGGCATCCATCAATTTTTTTAGTGAATTCTACTTTGGTTTCATCTACCACAGGAGTTAAATTTTCTGAGACATAAAAAAAACTATCAGACGTTTTTATGTACTCATTAGCAGCTTCTGCAGTATTGTTTTCATCAAAAAAAGTCCCAAAAGTGCAAACTTCAGAATTGTAAAATTGTACGTTGTTAAACTCAACCGCAAATTTTTTATGTGTTTCTTGTAAAGAAGACCAAACAGGGTTTTTTAGTTGATGCTCTAGCGTAGACATAAAATAAAAGTTACGTGAAAAATAAAGTTTTTATAAATAGGTAAACTTGTTTGTACTGTAGTAATTTCAAAGAAATTAAAACAAAAACTAAAGGTATAAGTTATTTTTTTTCTTTTCGTAAAATCTTCTCCATTTTACGCCCTTTTGCCAATTCATCAATTAGTTTTTCCATTTGCCTGCATTGTTTGTATAGTTTAAACTCTTCTTCTATTTCTTCTATACGGTAACCACAAACAACACCTTTAATTAAATGTTCATTAGGGTGAATTTTAGCTTTGTCAAAAAAAGCTTTAAACGTCACTTTTTCATCAATAAGGTTTTGTAAGCTAGTAGCGTTAAAACCAGTAAACCATTCTATTACTTGGTCTAACTCTTCTTTTGTTCGCCCGTTTTTTTCTATTCTACTCAGATAGTGAGGATAAATAGAAGCGAAAATCATATTTGCGACTTGTTCATTTTTTTTGGTGGTAACTTTCATATTATACTTTTTAAAGCACGTATGCTTGTAGCTAATTAGGGTTGTAATTTAATAAATAGAAAATAAATAAAACTACAATCTGTGGTAATGATGGCTATACATAGCGTATGCTAACTTCCTTTATTAATTTAGGTATTGATAAATCTATTAATTTTTAGTATTTTTATTTTGTAAGATAAACTTAACACACCCACCACTTAGAGTTTATACAGTAAATAATAACTAAAATGGGATTTTATGCCAAGTTTAAATGGATTCTAGGAATTTTAATGATTTTTGTCTTAATTATAATGACAAACTTAATTGACAAAAACAATTTTGTGCGGGTTAGAGACTCTGTTGTAACCATTTATGAAGACAGATTAATAGCCAACGATTTAATTTTTGAAAAGTTAAAGTTGGTACAAGAAAAAGAGGTTGCGGTTAAAACATTGGATAGTACTTTTTATGAAAACCGTAATTTAAAAGTAAACGATAATTTACAATCGTTAATTTCTAGATTTGAAGAAACAAAATTAACTTCTAAGGAGGCAACCGTATTTAACGACTTTAAAAGTAACGTTAAGGTGTTGCAAAATGCAGAAACTAAGTTTATAAACTCTAGTTATAACAGTACATCTAAAGTAAATAGCGCTATAAATAGTTTAAAAACTAACCTTAGTGATTTATCTAAAATACAGTTAAATGAGGGTAGCAGGCAAATGTCTATTAGTAAACGTGCAGTAGATTCGGTAGAGCTATTTACACAAATAGAAATTTATATGCTTGTTTTTTTAGCAATTATTATTCAGATTGTTGTAATGTATAACCCCAAAGAAAAGAAGTGAGTTATACCGTAGCTGAAATAGAAGTGTTTTCATAGGTTGTTTTGCTAAACTACGTTAGCAAATTAACGGGAGTAGTCATATTATTACTCTTGTAACTTAATACGTATACAGGTTTTTCTTTTTTAGATGGGTTGGCTATTACAAATTCTATAGTGTTGTTTGTATACTTTTCAAAAATGATATTAGCTTTAGCGTTAGCTTCTTCTTCAGTTATTGTATTGGCTTCTAACTCTTTGTTAAGCGCCTCTATTTTAGGATTTACATCTTTATCGTTTACAATAAACTGCTCAAGCGCAATATTTTTTTTAGCTAAAATTTTAGCAGACTTATTAGCAATTATAACACCGCCAATTTGCCATTCTTTTTGACCTTGACCATTGGTTTCAAAAACAATATAGCCAACAGTACCAGATATAGAATATACAGGCGTATTATGTTCTAATTTAATCTTATATAGTTTTTTTAAAGTGTCTGTCTCTTTTTGTGTGAGGACTCTATCATGGCTTAAGTTTTCTAAAATACTGGCTTGTGTCTTTTTCATATCTCCTTTGCCTTGGTAATAGCTAATGATACTTATAATACCTACAACTAGCATAATAGCAAATAAGATTAATTTAATGTAGCCCATAATTTTTGGTGGTTTTTTGGTTTTTATAAAAGCAGAAATATTCTTTTTTTACAGTTTGGTTTAAGTGCAATGTATATACACTACAGTAGTAACTAACGCCTTTTTAATAGAATAGTTGTATGGGAAATAAGAAATTTAGGAGGTGTTTTTAAGTGATTTTTAATTTTTTCTTAGTTGATGTTCACCTTGGACTAATTTCCAAATTCCTAAACCAAATAGTAATATGGCTGGTATGCTTATTCTTCCTTTGGTAAGTAAAAAGATATTAATTAAAATAGAAACAACGAGTAATACAATACCTATTGTTGTATTCTTTTTTCCTTTTTCTCTTAATTTATTTTTTATCTCATTTAAATAATTAGAATCAACATTAAAGTTTTCTTTTAAATCATTATCTATAGTTTCTTTTGATTCTCCTTCAAGTTTTTTAGACTCAATATAGTTTAGAATTATATTTTCTTGGGATTGTTCTTTCTTTATAATATCAAACATATCTATACCCATAGTTTTTAGTTTAAATTTGATATTCTCAATAGATTCGCCAGCTTCTAATTCTTCTTTAATGTAATTCTCAGGATCAAAATTGTTTCTTAGTTCTTGCTCGTTCTTTTGGTTTATAAGGTGTTTGGTTATTTTAGAAGCTTCATCTAACTCATTACGCTTAATTAACTCTTCTTGCAGAAGTACCACAGCTTCAGGTTTTAAACCGTTTATTTCTTTAGCAATACTTAATAGCTTGTCGGTAGAAAATACTGAATAGTTTTTTTTTATTTTTAATTCTGTGTGTCATTTTTACTCCTTAAAAAGCACTTCTTTAAACGAGTTTTCTTCATCCGTTATAATTAGCGGTGGTTCTAGGTGAGCGTGACCTTCATCAAACATTTTACCAGTCACTTTTTTAATTTTATACCAAGATTCTTGCGTTTCAGACACAACACTAATGTCATAATAGTCTTCTTTTTCTAAAATGCGCATTGTACCATTAAACTCGGCTATATCTGCATAATTAAAAGAGTCTATAGCATTACATACAAACGCTATATTTTTTTTGATAGATTCTGTTTGTACATAATAGGGTATGTTTTTTTGATTATTAAAGTCCAGTGGGTTTGCAACGGTACTTTTAGAACCAGATGCTGTAGTTAAGTTTACGCTAGCATTATCATAAAAAACGGTGTTTATAGGCAAGTACATTACAGGGTTGTAAAAAATAACGTAAAGCTCTTTACCATTGCTTTGTACGCTAGTTTTAGAAAAGTTTTCTAATCTTGCATTTTTATCCACCAAAGGCAATGCAAGCTTAATAATAGAATCTTTACCTAATTTTACTAATTCCTTTACTTCTTTGGTCATTTTAAACTTCTTTGTTTTTTGGGCATAACTAGATGAAGAAATAAGAGTAATTAGAATTAAAATTGATGTAAATTTTATTTTCATAAATTTCTATTTTAAAGTGTCTATTCCAAACGGACTTTCTGCATCTTCAGCATAATCTCTAAAAAAGCCCCATTTGGTTTTACTGGTAATATTTTTCTTTTCACCTCCGCCTTTAAATCCATCATTACAGTCAACATCATATGAAATGGCTATTAATTCGTTATTCTCATTAAAATCAAACGATTTGTAAGTAAGAGGAATTCCGTTAGAAGCTAATTTTTTCTTTATGCTAATTAAATCATCAGGCTGTAAATTACTGTTAAATATAATTTCAATTTTTAGTCCGTTTGGCTTTGTCTCAGAAATTTTTTCATTAGTGTTAAACGCACTAAAGGTTACAAATAGTAGTAGAATTGGTAATGTTTTTAATAGGTTTTTCATAATAATTATATTTTTTAATATTTAAAAAATATGATAATACACACTAGCATTAAAGGCGTGTGCAATGGTTATTTTTATTAGTTATAGCAATTACTTACCAGCTAGTCCTAATTCTTTTTTTATGTCGGTTCGTGTAGATAATTTAGTAGGGTTTACACCCCATTTTTCGGCAATCTCCATAACTAACATTTCATCTGCATAAGTCAAGTCCTCACGCTCAAAATATGCTTCATTTTTTGCGTCCTCGGATAGTGAGTTGAATAATTTTAGTCCTTCTTCTGCTTTAGTCGGTTCACCAAAAACTTTAATGTTTTCCATACTTTCTCCAAGATACGAATAAATTCGTTCCATTTTTCCATTCTTAGATTTCATCCAACTATGGTACTCCACAACTCGGTTGGTGCCAAAAAAATGAGCTTCTCCAAACTCCGTACTTAAATAATTTAAGAGGATTTCTACAGCAGCCATATTTTCTTTAGTTTTTACAGCAATCCAAACCATTTTATATCCAAAATCTAAGGGTTTATATAGGATGTTAGAAACAGCTAACGCTTTTTGTTTATTATGAAATTCAGAATTTATTCCAGTTTTGTTTGCATACCAAACAGAAACTAAAACCAGTAAAACTATTCCAATGATGATTACAACTTTCATTTTTCTCTAATTGAGCTTAACGGACTAGTGTACAAAACGTAGCGTGTAAAAAGATACTAATTTTTAGGATTAACACAGAGCCGAATTTTTATATTTGGCGAACTTCGAAAAAATACGCCCAAGTTTTTAAATATAGCACTTTATACCCTATTTGATATAGCCAATGTTAGCAAGGGTATTTTTTTTCGGTACTCTTGCGTCATTAATAAATTTACCTAGCTCAACTGCTATTATTCTTCTAACTAGATAATCGTTTAAATCCAATTTGTGCCGATTAACCATATCATCAAATAGACCAATACTAATATGGCTTACTTTATTTTTTGTATCATAAAATTCCTCTAAAAATGGAACTCCATTTTGTATGGACTCAATAGCGCGCCAATATTTACCTTGATTATTAAAATGACAAATTCCAAATTCTATTTTTACAATAGAATCTATGTCCATATTAGGTTTAAAACTACCTCCAACTTCTCCAATTACTCTTTTCCCATTTTCACTTAAATAAACATACCGACTTTTTGTTCTAAGAATTATACTATCAATCAAAACCGAGTCAACGGGCGCGTATATTTCATGCCACAATTGACTTTCAAAGTATTCATCCAAATTGTAGTCAGTAAATAGTTCGTAAAGCTTCATCGATGCGATGGAGTAGGGGTTTTCAGATAATAGTTCTGAATAGGCTTTATTAGTTGTTAGAGTAGGATATTTTTTCTTTAGTATTTGAGTTTCGAAAGCCTGAACATAATCAGAAAGTACTTTTGAATTGTCCGCTCCGAGAGTTTTCTCAAAGGCCCCAATTTTTTTAGCGCTACTCAAACTCGAGCAGTTACATAAAAAAAGCAATGAGATGACTATTAAAAAAAATGCTTGTTTCATGTGTTTGCTAACGGTCGGGCTATGAACAGTGCGGGGGCAAACTAGCGTTTGCTTTCCGCCACGCACATAGCGAAATCTTTGTGTTTTGTTTTTTCTTTTTTTGTCCAAAGCAAAATCCCAAAGATTTTGCGGACTTCATAAAAATACGCAAACCTCTCGATTAAGCCCTAAGCCCGTATTGTTTATAGGTTTTGTTGTGCGTAGTTTTTATAACGACTTATATTTTCCATCATCATCCACTAAATACAATTCTTCTAAAATCCATTTATCCTCAATTAGAGTAAAATGATATTCATAATCGTGCTTTATAAAACTGAATTTTTCATTAGTAAATTTTGTCTTAACAATTGCTTTTGCCGAATCAATTATTTCTTCAATTACTAATTCTTGTTTTGGGCAATGGTCAGAATTACTGCCATAAGCAAGTCCCTGATATTTTTTTTCAGGACTACAAAATTTGAGTATTAAGTCATCATACTTTTTACCAATTTTATACTTAATATTTTCATCTTTACTTTCTTTATTAGCGAAGGCAAAGTCATTCCAATTTTTATAATCAATTATGAATTCGTTAGTTAATTCAGTAGGTGTTTTCATTGCTTTTTTTTGTCCGTTACAGTTTATAGTCAACAATAATATTAAAGTTATTATCTTCATTCTTTATTTTTCAAATTACGCACAACTACTCAATAACCTCAATGTATTGCGTTTATTCCTCCAATACGGCTGTATAAATGCACATTTTAGTTTTAAGCGTTTAATTTTCCTACAATTTATAACTATTTTTTATTTTAGAAATGTAAAAACGTATATAAATAATCTTCTTATATAAACTTTATAATCAGTTGGGAAACTGCAATAAGCATTAACGTAATAGCTAGGCTTACCAACATAGGCGCAGGAGTTTCTCTTATAAAATATTCGGTAACCAACGCTCCAGCCATAGTGCCAAATAGTAATATATAGCCCGTTATTGTAGTAATGTTCCCTGCTTTTCACTTAAAAAAACAGAAGCCAATAACACCAATGCAGTCACCAATTCTAATGTACCGGTAAAGTGCATAAAGCCTTTGCCGCTTATACCTAAAACTTCGCCAAATTGTGTAAAAGATTTTACGCTTACCGCTAAGCCACGTAGTTTAGGAAGGGCAAATGTAAACATAGCATAAGCGCTCAGTAATTTTAATCCTATTGTAATAATATTTAGTACCATTTTATTTTCTATTTATAGTTCAACTAAAGTGTTTTTAATACGTCTATGATTTCTGAAATTTCTGCTCTTTTGCGGTAATCAGCATCAAGAAAAGCATATTGCACAATACCTTTTGCATCTATAACATAAGTAGCTGTAATAGGTAGTTCGCTACTGTCATCGCCATTGTAATTTTTTAAGCCCAATTTGTTCTGGTATATTTCAGATAGCGCATAGGTTAGTTTATACACTAGTCCGTATTGCTTGGCAACCTTGTTTCCCACATCGCTTAAAACTTCAAATTGTAAATCGTACTTTTCGGATGTGCTAAGAGATTTGTCTGGCAATTCTGGAGTTAAAGCCAATAGGTTGGCACCATATTTTTTAAATTCTGGCAGACTGTTTTGCAAGTACTGTAGGGTAATGTTACAGTACGGACACCAACCACCTCTGTACCACGTTAAAATTACAGGTCCGTTGTCTAAAACCGATTGTAAGTTGGTGCATTCTCCCAAGGCATTTTTTAATGTAAAATCGATTATTTTATCTCCAACGTTTACCGCATTTTCTTTAAAATGGGTAGCTACAATAGCATCAAGGTTTTCGGTTGTCATTTCTTTTTGTGCCTCGGAAGCATTGGTTTCCCAAGCTGCTTGTTTTGCACTTAAAGCGTCTTCTAAATTTGTATGTTCTGTATTCATTTGTGTAATTTTTAAAAAGTGAATGTGTTTATTATCAATTGAAAGCGTAGTACAATTTCAATTGGTTTTTATTTCGATTTTCTCGAAATATGAAAAAGAAGGGCAATTGCAGCTAAAGCAAATCCAAAAATGGTAAGTCCTGTCCAGCCAAACTTGCTAATTACAGATACACCCAATGCAGAACCTGCAGATGCCCCTATATAATAAAAAAGCATATAAATGGCATTGGCTCTACTTTGTGCATTTACATCTACCGAAAAAACACGCACCTGGTTTGGTATTTGAGAACCAAACACGCCCAAATCTAGCAGTACAATACCAATACAAAGCACCACCATATTATTTTGCCCTAATGCAAGCACCACAAAACTTGCCAGCACCAAACTAATGGAAACGGTCATTACCTTTCTAGCTCCAATTTTATCTACCCATTTGCCCGCTATTTTAGCGCCAAAAATTCCGGCAGCACCAACAAACCCTAACAGACCTACTTGCTGTACCGATAACGAAAAAGGTTCTTCCATAACGTGTATAGCAATAGTTGCCCACATAGCGTTAAAGGCAGCAAACCAAAGTGCACCCACAAAAGCGGCTTCGCGTAAAAGTGGTTTGGTTTTTACTAAGGTAAACATTGACGCCAGTAACTGGTTGTATTTTAGTTTTGCCGTAGGTTTGTTTGATGGTAAGTAAACGTGTAGCACAACACCAATTATGGCGGCAACAACGGCAGCAGTTAAAAACACACTACGCCAACCAAAATGCTCAGCTATAAATCCGCTTAAAGTTCTAGACAATAAAATACCTGTGGTTAAACCCGTCATTAAGGTAGCCACTACTTTGCCTTTATTCTCTGGTGTAGCTAAAGACGAGCCCAGTGGCAACAACTGTTGCGTAATGTTGGCTCCCAAACCTACCACAAAAGTAGCCGCCACTAAAATGCCAAAATTTGGAGCAAAATACACGCCCAGCAATGCTATAACCAACGTGATAGATAAGTTTCTTATCACTGTTTTTCTGTTCATTACATCACCCAAAGGGGAAATAAAAAATATAGCCATTGCATACCCAATTTGCGATGCAGATGGTATAAAACCTAGCACACTTTCGCTAAGTCCTAATGATTCTCCAATAGACGGAATTAAAGGCTGATTGTAATATAAATTAGCTGCCGTTGCCGCAATGGCAGTAGCCATTATAAATAGCAACTTATTGCTTAAAGGTTTTGTTTCTATGGTGTTCATTGTACTCTTCTAATTTGTTATGGGGCAAAATTAGAGCAGAACAAAACCCTGTATAAGGTGAGTATTTTAGAGAAAATGATACTTTTTAAGGTAGTTTTCTAAAAGCGGCAGGTGTAATGCCTTCGTTGTTTTTAAAAAACTTGATAAAATTGGTAGGCTCATCAAAACCCATTTCATACGCAATTTGGGCAACTGAGCTGGTAGTTTGCTGTAACAAAGCCTTAGCGCGTAAGGTCATATAGTTAGATAAGATTTTTTTAGCCGTTACTCCTGTTGCTTTTTTTACACATTCAGACAAGTAAATGGGAGTAATGTTTAATTGATGGGCATAGTCTGCAATGGTTTTATATTTTGAAGTTTCTTTAAGGATTAATTCTTCAAAATTGGCTGTAATTTCTTGGTAACGTTTTAGTTGCACCACTTCTGTAGCATTACCCACTACACGTTTTATTTGAAGCAAAAGTACCAGCACGTAAGAGCGTACTATTTCTACTTTATGGGAATCGTCCTTTTTAAATTCTTCATAAATGGTATCAAACAGGTTTTTAATTAAAGGTAAATCTAGCTGTGATAATTTATAAGCCGGATTAGAGTTTAATTTAAAATAAGGAAACTCGTGCTGAATTTCGTATTGATGTTTTTTAGGTTCAAAGAAATCAGCCCCAAAAAGCAAGGAATAACCTTCTTCGCCTGGTATACCATTGGAGGTGTGTACCGAAAATAATTGTAAAGGCGAATTAAAAGCTATTGAATTGGTTAAGTCTTCAACCTTTGTGGTTCCTATTTGCCGTTTAGATAGGTTATCTGCATAAAAATCTATAGTAAAAAATGTTTTTAAATGCGGATGAAGTGCATCAGCGGCAATTTTGCTGGTCTCGTTAAATTTAAAAATATGAAAACCAGGATGTATAGACTCACTTTTTACGTTTAAGTCTTTTAATAAGTCTGCAATGTTTAGATAGGTTTTCATAATTGTAAGTATGCTGTTTACATTGCTGTACAGGTTTGTTTTGTTAGCCGGATTAATTGCCTAATTTAGTGAATACACACCAAATTAAAAACTAACTATAAGAAGTTAGTAAAGGTGATAAACTAGACGATAACGTTTAGTATTTAGCGACTTTATAATTAAACACAGACCTTTGGGTTAAACACCTAAGCCCGTATTGTTTATAGGTATTGTTAGCATTAGTTATTATTTCTATGACCTGTTTTTTGAGTCACGATTTTCTGTCAATTTTAAAAAGGATAAAAACCACTAATATTTGCATTTTTTTTCAATCTCCAAATAAAGTGCTTCATATTTATAGCCTAGAGCTTTCAGAGAACTAACTTCTTTTAAAAAATCAGCTTTTGTTAGTGATTTAGTGCCATTTATAAACCTTTTGTTGTTTTTGGAATAACGTATTTTACCAATACCACTATTTTGATTTGTTAGTAATTTATTCCAATAACAGTTTTTAACTATAGCATAGCTTTTGTTACCTGCACTTTTTGTTGTTACTTGAGCTCCAATGTTGCCTAAACTGTTTTTTAATTCATTTGCTAATGTTTTAAAAAATACTTCATCATTTTCACTAAACTCAAGCATTCCAGAAATTACTCCTGCTATTCCTCCCACATTTTCTTTTCCAGTTATTTTTCCAATAGCACTTGTGTTTGATATTAGCCCATTAAAATTTAATTCACCTACAACACCTCCAACATTTTTTTCTCCAATAACATCACCTGTAGCATACGAGTTATTAATATTGCCTTTTATAGAACCAACAATGCCTCCAACAAATTTTTTACCTTTTATATTTCCTGTTGAGTATGTTAGGTCTATAAATGAATCATATTCATGATAAATATCTCTCATTTCACCAACAATTCCACCAGCATATTCTTCAGTACAATTAATTGATCCGCTATTGTAACAATTAAAAACTAAGCTAGAAGTATCATTTCCTATAATGCCTCCAGTAGCATAATTTCCAAAAACACTCCCATTAAAGTAACAATAAAATATAGAACCAATCGAGCTTTGACCTACAATACCTCCTATTTCTCTCTTACCTTTTATAGTTGCTGAAGAAAAGCAATTATTTATAGAACCTGGACCTATTTCATTTTGACTTGATCCATTATCATAGTCGTAATCTCCTGAATTTCTACCCGCAATCCCTCCTATATTTCGCCAACCTATAACTTCACCAATGGAATTAGAATTGGTAATAATTGCTTCTTGCAAATCTCCGACTAGACCACCAACGTAACTCTTATTAGCTTCTAGTTTTCCTTTAAAAGAAGAGTAAGTTATTTTTCCATTTTTTTTTTCACCAATTAATCCCCCCAAAAAGAAGTCTTCAGATTTTAGGGTTCCATTAACATGAGAATTACTAATTAAAGATTTATGGTCTTTACCAGCTAAACCCCCAACACTAGTTTTACCAGTAATGGAAATATTAACTAAATTAATACTATCTAAAGTACAATTTTCTAATACAGAAAATAAGCCTATTTGGTCTTGTTCTGGTCTATTAATATACAAGTTAGAAATACTGTAGCCTTTTCCATTATAAGTTCCGGAAAAAGGAATCCTTTTGGAACCAATAGGCATAAATCCAAGAGTATTTTCTTCTTTTTTAGTTTTTAAATCAATGTTATTGGTTTGTAGGTAATTAGCACTCCACTTAAACCTTAATTTATCCTCATCATCAAGTTTGTTTTGTGATGAAGATGTATCAAATTTTAAAAATAAATTAGGGTTAGACAACCATATTAAATCTTCTTTAGAATCTATAATGTAGTAAGTTTTCCCATCAATTATTTTTTTTTCAATATCGTTATTAGAACATCCCGTTATAAAAATAATAGTTGAAAGAATGAGTAATTTTTTTTTGAACATTGGTTTGATGATGTTAAAAACAATTAATATTAAAATAGGGGTAATTTCTTGAGTACAGCAGATGTATTTTTTAATTAATGCTAACGTTCAGTATAAGAAACGTAGGGCAGTTGATAAGCGATACGTTTCGGTTTGGTACTAAGCCAAATATAATATTTTGCTTTTATCTTTTTTGTTGAAAATACCAAATTTTATATTTGGCGACTTTATAAATAGACACAGACCTTTTGGTAAGCCTAAACTGCTCTATGTTTTTTATACCTTGTTAGCCACTGGCTTTTATTATTCAGTTGGTAAATGCTTGTCTAAAAAATCATATACAAGATTAAAATGTTCCAAAGGTGCTATGTGCCCACCATCTATTGCTATATGTTTATTGTAATGCTTAAATTTTTTGTTTTTCAGTCTTTGGATTAATTGGTCAGACATTTCTGAAGCTGGCCATTGGTCATCGGTTTTACCTGATAATATCAATATAGCTCCGTTAATATTTTCAACTTCAATTTCAGCTTTTTTTAAAGCTTTTTTGTCTTCAAGTATCATTTTATGAGCAGTATATAAATCTCCTTTTAATGCAGGTAAGATTGTTTTTAAAGGTGCTGGGACATAAGGAACGTCTTTTCCTTTGAAAGTCCAAGAAGAAGTGTTTGCAGACCAAGTAATTGCAGGGAAGCTTACATTCGATGTTGACATTGCAATAACAGCATTGAAATGGTCAAATCTACTA
This sequence comes from Cellulophaga sp. RHA_52, assembly GCF_007827205.1. Taxonomy (NCBI): domain Bacteria; kingdom Pseudomonadati; phylum Bacteroidota; class Flavobacteriia; order Flavobacteriales; family Flavobacteriaceae; genus Cellulophaga; species Cellulophaga sp. RHA_52. Next base: position 1,328,260 of record NZ_VIRZ01000001.1, read on the forward strand.
GCTAAATTTAAGACTAATTCTCCACCACGAGAACCTCCAATAAGTGCAATTTTTGATTCATTAATTTTAGAATTTCTTTTGGCAATGTTGATTATCGTATCTGAAATTGCATCAAGTGAAATTCTGTCGAGATTTTTCGGTGTTCCTTCTGAATTGAAATATCCAATAGCTAAAATCGCATAACCTTTTTGAATAAGACTGTCTCTCTTACTTTTCATATGGTTTCTATGCCAATCAATTCCACCTTCTGCACCACCAAAAGCTACAATTAAAGGTTGATTTTCAGAATCTCCTAAATATAATAGAGTTTCAACAACTCCATGTTGTTTTGATAAATTCGGTATATACGTAAATATGTAAACTATTCCTGAGATTAAAGCTAGCGTAAGGATTAATAATATTCTTTTCGTTCTTTTCTTCATTATGAGTTTTAATTTAGAGTTAAAGTTCGTGATTTAAATTATTAGAACTTTTGACCTAAATCAAATAATTACTTTTTAGCCCTAATTCTACTTAATGTTTCTTGCGTTATTCCTAAATAAGAGGCAACCATTCCTAAAGGAATACGATGATAAATCTTAGAGTAAGTTTCTTGAAAGTGATTGTATTTTTCTTTAGCAGAAGTAAATCTCATTGAGGTAATACGCTCCATAAAATGACCAAAAACTGTCCCCATTGATAAACGAGCATAACGTTCCATTTCTGGAAAATTATCAAAAAGATATACAAGGTCGTTTACATTTATAAAATAAGCTTCGGTATTTTCAATTGCATCAATATAATAGATGTCTTTTTCTCTTTGTGTAAAGCTTCTTGGTGAATTAACCCATTCATCTATTCCTGAAAAATATTCGCTGATTTCTTTTCCATCTTTAATAAAATAAGTTCTTAAAATACCTTTACTAATGAAATAACTTTTTTTAGAAATATTGTTTGCATCTAAAACAAGTTCTCCTTTTTTAAATTCAATCGGTTTTATTCGTTTTGAAAGTTCAGATTTTAACTTTTCTGAAAGTGTAATAAACTTTTCAAAGTGGGTGTATATAATTTCCGTTTTTTCGATGTTATTCAATTTTGAGTTCGGTTGTTTCTTTAGCTTGTGGCTAACTACTCAATAACCTCAATGTATTGCGTTTATTCCTCCAATACGGCTGTATAAACGCACATTTAAGTTTTAAGCGTTTAATTTTCCTACAATTTATAATTATTTTTTTATTTTAAAAATGTAAATAAGTGATAAAGCACGTTTTTTATTATAACTATTAAAACGTATATCTTTAAAAATAAAAAATCCAGAGAAGCTAGCTCCTCTGGATCTGTAATTAAAATTATTAAGCTGTATTAGGTACAGTGTTGTATTTAAAATGCGTAGCGTTGTGGGCCACCTCTTCTAATTTCTTCATTAGCGTAGGCTTCAAACTTTTTAAAGTTTTCACGGAACGCGTTAGATAATTTAAAAGCTGTTTTGTAGTACTCTTCATCATTATTCCAAGTTGTTCTTGGGCTAAGTACTTCTGTAGGTACACCAGGACACTCTCTAGGTTGTGCAACACCAAATACAGAGTGTATGTGGTATTTGTCATAAGAGTATAAACCTAAGTCACCATTTAATACAGCATTAATCATAGCACGTGTGTACTTTAATTTCATACGTGTACCAACACCGTAAGGTCCGCCTGTCCAGCCAGTATTAACCAACCATACATTAACCCCAGCTTCTTGCATTTTTGTACTTAGCATTTCTGCATATTTAGTTGGGTGTAATGGCATAAATGGTGCACCAAAACAAGCAGAAAAAGATGGTACCGGCTCTACAACACCAGCTTCTGTACCTGCAACTTTAGCTGTGTAACCAGATATAAAGTGGTAAGCAGCTTGCGCAGGAGTTAACTTAGATATTGGAGGCAGTACACCAAAAGCATCTGCTGTTAAAAAGAATATGTTTTTAGGGTTAGTACCTATAGATGGTTCTTGTATGTTTTCTATATTATAAATAGGGTAACTAACTCTTGTATTTTGAGTAATAGAGGTGTCTGCAAAATCTACAGCGCCCTTATCATCCATTACAATATTTTCTAGAATAGCACCTTTTTTAATGGCACCAAATATTTCTGGTTCGTTTTCTGCAGATAGGTTAATTACTTTAGCGTAACAACCACCTTCAAAATTAAAAACAGAGTTTTCATTAGTCCAACCGTGCTCATCGTCACCAATTAATTTTCTGTTAGGATCTGCAGACAGGGTAGTTTTACCTGTACCCGATAATCCAAAGAAAATAGCAGTGTCACCATCTTTACCAACGTTAGCAGAACAGTGCATAGGCAATGTGTCTTTGTAAACCGGTAAAATAAAGTTTAACGCAGAAAAAATACCTTTTTTAATTTCTCCTGTGTAACCAGTACCACCAATTAAAGCAATTTTTCTTGTAAAGTTTAAAATTGCAAAATTGTGTTGGCGAGTACCATCTACTTCTGGGTCTGCCATAAAACCTGGGGCATTAACAACAGTCCATTCTGGGTCAAAGCCATTTAGCTCTTCTACAGTTGGTCTTAAAAACATGTTGTAAGCAAACATATTAGACCAAGGGTACTCGTTAATAACTCTAATGTTTAACTTGTAATCTTTATCAGCGCATGCATAAGCATCTCTTACATAAAGTTCTTTTTCGTTTAGATAATCAATCACTTTATCATAAAGTGCATCAAATTTATCTGGTGCAAAAGGAATGTTAATATCTCCCCACCAAACTTTGTCAGCAGTTACATCATCCTTTACAATAAATCTATCCATAGGAGATCTACCTGTAAATTCGCCAGTATTAATTGCTAAAGCTCCAGAAGAAGCTTCTTTACCCATACCTTTATCTAAAGTTATTTTGTGCAATTCTGACGGAGATAATTGATAATTAATGTCAGTGCTTGTAATACCATATTCCTCCAACGAAATCGTTTTCGTGTCTGGACTATAAGTGCTCATAGTTTTAGTTTTTTTGTTAATGCAAAGCTAAAAAAATTTTGCAGTTATATAGTTTAATTGTCAAATGTTTAGTTAAAATGTTTAAAAATACGATAACCCAATAAAAACCATCCAATTATTAAAAATAATCCACCAATTGGAGTTGCAAGTGCTATAGATTTTGCATTAAATCCTAAAATTGTATCGATACTTAAAATATATATAGAAAAACTAAACAGAAAAATACCTATTACCAAAACGTAAAAAATTTGCTTTTTATGCTTTTCTGTAAGTTTTGGTAGTACACCTAAAACCAACAATAAAAGTGCGTGGTACATTTGGTATTGTGTTCCTGTTTTGTATGATGCTATTGCTTTAGCATCTACCAAATTCTCTAATCCGTGTGCACCAAAGGCTCCAAAAATTACTGCAGTAAAGCCAAAAAATACTCCAGCACTTAAAATTGTTTTGTTCATAACAAAAAACGTTTGTAAATTTATAAATGTAACAAAACTGATCATTGTATCAGTATCACAACCAAAAGTAATAAAACATATGTTAAGACAAATACTTGTATTAGGTGCCGGAAAATCTACCGCTTATTTATTAGATTATTTACTAGAAAAAGCTGCTGAAGAAAGCTTACATATTACTATTGCAGATTTACAACCACAAAATATAGCGCCACATATAGCAAATCATCAGGCTTGTAGTGTAGTTGGTTTAGATATTTTTAATGTAGAAGAAAGGCAAAAACTGGTACAAAAGGCAACCTTAGTAATATCTATGTTGCCAGCAAGTTTACACATACAAGTAGCTAAAGATTGTGTTAATTTTAAAAAACATTTGGTTACGGCATCTTATGTTAGTGATGAGTTACTTGGTTTAAATAAACAGGTAAAAGACAACAAGCTTGTTTTTATGAACGAGATTGGCCTAGATCCTGGTATAGACCATATGAGTGCTATGCAAGTAATAGATAGCATTAGAGAAAAAGGAGGTAAAATGTTGTTGTTTGAGTCTTTTACAGGTGGTTTGGTTGCGCCGGAGAGCGATACTAATTTGTGGAACTATAAATTTACTTGGAACCCAAGAAACGTGGTGGTTGCTGGGCAAGGTGGTGCGGCAAAATTTATACAAGAAGGCACCTATAAATATATACCTTATAACAAACTGTTTAGAAGAACAGAGTTTTTTAATGTAGAAGGTTTTGGTAGGTTTGAGGGGTATGCAAACAGAGATTCTTTAAAATACAGAGAAGCGTATGGTTTGCAAGATGTGCTTACCTTATACAGAGGCACTATGCGCCGCGTTGGTTTTTCTAAGGCGTGGAATATGCTCGTAGAATTAGGAATGACAGATGATAGCTATACTATTGAAAACTCTGAGAATATGAGCTACAGGGCATTTACAAATTTATTTTTACCGTACTCACCAACAGATTCTGTAGAGTTAAAACTACGCCATTACTTAAAAATAGATCAAGATGATGTAATGTGGGGCAAGTTGTTAGAACTACACCTTTTTGACGACACCAAATTTATAACACTTAAAAATGGGACGCCAGCACAAATACTACAGCAAATTTTAGAACAAAGCTGGACACTAGATAAGGATGATAAAGATATGATTGTAATGTACCATAAATTTGGGTACAGCCTTAACGGAGAAAACAAGCAAATAGATTCTAATATGGTTGCTTTGGGTAAAAACCAAACGCATACAGCTATGGCAAAAACTGTTGGTTTACCGGTAGCAATGGCAGCTCTGTTAATTTTAAATAACAAAATAAAAACTTACGGTGTACAAATACCTATTACCAAAGAGGTGTATGACCCTATTTTAAAAGAATTACAGAATTTTGGGATTGTATTTAAAGAGTATAACACAGAATATAAAGGATACAATTCTGCTAAACTACATAGTTAACATTTAACGCTATTTAAGTATATTTACAGTTAATTTATAGCTAAACTTATGAAATTTGATAACGATAGAATAAAAATTGACGGAATAGACAAAAAAATTATAAGGTATCTTATGCAAGATGCTCGTAAGCCTATTTTAGAAATTGCTCGTAAAATAGGAATTTCTGGTGCAGCTATCCATCAACGTTTACGTAAGTTAGAAACATCTGGACTAATGTCTGGTTCTAAGTTTGTTATTAACCCAAAAGTTTTAGGGTATACTACAATGGCATACATTGGTATTTTTTTAGATAAGGCAATGAGCAACCCAAAGGCTGTTAAGGAGCTAGAGAAAATTCCAGAGGTTTTAGAGTGCCACTATACTACAGGCAACTGGTCTATTTTAATAAAAGTGTTGTGTAAAGATAATGAGCATCTTATGCATGTTTTAAATAAAGAAATACAGCAAATACAAGGTGTTTCTAGAACCGAAACTTTTATTTCTTTAAACCAGCAAATAGATAGGCAAATACAAATATAATTGTAGCTATTTATGACAAATGTTCTAGGTTTAATTTTTTTTAATTGTAAATTTGCGGCGTGAAACAGACCTTACTCATAATTGCAATTGTTATTTGCCTAAAGCCAATATTTCCGTTTATGGAGTATGTGGTTAATTATGACTATATTTCTAAAGTACTGTGTATTAACCAAGATAAACCAGAACTAGAATGTAATGGTAAATGTGCGTTAATGAAATCTATAGAAAAATCTACGCAAGAAGAACACAATGAGCAGGCTGTTGTAAAGTCAGAATTTCAGTTGTTATTTCATCAAAATAACCAAGATGTTTTTGTAAGCACACAAATTTCACCTCAAAAAAAATCAAAAATACTTTCTGCAGAGAGTAACTATCATTTTAAATCGGTTTTTAGCCTTTTACGTCCTCCTATTTCTTAAATTTTATTAGTTAAGCTTATTGTTTGTGTTGCTTTTTCAGTTTTTATTGAAAAATCATCATTTGTTGTGCTGTTTTTTAATCAGCCTATAGCTTAACAACGTCTCAGTTTATTTTATTAAAAAAATAATTCAGGTGATTCTTTTCTTAAGTATTCACGCCTTTATTTTAATTCTTTTTTATAAGCTAAACATCTAATAAAATCACATAAAAAATAAGGAAATAGTAAAAATTTAAAATGAAAACAAAATTTTTAAAATCGATAGTAATAAGTTTTAGTTTAATTGCATTGGCATCTTGCTCATCTGATGATGACGGAGAAATGGACAATGTTAACCCAGGACAAGTTACACTAGAATTTGATAATGGTTTTGCAGGAAACAATTTAATAATAGGTAATGCTAATACAGCAAATGCTAATGGTGAGGCCTTAACCGTATCTCGTTTAAATTACATAGTAAGTAATATTGTTTTAATAGATGAGGATGGTATGGAGTACACTTACCCAAAAGAAAGTAGCTACTTTATTATTAGTGAAGATTCTAATGATGAGTTGGCAGACAATACAAAAGTAGTTTTAGAAGATGTACCAGCAGGTACATACACAGCTGTTAAATTTGGTATTGGTGTAGATAAAGAAAAGTACAACCAGGGATTAAGCGGAGCAGGAGAGTTTTGGGATGCTGCTGGTGAGTATGACATGACGTGGTCTTGGGCTGCAGGTTACAAGTACATTAATTTTGAAGGTACTTACACATCTAACACAACTACAGATGAGCAGTTCTGGGTACACTTAGGTAGAGCTAGTGATGAGGTTACAAACTATACAGAAACTACTATAGAGGTGCCTTCTGGTTCTGCAATTATTGTAAATGAAGTAATGGCTCCAGAAGTACATATTATTACAGATGCAAATCAACTTTTAACAGCTACTGAGGCTATAAGTTTAGAGTCATATGACAATGCTATAATGGGTGGCGAAGGTGCAGTGAAAGTAGCGACTAATGTGCCGTTAGCATTTAAAATAGATCATGTACACAACAACGAAGCTGGTAACAGCAGTCACTAATTAATAATTGTGTGTTGCAGGCCTGGTTTTAGTTTTGGTTTTAGCTGGGCTTGTGGCACCTGTTATTTCTTTTTTTAGTTGTAATGAAAAAAATTAGCTTCTTTTTGGTTGTATTGGCTTTTGTAAGTTGCCAGAGTGATGATGATGGGTATACTAATATTCCGGTAGAGTTAGAGGTGCCTGCTCATTTCCCTGAAGTAACTTATAATTTAGCTCACAATCCGTTAACAAAAAACGGAATAGAACTTGGCCGTAAATTGTTTTATGAAGGTGCAGTGTCTTCTACAGGTACGGTTTCATGTGGTACTTGTCATGAACAAAAATATGCGTTTACTCATCACGGACATACATTTAGCCATGGTGTAAACGATTTAGAAGGGACAAGAAATGCACCTCCTGTACAAAATATGGCTTTTTTAGAAAATTTTGCTTGGGATGGTGCAACGGGTCATTTAGATCTTTTTCCTGTAATTCCTATTACTACAGAGGTAGAAATGGATGAGACCTTAGAAAATGTGATAGCAAAGCTGAAAAATAAACCGGACTACAAAGCACTTTTTGCTGCGGCTTTTGAAGATGGTGAGGTAAATTCTGAAAATTTTTTGTTAGCGTTGTCACAGTTTATGGTCACTATGATTTCTGCAGATGCTAAGTATGATAAGTACATAAATAACCAAGTGCAACTAACAGAGATAGAACAGCAAGGTTTGGTACTTTTTGAGCAAAAATGTGCTAGTTGTCACGCTACAGCATTATTTTCTGATGGTAGTTTTAAAAATAATGGTTTGCAACCCAATACCAAATTAAATGATTTAGGTAGGAGTGTAGTAACTGGTTTTGCAGAGGACAATTATAAGTTTAAAGTGCCCAGCCTTAGAAATATTGCGGTTACTGCACCGTATATGCATGATGGTAGATTTGGGTCTTTAGAGGCGGTACTTGCTTTTTATGATAGTGGAGTTGTAGACTCGCAAACCTTAGACCCTTTATTGCGTAGTGGTGAGAGATTGGGTATTGCTACAACAGCAGAGGAAAGGGTGGCAATTATTGCCTTTTTAAACACCCTTACAGATAATACTTTTTTAACGGACGAACGATTTTCAGAAAAATAGAATATGAAAAATTTAACAATAATAACGTGTCTATTGGTTGCGTGTAATGCGTTTGCAACGCATAAAACAGAACCAACAGACAGTTTGCCAGCAACAGCAACAACAAAGCATTACGTTTTTGAAGACTTTTGCGATACTTGTGGTTGTAGTGGTAATGGTGGTAGTATGGGGTTTGGTACTGGTTTAGACACCAATTTTGCAGGTGTGCGTTACATATTTCAAAGTTACAGGTCTAGAGATGGTATATTTAACAATTCACCTTGGATAGATGAAAACTTTAATACATTACAGGCTTGGGGTAGAATACCTTTGGGTAAGCGTTTTTTAGTTAACGCTATAGTTCCCTATCATTTTCATAATAGAGAGTTTGCAAATGAGTCTTCTCAAAATATTAATGGTTTGGGAGATATTACATTGTTGGGGTTTTATAAAATTTTAGCAAAGCAAGATAGTATTATGGTTGTTGGTCCGCAGCACTCTTTACAAGTTGGTGGTGGAGTAAAAATGCCAACAGGTAGTTTTGATAGGGCTAATAATACCGGAAGTGTAAACACTAGTTTTCAATTAGGAACCGGAAGTTGGGATTATGTTACTGCAGTTAATTACGGACTTACACATAACAATTGGGGGATGTCTGCAATGGTAAATTATACGTTTAAAACAAAAAACACTAAAGATTATCAGTTTGGTAATCAGTTAAACTATGGTTTAAATACTTATAAAACATATTACTTGTCTAATGATTTTGCATTAACGCCTGCAGTTGGTGTTAGTGGAGAAAATTATGATGAAGATGAGTCTTACGGATTAACAGTGTTAAACACAGGAGGTAATGTTTTTTTTGGAAAATTTAGTGTAGAGGCTAGTTACAAAACATACTCGTTAGGGGTAACTACAATGTTGCCAATAGATCAAGATTTAAATAATGGTAAGGTTGAGGTAAAAAATAGATTGTCTTTGTACCTAAACATAAATATTTAGCAACGCATAATTGGGCGTAATGTATAACGCTAACTACAGTTAGTTCTAATGGTTTGGGGGAATTTTTTAGAACGTCATTATGTCCAATAAAAAAGGGTGTCTTTAAGTAGACACCCTTTTTGCTTTTTGTATTTTTATAAAAATTAATCTCGTCCAAATACTTGGTAAGCCCAATACACTAATGATGCTAAAGCACCTAAAGCAGCTACAAGATATGTTCTGGCAGCCCATTTTAATGCGTCTTCTGCGCCAGCATATTCTTCTTGGCTAAGCATATTTTTGTTTTTTAACCAAGCTAATGCACGGTTACTAGCATCGTATTCTACTGGTAAAGTAACAAAACTAAACAATGTAGCAAAGCCCATCATTACCAAACCGGCAACTGCTATCCAAAATCCTACACCGCCAGCAACACCAGATACCGCCATTAGAACAACACCACCGTAAACTACCCATTGAGACATGCTAGATGTTACACTAACAACTGGCACTAATTTAGAACGCATTGTTAGCCATTGGTAAGCTGTAGCGTGTTGCACAGCGTGTCCGCATTCGTGTGCAGCAACTGCAGCAGCAGCAGCATTACGTTGGTTGTAAACACCTTCACTAAGGTTTACGGTTTTGTTTGCTGGGTTATAATGATCTGTAAGCATACCAGGGGTAGAGATAACTTTTACGTCTCTAATACCATTATCTGCCAACATTTTTTCTGCTATTTCTGCGCCACTCATACCGTTGCGCAATTGTACTTTAGAGTACTTTTTAAATTTGCTTTTTAGTCTGTTGCTAACAATCCAGCTCACTAAAGCAACTGCACCTATAATAATATAATATGTATACATAGTTTGTGTTTTAAAAAATAAATATAACAATTAAAAAGCAAAAACCTCGCCAAATTTAGCGAGGTTTATTTTACTGACAGTTGTTTGTATTTATGCTAATGCTTCTTCCCAGCCAAAAGCTTCAATAATTTCATTGTAAACTATTTTTCCTGATACAATGTTTAAACCTTTGTGTAAAGAGGCATCTTGTTCACAAGCTGCTTGCCACCCTAAGTTGGCTAGTTTTAAGGTGTATGGCAGTGTTACATTGGTTAATGCCATTGTAGATGTGTATGGTACAGCTCCTGGCATATTAGCTACAGAGTAGTGTACAACATCATCTATAATGTAAATTGGATCTTGGTGGGTAGTTGGTTTGGTGGTTTCTACACAGCCTCCTTGGTCTACAGCAACATCTACTATTACAGTACCTGGTTTCATTTCTTTTAGCATATCTCTGGTGATAAGGTTTGGAGCTTTAGCACCTTTTAAAAGCACACCGCCAATAATAAGATCATGTGTTTTTATGTGTTTTCTAATATTAAACTCGTTAGAAAATTCTGTTGTAACGTGTGGTGGCATTACATCATTAACATAACGTAAGCGTTTCATGTTTACATCTAGTATGGTGACGTGTGCGCCCAAACCAGCTGCCATTTTAGCAGCTTGTACGCCAACAACACCAGCGCCTAAAACCAAAACTTTACCCGGAGCAACACCAGGTACGCCACCTAAAAGTACACCTCTACCTTTAACTGGTTTCTCTAAGTATTTTGCACCTTGTTGTATTGCCATTCTTCCTGCAACTTCAGACATTGGAGTTAGTAGTGGCAAAGTGCCGTCATTGTCTTCAACAGTTTCGTAAGCAATACATATGGCTTTTTGCTTAATCATTGCTTTAGTTAGTGCTTCACTAGATGCAAAATGAAAATATGTAAATAAAATTTGTCCTTCTCTTATAAGGTTGTATTCCTCTTCTATAGGTTCTTTTACCTTTACAATCATATCACTCATTGCGTACACTTGAGCAATAGTGTCTAAAATAGCTGCGCCAGCTTGCTGGTAATCTTCATTGCTAAAACCACTGCCTAAACCAGCTCCAGACTGTACATAAACAGTATGGTTGTTTTTTGTCAATTCAAAAACCCCACCTGGTGTCATACCAACTCGGCTTTCGTTATTTTTAATTTCTTGAGGAATACCAACAATCATAATTAACTATTTTAGATTTTGGTGCTAAATTAAATTAATTATTAAAAGTATTTCTAATTAATCGATAAAAATAAGGGGTATGAGGTTAAAATAATTACTTTTAATAAAAAAACACCCCTGTAAAAACAGGGGTGTGTATAAAATTAAATTGCTTTTTTGTGTTGTTACCCCACGATATTTATAATTTTTCCAGGAACTATAATTATTTTTTTAGGTTCGCGACCTTGTAATTGAGCAATAGTTTTTTCGTGTGCCATTACTGTAGCTTCAATTTCATCTTTAGATAAGTCTAAAGGTAACTCTAGTTTAAATCGCATTTTACCATTAAAAGAAACAGGATATTCTTTACTGCTTTCTACAAGGTGCGATGCATCAAACTTAGGAAAAGGAGCTGTAGCAATAGAAGTGTTGTGTCCTAATTGCTGCCATAACTCTTCTGCTATATGCGGAGCGTAAGGAGAAACTAAAATAGCTAAGGCTTCTAAAATTTCTTTGCTAGTACATTTTTGACTAGACAACTCGTTTACGCAAATCATAAATGTAGATACAGATGTGTTAAAAGAAAAGTTCTCTATATCTTCTGCAACCTTTTTAATGGTTTTGTGTAATGTTTTTAAATTGTCTTTTGTTGGTGCAGTATCTGTAAATTTAGCGCCATTATCATCTAAATATAAACGCCATAATTTTTTTAAGAAACCGTGTGTACCTGTAATACCAGCAGTGTTCCAAGGTTTAGATTGCTCTAGTGGGCCTAAAAACATCTCGTACAAACGCAAGCTGTCTGCGCCATATTCTTCACAAATACTATCTGGACTAACCACATTGTATTTGGATTTAGACATTTTTTCTACCTCACGCTTAACCTTAAAAGTACCATCTTCTTCAGTAATAAAGTCAGCGTCTTTATATTCTGGTCTCCAGTTTATAAAAGCTTCAATATCTAACTCATCAGAAGCATTTACAAAAGAAACATTAGCGTGTATTAATCTATAAGAAACATCAGAAAGCTCATTTTCAGAAATTCCTTTACTATTTAAAAGTTTTAAAAGTTCTTCATATTTAGGATGCTCTGAGTTTAAGTAGTTTGGGCCATCAAACAATCCTGCTGACTCATAAATTTGTAAACTTTTATCATTGTGAAGAGCTTCATACACAAAAGCACTCGTACCTGTAATCATTCCTTGGTTAATCAGTTTTTTAGCAAACTCATTTTTAGGAACAACACCTTTATCAAACAAAAATTTCTGCCAAAAACGTGCGTATAATAAGTGACCGGTTGCGTGCTCACTACCACCAATATATAAATCTACATCTTGCCAGTAGTTAATAGCATCATCAGAAAATATGGCACCTGTATTATTAGGGTCCATATAGCGGTTAAAGTAAAAACTACTACCTGCCCAACCTGGCATTGTGTTTAACTCTAACGGAAATATAGTTTCATTGTTAATTTTACTATTGTCTACAACTTTATTTTCTTTAGTACACCAAGCCCAAACGTTAGCATTACCTAGTGGTGGTTCGCCAGTTTCTGTTGGTAAGTATTTTTCTACCTCTGGTAAGGTAATAGGTAAATGTTTAGCGTCTATCATTTGTGGCATACCATTTACATAATACACAGGAAAAGGTTCTCCCCAGTAACGTTGTCTGCTAAAAACAGCATCGCGCAAGCGGTAGTTAATTTTACCTTTACCGTGTCCTATTTTTTCTAGCTCGTAAATGGCTAGTTTCATTGCTTTTTTGTACGGTAAACCGTTTAGGAAATCTGAATTGGTAATTATAGTTTTGTCTTTATCTGCGTGTGCTTCTTCAGATATATCTACGCCTTCAAAAACATTAGGAATAGGAATATTAAAATGTTTAGCAAAATCATAATCGCGCTGGTCACCACAAGGTACAGCCATTACTGCTCCGGTACCGTATCCCGCTAATACGTAATCTCCAATCCAAATAGGAATAGGTTTTTTTGTAAAAGGGTGTTCTGCATAGGCACCCGTAAATGCACCAGAAATAGTTTTTACATCTGCCATACGCTCGCGCTCACTACGTTTTGCAGTGGCTTGTATGTAGGCATCTACTTCTGCTTTTTGTTCTGGAGTAGTAATGGTTGCTACTAGCTCATGTTCTGGAGCAAGAGTCATAAAACTAACACCAAAAATAGTATCTGGGCGAGTGGTAAAAACATCTATTTGCTCTTTATGATTTTTTACATTAAAAGTAACAGATGCACCTTGACTCCTCCCAATCCAGTTTGTTTGTGAGTCTTTTAAAGGTTGTGGCCAGTCTATGGTATTTAAATCGTCTAACAAACGTTGTGCGTAAGCAGAAATACGCATACTCCACTGTGTCATTTTTTTGCGAATAACAGGATGTCCGCCACGTTCTGATACTCCGTTTATAATTTCATCATTAGCCAATACTGTTCCCAAAGCAGGGCACCAGTTAACTTCGGTTTCTGCTAAGTATGTTAGCCTGTACTGTAATAAAATTTCTTGTTGTTTTTTAGTGTTAAATGCGTTCCATTCATCAGCAGTAAAAACACTAATATCATCATCAGAAACAGCATTTACGGTTGCGTTTCCTTCTTTTTCAAACAAAGTAACAAGTGTAGAAATATCTTCAGCCTTATTGGTGTTGTTATTGTACCAAGAGTTAAATAGCTGAATAAAGATCCACTGTGTCCATTTGTAATAATCAGGATTAGAGGTACGTACTTCACGACTCCAGTCAAAAGAAAAACCAATTTTATCTAGTTGTTCTCTGTACCTGTTTATATTAGTTTTGGTAGTAATTGCAGGGTGTTGCCCTGTTTGTATAGCATACTGTTCTGCTGGTAAGCCAAAAGAATCGTACCCCATTGGGTGTAAAACATTATACCCTTGGTGTCTTTTGTAACGAGCATAAATATCACTGGCAATATACCCAAGTGGGTGGCCAACGTGTAACCCAGCACCAGACGGGTAAGGGAACATATCTAAAACATAAAATTTTTCTTTATCAGAATTATTTTCTGCTTTAAAAGTTTGGTTTTCTGCCCAATATTTTTGCCACTTGGCTTCAATTTCTTTAAAATCGTAGTTCATATGCTTGTCTTCTGCTATTTAGAATGGGGCAAATTTAAGAATTACAAGCCAAACAGCCTACTATTGCTTTTACTAGTATGTAAAAACTTAAACACCCTGCAAAACAAGGTGTTTAATGATATTTTTTAAAAGATATAGCCTAATGAAATTTGTAGCACGCCGTTTTTAATATCTGGGTTTTCTGCAACTGTAGTAATGCCAAAATTATACCTTGCTTCTGTAAAAATACCAGCACCTAAATTAAGTCCAAAACCAGTGTTAAAACCAAAATCTACACTTTTGGCATCTGTATCTAAAGTGCCAATATTGTCGTCATAAAAAACAGCTTTATCAGAAACTAAAAAAGAAACCTGTGGACCGGCTTGTAAAAAGAACTTAGGTAATACGTTGTATTTAAATTGAATAGGAATAGATATGTAGTCTAATTTTGCTTTGTACAGACTGTTTAAATCTGCACCTTGCCTAGAGTACAGTAGCTCTGGTTGAATATTTAGCTTTTCTGAAATTTCGACTTGAGTAAAGAAACCAGCGTGAAAAGTAACAAGGCTATTTTTGTCTTGATTGTTGCCGTACAAATTAGAAACATTTAAACCTGCTTTTGCGCCATAATTTATTTTTTGAGCAATGGCATTACTGCTATAAACAAAAAGAGCTGCTAAAAGTAAAAAGGTAGTTTTTTTCATAATTATATGTTTTTTGTTTTGTAGGATTTTACAACTACTGTGCCAAAAAGTGTTAATTTACAATAAGCTTATTCTTGTTTTTTGTAGATTACTAATTACAAATACCTTTAAAATGTATTATTACAAATTACTTTACTATTTTTACGTATTGTTATAAGTTATGAGTAAATCTTTTGAACGTTATCAAAAAAGGAAGTTAATTTCCTCCTATTTTTCTGTAGTGCTTAGTATAGCCTTAGTGCTGTTTTTGCTAGGTGTGCTAGGTTTGTTGGTGCTTAATACCAAAAAAATGGCAGATCATTTTAAAGAGCAAATTACGGTTTCTGTATTTTTGAAGGATGAGGCTAAACAGGTAGAAATAAACCAATTGCAAAAAAGTTTAGCTATGGCAGACTATACAAAGCAAGCAGTATTTGTGTCTAAAGAGGAAGCTGCAGAACAACATACAGAAGCTATTGGTGAAAATTTTATAGAGTTTTTAGGATATAATCCTTTAAAGAACTCTATAGATGTACAACTTAAAGCAGATTTTGTATCTCCTACGCAAATAGAAGAAATAGCAGAAGCCATACAAGAAAAAGACTATGTAGAAGAGGTTAGTTATGATAAGCCTTTGATATCATTATTAAATGATAATGTTAAAAAAATTAGTTTATGGATTTTGGTAGCTAGCGGAATATTTGCATTTATTGCATTTTTGTTAATTAACAGCTCTATACGCCTGTCTGTTTACTCTAAACGTTTTATTATAAAAACAATGCAAATGGTTGGGGCTACAAAGCGTTTTATACGTAGACCATTTTTATGGACAAACATAAAATTGGGTATGTTGGGAGCCTTAATTGCAATGATAGGTTTGGCGGTGACTATATATTACGTAAACGATTTTTTTCCGGAGTTAACACTACTTAAAGACCCAACAACTTTAGCGTTGCTTTTTGCAGCTATTTTTGTTTTAGGCGTCTTAATTTCGTTTATAAGTACATTTTTAGCTACACAACGTTTCTTAAATCTTAGGACAGACGATTTATATTATTAGATTTGCACTGTTAAAAATTAAACAAGGATTAAATTTTTTACAAAATGAAAAAAAATAATAGCACCACAGAAGAAAGCTCTAAAAAAGAATTTATTTTTCAGAAAAAGAATTACATTTTTATGGCTATTGGCCTAGTTTTTCTTACACTGGGTTTTGTTTTAATGAGTGGTGGTGGTAGTGATGATCCTAATGTTTTTAATCCTGAAATATATAATTTTAGAAGAATTCGCCTAGCACCAACTTTGGTGCTAATAGGTTTAGGCATAGAGGTGTATGCCATTTTGTTAAATCCGCACAAGAAGAAAAACTAAATTTTGGACATATTACAAGCAATTATTTTAGCAATTGTAGAAGGTATAACTGAGTATTTACCAGTATCATCTACAGGGCATATGATTATAGTTTCTTCTTTTTTTGGTATTGCCCAAGAAGAATTTACAAAATTATTTACCATAGTAATACAATTAGGAACCATACTATCTGTAGTTGTACTTTACTTTAAGCGCTTTTTTCAGAGTGTAGATTTTTATTTAAAACTATTGGTAGCATTTATACCTGCTGTTGTTTTAGGGTTGTTGTTAAGTGATGTAATAGACTCATTACTAGAAAACCCGTTAACAGTAGCCATATCCTTAGTAATAGGTGGTGTTATTTTATTACGAGTAGACCATTGGTTTGCGGACTCTGAAGAAAAAGAAATTACGTATTTAACCGCATTAAAAATTGGTTTTTTTCAGTGCTTGGCTATGATTCCAGGAGTTAGTAGAAGTGGTGCAAGTATAGTGGGTGGTATGTCTCAAAAACTATCTAGAACTGTAGCGGCAGAGTTTAGTTTTTTTTTAGCAGTACCTACAATGTTAGGCGCAACATTAAAAAAGAGTTACGACTTTTATAAGCTAGGGTACACCTTAACAGGAGAGCAAATTAACTTGTTAATAATTGGTAATGTAGTTGGTTTTTTAGTAGCACTATTAGCCATAAAAACATTTATAGGGTATTTAAGTAAACACGGTTTTAAAATGTTTGGTTATTACCGTATTGTAGTTGGGTTGGCTATATTAGCAATTCATTACTTTGTACACCCGTTAATAATAATCTAATTTTTATAGCGTGACAACTAAAGAAGAATTTTTAGAAGGACAAATATTGCTTATAGATAAACCGTTAACTTGGTCATCTTTTCAGGCAGTAAACGCTTTAAAATGGGGTATTCGCAGAAAATTTGATTTAAAGAAAATAAAAATTGGTCACGCTGGTACTTTAGATCCATTAGCTACGGGTTTATTAATTATATGCACAGGTAAATTCACCAAAAAAATACCTGCACTACAAGGTCAAATAAAAGAGTATACAGGAACCATAACTGTTGGGGCAACCACACCGTCTTATGATATGGAAACCACAGTGGAAAAGACTTATCCAACAGAACATATAACTACAGAAAAAATACACGCAGCAACAACTAATTTTATTGGAAAAATACAACAAGTGCCACCAGTTTTTTCAGCTTTAAAAAAGGATGGTAAACGGCTGTATGAGTATGCAAGAGAAGGACAAGCAGTAGAAGTAAAATCTAGAGAAATAGAAATTACTGAGTTTGAAATTACCAATATAAATTTACCAGAAATAGAGTTTAGAGTAGTGTGTAGTAAAGGTACCTACATACGCTCTTTAGCAAATGATTTTGGTAAAGCACTGCAAAGTGGTGGGTATTTATCTGCTTTAAGAAGAACCAAAATAGGTGATTTTAACGTAGATAATGCAATAACCCCAGCAGATTTTCATACAACAGTATTGGGGATGCCTAAACCAAAAGAGTAGTAAAAAAACACCTTTTTTGATTAAGAATAAAATATTTTTATAAAAACAAGGTTATAAGTTATATGTTTAAAGATAGTAGATACTTATCATTTTTAATCACATTCTTTTCTATGTCTATTGTTATATTGTCTTTATACAATATACACTTAGGAGCAAAGGAGAAGGAAGAGTATGTGGTAGAATTAGCTATGCTAGAAGAAGATGAGGAGTTAGAGGAGATGCAGAAAGAAGAAGAGCAACAACCTACACAGCAGCAAGAAATTAAAAGCCATATGGCGTATAATGAAAAGGCAAAACCAACTTATGGTAATCCAGAGCCTTTAAAAACGCTTGAAGAGTTAATGGAAGAGGCTAAGTCTGATGCGGAAAGCGATCCTAACTCTAAATTGGTGAGTTCTGAAAATGGTTACGCAGCCAGTTTAAAAGAATTAGCAAAAAAACGAAAAGAAGCCAAACAAAGGTTAGGTGAAAAAGACGCTAAAAAAGATGAGGTTTCTCATAACTTAGCAAAACGTAAAACGTCTATTTCTTTTTCATTAGTAAAAAGAAGCGCTTATGATTTGCCACCACCAACATACACTTGTATAGAAGGAGGTAAAGTGGTTATAAATATAGTAGTAGATAATTTAGGCAATGTAATAGATGCAGAATTTAATAAAAAAAGTTCTGGTACAAGTAATGGTTGTTTGGTAGATAATGCTATTGAATATGCATTAAAGTCTAAATTTAGCAACGCATCTAAGGAGCGCCAAAAAGGAACAATTACTTACCTATTTCAAGGCAAGTAATTGTGTAAGATCTTCAATAATAGTATTTCCTTTATCTTTATTGTACCACACTTGTAGCTCTTGTTTAAACTCCGGAGTTAAACTTCCGTTTTTAGCTTTAAAATTTTCAACAATTTTAGTTAGTTTACTTGGTCTTGGCCCCCAATCACCTATAACTTCTTGTGTATCTTCATTAAAAGCAATAAGTCTAGGTATAGATAATGTGTTGTTGTATAAAAAATGATTCATCAGCTCTAAATTTTCATCTCTAAGAATCACTTTTACATTAATATTAGAACTCTGTTCTGCAAATTTTTGCATTACAGGCATAGACTGTGCAGCATCTCCACACCAACTCTCTGTTAATACAAGCCAAGTAACTTTAGCAGTTACTTGTTTTATTTTGCTAATAGTAGCATCGGTTAGCTTTGTTGTTTTATCTAACCGCTTCATACGTTTGTCATTTAGCATAGTGTAGTTTGCTAAAGCATCTGTCTGTAACACACCTGTAGACTTGTTGTTAGCTACTAAATTGCGCATTTGTTCTCTGTACTCTGTGTATGGCATAGCAGCAGAGATTGCATTAGTAATTAATGAGGTTACTGTAGTATTTATTGTATTTGTAGAATTCATAACTAAACGCTTTACTTTTTTATTCAAAAATAATATAGAAACTATTTATATAAACTGATAATGATCATATTGGTAGTAGAAAGTTGAGTAAACTTACATATCTTTAAATCGATCAAAATAAAATAAATGGAAAAACACAGATGTGGTTGGTGTGTAGGTGATGATTTGTATGAGGTATATCATGACAAAGAGTGGGGAACTCCTGTAAAGGATGATAAATTGTTATTTGAGTTTTTAATTTTAGAAACTTTTCAGGCTGGGTTAAGTTGGATAACAATTTTACGTAAGCGAGAAAATTTTAGAAAAGCCTTTGATAATTTCGATTATAAAAAAATTGTAAATTACAAACAAGATAAAATAGATGCTTTGTTACAAGATGCTGGTATTATTAGAAATAAGTTAAAAGTGAACTCTGCTATAACCAATGCAGCTGCTTATATTAAAATACAAAAAGAGTTTGGTAGTTTTAGTGCTTACATATGGAGCTTTGTAAACAACAAGCCAATAAAAAATGCGTTAACTAATTATAAAGAAGGGCCTGCAAACACGCCTTTGTCTGACGCTATAAGTAAAGACTTAAAAAAAAGAGGATTTAAATTTGTAGGTAGTACGGTTGTTTATGCGTTTATGCAGGCAACAGGTATGGTTAATGATCATGAAATTAGTTGTTTTAGATATAATGAAGTGTAGTATGTTTAGATTAAAAAAGATTGGTTTCTCTGTTGTTCTACTTTTTTTCTGTGTGATAACAATTGTAGCGCAAAATAAAATAGAAAGGGAACACAGAATTTTAAAATCTCAGTTCCCAGAGGTTTTATATATTAAGGAAAAACTAGGTGATGATGTTAAAAAAATAAAATACTATAAGGAAGTTGGTCCGCAAGAAGTTGTGTATACTACCAAGTTTAAAAAGGTTAAGCTCCACTACCATATGCAATATTCTAACAATGGAGATTTACAAAATATTGGGTTTAGAATAAAGCAGGTAGATTTTCCTTTTGAAGCTTTTACGGCTATAAATAACCAATTGGTGTACTCTTATGATAAATTTAAAATTATAAGAATGTATCAGCAATATCCAGTACAATCTAAGGAAGATGAAGCTTCTGTACTTAAAAGTGCATTTATGAATTTAATGGAGCCTAATATGCAGTACAGACTTATTGTTAAGGGAAGAAAAGATGGTAAAAAAGTTCTAAAAGAATTCTGGTTTACGGCATCAGGATCTTTTGTAAAAGAAAGAAATATGCTGCCAGCAAATTATGATAGGGTTTTATATTAATTTACAAAACCAGTAAATTACAACCTCTAATATCAGAATTGTCAAACCTACCAATAATTTCAAAGCTTTGGTTTGTGTGTACTTTACCTAAATCTTGAGTAGCAATAAAAGCGCAAGAGTTTACATTTGCTAAGTCAATTACATTTATCCCTCCTGTTTTTCCATTCTTTTGGAGTGTTAATGGGTCTTCTGGATCTCTAGTTAAAATTTTCATCCAAGGTGGTGTATTAAAAATACCGTTTCCTTTAGAATAAGCTTGAGAAAGTAACTCGGTCATTCCGTACTCAGAATGTATTTCTGTAACACCAAACCCATTTTTTAACTCTTGGTGTAGTTCTTCTCTAATTAGTTCTTTTCTTCTACCTTTCATACCACCAGTTTCCATTATAATGGTATTTTTAAGATGTAAATTGTATTGCTCTGCCATATCTAACAAGGCAAAAGAAACACCAATTAAAAGTACTTGTGTGCCGTTTTCTTCTAGTAATTTTAATTTAGAAACAAGAGCGTTAATATTATGTAAGTAAAAGCCACTATCTGGGTGTTCACTTTTTTTAATAAGGTCATCTGCCATATAAATTAAAGAAGAACCTTTACGCTCTAAATATGATGGTAATAGCGCTAAAACACAATATTTTTTAATATCTCCGTAAAAATATTTAAAACCTTTTAGGTAACTATCTATATACACTTGTACGTTAGAAACATAATGTTTGCTTGTTACAGTGCCAGTTGTGCCACTACTGCTAAATGTAACTTCTGGCGTAGTGTTTTTTACAAGTACTTTTTTGGTTTTAAAAAACTGAATAGGTAAAAACGGAATATCTGTAAAATGGTTTACGTTGTGACTATTTTTATTTAAATGGTTGCAAAACTCACTGTAAACTAAATTGTTTTTATACTGAAAATTAAATACAGCTAGCGCAGCAGTATTAAAATCCTCTTTAGTTTTTATGTTAAAAATAGTTTCTGTATTCATTGTTGCAAATAATACTGCAAAAGTAAGCAACTACTTAGTTGTAAAAAACAAAAAGCCCTAACATATTGTTAGGGCCTTTATGTGGTTGTTTGGGCTTAATTTTTATTTCACGACTAATTTGCGTGTCACTGTTTTTTTATTTTCTGTTACTTGCATTAAATACATCCCAGGAATTAACTTAGAGATATTTAATTGTTTAGCAATTAACCGTTGTTTTAAAACTACTTCACCAAAAATATTATAAACAACAATATCTTTAGCTTTGTTTTCTTTAGTAGTAATGTAAACGGTTCTGTCCGCTACCGGGTTTGGATATAGTTTAAAATCTGCAATTTGGGGAATATTGCTATTTTGCATAGGCAAGTTAACCACCTTTTCTTGGGCAGAAACTAGCAAGCAAAATGTCATTAAAAACAAAATGTAGATTTTCTTCATTTTTTGCTGATTTGGGATTAGCTCTGTAAATGTATGTTAAGTAAATACTTAAAAATATTTATTGTTGTGAAAAAGGATTATTTGTAGGTTAAATCACCTTTTTTTGTTTGTTAAGAAATAAATTTTGAAAAAGTACGTTGCTCGGATAAACTGCAAGTACTTATTTTATAATTAGTTTGCGAGTTGCAACTTTGTCTTTTTCAAAAACGCGAATTACGTATACACCTGCATCTAAATTAGATAAATTTAACTCTTTGCCAATTAATTTAGTTTCTAGTGCTTTATTTCCTAAAACATCAAAAATTAATATTTTTTTAGGGGCATTTTTCTTAGTACTAATGTATATTTTTCCACTAGTTACAGGGTTTGGGTAAAGCTTTAAACCTTCTATATCAGAGCTATTCTTGGCATCTTGCCCAAAAGCAACCACCGTAGAAAATACAAAGAATAAGACAAGGTATAAGTGTTTCATATATAGCTGTATGCAATAAATATACTACAAATATACTAAACTGAAACTTTTTACGTTACAATAAATTTAACATTTTCGATAAAAAGAAAAAACTTTAGCAAATGAAAGAAAAAACATCATAATTTACTACAGCTGTTTAATGTATAAAAAAAACCGCCTAAACTTAGTTTAGGCGGTTCATTTAAATGTATGTTTTTATGGCTTATAAACCAACTGTCCACCCAGTAGCCCAGTCAGGAGTAGCAGCGCCATTACCAGCACCAGTTGCAGTACCTTCTGTGTAGAAGTCTTGCTTAGCACCTGTGTAATCAGTTTCAACAAATCCAGTTGCTTTAGCGTCAAATTGGATGTTAGTAATAACTAAATCACCAGCTTCAATTCTTGTTGCTGCAGGAGCATCTGTACTTTTAACTTTAATTCCTAAATCAATTCCAGAAGTGTATAAGTTATCAATTGTGAATTTTCCACCACCTTCTTTGTAGTAAAGTGCACCTTCTGTAACAGGACCAACAACAGTAATGTTGCTTAATGTAGTTGTAGTTACAGGATCTACACCAACTGGCTCTTCTGCAAGGTTAGAACCTTCTATACCAGCAAAAGCAGCTCCAGAGATATACCAAAATTCTCCGTTACCATTCCATCCGTCAGCAAAGTCAATACCGTCATCACCAGAGTTAGTAGACACTAAGTATTTACCAGTAACAGTACCACCAAAGAACTCAATACCATCATCGTTACCGTTGTAAGACTGTACATACTCTACAGTAGTCTCAGAACCAACACCAAATAAAGATAAGCCGTTAAACTCTTTAGAGTTTGTAAAAGTTGCGCCAGTGTACTCTAAACGTAAGTAAGTAATAGAACCAGAATTATCATCTGCAACAGTACCACCATAAGTTAAATCTGCAACTTCAGAAGTAACAGCAGTACCTTTGTTTGTTGGAGCTTTACCACAAACAACTAAACCACCCCAATCACCAGGAGCAGGAGAAGCCTCACCAGAAGTCATAACTACTGGCTCTGTAGCAGTACCATTTACAAATATTTTACCACCTTGTGCAACTGCAATGTAAGAGCTAGTTTGTCCTGTAGCTTCAATAACAGTACCAGCAGGTATAGTTAACTCACCACCATCTAATATTTCTAATTTACTAGTAAGTAAGTATTTTACGTCTGCTTGTAAAGAAACAGCAGAAGTAATTGTACCTTCTAAGTTAGATTCTGTAACACCGCTGTTATCTAAACCTCTTGTCCAACCAGCAGCCCAGTCAGGAGCAGCAGCACCATTACCAGCACCAGTTGCAATACCTTCAGATATAAAAGATTGGTTAGCACCAGTGTAATCTGTTTTTTCAAAACCATCTGCTACACTTGCAAACTGCATGTTAGTAATTTTTAAAGCTTCAGCTTCAATTCTTGTTGCTGCAGGAGTATCTGTACTTTTAACTTTAACACCTAAGTCTGTACCAGCAGTGTAAAAGTTATCTATTGTGAAGTTTCCGCCACCTTCTTTGTAGTAAAGAGCACCTTCTGTAACAGGACCAACAACAGTAATGTTGCTTAATGTAGTTGTAGTTACAGGATCTACACCAACTGGCTCTTCTGCAAGGTTAGAACCTTCTATACCAGCAAAAGCAGCTCCAGAGATATACCAGAAATCTCCATTACCATTCCAGCCGTCAGCAAAGTCAATACCGTCATCACCAGAGTTTGTAGACACTAAGTATTTACCTGTTACAGTACCACCAAAGAATTCAATACCGTCATCACCACCGTTGTAAGACTGTACATACTCTACAGTAGTACCAGAACCAACACCAAATAAAGATAAACCGTTAAATTC
Organism: Cellulophaga sp. RHA_52; assembly: GCF_007827205.1. Taxonomy (NCBI): domain Bacteria; kingdom Pseudomonadati; phylum Bacteroidota; class Flavobacteriia; order Flavobacteriales; family Flavobacteriaceae; genus Cellulophaga; species Cellulophaga sp. RHA_52. The sequence goes on from NZ_VIRZ01000001.1 coordinate 1,352,312, forward strand.
TTTATCATTAGTAAAAGTTGCACCTGTGTATTCTATACGTAGGTATTTTATAACACCAGAATTATCATCACTAACAGTACCACCATAAGTTAAATCTGCAACTTCAGAAGTAACAGCAGTACCTTTGTTTGTTGGCGCTTTACCACAAACAACTAAACCACCCCAGTTACCAGGAGCAGGAGAAGCTTCACCAGAAGTCATAACTACTGGATCACTAGCTGTACCATTTACAAATATTTGACCTCCTTGAGCAACAGCTATATATGATGCTGTACCACCAGTAGCTTTAATTACAGTACCTGCAGGTATTGTTAATTTACCACCATCTAATATTTCTAATTTACCTTTTAATTCGTATTCTAATGAAGCATCTAAGGTTAATTCATCGCTAATTTCTCCTTCTAATGCTGTAGAAGCACATGGTTGACAAGAAGATCCTCCACAGTCAACTCCTGTTTCATCTCCATTTTGTATGCCGTCAGAGCAAGTATTTTTGTCGCCAGAGTCGTCATCACTACTACATGATACCATTACAGTTCCAAGAACTGAAGCGATCATCATAAATTTTAAGAAAGTTTTTTTCATTTTTCCGTTTGTTTAATAATTTAATGCGAATTAAGACTTTGGTTGTTAACCAGTTGTTAACTCAGTTTTATATAAGTGTAACTATACTATTAATTAAAAGTTATATGACAAAGAAAGTTTTACGTTAGCACCTCTTTTGTAAGATAGTACTGTAACATCTTGTTCGTCTTGGAATCTTTCTACAGAAGGGTTTAATATATTTTTAGCAGAAAGTCCAATTCTAATGTTTTCATTTAGTTGTGCTTTTGCTATAAAATCTAAAGAACCAAAACCTTTATCAACCAAGTTGCCTTTTCCTTGTACTCCTAAAGCGTATATTCTGTCTGAAAAATAGTTGTAAGCAATTGTAGTTGTAATGTTTTTGTTTTTACTGTAGTCTTTAGAAAAGCTAATGTCTCCGTTTAGTAACAAATCAGACGCTCCAGTTAAGCCGTCTTCCTCATTAGAAAAGTTTACGCTTAATGGAAAGCCAGCAGCGGTAGTTTCTTCAATTATCTTATCAGGGTTTAGCTCTTGATTTGTATTCATGTAAGATGCATTAAAGCCTGCAGATAATACAGTTTTTAATACGCTGTCTTCAGTATCTTTTTCTGTAGCAAAAAGATCTTTTCTTACTTCTAGTTCTACACCGTATGCTTTTGCCCAGTCACCAGAGTTTACGTAGCTAATTACGTTAGATGCAGAGTTAATTGTAATTTCATTAATAGGGTTTTCAATATATTTACCAAAAACACCTAATGAAATAATTTCACTAGAGTTAGGGAACATTTCCCATTTTAAGTCAAAGTTGTAATCTGTAGAAGCGTATAAACTTGGGTTACCAGTGTAAGTTGTTGTAACATCTTCAAATAAGAATAATGCTCTTTCTTTAAATTGTGGTAAGGTATATGTTTTACTAGCTGCAAACTTTAAGTTTTGCTTATCGTTTAGTTCATATTTTAAAGATAAAGCAGGTAAAAATTCTGTTTTTTCAAATTCATTAGAATCTCCCGCTGGGTCTATAGATGTACTCCAATCTATACTTTGGTTAATTTGCTCTACGCGTAAACCTGCAATTAATGTAAATTTAGGATTAAATGCATACTCTAAATTAGTATAAGCGGCGTGTATATCTTGGTTACCATTATAAGTTTGTGGTTGTAATGCAATTGGGTTATTGGCATTACCTCTAAAGGTACTTAAGCTAAATAAGCCTGCATTTAAGTTCTCTTGAGTAAAATAAGCATCTAAATTGTAAGGGTCAGTAATAATAGGTTGTGGTATTGTAGACCCATCATTATTTCTTGTATTTATATTAAAGTTAAATTGAGTAGCTTCAAAATCAACTTCTTTAAATCTTCCGCTATAACCAACAGTTAATTTACCGTCATATAAATCATCCTCATTTTTCTTAAACTTATAAGTTGCAGATAAATTAGCAGCTAATTCATCTTCAGTTAAGTCTTGATAAAACCTGTGGTTATCAGAGTTACTAATAGATCTACGGAAAGATTTTGGTCCGTTTGGCTCATCCCAATCATCAGGAGATAGTGTAGTTTGTTTTCTGTTAGGAATACTACTTTCTACAGTGTTGTATGATGCTCCCCAATTAACCTCTAATTGTTCTCCAATTTTATGATCTCCTAATAATTGATTTACAAAAAGAGAAGTTCTTTCAAAAGTTCCTCTTTGTATTAAACCACCGCCTTCTGGCGCGTAATCAAAAACATTAATAACACCATTGTATTCTTGTTGTTTTTGAGTAGAAGTGTTTACGTATAAAGAGTTATATTTAATTGATGATCTACCTATTGTATAACCAATATTAGCCATTAATGTAGAGTTTGTGCTATACTCGTAACTAGTATAGTCAAAATCTTTAGCAATTAAGCCGCTAGGAGAAGTGCTACCTCTTGCAACACCTTCTTTATATTTGTAGTCGTTATCAAAAGTACCAACAGCAAAAAAGCTTAATTTACTTTGCTCACCTAAGGTATAAGAATCGCCACCAGATAAAGATAGGCTAGTAACTATAGGTGTAGGGGCAGATTCTCTGTCCCAGCTGGTTGTGTAGTTGTAATTGTTTAATGGAAAATCTGGATAGTCATTAGTATAAAAACCATATACATCTGGGCCATCGTTTAAGTAAAAATCACTTTCGCCAATAGCTTCAGTGTTAATACCAGTACCAACTCCTAGTTGTAAAAAGCCAGATCCTTTATAGTTTTTTGAAGAAATATCAATATTTGCACCTGCAAAGTCACCGTAGTTTTTGGCGTTATATGTTTTATCAATACCAATATACTCAACAATATCAGTAGAAAAAATATCTAAATCAATGTTTTTTCTAGAAGGATTATTGGTTGGTAAAGGCAATCCATTCATTGTAGTAACGTTGTAACGATCTCCTAAACCACGTACAAAAACACTACCAGAACCTTCTTGTTTAGAAATACCGGTTGTTTTGGTAACAGCAGTAGCAACATCACTAACACCTTTACGTGCTAATTCTTGTGCGCCAATTGCAGTTTTCATTTCTACAGCTTTCTTTTGATCTAGTAATAAAGCTGTTTCAGAATCTTTTCTTGTAACTGTTGTAATAACAATTTCATCTAACATCATTCCTTCGTTAGCTGCCATTGGTACATTTATTGTAGTAACCTTGCCAGCAACAATAGCAACATTAGGTATTTCTACAGTTTCATATCCAACATAACTAAATACTACTGTGTATGTACCCGGCTCTAAATTTGCAATCTCATATAAGCCATCAAAATCTGATGTTGTTCCTTTAGTCGTTCCTTTAATTAGTACGTTAGCAAATGGTAACGGGTCATTATTCATTTCTTTGTCGGTTAATTTCCCAACAACGCTTCCTGTTTCTTGTGCCTTTGATACTAAGCACGTTAGTAGGCAAAATGTCAATAATAAAAGTCTCATTAATTTCGTTTAATAGTTGGCGCAAAGAACGTGTCAACCTGTGAACGCGATGTTACCTGTGTGTTAACAATTTAATTCTTAATTGTTATTTAAATGTTATGATATTAAATGAATGTTAAGCAGCTTTGAAGTATAAGTATTATCTTTACTTTTGGCGAACCAATCAATAAAATATAAAAATGAAAAAGAAGGATATTAAAATACTTTTAGTAGACGACGAACCAGACATTTTAGAAATTGTTAGTTACAACCTTTCGTCAGAAGGATATGAGGTTTTTACAGCAAAGAATGGGGTTGAAGCTGTTGCTAAAGCAAAGAAAAAACATCCTCACTTAATTATTTTAGATGTAATGATGCCAGAAATGGATGGCATTGAAGCTTGCGAAATTATACGCAACACACCTGGTTTGCAAAACACTATAATTACCTTTTTAACGGCTAGAGGAGAAGATTATTCTCAGGTAGCTGGGTTTGACGCTGGTGCAGATGATTACATTACAAAGCCTATTAAGCCAAAAGTTTTGGTGAGTAAAGTAAAAGCTTTGTTAAGAAGGTTAAAAGAAGACAATGCTGCAGAGCAAGAAGATATAGTTAAAGTTGGTAACATTATAATTAATAGAGAAGAGTACAAGGTTATTAATGATGGCCAAGAAATAGTACTGCCAAGAAAAGAGTTTGAGCTTTTAGCTTTGTTAACCTCTAAGCCTAATAAAGTGTACAAAAGAGAAGTTATTTTAGACAAGGTTTGGGGTAACGAAGTTGTTGTTGGTGGTAGAACTATTGATGTGCACATTAGAAAATTAAGAGAAAAAATAGGAGACGACCATTTTAAAACTGTAAAAGGTGTTGGTTATAAGTTTGTTTTATAATGGCAAAAAGACTAAAAAAGTCATATAAATTCGCATTCCGTTCGTCATTTTTTATTGTAATAACACTAACACTGTTGTTAGGATTATATATGTATTATGCAGCTACTGTAGAGTGGCTGTTTTTGTTATGTTTTGCACTTGTTAGCTTTAGTATATCGTTTTTAATTATACAGCATAGAGTAGAGCGTTTTATATACAGAAGAATAAAAAAAATATATGATGATGTTTCTTTACTAGAGTCTACTTCTTTTTCATCTGCCCCTATTACTACAGATATAAAAACCTTGACAGAAGAGATTGAAAAATTTGCCAAAGGAAAAAAAATAGAAATTGACACGCTTAAAATTAGAGAAGAATACAGAAAAGATTTTTTAGGTAACGTATCTCATGAGTTAAAAACACCATTGTTTACGGTACAAGGTTATATTTTAACGTTGTTAGATGGTGCTATGGACGATAAAAAAGTGCGAGAAAAATATTTAGAGCGTGCCAATAAAGGTGTAGAGCGTTTAATATACATTGTTAAAGATTTAGATATGATTACCAAGCTAGAGGCTGGTGGTTTAACAATGGAATTTGAAGATTTTGATATTGTAGAGCTCATACAAAATGTTTTTGATTTGCTAGAAATGCGTGCTGCTAAAAAGCAAATTACATTAACTTTTGATATGGAGTATAAAGAGCCAATACTAGTTAGGGCAGATAAGGAGCGTATGCAACAGGTGGTGTCCAACTTGTTGGTAAACTCAATAAAATACGGCCACACTAACGGTACTACAGAGGTTAGTGTAGAGAACCTTATAAAAAATAAAGTAATTGTACGTGTTACAGACAATGGCGAAGGTATATCTAAAGAACACCTATCTAGGCTTTTTGAGCGTTTTTACCGTGTAGAAAAAAGTAGAAACAGAGAGGTTGGTGGCTCTGGACTAGGTTTATCTATAGTAAAACACATTATAGAAGCACATAACGAAAAAATTTATGTAGAAAGTGTAGTAGATGTTGGATCTGAGTTTTCTTTTACTTTAGAAAAAATAGAGAATAAAGAAGAGTAATCTACAGTACTTTTAAATTTGGTTAAACCTTTATAATCTTTTACTTTTTTTAATAATTCTAGTGTAAAGTCATCTTGTTGGCAAGTTGGTGCTATTTCTTTTTTATTTAATCTTTTGGCTAAATACTCCTGCTCAAACTGTCCAGGTGTTGGTATAAAAAACGCCTTTTTTTCTAGTTTGGCTAAATCCATTAAAGTAGTGTAGCCAGATCTGCAAAGTATTAGTTTGCTTTCGTTTATAGCGCGTTCTAAAGCTTTAGAACTCATAAAGTTGTATACAACAATGTTGCCTCTTAATGAAGATATTTTTTGCTCTTCCTCTATAATGCCTTTTACAAAAAGTACATCATTAGGATAGCCAATAAGTTCATCAAATATTTTTTCTTCAAGCATAGAACGTTGTGGTTCTGGACCAGATAACAGCACCATTAAATCGTACTTTTTAGGTGTGTCAGTTTTACTAAACCTACTTAGTGGTCCCAAGTATTTAATTTTAAGGCTAGATTTTTTTAAATGGCCAAGTTTGCCAGATAGGTTAGGCTGTTTTTTAGTGTCTGGCACCCAACATTCATCAAATTTTTTAATAATATTTTGGTGCAATTTAGTGGTCATCCAAGTGGTGTTACCGGTCAGCACATTTAATTGGTGCGTAATAAAAACACTAGGTACTTTTTTGTAGCAAACACCTAAACGGTTGTCAGATATAATACCATCAATATTAAACTCTTTTACCAGTTTTTTAGTTTGTTTTTTCTCTTTTTGTATTGCTTTAAGCATTTTAGGAGAATCCCAAAGTAATTTTATTTTAAAGTTTTTTCCGTTTTTGGCATATTTTATTTTGTACGATGGCAATTCGTGAAACTCCAAGCCCGGAAATTCTTTTTTTAAAAGGTTAAGTGCATCGCCATCAGAGGCAATAACAGGAGTAAAACCTTGGGTTAATAAAGCATTAATTATAGGAATACATCTTGTAGCGTGCCCTAAACCCCAGTTTAATGGGGCAACCAATATGCGTTTGCTTTTATTCATACCTATAAAGAAACTACTATAAAAACATAAATAGATTTCCTTAGCTTTGCCAAATCATTAAATTTATGTTGTGGGAAGTAAAAACAAGCTAAAGAGGTTTAAAGAAAATGAAACGTTTGATAACGTAATTCAGCCAACCAGAGAAGAAATAGTAGATGAAACATTTGCTTTAAAAGGCAAGTGGAATACTTTTTTTAAGAACGATAACCCAATTATACTAGAGTTGGGTTGTGGTAAAGGAGAGTATACCGTTGGTTTGGCAAAGCAAAGTCCTAACAAAAATTTTATTGGTGTAGACATAAAAGGAGCTCGTTTTTGGAGAGGAGCTAAAACAGCAACCGAAGAAAATATGGATAATGTTGGTTTTATTAGAACTCAGATAGAGTTAATAGATCAACTTTTTGCAGAAGGTGAAGTTTCTGAAATTTGGATTACTTTTCCAGATCCTCAAATAAAATACAAACGTACCAAGCACAGGTTAACTAACGAGGCTTTTTTAGCTAAGTATAGGCAAATATTAAAAGCAGATGGTGTTGTTAACCTAAAAACCGATAGCGAGTTTATGCACGGTTACACTTTAGGTCTTTTGCATGGTAAAGGTTTAGAGGTACTTTACGCAAATCATGATGTGTATAAAAATGAAGGAAGTCCAAAAGAAGTATTAGAAATTCAGACTTTCTATGAAAATCAGTATCTTGAGAAAGGAAAACCAATCACCTATATAAAATTTAGAGTCAATTAACCAATGACACACTTACTCATACTCTTTTTTGCAACATTTTCTGGGGCCTTTATGGCAACTGTGCCTCCTGGGTTGTTAAATATGAATGCTGCAAAAATTAGTGTAGAAAAAGGAAAGTTAAATGGTATAATATTTAGTATTGGCGTAGCTATAACGGTAATTTTACAAGCATACATAGCGGTAATAATATCTAAATTTTTACACAATAATCCAGATTTTGTTGGAGTACTGCTAAAAGTAGCTTTAGGAGTATTTGCCTTATTAGGCATTTATTTTTTTGCTATGGCAAAAGAGTGGATTAAACCTAAAAAGAAGGCCAAGCCTAAAATTAGTAAGCGTAATAGTTTTTTTAAAGGTGTTTTTTTAGCAGCAATAAACCTTCTTACAATTCCGTATTACAGTGGTATGAATGCAATGTGGAAGGCATCAGGCTGGATTAAATTTCAGGTTTGGGATATTTTGGTGTTTATACTTGCTGCAGGCTGTGGTACTTTTGCAGTGTTGTACTTATACACTGTTTATTTTAATAAACTAGAGAAAAAATCTAACGGGTTTTCTAAAAACTCTAATTACATTATAAGTGCCTTAATGCTGTTACTTTTTATTATAACTTTAATAAGAGTATATAATCATTAAAATGGCAACAGATAATCAGAATTTTTTTGAAAGAGTATATGCGGTAGCAAAACAAATACCCTATGGCAGAGTGACCTCTTATGGGGCAATAGCTAAATATTTAGGAGCTGCACGTAGTGCGCGTATGGTAGGTTGGGCTATGAATGCATCTCATTTAAAAGAAGAAATACCAGCCCACAGAGTAGTAAACCGTAAAGGGTTGCTAACAGGTAAGCATCATTTTGACGGAACCAACCTTATGCAACAGCTTTTAGAGAATGAAGGTGTTGTGGTTATAAACAATCAAATACAAAACTTAGAAACCTATTTTTGGGATCCTATAGAAGAACTAGAGTAGCCTTAGCTTTAAAATCTATATGCTGTCTAAATAATATATTTTAAACTTATAAAAGTATGTTATATTTCAATTCTGCTGCTTCTTAATCTCAGCCCTATACACTATCTTTGTAGTTTAGAATCAGTTTAAGTAAAAAGCTGAAAAAGAAAGTACTATAGATGAAGCTAAATAAACAAGATGTCTTAAAGGCATTAGAAAAGATAACAGTTCCTGGTGAAGGTAAAAATATGGTTGAAAGCGGAGCTGTAACCAATGTTATGGTTTTTGGTGATGAGGTAGTTGTAGATGTAACTATAAACAATCCTAGTTTACAAGCACGTAAAAAAACTGAGGTAGAAATTTTAAAAGCTATACACGCAGAAGTGTATGAAAAAGCTAAAATTAAAGTTAATATTAAGGTTGATGCAGAAGCTGCAAAGCCAAAAACTAACGAAATTAAAGGGAAGCCACTTCCTGGAATTAAAAATATTATAGCTGTTGCCTCTGGTAAAGGAGGTGTAGGTAAATCTACAGTAACAGCTAACCTTGCAGTAACTTTAGCAAAAATGGGCTTTAAAGTTGGTTTGTTAGATGCAGATATCTACGGGCCATCTATGCCAATTATGTTTGATGTGGCTCAAGAAAAACCTTTAGCAGTAAATATAGACGGTAAGTCTAAAATGAAACCAGTAGAAAGTTACGGAGTTAAATTGCTATCTATTGGCTTTTTTACACAACCAAACCAAGCTGTAATTTGGAGAGGGCCAATGGCATCTAAAGCATTAAACCAAATGATTTTTGATGCACATTGGGGAGAAATAGACTTTATGCTTATAGATTTACCTCCAGGAACAGGAGATATACACTTAAGTATTATGCAAGCAATGCCAGTAACTGGTGCTGTTGTTGTAAGTACACCACAAGAAATAGCTTTAGCAGATGCACGTAAAGGTGTAGCAATGTTTCAGCAAGATTCTATTAACGTACCTGTTTTAGGAGTTGTAGAAAATATGGCGTATTTTACTCCAGAAGAGTTGCCAAACAACAAATATTATATTTTTGGTAAAGAAGGAGCAAAACACTTATCAGAAGACTTAAAAGTGCCTTTTTTAGGAGAAGTTCCTTTGGTACAAAGCATTAGAGAAGCTGGTGATGTTGGTAGACCTGCAGCAATGCAAGAAGGTACACCTATAGAAACTGCTTTTAACGAGCTTACAAAAAATGTAGTGCAACAAGTGGTAAGTAGAAATACAGATTTGCCACCAACAGAGGCTATTAAAATAACAACTATGGCGGGTTGCTCGCCTGTTAATAAGCAATAAGAAAATGACAACAGAAGAGGTAAGAACTAACGTAGAGAAAGCATTAGAGGAAATCCGCCCATTTTTACAGAGTGATGGTGGTGATATTTCTCTAATTTCAATAGATAATGATACTTCTGTAAAAGTAAAGTTAGAAGGTGCGTGTGTTGGTTGTAGTGTAAACCAAATGACACTTAAAAGTGGTGTAGAAATGACCATTAAAAAGTATGTACCACAGATTGAAGAAGTAATTAACGTTGGTTAATTTGTGCTGATAATTGTCATATTATAAGCATAATTACTTCTGTAATTTTACATTTATTTTTAAGACTACTTTTACATGATTAAGACAGATATATTAATTATAGGTGCTGGTCCAACAGGATTATTTGCTGTTTTTGAAGCCGGATTATTAAAATTAAAGTGCCATTTAATAGATGCTTTGCCACAAGCAGGCGGACAATGTTCTGAGATTTACCCTAAAAAACCAATTTATGATATTCCTGGTTTTCCAGAAGTATTGGCAGGTGATTTGGTAGATAACTTAATGGAGCAAATAAAAGCGTTTCAGCCAGGTTTCACTTTGGGTGAACGTGCAGAAACTATAGATAAACAAGAAGATGGTTCTTTTATAGTTACAACAAATAAAGGTACAAAACACCACGCACCAATTGTTGCAATTGCAGGTGGTTTAGGTAGTTTTGAACCTCGTAAACCGTTGTTAGAAAACTTATCTAAGTTTGAGGACAATGGCGTTGCTTATATGATAAAAGATCCAGAAGTTTATCGTAATAAAAAAGTGGTTATAGCTGGTGGTGGAGATTCTGCTTTGGATTGGAGTATTTTTTTAGCTGATGTAGCTGCTGAGGTTACTTTGGTGCATAGAAGAAATGAGTTTAGAGGAGCTTTAGACTCGGTTGAAAAAGTGCAACAACTTAAAAATGCAGGTAAAATTAACCTTATTACTCCGGCAGAAATTGTTGGTTTAAAAGGTGATGATACACTTACTGCTGTAGAAATTAAAAAAACAGGAGAAGAAGAAAACCTTGTTTTAGAGGTAGATAATTTTATTGCTTTATTTGGTTTGTCTCCAAAATTAGGTCCAATAGGAGATTGGGGATTAGAGATAGAGAAAAATGCAATAAAAGTTGATAATGCTTTAGATTACCAAACAAACATACCTGGTATTTATGCTATTGGAGATGTAAATACATATCCAGGAAAACTAAAACTAATACTGTGTGGTTTTCATGAAGCTACATTAATGTGTCAGAGTGCCTACCAAAAAATATATCCAGATAAAAAATATGTCATGAAATATACTACCGTTGGTGGTGTGTCTGGTTTTGATGGTACTAAAAAAGAAGCGCCTAAAGCAGTTGTAAAAGCAATAGAATAATGAGTGATATTAAATTAAAAATAACAGACAGAGAAGGTGTTTTACACGAGGTAGATGCACCTACTGATATGAATATGAATTTAATGGAAGTTGTACGTTCTTACGAGCTTGCTCCAGAGGGTACAATTGGTATTTGCGGTGGTATGGCAATGTGTGCCTCTTGTCAATGTTATGTTAAGTCGGATCATGAGCTACCAGAAATGTCCGATGATGAAGATGCTATGTTGGCAGAAGCTTTTAATGTAGAAGATAACAGCAGATTAGGTTGTCAAATACATATGACGCCAGATTTAGATGGTTTAGAAGTTGAGTTGGCTCCAGAGAGTTAAAATCAATTTAATTAAAAATATAAAAAGCTCAAATTCTAAAATTAAGAATTAGAGCTTTTTACTTGTAATATTCTTCGTTATTATATTCTTGCTTGGTAGGTAAACAAGTTAAAGTAACGTCCTTCTTTAGCAATAAGTTCATCGTGAGTGCCGCTTTCTGCAATTTCACCATTTTCTATCACTAAAATCTGGTCTGCCTTGCGTATAGTACTTAGTCTATGTGCAATAACAAAAGTAGTTCTGCCTTGCGTTAATGTGGCCAAACTTTTTTGTATTAAAGCTTCACTCTCTGTATCTAAATTAGAGGTGGCTTCGTCTAAAATTAATATTTTAGGATTGGCCAAAATAGCTCTAGCAATAGCAATACGTTGGCGTTGTCCGCCAGATAATTTAACTCCACGTTCTCCAATTAAAGTTTCTAAGCCATCATCAAATCTATCTGTAAATTCATTTACGTAGGCAGCTTCAACGGCGTTTAAAAGTTCTTCTTCTGTAGCGTTTGGTCTAGGAAAAAGGATGTTATTACGTATGGTGCCTTCAAACAAAAAGTCGTCTTGCAAAACCACACCTAAATGTTGCCTAAAACTGTTTAAGTCTATTTTAGATAAGTCGTTACCATCAATAGTAATTGTGCCGCCATCCGGATTTAAAAAACTTGCAGCTAAACCAGCAATGGTAGATTTTCCAGAACCAGAACTGCCAACCAAAGCAACCACTTTACCAGAGTTTACTGCAAAACTTACGTTGGTAATTACTTCTTTATCTTCTTCATAAGCAAAAGAGACGTTCTTAAAAGCTACATCACCTTTAATATCGTCTAATACAATTGTACGGTCTTTTTCATCTGCTTCTGCGGTCATATTCATAAGCTCCTCTGTACGGTCTAAACCTGCAAGGGCTTCTGTAAGCTGACTACCAACATTACTCATCTGTACAATAGGGGCAACCATAAGTGCAAGTAAAAATGTAAACTGAAAATACTCACCCGTTGTTAAGTCACCTGTAATTAATAAATAACCGCCATAACCCATCATAATCCCTGTTGTGGCAAGTCCTAATAAAAAAGTAGATGAGCTTGTCATTACAGCGGTTGCCGTTAAACTCTTTTTTACATTTTTATATAATTTAGCAACACCTTTTTCAAAAATTTTATTTTCTTGTTCTTCGGCGTTAAAACCTTTAATAACTCTAACTCCGCTTAAAGTTTCTGTTAACCTGCCTTTTACTTCAGCGTTTATTTTACCACGTTCTCTAAAAACAGGGCGTATAATTTTAAATGCTTTTATAGAAATAAAGGCAAATAAAATTAAGGGTGCAAACGCCATTAGCGTCATTGTTAAACTAATTTGCACCAACAAAACAACAGATACTACAGCGGTAATAGTACCACCCACTAATTGTACCAAACCAGTGCCTATTAAATTCCGTACGCCTTCTACATCACTCATAATTCTAGATACTAATCCGCCAGACTTGTTATTATCAAAAAAACTAATAGGTAAAGACAATACTTTTTTCTGTACTTGCGCACGTAGTTCAGATATTAAATACTGTGCCTGTATACTTAATACTTTGGTAAGTAAAAATGATGTTATTGCTTGCACCAAAAAAGCAGCAATTACCAGTGCTACTAAAGTTTTTAAAAAGGGAATATCTTTATTTGGTACAATATCATCCATTAAATATTTAAGAGATATTGGAGCAACAAAACTTGCGGCCTTACTTATTACAATTAATAAAAGTCCTATAAAAACAAGTTTGCGTCTTGGCCAAATAATAGTTTTAAATGCGGTTAAAATGCTTACTTTCTTCTCTGCCATCGTTCTATTTTCAATTTGTATGCAAGGTAATTTAAATCTATGTTAATTTTAGTTATCTGCTTTTTTAATGAGGTTATCAACCTAAAAAAACCTTTAAAATTAGTTTTTAAAACAGAAGTCTAGTATTTTCACACAAACCATTTTAATAGTTCTTTTAGATGAAAATTAGCATATATACCCTTGTGTTTTTTAGCTTGTTAGTCGGTTGTAAACAAGCAACCAAACAAAATAAAAATGTAGATCGTTGGCAAGCACACGCAGATAACACCATTATAATTAGAGATACATTTGGTGTGCCACATATTTATGGTAAAACAGATGCTGATGCTGTTTTTGGCTTGTTGTATGCACAATGTGAGGACGATTTTAACCGAGTAGAACAAAATTACATATGGGCAACTGGTAGGTTGGCAGAGGTAGATGGTGAAGAAGCTTTGTATAGTGATCTGCGAGCTAAATTATTTATGACAGAAGAAGAGGCAATTGCTAACTACAATAAGAGTCCAGAATGGTTAAAAGAGTTGTGCAATGCATTTGCAGATGGTATAAATTATTATTTACACACGCACCCAGAGGTTACACCTAGGTTGTTGACAAAGTTTGAGCCTTGGATGCCAATGTATTTTAGTGAAGGCTCTATTGGTGGTGATATAGAACGAATTTCTACACGTAAAATAAAAGCATTTTATGAGGGTGATATGGAAATTCCTGAAGCAACAGAATTAAAAATTGAAGAAGAAAAAGCAGAGTTAGAACCGCAAGGATCTAACGGTATTGCAATATCTGGTAGCTTAACACAGTCTGGCAATGCAATGCTTTTAATTAATCCGCATACCTCATTTTTCTTTAGGGGAGAAGTACACGTGGTTAGTGAAGAGGGTTTAAATGCATACGGAGCAGTTACTTGGGGGCAGTTTTTTGTGTACCAAGGCTTTAATGAAAAAACCGGTTGGATGCACACATCTACATACACAGATGTTATGGATGAGTTTAAAGAAACTATTGTAAATCTTAAAGGCGATTTAAAATACCAGTACGGAGAAGAACTTAGAGATGTTGTTGAAGATTCGGTTACCTTAAAGTACAAATCTGGTGAGTCTACCAAACAAAAAACGTTTAAAACGTACAGAACACATCACGGACCAATTACACATAAAGCAGACGGAAAATGGACAGCCTCTGCTATCATGTGGGAACCTGTAAAAGCATTAGAACAATCTTACATTAGAACAAAACAAAACGGATACAAGGGTTTTAGAGAAATGATGAATATACGTACCAACTCATCTAACAATACGGTGTATGCAGATGCTGGTGGTAATATAGCTTATTTTCACGGTAATTTTGTGCCAGTACGCGATACTGTTTTTGATTTTACAAAGCCAGTAGATGGTAGTAATCCGCAAACAGATTGGAAAGGATTGCACACTGTAGATGAAAATATATTGCTTTTAAATCCTAAAAACGGATGGTTGCAAAACTGTAATTCTACACCTTATACTGCAGCGTTAGAAAACAGTCCAAAAAGAAAAAACTATCCTAAATATATGTCTAAAGACCAAGAAAACTTTAGGGGTGTACACGCAATACGTTTATTAACAGATAAAAAAGAGTACACATTAGATAGTCTTATAAAATTAGCACACGATCCCTATTTGCCAGCGTTTAAAGCTTTAATTCCTGGATTAGTAGAGGCATATGATACAACAGACAGAACAAAACTTTTAAGTTTGCCAATAGAGGAGCTACGCAACTGGGATTTTAAAACCTCAAAAGAATCTGTAGCAATGACACTGGCGCACTATTACGGCACTATGTATGGTAGAAACGGGAAACGACCGCGAAAAATGAGTGATATGGAGGCAATGACTTACTTTGGATCTGCGTCACCAATGGCTGAGCGTTTGTCCGTTTTTAGAGCAGTAATAAAAAAGTTAGAGTCCGACTTTGGAACTTGGAATATTCCGTGGGGAGAGGTAAATAGGTACCAACGTTTAAATGGCGACATAAAACAAGCTTTTAATGATGATGAGCCAAGTGTTGCAGTTGGTTTTGCTTCTGGTCGTTGGGGAGCTTTAGCAGCCTATGGTGTTAGCTATACCAATAATACCAAAAAAATATATGGTACGCGTGGCAATAGTTTTGTTGCTGCGGTAGAGTTTGGAGAAAAAGTAAAAGCGAAGACTATTTTGGCAGGTGGACAAAGTGGAGATCCTACTTCGGCACATTTTAACGACCAAACTGATGCATACATAAATATGCAATTTAAAACCGTAGCTTTTTATAAGGATGATGTTTTAAAACAAGCAGAAAAAACATACCATCCTGGAGAAGTAAAGTAATTGAGTATGATTAAGAAAATAGTTTTTTTACTTTTTGTATGTTTTACAGTTGTTGGTTCTGCACAAGATTATGAGTATCCTGTAATTAAAGATATAGTAACTGATAATGCAGGTATATTTGAGACAGAAGCAGCACAAGCTTTGCGTAATAAATTGAAAAATTTTGAAACAGAAACAACTACGCAACTGGTGGTGCTTACAGTTAATTCTTTAAACGGACAAAATATAGAAGATTTTGCAAATAAAACATTTAACCAAAATAAACTAGGGCAAGTAAAGGAAGATAATGGTATTTTAATTCTCTTTTCTAGTTTTGATAGAGAAGTTAGAATTGAAGTTGGTTACGGTTTAGAACCATATATTACAGACATAGTGGCAAAACGAATTATAGAGGACACTATGATTCCTGAGTTTAAAGAAGGTGCTTATTTTACAGGAATAGACAAAGCTACAGACCAATTAATAAACTTTATTAAAAATCCCGAAGCACTAAAGAAGTTTAAAGAACTCATAAAAGAGAGAGATCGTAAGCAAGAAAGAATTGGAAATATATTACTACTCACCTTTGGTTTCTTTTTTTTGATTACAGGTTGTTTTGTTATTTATATTTCAGGAAAAAAGGGATTTAAAATTTTTAAAAAGTTTTTTACGGCAGAGATTGGACTTATCTTTTTTACAATAAACATACTAGTATATACAGTATATTTTTGTTTTGGTGTTGTATTGTTGGCAATTATTATTTTGACCTGTTTTAAAAAATATGGTTATCAGGTTGAACCATTCATAGAAACTAATTCCATTTTAATTTTTTGTGTTTCAATAGTATTATTTATTGCAACCTTAACAGTAATTACAATTAAAGATCTTGTTGTAAAAAATAAAACTAAATTATCTTTTTCGTTATTTAAAAGTGATTATGATTCTGTTATAAAAGCTATAAAAAGTATTGGTTCTTCAAATGGAAGAAGTGGTGGTTCTTCAAGTAGTTCATACAGTAGTTATAGCAGTAGTGGCTTTAGCAGTAGTTCTAGTAGTTTTTCTGGCGGAGGAGGAAGTTCTGGTGGAGGTGGAGCAAGCGGAAGTTGGTAGACTAATTTACTTAAAATTGTTATCTACTAAAAAACGGTAAGTAAATAGTAGTGTAATTTTTATATCTTAAAATTTATAATGATATTGTGAATTGGAATAATAGTAAGGTTATTCTAAATAACACACAAACCATTGCAACAACAAAAAGCACTAGCATTATTAAAATCTGGTAAAAATGTATTTTTAACAGGTTCTGCAGGTACAGGTAAAACGTATGTTTTAAACCAGTACATTACCTATTTGAAAAAACGTAGAATACCAGTTGCTATAACAGCATCTACAGGTATTGCGGCTACGCATATGAATGGGATGACTATACATTCTTGGGCTGGTTTTGGTATAAAAGAACAACTTACCAGGGCTAATCTAAATTCTATGAAGGAGAAAAAGTACCTGAAAGAACATTTAGAAAATGCAAAAATTTTAATTATTGATGAAATATCAATGCTGCATAAAAAACAGTTAGATATGGTAGATACTGTTTTGCAATTTTTTAAAGAGAATGATGAGCCCTTTGGAGGCATACAAGTTGTGGTTTGTGGCGATTTTTTTCAGTTACCACCAATAGGTAATCAAAATGAAAAAAGTAAAGATAAATTTGCTTTTATGTCTGCTGCTTGGGTTGCTGCTAAATTTAATGTGTGTTATTTAACGGAGCAATATAGGCAAGCAAATGAAGATGTTTTAAATACTATTTTAAATGAAATTAGAATAGGAAAAATATCTAAAAAAAGTATAGAAGAACTTAAAAAAGCAGAGCAGAATACGTTTAGTAAAGATGATGAGCCTACCAAATTGTTTACGCACAATTATGATGTAGATCAGATTAATAACGAGCATTTACAACAATTAAAAGGTAAGATAAAAAGATTTAAGGCTACCACTAAAGGAAACAAAAAACTGGTAGAAACTTTAAAAAAATCAGTCTTAGCTAAAGAAGAGTTAGAGTTAAAAATGCATACAAAAGTTATGTTTGTACGTAACAACCAAGAACAAGGTTATGTAAATGGTACATTAGGTACTATTGTTAGTTTTAATGATGATGGATTTCCGGTAGTAAAAACAGCCCAAGGAAAACGAATTTCTGTAAAGCAAGAGAATTGGGGTGTGCAGGACGATACCGGAAAAGTTTTGGCTAGTTTAGACCAAATACCATTGCGTTTAGCTTGGGCAATAACTGTACATAAATGTCAGGGTATGACGCTAGATGGTGCGCTCATAGACCTATCTAAAACTTTTGAAAAAGGCCAGGGTTATGTAGCTTTATCTCGTTTAAAAAATATTGAAAACCTAAAGTTATTAGGTTTTAACGAAATGGCTTTGCAGGTAGATGGACTAGCTTCTAAAGCAGACAAAAGATTTTTAGAACTATCTGATGAAGCAGATAAAAAATATGCCTTAGATAATTTAGAGGAAGAAGCGATTAAATTTGTAGTAGAGTGTGGTGGCTTAACCAATTTAAAAGCTATAGAAAAGCACGCTAAAAAAATTATAGATAAGAAAATTAAAAAAGATTCTACCTATGATGTTACCCTAGATTATTTTAGAAAGAAACTAAGCATTGAAGAAATTGCAGATCAAAGAGGATTGTCTAGTGGAACTATAGCGGGACATTTAATTAAATTATGTAAAGATTACCCCGAAGAAGATTTTAGTTTTTATCAGCCTAAAGAACAAATAATTAAAGATGTAGAAAAGGCTAAAAGCAAGCAGAAAAAAGGAGAGCCTGTAAGTTTAAAAGCTATTTTTGAAGCCTTAAATAAAAAAGTAGATTATAACGATATTAAGCTGGCACTAGCTTTTATTGGTAGAGAGTAACTTACTCTTGTATTACAATAATAGTAGCTTTAGACCCTGTGGAAAGCAACCATTTTTTAGAAGATATCACTTTCCCGTTTTCATCATAAATGTTTACTTGTGCGGTATTTGGACCAGATGTACCTTGGTTTAATGCTTCAAAATCTATACGGTTAAAACCTTTTTTTAGAGTATGGTTTACTCCTTTAAAAGCGCCACCAAGCATTAAATTGTGCTCTATTACTTTTCCGTCTGCATAAATTTTTACGCGGTCACCATCTACATATTCGTGATCTCTACAAACAATACCAATAAATTTTCCGGTAGTTTTTACATCACCTAAATATTGATCTCCATGAAACGATTTAGAGTCTTTTTTTTCTTCAAAACCTAAACGAGGATTCAATTTAACATCACGCCCAGGTTTAACAAGTCTGTTGTCTGGAGTCATATCTATTCTAGGCTTCATCATAGAATCTAAAAAGTTTGTATTGTTAGGTTGCTTTTTAGGCTCTGGTATTATAATAGTTACAGGTGGTGCAGTTTTTACCTCTTTCTTTGCTTCAATTTTTAAAGGTATAACAGTCGTTTCCTGTGCTACAACTGGTGCAGCAAAAAACAGAATGGTTAATAATGTGAATAATGAAAATCGCATTAAGTTACTTTAAAAATTTTAAGATAAAGATAGCAAATACCTTGCCATGTGGTAAATTTTTGTTGTTAAATTAACAGTTAAGAGTCATTTATTAGACAAACTACAAGTTTTTTTATAGGGTTAATTTTTAACGCTAACTTTTTATAAAAAGTATTTTTTTATACCCTTTTTATTTTAAATTAGCCAGCTAATTTATGGCGTATGAAAAAGGCAAAAGTTGCTCTAGCTTTAGGTGTTTTATGCATCTCTATATTTCCTATTTTGGTTAAGTTAAACTTAACACCAGGTGTTATATCTGCTTTTTATAGGATGGCAGTAGCCACAGTATGTATTTTGCCATATGTTTTACTAACCAAACAGTTTAAAATTACAGCTAAAAAACCGTTTTACTTAGCAATGTTATGCGGAGTTATTTTTGGTTTAGATGTTGCTGTTTGGAACATAGCTATACAAGAGTCTACAGCTACACAAGCTACACTTTTAACCAATTTATCTCCGGTTTGGGTTGGTGTAGGAGCTTTTTTCTTTTTAAAAGATAAGCCTACTAATAATTTTTGGTTTGGTACCGTAATTGCAATTATAGGTATGGTGATGTTGGTTGGTTTTAAAACATTTGTTGCGTTAGATTTTAATTTAGCTTTTTGCTTTGCAGTGCTATCTGGTATGTTGTACGCAGTATATATGTTGCTAAGTAAAGATATTTTAAACCAAATAAATGTACTTACGTTTATGACAACAAGCTTGGTTGCATCTACTATATTTTTAGGGGTATTAAGTTACGCAATTAATGAGCCTTTTACGGGTTTTTCTAATGCAGGATGGTTAGTGCTATTGCTACAAGGTTTGGTGTGCCAGCTTTTAGCTTGGTTGCTAATTAGCTATGCAACTAAGCATATGCGTGCAACCAGAGTGTCGGTTAGTTTATTAGGACAAGCCATTTTAGCCTCTTTTTTAGCGTGGTTATTTTTAGATGAGGCTATTTCTACTCAGATGGTAGTGGGTGGTTTGGTATTGCTTTTTGGTATACGTATTACCTTTTACCAAAAAAGTATATTTGCTAAAAAAAGAGTTTTAAAAAGAAAATTGTCTTAGTAGTTATACTACTGCTACTGCATTTTTGTTAATTAGGTTGCTAATAGCATCCCATAAATTAATGCGCTGTTGTAGTGCTTCTTTGGCTACCGTTAAGGTTTCTTGCCACTTGGTGTCATCATTACCACATAACTCAGAAATCATTTGTAAAGATAGTGGTCCGTGCTCATCACCATCTAACTCTATATGTCTCTCTAAATAATACGTAAGTTTATTATAGTGTTTATTTTCGGCATCAGCATTTTTAAGAATCTCAATAAACATATCAGGTATAAGATCTTCCCTGCCAAAAGTAAAAGCAGCGGCAATTAAATGTGGCTTATTGGTGTTAATTATTTTAAAAGTATAGTTTACAAAATCTGCTAAAGTAGTGTCTAAGTTTACTTTTTTTAAGGCAGATGAAACAGGTTCTTTTTGAAGTATAAGATTGATAAAATTTTCAATAGAATTGGTGTTTGCTCCTATTTGATGCATTGCATCTAAGTACATTGTAAAATGACTTTTAGGTTCGCCAAGTTCATTAATGTCGCTTTCTTCGCCGTGAACAATTTCATTAATAAAACGTGCTAATGTTGGATTACTAGCAGGTACCCAAGGAGTATCTGTACAGGTCAGATTTTTTTGTAACGCTTTTAAAAGAGACATAAAATCCCAAACCGCATAAACGTGGTTTTCCATAAAAACTTTAATGTCGTTTACATCTTTTAAACTTGCATAAAGCTTGTGGTTTTGAAGCGCTTGTCTTAATTCAGAAATTTCATCTTCTATGTGCTCAATTCTGTTCATTCTTTCTAAAATTATATCTAACAATTGGTACTGTACTTTGCATACGCAAAAACAATAGTATTGGTTTTGCGCTGCAAAATTAATACATAGGTGTTATTTTAGATGAATTTTATACAAAAAAAACACTATTCTTCATCTAGAATAGAGTTTCCTGTAGATTTGTCTCCAGAGGTCCATTGCCATTTTTCATGCAATCTAATTTTTCCATTTGGCAAAATTTCTGGTGTAGACGTACATTTTCCGGTCATTAATTGGTTGTTGGTATTTACCTGGTGGTATCTCATTTGTATAACGCCAGTAGCATCAACCAAGCCAATTAAGTGTCCTTTTTTTATGTTACCACCTGCATAGTCAGCAGTTAAAATAGCACCGTTTTGTTTATATGTAAAAACGGTGTCATTAGAGGTTTCAGAATTTTTAGAACTATTAGCCGGTCTAAATATTTTACCGTTATAGTTTATCATTACTTCTAATTTCTACTAAGTTTTTTCATTACCACCCATTGTTTTAGCATATCTCTAGAATCTTGAGCAGGATAACCTAAAACAGTTTTGCCTGGGGCAATGTTACCCATAACACCAGATCCTGCGCCAACAATAGCACCATCGCCAATAGTAGTATGGTCTTTTATAGATGCACTACCACCAATAATAACGCCGTCTCCTAAAGTAACAGAGCCAGCTAAACCACTATGACCTGCCATAATACAAGACCTTCCCATAACACAATTGTGAGCAATTTGCACTAAGTTATCTATTTTACAACCATCACCAACAACTGTAGAACTAAATTTACCACGGTCTACACAAGAGTTGGCTCCAATTTCAACATCGTTACCAATAACAACATTACCAATTTGTGGTATTTTAACCAAACCTCTGCCATCATCACTTGGTCTGTAGCCAAAACCATCTGCACCAATACTTACGTTGATATGAAAAGTACAACGGGCACCAATTTCGCTACGTTCTCTAACAACAGTTCCAGACCACATTACCGTTTGGTTGCCTACGGTAGAATCATCTAAAACAGTAACATTTGGGTATAAAACAACACCTTCCCCTAAAACAACATTTTTACCTATATAGCAGCCGGCTCCAATTTTACTTCCTACACCAATTGTAGCAGTACTATCTATAACTGCTGTTGGGTGTATGTCTACATCAAAAACAGGTTTTCCAGGATCAAAAGCTTCTAAAAGTTTAGCTAAAGAAATGTCTGCATTTTTTACTTTTATTAGAGCAGTATTTTCTCTTGGCTCTATTTTTAAATTGTCATTTACAATAGCTACACTTGCGTTAGAATTTTTCCAAAGACGAACATATTTTACGCCACCAATAAATGTAATTTGATTTTCGGTAGCCTTTTCTATTTGTTCTGCGCCTTCTATTTTGTGTGTAGTGTTACCTACTAATTCTCCTCCTAAAAGTTCGCTGATTTCTTGTACTGTAAATGATTTCATTCTTAATTTATAAGGTATTATTGGTTAAGGTTATTTATTATGGAAAGCTTTAAAAGTACTTATAAAAAGTAATTAAAGTTTATATTTTGACTGTTTTTGTTATAAAAACTACAGTTTTTTTGATTTTATTGCATCGTAGATTACAATACTTACTGCATTTGCCAAATTTAGACTTCTTATATGTTCGCTAAAAAGGGGTATTTTGTAAAGGCTATTTTTGTGTTTTTCTACAACAGATGCGGGTAAGCCTACAGATTCTTTACCAAACACAAAAAACATATTATCTTCATAATCAATTTCATAATAGTTTTTTTCTGCTTTAGCAGATAAAAATGCGAACTTTTTATCAGAATGAACTTCAAAAAAATGAGTTATACTATCGTAGATTTTTAGGTCTAAATGCTGCCAATAGTCCAAACCAGCACGTTTAACCCTTTTATCATTTAACTCAAAACCAAATGGTTTAACCAAATGCAATGTAGAGCCAGAAGCCAGACTTAATCTTCCAATATTACCTGTATTGTTTGGTATTTCTGGTTCAAATAGTACAATGTTAAAGCTCATAAATAATTTTGCGTTTAAGCAAAGAAACGGATTGAATTTTTAAAATAAAAAGATTTGGTTTTATTGGCTAAATTTTTTCTTTAGAATAGCATTCATATAATCTACCTTGTCTAATGCTTTTTTAGAGAATTCAAAAAGACTAACACACCTATCTAAATTCTGATTAGGATAAGCAACCTTGTAGTAAGCATCATTCTGTAAAAAATCTGTAAGTGCACGTAAGCCATGTATAAATGGCATAAACACGGTTCCCTGTGGTAAAGATGCTATTTCTTCTTTGGTTAATATACTGTTATGAGTGATTAAACCGTCTACAAAGCTGGTAAAAAGGTCTTCACTAAAAGTTATTTTAGATAGGTCTTTCTCGTCCTCAGGAGCTGTATTTACAATAGTGCGTACGGCATCCCCAAAATCATAATAAAAATAACCTTTCATTAGCGTATCTAAATCTATTAAACACAGAGCCTTATCTGTAGTTTTAGAAAATAAAATATTATTTAATTTGGTGTCGTTATGGCAAACTCTAATTGGTAATTCTGTAAAACAAAAATCTAGTAAATCTGGCAACAACTCTTCAGCAAATTCTATTGCGTCTTTTGCGGCAGCTGTACGTTCCTTTTTAGCCTTTTCTAAAGCATCAAAAAACTGATTATTTCTGTGTATTAAATTATGAAAATCCGGAATTGTATCTTGGTAATTTACAACATCTTCAGAACTTAAAAGCGAATGAAATTCGCCCACAATTCTACCAGCCTCAAAAGCAATATTATTACTTTTGGTGGTGTTGTAAGTTGTGCTATTGTCAATATAAGAAAGTACTCTCCAAAAGCCATTTTCTTTATGGTAACTTGTGTCTTTTTTAGTCTTAACTACAGCTACACTACTATAATTTTTACTTTTAAGTACATGTAGTGCTGTTTCTATATTTTGCATTACGCCAGCTACATTTTTAAACACATTGTTGTTTATACGTTGTAAAATGTATGCAGGTTTGTTGGTTGTTAAAACTAAGTAAGTATCATTTATAAGTCCATTATTAATTGGCTCAAAAACGTACTCTTTTTTAGGAACAGAAAAATGACTTAATATTTTGGCAGGTTCTATTGGCATAGTTATTAGTTTATATTCCATAAATTATAAGGGTACTCCCCGTTATTAGTCATTTCTGCTAGTTTAGACACAGCCATTGCTCTGTCTTCTGCATAGGTAACGCCAAACCAATTGCTTTTAGAATTTACTACAGGTACATTTAATTTTTGATTACTAATCATTTCCTGAATAATAAAAGGCAAGAAAACTTCACTAGACTTAATTTTTTCTTCGTCTTGCAAGAATAATTTAAAAGCTTGCTCTATAGTTGAAAAAATAGATGTGTCACAAACCCAAAAATTCATACTAACTTCTTCGTTTCCTGTAAACTCAATTCCTGTATTGGTATCTACTATTTTTTCGCCTTGTTTTTCTAATTTTAAACGTTCTTCAACCTTAGTTAAAATACCATTGTTAATTTTACAAACACCTCTAGAAACAGAGCCGTGAGTAGACAATGTATCCTTTAGTGTGTAAGATATTAGTGCGTATGTATTAGCAGTACTAGCTTGCATAATTTTGGCGGCATTTTTAAAAGCTAAGCTACCATAAAAATCATCGGCATTTAATACTGCAAACGGACCGGTTATTACATTTCTAGCAGTCCAAACCGCGTGTGCAGTTCCCCAAGGTTTTAAACGTTCTGTAGTGTAACTTGTACCTTTTGGAACATCAGAAATTTCCTGAGCCAAAACATCTAATTTTACATTACTTGGTAGGCGTTTGGCTAAATGTTCTTGTAAAAAGGCAACCTTATCTTTTTTAGTAATAGCAACTATATGGGTAAAGCCATATTTAATAGCGTCAAAAATGCTAAACTCCATTAAAAATTCGTGGTGGGGACCAATATCATCAAATTGTTTAAGTTTTCCGTATCTGCTACCATTACCTGCAGCCATTAAAAGTAGTGTCATTTTTTATATTTTGTCTAACAAAAATAAGGTTTTGCAATGTGGCAATGGGTGGTATTTAAGTTAAATAGTATGGTCTTTTTTGTTTTTTTGATTTAAAAATACAACCATAATTAGCTTTTAAAACGCTATTTTACGGTTAAAGTATTAAATATTAAAATGCTTTACTATCTTTGCGGCGTTGTGTTGTGTCTCAATTTTTTTTGGGGCAATGTTGAAAACCATTTTAGATGGTATCAACCAATGAAAGGCTTTCCTATTGGAAGGCTTTTTTTATATCCAAAACTCTTCAATTTATTAATTACATAATTTTAGGCTTATTTTTTAGATAAAGTTCAAATTATTGTACTTTTATTGTCTATTTACAAAGAACAATAGAAATATGCCGTTATATCATAAATTAGGTAAAATACCGCCTAAAAGACATACCATCTTTAAAAAAGAAGATGGTACTTTGCATTACGAGCAACTGTTTGGAACTATAGGTTTTGACGGAATGTCGTCCTTAATGTATCATAAACACAGACCAACTATGGTAAAAGAAGTTGGTGAAAGTATAGATGTGTCTCCAAAAGCTGCTGTGACTCATAATATTAAATCTAGATTGTTAAAAGGTTTTGATATTAGACCAGAAGATGATTATTTAGAGAGTAGAAAAACTGTATTATTTAATAGTGATGTACATGTTGGTTTAGCTGCTCCAAAAAAGTCATTAACAACGTATTTTTATAAAAATGCAGATGCAGATGAGCTTTTGTTTATTCATGAAGGAACCGGAACATTAAAAACTATGTTGGGTGAAATCCCTTTTGAATACGGAGATTATATTGTTATTCCAAGAGGAATGATTTACCAAATAGAGTTTGATACAGAAGACAACCGTTTATTGGTAACAGAGTCTTACCACCCAATATATACACCAAAAAGGTACAGAAATTGGTTTGGTCAGCATTTAGAGCATTCTCCTTTTTGTGAGCGCGATTTTAAATTGCCGCAAAACTTACAAACGTATGATGAAAAGGGTGATTTTTTAATAAAAGTAAAAAAGCAAGGACAATTACACCACTTAACATACGCATCTCACCCGTTTGATGTTGTTGGTTGGGATGGTTACAATTTTCCGTATGCATTTTCTATACATAATTTTGAGCCAATTACTGGGCGTGTGCACCAACCGCCACCAGTGCACCAAACTTTTGAAACAAGCGCTTTTGTTGTTTGTTCTTTTGTGCCAAGGTTGTACGACTATCACCCAGAGTCTATACCAGCACCATACAACCACTCTAATATAGATTCTGATGAGGTTTTGTATTACGTAGATGGCGATTTTATGAGCAGAAAAAGCATAGATAAAGGCTATATTTCTTTACACCCAGCTGGTATACCTCATGGTCCTCACCCAGGTACTTACGAGGCTAGTATTGGCAAATCTAAAACTGAAGAATTAGCAGTTATGATAGATACTTTTAAGCCTTTGCAATTAACGCAATTGGCGTTAGATATAGATAATGGTACGTATTACCAATCTTGGATGGAGTAATGTGTTTTAAATTATAACATAAAAAAGGAGGTTTATTAGCCTCCTTTTTTTATGTGGTATGTATAAGAGTATGTACCAAAGAGGCTGCTAATTTTGCAGTTTGGTTGTCAAGGTCATATTTTGGGTTCATTTCTGCAATGTCTAAACTAATGAGCTTGCCAGATTTTATAATAGTTTGTAAACATTGCAATGCAATATCAGGAGAAAAGCCCATTGGAGATGCAGCACTAACTCCGGCTGCATAAGCAGATGAAAAACCGTCTAAATCTACTGTTGTGTATACCACATCTACATTGGCTATAAAAGCAGAAATTTGTTCTTGTATTTTTATAGATTGATGTAGGTTAAAATCTTCATTTTTAATAACCGTTACCTTAAGTTCTTTTGCTGTTTTAAAAAGAGAAGCGTCATTGG
Source organism: Cellulophaga sp. RHA_52 (assembly GCF_007827205.1). Lineage (NCBI taxonomy): Bacteria > Pseudomonadati > Bacteroidota > Flavobacteriia > Flavobacteriales > Flavobacteriaceae > Cellulophaga > Cellulophaga sp. RHA_52. Next base: position 1,379,052 of record NZ_VIRZ01000001.1, read on the forward strand.
CATCATCTCTAATTCCTAAACACAAATAATTAAACGGAATATTGTTGGTTTTACAATCTTCTGCTATTTGATAAAATGGTGTTCCAGAATTATTTCCATTTGTATTAGCTCTTAAATCAAAATGAGCATCAAAATTAATAATACCAATAGTTTTGTGTTTTTCAACCGCATTTAAAATGCCATTATAATGTCCGTAAGCAATATCGTGGCCACCACCTAAAACAATAGGAAAAGTATTGTTTTTTAGTAAAGTAGTAACCGTATTAGCTAAAGTTTGTTGTGCTTGCTCCATATCATTATCAGTACAAAAAACAGTGCCAACATCTAAAAGCTGAGTATCTTTTTTTAAATGATTTGGCATTTTAGCCAATTGCCTTACAATAGCTTCTGGACCAGTAACAGCGCCAACTCTGCCTTGGTTGCGTTTAACACCTTCATCACAAGCGTAGCTTAATATAGCAAAAGTTTTAGTGGTTTCTTGTTTTAAAGTATCTACGCAAATTACTTTTTCATGAAGATATAGATTGGCATTAGATTTTCGGCCTTGCCATAAAGAAGAATCTGGTTTTTTAAAGTTGTCCATTTTACAAATTTATAACTCAAAAGTAAGGTGTTATTTTAGTTTTTAAACTTCAAATTAAATAAAAAATAGATTAGACCAGGAAATGCAATTGTTTTAGTGTAAAACTTTTAATTTAGTAGTTTAATTTATGCTAATGAAGTTTACTGGTACAACAAGAGTAATAGTGCTTGTATGTTTATTTTTTTTAATGATAGGCTGTAATAACAAGCAGAATCAAAAAACACTATTAGTGTATTGTGCTGCTGTAGTAAAGCCTGTTTTAGAAGAAGTTGCAAAAGAATATTATAAAGAAACAGGTATACAAATAGATTTGCAATATGGAGGTTCTGGTACGTTATTGGCTAATATTAGAGTTGCCAAGCAAGGAGATTTGTACCTGTCTGCAGATGCAAGTTACATGCAGCAAGCAATTGCATACAATATAATACAGCAAAGTAAGCCATTAGTTGCTATAACTCCAGTATTGGTAGTTAGTGCAAATAACCCCAAAAATATAACAACTATTAAAGATGTGTGTAAAAAAGGTATTAGGTTTGGTATTGCTAACCCAGATGCGGCATCTGTAGGAACTGTAACTAAAAAAATACTGCAAGAATCTGGTAATTGGGATGCAGTTAAAAAATGCGTATATGTACAAATGCCAACAGTGTCTGACGTTGCTAATGCTATTAAACTAAATACTATAGATGCGGGTGTTATTTGGGATGTTACAGCTAACCAGTACAAAGAAATAGATGCTATAGAGTTAGCTAATTTTAAACAGTATAAAGAGCACGCAGTAATTGGAGTTTTAAAATGGTCTAAGCAACAAACTGAGGCATTAAAGTTTACAGAATTTTTATTACAGAATGCAAAAAGTAAAAGTGTGTTTAAAAAATTAGGGTATAAAATGTACTAATATAATACGTAGTTATCAAAAAAGAAGAGCAACATATAAAACAGCATAAGGTTAGGTCTAACGTACCATTTTATTTGGTAATGGGCATTGTGGCGTCTACATATATAGTTTTAATATTAGCAATGGTGTTGGCCGATTTTTTTTATACCACACCAGATCATATTTTTAAGGCTTTAGCTAGTAAGGAAATACAATATGCTATAAAATTAAGTTTGGTGAGCAGCACAATTACAATGTTGTTAAGCGTTATAGTGGCTATACCAATTGGCTATTTTATGGCGCGTTATAACTTTAAATTTAAAAAAATTATTGATGCTATTTTAGATATACCTATAGTGTTGCCACCACTAGTAGTTGGTTTAAGTTTGCTATTACTTTTTCAGACAGCGTTGGGGCAGTTTATAGAGAGTCATTTAAGAATTACCTATACAGTGTATAGTGTTGTAATAGCACAGTTTATGGTTGCTTGTGCCTTTGCTGTACGTACAATGTATGTTACGTTTTCGCAAATTAATAATAGACAAGAACAGGTTGCATTAACTTTGGGCTGTAACCAGAGACAGTCTTTTTTTTATATTTTACTACCACAAGCTAAAAGCGGAATTTTAACTGCAGCTTCTTTAGCGTGGGCAAGAGCTTTGGGAGAATTTGGCCCTATTTTAATTTTTGCAGGTGCTACAAGAATGCGAACAGAGGTGTTGCCAACCACAGTGTTTTTAGAAATGTCTGTAGGGAATATAGAAGCAGCTGTAGCTGTGTCTTTAATAATGATAGCATCTGGTTTTTTGGTGTTGCTGTTAGTTAGAATATATGGAACTAAAAAACATACTTTTTAGCCTATGTTACAATGTGTAGATTTAGAAATAGAACAAGGTGCTTTTAGCTTGTCTAATATTAATTTTAAAGTTGATAAAGGTGAGTATTTGGTGCTAATGGGTAAAACAGGTAGTGGTAAAACAACACTTATAGAGGCTATTTGTGGATTGCGAAAAGTAAAAAAAGGACAAGTATTACTGCACTCTAATAATATAACAAACCTAGTTCCTGGTCAAAGGCAAATAGGATACGTGCCGCAAGACGGAGCTTTATTTTCTACAATGACAGTAGCAGAAAATATAGGCTTTGCACTAAAAATAAGAAAATGGCCTAAATTAAAAATTGAAGAAAGAGTGCAAGAGTTAGCTGTTTTATTAGGAGTAGAACAACTACTAAACAGAAGCGTAGATAACTTAAGTGGAGGAGAAAAACAACGTGTGGCACTTGGTAGGGCTTTAAGTTTTTATCCTCAAATTTTGTGTTTAGACGAGCCTTTAAGTGCATTAGACCAAGCTACAAAGTCAGAAATTATACTATTACTCCAAAATTTAGCGCAAAAGTTACAACTTGTAATTGTTCATATATCACACTCAGAAAGTGAAGCTAAAAAACTAGCAACTAGTATTTTAAGTTTAAAAGACGGTACTTTAGAGAAGGTTAGTTTGTAGACTGTTTTTATTTTGTTAAATAAAACCCTAGCTGTAATACTAATACTATAAATAAATAATTCTTATTTTTGAGGTACATAAACTGTAGATAGTCATACTATTACACTAACCAATTATTTATGGATGACATTTTGATAAACATTGGCAGACAGCTAAAGCTGGCTCGCCAAAAGAGAAACTTAACCCTACAGCAAGTCGCCAAAAGAACGGGCGTAAGCGCAGGGTTAATTTCAAAGATTGAGAACCTTAGAACAACTCCCTCTTTACCGGTTTTGCTTAAAATTATGCAAACCTTGCAGATAGAGTTGTCTGAATTAGAACTTTCTTCTAGTATTGATGGAGATTATATTCTTATTAAAAAGGGTACAGGAACCAGAGAAGACCGAGAAGACTCTGAACAATTAGAGTATACACATTTATTATCTAATACTTCTAAAGGAGAAAGTATACGTGTATATTTAATAACTGTACTACCATTAGCGGTTAGAAAACCTATTTCTACCAATGCAAATGAACTTGTTTATGTGTTAAGTGGTTCGCCAACTTATACACTAAAAGGCAACGAGGTAACATTAGACCAAGGAGATTTATTATTTTTTGATGGTACCGTTGCACATGGTATATCTAACAAGTTTAATGAGCCTGCAGTATTGTTAAAAGTTTACTTACTGCATTAAATAGCTACAAGCTTAAAAAACAAAAACCTTCAGTTAACTGAAGGTTTTTTGTTTTGTATAAATATTATGTTTAATGTTTATCTTTCTTTTTGCCAAAAAGCTTTTTAAACAAGCCAATAATAGGTAAAGTTAAGAGTCCAATTACTAGTCCTAATAAAAATTCTTTTAGCATAGCTGGTAACGGAACATCTTCAATTAAGTGGTGTAAAAAGTCTATGTTGTGTGCAAATACACCACCAGCAACAGAAAGTAGTGCTAGTGTGCCTACAACGGCTAAAAATTTAATTACCCAAGGTAAAGCGTTTACTAGCAGTCTGCCTACTTTGTCAGAAAAGCTATTGTCTTGTTCGTTTAGGTTAATTAGTTTTAAACCAAATTCATCCATTCTAACAATTAGTGCAACTATACCATAAACACCAACAGTGGCAATAATGGCAATTACTGTTACCACCATTATTTGTGTAGAAATTGGCTGATCTGTAACTGTACCTAATGCAATAATTACAATTTCTACAGAAAGGATGAAATCTGTAAATATGGCCGATTTAATACGTCCTTTTTCAAGTTTTTGTAGTTCTTCAATAGTAATGTCTTCATCTAAAAGCTCATTACTCTCGTGTTTATGACCGGCTAAAAACTCATAAATTTTTTCTGCACCTTCATAAGCCAAATACAATCCGCCTAAAACAAGTATAATAGTTACCGCAATTGGTATAAAAGCACTTAATAAAAATGCAAAGGGAAGTATTATAAGTTTATTTAAAAACGATCCTTTTGTAATTGCCCAAAGTACAGGTAGTTCTCTGTCTGATATAAACCCTGAAGCCTTTTCTGCATTCACCGCTAAATCGTCTCCAAGTATACCTGCTGTCTTTTTAGCAGCAACTTTACTCATTACAGCAACGTCATCCATAAGCGCTGCTATATCATCTAATAATGCAAAAAAACCTGATGCCATATATGTCTATCTTTTTTTAAAGTCTAAAATTAGAGTTTTTCTTTAAACTGATGAAGTCACAAATATAAATGATTAAAATAAAGTTTAATTTAGGAGAGATGTTTTGGCGAGTGATTTTGATAAAAAACAGAATTAGAGCTAAAAACTTTTATAAGATGATCTGATTTTTTTCACCTTAAAAAAGGTATAAAACCAAAAAAACCTTCAACAAATGTTGAAGGTTTTTGCGGTCTGGACGGGACTCGAACCCGCGACCCCCTGCGTGACAGGCAGGTATTCTAACCAACTGAACTACCAGACCGTGGCGTTTAGCGGTTGCAAATATACAGAGGTTATTTAATTCAGCAAAACTTTTTTGAAGAAATTTTCAAAAAAAATTAAAATTTTTGTCGCTCCACCATATACGTGTTAAAAACCGAAGCAAAATTTTTAGCAATATCTACGCCAACATATTTTATCTTGTATTGTGCGCATTTTAATTTAATGTCTGATAAGTAATTAGTTAGCTCTTTTTGGTAAGCTTCTTTTACGTTTTCAGCATACAAATCTATCTCTTGTTTGGTCTCTACATCTACAAAACGCTTTGGTGCATCATCAAAATTAAAAAAATGTTCTTTTTCTTTATCAAGGAGATGAAAAAGTACAACTTCATGTTTATTATATTTTAAATGTTGTAATGCTTCAAACAATTTTATGTCCTCTTCTTCGGTCTGAAACATATCAGTAAAAAGAAAAACCAAACTACGCCTGTGCATTTTTTCGGCTATCTGGTGTAAATAGGTATATGTTTTTGTTTTTTGAGCCGGATTTTTATCTGTTACCACTTCTGTAAGCTTTGCCAACAACATTTGGTGGTGGCGTTCACTACTTTTTTCTGATACATAATAGTTGTAAGCATCAGAATAAATACTTAAACCAACAGCATCTCTCTGTTTTTTTAAAATATTCATTAAACCGGCAATGGCTAAAACGCCAAACCCTATTTTATTTAGGTTATTTACATCTAGTTTTTTTGTTTCAGGATAATGCATAGAGGCAGAGTTGTCTAAGATCATATGACACCTTAAATTGGTTTCTTCCTCATATCTTTTAGTGTATAACTTATCTGTTTTTGCAAAAAGTTTCCAGTCTATATGCTTGGTACTTTCTCCTTTGTTGTAAATTTTGTGCTCTGCAAACTCGGCAGAAAACCCATGAAACGGACTTTTATGTATTCCGCTAATAAAACCCTCTACCACCTGTTTTGCTAGTAACTCTAGGTTTAGCAGTGGTTGCGCATTTAAATTGTCCTTTAGGTTCATAATTTACTTTTTTATGGTTTGCGCTCTTTCTAAATCATCTGTAGTTTGCAATAGTTTTTTTAGTAGAATAGGGTTAAAGTTAGGGTTTTTGCTTAAAAAATCTTCACGTATTTGGTAAGCATCTTTAGAGCTGTATTTACCAATACAACTTGCCAACCAGTTTTTTGGAAAAAATATATCTCCTGTAAGTTGCACCTCTTCTAACTTTTGTAAACATTTTGTCAAATGCTTTTTACTTTCATTTTGGCGTAGCGGATGGTGAATGTAGCTTAGTGCTGTTGTAACCCAAGATTCTTTTTCTCTGTTTTTGGCATCAAATAAAGAAACCATAAAAGCATCTCTTTGCTCTACATTGTTACTTATAGATGGTTGTAGCCATATAAATTTTGCAAGTTTATCTGGGTTGCTAATACGCTTTTCTTGTTCTTTTATAATTTCTGTAGCCTTTGGGTGTTTTTTTAAAGATAATTCACTTGCAAGACTAGTGTAATCATCCTCATTTAAAAATAATTGTGGTATACTCAATTCTTTTGTCCAAATAGCGTGTAAATTTTCTAATGCTTTAGAAGATATGGCAAGCGATTTATACAGATTAAATATATCTTTTTTGAATGCCTTTGGTTTAGAGCTGTTTAATAATGCAAACAACTTATTTTCTGTTGTAGTCTGAATTTTTTCTTTATGTTTTTCTGATAAAAATTTCCAGTAAATATCTCTGGTTCTTCCTGTAATATAATTTAAAACAAGCTCATTTTTTTCTGATGCTACTCCGTTTAAAAATATATTAAAAGCATCTAAAGCTGGTACCTTATTATTTAAAAACACTTCATATAAATTTATATAGCTGTAACCACGAGCGGTAGCATCTTTAATTTCTTTTATTTTAGAAATATGAGCAACATTAACCGGAAAAACTCCATATCCAAAACCGTTAGCGTTGTATATAATTTGCTCGGGCTTTGCAAGTCCTATAGTTTCTTTTAGTTGAAGGTTTTTACTATTTATTGCTACATTTATAGTTTTTACACTGTCTTTATACACAAGCTGTATAGCAAAAGATTGTGGCCATATTTTATCTGTACCATCTTCTGCCCTTTGCGTAATTGTAAAATTGGTTATTTTGTTATCCTTGTAGGTAATATTATCTGTAAAAACTGGTCTTCCAGGTTGGTTTACCCACACATTAGACCATTGTTTAATATCTACGTCAGATTTTTTATCTAAAATAGAAACCAAGTCGTTCCAATCTGCATTGTCATTGGCATACGTTTTTATATACTCTTGCATTCCCTCTTTAAAAGCATCTTTTCCTAATACGGCTTCTAATTGCTGCATCATTATTGGTGCTTTGTTGTAAATAATACGACCATATAAAGAGCCTGCATTTTTTAAATTGCCCAAATGTTGCTTAATAGGATTTGTGCCTTTAGTACGATCTTCAGAATATGCACTAGGGTAGTGTGTCATCATAAATTTTAATTGATGATTTATATCTGGAAAAAGCGGATTCATAATCTTATCTGCCATAAAGTTGGCAAACACTTCTTTTAGCCAAACATCATCAAACCATTGCATAGTAACCAAATCTCCAAACCACATATGTGATGTTTCATGTGCAATTAACTTAGCACGAGATAACTTTTGGTTCTGCGTAGCATTCTTATCTAAAAATAAAGAAGATTCTCTATATTGTATTGCGCCTACGTGTTCCATACCGCCATATTGAAAAGGAGGGATACTAGCAAAGTCCATTTTCTGAAAAGGAAAATCATAGTTGGTATAATCTATTAAAAAATCTAAAGACTGTTGGTGAATGTTAAAAACCTCATTTGTACTCTCTGCAATTTTTTCTTTATTATTTTCTCTGTATAAAAAGCGCATATCAAAAGCACCAGGGTTTTTAACTTCTTCAGTAAATTTACCTGCAACAAATGAAAACAAGTAAGTACTCATTTTATCAGTGGTATTAAAAATATGGGTAGTGTACTCTTCTTTTTCTATTTTTTCTTTTTCTGTACCGCCGCAAAGTACTTTCCAATCTTTAGGAGCTGTAATGGTTAAGTCGTAAGTTGCTTTTAAGTTAGGTTGGTCTAAACACGGAAACAAAGTACTAGCCCTGTCTGGCACTAATAACGTATATAAAAACTCTTTGTTTCTGTTAAGTGATAACTCACCTGCGTTAAAAGAAATTTCAATTTTATTTTCTCCTATTACTAATGCATTTTTATCTATAATTAAATGCTCGTTGGTATGGTTAATTGGAGTGCTTTTACCATTTACGCTAAGTGTTTTTAAATGATCTTTATCTTCATTAAAATCTAAAATTAGATCATATTGCAGGTCGGTAATGTTTGCAGCAAGTACTAATGTAGTAGGTATTGGATCTTCTTGACTTTTAGGAATAGAAAAATTTAGCGCATAATGCAAGTTCTTAATTTGTTCTTTTCTATAATTTGCAAGGTCTAAAGAAATTCCTTTTTCAACTTGTAAAGGTTTAATTTCTTTTTTTTGAGGACAACCAATTAAGGTTAAAGCTAGTAGTGTAAGGAGCGTAATTTTTTTCATAAATAAAAAAAGGTAAGTAGTAAAAATAAAAAAGGGTTTGACAAACGCCAAACCCTTTTTTTATAATTGTATGTTTATAGACTATAATAAAGCGTCTATTGCGTCTGTGTAAACTTGTTTAGGAGAAACGCCAACTTGTCTGCTAACCATTTCACCACCTTTAAATACTAATACTGTAGGTATGTTACGTACACCATATTTAGCTGCAAATTCTTGGTTTGCATCTACATCTACTTTACCAACAACAGCTTTTCCTTCGTACTCAGAACTAACTTCGTCAATAATAGGACCAACCATTCTACATGGACCACACCAAGCTGCCCAAAAATCTACAACAACTGGTTTGTCACTTTTTAAAACAACTTCGTCAAAAGTTGCGTCTGTTATTTCTAATGCCATAATTTTATTTTTTAATATTATACAAAGTTAGTCAAATAAATTCCTATTTCCTTAACAACGAACTATACCTATTATCTATTGTTCTATTAATTATTTTTATAACAGAACATAAGGGGTATTGTTATTTTTTAATGTTTTAAAATTAATTGTAATTCTACGGCTACGCAAATAAATTATCTAATAAATGCTCTTCAACCAAATTAGGAACAGTAACCTTTAGTTCTGGTGTTCTTTTCATCTCTCGTTCTATGGCAAAAATAGCCTCTTTGTTACGTGCCCAGCTTCGTCTAGATATTCCGTTATTAACATCGTAAAAAAGCATATTTTTCAACTTTTTTGAAGCCTCTGTAGAACCATCTAACACCATGCCAAAACCGCCATTAATAACTTCTCCCCAGCCAACACCGCCACCGTTATGTATAGATACCCAAGTGGCACCTCTAAAACTGTCTCCAATTACATTATGTATGGCCATATCTGCGGTAAATTTACTACCATCATAAATATTGCTGGTTTCTCTAAACGGAGAATCTGTACCACTAACATCATGGTGATCTCTACCTAAAACTACAGGGGCAGAAAGTTCTCCTGTTTTTATAGCTTTATTAAAAGCTTCTGCAATTTTAGCTCTACCTTCTGCATCTGCATATAAAATACGCGCTTGTGAGCCAACAACCAGCTTGTTTTGTTCAGCTTCTCTAATCCAAGTAATATTATCTTGCATTTGTTGCTGAATTTCTTCTGGAGCAGTAGCCTTAATTTCTTCCATTACTTTTAAAGCAATAGCATCTGTTTTTTGTAAATCTTCAGGTTTACCAGAAGAACATACCCAGCGGAAAGGACCAAAACCATAATCAAAACACATAGGTCCTAATATATCTTGTACATAAGATGGGTACTTAAAATCTATATTGTTTTCTGCCATAACATCGCCGCCTGCACGCGATGCTTCAAGTAAAAAGGCATTGCCATAATCAAAAAAGTAAGTGCCATTTGCTGTATGCTTATTAATTGCAGCTACCTGTCTTTTTAAAGATTCTTGTACTTTTTGCTTAAAAGCATCAGGATTGGTACTCATTAACTCATTAGATTCTTCAAAAGAAATACCTGCAGGGTAATAACCACCTGCCCAAGGGTTGTGTAAAGATGTTTGATCTGACCCTAAATGAATAAAAATATTTTCATCATAAAAACGTTCCCAAACTTCTACAATATTTCCAATGTAAGCAATAGAAACAACCTCTTTATTCTCTTGTGCTTTTTTAGTTCTATCAACTAAATCGTCAATAGAGTCAATTAAAACGTCTACCCAGCCTTGTGTATGTCTTTTGGTGGCAGCTGCAGCATTAACTTCTGCACAAATAGTAATGCAACCAGCTATATTACCAGCTTTTGGTTGTGCGCCACTCATACCACCTAAACCAGCAGTTAAAAATATTTTTCCAGAAGGTGTTTCATTAGGTTGCAGTACTTTTCTAAAGGCATTCATAACTGTAATTGTGGTTCCGTGTACAATACCTTGTGGGCCAATGTACATATAAGAACCAGCAGTCATTTGTCCGTACTGGGTAACACCAAGTGCATTGTATTTTTCCCAATCATCTGGCTTAGAATAGTTAGGAATCATCATACCATTAGTAACAACAACTCTAGGTGCATCTTTGGTAGAAGGAAAAAGTCCCATTGGATGACCAGAATAGATATGCAGAGTTTGTTCTTCTGTCATTGTTGCTAAATATTGCATAGTTAACAAGTATTGCGCCCAATTCTGAAAAACAGCACCATTACCACCATAGGTAATAAGTTCCTCTGGATGTTGTGCAACTGCAGGGTCTAAGTTATTCATAATCATTAATTGCAATGCAGCAGCTTGTGGTGTTTTTGCTGGATATTCTGATATTGGTCTGGCATAAATATCATATTTGGGCTTAAACCTAAACATATAAATACGTCCATAACTTAGTAGTTCATTAGCAAACTCTTTTGATAATTCTGCGTGCCAAGCAACAGGAAAATAACGCAAGGCATTTTTTAGAGCCAATTTTTTTTCGTCTAAAGAAAGAATGTCTTTTCTTTTTGGAGCGTGATTAGCATTTGGGGTGTAATTTTTTTTTGGAGGTAATAGAGATGGAATACCTTGCAGAATTTGAGATTTAAAATCCATTTTTTATATGTTATAATGAAGCTGAATTCGTTATTTTTTTAAGCTATTTTAGTTCCTTTTTTCCAAACCATATTTGGTTTTAGTTGTCCTTGTTGGTATAAAATTTCTTTATAGTTTGCTGTTGGAAAAGCAATAAAATCTGCCATAAACCCACTGTTTAACACACCTCTATCTTTAAGGCCTAGTGCCGCCGCAGCTCTAAAAGTAATACCAGATAAAACCTCTGCATTACTCAGTTTTTGAAAAGTTCCTAAGATTGAGGCTTGGGTAAGTAAGTCTCCCATAGGAGCAGAACCCGGATTGTGGTCACTGGCAATAGCAACTGCACCACCAGCATCTAAAAACTTACGAGCAGGTGTAAACGCACAACCTAAACCAATACTAGCGCCAGGTAAAGCTGTAGCAATAACATTGCTTTTTGCTAAAATATTTATTTCTTCTGTAGTACTTGCTTCTAAATGGTCTGCACTTATAGCATTAAAATCTACAGCCACTTTGCTACCACCTGTAGAAAACTGATCTGCATGTACCGTTATTGTAAAGCCCATTTCCTTTGCCTTTTTAAAGTAAGGTGCAATTACTTCTGCTGTAAAAGCACCTTCTTCAATAAAAGCATCAATTCTGGTTGTTAAACGTTCTTCTTTTAAAAGGGGGAAAAGGGAGATGCTTATTTCTTCTAAATACTCACTTGCCGTACCAGGGTAATCTTTAGGGTGCATATGTGCAGCCAAGCAAGTAGAGACTAAATCTGCTTTAATTCTGTTATCCACATTTTTTATAGCGCGTAGCATTTTAAGTTCTTCATAAACCGATAAACCGTAGCCACTTTTAACCTCTATAGTAGTAACGCCATTTTTTAAATGTTTGTTAGCTCTTTTAGTAATGCCATCTTCTAATTCTAAAATACTAGCTTTTCTGGTTTGGGTTACTGTGTCCCAAATGCCACCACCAGCTTTAGAAATTTCTAAATAAGTTTTGCCGGCATTACGCATAGCATAATCATTAGCTCTGGTGCCACCAAAACAAATATGTGTATGAGAATCTATAAAACCAGGGAAGCAAACACTATCACCTATTACTTCTTCTAACAAGGTATTTTTAATGTCTATTTGTTTTAATAACTCTTTGTATGTGCCAACAGCTATCATAGTATTATTTTCAACTATAATACCGCCATTTTCTATAACTACAAGTTCTTCATCCTTAACGGCACCTTTAACGGCAATGCCTGTCATTGGTAATAGTTGTGTAAACGGACCTATAAGTTTTTGTTTCATATTAGTAGATTTCAAATTCATCTGCAAACGGAATCTCCATTTCTAAATTTTCTCGTTCTTTTACCTCTTCAATAGCATTTAAAATGGTTTGGTTTTGTATCATTTCTATTCCTGCTTCAATATCGGTAGCAAACACACGATCTTTATCTGCAAAGGCAACTTTTTCTCTAATTTTTTTATGTACTTCTTCTAAAAATAAGCCCGATTTAAGTGGTTTTCTAAATTCAAAAGCTTGTGCAGCAGTTAGCATTTCTATAGCTAATATTTTTTCTACATTACAAATAACTTGTAGTGCTTTGCGTCCTCCAATAGATCCCATACTTACGTGGTCTTCTTGTCCTAAAGACGTTGGTATACTATCTGCACTAGAAGGAAAACAAAGACCTTTATTTTCACTAGCTAAGGCAGCAGTAGTGTATTGCAATATCATATAACCAGAGTTAATTCCGGTTTCATTCATTAATAATTTAGGCACTCCAGGGCTATTACCTTCTAAGGCTAAGTATATTCTTCGGTCAGATATGTTACCAACCTCAGACGCAGCTAAACAAGCATAGTCTAATGCCATAGCTAAAGGCTGACCGTGAAAACTACCACCACTAATTGTTAGTTCTTCATCTATAATAATAGGGTTATCTGTAACCGAATTTAACTCAATCTCTAACAATTCTTTTAAATGCAACCACGCATTTCTAGATGCACCGTGAACTTGCGGAATACAACGCAAAGAATAAGGATCTTGTACCCTATTGCAATTTGCATGATCTTCCATTATCTCAGATCCTTTAAGCAAGCGTTTTACTTTTTTAGCAACATACATATTGCCTTTAAAAGGGCGTAATGCGTGCAGTTCATTATAAAATGGTTTAATAGAACCTTGCAAGCCTTCAATCATCATTGCACCAATAATATCTGCTTGTGAAAGGCAACTTTGCAATTTTTCTACCACTTTTACAGCGTGTGCAGCAATAAACTGTGTGCCGTTAATTAGCGCTAAACCTTCTTTAGGACCTAAGTTTATGCTTTGCATTTCTGTTTTATCAAACAAAGATGAGGTTTCCATAATCTCACCCATATAATTAACCTTACCCAAACCAATTAATGGTAAAAACAAATGAGAAAGCGGAGCCAAATCACCAGATGCGCCAACAGAACCTTGAGCCGGCACAACAGGAATTGCATCAGTATTTATATGCCATAAAATACGGTCTAAAGTTGCTTCTGCAATACCAGAATATCCTTGTGCAAGACTATTCATTTTTAAGATAAGCATAAGTTTAGCAATCTCTTTATCTATTGGTTCTCCTACACCAACACTATGACTTTTTAAAATGTTACTTTGTAATATTTTTGTTTCTTCTTTAGATATTTTAGTAGTACATAAAGGTCCAAACCCGGTGTTTATACCATAAACAGGATCTCCTTTTTCTACAATATTAGCAACAGTTTTACTGCTGTTTCTTATTTTTATACGAGAAAAATCTGAAATTAACCCTTTGGTTTTGCCTCTTGCAATTGAAAGAGCAATACCAGCCGTTAAATGATCTTCTCCAAAATTAAAGGTCTTAGGTGCGTTACGCATAGCATATATTTTAATACTATAAAATTATTGATTATGTTTGATGATTGCCAATATCATATTTATCAATAATTAATAACTATGAGTTATCAAATAGAGTTACGCCATTTTAATTATTTTTTAGCTGTAGCAGAAGAATTACACTTTAGAAAAGCAGCAGAACGTTTGTTTATATCGCAACCAGGTTTAAGTAGACAAATAAAACAAATGGAAGAAATTTTAGAGACACAGCTTTTTATTAGAAATAAAAAAAAGGTTTCCTTAACAGCTGCTGGAGTTTACTTAAAAGATGAAATAGAGTTTATTTTAAACCATTTAGAGTTAACAAAACGACATATAAAATTGGTAAGTCAGGGTAAGTTTGGTGAGCTTAACATAGGTTTTTTGGGTTCTGCAATGCAAACCGTAATTCCGGATTTGTTATTAAAGCTGAAAGATGCTTTCCCAGAAATTAATACAAGTTTAGAAGAACTCTCTAACAATGCACAGTTAAATGCTGTTTTAAAAGATGGTTTAGATATTGGTTTTGTGCGTATGGTTAGGGTACCAAAGGGTTTGTGTATTAAACCAGTATTTAATGATACATTTTCTGTGGTTGTACCAGCAAACCATAAAATAACAGAAACTAAATTTAATGGAATGGAACAGTTTAAAGGAGAAAATTTTATTCTGTTTTCACAAGATTACAGTCCGCTGTATTATGATACGGTAATGAGTATTTGTGAAGATGCTGGTTTTACACCAAAGGTTTCTCATAAGTCTGTACATGCGCAAACTATTTTTACATTGGTAGAAAACAATTTGGGAGTTGCCATTGTACCTACATCTTTGCAACAAGGTTTTAATATGAATGTAAAATTTATAGAACTAAAAAAAATACCGCAGCGAGCCGTATTGTCTGTTATTTGGAAAGAAGACAATAGAAACCCGGTTTTAAAACATTGTATGCAGTTGTTGTTGGGTGATGAAAAATAGATATATTTGAAGTAAGTAATAACTCACAAATATTTTATGACTTTTTCAAAAAAAGAATTTTTATGGTTTTTAGGTGCTGTATTAACATCATTTTTAACCTTAGTATTGATATTTGGAATTGATGGATTTAAAGCTGATGAAACAATAGATATAAATATTCACGATACCTATTTTGTTTTTTCAAATACTCCTTTCTTTTGGTTTTTAGGAGCTCTTATTTTCTTTGTTATTTATTTTTTTAGAATGATAAGAGGGAAATTCAAAAATGTATTTGTAGGCATTTTAGTTCTGTTATTTTGTTTGGGTTTAATATTGCTGTTAAGTAAAATTATTTATGTTGTTGATTCTTTTTTACAATCAACCATAGGCTTTCAAGAAAGTGGAGGCGATAAAGAAATTTCTCCTGTAACTAAAATATTATCAGCCTTTACTAATGTACTCTTTGTAATTAAAGTTTTATTTTTACTAATACTATCTTATTCTGCCTACAGAATAGGTAAAACTAGAGGGTAGTTAAGTTTTATGTAAATTTTGATTAAAATTGAATTATGATTTTTGATATAATAAAGAAGAGGAGATCTGTGTTTCCTGCGCAATACAATAGCAAACCAATAGCTAAAGAATTAATTGAAAAGGTTTTGGAGGCAGGTAATTGGGCACCATCTCACAAAAAAACTGAACCTTGGCGTTTTAAAGTAATACAAGGAGAAACTAGAGCAAAACTAGGAATGTTTTTGTCTTTAAAATATATGGAAAACGACCCAAATCCAAAGAAATTTAAGGTAGAAAAACTAATAAACAATCCGCAAAAGGCAGGAGCAATAATAGCTATTTGTATGCAGAGAGACCCTAGTGAGTCTGTGCCAGAATGGGAAGAAGTTGCGGCAACGGCAATGGCAGTACAAAATATGTGGCTTATCTGCACAGATTTAGGTATAGGTAGTTATTGGAGTTCTCCTGGCTTAATAAAACATATGGGCGATTTTTTTGCAATGGAAGAAGGAGAAGTTTGTTTGGGTTTCTTTTATATGGGGTACACAGATGATGAACTTCCGGAAGCAACTAGAGGTGCTGTTGAAGATAAAACAACTTGGCTTTAACTATTAGAGTTCCTTAATAGTAAAGTAGAGTTGCTGAATAACCGCACTCATCTTGTTTATGTTTAATGTTTCAAGAGAATCCTTATTTGTGTGATAATTCTTGTTGCGGTAAAAAGAGGTATTGGTGATCATAACTGCTGGGTAATTTAAATTCCAGTAGTTTAAATGATCTGAAAAATCCACGCCAGTAACAAGAGAAGATCCTTTAAAAGATACAGTAGGTATCAGTTTCTGTTTCTTCATTAAGTTTTCAATTTCAGTACCAAAATTGCCGCTTTTTTCATTTTGAACAACAGTTATAAAATTAGCACGATTGCCATAAATGGTGCTCATCTCTTTAATTGGGTAGGTTTGTGTATTGGGTTCGTCCTTATAATAACCAATCATTTCTAAGCAAATCATACCTTTTACGGTTATGTTGTTTTCCTTTAAGTAATTTGCATGCACATAACTTCCCATTTTCTCAGTTCTAAAAAAAGGAGGTTCTTCTAAAGTATAGGCAACAAAATCTATTCTATAATCAAGTTTCTCTTTGGCTAATAAACGTGCTAATTCTAATAATCCTGCAACGCCACTTGCATTATCATCTGCACCTTCTTGATCGCCGTATACATCATAGTGGGCACCAATAATTAACCGTTCTTTATATTCTGTGCCAATAGAGCCAAGGACATTTTTATAAGTTTCATTCTCAACCTTATATTCTTGGTAAGCAGTAGTGTCGCACACCTTAGCAAGTTCCACTTTAATATAGCTAGCAATTGAGTTAAGAGTTTTAATATTTTTATAATTCCGGCTATTTTGTGTTTTTGTAATTTTTAGCAAGTCATTTTTAATACGTACCGTATCTATATTAGTTGCAGTTTGGGTGCTAACCTTTTTTTGTCCACAAGAAATTAAAAAGGAAAGTAGTAGAATGGCTGATAGTATTTTTTTCATACTTGTGGTTTTAATTATAAAAAAACGGAAACAACGCTTCACTATATTCCCATACTTTAGATACAAATAAACCAAGGTATACTATGGCAATAATAAATTTTAAAAAAGTACCTGTTAAAAAACCAATAAAGGAACCAAAAGCAGCTTTTAAAGCTGTTTTTTGGTCGGCTTTATTTAAAAGCTCACCTACTAAAGCACCAATAAAAGGCCAAACTACAATTCCAAATACTCCAAGAACAGGAAAAAATACAGCTACTAATAGGCCAATAGTTGTACCTATCATACCAGCTTTTGTACCTCCAAATTTTTTAGTTCCAATTGCAGGAATAATATAATCTAATGCAAAAACTATTAGAGCTACTGCTAAAGTTATACCAAGAAAAACCCAATCGTTAGGTATAGCTTTGGTTAAATAAAGTACTAATAGACCCAACCAACTAATTGGAGGCCCAGGTAATACTGGTAAAAAACTCCCTATAATACCAGTTAGTATTAGAACAAAACCAATTATTAAAAGCGCTATATCCATACAATAGTTTACTTGTTTGACGAAGATAACAACAATTTGTTACAAATTTTTTACCTAAAAAATTAGTTTAAACTAAAATATTAGTTATATTAGCGAAAGAATATAAGATAAATAGTACTAATTTAATATTCAAAATATTCTAGAATATATATAAAATAAAAGAGAATGAAGCAATTAACAAAGGCAGAGGAAGAAATTATGCAAGTGCTATGGGAGTTAGAAAAAACAACTGTAGCAGCTGTTATAGAAAAATTGCCAACACCAAAACCAGCCTATAATACAGTATCTACTATTGTACGTATTTTAGAAAATAAAGGCTTTGTTGGGCACGAAAAATTAGGAAGAGGATATCTGTATTTTCCGTTGATAAAAAAAGCAGATTATAGCAATCAGTCTATAAATAAATTAATGGAAGGATATTTTCAAGGTTCATTTAAAAGTATGGTTTCTTTTTTTATGAAAAAGAACGATATGAGTTTATCTGAATTGGAATCTATTTTAAAAGATATTAAAGAGGACGATAAAAAAGAATAGTTATGGTACAGTATATAGTTTTAGTAATCACATTTCAGTTGTTGTTTTTGGCAATTTATGATTTGTTTTTAAAAAAGGAGACTTTTTTCCAGAGCAACAGAGTGTATTTAATAGGTACGTTTTTAGTGTCTTTATTTTTACCTTTTGTAAAGTTGCCAGTCTTTAAAACTGTAGTATCACAGCAATATGCAGCCATTGTTTTAGATGAAATTGTATTAACAGCAAATTCACCACAAGCTGCAGCAGAGAGCAGTTTTCCTTGGCTTAAAGTGGTATTTGTAATTGGCGCAGTAGTAGCGTTTGCATTGTTTGTTTATAAAATTTATCAGATTATAAAATTGAAGCAAGCGGGAGAAAAGCAAAAATTCACAGACTATATAAAAGTTACAATCCCTAAAAGCAATAATGCCTTTTCATTTTACAATACTGTTTTTATGGGCGATGCGGTTACAAAAGAAAATGAAGAAGGCATTTTAGAGCACGAGTTAGTACATGTTAAGCAAAAACACACTTTAGATTTATTATTTTTTGAGGTAATGCGCATCGCCCTTTGGTTTAATCCACTTGTGTATGTCTACCAAAACAGAATAGCAGAAGTACACGAGTTTATAGCCGACTCTAAAGTGAAAAAAACGAGTAAAAAAGAACAATACGAGTTATTATTATCTCAAATTTTTGAGACAAAAAATATCTCATTCATCAACCATTTTTATAAATCATCATTAATTAAAAAACGAATAGTTATGTTACAAAAATCAAAATCTGGTAAAGTTTTAAAGCTAAAATATTTAGCATTGGTGCCATTAGTTGCAGGTATGTTATTTTATACCTCTTGTGAAACAGAGAACAATGCTAAAATAGATGCGGTAGAGGCAAAAAGCGAAGTAAATACAACAGCTGCGTTAAGTGAAGTTGTTATTACGGCTCTAAAAATGCCAAGTTCATTTGAAACTACATCAGATTCAGAACTCAAAGAATTAGCACTTAATCGAGAAATAAAAAATACCGAAGTTTTTAATAAGGTTGATGGTGAATTAGTAGCTTTTTCTGAATTGGAAATTCTTCCAAGTTTTCCTGGTAGTGAAGAAGGAGTAAGCACTTTTGAAAGTTTTAATAAGCAAATGAGCAAACACATAAGAAGGCATTTTGCTTATCCAGTAGAAGCTCATGAAAAAGAAATACAAGGTGTTGTATCTATGAGGTTTATAATTGAAGAAGATGGCTCTGTAAAGAACTTACAAATGCGTGGTCCAGATGAATCTTTAGAAAAAGAAGCTGCTCGTATAATTAGTAGATTACCTAAAATGAATCCTGGGATGAAAGATGGTAAACCAGTTAAAGTTCCTTTTTCATTACCAATTACATTTAGATTACAGTAATAAAAATATAAAAAACGATGGTACAGTACGTAATAGAAAGTCTTGCTTTTCAGTTAGTTTTTATAATTATTTATGATGTGTTTTTAAGAAGAGAAACCTTTTTTCAATGGAACAGATTGTATTTATTGGGTACGTGTGTGCTATCGTTTTTAATGCCATTAGTAGCTTTAGATATATTTAAAAGTAAGGTGCCAGATGCAGTTGCCGTTTACACACCATTTATGTTTTCTAATTACGATTTAGAAACAAATACAACTCTTTTAAATGAAACCAATGTAGCACAACAATTAACAATGCCTTGGTATGGTATTCTTTTTAGTATTGGAGTGGTAGTAGCACTTTTTTTATTTTTATTTAAAATACGTCAGCTTTACAAGCTACGTAAAAGAGGAGAAAAAACTGTTTATACAGATTTTACAGAGGTTGTTTTAAAGCAAAGTAATAGTGCTTTCTCGTTCTTTAAAACCATTTTTCTAGGCGATGAAATAAAAACTAAAGAGTACCATAATATTATTGCGCATGAGTTAGTACATATTAGACAAAAACATACGTTAGATTTATTGTTTTTTGAAGTAATGCGTATTGCCCTTTGGTTTAATCCACTAGTATATATTTATCAAAGTAGAATATCAGAAGTACACGAGTTTATTGCAGACGCTAAAGTGGCTAAGACTCATAGAAAAGAACAGTATGAGTTATTGTTGTCTCAAGTTTTTCAAACAGAAAATATCTCATTTATAAATCACTTTTTTTCATCATCATTAATTAAAAAACGAATTAAAATGTTACAAAAAAATCAATCTAAAAAAATATGGGCAAGCAAGTATTTGTTATTGTTACCAACCATAGTTTGTATCCTTTTTTACACATCTTCTAAAGGTCAAGAAAAAGATACAGATAAAGAAAACGACATTATAGAAGTAAAAGAAGCTCCAGTTAAACAAGATGTAAAAGAAGTTCCTTTTTCTGTAATAGATGAAGTTCCTGTTTTTCCTGGTTGTGAAAATGCTACAGATAAAAAAGCTTGTTTTAATGATAAAATAAATGAACATATTAGAAAACATTTTAGTTATCCAGAATCTGCACAAAAAGAAGGAGTACAAGGTAGAGTTTCTGTGCGTTTTGTTATGATGGAGGACGGTAGCATTGGTGAAATTCAGATGCGTGGATCAGATGTTAGGTTAGAAGAAGTTGCGTTGAATATTATAAAAAAATTACCAAATGTTACACCAGGTAAGCAAAAGGGAAAAGCAGTAAGAGTTCCTTTTTCATTGCCAATTACATTTAGGTTAACGCCAGAGACTGATAAAGAAAAACTAACTAAAGATGTAAAAACAGCATTGCTGCGTAAAGAACAAGAAGAAAAGGACAGGTTGTATAAAGATGCAAAAGAAGTTCCTTTTTCTGTAATAGATGAAGTTCCTGTTTTTCCAGGTTGTGAAAATGCTTCAGATAAAAAAGCTTGTTTTAATAATAAAATAAATGAACATATTAGAAAACATTTTAGTTATCCAGAATCTGCACAAAAAGAAGGAGTACAAGGTAGAGTTTCTGTGCGTTTTGTTATGATGGAGGACGGTAGCATTGGTAAAATTCAGATGCGTGGACCAGATGTTAGGTTAGAAGAAGTTGCGTTGAATATTATAAAAAAATTACCAAATGTTACACCAGGTAAGCAAAGAGGAAAAGCCGTAAAAGTTCCTTTTTCATTGCCAATTACATTTAAGCTGCAGAAAAAAAATGACTAAAATTTTTTATGCAATACAATTAATTGTTCTGTTTTTAACTTTAAAAGCTGGGGCGCAACCCTCGGCTTTTAAAATTGCAGACAGTTTGTATAATACTGGTAACTATACTGCAGCTATTAACCGGTATGCTAAAATAAATAATACTAATGCAAATCTTCAAATTGCAAAAGCATATAATGCTATTGGTAATTATGACAAAGCTATTGCTCAATACAATAGTGTTGTAACAAAAGATACAAGTTTATTGGTTGCTAGGTTTAACTTAGGTAAGCTGTATTTAAAAACCAATAAGTTTAAACAAGCAAATAGCCTTTTTGCTAAACTTGTAGCTATATCTAAAACTAACCCAGAGTACAGCTATAACCTAGCAAGATCTTTTAGTGCAATAAATGAAGATAAGAAAAGTGTACTGTGGTATAAAAAAACACTTGATGTAGATAGTACTCATTTACGAGCATTACAGCGCTTAAGTATACATTACGTAGGTGAACATGAAAACCATTTTGCATTAAAATATGCAGATAAAGGACTAAGTTTTTTTGAGAACGATCCTGTACTTATAAATGTAAAGGCATTAGCGTTATTTAATATGGGTAGTTATAAATTGTCTATTAAATGTTATGAAAAATTACTAAGCCTAGGTAAAAAAGATCAAAAAGTATATCACAGATTAGGCTATGCATATAATAGTATAGAAAATTATGAAAAGTCTATAGAAAATTATAAGTTATTACTAGAGTATGATCTAGAAAACATAAAAGTTTTACGTATGATTAGTGAAGTGTACATGAAAGACAAAAAGCTAGATAGTGCAACGGTGTATATAAAAAGGGCAATAGAAGCACATTCTTATAAACTAGACAAAGAGTATGAGGTTGCTGCACGCATTGCTGTAAATAAGAAAGACTATAAAACGGCAATAAAATATTATAATATGGCTTATACTGAAAATCCAACTAAAGTATTGTATTTGTATCAAGCCTGTATTTATGCAGACAAATATTATAAAGATCCCAAGCTAAAGCTTAATTACTACACACAATTAAAGCAGAAATCAGAGTCTAAAGGCTCTAATAGTCAGTATTTTGTAGTGTTTGCAGAAAAACGAATTTCAGAATTAAAGAGTGAGATTTTTGCGAAAGGCGAATAAATTCTGGTAGATAATTGTTAATTTCTTCAATCTAAGACAAATTTAAAATCACAATCTGCTTTTATTATTTTAGAATATTGTTTTTTATATGTACATTCATCTGTTAGAAAAAAACAAAGTTCATTTTGAAAAAAGTTATCACCCTTAAACACATAGCAAGAGAGTTAGAAGTGTCTATATCTACTGTTTCTAAAGCACTTAAAAATAGTGAAGAAATAAGCAGAGATACTAAAGAGCGTATACAAGCTTATGCAAAACTTTACAATTACAGACCAAACAATATTGCAATTAGCTTAAAAAATAAGCGAACAAAAAATATAGGGGTAATTATTCCAGATATTGTACATCATTTTTTTACAACTGTGGTACGTGGTATAGAGAGTTATGCCAATTCTAAAGGGTATAATGTTATTGTTTGTTTGTCCGATGAGTCTTTTGATAAAGAAGTTATAAATATGGAAATGCTTGCCAATGGCAGTATAGATGGCTTTATCATGTCTTTGTCTGTAGAAACACAATTAAAAAACGATTACAACCACCTTAAAGAAATTACAGATCAAGGTATTCCTTTGGTTATGTTTGATAGGGTTACAGATGAAATTAAGTGCGATAAAGTAATTATTAATGATAGAGAAGGTGCTTACTTAGCAGTTAAAAAGTTAATAGCAAACGGACGTAAAAAAATAGCATTAATTACCACAGATAATTATTTAAGTATTGGTAAGCAGCGTACAGAAGGGTATTGTGATGCTTTACGTGACCACGGTTTAGAGGTAAATGAAAATTTAATTTTAAGTTTGCCTCAGATGAAAATGGATGAAAAAGCCATTAGTGATTTTTATGATAGAGAAGAGGTAGATGCTGTTCTGTGTGTGCATGAGTTATTTGCAATGTACAGTATGCGTGTAGCGCTTAAAAAAGGATTAAAAGTGCCAGAAGATATAGAGTTTATTGGCTTTACAGATGGTAATTTGTCTAAATACGCTTACCCAAGTTTAACAGCAATTGCACAACATGGAGAGCAAATGGGAGAAATGGCTTCTAAAATGTTAATAGAGAAAATTGAAAGCGAAAAAGAAGAAGAAACCTATGTAACAGAGGTGTTACAATCTACATTGGTAGAGCGCGAGTCTACTAAAAATTAGGAATTTAAAACAGAAAGTAAAGGACTAAAGCTAAGTTTTAGTCCTTTTTTTATGCAGTTTTTTTACAATTTTACTTTGTGTACTTTTACTATAAATACTTGTATGTATGATTAAAAAATTACTTGTTATTGGCCATAGAGGTGCCATGGGACATAAGACCGAAAATACCTTGGCATCTATGCAAAAAGCCTTAGAATTAAAGGTTGATATGATAGAAATTGATGTCTTTAAAATTAAGAGCGGAGAAATTATTGTTTTTCATGATGATGAGGTCAATAGGCTAACAAATGGTACAGGCAAGGTTGAAGATTATACGTGGCAACAATTGCAAGAGCTTACGCTTTTAGGTAATCATAAAATACCACTACTAACCACAGTTTTAGATACTATTAATGCTAAAGTTCCTGTAAATGTGGAGCTAAAAGGTGCAGGCACAGCAAAAGATGTAAATACAATACTAGAAGAGTATATTAATACTAAAAACTGGAAATTAGACCAGTTTTTTATTTCTAGCTTTAATTGGGATGAGCTAATAGCAATGAGAACAATTAATAGCAAAATAGCTATTGGTGTGTTAACAGAAGAAGATCCGTTACAAGCATTACCTATGGCAAAACAATTAAAGGCGGTAAGTATAAATGCAGATGAAAAAGATGTAACAAAAAATGTAGTTGAAGCTATACAATTACAAGGATTTAAATTGTATACGTATACTGTTAATGCTCCAGAAAATATAGTAAGGTTAAAAAATTTATTTGTAGATGGTATATTTACAAATTATCCAGAACGTGTATACTAATGTTTGATGTTATTATTATTGGCGGAGGCGCCGCAGGTTTTTTTACAGCAATACAAATTGCAGAACAAAACAGTAGCCTAAAAGTTGCTATTTTAGAACGAGGTAAAACAGTTTTAGCTAAAGTAAAAGTTTCTGGTGGTGGCAGGTGTAATGTAACCCATGCCGAGTTTAATCCGGCAGACTTGGTGCTAAATTATCCACGTGGGGAAAAAGAGCTTTTAGGACCTTTTCATAGCTTTTGCACAGGAGATACTATGGCCTTTTTTGAAGAAAGAGGCGTTCCTTTAAAAATAGAAGAAGACGGTCGTATTTTTCCGCAAAGCGACTCATCACAAAGTATTATAGACTGTTTTATTAATGAAACAGAACGTTTGGGCATTAAAGTAATGAAACTTTGTCCGGTTTCTAATATTGCTTATGAAGATAAAAATAAGCCAGAACAAGGATTTTTAGTAACTACTCCTAAAAAAGAATTTAAAGCTAAAAAAGTAGTTGTAGCAACAGGCAGCAATCCTAAAATATGGAACTTATTAGAAGGTTTGGGGCATAAAATTGTGCCGCCAGTACCATCGCTTTTTACATTTAATATAAAAGATAGTCGTATTACAGGTATTCCTGGTGTGAGTACCACAGCCAGAGTTACTGTTTTTGATTCTAAAAAAGGCAAAACAAAAGTATCTGGTAAAATAAAAACTACGGTTAGTAAAAAACCATTGTTAGAGGCAGAGGGTCCTTTGTTAATAACGCATTGGGGTATGAGCGGACCTGCAATTTTAAAATTATCTGCTTGGGGAGCAACGCTATTACACGCAAAAAATTACCAATTTGTGGTACAGGTAAATTGGTTGCCAGATATGGTTCCGGGTGCAGTTTTAGAGTATTTAAACTCGGTTAAAGAAACGGACCCCAAAAAAACAATTTTACGTACCAAAATATTAGAAATCCCTAGGCGTTTATGGGTAAATTTGGTAAAAGCAGCAGACATAGATGAAACTGTAAAATGGGCTACAGCTACCAAAATACAGTTGCAAAATTTAGCAGACCAATTAACAGAAAGCGAGTTTTCTGTAAACGGAAAAAGCACTTTTAAAGAAGAATTTGTAACAGCAGGAGGCGTAGATTTAAAAGAAGTAAATTTTAAAACATACGAGAGTAAGGTGGCAAAAAACTTATATTTTGCAGGCGAAGTTATAAATGTAGACGCCATTACAGGAGGTTTTAATTTTCAGAACGCGTGGACAGGTGGTTTTATAGCAGCACAAGCAATTTCTAAATTATGATAACTTATACAGCGCTTTTAAGAGGCATAAACGTTAGTGGTAAAAATAAAATTGTAATGGCAGATTTAAAACAAATGCTATTACAATTAGGATTCTCTAATATTACAACCTACATACAAAGCGGTAATATTGTTTTTAGTAGTAAAGAGGTTGATGCAACTGTTTTATCAGAAAAAATACACAAACAAATTTTAAACACTTTTAAGCTAGATGTACCTGTTTTAGTATTGGCCTCATCAACCTTACAAACTATTTTTAATAACCACCCATACGCAGAGGAAGATGAAAAGCAAATTTATTTTGTATTGCTTAAATCTACGCCAAGTGCCGCACTTGTTGCAGAACTAAATAAAGACACTTATGCTACAGAAAAATTTGTAGTAACCAATAATTGCGTGTACTTGTTGTGTTTAAATGGCTTTGGTAAGGCAAAATGCAACAACAATTTTTTTGAACGTAAATTAGGTGTGCAAGCAACAACTAGAAACTACAAAACAATGGCTAAGCTTGTAGAAATAAGTAAAAATTCAGAAGCTTAAAATTTATCTCTCATATTGCTAACAACCCAAATATGCTGGATATTTTCTTTTTATATTTGCTAAAATTTTAAAATATGACCCAAGAGGAGTTTGTACCCAAAAGCTATACAAATACAGTTTTAGAAGGTACGGTAAAATGGAAATCGCCCAGTAATATTGCCTTGGTAAAGTATTGGGGTAAAAAAGAAAACCAAATACCAGCAAACCCATCTATTAGTTTTACGTTAGATGCTTGTGCAACAACAACCTCTGTTACTTATAAAAAGTTAGATAGTAAGGCTGATAATTTTTCATTCGATTTATTTTTTGAAGGAAAACCTAAAGAAGATTTTAAACCAAAAATTGAAACTTTTTTAACTAGAATTGAAGCTTATCTTCCGTTTTTAAAGGAGTATCATTTTAAAATAGAAACATCAAACTCTTTTCCGCACAGTAGTGGTATTGCTTCATCTGCAAGTGGTATGTCTGCTTTGGCATTGTGTTTAATGAGTGTAGAGAAAGAATTAAATCCATCTATAACAACAGCATTTTTTAATAACAAAGCATCATTTTTAGCACGTTTAGGCTCTGGTAGTGCTTGCCGTAGTGTAGAAGGTCCGTTGGTACAGTGGGGAAACCACGCAAATACAAAGGGCAGTACAGATTTATTTGGTATTAAGTACCCAAACGAGGTACATTCGGTTTTTAAAAATTACCATGATACTATTTTGTTAGTAGACAAAGGACAAAAGCAAGTAAGCAGTACAGTTGGTCATAATTTAATGCACAACCACCCATTTGCTAAAGAGCGTTTTGCACAAGCACATACAAATTTAGACGAGTTGCAAACAGTTTTTAAAGAAGGCAATTTAAAACGATTTGTAGAAATTGTAGAGAGTGAGGCATTAACGCTGCACGCTATGATGATGACAAGTATGCCGTATTTTATTTTAATGAAACCCAATACTTTGCAGATTATCAATAAGATATGGGAATTTAGGGCAATAAATAAGTCAAATATTTGTTTTACCTTAGATGCAGGTGCAAACGTACACGTATTGTACCCAGAAAACGAAAAAGAAGTAGTGTACCAGTTTATTAAAGATGAGCTTGTTGCATATTGTGAAAACGAGCAGTATCTTTGTGATAGAATTGGTTTAGGCGCTAAACAACTGTAAATTAGTAATAAGATATTTTTAAAATGAAAGGACCTTTATTTTACTCAAAAATTCTATTATTTGGAGAGTACGGAATTATAAAAGATTCTAAAGGACTTTCTATACCTTATAATTTCTTTAAAGGAGCATTAAAATCTTCTGATGAGTTGTCTGAAGAGGCAAAAAAATCTAACGAAAGTTTACAACGTTTCGCATTGTATTTAGAAAAAATATCTAAAGAAGACGATAGTTTTTCTTTTGATATTGAAGCTTTAAAAGCAGATGTAGAGCAAGGTATGTATTTTGATAGCTCTATACCACAAGGTTACGGCGTTGGTAGTAGCGGCGCATTAGTAGCGGCAATTTACCATAAATACGCGCATAATAAAATTACAGTTTTAGAGAACTTAACTAAAGATAAGCTATTAGTATTAAAAGGTGTTTTTGGGAAAATGGAGTCTTTTTTTCACGGTAAATCTTCTGGTTTAGATCCTTTAAATAGTTACTTAAGCTTACCAATTTTAATAAATTCTAAAGACAATATAGAGTCTACAAGCATACCGTCTCAAAACAACCAAGGTACAGGAGCAGTGTTTTTGTTAGATAGTGGTATAATTGGCGAAACCGCACCAATGGTACAAATATTTATGGAGCGTATGAAAGAAGATGGTTTTAGGCATATGCTTAAGGACCAGTTTATTAAACATACAGATGCTTGCGTAGAAGATTTTATTAACGGTAATGTAAAATCTTTATTTGGTAACATAAAGCAACTATCTCATGTTGTGTTAGACCATTTTAAACCAATGATTCCGTCTCAGTTTCATAAACTTTGGAAACACGGTATAGATACTAACAAATACTACTTAAAGCTTTGTGGTTCTGGTGGTGGAGGCTATATTTTAGGTTTTACAGAAGATATAGATGGCGCACGTAAAGAACTAAAAGATTACAACCTAGAAGTGGTCTATAACTTCTAAAAAAAAATTATATTTATTTTATGCTTAACAGAAAGAACAAACTTATAGTTTTAAAGTTCTTAAGTCTGTTTTCTGTAGTTAGAGGTTACAATATTTTGGTAATTGCTCTGGCTCAATATTTGGCATCAATTTATATATTGGCGCCAAACTTACCATTGCGTAAAGTAGTTTTTGATCTTAATTTATTTATAATAGTGCTTGTCTCAGCAATGGTTATAGCATCGGGCTACATTATTAATAATTTTTATGATTCAGAAAAAGACCTTATAAATAAGCCCAAAAAAAGTATGCTAGACAGGTTGGTTAGTCAGCGTACCAAATTAACAACTTACTTTGTACTTAACTTTTTGGCTGTTTTTTTTGCCAGCTACGTATCATTTAAAGCGGTACTTTTTTTTTCATCTTATATTTTCGGAATTTGGCTTTATTCGCATAAATTGAAAAAAATACCATTTTTAGGTAATTTTATATCTTCTACATTGGCAATAACACCATTTTTTGTGGTTTTTGTGTATTATAAAAATTTTGAACCTGTAATATTTGTACACGCTATATTTTTGTTTTTACTCATTTTAGCAAGAGAAATGATAAAAGATTTGGAAAATATAGCAGGAGATTTAGCGCAAAATTACAAAACTGTGCCTGTACTTTACGGCGCAAAAACATCTAAAATTACAATTACTTTTTTAATAGTTTGTAGCCTAATACCATCTCTATTACTTATTTATAATTTTGATGTTGGCCATATGCACTACTACTTTAAATTGGCGGTTTTACTATTAATTATTTTTTTAATATTTCTGTGGAAATCAGATACCAAAAAGCAATACAATACATTACATAATATCTTAAAATTTGTAATTATAAGCGGTGTTTTTAGTATTTTGTTGGTCGATATAAATCTCGTCCTAAACAGAATTTTATAATGAACAACATTTTAAAAGTTGGTTTAGCTCAAATTTCTCCGGTTTGGCTAGACAAAGAGGCTACATTAAAAAAAATTGAACATACAATTGTTGCAGCCGCAGAACAAAAAACAGAGCTTTTAGTTTTTGGAGAAGCATTGTTACCTGGTTATCCTTTTTGGTTGGCACACACCAATGGTGCTTCATGGGATTTAAAAGTAAATAAAGAAATACACGCGCATTATGTGCGCAATTCTATACAAGTAGAGGCAGGAGAGTTAAACAGCATATGTACGTTAGCTAAAACTCATAAAATGGCTATTTATTTGGGTATTATGGAGCGCGCTAAAGACAGAGGCGGACATAGCATATATTGTTCTTTAGTATACATAAATGAAAAAGGTGACATAAAATCTGTACACAGAAAATTACAACCAACATATGATGAGCGCTTAACTTGGGCACCAGGAGATGGTAATGGTTTGCAAGTACACCCTTTAAAAGACTTTACGGTTGGGGGTTTAAATTGTTGGGAAAATTGGATGCCTTTACCAAGAGCAGCATTATATGGTTTGGGAGAGAATTTGCATATAGCAGTTTGGCCAGGTAGTGATTACAATACCAAAGATATTACACGTTTTATAGCACGTGAGTCCCGTAGTTATGTTATTTCTGTATCATCCTTAATGAGAAAAGAAGATTTCCCTAAAAACACACCACACTTAAATAAAATTTTAGAAAATGCTCCAGATGTTTTAGCTAATGGAGGCTCTTGTATTGCAGGTCCAGATGGTGAGTGGGTAGTAGCACCTATTTTACACAAAGAAGGGGTAATATGTCAAAAAATAGACTTTAATAGGGTGTATGAAGAACGACAAAATTTTGATCCCGTTGGGCACTACTCAAGACCAGATGTTACTAATTTACAGGTAAATAGAGAACGACAAAGCACTGTTACGTTTAAAGATTAATTTTTGAGTTTAATTATTTATTTAACGGCACAAGCAAGATGCTTGCGCTAGCGGGGGAGAGGGTGCATTTTCTGTAAAAACTAAATTATCAGATTATGAATGGAAAGTAAATCCTCTTAGAAAAAATGCTGATAAAAATAATTTAAAAGAACTTTGGAAAAAAGCATTTTTAAATAACAATAAACAAAATGGGCTAACTCAAGAACAAATCTTTACCACTATTTGGAGTAATAACAGTTTAAAAAATGATCTCTTTGATTTATCAAATTACCCTCCAAATTTATCGCAAAGTCAAATTAAAAATTTAGCAGAAAATGATTTTATAACTTTAGTTGGTAATGTAAATTCTAAAATATATAATTTTATTAAAACCCAATAGATGAAATTTATAATGATAATAAAAAATGTGGAAGAGTATAATGTTAAAAATGAAAGTTTATCTTATTCAAACATAAAAGGAGAGCTTTTTTTAAATGATAAATTAATAGATGATAACTATCAATTCTCTGGGATGTTTTTTGAAAATTATCTTTATTATCATCCTAAAAATAATACAACTAATTTTGTTGATTTAAAAACTAATAAAAAGAAAGTTACGAACTGTATTTTTTATAAAAAAAATGAATTTGAAGGTGATTTTTTGACCTCGAAAAAAAATTTCAAAAATGCAAATAATGAATGGGAGAGTGATTTGTTCTTATATTCAACTTCAAATTTTTCAGAAATTAAACAACTCCCTAATGTAATTGGCGGGTTTTACAGACATAAAAATTTTCTAATTCAAATAAAAATAAAAAGACGATATCTTTAAAAACTATTGATTTACCAGAACTTCTTTGGCAATTCAATTTAGAAACCCTAGGTAAGTTTGAAGACAGAGATGGCAACTTACAAAATTATGAAGTTCATAAATTTATAGGTGCTTGGCAGAACTCTATATTAGTTGCTTGTTCTGGACAATTGGTTTTAGATATTAATAGTAAAACAGGTGAACTAAATAGAAAATGGCAATCATTGCCTGGCTACGGAAGTTCTGCTTTTCAAGGGCGTTTGCAACATAAACTACCTTCTACTGATGGTTTTCAGCTAGATATTTCTAAATCGTACCTATACCACTTAGCAGGTGCTTATTTAGTGACAATAGATTTAGTTACGGGCAAAGCAGATTATCAGTCATTAAAAAATACTTTAGAAGAGCACATATTTTCTGGTTTTAGGTGGAGTACTGGCTATGCAGAAGATGAAACTCACATTTATACTATAGCAGAAATGAACCGTTTAGAGCTAGGTTTAGACTATATACCGCAATGTATTGTTGCTTTTAATAAAAAAACACTAAAAATAGATTGGCACTATAGGTTTGAAGGAGATTGGGTAAAAACTGATATTCCTCAACTAGCTAATAATAAACTATACCAACTTAGCGGAGATAACACATTGTATATTTTTGAAAAAGAAGAATAAATTAGCTTAACTAAAGTGTAGTAGGAGCGTTGTAAAATTGAGTAAACTAAAATTGTATTCCAACTCAGATGTTACTAATTTACAAGTAAATAGAGAACAACAAAGCACTGTTATGTTTAAATATTAATTAGTTAAACTATTATATAGTTATTCAAATTCCTTTGCTACCTTTGCAAAAAATATAATACAATGGGTAGATCTGACTATAATAAGGACAGAAAATCTTCAGGAAAGGATAATGGAGGAACAAGAAAGAGGAATTTTACTGGTTCAGGTAAACCAAAAAGTACTCAAAAACCTTCAGATCCTAATTCTATAAGGTTAAATAAATATGTAGCTAATTCTGGAGTATGTTCTAGAAGAGAAGCAGATGTTTTTATTGCTGCTGGTAGTGTTACCGTAAATGGTAAAGTAGTATCAGAAATGGGGTATAAAGTTAAGCTTGATGATGTTGTTAAGTTTGATGGTAGACACCTTAATCCAGAAAAAAGAGAATACGTTTTACTAAATAAGCCAAAAGATTTTAGTACAACCGTTAGAAATGAACACGGTAAAAGAAATGTTGCTGGTTTAATTTCTAGCGCTTCTAAAGCTACTTTATTACCGGTAGATAAAATGGCTAAAGCATCTACAGGATTATTGTTGTTTACTAATGACAAAGAACTTACAAGACGATTGCTAAACCCTAAAAATGGTTTACGTAAAATATATCACGTAGAATTATCTAAAGCATTAAGTCCGGCAGATTTAAAAAAGATTCAAGACGGTTTGGCTATAGATGAAAAAGTAGTAAACGTACACGATATTAGTTATGTAGATAATGCACCTAAAAACCAAGTTGGTATAGAACTTTTTAGTAGTAGAAGTAATATTGTCACTAAAATTTTTGAACACTTAGGGTATGAAGTTGCTAAATTAGACAGAGTTGTTTACGGTGGTTTAACTAAAAAAGATTTACCACGCGGACACTGGCGTTACTTAACAAAACAAGAAGTTGTTAACCTAGGAATGGTTAATTAAAATGTAAAAGCTGTGTATGTAACACGGCTTTTTTTATGCCTAATACTTTATAAGCTAATTTTTTTAAATAAAAATAAAACCCCTGATGTTCTAATGTTAGGGGTTTTATTTTGTTTTAGGGGAAAAGGTGTAAAATTTTAATCAATTAATTTATTTCTAATTTCTTGCAAGCATAAATTACCTAAACTGCCTTGGTGTGTATGTTTAATATCTTTTTTAGGAGAAAAAGTACCTTCATTAATTTCTTTGCCCATTTTTTTATAAGCATCTCTAAATGGTATTCCGCTTAAAACCAACTCGTTTAACGTGTCTACACTAAATAAATAATCGTATTTAGGGTCTTCTAAAATGGCTTCATTTACACGTACTTCTTTTAAGCTAAAAGTCAGTATTTCTAAACAAGCTTTAATGTCTTGTATTGCAGGTATAATTACCTCTTTAACCAATTGTAAATCTCTGTGGTAACCACTAGGTAAGTTGTTTGTTATTAAAATTAACTGGTTAGGTATAGCTTGTAATTTATTGCATTTACCACGTATTAACTCAAAAACATCTGGATTTTTCTTGTGCGGCATAATGCTAGAACCCGTTGTAAGCTCTTCTGGGAAAGAAATAAAATTAAAATTCTGACTCATATACAAGCAAATATCCATAGCCATTTTAGATAGGGTAGCAGCAACATTACTAATACCAAAGGCAGTAGCTTTTTCTACCTTACCACGTCCCATTTGTGCCGCTACAACATTGTATTTTTGAGTAGCAAAGCGCATTTCTTTAGTAGTAAAATCTCTGTCTATAGGAAAAGAACTGCCGTAACCAGCAGCACTACCAAGCGGATTTTGATCTGCTATTTTGTAGGCGGCATCAACAAAATACAAATCATCTATTAAGCTTTCTGCATAGGCAGAAAACCAAAGTCCAAATGAAGATGGCATAGCAATTTGCAAATGTGTATAACCAGGCAATAGCACATTTTTATATTTATCGGCAAGATTTAAAAGCAGGTTAAATAAAACTTTTACTTCGCTCTTAATTTCTTGTAATTCATCTTTTAAATACAAATGCATTGCAACCAAAACCTGATCATTTCTAGAACGTGCTGTGTGTATTTTTTTTCCGGTGTCACCTAATTTTTCGGTTAATACAAATTCTATTTTAGAGTGCATATCCTCAAAAGAATCTTCAATAACAAAAGAGCCTTCTTCTATGGTTTGTGCAATGGCATCAAGTTCTGCTACCAAATTCTCTGCTTCTTGTGCTGTAATAAGTCCTATTTTGCCAAGCATTTTTGCGTGTGCTTTAGACGCAATAACATCGTACTTAGCAAGTAGCAAATCTAACTCCCTGTCATTACCAACAGTAAAATGATCTATTTTTTTATCGGTACTAAATCCTTTGTCCCAAAGTTTCATAATCTTATGTTTTTTAGGTAATTACTTATTGTAGAAACCCATTTAATATTTTAATGTATAAATCTATACCTTCTTCAATTTCGTTTACATAAATAAATTCATCTGCAGAATGTGATCTTGTGCTATCTCCTGGTCCTAGTTTTAAAGACTGACACGTAAGCGCTGCTTGGTCTGATAATGTAGGAGAACCATAAGTTTCTCTCCCTAAAGCAATGCCAGATTGTACTAAAGGATGGCTAATATCTATAGCTGATGAATTTAACTTTAAACCACGAGGAGTAATTTTGCAAGGAGCTTCTTTTTGCAGCATTTCTGCAACTTCTTTATTTGTGTATTTATCATTAACCCTAACATCTATAACCAAGTCTACCTTAGCCGGTACAACATTGTGTTGCTTACCTGCATTAATTTGTGTTACTGTAAGTTTTACTTCGCCTAA
Source organism: Cellulophaga sp. RHA_52 (assembly GCF_007827205.1). NCBI lineage: Bacteria > Pseudomonadati > Bacteroidota > Flavobacteriia > Flavobacteriales > Flavobacteriaceae > Cellulophaga > Cellulophaga sp. RHA_52. The sequence continues at coordinate 1,413,381 of NZ_VIRZ01000001.1, forward strand.
AACATCAGAAACCTTATTAAAGGTGTAATTTTTAAACCACTCTAGTACTTTTATGGTATTGTAAATAGAATTGTCATTATTTGGGTGCGCTGCATGAGATGGTGTTCCTTTAACTTCGGCATCAAAAACAATAAGTCCTTTTTCTGCAATAGCCAACTGCATTAAAGTAGGTTCGCCAACAATAGCAACATCTATTTTTGGTAACTTAGGTAGTAAACCTCTTAAACTATTTGGTCCGGCAGATTCTTCTTCCATAGAAGCCACCATAAGTATGTTATGGTTTAAGTTCTCTGCATTGTAGTAGTGAACAAATGTAGCTAGTAAAGACACCAAACAACCACCAGCGTCATTACTGCCTAAGCCATACAATTTACCATCTTCTATATGCGGATTAAAAGGGTCTTTTGTATAAGCTGAATTTGGTTTTACAGTGTCATGATGCGAGTTTAAAAGCAACGTTGGTTTGCTAGGATCCCAATGTTTATTTTTTGCATAAACATTGTTATTATCTCTAGTAAACGGAATATTAAAACTTGTAAACCAGTTTTCTATTGCGTCTGCAGTTTTATCCTCCTCAGACGAAAAAGACTGTATAGATATTAACTCCTTTAATAAATTTATGGCCTTTTCAGTCAGCAGTTTTTGTTCCATATTATAGTGTTATAGTGGTGTAAAGCGTTTCATTTTTATCTAACATAGAAACATCTCCTATGCAAACCGTAGTTACTTTTTTGTGTAAAGCATTAAAGCAGTTTTCAAGTTTCGGTAACATACCATCTGCAATTACCTTACTATCTAAAAGTTCTTTATAGGTTTCTGTATTTATTTTTTTTACTACAGAATTTTCATTTGTTATGTCTAATAAAACACCTTTTTTCTCAAAGCAATAATACAAGGTAGTGTCATATAAACTACTCATAGCAATAGCAATTTCAGAGGCAATGGTATCTGCATTGGTGTTTAGTAATTGCCCGGATTTATTATGGGTAAGTGCACAAAAAACAGGCGTCCATTTATTTTGTAACATTGTATTAATGGCGTTGCTGTTAACAGCTACAATATCACCTGCAAAACCATAATTTATATCTTTTACAGGGCGTTTTACTGCTTGTATAACATTAGCATCTGCGCCACTTAATCCTATGGCATTGCAGTTTACACCTTGTAATTTAGACACAATGTTTTTATTAGCCAAACCACCATATACCATTGTAATTAACTCTAAACTTTGTGCGTCTGTAATTCGCCTTCCATTAATAAGTGTAGATTCTATCCCTAGTTTTTTTCCAAGTTCTGTAGCTAATTTTCCGCCACCGTGAACTAATATTTTTAGACCTTCAATTTTAGAAAAAGCAGTTAAAAACTTACTCAGTTCTTCTTTGTTTTCTATTACGTTACCGCCAATTTTTACAATGGATAATTTTTGTGCCATAGTTATTGGTTTTCTAATATTTTTTTTAATGCTATTTGTGCAGCAAAAGTTCTGTTGTTGGCTTGTTCTATTACTAAAGATTGGTTGCTGTCTAAAACAGCATCTTCTACAATTACATTTCTACGTACAGGTAAGCAGTGCATAAATTTAGCAGCTCCTAATTTTTTTAAAGTAATTGTCCAGTTTTTATCTTGATTTAAAACCTCACCGTAATTTTGGTAACTACTCCAGTTTTTAACGTACACAAAATCGGCATTTTCTAAAGCCTTTTCTTGGTCATATTCTATAGTAGCACCTTTTGTAATATTAGTATTTAACTCGTATCCTTTTGGGTGTGTAATTACAAAGTCAGCATCTTGCAAATGCATCATTTCTATAAAAGAATTTGCCACCGCATGTGGTAAAGCCTTAGGATGTGGAGCCCAAGAAAGTACAACTTTAGGTTTAGGTTTTGCGTTGTTTTCTGCCAAAGTAATAGCATCTGCCAATGCTTGTAACGGGTGTCCTACAGAACTTTCCATATTTAAAATAGGAACCGTAGCGTGTTTTATAAATCCGTTAATAACCAATTCAGCCTCGTCTTCTTCTTTATCTTGTAAATTGGCAAAGGCTCTAATACCAATAACATCACAGTACTGAGAAACCACTTGTGCAGCTTCTTTTACGTGTTCAGATTTGCCTTGGTCCATAACAGTGCCATCTGTAAACTCTAGTGTCCAACCTTCAGAACCAAAATTCATAACAATAACTTCCATACCTAAGTTTTGGGCTGCTTTTTGTGTGCTTAGCCGTGTTCTTAAGCTGTTATTAAAAAATAATAATACAATGGTTTTATCTTCTCCTAAGTTTTTATATTTCTTCGGATTTTTCTTTATTTCTATGGCTTCATCAACCCAATTGGGTAGTGAATCTATGTTTGTTATGGATACGTAATTTTTCATTATAATTCTTTTAACTCTGCTTGTAAGGCATCAAAAAATACATCTATTAAAGCTGTTGTTATGTTTAGTGCAGGTAAAATACGTAATAGTGTTTTGTCTTTAGCACCGCCTGTAAATACAAACTGATTGTATATTAATTTTTTTCTAAGTTCTCCAACTTCAAAATCAAACTGAAGTCCTAGCATTAACCCGCGACCTTTTACTTTTTTAATTTGTGGTATGGTAGCAGCTTTTTGCAAAAAGTAAGCATTCATTTTAGCAGCATTGCGTATCAAATCTTCCTGTTCTATAACTTCTAAAACAGCTAAGCAAGCCACGCAAGCCAAATGGTTGCCTCCAAAAGTAGTACCTAACATACCGTAAGAGGCTTTAATTTTTTCTTGTATTAGAACACCACCAACCGGAAAACCATTGCCCATACCTTTGGCAATTGTTATAATATCTGGTTTTATATTATGGTGCTGATAAGCAAAAAACTCACCTGTTCTTCCGTAGCCAGATTGTACTTCATCTGCAATTAAAACAACATTGTGTTTTTTACATAAAGCTTCTATTTTTTGGTAAAACTCTGTAGTAGGCTCGTCTAAACCACCAACACCTTGTACAGCCTCTAAAATAACCGCACATACATCATCTTTTTCAATTTCAGTAGTAAAAGTTTCTATATCATTAAAGGCTAAAAAAGTTACTTTTTGTTGTTTGTTTATAGGCGCATTTATTGCAGTATTATCTGTAGCAGCTACAGCAGCAGATGTTCTGCCGTGAAATCCGTTATTAAAAGCAATAACTCTAGATTTGTTGGTGTAGAATGATGCTAATTTTAATGCATTTTCATTGGCTTCTGCACCAGAGTTACATAAAAACAAATTGTAGTCTGTACAGTTAGACAGTTGCACTAATTTCTCTGCTAACTCACCTTGTAATGGGTTTTGTACAGCATTGCTATAAAAGGCAATTTTATCTAATTGCTCTTTAATTCTGCGTACGTAATGCGGGTGAGAATGTCCTATGGAAATTACTGCATGGCCACCATAAAAATCTAAATATTCTTGACCTTTATCATCTATTACCTGGCTGCCTTTTGCAGAAACAGGAGTAACATTATATAAAGGGTATACATCAAATAAATTCATACTTAATTTTTTACTTTAAACTCACTTATTTTATCAAACGAAGCTACAATTCCTCTAATTAAAGAAGAACTTAATCCTTGGTGCTCCATCTCATTTAAACCTTTAATAGTACAGCCCATAGGCGTTGTTACACGATCTATTTCTTGCTCTGGATGATTGCCAGATTCTATTAATAAACTAGCGGCACCGTTACACGTATGCATTGCCAATTCTTGTGCTTCTTTAGCATCAAAACCTAGTTGTATTGCTCCTTGCGTAGTAGCGCGTATTAGTCGCATCCAAAAAGCTATTCCGCTTGCGCATATAACAGTTGCAGCTTGCATTTGACTTTCAGGAATTTCTAACGAATGCCCCATTCTATTAAAAATGGCCTTAGCCAGTTCTATTCTTTTTTTTCCCATTTCGTTGCTACAAACGCAGGTCATAGATTGCCCTACAGAAATAGCTGTGTTTGGCATACTTCTAATAATATAGGTGTCTTTACCTAGTACAGCTTCAATTTTTTTAATGCTAAAACCAGTTATGGTTGATATTACAATATGCTTTTCAGTAAGCAAATCTTTAACATCATTTAAAATAGCTTCAAAATGATTGGGTTGTACAGCAAAAATTAAGACATCAGAATTTTTTACAGCCTCTTTATTGTCTGCAGTAACAGTTACGTTGCCGTAAGTTTTATACTCTTCAATACTTTCTGTACTTCTTTTTGTTAAGTACATTGTTGTTGCTCCATTAGAGTTTAAAATACCTTTTGCAATAGATAATCCTAAGTTTCCGGCACCTATAATAGCTAGTTTCATAGTTGGTTTTTTTTATTTTTTAGATTGATGTTAAAATGCGGATGCTTTTAGTTTTAAACCTTCATCTTCATTAAAACCGTACATTAAATTCATATTCTGTACCGCTTGCCCAGATGCACCTTTTAGTAAATTATCTATAGCAGATGTAACTAATAAATTGCCATTATGTAAGTGTAAGTGCAAATGGCATTGGTTGGTGTTTACTACTTGTTTTAAATGAATTTCGGTATTAGAAACATTTGTAAATTTCGCATCAGCATAAAAATTAGTGTACAGCTCATAAGCATCTTCTAAACTACCTTTGTATTTGGTGTAAGCAGTTGCAAAAATGCCTCTGGCAAAGTTTCCTCTTTGCGGAAGAAACAGTAACTCTCCAATTTCATAGTTGTAGCTCATTAAACTTTCACCAATTTCACCTAAATGTTGGTGTGTAAATGGTTTGTACCAAGAAACATTATTATTTCGCCAACTAAAATGGGTAGAGTCACTTGGTTTTACACCAGCACCAGTACTACCAGTTACAGCATTTATATGCACGCTATTGTGTAAAATATTTGCTTTTGCTAATGGTAGTAATGCAAGCTGAATTGCTGTTGCAAAACAACCTGGATTAGCTATGTAATTAGCAGATTTTATTTTGTCCTTATTGGTTTCTGGTAAACCGTAAATAAATTCTTTTTTGTTTAGAATAGCATCATTATGTAATCTAAAATCATTACTTAAATCTATAATTTTAGTGTTACTTGAAAATGAATTCTGTGTTAAAAAAGTGGTAGAGTTGCCGTGTCCCAAGCATAAAAAAACAAGGTCTACATTTAAATTTACATCACCAGTAAACTTAAGATCTGTTTGTCCTAATAAATCTGGATGTGCTGTTGTAATATCTTTACCAGCTCTAGTGGTACTGTAAATAAAATTTATGTTTGCTTTAGGGTGATTTAAAAGTAACCTTATTAACTCGCCACCTGTATACCCAGAACCACCAATAATACCTATGTTAATCATCCTATTTTAATTTTTATTTACGTGATTGTATATTTTACCAGAGTTAGATAAAATTTTAATAAATCCTTTAGCATCGTCAGCAGTCCATCCTTTATTCATTTCACCGTAACTACCAAAAGAAGCGTTCATAAGGTCGTGTTTAGATGCTATACCATTAAGCTCAAACCTGTACGGATGTAGTGTAACAAATACATCTCCAGAGACATTTTTTTGCGTGTCTTTAAGAAAAGCCTCAATGTTACGCATTACTTCATCTAAATAATTGCCCTCATGCAATAACATACCATAAAAATTACCTTGTTGTTCTTTTTGGTATTGTTGCCATTTTGTAAGCGTATGTTTTTCTAGTAAATGGTGTGCTTTTATAATTAGTAATGATGCAGCAGCCTCAAAACCAACTCTACCTTTAATACCAATAATTGTATCGCCAACGTGTATGTCTCTACCAATAGCAAATTTAGAAGCAACATCATTTAACTTAGTGATATTGTTAATTGGTTTATCTTGTTCATCATTAATTGCAGTAAGTTCTCCTTTTGTAAAGGTTAGTTTTACATCTAAAGGGTTTCTTTCTTCAAGCTGACTAGGGTATGCGGTGTCTGGTAACGGAGAATGTGACGTAAGTGTTTCATCACCGCCAACAGAAGTTCCCCAAAGCCCTTTGTTAATAGAGTATTTGGCTTTTTCCCAAGGATAGTCAACACCATTTTCTTTTAAATATGCAATTTCTACTTCTCTAGATAATTGATTGTCTCTAATAGGAGTAATAATTTCTATTTCTGGTGCAATGATCTGAAAAATCATATCAAACCTAACTTGGTCATTACCAGCGCCAGTACTACCGTGAGCAATATATTTTGCGCCTATTTTTTTAGCGTGATTTACAATTTCTATAGCTTGTACAATACGCTCTGCACTAACAGACAATGGGTATGTGTTGTTTTTTAAAACATTACCAAAAATTAAATATTTTACAACTTTAGTGTAAAAAGTCTGCACAGCATCTATAGAAGTATAGCTGCTTGCACCTAATTCTATGGCTTTCTTTTTAATGTTAGAAATTTCTTGTTTAGTAAAACCGCCAGTATTTACACTAACAGCGTGTACTTCAAAACCTTTGTCTTTTGATAAATATTTTGCGCAGTAAGACGTATCTAATCCACCACTATATGCTAAAACTAATTTACTCATCTTTATTTTTCTTTTTTAAGAACAATTGCTCTTTTATACTTTTTAATCTTTTAAATACTTTGCCATCTACCTCTTTTTTTTGGGTAGCTTTTTGCTTTGCAGCAGGATCATATAACATCCCTGTACAAAGACACATTTTTTGTTCTGTTCTGGTTAATACATCAAAATTTTTACAAGTTTGGCAGCCTTTCCAAAATTCAGGGTCATCTGTAAGTTCAGAGAAAGTAACAGGCTTGTAACCAAGTTCGTAGTTCATTTTCATAACAGCTAAACCTGTAGTAATACCAAATATTTTTGCGTCAGGAAATTTTTCTCTGGAGAGTTTAAAAATTCGCTCTTTTATTTTTTTTGCAAGTCCTAGATTTCTAAAATCTGGATGAACAATAAGTCCAGAATTGGCAACAAATTTATTATGTCCCCAAACCTCTATATAGCAAAATCCTGCAAATTTTTCTCCGTCTAAAGCAATAACAGCATTACCATTTTGTAGCCTTTTTAAAATATATTCTGGCGTACGTTTGGCAATACCAGTACCGCGTACTTTAGCAGATTCTGTTATTGTATCAGAAATTATTTGCGCATATTTTATATGCGATGCATTAGCAATTACAATTCTCATTGAATGTTGCTTTAATGTTAGTATTGTAAAATTTTATGTCTTGAAAAACGGAATTGGACTCACCTAATTCCAAAATAGAAGTAATACCCTTACGGGCGGCGGCGTGTAGGAACAAGCGTAGCTAAGGGTGTAGAAACCCCGCTAAAAAATAATATGTTTGTGTTGTTGCTCATTACAGGTCAAATGTACAAATTATATTGAGCTAGCCTAATTTAGAAGTTTCTTTTTTTTGATATAGTAGGTTTTGCCTTTTTAGTCTAAGTATTTCGTAAATAATAAAGCTAAAAATTGCAATATACTCAATAGTTAAAATTCCTAAATGCTCTTTAAAGTCCGGATTTGAATATGCCCAATAACTTAAAAAAACAGCGGCAGACCATAAAATAGCATATCTAAACTTGGTAAAAATACTTAATAAAACTAAAAAAATAATGTACCAAGGATGTATGGTTGTAGATATAAAATAATAAATGGTTAAAACCCATAACATACTGGTAAATAAGTTGGTAATGGTTTTGTTGTTTCTTAAAAAAGAGAAAAGTAATACCATAGCAATAGTTACATAAGGAGATATTTTGCCAAATGCTTTTATGGTTTCCCAATCTCTACTACCATTAGCTTCTGCTACCTTTTTAATTATGTTGTAAATGCTAGCGTTAAATTCAAAATTATTAAACCAAAGTCCTATTGTAGTAGCGTAATTATTTATAAATTCTGGTGAATAAAAAGGGAATAAGAGAACTAGAATAGTGGTGCCTATAATTACGTAAAAAGGAACAGCCTTTTTTATGCCTAAATGTCTAATAAATAGAGGTAAAAACATAAGCGGAACCAGTTTTACTGCTATAGATAATGCTAATATTGGAGCTGCAAGCAGGTATTTTTTTTGAGAAAGTAAATACATACTCCAAATAAAAAAGAAAAGCATTACACCTTCAAAATGAAGGTTTCCAGTTAATTCTATAACAACTAAAGGATTTAAAAAATACCAAAAGACTAAGTGTGATGATAAATTAAGGTGTGTTAATAATTTTCTGCCAAAGTATACAACACCAATATCTGCTAGGAGTATAATTATGCGCATTGTAATAATGCCACCAACCATACTTTTGCCAGAGAAAAATGCAGCTAAAGCAAATATAAGCTGATTTAAAGGAGGGTAATTGCTAAAGTTCTTTGCGCTAATTTCTCCCATACTAGCGTATAAGTGAGCAGCATTATTGATACTAATTTTGCCTAGTTCTACAATAGTATCTGGTGTTTGTAGGTATGGGTTTAACCCTTGTAAAACCAATTCTCCGTCCCAAATAAACCTATTAAAATCCTGCGAGAGCATTGGCTCTACACATAAAAAAACAAGTCTAAATAGTATACCAGCAGTAAGTAAAAATTTAAAGTTCCATTTTTCAAACTGTATAAGTTTATAGCATATAAAAAATAGAGCAGTGGCTAAAGTAATAAGCTTAACAAAATCTGTGCGTACCAAATGGTAAGCAAAGGTGTAGTAAAAAAGTATGCTTGCAAGTGCTAATAATATAGGTATTTTGTGTAACCTATAATATGATAAAATTTTTACTTGCATTACAAAAATTATAATTTACATTAACTGCTCTAAAGTACTAAAAATTATACAATTCTTTTTTTCTAATTATTGGTGTTAGAAATATGATGTATAAAAACAATAGTCACAAAAACTAGCGTTTCCTAACAAAAAGTTAGTATAAATGTAAATTGAAAATACAGTGTTAGCTGTGTGCTAATTTATACTTTAGCTGTAAGCGAGTTAAAGAAAACGTATCCAAAGCCTAAAAATAGCATAAAATGGAACGGAAACAATCCAAAATCGTTTAAGGGAATTGCAGAGTACATACCAAACAAGAAATATAACATTAGGCCAAATTCCAGTATCATATTAGGAGATAGCTTTTTAGTAAGGTATTTATTTCCTTTCCAGCTATCAGAAATATTATTTATATTAAATTTTGGAGTACGTACAAATTCACTTCTTTTACCTCTGTGACCTTCTAAAACAGCAAGTGTGTTGTGTAAAGAAAAACCAAGAGCTACAGAAAAGAATGTAAAAAAGAGTCTTACATAGTCTATAAACTTACTAAAACTGCTGCCTTGTATACTTTTAAATGTAAACCAGTAGCAAATAAATAGTATAACTGTACTTAAAATAAAAAAGCTTGTTACTTCAAAAACCCAACCTAAAGATTCGTTTCTGTTTTTAATATAAAGCATTGGTATACTTAAAAGAGCAACCAAAAACACACATAAAAACATTGAGCTGTTTAGCAAGTGCATTACACCGTGAAACTTAGTTTTAAAAGAGATGTTTTTAGCCGTAACAACGCTAACTACAGATTTTCTAAAGTTTTCTGCACCACCTTTGTTCCATCTAAATTGTTGAGAACGAGCAGCAGAAATAACAACAGGTAATTCTGCAGGTGTTTCTACATCTTCTAAGTATTTAAATTTCCAGTTTTTTAACTGCGCACGGTAGCTTAAATCTAAATCTTCAGTTAATGTATCACCTTCCCAGTTACCAGCATCAATAATGCAAGTTTTTCGCCAGATACCAGCCGTACCATTAAAGTTTATAAAGTGTCCTTTTGCATTACGGCCAACTTGTTCTAATGTAAAGTGTGCATCTAAAGCAAAGGCTTGTATTCTTGTTAAAACAGAATAATCTCTGTTAATATGTCCCCATCTGGTTTGTACAACACCTATTTCTTCATCTTTAAAGTAAATAACGGTTTTCTTTAACCAGTCTGAGTCTGGTAGAAAATCGGCATCAAAAATGGCAATAAAATCTCCTTTTGCAGATGTTAACCCTTCTTTTAAAGCACCGGCTTTGTATCCTTGTCTGTTAGTTCTTCTAATGTGTTGTATGTCTAAACCAGTTTCTTGTAAGGCCTTTATTTGTCTTTCTGTTTCTATAACAGAGTCATCTGTAGAGTCATCTAAAACCTGAATTTCTAATTTGTTGCTAGGGTATTCTATTTTAGCAATGTTTTCTAAAAGTCTTTCTACAACATATTCTTCATTGTAAATAGGAAGTTGTATGGTTACATAAGGTACTTCTTTAGCATCTAAAAGATTGTATTTAGGAGCTTCTTTATTTCTTCTTCTGTACCCTAAATAATTAACAAGTAAGTTAAGTTGAGCTAAACTGTAGAAAAATATCAACAATAAAGCTAAACTGTATATACCTATAATTATGTATGTAATTGCAATTTCCATATTTACTTAAAACTGTATTTAAATATCCAACCAAGGATCTTTACACCGGCAAATATAGTACCTTTTACTGTGCCTGAGACCTTTGATACGCCAATTCTTTTTTTATAACGTACAGGAACCTCTAAATATTTTAACTTTTTCTTTAGAATTTTAAGTTGCATTTCAACAGTCCAACCATAGGTTTTGTCTTGCATATCTAGGTTTAGGAGCGTTTTGTACTTAATTGCTCTAAAAGGGCCTAGGTCTGTAAACTTAGCATTAAAAAAAATTTTCATTAATACCGTTGCGAGCCAGTTTCCAAACACCTGTTGGGGCGTCATACTACCTTTTTCTCTTCCTTTTTTTGTTCTGGCACCTACAACAAAGTCTACTTTGTTTTGCATAATTGGCGCAACAATTTTTGTTAATTCCTCTGGATAGTCAGAGTAATCTCCGTCTAGAAATACGATAATATCTGGTTTGTTGGATTTTTTAGAAATGTAATCCATACCTTTTAAACAGGCATAACCATATCCTTTTCTGTTTTCAGTAAGCACAGTAGCTCCTGCTTTTTCTGCATTGCCAACTGTATTATCTGTAGAGTTATTATTTACAACAATAATTTCGGAAACAATTGATGGTATATCTTTTATAACCTTGCCTATAGAATTAGCTTCATTATAAGCCGGAATAATTACGTTTATTTTTGTCATTACCTTAAATCGGATAAATTGTTTTCCTTTTTAAAACCTGCAAAACTAAACCATTCTTTAATTTTTTTGCCATTTTTATATTTTTCAGCAGATGAGAGCTTTTCATTTTTATATTTAAGACAGTAGCCATTTTTTACATCGTGGTCTAATTGGCATTTGTGATTTATTTTTCCATCACTGGTATAAAATAACCACCAACCTGTTTTGCTATTATTTTTATAATGGCCTTCTTTTTCTATTTTGCCATTGGCGCTGTAAATGTACCAATAGTTTTCTTTTTTATTATTGGTATAATGTCCTTGTTTAGCTAAAGTTTTATTCTCATTGTAAAATTTCCAAAAGCCATTTTTACTTCCATTTTTAAGCCAGCCTTCTGCTTTTAAAACACCAGAGGCATAATACTGTTTGCTATATTCTTTAGAGTCTGTATTGTTTGCACTAATAAATAATGCAATAGAAATAAGAAGTAAACGTAAATGCATCATTTATTTTTTATTTACTAATTCCATTAAATCTACATCATTACCCAATAAAACTTCAGTTGGGTTAATACGGCCTTCTTCTGGTCCGTTTTCTAGTTTTAAAACACCACGTGGACAAACAGCAGAACAGACACCACAACCAACACAGCTAGAGCGTACAATATTTTCTCCTTTTTGAGCATATGCGCGTACATCTATACCTTGCTCACAATATGTAGAACAGTTACCACAAGAAATACATTGTCCACCATTAGTTGTAATTCTAAATCTAGATTTAAAACGTTGTACAAAGCCTAAATATGCAGCTAATGGGCAACCAAACCTACACCAAACTCTGTTGCCAAAAATTGGGTAAAAACCAGTGCCAATAACACCGGCAAAAATAGCTCCTATTAAAAGGCTGTATACATTTTGTACACTTTGTGTTTTTATGCCTAAAACAGTACTAGATTCGCTAAAAAAGCTATAAAGAGTCATAAGCGTCATACCAACAGCAAAAACCAATACGCCGTGTATTAACCAGCGCTCTACTTTCCAAGAAAATAAAGATTTACTAGAGTGTTGCCTGTATGGGTCTCCTAATGTTTCTGCTAAACCACCACAACCACATACCCAAGAGCAATACCATCTTTTACCAAAGAAATAAACCATAATAGGTACAATTACTAAGGTTAACACAATACCCCATACAAGAATAAAAATACCAATACCACCGTTAGCAATAAGATCTTTTAAATTCCATTGAAAAAAGAAATCATAATCTAACGGAAATGCATTTTTAAAGTCGTAATAAGGCATTTGCAAGCGCACCATAATTTCTGGTATTAAGAATGCAAATACTATTTGAAAAAATAATACAGATGTTGTGCGGAATATTTGGTACATATTATGTCTGTATTTTATGTACATACGTACAGCCATAACTGTCATAACCACACAATACATAAAACCATACACAAACCAATGTCCTGCAGCATTTCCGCTAAGGGCTTCACTAATAGGGTCTACTAAAAATGTCCAGTTTACTGCGTACTCAGAATAAAAATAAAGTATAATGTAAAAACTTACTAAAAAGAAGAAGACCAACCAAGCAATAAGTCCGCGGTTTGTAGCGCTTTTTAAATAAATACCATCATTTTTTATTCCTTTTTTGCCTAATAAAACTACATTAGGTAGTATAAACATTAGAGCGCCAATAATACCAAGTCCAAAGGTTAAAAACCACATTGTACCTTTGTTTTCTGGTATGAAACCATAGCTAGATGATTTACGAATTGCTGCGGCCATATTGTCTCCGCTTGCGTATACTTTTTTACCCCATTCTTTATTTTTTATGTGCGTGGCATTTGCTTTGTCAATAGCATTGTTAAGTACAGGAGCTAAAAATGTAGCACTAGAAAAATCTTTGTCTATTAATTTGGTGCTAAGATCTTCAATTAATAGTTCACTTTTAATGCGTTGGCTACTAATTAACTCATCAAAACCTTTTTGGTCTAGTTTAAAATTTCCTAAAAACGGAGTTACAGTAAAAATGCCTAATCCTATTAAAAAGATAACAAGGCCTAAATATTTAATTGTTTTCATTTTTTTATAATTTAAGCTATGTTGAAAATTCTTTTTAAACTTTTCTTTTTTGCTGATAAATTTGAGTTGAATTCAGCATTGTACTTTGCTATAATTTCAGCTTCATACTGTTTGTAAAACTCTGGGTCAAAATTGGCATCTTTTAAATGTTGAAGCACAAATTCTATATCCTTTTTTTGAGTAAGCCATTTGTTAAAAACCTCGTGACGCATACGTATGCCAAATGTATTTATACCTAAAAATTCCTTTGTGTCTTTATGGTAGGCAACTGTAATGCAAATATTTTCTGTAGCGTGTCTCCAATGAAAATGCGCTTCATAATCTTGCTTATTACGCTCGCTAAAAACCCAGCCGTATGTTTGGTATTCTACATCTAAAAACTTTGCAGAATTAAACCAGTGTCCGGGTTTGTATTCTATTCTGTTGCCACAAATAGTTTGCGCAAGTGTTTCTCCCATCATTCTTCCGGTATACCACACAGCTTCAATAGGTCTTCTGTTTCCTATGCCCTTGTGCTGTTCTGCACAATCTCCAATGGCATAAATATCTTTAATGTTTGTTTCTAAATAACGATTAACTTTTACACCGCGACCTAATTCTATACCAGATTCTTTTAAAAAATCTACATTAGGAGATACACCTGCTGTTAAACCAACAACAGTACACTCTATAGTTTCTCCTTTGTCTGTAGTAATAGCTTTAGCACGTCCATTTTCATCGGCAATAATTTCTGCTAAATTGGTGTTTAGGCGTAAATCTATATGATGGTCTAAAATATGTTCGTTAATAAGTTCAGATTCTCCTTTTGGTAAAACGCCATTCCAAAAACTAGTTTCTCTAACTAAAAAGGTAACCGGAATTTTACGTGTGCGCAGCATTTCAGCCATTTCTATACCAATTAATCCGCCACCAACTATTACAGCTCTTTTACACGTTTTATTATCCGGAGCATTTTTTTGTAGCTGTTCTAAATCTTGTTTAGAGTATAAACCTTGCACACCTTTTAAGTCTTGTCCTGGCCAACCAAATTTGTTGGGTTTAGAACCGGTTGCAATAATTAACTTATCATAAGAGATAGATGAATTTTCTAAATCTACCTTTTTGTTAGCGTGGTCTACATTGTTAACATATCCGTTTACAAGATCTATTCTGTTTTTTTTCCAAAACCAGTTTTCATAAGGCTGTGTATGTTCAAACTTCATATGACCCATATACACATACATAAGTGCAGTTCTAGAAAAGAAATACTCAGATTCGGCAGAAATGATCGTAATTTTTTTGTCGGATAATTTTCTAATATGCCTTGCAGCAGTTACGCCTGCAATACCATTACCAATAATAACAATGTGTTCCATAGATTTTAAAAATATTAAAGTTTCTGTCGGTGTATAAAAGCTAAACTTAACTGTTGGGTATTTATTTATATGGTTTCTAAATAAGAATAAACTTGATTTTCTTTTGTTATCAAAATGTGATATTTAACAAGTTACTTTGCTTAAAATTAATTTAATAGCGCTGTGTAGGTTTTAATATTAAATGTCGACACACCTATTAAATAACACCAAAAATTATGAAAACTATAACAAAAGCAACCGTAATACTGTTTCTTTTAGGTATTACCACGGTACAGGCACAAGCTACAGAAATCTTTTTTACTAAAGCTAATACTTTTTTTAATTCTTATGTGAGCAACGGTAAGGTAGCTTACCAAGAAATAAAAAAACAACCAAAACATTTAAATGAGCTGGTGGCTTTATTAAAAACAACCAATGTTACCGCAGATAACGTTAAAAACTATCAAGCATTTTGGATTAATGCATACAATATTAGTGTTATAAAAAATGTGGTAGAAAATTATCCGTTAAAAACCCCGTTAGATAAGGCTGGTTTTTTTGATAAAATAAAGCACAATGTAGCCGGTAAGGAACTTACGTTAAATGATATGGAGCATAAAATGTTACGCGCTGTTTTTCCTAAAGAAGCACGTTTCCATTTTGTATTGGTTTGCGCAGGACTTGGTTGCCCACCAATTATTAATAAAGCGTATATGCCAAGTATGTTAGAAGACCAGTTGCAGAAGCAAACTGAGATAGCTATTAATAATCCAAATTTTATAATGGTAAATAAAAATAAAGTTAAGCTTTCTCAAATTTTTGAATGGTATAAGGGAGATTTTACACAGGGCGGTAAATCGTTAATAGACTTTGTGAACCTATACAGAAAGGAAAAGATAAACGCTAAAGCAAAAGTATCTTTTTACCCATACGATTGGACACTAAACAGGCAATAAAAACAAATAAGTAAAACAACAATCAACAACTAAAAATATGAAAAAAATTAAAAAAATAGCCCTAGCATTAGGGTTACTAACAGTATTTGCAGGGTATTCTCAGGAAAATGATGATGTGCAAAAGAGTAATATACAACAATACACACCATCTAAATTAATAGGTAAGGGTAAGTTTGATATTAAATGGTTTAATAATATTTATACAGAAACTAAAAGTACATTTACAAGTGGTGAACAGCCTAGGCAAACCTTTTTTACATCTACCTTAGAAGGATATACAGGGGTAGGAGAAAATAATAGGTGGAATGTAGGTGTAATATTAAAAATACGCTCTAATACAATTGGTGGAACCAAAACTTTAGATGCTTTAAAATTTAAGAATAAAGACGGGGTTGCTAGAGCTGGTTTAACATCATTTGCCCCATCTGTAAAGTTTGTGCCTTTTGAGTCTGTTGGTAATTTTTCTATTCAGAGTTCTTTGTATATACCTTTAGTAGATAACGAAACTGAGAATGGTGTTTTTCTAGATCAAAACGGATTTATTTGGCAAAACAGATTTTTTTATGATTATACTTTTCCAGGAGATAAGTGGCAACTATTTACAGAGTTAAATACAGAGCTTAATTTTGGCGACAAAGAAAAAAGTTTTGCAAATAACAGTTTAGGGTTAACTCCGGGTGTTTTTTTAAGTTATTTTCCTACTAGTAAGTTTACAGTATTGGCATTAGCACAACACTCACAACGTTTAGACTTAGGAAACAATTTTAGTCAGAATTACACAGCATTAGGTGGAGGTACAAAATACCAGCTAACAAATGCGCTAAACTTAGAGTTGTTGTACACAAATTTTGTTGGAGGAGATAATACAGGCTTAGGAGAAACATTTAACTTGGGTTTAAGAGCAATTTTTTAAGTCTAAAATTAAATAGTGTAATTTAGGAGACTTAAAAATATGGTTTGTGAAAAAAATTGGTCTACTATTATTATGTTGTTTGCAGTTTTCTTGCAATAGTCAGGTTTCAAAAAAAATAAACGGAGTAAGTTTTGTGTCTTCTAGAGATAAGGTAACACAAAAAAATATTACTCCTATATTAACTATAAACGCCAATGCGGCATCTGTTATGCCATTTGGTTTTATAAGAGATATTAATGATCCGCAGTTAATTTTTAATTCGGATAGGCAGTGGTTTGGAGAGCGTAAAGATGGTATAAAACATTACACAGATATTCTGCATAAAAACGGAATAGGTGTAATGTTAAAACCGCAAATATGGATTAGGGACGGAAAATTTACTGGTACTTTAGAAATGGATTCTGAAGAACATTGGTTAACGTTAGAAAAATCTTATTTAAACTTTATACTTACCTATGCTACGCTGGCACAAGAGGTTAATGTAGATGTTTTTTGCATTGGTACCGAGCTAGAAAAATTTTTACTACAAAGGCCAGAGTTTTGGAGCAAGCTTATTGTAGAGGTAAAAAAAGTATATAAAGGTAAATTAACCTATGCAGCCAATTGGGATGAGTATCCTAAAGTGCCATTTTGGAGTAAATTAGACTATGTAGGTGTAGATGCATATTTTCCGCTGTCTAAAGAAAAGCATCCAACTGTAGCGCAGTTAAAACAAGGATGGCAGCCACATAAAAAGGCGTTAAAACAAATGTCGAGCTCTGTAAATAAGCCAATTTTATTTACAGAATATGGTTATAGAAGTATGGATTATACAGGCGAAAAACCTTGGCTGGTAGACCGTAACAAAACAAACGTAAACCTAGAGGCACAGTCTAATGCTACTAAAGCTATTTTAGAAATGTTTTGGACAGAAGATTGGTTTGCTGGTGGCTATGTTTGGAAATGGTTTATAGATCATGACAATGTAGGTGGCGAAGATGATAATAGGTTTACACCGCAAAATAAACCAGCGGAATTGGTTTTAAAACAATATTATGGATTTAAGTAAATTAAACTTTTTTCTTCTTTTTTTAATTTTGATAACCTGTGGTTGTTCTAAAGATAAACTAACCAATTTATCTACTTTGCAAACAGTTTTAGATGAAGAAACTGTTGTTATAGATAATGTTATTGCATGCGCAGCCAGTGCAGATAAAGCACATACCGTAAATGTGTTTTTTTATCCTAGAGAGGGTGCTACTAATTTTAGGTATTTTGAGACAGAATCAATTAACGTAGATAAAAATAATTTTGAGTCTTACACAGAAAAAACACCTGAAATATTAGATGTTTTTAATGGTAAAATAAAACGATTTTTAGTCAATCCTATTCAAGAAAAATGGGTGATAGTTAGTTTTGTTGAGGATGGTAAAATGCATATTTGTAATCCAATTTATTTAAAACACATTAGCAAACCAACAGAAAAAATTAACACGTTAACTATAGATAACAGTACATCTACAATGCCAATTTTTTCTTGGAAAGACGGTGTGTATACAGATTCTGCTATTTATTTTCAGGTAGTAACAGACAATGAAAACAATTTTTTGTCGGGCACATATACCTATGACAAAATGTTTAGGTATTATAAACTAGACAATGTAGTGCTAAACATCACAACTAAACAACCACCAACTTTAAATAAATCACTAACCTATGGTTTTACTTTAATGGCAGTTAGCCAAGATAATTGGGTAAACTTACTTACAGAAACCAGCTTTTCACCTTAAAAAACTATGAAAAAACTAGTCTCGTTACTTTGTTTGCTTTTTTGTACTATGGTTTATTCTCAAAATATAACTATAGCAGATGTTAGTTTTATTGGCGCTAAAAAAACTAAAATATCGTTCTTAAAAAAAGTGGTGCCAATTGTTGCTGGCTCTGTTACAGATTCTACAGCAATTTTAGAAACAGTTAATCAGTTAAAAAGGTTGCCATCTATAGCAAATGCTTCATTTAAATTACACAAGAATACAGTAGTTAGTAGTTATAATTTGGTTTATATGGTAGAGGAAAATTTTACCATAATACCATTTGCTAATTTATACACGTCTTCTAATGACGATTTTGCGTTTAGGGTTGGTGTGCAAGAGTTTAATTTTAGAGGACGCAATATTACTATAGGTGGTTTTTATCAGAAAGATATATTTAACTCTTATGGCTTGTTGTTTAGAGCTCCTTATTTATTTAGTGCAAATGCAGGTTTAGCTGTAAGCTATAACAATTTAAAAACACAAGAACCTATTTTTTTTGATGATACAACGGCAGATTATAAGTACCATAATGAAGCTATAGAAGTTTTAGGATTGTATCAATTTAACCAGCGACATAGTGTAGATTTAGGAATTAATTTTTTCACAGAAAAATATAACTACATACGTGGCGCAACTAATGAAAATGTGCCACAGGCATTAGATGTTAACAAATTCTCATACAAGGCTATATATAAATACAGTAATATAAAATACCATTACCAATATTTAGAAGGGTTTAAAAGTACTTTAAACTCTCAGTACGTGCATAGCTCTACAAAAGAGTTAGATAATTTTTTGGTAGCTTTTAATGATTTTGTGTATTACAAAAGAGTAGGTGAGCGTGGCAATTGGGCTAACAGGTTAAGAGTTGGTTTGGCTACAAATGATGAAACACCTTTTGCGCCTTTTTCTGTAGATAATAATATAAACCTAAGAGGTGTTGGTAATATTATTGATAGAGGTACGGGGTCTATAGTTTTAAATACGGAGTATAGGTATACATTAATAGATGAAAATTGGTTTGTATTGCAAGGAAATACATTTGTAGATGCTGGTACATGGCGTAACCCTGGAGGAGAGTTAAAAGACTTTGTAAATTCTGATAATTTAAGGGTGTATCCAGGTTTGGGTGTGCGTTTTATTCATAAAAAGATTTTTAATGCCATTTTTAGGATAGATTATGGTTACGGAGTAACAAAAAATGCTTCAAAAGGGCTGGTTTTTGGAATTGGGCAGTATTTTTGATAATATTTGCTTAAAAGACCATTAAATGATATTGAAAAAAATACTTGTTTTAGTTGTAATGCTAGTTTTTAGTAGTGTTCAGCTATATTCTCAAGATAAAGAAAAAACGGTTGTGGCTCAAAAAGGAGAGGGTATTTATACTTTACTTCGTAAGTTTAATATGAGTCCGTCTAAATATTATTCAGATTTTATTGCTTTAAATAAAGATAATTTAAGAAACGGTAAGCATTTGTATGAGGGCAAAACATATATTATACCAGATAGACTAATAAAAGTAGATGGAAAGGAAGAGTTGCCAGCCATAGTAAACGGGTATCCTATTTTTGGAAAAAAACACGCTACAGTACAACGCAAAAGTAACAAGCTTAAAGGTGCTGTTTATTATTTAATTTCTGGGCACGGTGGGCCAGATCCTGGTGCTGTTACTAAATACGGAAAAAAACTAATTTCTGAAGACGAGTATGCTTATGATATAACATTACGTTTAGGTAGAGAACTAATTTCTCACGGAGCGTTGGTTTATATTATAATTAGAGATGAAAATGATGGTATTAGAGATGGTAAAATACTACCTGTAGATTATGATGAGGTTTGTTACCCAAATAAAACAATACCTTTAAACCAAGTGGCTCGTTTAAAACAACGTGTAGATGCGGTAAATGATTTGTACATAAAAAACAAAGGTAAATACCAAAGGTTAATTGTTACGCATATAGATAGTAGAAGTGTAGGGCAAAATATTGATGTTTTCTTTTACCATCATGAAAAAAGTAGTAACGGAAAAAGGTTGGCAGAGAGCATACATAAAACTTTTGACTCTAAATACAGAGAATACCAGCCAAACAGAGATTATACAGGTACTTTTTTAGATAGGAGCGGATTGTATTTGGTTAAAAACACAATACCTGCAATGGCTTATATAGAAATAGGAAATATTAAAAACAAAAAAGACCAAAAAAGAATATTAGTTGCAGAAAACAGACAAGCACTTGCAAAGTGGATTAGCGAGGGTGTTTTGTTAGATCATTCTAGAAACAACTAATTAGCTATGTTTTTTTTGTAATAATTGTGTAATTCTTGCGGAGTTTTACCTAATATTTTTTTAAGGTGAATAACACCAAAATGATACTGTAATTTTACCATTCCTTTTTGTTGGTATTTACGTGCAGATGTAGTTACCTTGTCTTGTATTACACTAAAATTTGTGGCTTTATATAAACGCTCTATAAACTCGCCATCTTCATAAATAATATATTCTTCATTAAAACCATTTAGTTTAAAAAATAAATCCTTGGTAATAAATAAAGATTGATCACCGCCTCTGCAAATTTTATGGTTAATACGAGTAAACCAAGCAAAAAATTTCAGAAAAAAACTGTCACTGTCAAACTGCATTCTAAAGCTGCCAGCAACGTTGTTTTTGCTAATAGAGTCTAATATTTTACAATCAAAATTATAAGGAGGAATAGTGTCTGCGTGTAAAAAATAAAGAATATCTCCGTTAGCCGCTTTTGCACCAGTATTCATTTGCTTGGCACGCCCTTTGTTTGAAGAAATTACAGTAACATTTAAACTAGTTGCAATAGTGGTAGTATTATCTGTACTACCACCATCTACTACTATTATTTCGTCTATTTGCTTAAATGTGCTACGTGTGTTAATTTCTTTAATTAGTTTAGCAATAGATGCCTCTTCATTTAAAACGGGTATTATAATGCTTAGCTTACTTTGCTTCATTTAAGCTCCAATTATAATCTATATACTTAACCTTGGCACCATCTTTTACTTGTGTTGCAGAGTATTTGTTTATAAAACCAATTAAGGTTGTGTTCTCTGTAAAATCACTCTTAAACCATTTAAAAATTTCAGACAATTCTACTTTATTAGGGGTGATAACATTGCGTTTTTTATCAGCAATAAAATCTATAGCCGCACTTTTTAACTGTGCGTCCATACTATCTGCTAAAAAGGCCTTGTTAACTAATTTAGGGCAAGAGTAAGATGCGCAGTTAATGGCAAAATGTATGCGAGGTTCATTCATTTTACGTAACACTTTGTGTTCTACATATCCTAAAGAATACATTTTGTCGCCAATGGCAACTACCTCTTTATCCCAAGGAGACTTAATGTCTTTAATGCTTTTAACAGGGTAGTTGTCTACTATTAGTTTAACAGTGCCAGCATTATAAAGGTTTATGTAATAAGCAAGCTTATCGTTTTTAGACCAATTTTTGGCAGGAGAATTATCTTGCAATAGTTTAAGATAGGCCTCTAATTCTGCTTTGTTTTTTACAAAAGCTTTGTAATTAACGTCTCCGTTAGTATTTACATTTTTTTGTAATAAAGCATTCCACTTTTGGTGACTAGGAACTTTGTTAAAAGCTTTTTCAGTAATTTTTGGAGTTGAGTCAAAATAAAAGAAACCAACTAGTGTTAAAAGTATTGCTACTGCAGATATTTTATAAGCCATGTTAAAAGGTATTTTTTAATTTGTCTTTTTTAGGTTTTAAAACTTACAACGTTTTAAGTAATTCTCTAAAAAGCTTAATCATTTTAGGCTCAGTTTCACTTGCTATTTTGATGATTTCTTTAATGTCTGCAGTCTCTAAATTATCTGGGTCGCACTCATCTGTTAAGACAGAAACGGCTACTATAGGTAATTTTAAGTGGTTTGCCACAATTACTTCTGGTACTGTACTCATACCTACGGCATCTGCACCAATAATTTTTAACATTCTGTATTCTGCTTTAGTTTCTAGTTGAGGTCCTAGTACAGCTGCGTAAACACCAGAGTGCATAGTTATATTCTCTTTTTTAGCAATGTTTTTTATAGCATTGCTCATTTCAGTGTCATACGGGTTTCCCATATCAACAAAACGCTCACCAAATTGAGAAACACCTTTAAAAGCTAGCGGAGAACCCCCTAAAAGATTTATGTGATCTTCTAATAACATTATGTCTCCTTTTTTAAAGTTTAGGTTAATAGCTCCGGCAGCATTAGAAATAAATAATTTTTTTATACCAAGCTTGTGCATTACGCGTATTGGATAGGTAACATCTTGCAGGTCATAACCCTCATACATATGAAAACGCCCTTGCATAACAACAACTGTTTTACCTTCTAGTGTGCCATAAATTAATTTTCCTGAGTGAAATTCTACAGTTGCTAAAGGAAAAAAAGGAATATGATTGTAATGTGCCTCAATAGGATTTTCTATTTCATTTGCTAAATTTCCTAATCCAGTACCTAAAACTATTCCAATTTCGGGAGCGTTAAAGCCTTTATTTTGTAAATACGCTACAGAATCTTCAATTTCTTGTTTAATCATTTTTTATGTTTTTTAAAAAAGGTTTAAAAGCATCAATGTCTTTTATATCTTCATAATAATCAACATCGTTTTTTGCTTCAAGTAACTTTATTTTTTCGTCTTTTAAGTTATTTAGTGTGTCTTTAAGCACAGTATTGGTTCCCCAATCTTTATTTTTAAAAACCGAACTATTAAGTTTTTTCATTCCTAATAAATAATAACCGCCATCAGTTGCTGGACCTACAACAAAATCATTTTTAAGTAAATGGTCAAAAGCATTTTCTAGATCTGTTGTGGTTATATCAAATAAATCGCTTCCAATAATAATAATATTTTTGTAACCATCTGCAAAACCTTGCTTAAAAGCATTCATCATACGGCTACCAAGATCTTTGCCATTTTGTAATTTTTTATGATAAATATTATTGCTCCAAATGTCATTATCTCTAATAGCTACAGAGTAGTGTACTTGTTTGTCTGCATTTAAATTTTGAGTAATAGCAACAGTGTGGTTCAATAAAAATTTGTAAATATCTAAAGCAATTTTGTCTCCGGTTTTAGCTGCTAAACGTGTTTTGCATTTTCCTAGTTCTGGGTTTCTTGTAAAAATTAACAGTAAGTTTTTATTCAATTTGTTCAAAATATAATTAATAAATTTTCTCGGCATTTGTCACTAATTTAGACCAATACTTACTGTGTGTATGTAATTTATTTGTTAACGAGTTGTTATTGTTGTAAATGGGATTATTGTTGTTTTTCCACATAAAAATGCCTCCGTATAGGTTTTTTACATTGGTATAGCCAGCTGCAATTAGTTTTTCTCCAATATCTTCAGAGCGTATGCCAATAGAGCAATATACTATAATCTCGGTGTCTTTATTTTGTATTTCAGATGTTACTTTGTTGATGTCAAAAAAATCATAGCCAACACAAATTGCATTTTTAATATGACTAATATTAAATTCAATTTCTTCTCTTGTATCTAATAAAACTACATTTTTTTTAGTTAAAAGTGAGTCTACAGAAATGTATGTGACACTCTCTGTATTATTTTTTTTAAGTAGTTTTTTTATTGTTGGTTGTGCAGATCCTAAAAATGACATCAGTAAAAAAAGAACAATGTATAATGTAGGTTTTTTTATCACAAGTAAATGTATTTTAGGTAAAGATAAGTTTTTGTCTTTTGTTATAAAACCATTAAAAAATAAAATAATGCTTGGTTTAAGAAAAAAATAAAGGGGCAGTGTATTTTTTAACCTATTTTTAAGCTTAGAAGTTTCTCCAATATAGAATCTATCAATAGATTTACTGTAAAGAAAATAGATAAAGAGCTGTTGCATAGGGTAAAGAAAAGAAAAAACCCGAACATTTCTGATCGGGTTTTTAAAGTGGTGCCTCCAGGAATCGAACCAGGGACACATG
Organism: Cellulophaga sp. RHA_52; assembly: GCF_007827205.1. NCBI lineage: Bacteria > Pseudomonadati > Bacteroidota > Flavobacteriia > Flavobacteriales > Flavobacteriaceae > Cellulophaga > Cellulophaga sp. RHA_52. Next base: position 1,437,477 of record NZ_VIRZ01000001.1, read on the forward strand.
GATTTTCAGTCCATTGCTCTACCAACTGAGCTAAGGCACCATGCCGTTAAGCGGGTGCAAATATAATTTCTATTTTCGTATATCCAAACAAAAATTGAAAAAAAGATTAAACTTTTTTTAATATTTATAATATTTGTAAAATGAATTTAATTGTTGATGCAGGGAATACCTCAGTAAAACTAGCGGTTTACAAAGGAAAACAACTTGTTTTTTCTGATGCCGTAGTGCTTAAAAATTTTTTAGATTTAGTAAAAGAAACTTTTTTGGCCTATCCAGATATTAAAGATGCTATTGTTTCATCTGTTGGTTTTTTAGGTGAAGAAGAGATTACTAAGCTTGCCGTGTACTGTAATGTGCACACTTTAAGTGCGCTAACCAAAATACCTTTTAAAAACTTATATAGTACCCCAAAGACATTAGGAGTAGACCGTATTGCACTTGCTACAGCAGCGTTTTATAATAATGCAAGTGAGAATACTTTGGTTATAGATGCAGGTACTTGTGTTACGTATGATTTTATAGATAAAAACGGCGCTTATTTAGGAGGAGCTATATCACCTGGTGTAGCAATGAGATTTAAAGCTATGCATAATCAAACGGCTAAATTGCCATTATTAGATAAAAATGGTGAAATTGAGTTAATTGGGAATTCTACAACATCTTGCATGAAAAGTGGTGTAATTAATGGAATTTGTTTAGAAATTGATGGTGTAATTAAAGAATATAAGGTTAGATTTGCAGATTTAACAGTTATTTTAACAGGCGGCGACGCTCATTTTTTGTCAAAACGATTAAAAAATACCATATTTGCGCATTCCAATTTTCTCCTTGACGGACTTAATTATTTGCTGGAATACAACAAAGACTAAATGATAAGAAAAATAATTATTGCAATAGTATGCTGTATGGCAGGTACTATTTACGCTCAAAACGGCACAGTTTCTCCATACTCTTATTTTGGAATTGGAGATTTAAGATCTATAGGTTCAGTAGAAAATCAAATGATGGGTGGTATTAGTATGTATGCAGATAGTATACATATAAACCTAAATAACCCAGCGGCTTATGCTAGGTTAAGACAAACTACGTACACTGCTTCTTTATCTAGAAAAGATATAAACTTTAAAGGGCAAAATTTATCAGATAACTCATCAGTAACTAATTTAGATTATTTAGCAATTGGTTTTCCAATTATTGATGACAGGTTGGGTGTAGGTTTTGGTATAAAGCCATTTACTTCTTCTGGTTACGAAATAGAGGAAAGCTTTACAAGCGCAGACAACGGAGAAATTACAAACGTTTTTTCTGGAGATGGCGGTGTAAATTCGGTTTTTTTCTCGGCAGGAGTTAAAGTAATAGAAGATTTTACAGTTGGTGTTACTGCTAATTATTATTTTGGTGTTGTAGACAGTAGAAGAGTGCAAGACGTGGAAGATGTACAATATGGTACTTTTGACTTTAGAAACTCTAGAGTAAACGGAGCAAACTTTAAAATATCTGCTAATTACACTCCAATGCTTACAGATAAAATAAGAATGAATACTTATTTTGGTGTAGAAACACAGAATAACCTATCTTCAGAGAACACAAAAACTATTGGTTCTTTTTCATCTAGTACAGGACAAGAAATAGAAACTATAGAAGTAGACTTAGATAATGCAGGTTTAGCTAACAGAGGTGTTACAATACCAACAACAACTACAGTTGGTTTAGGATTTGGTCAAGATAGAAAATGGTTTATTGGTACAGAATATAGTGCGCAAAACTTAGAAGATTACAGAGCCCCATTTTTTACAGTAAGTAATTTAACGTACAAAAATGCTTCTAAAATTGCTTTTGGTGGTTTTTATATACCAGATTATACTTCTTTTACAAGTTACTATAAAAGAATAACATACAGAGCAGGTGCAAGATTTGAGAACACCGGTATGGTTGTAAATAATGAAGATATTAAAGACTTTGGCATAACTTTTGGATTAGGACTACCATTGAATGCAGTTAACGATCCTTTTTCTAATATTAACATAGGTTTTGAAATAGGAAAAAGAGGAACAACAAATGCAGACCTTATTCAGGAAAACTATTTTAAAGTTAACCTAGGAATATCTCTAAACTCTAAGTGGTTTAGAAAAAGAACAATAAATTAAAAAAGTTTATAACCATTAATAATAAAAACCAATTAAGATGAAAAAGAAACTTTACTTTATAGCGATTGCTTTTATAAGCGTTATGGGTGTAAGCTATGCTCAGGAAACAGCTGCTGCTACAGTTGATAAGTCGGAATGCTCAAATAACTTTCAATTATATGCACAGGATGCAAAAGTTAAAAATTATGATGCTGCATACGGACCTTGGAAAAAAGTTTATGATGTATGTCCAGATTGGCATCAAGCAAATTTTCAGTACGGAGAGCGTATTTTAAAGCATAAAATAAAAAATACTACAGGCGCAGAAAAAACTGAGTTTATAAATATGTTATTAGGCTTGTATGATAATTACATTAAATACTATCCTACAAAAACATCTAAGGCAGAAATAATCATAGACAAGCAATTGTTAAAGTATGATAACAAAATGTCTACTGATGAAGAAGATTATGCTGCGTTAAAAACAGCTTTTACAGAAGATAGAGCTCACTTTAAAAGTGTAAAAGCATTATACTTATATTTTTCTAGCCTTGTAGACCTGCATAAAGCTGGTAAAGAGGAGTTACAAACTGTTTTTGATGTATATGATGATGTAACAGAAAAAATTGAAGAAGATAACAAAGCTTTAACTGCTAAAATTAGTACATTGTTAGCTAAGGAAGATGCGGGTACAATTACTAAAAAAGAAGCTAATAACTTAAGAGTTTACAGTGCAAACTCTGGTAACTATGGTAAAGTATCTGCTAGTATAGACTCTAAATTAGGAGATTTAGCTAATTGTGAAAACTTAATACCATTATATGAGAAAAACTTTGAGGCCAAGCAAAATGACCTTAAATGGGTAAAAAGAGCAGTAGGAAGAATGTATTCTAAAGATTGTTTAGATTCTCCAATGTTTAAAAAATTATTTGAAAAGCAATTGGCAATGGAGCCATCTGCAAGTGCATACTTATACTCAGCTTCTTTAAAATTAAAAGCAGGTGATAGTAAAGGTGCATTAAGTGATTTTACACAAGCTAGTGAGTTAGAGACTGATCCTTACAAAAAGGCAGATATTCTATACAAAATTGCAGCTAGGTATAGCAGAATTAGCAAGTCTACATCTTACAAATATGCTAACAAGTCATTACAAGCAAACCCATCTAACGGAAAAGCTTACTTATTAATGGCGAGCTTAGTGTCTAGTAGTGCTAACGATTGTGGTTCTACTAAGTTTGAAAAATTAGCTGTAAACTGGAAAGCTGCAGAATTAGCAAGAAAAGCAGGTAGAGTAGACCCATCATTAGGTTCTACTGCAAAATCTGCTGCTAGTAGATACTTGCAAAGAGCGCCTACTAAAACAGATATTTTTTCTAACAATATGCAAGGCAAAACAGTTAGCTTTAAATGTTGGGTTGGTGGTAGTGTAAAGGTGCCTAACCTATAAGATGATCACAAGAAAAACATATAAATTTTTAAAGAGCATTGCCATAATTTGTTTTATGGCAATGCTTTTTTCGTGTAAAGATAGCTACAAACGTGTAGGAGTAGAGGCAACTAAATTGGTGTATCCGCAAGGTGTTGCTAATGATTTAGTTTTTACGTACACAGAAACCAAAGACCCTGTTAAAAATAAAGAAGAGGTAACCTCTAAAGTTTTAGCAGTGTTAACAGCACCTGTTAGAGAAGATTTTAATAACTTAACATTTCCTAAAGAGGTATTTCCTAAGGGGCTGCAGGTAGAGTTTTTTGATGATAAAAACCAAAAAAGTATTATAACAGCAGATTATGGTATTAGTTATTCTTCTACAAAATTAATAAGTTTACGAGGTAATGTTGTTATACACACACATGATGGTAAACAGTTTAAAACACCACAGCTGTTTTATGATCAGGTTAATAAATGGATTTTTACACAAGAAAAATTTGAATTTATAAACCCAGAAGATGAATCTGTAATGTATGGTGAGGGTTTTGATTCTGATAAAGATTTAAAACAAGTTAATGCACATAAAACAACAGGCTTAAAAACAATAAAAGACGAGGAAATATGATGAAAATTTTAAGGTATACAGAGGTTTTGTATTTGGTAGTAGCTATACTGGCAACTTATAAAATGTATACACTTTGGAGAGCTAATGAGGACTATTTTTTATTTGCTTTTTTTGCAGTTATTTCTGTTGGTATGTTCTTTTTTAGAAGACACTACCGTAAAAAGTTTGAAAAAAGAAAACAAGATAACAACTCGTAACCTTGGTAACATCAATCATTATTATTGTTGTATCATTATTACTTTCTGCATTTTTTTCAGGAATGGAGATTGCTTTTATATCTGCTAATAGAATACATTTAGAAATAGAAAAAAAACAAGAAGGTTTTTTGCCTACTGTTTTATCTAAATTAACAGCAAAACCATCTAAGTTTATAGCTACAATGCTTATAGGCAACAATATTGCCTTGGTGGTATATGGTATGTATATGGGAGACTTACTTATGAGTTGGTTTGTAAGCATGTTACCTACAAGTAGTAGCTTTTTAGATTTGTTGCTTACAGATTTTGGACTCCTATCACAAACTGTAATTTCTACATTAGTGATCTTAATTACGGCAGAGTTTTTGCCAAAAGTATTTTTTCAAATTTATGCCAATTCATTTTTAAAAGTATTGGCAATACCTGCATATTTTTTCTACGGATTATTCTCTTGGATATCCAATTTTGTAATTAGTGTGTCAGATTTTATCTTAAAAACTTTTTTTAAAACAGATGGTGATCATAGTCAGCTTGCGTTTAGTAAAGTAGAGCTAGGAGATTACATTACAGAGCAGCTAGAGACTGTTAATACTGAAGACGAGGTAGATTCTGAGATTCAAATTTTTCAGAATGCATTAGAATTTGCAGCTGTAAAAGCAAGAGAAGTTATGGTGCCACGTACAGAAATAGTAGCAGTAGAGCTTCATGATACTCCTAAAAATTTAACCAAATTATTTACAGAAACAGGTTTTTCTAAAATAATGGTTTATAAAGAAACTATAGATAATATAATAGGTTACGTGCATTCTTTTGAGCTTTTTAAAAAACCTAAAACCATAAAAAGTATTTTACTGCCTATAGAATTTGTGCCCGAAACTATGTTGGTAAGCGATATTTTAGATTCGCTTACAAAAAAGAGAAAAAGTGTTGCTGTAGTGTTAGATGAGTATGGTGGTACAGCAGGTATAATGACGGTAGAGGATATAGTAGAAGAATTATTTGGAGAAATAGAAGATGAGCATGACTCTACAGATTTGGTAGAAGAGCAGTTGTCTGAAGATACATATAAGTTTTCTGCAAGGCTAGATGTAGATTATATAAATGAAAATTATAAGTTAGAACTTCCAGAGAGTGATGAGTATGAAACTCTAGGAGGTTTAATAGTAAACGAAACAGGAGAAATACCCGAAAAAGATTCGGAAATTAAAATTGAAAACTTCAATTTTAAAATAATAGAAGTGTCAAATACTAAGATAGATTTGGTAACCCTGCATATACTTGAAAAAGAGTAGGTTTTTAGTGTTAAAAATTTGATAAAAATTAAATTTTAAAACCCAAAAAGAAATGGTATTTTTGCCCACTGATTTTAAACATTTTATAAAATGGCGATTTTAGAGAACATAAGAAAGAGAACAACTGTATTAATCCTAATTATAGGTTTAGCCTTATTTGCATTTGTAATCTCTGGTATTTTTAGTGCAGATGGTATGTCTGGTGTAAAAACAGGTACTACCGTTGCAGAAATTAACGGAAAAGATATTTCTATAGACAAATTTAGAAGAGAGGTTGAGGCTGCTTCTAATCGTTTTGGAGCTGGCGCAACTTCTATGCAGGTTGTAAACAGTGTATGGGATCAAGAAGTGAAAAACGCTATTTTAAGTGATGAGTTTGATGATTTAGGGATTTCTATAGAGCAAGACCAAATTATTAACTTTATAGCATCTAACCCAGGATTTTCTCAAAACCCACAGTACCAAAATGAGAACGGTGTTTTTGATGAGTATATTTTTAAAGAGTTTATTTCTACTTTAAAAACAGAAAACCCTGCACAATATGCACTATGGCTTCAGCAAGAGCAAGCTATTATGCAAGCAGCTAAAGAGCAAACTTACTTTAACTTGGTTAAAGCTGGTTTAGGCGCTACATTAAAAGAAGGTGAGTTAGATTATAAATTAGCTAATGATAAAATTGATATTAAGTATGTAAGAGTACCTTATACTTCTATTGCAGATAGTTCTGTAGCGGTAAGTAAAGATGAAATTGCAGCTTATATAAAAGATCACGAAGAAGATTTTAAGCAAGAAAAGGCAAGAGATTTTCAGTTTGTATACTTTGAAGAGAAGCCATCTTTAGAAGATGAAAAAGCTGTTGAAGCTAAAGTAGTTTCTTTACTAAATGATAAAGTAGAGTATAACGATACTATTTTAGGTTTTAGAAATACAAAAAATATTGAAGAGTTTTTAGATCGTAATTCAGATTTAAAGTATGATACTATCTACAAAACTAAAAACGTATTATCTCCAAAATTTGCAGACACTTTAATGGCATTAAATATTGGTGATATCTATGGTCCTTATCGTGATGGTAACTATTTTAAAGTTACTAAAATGATGGATAAGAAAAAAGATGGTAACGTTAAGGCTAGTCATATACTTGTTGCTTGGGAAGGTGCAGAAAGAGCAAACCCTGAGGTAAAAAGAACAAAAGAAGAAGCTAAAAAAAGAGCAGAAGAGTTATTAAAAGATGCTAAAAAAGGAGATGTAGAATTTTCTGTTTTAGCTCGTGATAATTCAGATGGTCCTTCTGCATCAAGAGGTGGAGATTTAGGATATAGTCAACAAGGTAGAATGACTCCTAAGTTTGATGAATTTATGTTTAGTAACAATGTAGGTACTATAGGTATGGTAGAAACAGAATTTGGTTTCCACATTGTTAAAATTGATGATAAGCAAGATTTAGTTCGTGTTGCTACTTTAGCAAGAGCTATAGAGGCGTCTGAAGCTACAATAAACTCTTTGTTTACAGAAGCTACTCAGTTTGAAAGTGACGCAAAAGATTCTGACAAAACATTTTTAGAATTATCTAAAGAGAAAAAATACGTTGCAAGACCAGTAAATAAAATTAAGGCTATGGATGAAAACCTTCCTGGCTTAGCTGCACAAAGAGCAATTGTACAATGGGCTTTTAATGATGATTCTGAAGTAGGAGATATTAAACGTTTTCCTGTAAACAACGGTTACGCTGTAGTACAATTAACAGGTAAGTATAAAGAAGGCTTAATGTCTGTAGAAGATGCTTCATTTATGGTGTTACCTAAATTAAGAAAAGAGAAAAAAGCAGCACAAATTATTGCTGCTAATAAAGGTAAAAGTATAGATGCTATAGCTAAAGATAATAATGTATCTGCTTCTACTGCATCTGCATTAACTATGAAATCACCAACAATACCAGGTGCAGGTAGAGAACCATTTGTTGTAGGTAGTGCTTTTGGACTTAACCAAGGAGACACTTCTGGTTTACTAGAAGGAGAAACAGGAGTATTTATGTTAACTGTAACTAAAAAAGAGGAAGCTCCTAAATTAGATAATTACAGTACTTATGCAAATATGGTGCAAACAACAGCTATGCAAAGAGCAAATTCTGCTGTATTAAATGCATTAAAGAAATCTGCTGAAATTGAAGATAACAGAGCAATGTTCTACTAGTAGAAATTGTTTAATAATCATATTTAAAAAAAGCCTCCAATTTGGAGGCTTTTTTATTTTATTAGATCGGTATATCTAAAAATAGTATTGTACCCTTTTTGCTTAAAGTAGTTGGGAGTAGTTTTATTACCTGTGGCTAATATAAAATCTCCACCCCAAGCACCTAAGCTTTTTATAGCGCCTGTAAAGTCTTTAAATAGTAAGTCTTTAACTGTTTTTGTTTTTAAGGCTGTAGATAGTAGTTCTTCGTGTTTAGTAATAAGTGCTTCAAAAGAAGATAAAGAACTTGTATTAGCTATGTTTTTGCTTATTTCAGTAATGTTTTTAACTAGTTCATCTTTATTAAATGAACATTTTTTATATGCAGCAATAGCTTCTCTACTGTTCTGCTTTTTGTTTAAATGAATAAAGTATAAATTGTCAACAAAAAGAGGATTAAAATTTATGGTAGTAGTGGTGGGTATTTTGTTTATTTTCTGATAAAAAATTGGTGTATTGTTTTGTGCGCAAGCAATATCATACCCACTGCCACCCATTGTATTTTCTAATAACTTAAAAGCATCTACATTTGCCCATTTTGCAATGTTGTTTATTAGAGTAGATGAAGACCCAAGTCCCCAGTCTCTGTTGAAATCTAATTTTGTTTCTACAGCTAAACCTTTCGTGTTTTTTAAAAAGTTAGGATTTAGTAATTGTGCTTCTTTTAAAATTTGTTGTAAAGTTTTTGCTGTATTAATCCAAGCTTCATCGTTTAGTTTATCATTTAAAACAGTAAAAGTATCGCTGTTAAAAGTTGCGTTAAACCAAGTGTTATTAGCTACGTCTATACTGCTCCAAGTAATGCTATTGCTATTAGTTTGTGTTACTCTTAAATTTTGACCATAAATTGTTGGTACTGCTAAGCTAAGTGCGCCATCTAAAACAACATACTCTCCTGTGAGTAGTAATTTTCCGTTGCTGTAAAATTCTTTAGTCATTTTTTAAATTGTTGTATGCAGTAACTACAGCGCTATGCGTAACAGTATTGGTTTTAAAGTGTGCTGTTAGTGTCTTTTTTTCACTATCTGTGGCGCCAAGTTGATTTAAAATGTTTAGTAAGTGCATTTTCATATGTCCTTCTTGTATACCAGTTGTTACCAAAGAGCGTACAGCAGCAAAGTTTTGAGCCAATCCGGTGGCAGCTACAATTTGCATTAATTCTGTTGCAGAAGGTTTTTGTAAAATTTCTAAAGCAGTTTTTACTAGTGGATGTAAGTTTGTTAAGCCGCCTACAGTACCTAAAGCTAAAGGTACATCTAACCAAAACTTAAACACACCATTATCTACGCTAGCATTAGTTAGGCTACTGTATTTTCCGTTTCTACTAGCGTATGCGTGTACACTAGCTTCTATAGCTCTAAAATCATTTCCAGTAGCTAAAATCACAGCGTCTATTCCGTTCATAATTCCTTTATTATGTGTAACAGCTCTGTAAGGTTCTATTTTGGCAATGTTAACGGCCTGTACTATTTTTTCAGCTAAATGTTGTGCATCTTCAGTATTTCCTTCGCTAAGCTCTTCAACTGTACAGCTAACTTCTGCTCTAACAACACAATTAGGTACATAGTTAGATAAAATACTCATTACAACTTCTATATTTTTTTCTTCATCAGAAAAATCAGTATAAGCCAATGCTTCTCTTTTTAGTGTTTTTGCAAATTGCTCTAAGCAAGAGTTTATAAAGTTGGCACCCATTGCATCTAGTGTTTCAAAAGTGCAGTGTAACTGGTAGTAGTGTTCTAAATCTTCAGTTTTATTACGTAGCTCAATATTTGTAATTCCTCCACCACGTTTTTTCATACTGGTGGTAATACTATCAGAATCATTAAAAAGTACAGGTTTAATAGCCGTAAAAAATGATTCTAACTTTTTTTCATCACCCTTAAAAATAAAATGCACCTGTCCTACTTTTTCAGTTCCTAAAATAGTGGTTTTAAATCCGCCACGTGTTAACCAAAATTTAGCAGCCTTACTAGCGGCAGCAACCACAGAGCTTTCTTCTATAGCCATTGGTACAGCATAAAGCTTGTTATTAATTAAAAAGTTTGGAGCAATACCTAAAGGCAGGTAATAATTTGTTATCGTATTTTCTATAAACTCGTCATGCAGTTTTTGCAGTTTAGCATCAGAATTCCAATACACTTTTAATACCTCTTTTGTTTGTTGGGTATTGTGTGTGTAATTGCTAGCAATCCAGTTTATTTTTTCGTCTTTACTTAGTTTAGAAAATCCTTGAATAGGGGTAATCATAGTTGGTTTTTTACAAGTGCCAAAGATAAACATAATGTGGCAACTTTTTTTGACTGATATATCTGTGAGTTTTGCCTTTATAATTGCAATATTTAAGATAAAAAGTTTACTATTTATTAAAATAATTAGTAAACTTGGTCTTTCTTAAAAGCATTTTGTGAATTTAATAATTTAGGGCAAAGTATTCATATTTCTTAATTGATGAAAATATGCTTTAAATCTGTTATTTTTGATGAAATCAAATTTATAAACTAACTAATTATATATGGAATTTAAATACGGAGGATCTGAGACTAATCAGAAAACAGTATTAGGACACCCATCTGGGCTTTTTGTGCTGTTTTTTACTGAAATGTGGGAGCGTTTTAGTTACTATGGAATGCGTGCATTGTTGGTGCTTTTTTTAACATCATCTTTACTAAATGAAGGTTGGGGCTGGGAAAGAGCAGATGCTACAATTTTATATGGTTGGTATATAGGTCTAGTGTATTTAACACCAATTATTGGTGGTTACATTGCAGATAAATTTTTAGGATTTAGAAATGCCGTAATTTTAGGAGCGTTTATTATGACGCTTGGTCACGCATCTATGGCATTAGAAGGTACTACACACTGGTTTTTTTATGCAGGTTTAACATTATTAATTATTGGTAACGGTTTGTTTAAGCCAAATATTTCTTCAATTGTTGGTCAATTATATAAAACACAAGGTGAAGAAAAAGACGCAGGTTATACCATTTTTTATATGGGTATTAATGCGGGTTCTTTTTTAGGTATTCTTTTATGTGGGTATTTAGGTGAAAAAATAGGCTGGCATTATGGTTTTGGTTTAGCAGGTGTTTTTATGTTTATAGGAATGGTACAATTCTATTTAGCGCAAAAAATATTTGGAAAAATAGGATTAAAACCAAATACAAATAAAAGTATAGAGAAAACTATTGAGGATGATGCAGAGAAATTAGAAGATAACGTAGAAGAACTTGTAGAAGGAGTTTCTAAATCTAGAGTAATATCAGATAGAATGATTGTTATTGGTATTTTTGCTTTGTTTACAACATTCTTTTGGTGGGCTTTTGAGCAAGCAGGTGGTTCTATGACTATTTTTGCTGGCGATTATACACAAAGAGTTTTAGAAGGCTCTTCTGCTACTGCTTTTAAAATAATAAATAGTGTTATAGTAATTATTCCTTTAGGTATTATTACATATGTACTAAGCTTGTTATTTAAAAAGACATTTTCTAAATATTCTACAGCTAATATTGTACTAGCATCTAGTTTTGTTATTGTTTGGGCTTTGGTTATTTGGATGTTGCAGAACGATTATAAAACTACTTCTTATGCGGTAGCTTATTCTGATGTGAATAACGTAGAAAAGGTAAAAGAAATTAGAACTAGTGACCCTTTAACAGTAGGCGATGTTATAAATGTAAAAGTGAATAACAAATATGAGTTTTACAACCCTGCAGACAGCTTAAACCTTGCAAATACAGTTAAAGATGGTAACTTGCTTAATGAAGATAAAAATGCTATTGGTTACTTTTTTAACGCTAAAATAACAGATTTAAAAGAAGAGTCTGCAAAAGGGCTATTTTGGAAAGATAATACATATGCTTCTTTAGCTTTTGAAAATCAAAAAAATGAAGTTTTAAAGCAAAAATTAGCATTGTCTAGAGATACTACTTTTACAGCTGGATCTGTAGTACAATTAAAGCTTACACAAAATTTAGGTTATGTTGCTGAAGCGTCTGAGGATACAGTAACAGCTAAAGTAACAGAGGTGAAAAGCTCACAAGTAGAGGTTTCTGCTTCTTGGTTTTCTGTGCTTAACTCTTTATTTATTATAGTGTTTGCCTCTTTGTTTTCTAAAATATGGCAGTCTAAATACAACCCTTCTGGACCTGTTAAGTTTGCTTTAGGTTTAATTTTAGTTGGTGTAGGTTTTGCAGCATTGGCTTATGGCTCTTCTGGTATTCCTGAAGGAGCTAAAACGGCATCTGTAAGTATGGTTTGGCTGGTATTGGCGTATTTATTCCATACATTAGGAGAGCTATGTGTGTCTCCTGTAGGTTTATCTTATGTTAGTAAATTGGCGCCAGTTAAATTTGTAGGTATTATGTTCGGTATTTGGTTTATAGCTAATTTCTTGGCAGGTGTAATTGGTGGTTGGACAGCTAGTTATATAGATCCAATTTCTGAGAAATACGGTTTATCAACCTTCTTTTTAATATTCACATTAATTCCTGCAGGAGCCGGAGTAATTATGCTATTATTAAATGGTAAAATAAAGAAAATGATGCACGGTATAAAATAAAAAGTATACTTGGTAATACATATGAAAAATCCCTTTTTACAATCTGTAAAAAGGGATTTTTAGTTTAAATAACCTTATTTAGTTAGCTTAAAGCAAGCATTAGAAAAGCCGCTAGTGAAGCACCTAAAATAGGGCCTACCACAGGTATCCAAGCATAGCTCCAATCACTTTTAGCTTTATTTTTAATAGGAAGTAAAGCGTGTATAATTCTAGGTCCCAAATCTCTAGCAGGGTTAATAGCATAACCTGTAGTACCGCCTAAAGAGAGCCCAATTGCCCAGACTAAAAATGCTACGGGTATAGCGCCAACCGAGCCTAGTCCAATTATAGTATTAGGTTCTGTTAGTGTAGCATCTGTAAAATAGAAAATAGTAAGTAACAGCACAAAAGTGCCTATGGCCTCACTAAATAAGTTGCTAAATGTATTTTTAATGGCAGGAGCAGTGCAAAAAACAGCCTTTTTAGCATCTTTATCTTCTGTTTCATTAAAATGATGTTTGTATGTAAGCCAAACAAAAGTAGCGCCAACCATAGTACCAATAAATTGCGCAAGTACATACATAGGTACTTTATACCATTCAAATTTGTTTGCAATAGCCAAACCAATACTAACAGCAGGGTTTAGATGAGCACCACTATAAGGCCCAGCTATAACCACACCTACATAAACAGCAAGTGCCCAGCCAGTGGTAATCACAATCCAGCCACTGTTATTACCGTTAGTTTTATTTAATACAACATTTGCAACTACGCCACCACCAAGTAAAATTAGAATGGCACTACCAATAATTTCTGCAATAAAAGGAGTCATTTTTTTAGTTTAAGGTTGTCCAATATTCAAGTGCTTTAATGGCCTTGTACCAACCTTTAATGCCTTCTAAAATTTCTTCATTTTCTATAACTGGTTCAAAACGTTTATCTGTTTGCCAAATTTCTTCAATTTCTTTTGGACTATCCCAGTAGCCTACAGCTAGGCCTGCTAAAAAAGCAGCTCCCATAGCAGTGGTCTCTACCACTTTAGGTCTTATAGTAGTAGTTTGTAAAACATTTGCCTGAAACTGCATTAGTAAATTATTTACAGTAGCTCCACCATCTACTCGTAACTCTTTAATTAAAATGCCAGAATCTGCCTCCATAGCTTTTAAAATATCCATTGTTTGGTATGCAATAGACTCTAAAGCTGCTCTTGCAATATGTGCATCTGTGCTGCCTCTTGTTAATCCAAAAATAGTACCTTGTGCTTGTTGGTTCCAATGAGGAGCCCCCAAACCAGCAAAAGAAGGAACAAAGTAAACCCCTTCTGAGCTTGTAATGCTGTTAGCTAACGTTTCTGCCTCTGAAGATGTTCTAATAATTTTTAAAGAATCTCTAAGCCATTGTACAACAGCTCCTCCTATAAAAATACTGCCTTCTAATGCATAATGAGTTTCTCCGTTAATTTTCCAACCTATAGTGGTGAGTAAGTTATTTTTAGATAATGTTGGTTTTTTACCAATATTCATAAGCATAAAACAACCTGTGCCGTATGTGTTTTTTACCATTCCGGGCTTGGTACACATTTGTCCAAATAATGCAGCTTGCTGATCTCCTGCAATACCAGAAATAGGAATTTTAGAATCATAAAAAACAGATTGTGTATGACCGTAGATCTCGCTAGATTCTTTTACCTCTGGTAACATACTTTTAGGAATGGTAAGTAGCTCTAACAGCTCATCATCCCATTCTAAAGTATTAATGTTAAATAGTAACGTTCTAGACGCATTACTAACATCTGTAACGTGTTTGTTTCCTTTTGTAAAGTTCCAAATAAGCCAAGAGTCTATAGTGCCCATTAATAGATCACCAGCCTCTGCACGTTCTCTAGCGCCTTCTACGTTATCTAAAATCCATTTTATTTTAGTTCCAGAAAAGTAAGAGTCTATTACAAGGCCTGTTTTTTGTTTAATAAGATCTGTGTGTCCTGCTTTTTTTAATTCATCACAATATGCAGCAGTTCTTTTGTCTTGCCAAACAATAGCGTTATAAACAGGTTTACCTGTTTTTTTATCCCAAACAACTACAGTTTCTCTTTGGTTTGTAATGCCAATTGCAGCAATATTTTTTACATCTAGTCCTTTTTTTGTAATAGCTTCTGTAGCAACACCAGCTTGTGTAGACCAAATTTCGTCAGGGTCATGTTCTACCCAGCCTGGTTTGGGAAAGTACTGTGTAAACTCTTTTTGAGCAACAGATATAATGTTTCCCATTTTATTAAATACAATAGCTCTAGAGCTTGTTGTGCCTTGGTCTAATGCTAATATATATTTCTCCATGTTTTGTGTGTAAGGTTGTTTGGTTTTAAGTGAAATCTTAATGTTTTAAAACATAAACTTCAGCAACTTTTGTAAAGTTTTCAATTTGATTTTGTTTCCAGGCATTATCTTTATTTAGTTCCTTAGCTATAATATCTGCAACTAATGGTGCTATTTCTATTGCGGCTTTGGCGTCTAAAAATAATACTCGTACACGCCTAGCTAAAATATCTTCAATGGTTCTTGCCATTTCATTTTTTACTGCCCAAACTACTTCGGCTTTTACAAACTCTAAATTAGGATGCAATTTTTCACCTAAACTTGAGTCATGTTGTACCATTTCTAAAATACTGGCTTCATCAGACCCATAAAAGGATAAATGATTAATTATATCATTGTTGGCAACCGCGCCATGCAATTGAAGATCTTCTGTAACACATTCCTTTTTGGCAAGCTGTCCTACTTCTATAGCTTTGTTTATGGTGTCTTGTGCCATTCTTCTATAGGTTGTCCATTTACCGCCAGTAATTGTAATTAATTTAGAGTTAGAAACTAAAACTTTATGACTTCTAGATATTTCTTTTGTTTTTTCAGATTTATCTTTTGGTGCAGCTAAAGGACGTAATCCAGAGTACATACTTAATACGTCTTTACGACTAACATTTTTGTTTAAATACTCGTTGGCATTTGCTAGTATAAAATCTATTTCTTCTTCTAAAGGTTTAGGCTCTAAACTATGGCTGTCTATAAGGGTGTCTGTTGTTCCTAAAATTACTCTGTTGTGCCAAGGCACTAAAAATAATACCCTACCATCTGTAGTTTTTGGTATCATTATGGCTTCATTACCTGGTAAAAATGACCTGTCTACAACTAAGTGAATACCTTGACTTGGACGTACAAGGTTTTTGGAAGCAGCATCGTCCATTTTTAATATTTCATCAGTAAAAACACCTGTAGCATTTATTATTGTTTTAGCAAAAACAGTATACTCTGTATTTGTTTCTGTATCTAAAACTACCACACCATTGGTATTGCCATTAGTGTCTTTTGTAAGCTTTATAACTTTAAAATAATTTAAAAGTGTTGCGCCTTTTTCAATAGCTGTTTGTGCTATATTAACAGCAAGTCTAGAATCGTCAAACTGACCATCATGGTATAAAACACCACCTTTTAGTCCGTCTGTCTTTATTGTTTTTAATTTCTGAATAGTTTTTTTTCTAGAAAGTGAAAACGATTTTCCAAAACTTAGTCTACCAGATAAAATATCATACACTTTTAAGCCAATGGTGTAAAACGGAGTTCCCCACCATTTGTAATTTGGAATTATAAATGAGAGGTTGCTAACCAAATGTGGTGCATTTTTAGCTAATAATCCTCTTTCATGCAAAGCTTCTCTTACCAAATCTACATTGCCCTGAGCCAAATAACGTACCCCACCGTGTACTAGTTTTGTACTACGGCTACTAGTTCCTTTTGCATAATCTATTTGTTCAAACAATACTGTTTTGTACCCTCTAGTAGCACTATCTAGTGCAGCTCCCAAACCAGAAGCACCACCGCCAATAATTAATACATCCCAGTTTTTTTCCTGTTGTAATTGTGCTATTAATGCTTCTCTGTTAAATATGTTTTTTGTCACTTTCTTTTGATTTTGATCAAAACTAATAAATTTTTAAAACAAAACGAAAGTAAACGAAACTAAATTATGTTATTTTTTTTTCATTTTTTAACTATATTTGATCATTCTATGAAAAGACATCAGATTATATTAGATATTCTTGCAAGAGAAAAACATGTGGAAGTTGTAGATTTATGTGAGCAACTTAATGTTTCTGCGGTAACAATTAGGAAAGATTTACGCCTGCTTGAAGAAAAGGGGTTGCTTTTTAGAACTCACGGCGGAGCATCATTAGAAAATCCGTATATAAATGAAAGAGCAGTTGGCGAAAAAGAAAAAATTTCTGTTGAAGAAAAAAAAGGAATAGCGCAAACCGCATCTACATTAATAGACGAAAATGATTCTATAATGATTGCATCTGGTACTACAGTGCAAGCATTGGCTAAGTTTATAGAACCTAAAAAGAAACTAACCGTAATTACTTCATCTTTACATGTTGTTTTGCATTTAATACATAATAAAGACATACAAATTTTGCAACTTGGAGGGTATGTTAGGCATAGTTCTGCTTCTGTTATTGGTAATTATGCAGTACAAATATTAGATAACATTTCATGTAGTAAGTTTTTTTTGGGAGTAGATGGTATAGATTTAGAGTATGGTTTATCTACCTCTAGCTTAGAAGAAGCTCAGCTTAATAAAAAAATGTTGGGTGCCGCGCAAAAAATAATTGTTTTAGCAGATTCATCTAAGTTTGGTAAAAAAAGCTTTGCTAAAATTTGTAATCTAGATCAAATTGATGAAATTATTACGGATAGCGGAATAGCTCCTAATATGGTAAAAAATCTGGAAAATAAAGGTATAAAAGTTAGTGTTTGTAATTAATGAAAGGTATAATAGCCATTTTCTCCTGTATAGTAAAAAGGAATTTTTCTTTTTAAGCAAGTAGCTTTCCAAAGGGCAACTGTGGTTTTGTAATTGCTACCGTCGGCAATTATTTGTTTTGGATGTATGTCTGTAATTAAACGATCTAAATTTAGCTTAGCAGACTGTGTGAGTAGTACAATGCTGTTTTTATTTTTAGGGTAAACTACTAAACTATCTACAATAATTAGTAGCTTGTTTTTATAACTGTAGTTATTTTTTAGTTTTTGGTTAGATATTGAATTTACACGTTCTGCAATTGCAATATTTTGTATGGATTGCTGATTTATGTGGCTATTATTAGTGTAAACTTTTAATTCTTTTCCTGTTTGGTGGGTTAGTACCGTATGTTTACTTTGGTGTAATATGTGTAATTCTTCTTTTTGTAATGCTTTGTAATTATAGTAAATTATGCATGACTGAAAAACTAGAACACTAGCCAGTAACCAAGCTGTTCTTTTAAAGGTTTTTTTGGTCATATATAAAAGCAATATTAGCAGAATAAGGTAGCTAAGTATTATTTGTACCTTGTTAAATGAAATGGCTTTAATTAAAAAAACTTCCTGTGTAGCAACCCATTTTACAACACTGTTCATACTAAAAATGATACCGTTGTAAAGTGTAACTAAAAAATTTGGTAAAGCATTAAAAAGCGCTAAAATTACAACCACAATACCTACACTTAAAATAACTCCTAAAAACGGAATAATAGCTAAGTTGGTAATAAAAAACAAACTAGGAAACTGATGAAAATAATATAGGCTAATAGGTAAAACTCCAAGTTGCGCAGCTAAACTAACAGTTAATAATTGCCATATTTTATTAGTAAGGTAATATTTAGGTTCCCATAATTTTTTAAAAATAGGATTAAATAGTACAATAGAAAATACAGCGGCATAGCTCATTTGTAAGCCTACGGAAAATAATAAGTTAGGCTTGCATAAGAGTATAAAAAATAACGATAATGCTAAAATGTTAAAAGAACTCGTTGGCCTGTTTAAAAACATAGCATAGGCAACAAATGTAAACATAGTTACTGCTCTTATTAATGAGCTAGATAAGCCTGCAATGAAAGCAAAACTCCAAAGAAATAAGACTATAATAATAAGTTTAATTGTTTTGCCTTTTGGTAAATACTCTAAAGGAGAAAGTAAAAATTGTAAGACCAATAAAAGTATTCCAATATGTAAACCAGAAAGTGCTAAAATGTGTATAGCGCCAGCATTTTTGTATGCGTCTAAGGTTTTTGTTTGTACGGTATTACGTTCCCCCAGTAATAATGCTTTTATAATGCTTAATTCTTCTGGGTTAAAACCCGCACCATTAAGTTTGTTAATAATATTATTTCTAATAATTGCAGCTGTACCAATTAGGGTTTTATTGTTTAATAAAAGTAGTTTGTAATTGTCTTTAGCTTCTATTTTATGGTAAATGCCTAAATCTTTTAAGTATAAAGCATAGTTAAATTGATGCGGGTTTAAAGGGGAGTTAACAGGAGAAAGCTTTGTGTATACAACAAGTTCATCATCAACATTAAAAATTGTTTTAGCACTATTTATTGGTGTCTCTAATAAAAATTTTCCTGTAGCATTTTGGTTGTCCAGAGTAACAAGGGTTGCTACATACTTATGGTTGTAAGTGTTAGATTTTAAAACCTCGTGTATTTTTAAATGCCATAAATGTGTATTGGTGATAGTTTTATTACTGTAGTGTAATGTGTTATTTTTTGGTGTGGCAAAATTTGCAGTAGTTACCCCCAACAATATGCTTGCAAAAGCAGCTACAATGCCAAAAACTAATGCTCTTTTTTTAGATATTTTTAATAGTATACCAAGAATTATTAGTGATGTAATAAGTGCGTATAAACAATAAAAAGGAGAAAAATTAAAAGCAGTTTGTATCAGTATTCCAGTAATTAAACATAGTGTAAGTTTTACTGAAATAAACTGAAACGGTTTCATAAATTACAGTACTCTAGTAGCTTTTACAAAAGCATAATTCCAATAGCCTTCTCTTAAAGAAGAAACAATTACACCTCTAGAGGTGCTAGCGTGTACAAACTTAATTTCGTTATTATCTGTTGCAACTACCAAACCAACATGGTTTATACGTTTTCTTTTTTTTGAGGTTCTAAAAAAAAGTAAATCTCCTTTTTCTACATCTTTAACTCGTATTTCTTTGCCTTCATTAGCCATATTGTAAGACACTCTAGGAAGAGTGATGTTATGTTCAGAAAAAGCAACATAGAGTAGTCCAGAGCAATCCATTCCTCTTTTTGTGGTTCCACCAAACTTATACGGCGTGCCAGAAAAAGCCAAGGCAGAATTTATAATTTTGTCTGCTTTACGCTCAACAGCAATTTCTTTTGCTTTTCTTTTGGCTTTAGAAGAGGTTCCTTTTTTTATGATTACTTTAGATGGTGCTACGCTTACTTTGCGATCTTTGCTGTAGGTGGTTTTCTTTTTAGAGACACAGCTGCCAAGAGAAAGAATTATTAGAAAAAAAGTTACTTTACGGATCATTCCAAGAAAAATTTAGGACACTTGGTTACCAAATTTAGTAAATTTTATTGGTTTTTATGTTTTAGCTTTTGTATTAGAAACAATTAATTCTGCCGCTTTTTTACTAGCACCTACTCCTCCTAGTTTTTTTTCAAGTTGGTAATATTCCTCAAAAACTTTTGTTCTGGTGTCTTTAGATAATATTTTATTCAGTTCTAAAGTAAGGTTGTTTGTATTTAAATCGTCTTGTATTAATTCTTTAATTACTTCTTTGTCCATTATTAAGTTCACTAATGAAATGTATTTAAGAGTAATTATTTTTTTTGCAATGTAGTAAGACAGCCAATGAGCTTTATAGCAAACCACTTGTGGTACTTTAAACAATGCAGTTTCTAATGTTGCTGTACCACTTGTAACCAAAGCAGCAGTAGACAACGCTAATAAACTATATGTTTGGTTGGCTACAAAGCCTACTTGAGGATTTTTTAAATAGGGCTTGTAAAAGTCTAAATCTAAACTTGGTGCACCAGCTATAACAAATTGGTAGTTTGTAAAGGATTTTGTTACAGATAACATTACGTTTAGCATTTTTTGAACCTCTTGCTTTCTACTACCAGGTAATAAAGCAATAATTTGTTTTTTAGGATCTAAATTATTGTTGGTTCTAAAATTTGCCTCATTAGGAAGTGGTTGCTTGTTAATGGCATCTAACAAGGGATGGCCAACAAAATGTACTGGATAATTGTGTTTTTTTTCGTAAAAATCTTTTTCAAACGGAAGAATAACGTGCATAGCATCTATATCTCGTTTAATTTTAGAAATTCTACCTTCTCTTGAGGCCCAAATTTGTGGAGATATATAATAGTTGGTACGGTAATTATTTTCTTTAGCCCATTTTGCAATACGCAAATTAAATCCAGAATAGTCTATAAAAACAATAGCATCTGGTTTAAAAGCATCAATATCTTCTTTACAAAATTTTAAGTTTTTAGATATTTTATTAATATTACTTATAACCTCAATAAAGCCCATAAAAGCCATACTCTTGTAATGTTTTACAAGATCTCCACCAGCTTGTTGCATAAGGTCTCCACCCCAACACCTAATATTTGCGTTAGTGTCTGCAACTTTAATAGCTTTTATAAGGTTAGAGCCGTGTAAGTCTCCAGAAGCTTCACCGGCAATAATGTAATATTTCATGTAGTATGTAACTTATTTAAAAAACCTTGTAATATAAAATAACAAGAGCAGTTAATAATGTAGCTATTAATACACCTCTGGCTCTATAATCTCTTTTAATTTTTAAAAAAAGAAAAAAAGCAATTAAATTTAATATAGCTCCAAGTGCTAGTAGACTGCCAATATGGTCACTTTCTACAGCTGCTTTGTATGTTTCTACAATACTTAAATCAGAAAAAAGTAAAATATATGCTAATGTACCAATAGTATTAGCAATTATACCTACAAGAAATCCAATTATAACTTCTTTTTTAGTGTTCATTTAAATTCCAATTGTTTAGTTGTTGTATGGTGTGGTGCGCTGTTAAGTCAAACTGAGTTGGCACTACAGAAATATAATTATTAGCAAGTGCAAATTCATCTGTGTCCTCGCCTTTATCAAGCAATTCAAATTTACCAGTTAACCAATAATAATCTTTTCCCATTGGGTTGGTTCGTTTATCAAATTTTTCTTTCCAGTTGGCACGTGCCTGCCTACAAATTTTAATCCCTTTTATTTTTTCATTTTCAATAACAGGTATGTTTACATTTAAAACAACTCCTTTAGGGATACCGTTTGCAAGTGCTTGTTTTACAATTTTTTGTACAAAAGGTTTGGCTTCTTCAAAATCTGCATCCCATGAAAAGTCACACAAAGAAAAACCAATAGCAGGTATGCCTTCAATTCCGGCTTCAATAGCAGCACTCATTGTACCAGAGTAAATTACATTTATAGAGGAGTTAGACCCGTGATTAATACCACTAACACATAAGTCTGGTTTTCGGTCTAAAAGCTCCTGAAGTCCCATTTTTACGCAATCTGCCGGTGTTCCGCTACAGCTATACTCTTGTTCTGCACCATCAATATCATCTACAGTTACTAAGTTAGCATGTAAAGTGTTGTTAATAGTAATTGCGTGTCCCATACCAGACTGCGGACTATCTGGTGCTACAACAACAACATCACCTATCTCTTTCATAAATTTTACCAAAGATCTTAATCCCGGAGCTGTAATTCCGTCATCATTGGTAACTAATATTAATGGTTTTTGCATCTAACATATAATTTATACCGTAAAAATACGTTTTTATAATGTTTACAAGAATGCTTTTTAAAAATCTATCTTATAATTATCATAAAAAGGTTAAAAAACTACTGCTAACTTATAATGTGGCATAGTTTTTTCAGTATCTTGGTAAAATAATTAAGATTTACATTGTTTAATGTAATTTTAAGAGTCCAAATTCTACTAAAGTTAAAATAATAATAGATGAAAAAGAATTTAATTGTTATGTTATTGGGGATGCTATTTGCAGTGGCGTCTTGCAGTTTCACAAATAAATCTTTAGACACTGTTAATGACGGTGATAAAGATAAATTACTGATAGAGATAATTGCATATATGTTAGAAAAGGGGCATTATGAACCTAAAGATATTAATGACGATTTTTCAGTGTCAGTTTTTGAAGAGTTTATAGATGTCTTAGATCCAACAAAAAGATATTTTTTAGAAAGTGATATAAAAGAATTTGAAAAGTATAAGTTTCAGATAGATGATCAAATAAAAAATACTGACATTAGTTTTTTTGATTTGGTACACAAAAGATTGATGAAGCGTATGGATGAAGCTTCAGACATTTACAAAGATATTTTAAGTAAGCCTTTTAATTTTGATACTGCAGAGAAAATAGATATCAATTATGAAGATCAGACTTTTGTTTCGTCAAAAAAGGAATTAAGAGAAAGGTGGAGAAAACAATTAAAGTATGCTACAATTAGCACTTTTGATGATAAACTTACAGATAAAGAAAAGCCATTATCTAAAACTGAAGCAGAAAAAGCTGCTAGAGAGTTAACAAAATCTACGTTAGATGACTTTTTTGATTTTGTGAATAATGAGTACGACCGTGAAGATTGGTTTGGACAATACATTAACACAATTGTAGAAGGGTTTGACCCACATACATACTACTTTGCGCCAGAAGACAAAGATAAGTTTGATGTGAGTATGTCTGGTAAATTTGAAGGAATTGGAGCTAGATTACAGAAAAAGAAAGACCAAATAAAAATTGTAGAAGTAATTTCTGGAGGTCCTATTTGGAGAGATCAAACTATTGAAGTTGGTGATGAAATTATAAAAGTTGGTCAAAAACCAGATGAAGAACCTGTAGACGTTACAGGAATGCAATTAAATGACGCAATTAAATTAATGAAAGGTCCTAAGGGAACTAATGTTTATTTAACTGTTAAAAAGGTAGACGGTTCTACACAAGTTGTAAAAATTACTAGAGATTTAGTAGAGATGGAAGAATCTTATGCTAAGTCTGCTACAGTAAAAAAAGAAGATCATACCTACGGAATAATTAACCTACCTAAGTTTTATGTAGATTTTAAAGATTATAGTAACCGTAATGCTGCTTCTGATGTAGCAAAGGAAATTGAAAGATTAAAGCAAGCCGGTATGGAAGGTTTAGTTTTAGACCTTAGAGATAACGGAGGAGGGTCTTTGCGTACCGTTGTAGAAATGGCAGGTTTATTTATTAAAGATGGTCCTGTGGTACAGGTAAAATCTTCAGGCAGTACAGAAGAAAAAGTAGTACATGAAGATAAAGATGAGCGTATACAATGGGATGGTCCTTTAGTGTTATTGGTAAATGAATTGTCTGCTTCTGCTTCAGAAATTTTAGCAGCTGCAATGCAAGATTATAAAAGAGGTGTTGTAATTGGTAGTAAGCAAACTTTTGGTAAAGGAACGGTTCAAAACTTATGGTCTTTATCTGATATTGTCCGTAATAATGAACACGGAGATTTAGGAGCTTTAAAAGTAACTACGCAAAAGTTTTACAGAATTAACGGTGGATCTACTCAGTTAGAAGGTGTTAAGAGTGATGTAGTAGTTCCAGACAAATATAGCTATATAGATTTAGGTGAAAGAGATCAGCAAAATCCATTAGCTTGGGATAAAATTAGTCCTGCAAATTATAAGACTTGGGATGGTTATATAGATTACAAGCAAACTATAGCAAATAGTGCTAAGCGTATGGCAGCAAACTCTCAATTAAAATTAATTGAAGAAAATGCAAAATGGTTAAAAGAGCAGCAAGATGAAAATGTGGTATCTTTAAGCTATAGCGATTATAAAAAAGAAAAGGAAAAGCTTTTAGAAAAATCTAAACACTTTAAAGGTATTTATGATTACAAAACAGGTTTAACTTTTGAGTCGTTAAAGTATGAAAAAGATTTATTTGTAAAAGACACTATTTTAAAAGAAAAAAGAGAAAGATGGCATAAAGATTTAGCTAGAGACGTTTACGTAGAAGAAGCTATTAGTGTGCTTAAAGATTTAAAAATTAATAATATTAAAAATAACAACAAACTAGCCGCAATTAAAGGGTAAGTTTTTGTTACAGTATTTTTTAAGCCTAGTTTTTTAACTAGGCTTTTTTTATGCATTATACTATTGTAAAAATAAACACGTTAAAAAAGTATAATTAACCTAAACCATAATTTATTTTGAAAAAACTATTACTTATTTTATTTGCCGTTGTATTAACAACAAGTTGTTCTAAAAATGAATCTTCTGCCATAGTTGGTACTTGGTCAAGTGATTTTTCTGTTTCTTTTGAGGGGCAAGAAGAACAAAGTTCTAAAGATGAATGGAAATTTGACTCAGATAAAATGGGGACTTTTAAAAAGTTCACAAACGGAGACTTAAAATCTAGCACAACATTTACTTGGTCACAAAGCGGAGAAAAGTATACTGTAGAGTATGTAGAGGGGAGATCTAATGATGTTTTTAAAATTGTAAAAGTAGCAGGTTATACAACCTTAGAAGATTCTAACGGATATACAGCAGCTATTAAAGAGTAGCTATGCTATATAAACAAGAATAGTGAAGCTTTCAGATTTTTTTTCTGGAAGCTTTATTTTTTATTTAAATTGGATGTAAATAATTAGAATTTTAAAAATGACTAAAAAAACAACATACTTAATTTTAATGGTAATTTGTACAGTAGGTTTTTGGCTGTTTAATAATTTTTATACGCCAGATACTTATACAGATGCCAGTGTAGTAAAAGATAATAAGCAAGTTAAATTAGAGAACTATTTGCAACCATCATCTACTACAGGAGTTGTTGTTAAACACAATTATTTTACCTTGTCATATAATGAAAAATATGAGCAAGCAGAGTGGGTTGCTTATCTGTTAAACAAACAACATTTAACTTATGAGGATAGAAAAAGACCTTATTTTATTGAAGACCCAAAAGTTAAAACAAAATCTGCAGATTGGCGTAATTATAAACGCTCTGGTTATGATAGGGGGCATCTTTGTCCTGCCGGTGATCGTAGGTTTGCATTACAAGCGTATAATGAAACATTTTACACAAGTAATATAACCCCTCAAAAAAACGATTTTAATGCTGGTGTATGGAATCGTTTAGAGAAAAAAGTAAGACAATGGGTAAAGACAGATAAAGAGCTGTATGTTGTAACAGGAGGTGTTTTAAAAGGGCATATGGATGAGATAGGAGATGAAGATGTAGCTGTTCCAAATTACTTTTACAAAATTGTAGCTAAAGGAAAAGGAGATAACTTAAATGTAATAGCTTTTTTGTTTCCGCATAAAGAGAGTAAAAAAGAGCTGAGTTCTTTTGTGGTTTCTGTTGATAAGATAGAAAAAGAAACTGGGATAGATTTTTTTGAAGCATTACCAAAACAGACTCAAGATAAGCTAGAGGCTAAAGTAAATGTTACAAATTGGGCTCTTTAGCCCCATTCTTTTAAACGGTTTGCATCTAACTTTAAAAAGATAAAAAGCAACAATGTAAAACCAAGTAAGCCAGAGCCTCCGTAACTCATAAATGGTAACGGAATACCAATTGTGGGTACTAAGCCAATAACCATTCCTATGTTTATTAAATAATGTATAAATAAAATAGATATTACACCGTAGCCATATATTCTACTAAAGGCATTTTTTTGACGCTCTGCTATGTATACCAGTCGTAGTAGTAATACAGAAAATAATAAAACAACAGTGGCGGTTCCTAAAAAGCCCCATTCTTCTCCTACAGTTGTAAAAATGTAATCTGAATGTTGTTCTGGTACAAAGTCACCCTTTGTTCTTGTTCCTTGTAAAAAACCTTTTCCAGTAAAACCACCAGATTCAATTGCTTTTTCAGACTGGTATGTGTTATAACCTATGGTTTTTCTAATGTCTTCTAATTTTTTTGGATCTTTTTCTAGACGCAACCAAAGATTAAATCTGTCTCTATGATGTTGTTTTAAAACCGAATCAAAAACAAACCTTACAGATAAAGAAATGGTTACAGATGCTATAAAGAACAGTATAATTGGTAATGGAGATATTTTTACTCTTTCTTTTTTTGTTAAATAAAATAAAGCAATTAAAATACTAACAGCTATAACTACCCAAATAGTACCAAATTTAAGCGTAGCTACAAAAATAAGAAGCATTACTAAACCAATAGCTAAGTAGTACAATGGCAAACCTTCTCTAAACAAAACAAATGTTAAGGCTAAAAATACAACGCCACTACCAGGATCTGGTTGTAGTACAATTAATATTGCAGGTATTATTAAAATACCAAAAGCATACAACTTATCTTTTTGTTTTTTAAGGTCTGTTTGTATATCACTTAAGTATTTAGCTAAAGCAAGTGTTGTGGCAACCTTTGCTATTTCTGATGGTTGTAAATTAAAAAAACCTAAATTATACCATGATGTTGCTCCGGCAATAGTTTTACCAAACGGAAATAACCCAACTAGTAAAACAATGCTACATGCGTAAATAATGCCAGAAAACCGTTCAAAAAGATTAGCCTCTGTAGCAAAAATAAAAACCACAGTTAATATACTAACTCCAATAAAAAAAGCCTGTTTACCGTAAAAGGTTCCAAAATCTAATATAGATGGGTTACTCTCTGAAAATGTACTAGAATATATGCTTACCCAACCAATAATGGTTAGCGCTAAGTAAATAAAGATACTAAGCCAATCTATTCTTTTTAAAAAAGTGTTTCCAGACATAAAGGAGTTTTTCTTGTTTTTTTGCTTTTTAAAAAGTTACCAAACTCTTTCGTTAATAGGAAAAGGCTCGCCACTATATGGCTTTGCATATTCTTTTTCTAAAGTTTTTTCAAGCATTTTCTTTTCTAAGTCTTTACGAGTAATTTCTCCTTTTAAATATTTTTCAATCATTAACGAAGCTATATGTCCGGCATATCTTCCTCCAAAATAACCGTGCTCTATAAAAATAGCTAAAGCAATTTTTGGGTTTTCTACAGGAGCAAAAGCAACAAAAATAGAGTGGTCTGTAAGTTGTGTTCTAACGCCATTAATTCTGGTAAAGTTTTCTACAGTACCAGTTTTTCCGGCAATGTTAATACCAGGAACTTGTAGCCAATGTGCAGTGCCACCTGGGGTTTTGTACACAGCTTCCATACCTTTAATAACTGGCTCAAAATTTTCTTTATCTATAGTAGTATATTTTCTTTGGGTGTATTTTGGGTCTGTAATTGGTTTGCCTTCTACCTTTTTTAAAATATGTGGGGTATAATAATAGCCTTTGTTAGCAATAGCAGCGGTCATATTAGCTAATTGTATAGGTGTAACAGCAACTTCACCCTGTCCAAATGATATAGAAACAATATAAGACCACGTCCATCTATTATCTCCATAAACCCTGTCGTAATATTCTTTTCCAGGAATTCGTCCTCTGCTTCCAGTAGGTAAATCGGTTCCTAAATATTCTCCAAGTCCAAAACTTTTAACGTGTTTTTGCCACACATCCATAGCTTCATCTGTAGTTTCAAACTTGTCAAAAATTTGTTTAAAAGTCCCAGCAAAATAAGCGTTACATGATTTGTAAATTCCGCTATACATATCTCTTAGACCTCCACCGCAATGGCATCCTCTTTTGGTTCTGTTTTTTCCAACGTAAAAACCATTATAGCAACGTATTTTATCTTCTGGTGTCATAACATCTTCTTGTAAAGCTACAAGTGCGTTAATTACTTTAAAAGGAGAACCTGGAGATTCTTGGGCAAGTAAACTTCTATCCCAAGTTGGTTTGGCAATACTATCATAATACAGTTTGCTGTAATTGGCAGAACGTTTTCTGCCTACCAATAAGGCTGGGTCATAAGTGGGGCCAGAAATTAATGATAATATTTCACCAGAATTAGGATCTAGCGCAACTATACCTCCATGTTTACCAACCATTAATTTTTCTCCGTATTCTTGCAGTTCCTTATCTATGGTTAATTGTATTTCTTTGCCAGGCTCTGGTAAAGTATCTAGTGCGCCGTTTTTATAAGGGCCAATATCTCTGTTAAATCTATCTTTTTGTATATATTTTACGCCCTTTCTTCCTCGTAATATATCTTCATATTGTTTTTCTACTCCGGTTTTTCCTTTTAATTCACCCTGACTGTAATATGGAAACTTTTTTAAGTCGCCAGGTGTTACTTGGCTAATATATCCTAAAGCATTTGCAGCACTTTTGGTATCATAATAACGCTGAGAACGTTTTTGAATATAAAACCCCTCATACTTTCGCATTTTTTCTTGTAGCTTGGCATAATCTTCTTTAGATAATTGTGAAACCATTACGTATGGCAACCTAGGGGAATGTTTGCGTGCATTTTTAAGGTTCTTTATAAATGTACTTTTATCAATGCCAATTAAATTACAAAACTCCAGAGTGTCTAACGGTTTAACCTCTCTTGGTATAACCATAACATCATAAGCAGCTTGGTTAGCCACAAGCAATTTTCCGTTACGGTCATAAATGTAACCGCGTTCAGGAAAATCATACAAAGTTTTTATTGCAGGGTCTTCTAATATTTGATTAGGAGAAAAGCTAAAAATTTGTAAATAGGATAACCTTCCTAAAAAGGATAGTCCTATTAAGATGATGAAAGATGAAAGTAGGAATTTTTTCATTTTTTCTGGGTACTAAACAATGATTTTATTAATAGGCAAAGAAGTAAGGTTGCACTACCAACAATTAAAACTTTCTTTAAAATTAGCAACAAATTACTGAAACTAAAAATTTCTAGCGAAAAGAAAATTAAATGATGAAATAAAATTAATAAAGCTAAAAAAGTAACCTGCTGTAATGTTGTTGTAGAGGTCATTTTAAAGTTTTGAAAATCATAGTTTACGCCAAAACAAAAGCGCATAATGCCAGACCTTAGATATGCAATTGTTAAGCATGCTGCTGTGTGTATTGCCATTGTGTCTGAGAAAAAATCTATTGTTAATCCAAAGAAAAAACTAACAATAAGCAAAATAGATTTATTTTCTTTTACAGGATACCAATAAAAAAATAACACATAAACCATAGGGTTTACAAAACCTAAAAAGTTGATGTTATTAAAAATTAATACTTGTGCAAGAACAAGAAAGAAAAACCTAATAATATGTATTGTAATTTTATTATTTAGCATTATTTAATTTTCTTTTCTAATTCTTTAATCTCTGCAATATCTTTGTTTTTAATAATGTATACATTTTTAATGTTAGCCATATCCTGAAAAAGGCTAATGTTAATGTGGTATACATTTTCAGATTTTTTTAAACTGTAATCTTTTATAACACCAATAGGAATATCTTTTGGGAAAATACTAGAACTTGCACCAGTAACTATAGTATCTCCTATGTTTAATTTAACTAGCCTAGGAATATCTGTTAGCTGTGCAGTGTTAAAATCTTTGGTATCCCATACTAAAGAACCAAAATATTCTTCGTTTTTAAGTTTGGCATTAATTGTAGACTTTGTATTTAGTATACTTTGTACTAGTGAGAAATTGTTAGATGTATGATCTATAATGCCTAAAATACCATTAGACGTTATAACACCCATATCTTCTTTTACGTTTTGATTTTTACCAGCGTTAATAGTAATGTAATTTTTAGATAGTGAATAACTATTTTTAATAACGTTGGCAGTTACTATGTTGTAGGTAGAAGAGGAGTCTGTTTTAATACTATCTGGAGCAACAATGTTTTTATTAAAAAGTAAGTTGCGTAGCCTTTTGTTTTCTTCTACCAGTATATTATTTTCATTTTGTAATGAAAAATAGGTAGATATATTGGTAGATGTTTGGTAAATATTACCAGTAAGCCAACTGGAAGAATTTAAAAATTTAGATTGATGATAAGAGTTTGCTTGTACCGTAAATCCCAACGCAATTAGTAATAAAAAAACATACAATAGCCCGTTTTTGTTTCTTATTAAAAAGTTGATAATTTGTTGCATTCATTTTACATATTTGGCGGTATAAACTTAAGCCTATACTTATGTCATAAAAACATCCTAACTAATTATTTAATTAGGATATTTTTATAACGTTCTAAGTTTTTAAGAGCAATACCTGTTCCTCTAACAACTGCGCGTAGAGGATCTTCTGCTATATATACGGGTAAATCTGTCTTTTGGGATAACCTACGGTCTAATCCTCTTAGCATAGATCCTCCGCCAGCAAGGTAAATACCTGTGTTATAGATGTCTGCAGCTAATTCTGGTGGAGTTTGAGATAAAGTTTCCATCACAGCATCTTCAATTCTTAAGATAGACTTGTCTAAAGCCTTAGCTATTTCTCTATATGAGATAGATACTTGCTTAGGCTTACCTGTTAGTAAATCTCTACCTTGTACAGACATTTCTTCTGGTGGTTCTTGTAAATCTTCTGTAGCAGAACCTATTGTTATTTTTATATTTTCGGCAGTACTTTCACCTACATAAAGGTTGTGTTGTGTACGCATATAGTATATAATATCATTTGTAAATACATCACCTGCAATTTTCACAGACTTATCACAAACAATACCACCTAATGCAATAACAGCAATTTCTGTAGTACCACCACCTATATCTACAATCATATTACCTTTAGGTTGCATAATATCTAAACCAATACCAATAGCTGCTGCCATAGGTTCATGAATTAAATAAACCTCTTTACCGTTTACACGTTCACAAGATTCTTTTACTGCTCGCATTTCTACTTCTGTAATACCTGAAGGAATACAAACAACCATACGCAATGCAGGCGGAAACCATTTCTTTTTTAATGCAGGTATGTTTTTAATAAACATATTTATCATCTTTTCAGATGCATCAAAATCTGCAATTACACCATCTTTAAGAGGTCTAATTGTTTTTATATTTTCATGGGTTTTACCTTGCATCATATTGGCATCTTTACCAACTGCAATTATTTTTCCGCTAATTCTATCTCTTGCAACAATAGAAGGGCTATCTACAACAACTTTGTCTAAATGTATTATTAGCGTATTGGCTGTTCCAAGATCTATAGCTATCTCTTCTGTAAAAAAATCAAAAAATCCCATGTATTATAAATTGGTTTCTGGACTAAAAGTAAGTTTAATCGACGAATGTAACAAAATTAATGTTTAAAATGACGTGTGCCAGTCATTACCATAGAAATTTTGTTTTCGTTGCAATAATCTATGCTTAATTGGTCTTTTATAGATCCGCCAGGTTGTATTACACTTGTAATGCCATTAGTACCTGCTATTTCTACACAGTCTGGGAATGGGAAAAAAGCATCACTAGCCATTACCGCTCCGTTTAAATCAAAATTAAAAGACTTAGCTTTATGTATAGCTTGGTTTAAAGCATCTACTCTAGAGGTTTGTCCTGTTCCGCTAGCACATAATTGTTTTCCTTTAGCAAGTACAATTGTGTTAGATTTTGTGTGTTTGCATAATTTAGAGGCAAATATTAAATCTTCAATTTCTTCTGCTGTAGGTTTTGTGTCTGTAGCATTTTGTAAATCTGCAACAGTATCTGTTTTATGGTCTTTATCTTGTACTAGTACACCATTTAAACAAGTTCTTACCAATGTTTCTGGTAAGGCTACATCATTCTGCACTAAAATAATTCTGTTCTTTTTACCTTTTAATACTTCTAAAGCATCTGCTGCATAGCTAGGAGCTATAACAACCTCACAAAATAATTTGTGTATTTCTTCTGCTGTTGCAAGGTCTATTTCTTTGTTTGCAATTAATACACCACCAAAAGCAGAAACAGGATCGCCAGCTAAGGCATCTACATATGCTTGGTGTAAAGTACTTCTAGAGGCTAAGCCACAAGCATTATTATGTTTTAAAATAGCAAACGTAGGTTCATCATTTTTAAATTCACCCATTAAGTTTACAGCAGCATCTACATCTAGCAAGTTGTTGTAACTTAATTCTTTACCGTGTAATTTGTTAAACATTGCTTCAAAATCTCCAAAGAAGAATCCTTTTTGGTGTGGGTTTTCTCCGTAGCGTAAAACTTTACCATTAGTTTCGCTAATTTTTAAAACAGTTTCTTCTTTTTCTTTATTAAAGTAGTTAAAAATGGCAGTATCGTAATGAGAAGATACATTAAAAGATTTAGCAGCAAAACGCTTACGGTCTTCTAATGTTGTTGTTCCATTACCAGTAGTAATAATATCTAAAACTTCACTGTAATCTTCCATAGAAGAAACACAAAGTACATCTTTAAAATTTTTGGCAGCGGCTCTAATTAAAGAAATACCACCTATATCAATTTTTTCAATAATATCTTGTTCTGGAGCGCCACTTGCAACTGTTTTTTCAAAAGGGTATAAGTCTACAATTACAATATCTAACTGAGGAATATCAAACTCAGCTAACTGTGCTTGGTCGTTCTCGTTTTCTTGTCTGTTTAAAATACCACCAAAAACTTTAGGGTGTAAGGTTTTTACACGTCCTCCTAAAATAGATGGGTAGCTAGTTACATCTTCTACAGGTATAACATCAATTCCTAATTCTTTAATAAATTTTTCTGTGCCTCCAGTAGAGTAAATTGTTATTCCAAGTTCGTTAAACTTTTTTACTAAAGGTTCTAAACCGTCTTTGTGAAAAACAGAAATTAATGCTGATGTAGCTTTTTTTGTGGTACTCATTTTATGTGCTTATTGTTAAAAGATTGAATAAGGACACAAAAGTAATTTTTTTGCGATTAAGAACAGCAATGGTTTATTAACAAAAACACAAAGTTTTAAAGAATTTTAGCAACTTCTGCACATACAAACTCTAAAAAGTCTTCATCTTCTTTAGAAAAAGGGTCAGGAGTGTTAGAGTCTATGTCTATTTGCCCAATGTTTTCTCCATTTACAAAAATAGGAATTACTATTTCTGCTTTTACAGTTATGCTGCAAGCAATGTAATTGTCTTGTGCTTGTACATCTGGTACAACAAAATTTTCATTAGACACTGCAACTTGCCCACATATGCCTTTGCCAAACGGTATAATTACATGATCTGTAGGTTCACCTACATAAGGACCTAATTTTAATTCATTTTTATCACCATTTTTAAAATAAAAACCAACCCAATTATAGTAAGGCACGTTTTCTTCTAATAATTCGCAAATTGCTAAAAGACTTTGGTCTCTATTGCCTTTGTTTTCTTCTATGATGTTTAAAACTGATGATTTTAGATCTTGTAACATTTTTGTAAACTAAAAATTTTATGCAAAAATATGCCTTAATTTTTAATTCTACATTATTATTTTTTTTGAATAAAACCAATTGTTAAATAACAAAACTAGAAGAGCCTACCACATTTAACGTTGGTTTGGCAACCAAATCTGTGTAAATAAGAGTTTTTTATTTACTTTTGTGCTTATAATGAAACAACTACTACATAAAATAACAACTATTGCACTTGCATTGTTAGTGCTGCTTTCTACAGTTTCTTTTGCTGTAGAAAAACATTTTTGTTGTGGAGAGTTAGTTTCAGTTTCTGTATATCCAGAAGATTTTGGCTGCGGAGAAAGCGCTTTTGTGCAAACATCTAACACTTCAGAAGACAATTGTTGTAAAGGTATTCTAGAAGCTGTAAAAGGTCAGGATAGATTAACAGTAGCATCAGACCAAAAAGAAAAAGTAATTACGCAATATGTTGTTACTTCAATTTTAAGCTTAACTGCTAGTGATTTATATGTTTTAGAGCAAAAAACTAGCGAAAAAAAATATGCGCCACCACTTCTGGTGCAAAACTTACAAGTATCCCATCAGGTTTTTATAATTTGATTTTTTTATTGGTTTATGTTTTACAATACAATTTGCTTTAACGGCAACTGTGTTGAGAGTTTATGTTGTGTAAACTTTTAAAAAATAGGTTTCAATAGTTAAAAAATCAATTTAAAAAAATGCAAAAAATAGTTTTTATTCTTCTTGTATTTCCGTTGTTTATATTTTCGCAAGAACGTGTAATGGGTACAATATTTGAAGAAACAGCTAAAGGAGAAACAGTGCCTTTAACAGGTGCAAATGTATATTGGCATAATACCAGTGTAGGTGTTATTACAGATATAGATGGTAGTTTTTCTGTTCCATATAAAAAAGAATATTCTAAACTAATAATTAGTTATGTTGGGTTTAAGACAGATACACTTACCATAACTAAACCAGGAAAAATTACCCATAATTTACAATCTACAAGTACTTTAGATGAAGTTACAATTACTGCAAAAAAAGAAGCTACAACCAAACTGTATTTAAAAGCAGAAAATACAATGGTTGTAAGTAGTGATGAGTTGCTTAAAGCTGCTTGTTGTAATTTGTCTGAAAGTTTTGAAACCAACCCATCTATAGATGTTAACTTTGCAGATGCTGTGTCTGGAACAAGGCAAATAAAAATGTTAGGCTTAACAAGTCCTTATATTTTAATAGCTACAGAGAACATACCATCTGTACGTGGTGCATCACAAGCGTATGGGTTAAGTTTTATACCTGGTACTTGGGTAGAGAGCATACAAATTACCAAAGGTATGGGAAGCGTAATAAATGGATATGAGAGTATAGCGGGGCAAATAAATGCAGAGCTTAAAAAACCTATTTCAGATGATGCTTTATTTGTGAATTTATATGCAGCAAGTAGTGAGCGTTTAGAGCTAAATACCCATTTTAATACTAAGGTAAGTGACAAATGGAGTACAGGCTTGTATATACACGGTAATAAGCATAATAAAAAGCATGATGTTAATAATGATGGCTTTATGGATATGCCAATATACAACCAAATTAATATCATGAACAGGTGGCAGTATATAGATATGGAAAAAGGAATTGGATCCTTTTTTAATATTAGGTATCTAAATGATGATAAACAAACTGGGCAGTTAAATTTTGATCCAGATACAGATAAATTAACAACCAATGCTTGGGGCAGTGAAATTAATACAGAGCGTATAGATTTTTCTGCAAAGTTTGGTTATGTTAATCCAGAATTGCCTTGGCAGGTTTTAGGTGCACAGTTTGCAGTAAGCAACCATAAGCAAGATTCATATTTTGGCTTAAATGTATATGATATAGAGCATAGCAGTGTATACTCAAACATTAATTACAACTCTATAATAGGAGACTCTAGACATAAGGTTAAAACCGGAATTAATTTTACGTATGATAAGTATGATGAATTAGTACTTACAGATAATTATGCGCGTATAGATAACTCTATAGGAGGTTATTTTGAGTATGGTTATGATAATTTAGAGAAGTTAAATATTACAGCAGGTGTACGTGTAGACAACCATAATAGACTTGGCTTTTTTGTAACTCCTAGGTTTCATTTGCGTTATTCTCCATGGGAGAAATCTGCTCTTAGAGCTTCATTTGGTAGAGGTAAACGTACAGCTAATATTTTTGCAGAAAACCAACGTATGTTTGCAAGTGGTAGAGTTATAAATATTGATGATGATGGCGGTAATATTTACGGTTTAGATCCAGAAATTGCTTGGAATTATGGCGTGTCTTATTTGCAAGGATTTAATTTATTTGATAAAAAAGGTGATATCTCTGTAGACTTTTACAGAACAGATTTTGAGAATCAGATAGTTGTAGATTGGGAAAACCCGCAAGAGGTTAGTTTTTATAATTTAGAAGGAGATAGTTATGCAAATAGTTTTCAGACAGAGTTAAACTATAATGTGTTTGGTAATTTTGATTTGCGTGTGGCTTATAAATTATATGATATTAAAACGCAATACAA
Source organism: Cellulophaga sp. RHA_52 (assembly GCF_007827205.1). Taxonomy (NCBI): domain Bacteria; kingdom Pseudomonadati; phylum Bacteroidota; class Flavobacteriia; order Flavobacteriales; family Flavobacteriaceae; genus Cellulophaga; species Cellulophaga sp. RHA_52. Next base: position 1,473,555 of record NZ_VIRZ01000001.1, read on the forward strand.
ATCTGCAAAGCTAGAAAGGTCTTTAACGCCTAAACATAGGTTTTTTGCAAATGCATCATACCAAACAAAAGGTCACGGTTTTATTAAAAAATGGAAGTTTGATGCTACCTTTAATTGGTTAGGTACACAACGTTTTTCTTCTACAGAAACTAACCCTGAAGCATATAGGTTGCCAAGTTACACGCCAAATGTAGCAACTGTAAATGCGCAAATTACTAAAGTGTTTTCTCCTAAGTTTGAGGTGTATGTAGGCGGTGAAAATATAACTAATGTTAGGCAAGATATGCCAATTGTAGGAGCAGATGACCCTTTTGGCTCTAATTTTGATACTACTTTTGTATACGGCCCAGTTTTTGGGAGTATGTACTACGCAGGGTTGCGATTTAAAATAAATAAGTTTAAAAAATAAAATATAAAAATTATGAGAAAAATAGCTGTAATAGTAATGATGTTGTTTGCTTATGTTTCTTTTGGGCAAAATAAAAATGCAAAAGCAAGTTTAGAGGTAGACGGGGTTTGCCAAATGTGTAAAGATCGTATAGAAAAAGCTTGTATAAAAACTAAAGGAGTAAAAAGCGCTATTTGGAATGTAAAAACACATGAGCTTAAAGTTATTTTTGATGAGCGAAAAACAAATTTAGACGCTATAGAGAGTAGTGTTGCGGCTGTAGGTCATGATACTAAAAACTTAAAAGCTCCAGATGAGGTTTACAATAGTTTGCATGCATGTTGTTTTTATAGAGATATAGATGTGCAAGAAGACCATAAAGAATAGTATTATAATGACTATAAAAATAAAACGCTCCAATGAAAATTGGAGCGTTTTTTAGTATTCTTATATTTTAAAGATTACATCATACCTGGCATACCACCACCCATTGGAGGTGCAGCAGCAGCTGGTGTATCTTCTTTAATATCTGTTAAAGCACACTCAGTAGTTAAGATCATACCAGAAACAGAAGCAGCGTTTTCTAATGCAACTCTAGTTACTTTTTTAGGATCTATAATACCAGCTTTAAGCATATCTGTATAAGTTTCAGATTTAGCATCATAACCAAAATCTCCTTTACCTTCAATAACTTTAGCAACAACAACAGAACCTTCTCCACCAGCATTTTCTACAATTGTACGCAATGGAGCTTCAATAGCTCTAGCAACAATTTGTAAACCAGTTTCTTCGTCTGCGTTTTCTGCTTTTATTTTAGATAAAACAGCTTTAGCTCTAACTAAAGCAACACCACCACCAGCAACAATACCTTCTTCTACGGCAGCTCTTGTAGCGTGTAATGCATCATCAACTCTGTCTTTCTTCTCTTTCATTTCTACCTCAGAAGCAGCACCAACATAAAGTACGGCAACACCGCCAGCTAATTTAGCTAAACGCTCTTGTAATTTTTCTTTATCGTAGTCAGATGTAGTAGTTTCTATCTGAGATTTAATTTGGTTAACTCTTGTGTCAATGGTAGCTGCATCACCAGAACCATTTACTATTGTAGTGTTATCCTTGTCTATAGATACTTTTTCACAAGTACCAAGCATATCTAAAGTAGCGCTTTCTAAAGAAAAACCTCTTTCTTCAGATATAACAGTACCGCCAGTTAAAATGGCAATATCTTCTAACATTGCTTTACGTCTGTCTCCAAATCCAGGAGCTTTTACAGCAGCAATTTTTAAAGATCCACGTAACTTGTTAACTACTAAAGTAGCTAAAGCTTCACCATCTACATCTTCAGAAATAATTAATAAAGGTTTACCAGATTGAGCTACTGGCTCTAATACAGGTAAAAGATCTTTCATTGCAGATATTTTCTTATCAAACAATAAAATGTATGGGTTTTCTAACTCGGCAACCATCTTTTCAGAATCTGTTACAAAATAAGGAGAAAGGTAACCTCTGTCAAACTGCATACCTTCTACAACATCTACATAAGTATCTGTTCCTTTAGCTTCTTCTACAGTAATAACACCTTCTTTACCAACTTTACCAAAAGCTTGTGCAATTAGTTCGCCAATAGTTTCGTCGTTATTTGCAGAGATAGATGCAACTTGTTTAATTTTATCAGATGAATCACCAACTTTTTTAGATTGTTTAGCAAGGTCTTCTACAATAGCTTCAACAGCTTTGTCTATACCTCTTTTTAAATCCATTGGGTTTGCACCTGCTGCAACGTTTTTAAGACCTTCTTTTACTATAGATTGTGCTAAAACTGTAGCGGTTGTAGTACCGTCACCAGCTAAATCATTAGTTTTAGAAGCAACTTCTTTAACCATTTGTGCTCCCATATTTTCTAAAGGATCAGCAAGCTCTATTTCTTTAGCTACAGATACACCATCTTTAGTTACTGTTGGAGCTCCAAAAGACTTGCTAATAATTACGTTTCTTCCTTTAGGGCCTAATGTTACTTTTACTGCGTTTGCTAAAGCGTCTACACCTCTTTTAAGGCCGTCTCTAGCTTCAATGTCAAATTTAATATCTTTTGCCATCTTTGTTTATGTGTTTTTTAAGTTTAGTCTTTAGTTTTAACTAAAGACATAAGTTTGATTATTAATTTAGAGCTAAAAGCCATAGGCTATTAGCAAATAGCTGTTTTAGATAATAGCTAAAATGTCGCTTTCTCTCATCATTAAATAGTCAGAACCTTCTAACTTTAACTCTGTACCGGCATATTTACCGTAAAGTACAGTGTCACCAATTTTTACAGTTATTTTTTCATCTTTAGTTCCTGGGCCAACAGCAACTACTTTACCTTGTTGAGGTTTTTCTTTAGCAGTGTCTGGAATTATTAATCCAGAAGCTGTTTTAGTTTCTGCTGCCATCGGTTCAATTAGCACTCTATCTGCCAATGGTTTAATGTTAACTTTAGCCATATTTTATGATTTTTAATATTAATTTTTCTGGTGTTACATAGGCAGAAATTGTGCCATAGCGTAAAACTGACAAGTTGTAAAACAAAAAATGCCAGCTTGTCATAAGCTGGCATTTTTGATATATTTTAAAAGGTACGTTTTTACTTAATGCTGTCCATTAAGTTAGTGTCTGTACTTGAAGGAGTAGCTGTATTTGTAGTAGCAGGAGCTTCTGTATTTTTTTCTTGTAATAATTTAGAATCAGAGTTGCTTCCTTTGCCTGGTAATGCAACGTTAGACATTAAAATTAGTATAACTAATAGTGCAGCTAAAGTCCAAGTACTTTTATCTAAAAAATCCCCAGTCTTTTTAACACCGCCAACTACTTGGTTGCCACCACCACCAAAAGAAGAAGATAAACCACCACCTTTTGGGTTTTGTACCATAATTACCAACATTAGTAAAAGTGATACTATAATAATAAGAACTAAAAATATTGTAAACGTACTCATCTGTTATATGTTTTCTTTTTGAATTTTTTCTACCGATTTTATTCGGTTTGCAAAGAAACTACTTTTTTCTGGATATTTCAAACTTAAAATCTTATAAGCTTGAATTGCCTTTTTGTATTTTTTTTGCTCTAAATATACCTTTGCAAGAGTCTCGGTCATTAACTCATCTTTATTGAGTTTTACAGAGCTAGAAATATCTACTTTGGTTTCTATGTTTTTTGTAGGTGTAATTTTAGGATTGGTTTTTATAAACTTATCTATTAAATCAAATTTTTTATTTTTTTTTTGCTTAGGCTTTTTGTTTTCTAAAGTTGTTTTAGTTTCCTCTTCTCGGGTGTTTTCTTCTTTAGTAGTTTCGGCTGTTTCTTTATTAACCTTAGGGTTTGTAAGCTCTAACCATTGAGCAAAAGAGTATTTTTCTTTTTTTGTAAAGTGTAAAGGTTCTCCAATATTTAATTTTTCAGCTTCAGTTTTTTCTTCTTCAAGTTTTTCTGTTGGAATAACCTCTCTAGTTTCTTCTACATTGTTTTTTAACGCTTCTTCTTGGGTTTTAATTTCTAACTCTTGGGTCTCATTAGAAATTTCTAATTCTTTTTCAGTTTCAACAACTTCTTCTTTAATTACCTCTTTGGTTTCAAAAAGAGTGTCGTCTAAAATTTTTTCTGCATCGTCTATGTTTTGTGGTAAAGGTTTGTCTTCACTTTCTTCTAACATATTTGGTGGCGAAGCAACTTCTTCAGAAACTACATTTAATTTTTTTAGATTAGCATTTTCTCTAATCTCCTTTATAGTGGTTGTATTGTTTAAAAATTCTGGAGAAGTAATAAAATCGAATAAAACATCTCTATTAGCAGTATGTGCAGCAGTAACTTTTAGTGCGTTGTTATACTTAAAACTATTGGTATTTTTTAAGCCTTTTAAGTGTATTGCGTGTGCTGCCTGAAAATAAGGGTAGTCTGTAATAATTTCCTCTAGCTGGTTAATTTGCGCTACAGAGCTAATACTTTCTGGCTTTTGTAATAAATGTGTAAAATCTGTTACTTTCATAAAACTACCAGTCTGCTAATGATTTGCTAAAAATATCTTGTGTAATACGCTCAAATAATTCTGTGTGCGCTTCAGATTTTACAGAAGCTAATAAAGAGTTAGCATCATAATCATAGAAGAATGAAAAACGCTGTTCAAAATCTGAATCTTCTTTTGTTTTATTGTAAAAACGTACATTAACCGTCATTGTTAGCCTGTTTTGAGCAGCAGTTTGTGCCGCTGTAGCTGTCATAGGAGAAATGCGGTATTCTACAATTTCACCTTCGTACACTAAATCTCCGTTAGATGGAGTTAGACTAAGGCTAGTTTGACTTCCTAATAAATCTTGTAAGGCATTTGTAAAGTCTCTATCTAAACCTGGTTCTACTGTAGACCCTGGGCTTTGTGAAGCATAATTTTGAAAAAAGTTTACCTGAAAAGATTTTGCGTCTCCAGTGCTACCTCCAGTAAAATTATAGCCAACACTTTTTAGTCCGCAAGCTTGTACAGTGCTAATTATTAGGAGTACAGCAAGTATGTTTTTTATGTTTTTCATCAAATTATAAATCAAACTGTTTTATTTTTCTATATAAAGTACGCTCAGAAATACCTAATTCTGCAGCTGCGGCTTTTCTTTTTCCTCTGTTTCTTTCTAAAGACTTTTTAATAAGCTCTATTTCTTTGTCTTGTAAAGATAGCGTTTCTTCCTCTTCTATTTCTTCTGCAAAGTGGTATTTGTCATCCTGTGGTATTACTGGTGAAATAACTTCTTCTCTTTCTCTTGAAGGATTTGGTAGATGTAATATTTCTGAAGGAGTGCTGTCCGCCTCTTCAAAATCATCATCATCGTGATTGCCGTATATTTTCTGAATCAAATGTTCGTTTTCTTCTTGAACCTTTTCACTATCGTTATTTTTCATTAACTCCAGTGTTAGCTTTTTTAGGTCGTTAAGGTCTGCTTTCATATCAAAAAGAACTTTGTATAAAATTTCTCTTTCATTGCTAAAATCGCTCTCTTTTTTTTCTTGATTTACAACTGCAGGTAGGTTGGTATTACCACCATTTGGTAAGTAAGAGTGTAGCGTAGTGGCAGAAATATGACGTTCTGACTCTAAAACTGAAATTTGTTCTGCAACATTACGTAATTGCCTAATGTTACCAGCCCAACGGTATTTTTGTAATATTTGCACAGCATCATCAGACAAGCGAATAGTTGGCATTTTGTATTTTTGACTAAAATCTGATGCAAATTTTCTAAAAAGTAAATGAATATCTTCTAAGCGTTCTCGTAAAGGAGGGAGGTTTATTTCTACGGTGCTTAATCTGTAATATAAATCTTCTCTAAATCTATTTTTTTTAATAGCCTCAAACATATTTACGTTTGTAGCAGCAACAATACGCACATTGGTTTTTTGTGTTTGTGAAGAGCCAACTTTTAAAAATTCCCCGTTTTCTAATACACGTAGCAAACGTACTTGTGTTGTTAAGGGCAACTCTCCAACTTCATCTAAAAAAATGGTTCCGCCATCTGCAACTTCAAAATATCCTTTACGGGTAGTTGTAGCACCTGTAAAGGCTCCTTTTTCATGGCCAAAAAGTTCACTGTCTATTGTGCCCTCTGGAATTGCACCACAGTTTACAGCAATATATTTTGCGTGTTTTCTGTGAGATAATGAGTGTATTATTTTAGGAATAGACTCTTTACCAACACCACTTTCACCGGTAACTAATACAGAAATATCTGTAGGTGCAACTTGTATCGCTTTTTCTATAGCTCTATTAAGTTGTACATCGTTTCCAATGATCTCAAATCGTTGTTTTATTGCTTGTACAGATTCCATTATATTTATTTTTTTACAATACTACCTAAAAGGGTTCCTGTTGTGCAATCTTCAATTTTTACTTGTACAAATTCTCCAACTTGGCTACCTTCTTCTTTAGGGAATACAACAACAGCATTTTGTGAGTTTCTGCCCATCCAATGTTCTGTAGATCTTTTAGATTCTCCTTCAATTAAAACTTCATCAATTTTACCTAAACGTTGTTGTAGTCTGTAGCCAGAGTGTTGTCTTTGTAATGCTATAATTTCTGCTAATCTTCTTTTTTTGTCTGCTTCAGGTACATCATCTTCTAGTTTACGTGCAGCCATTGTACCTGGTCTTTCAGAATAAGAATACATATAGCCAAAATCGTACTTTACGTATTCTAATAAGGAAAGTGTGTCTTTATGGTCTTCTTCCGTTTCTGTTGGGAAGCCGGCAATCATATCTTGTGAAATAGCACAATCAGGAATAATTTGTCTAATATTATCTATTAATGTAAAATATTCTTCTCTTGTGTGTAAGCGGTTCATAGCTTTTAAAATTCTATCGCTTCCGCTTTGTACTGGTAAATGTATGTGTTTGCAAATGTTATCATATTTGGCCATTGTTTTAACCACATCTAACGTTAAATCTTGTGGGTTAGATGTAGAAAAACGAATTCTCATTTTGGGTTGTGCAATTGCTGTCATCTCTAATAAATTAGCAAAGTTAACAGCCGTAGCTTTTTGCATTTCTGTAGCTTGGTTAAAATCTTTTTTTAAACCGCCACCATACCAAAGGTAGCTATCTACGTTTTGCCCTAAAAGTGTAATTTCTTTGTAACCTCTGTTCCAAAGATCAGTTACTTCTTCTAAAATAGATTGTGGCTCTCTACTACGTTCTCTACCACGTGTAAAAGGAACAACACAAAACGTACACATATTATCACAACCGCGAGTAATAGATACGTAAGCAGAAATTCCGTTTGTGTTTAAACGTACAGGGGCAACATCACCATAAGTCTCTTCTTTAGATAAAATTACGTTTATAGCATTACGGCCTTCATCTACCTCTTTAATTAAGTTAGGTAAGTCTTTGTAGGCATCTGGGCCTACAACCATATCTACAATTTTTTCTTCTTCTAAAAATTGACTTTTTAAACGCTCTGCCATACAGCCTAAAACACCTACTTTTAAGTGTGGTTTGGTTCTTTTAACAGCGTTAAATTTCTCTAACCTTTTGCGTATAGTAAGTTCTGCTTTTTCTCTAATAGAGCAAGTGTTTACTAAAACAAGGTCTGCATCTTCTAAAACCTTTGTAGTGTTAAAACCCTCTTCTGATAAAATAGAAGCAACAATTTCACTGTCAGAAAAATTCATAGCGCAACCATAACTTTCTATGTATAGTTTACGTTTATTGTCTTTTTTGTTCTTTAGTGTTAAAGAATTACCTTGTATTGTTTCGTCTATTACTTTCTCTTCTGCCATATCTAATTCTACTACTAGCTTGTAAAAGCACAAAGATAGTACTAAATATAAAAATGTGACAATTTGACAGTTAAATTTAATAGTTTTTTAGTAGTAAAATCCCAGTTAAGTTTATTTTTGCTTTTTTTTAAACAAATTATAGAGATGAATTTTTACAACGTAGAAGGGAAAATAATTACAAAACCAGCATTAGATTTTGGTGATATTTTTAATAAAAGTATAGAATTGTTTAAAGTGGTTTGGTTGCCAGGGTTTGTTACGGTGCTGTTTAGTGCATTGTTAACATTATTGCTTGTTTTAGTTATGTACACGCCTTTAATAGCACTTGGTATTTTTAATGCAGAAGCATTTGAAAGACAAGACCCACCTATTATTTATACTTTGTTTTCAATGGTTATAATGCCAATTATAATGATGTGTATTTTTGCTGCAAACCTGTTATTAATGGCTGGTTTCTATAGAATATGTAGGGCTAAAGATGCAAAACTAAACACAGATGGTCATTTTTACTACTTTAAAAAACAATATATGATAAAAGCTTTTATTTTGGCTTCAATAACTATTGGTTTAGCTATAGTAGGTATGCTTGCTTGTGGTGTAGGTTTAATTTATTTAGGTGTGCCATTGGCTTTACTTCCTGTGTTTTTAGCTTTTGAAGAAGAATTGTCTGCCCTAGAAATAGTAAAGGCTAGTTTTGCTTTAGGTAATAAAAATTGGTTGGTACTTTTTGGAGTTACCTTTGTAATGGGGTTAATAGCACAACTTGGTGTAATACTATGCGTAGTAGGAGTTTTGTTTACGGTAATGCTAGCAAGAATTCCTATTTACTACGCTTATAAAAATGGAGTTGGTTTTGCAGATGAAACAGAAGATAGATTAAAAGCGCTTGTACCTGATTTTGAGTAACCTACGCAACCTTTGTGTTTTTTGTGTATCTATTTTGTAACAACCAAAAAGATATGAAAATGAAAAAACACTTTAGTATATTGCTGGTACTTATAGCTACACTTTTTAGCTGTACAGACGATGAAAATAGTGATAAGTATGCAGATTTTTTAGTGGCAAAACCATTAAAAATTAGCTCGTCTGAGTTTGAGAATAGTGGAGATATTATTGCGCCAAAACCTATTGAAGAATCTGGTAAAATATATGCATATAACAATTACATTTTTATAAATGATAAATATAAAGGTGTACACGTTATTGATAATAAAAATCCAGAAAGTCCAATAAAAATTGCGTTTATTAAAATTGCGGGTAATGTAGATATTTCTGTAAAAGACAACTACTTGTACGCAGACAGTCTTGGAGATTTATTGGTTTTTAATATTGCTAATAAAGATAATATTAAACTGGTAAATAGATTAAAAAATGTACTTAAAGAAAATATTATTTGGCCTCTAGCCGATATTTATGAGTGGGATAATGCAACTACAGAGGACGAGGTTTTAGTTGGTTGGCAAGTAGTTACAGAACGTAGGTTAAAAGAAGAGGTGCAATTAATGTTTGAAGATGTAGCAGTAAACAATGCAACAGGTGACCGTAGTGTTGGTCAAGGTGGCTCTTTAGCGCGTTTTAAAATTGTAGAGGATTATTTGTACGCAGTAGATAACCACAATATAAATGTGTTTAATATTAAAAATTTAGAAAACCCTGTAGATTTAGAAGATGTATATGCTGGTTTTGATATAGAAACTATTTTTAATAGAGATAATCATTTATTTTTAGGGAGCAAAAGTGGTATGTATATATATGATATAACAAATCCGGAAACACCAACATTTGTGTCAGAGTTTCAGCACGGTACAGCTTGTGATCCTGTTGTTGTAGACGGAGATTATGCATACGTAACTTTACGTGGAGGCAATACCTGTGGGGCAACAGAAAGTGGTTTGTATATAGTAGATATAAGTACTATTGCAGATCCAGTATTGGCTAAACAATATCCTTTAGATGGCCCTTATGGGTTGGGAATAAAAGGTAATACTCTTTTTATATGCGATGGAGAATCTGGTTTAAAAGTTTATGATAAAACAGATGTAAACAACCTAAAAGAAATTAATCATTTTAAAGATATTGTAACTTTTGATGTTATTCCTAGAGAGGATAACCTATTAATGGTTGGTGATAATACATTGTATCAATACAAATATTTAGAAAATAATATAAGCTTGTTAAGTAGCTTAAATCTAGATTAATTTAATACAAAAACAGACAAAAGATCGCTAATTTAAGCGGTCTTTTTTTGTTGGTTTCTACCTTATAACGTATTAAATAAAAAAATTGCTATACTTTTGTACAACCAAAAACCAAAAAATGGCGAAGAATTTAGTAATTGTAGAGTCACCTGCAAAAGCAAAAACAATAGAGAAATTTTTAGGAAAAGATTACAAGGTAGAGTCTAGCTTTGGACACATAGCAGATTTGCCATCTAAAGAGTTAGGAGTAGACGTAGAAAACGATTTTACCCCTAAGTACGTAGTAGATAGCGAAAAGAAAAAACTTGTAAAAAAACTTAGAGATTTAGCAAACAAGGCAGAAGTTATATGGCTTGCAAGTGATGAGGATCGTGAGGGAGAAGCTATTTCATGGCATTTGGCAGAAGAATTAAAATTAGATAAAAGCAAAACAAGAAGAATTGTTTTTAACTCTATTACAAAATCTGCAATACAAAAAGCAATTGAAAACCCAAGAGAAATTAATTATAACTTGGTAAATGCACAACAAGCTCGTAGGGTTTTAGATAGGTTGGTTGGTTATGAATTATCTCCGGTGCTTTGGAAAAAAATTAAACCAGGACTTTCTGCAGGTCGTGTGCAGTCTGTAGCGGTGAGGTTAATAGTAGAAAGAGAAAGAGCAATAGAAGCTTTTACGCCAGAGGCTTCATTTAAAGTAGTTGCAGAGTTTAAAACAGAATCTGGCAGTAGTTTTTCTGCAAAAATTAATAAAACATTTTCTAGTAAAAAGGCAGCTCAAGATTTTTTAAATAAAAATATTGGTGCTAATTTTTCTATAGCTAACTTAGATAAAAAACCAGCTAAAAAATCTCCTGCAGCGCCATTTACAACATCAACCTTACAACAAGAGGCTGCACGTAAATTGTATTTTTCTGTGGGAAGAACAATGCAAGTTGCACAACGTTTATATGAGGCAGGTTTAATAACCTATATGAGAACAGATAGTGTAAACTTGTCTAAAGAAGCTTTAGATGCAGCTAAAGAGGCAATAATACAAAACTACGGTAAGGAATATAGTGAGGTACGTAATTATGTAGGTAAAACCAAAGGTGCACAAGAAGCGCATGAGGCGGTTAGACCAACAGATATGAAAAGGCAATCTCCTTCATTAGAAAGAGACCAAGCAAGACTTTATGAGCTTATTTGGAAACGTACTTTAGCTTCGCAAATGAGTGATGCACAATTAGAGCGTACCAATGTAAAAATAAAAGCAGACAAACATAAAGAAGAATTTACAGCTAACGGAGAGGTTATTAAGTTTGATGGTTTTTTAAAGGTATATTTAGAAGGTCATGATGATGAAGAAACAGAGGAGCAAGAAGGAATGTTACCAGCAATGAAGGTTGGAGAAGCATTACTTAACAACTACATTACAGCAACAGAACGTTTTTCTAGAGCTCCGTACAGGTTTACAGAAGCATCTTTAGTTAAAAAACTAGAAGAATTAGGAATAGGAAGACCATCTACTTACGCGCCAACAATTTCTACAATACAAAACAGAGGTTATGTAGAAAAAGGAACTATAGAAGGTGTAGAGCGTAAGTATACACAATTGGTGTTAGAGGCCAACAATGTAGAAGAAAAGAACTTAACAGAAACAGTTGGTTCTGATAAAGGTAAAATGGTACCTACAGATATAGGGATGATTGTAACTGACTTTTTGGTAAATCATTTTGAAACAATTTTAGATTATAATTTTACGGCTAAAGTAGAAGAAGATTTTGATGAAATTGCAACAGGAGATGAAGACTGGGGTAAAGTAATGAAAGACTTCTACAAAGATTTTCATCCTAAGGTTGAAGATGTAGAGCAAAATGCAGATAGAGCAAGTGGAGAACGTATTTTAGGTACAGACCCAAAAACAGGCAGGCAAGTTTCTGTACGTTTAGGTAGGTTTGGGCCAATGGTGCAAATAGGTACAGCAGAAGAAGAAGAGAAACCACAATTTGCAAGTTTATTACCAGAGCACTCCTTAGGTACTATTACTTTTGATGAGGCAATGGAGCTTTTTAAACTTCCAAAAGATTTAGGTACGTATGAAGGTGAAGAAGTATCTGCAAACGTTGGTAGGTTTGGTCCTTATGTAAAATTTGGTAAAAAGTTTATCTCTATGGAAAAAGGAGAAAGTGCTTTAGATATTACCAAAGAAAGAGCAATAGAGTTAATTAAAGAAAAACAAAAGGCAGATGCACCAATAGCTTCTTATGAAGATATGGAGGTTACTAAAGGTGTAGGGCGTTTTGGTCCGTTTATAAAGTGGAACGGAATGTTTATTAACGTAAATAAAAAATACGATTTTGATACACTTTCTTATGAAGATATTGTAGAACTTATTGAAGCTAAAAAGCAAAAAGAAATAGATAAGCTAATACAAGAATGGCCAGAAGAAGGTATACGTATAGAAAAAGCAAGGTGGGGTAGACACAATGTTCTTAAAGGTAAAATAAAAGTAGAATTGGCTAAAACAGTAGACGCTACTAAAATTACTTTAGAAGAAGCTAAAGCAATGATAGAAAAGAAAACCCCAAAGAAAAAAACCAAAGCAAAAGCAAAACCTAAGGCAAAAGCAAAAGCAAAACCAAAGACTAAGAAGTAAAAATATATGGCGTTCGATTTTTTGACTCCAGTGGCAGATAAAGTAATAGCTCATTGTGAGCTATTACCGTCGCAAGCATTAGGAAAAAAAATATATAAACACACAAAAAAAGAAGGATTGCCAGTTTTGGCAATGGCATCTATAGCTATAATTGGTGTAAACGAAGCCAGAAATGCTTTTGAAAAAAAAGCAGAACCTTTAGATTTATCTGGAGTTAGGCTAGAGCTATACAAACTAATGGTAGGTAATTGGAACTCTACCATTATAGATTTAGGAGATGTAGAGCCAGGCGAAAAAGTTAGTGACACATATTTTGTAGTAAAAGAAGTAATAGCTGGCTTAATAGAAGAAAATATAGTGCCAATAGTAATTGGTCCTACACAAGACCTAACATACCCTTGTTACAGAGCTTTTGACGGACTCCGAAATATGATTAACCTAGTAAATGTAGATAGTAGGTTTGATTTTGGAGATCATGAAGAGCTTATTTCCTCTCATTCCTATATGAGTAAAATTATTACAGATAAGCCCAATAACTTATTTAATTTTTCAAATATTGGCTACCAAAGCTATTTTAACTCTCAAGAAGAAATAGACTTAATGGAGCGTCTTTTTTTTGATGCTTATCGTTTAGGAGAGGTAACATCAGACATTACCTTGGTAGAGCCAATTCTACGAAATGCACATATTGTTAGTTTAGATGCACGAGCTGTGCGCGCAAGCGAAATGGGAATGTTAAATAATTTTTCACCAAACGGATTTACAGGAAGAGAAATTTGTGCCATTGCAAGGTATGCAGGTATAAGTGAAAAATTAGCAGTGTTTGGCGTTTTTGAAAGCGAAAACTCAAACCAATCATTTCAGTTAGTAGCCCAAATAATATGGTACTTTATAGAAGGATACAACTTTAGAGTACAAGAACTACCTTATTTAAATAAAGAAGCATTTACAAAGTATATAGTTCCGTCAGACTTAGAGGAACTAGTTTTTTATAAAAGTAATTTAACAGAAAGATGGTGGGTAGAAGTGCCATCAATTTTAAATTCATATAATAAAAACGAAATGCCTGCGTTATTACCCTGCACCAAGGCGGATTATGTTGAGGCTACCAACCAAAACATTCCAGAAAGGTGGTTTAAGGCATTTAAAAAAGGCCTCAATTAAAAAAATAACAAAATAACGTGTCTTAATACAATATTTCGTTTAAAACGCTGTTTTAATGATTGAATATATATGTTTAAGAACTAAATATCTTAAATCGAAATTTAACCTATAATTATGAAGAAACTATTGTTAATGTCCATGGGATTTGTTCTTTTACTTGGCAGTTGTGGTAAGTCAGGAACAAAAGGAGAATTGGTAGGAGCCCAAGGAAAAAAATGGTATCCGGAGAAACCTTATGGTATGGAATTGATCCCAAGAGGATCTTTTATCATGGGTAAAACAGAAGAAGACCAAGCGCAGGTTTTAAATGCGCCAACTAAAACTGTTACAGTAACTTCTTTTTATATGGATGATACTGAAATAACAAATAGTGAGTATCGTCAGTTTGTAGAATGGGTTAAAGATTCTATCACAAGAACAAAATTGGCAATACTGGCAGACGAGTTAGGCTTAGGTCCAGAAGATGGTGGTATTGGAGATTATGCATTTAAAGATGCAGATACAACTAAAATGTCTGAGTATGATAAGTATATGATGGACAACTACGGAGGTGGTGGCCCATTAGGATATGAAGGTAGAGCTTTAAATAAGGATGAAAAACTTATTTGGGACACGTCTGAATTTCCAGATGAGTACTATGTAGAGGTAATGGATAAATTATACATACCTGAAGAAGAAGCATACAACGGCCAACGTACTATAGATGTAACACAACTTATATACAAGTATAGTTGGATGGATATTGACGCAGCTGCAAGATCTAAAACTGGAAGCAGAAAAGATTTTATTAAGCAGACAGAGTTGCCAATATACCCAGATACAACAGTTTGGATTAAAGATTTTGAATACTCTTATAACGAGCCAATGCATAACGATTATTTTTGGCATGATGCTTATAGTGAGTACCCTGTAGTTGGTGTTACTTGGGACCAAGCAACAGCTTTTTGTAACTGGAGAACAAAATTAAAGAACGACGACCAAAAAAGTAGAGGTAAACAACCAGTAAACAAATTTAGATTGCCTACAGAAGCAGAGTGGGAGTACGCTGCAAGAGGCGGTATTGAAGGTGGTATGTACCCATGGGGTGGTCCTTATGTTATTAGTGACACAGGTTGCTATATGGCAAACTTTAAGCCACAAAGAGGAGATTACGCTGCAGATGCAGCATTATATACAGTAGAGGCTAAATCTTATGAGCCTAACGACTTTAACTTGTATAATATGGCTGGTAACGTGTCTGAATGGACAAGCTCTAGCTACGACCCAAGTACTTATGATTTTGTATCTACAATGAATCCTAACGGAGGAGATAGTGGAAACGCAAGAAGAGTAATACGTGGTGGTTCTTGGAAAGATGTTGCTTACTTCTTACAAGTATCTACAAGAGATTATGAATACAGAGATTCTGCCCGTAGTTATATTGGCTTTAGAACTGTACAAGATTATATGGGAGAAGAAGATTCTACCGACTAAAAAACCGAATAAATTTAACCTTAAATACTTATAATTAATAAACCCAAATTAAAATTAGAAATTATGGCACAATCAAAATCAACAAAGAAATTATTTAATATGGCCTATGGCCTTGGAGCATCTGTAGTAATTATTGGAGCATTGTTTAAAATTCTTCACTGGGAGTTAGGTCCATTAAACGGTGGTGTATTATTAGCAATTGGTCTTATTACAGAGGCACTTATTTTTGCCATTAGTGCATTTGAGCCAATAGAAGACGAGTTAGATTGGTCTTTAGTATACCCAGAGTTAGCAGGTGGTGAAGGATCAGCTAAAAAGAAAAACGAAGCTTTAGAAGTTAAAGAAACAGAAGCATCTTTATCTAAAAAATTAGATGATATGTTAAAAGAAGCTGGTGTTGATGCAGAATTAATGGGAAGCCTTGGTAACAGCATTAAAAACTTTGAAGGTGCTGCTAAAGGAATTGCTCCTACTGTAGACGCAATGGAATCTACTAGAAAGTATTCTGAAGAAATGGTACAGGCTGCTACGCAGATGGAATCATTAAACAGCTTATACAAAGTACAATTAGAGAGTGCTAGCAGACAAGCTTCAATTAATGAAGAAGTAGTACAAAACTCTTCAGCATTAAAAGATCAAATGGAATCTTTAGCTACTAACTTATCTTCTTTAAACGGAGTATACGGTGGTATGTTATCAGCAATGAGTAAAAACTAATTAGTTAATACTTAACCCCAAATCAATTATTAACTAAAATTAGTAGAAAACATGGCAGGAGGAAAACAGTCACCACGTCAGAGAATGGTAAACTTAATGTACTTAGTGTTCATTTGTATGCTGGCGTTAAATATGAGTAAAGAAGTTCTAGCTGCATTCGGCTTAATGAATGTAAAGATGGAAGCTTCTAACAAAAAAACAACAGAAAACAACGTAGCTTTTTTAGAAGGTCTTGGAACAAAGGCTGAAGAAAACGCAGCAAAATATGCTGAGGATTACAAAAAAGCACAAAAAGTACAAGCAATATCTCAAGAGTATTATGACTATTTAGAAGGTCTTAAGAAAGAGATGACTAAGAACGTTGAGGATCCTACAGATTACCAAGTTATGGATAAGTCTGATTATTTAGATCAAAAATTCTTTAGCGGAGAAAATTTAGCTCCAGGTGGTAAAGAGTTCATGAAAAGAATTAAAGACTACCGTGAGCAAGTATCTAGCCTTGTGCCAGATAAAATTAAAGGATCTGTAAAAGCTAGATTTGAAACTGGTGACGCTAATGGTAAAGTAGAGAAGAAAGATAAAACCAAGCAAGATTGGATTAACTATCACTATGAAGGTTTTCCTTTAATAGCTTCTTTAACTAAAATTACAGCTTTACAGTCTGATATTAAAGCAACTGAAGAAGACGCTTTAAAAGCAATGTTAGAAGGTAATTTAACAGACCAAGTTTCTTTAAAGAAATTTAAAACATCACTTTTTGGATCTAAATCAGCATTTTATGCAGGTGAAAAGTATGATGGTAAAATTATAATTAGCAAAACTGATGATACATCTACTCCAGTAAGAGCAGAGTTAACATTAGATGGTAGAAAATTAAAAGAAGGTACAGATTATCAGCTAGAAGCTGGAGGTGTTAAAATGTTAATTGGTGCTGGTAACCCAGGAGATCACGAAGTAGCAGGTACACTTTTCTTTAAGCAAGATGGTGAAGAAGTTCCAGTAGAAGTTAAAAATTCTTTTGCAACTATATCTAAGCCAAGTGCAGCATTAATTGCAGCAGATAAAATGAACGTTGTTTACCGAGGTGTTGCTAACCCAATGACAATTTCTATACCTGGTATACCAAACAATAAAGTAAGAGCTTCTGCTCCTGGTTTAAAGCCTGTAAGTGGTAGCAAGTATGTTATGACTCCTGGTTCTGGTAGAACAGTAACAATTAAAGCTTCTGGTACATTGCCAGATGGCAAACCAGTTAGTTCTTCTTCAGAATTTAGAATTAAAGATATACCAAGTCCAACAGGTTCTATTAGAGGAGAAACTGGTAGCGTTAAAATGCCTCGTAAAAACTTAGAAGTTTCTACAATAGGTGCAATATTAGAAGATTTTGATTTTGATTTAAATATTGGTGTAAGCGGCTTTAGCTTTAAAGTTCCAGGACAACCAACAATAAGAGTTAATGGTAGAAAATTAGACAGTAGAGCTAAGTCTGCATTAAAAAGAGCAAAAAGAGGTGATATGGTTCAGATATTTAATATCCAAGCTTATATTACAAATAACAAGAGTTACAGATTAAAGAAAGTTTCTAGTGTACTTGTAGAAATTACAAACTAGAATAAATGAAACTAAACGGTAAGTTGCTATTGTAAAATGGCAACTTACTTATAGCTTCAAAACAAAATTATTTAAATGATGAATTGGAAAAACATTTTAGTAGTAGGATTTTTAGCAGTGTCTTCAATATCTGCTATGGCGCAATCAAACGTATTGAATGCAAAAAAGCCAGAAGAAATAGGTGTAAAAACTGAGGCACAAATTAAAAAAGATAATGACGGACCTTTAAAGTATGGTTACGTAGACGACAGAGATGTTTTATGGTCTACAACTGTATGGGAAGTTATAGATTTAGATGAGCGTGTAAACTTTCCGTTATACTACCCTATAGATACAATTGATATAGGAAAAAACAGAAGGTCTTTATACCACGTTTTAATGAAAGCTATTAAAAGCGGAGAATTAGAAGTTTATGCAGATTCTTACTTTACAGAAAAAAGAAAGTTAGAAGATTTAAAAGCTTCTATGCAAAAAGTAGATACAACAGATTACGGTTATGACCAGTACAATGCTGGTGAAGAAGTATCTGAAGAATACATTAATAAAAGAGATCTTGTAGCAGCAGATTTAGAAGAATACCTAATTAAAGGAATGTGGTATTTTGATAAAAGACAAGGTGAGTTAAAATACCGTTTATTAGGTATTGCACCAGTTGCACCAGATGTTAACTTTATAGATGATGAATCTGTAGATATAGATGGTAATAAAATTCCTTTATTTTGGGTTTGGTACCCAGATGCCAGAGAAATATTACATAAAGCAAAAGTCTTTAACCAACGTAATTCTGCAAGTCCAATTTCTTTTGATATGTTGCTAAACTCTAGAAGGTTTCATGCAACAATTTACAAAGAAGAAAATGTACACGGAGATCGTAAAATTAAAGATTACATTTCAGACAACGCATTGTTCCAGTTACTAGAAGCTAAAAGAATTAAAGAGGTTATTAGAGACAGAGAACAAGATATGTGGAGCTATTAAAAAAATTGCTTTAGAATTCCAATTCAAATAAAATAAGCAAACTCCTTAGGATATTTATCCTAGGGAGTTTTTTTATGCTTTAAATTAAGCTACTTTATCTACTTTTGTAGTATGGTAAATTATGTAATTGTAGGTCTTGGTTTGGCAGGTATATCTTTTTGTGAGACACTAGAGCAAAACAATAAAACGTTTAAGGTAATTGCAGATAGTTCACAGACATCTTCTGTAGTTGCTGGTGGGTTGTATAATCCTGTAATTTTAAAACGCTTTACGTTAGCTTGGAATGCAAAACACCAATTAGATATTGCTTTGCCATTTTATAAAACACTAGAAAAAAAATTACAAGTACAGTTAGACTATAAAATACCAGTGCTACGTAGGTTTGCATCTGTAGAAGAACAAAATATGTGGTTTGAGGCTATGGATAAACCTAGTCTTAGTTATTTTTTGTCGCCTAAAATTATTCAAAATAAAAATGCTAATATAGATGCTAATTTTGGCTACGGAGAGGTTTTACACACAGGTAGAATAGATACTAAAGAGCTTTTATCTACCTATAAAAATTACCTTATTTCTAAAAATGCTTTGCTGCAAGAAACTTTTAATTTTAATGCACTAACAATTGAAGATGATTGTATAAACTACAAAGGCATAAAAGCAGAAAAAATAATTTTTGCAACTGGTTTTGGGCTAAAAAACAATCCATATTTTAATTATTTGCCTTTAAATGGAACCAAAGGCGAGCTTTTAACTATAAAAGCACCAGATTTAAAGGAAGAAAGAGTTATAAAGTCATCGGTTTTTATTATTCCAATGGGTAATAATTTATACAGAATTGGAGCTACATATAACAGAGATGATAAAACTAACAATACTTCACAAGCAGCTAAAGAAGAGTTGTTAACTAAGCTTCATACATTTTTAAAATGTAATTATGAGGTGGTAGACCACAAAGCAGGCGTAAGACCCACGGTAGCAGACCGTAAACCACTTGTAGGTGAGCACCCCAAACATAAAAACATATTTGTGTTAAACGGTTTTGGCTCTAGAGGAGTAATGGCTGGGCCATATGCAGCACAGCAGTTGTACAATTTTATAGAAAATAATAAGCCACTTGCAGCAGAAATAGACTGTAAACGTTTTGTAAAAAGGTATCTTACTTCTGTTTCTTAAAGTTAGCAACTGCGTTTTTATCGTAATGCATAAACATATTAATCCATATATTACGAGAAAGTCTCATAATTATAGGCATAAAACCAATTAACGTAGCAACAATACAAATAAAACTTACTAGCAGACTTGTTTTAATAAACAAATATGAAATAAAAAATGCAGCAACAGCAAAGGCAATACCAACGCCATAACTAACATACATTGCACCATAAAAAAAAGAAGGTTCCATTTGATATTTGGTACCACAATGAGAACAGCGCTCGTGCATATCGTAAACATTTGATAAATGGTAAGGGTTTTTATCCTTATACATACTCTCAGAATGACATTTAGGACAAGTTCCTGTTAAAATACTGCCAAGTTTGTTTCCTTTTTTTAACATTTGCAAAAAGTTTTTACAAAAATACTATATTCTATAATTTTCATCTGTAACATTAGTCACAATTTATGCTTAATATTCACAATTTATCTGTCTCTTTTGGAGGAGAATTTTTATTCGAAGAAATTTCTTTTAGACTAAATCCTGGAAACCGTGTTGGGTTAATAGGAAAAAATGGAGCAGGTAAATCTACACTGTTAAAACTACTGTCTAAAGAAATGCCAATAGATAGTGGTACAATAGCCGCAGATAAAGATGTAAAAATTGGTTTTTTAAAACAAGATATAGATTTTGTAGAAGGCAGATCTGTTTTAGAAGAGTCTTACCAGGCGTTTGAAGAAATAAAAGCATTAGAGTTAAAGTTAGATGAAATAAACCATCAGCTAGCAGAACGTACAGATTATGAAAGCGAAAGTTATAGTCAGCTTATAATAGACTTAAATGATATTACGCATCATTATGAAATTCTTGGGGGTTATAACTACCAAGGAGAAACAGAAAAAGTGTTACAGGGTTTAGGTTTTAGTAGAGAAGATTTTGATAAAAAAACGGAAACATTTTCTGGTGGTTGGCGTATGCGTATAGAGTTGGCTAAATTACTATTACAAACCAATGATGTATTGTTGTTAGATGAGCCTACCAACCACTTAGATATAGAATCTATTATTTGGTTAGAGCAATTTTTAAAAGGATATTCTGGTGCAGTGGTAATTGTATCGCATGATAAAATGTTTTTAGATAATGTTACCAACAGAACCATAGAAATATCTTTAGGTAGAATATACGATTACAATAAACCTTATTCAGAATACCTAATTCAGCGTAATGAGCTTAAAACACAACAATTAAGTGCGCAAAAAAATCAAGAAAAGCAAATACAGCAAACAGAAAAGCTGATAGAGAAATTTAGAGCAAAAGCATCTAAGGCAACTATGGCACAATCTTTAATTAAAAAATTAGATAAGATTGATAGGATAGAGGTAGATGAGGATGATAATAGTGTTATGAATTTACGTTTTCCGATATCTATAACTCCTGGAAAAATTATTGCTGAGATTGAAAATTTATCTAAAAACTACGGAGAAAAGCAAGTATTAAATAATATAGATTTATTAATAGAACGCGATAGTAAAACTGCATTTGTTGGACAAAACGGACAAGGTAAATCTACTTTGGCTAAAATTATGGTGGGTGAGTTAGATTATACAGGCCATTTAAAACTAGGACACAATGTACAAATAGGGTATTTTGCGCAAAACCAAGCAGAGTATTTAGATGGTACCAAAACCATTTTAGATACTATGATTGATGCTGCTAATGAAACCAACCGAAGCAAAGTTAGAGATATTTTAGGATCATTTTTATTTAGAGGAGATGATGTAGATAAGTATGTAAGAGTATTGTCTGGTGGTGAGCGTAACCGTTTAGCATTAGCTAAAATGCTGTTGCAACCGCTAAATGTTTTGGTAATGGATGAACCTACCAACCACTTAGATATAAAATCTAAAAACGTTTTAAAACAAGCTCTGCAAAATTTTGAGGGCACATTAATACTTGTATCTCATGATAGAGATTTTTTACAAGGCTTAACCAATAAAGTATACGAGTTTAAAGATCAAAAAATACGCGAGTATTTAGGAGATATAGATTATTATTTAGAACAACGTAAAGCAGAAAATTTTAGGGCTATAGAAAAAAAGACCAAGGTAAAGCAAGAAGTAAAAAAAGAGGAGAATAAAAAAGTAGATTATAAAGATCAGAAAAAAATAAAATCATTAAAAAATAAACTTAGTAATGTAGAAAGTGAAATTTCTACCTTAGAAAGTACTATTAAAAAGATAGATGAAAAACTTTTATTGGAGTATGAAGCTACCATTGCTGAGCCAGATTTTTTTGATAAATATGAAGCCAAAAAGAAAAAATTAAAAGAATTAATGGCTACTTGGGAAGATTTAACCCTTAGTCTAGAAGATATGTAAGTAAAATAAGTATTTGTAAGTAGATTTGCTAAACCACAAAAAAAGCGCATTTCACAACAAAAATGAGCTAAGTGCCTGTATTTCATCTAATAATTTTGCCAGTTGTCTATAATTAGTTTCTATTTGTATCACAATACTTGCAAACTAGTATACAAATGAAAAAGAATTTTACTTACACAATTATAGCTTTTGTAGCCATTACGTTACAGGCAGTTACAGCACAAATTTCTTCAAAAGAGAAAGCGGTGTTAATAGATTTGTACAACGCTACAAATGGTAGTGAATGGACAACTAAGTGGGATTTAAATAAACCGGTTTCTACTTGGAAAGGAATTAAAGTAGAAGATAATAAAGTTGTTGGTATAAATTTGTTTAGAAATAATTTAGATGGAACTTTACCAAAAACAATATGTAAGCTAAAAAACTTACAAGATTTAAATTTAGCGTTTAATAAAATAAACGGAGAAATACCAGAAACAATTACTAAGTTAAGGGAGTTAAAAACACTTCATTTAGAAATGAACTTGTTAACTGGTGAGTTACCTACTAAACTGGGAGACTTAGCCAATTTAGAAAATCTAATTTTATTTAATAACCTAATAAAAGGCGAAATTCCTAAAAGCATAGGAAAATTAAAAAAATTGAAAGAGTTGAATGTTTCTAGCAATAAGTTAACAGGTATAATTCCTGATGAGTTAGGAAGTTTAACTAAGTTAGAAAGCCTAGGACTTTTTGAAAATACTTTAGTTGGTTTTGTGCCAAGAGAGTTGGGTAATCTAGTAGAGTTAAAAGAGTTGGTAATTGCCAATAACCAATTAATGGGAGATATACCTCAAGAATTTGGACAATTGGTTAACCTTAAAGTATTACAATTACAAAATAATAAATTTAATAGCTTTAAAAGTTTAGACTTTATGCAGTCTAAAGAGATTTTAGTTTTTGATTTTGACGGAAAAAAACCAAGCTTACAGTTTAGAGACTTAAACACAGCAAAAACTGGTGTTGCAGAAACTGAGTTTGAAGAAGATAAAGAAAATTAATTACTATATTAAGTATTTAGTTGGTTAGTTAAAAAGAGTGCCTTTTAGGCACTCTTTTTTTGTTTTAGTGATAATGCTATTTAATAGCATCATAAATAACTTGCTGTATTTTAGTTCTGGTGTTTAATTTGTAAAGTATTCTGTTTTCTCTAGTAGGAGTTACCCTGTTAGATAAAAAAACAAACAATACATTTTCTTTAGGGTCCATCCATACCATTGTGCCGGTAAACCCAGTATGTCCAAAACTTTCTTTACTTGCGTCTTTGGCAGTGTTACTGTTTTCCCCTTTGTAAATTAAGTATGGTTTGTCAAACCCAATGCCTCTATGGTTATTATTGTCTGGAAATTGTACACTAGTATATTGTTTTAATGTGTTTTTAGAAATAAACTCTTCATTACCATAAGTTCCCATATCTAAATACATTTGCATTAATTTTGCAAGGTCGTTTGCATTAGAAAACAAGCCCGCGTTTGCAGATATACCTCCCATCATAGCGGCTCCTTCATCATGTACTGTTCCGTGTATTGTACTGTGCCTAAACAAAAAATCATTTTCAGTAGGTATAATTTTGCTATGACTAAATTTTTGTTCTGGGTTGTATGTTAGTGTTGTGGCACCTAATTTATCATAAAAATTAGCGTTAATATAGTCTACAAAATTTGTACTTGTTATTTCTTCAACAATAGTAGGTAGCAAGTAAAAGACTAATCCAGAGTATTTGTATTTTTTTACATCACTTACAGGTGATTTTTTAATAGCTTTAAAAACCTTCTTTTTGTAGTTGCGATTTAACCACATATTAGATGTTATTTTTATAGGGAAACGAGCAGATGAATCTCTTTTAATAGTGTGCCATTTGTAACTCCCGTTTTTGCGTAAAGTGTTTTGCCAATACGGGATCCAAGGAGAAAAACCAGCTTGGTGTGTTAGTATTTCTCTAAAAGGAATACCTGCTTTGTTAGAGCCTTTAAAATAAGGTAAATAATCATCAATAGTTTTTTCTGTACTAAACTTGTTAGCATCTTGTAAATGCATTAGCGCAGGCAGGGCAGATGATATTTTGGTAACTGAGGCAATATCATATACATTAGATAATTTAACCTTAGTTGTGTCACTATACGTGTGGGTGCCATAAGCTTTGTGTAAAACAACTTTACCATTTTTTGCAATAAGCACTTGTGCGCCAGGAATTGCTTTGTTAGATATGGCTTGTTGTATTAAAGAGTCTATCCCAGAGTTTAATGTTTTGGAGTTTAAACCAGCATCTTCTGGTAATGTGTATTTAAATCTAATTTTTTTAGCTGTTGTTAATCCTGCTCCTGCTTTAAATTTTGATCCTATACTAACAGGTAGTTTACCGTTTGCAGAGGCACCTCCAAATATAAGTTGGGCAGCAATGTCTTGTGTAGTTTTACTATCTTGGTAGGTTAGTATTAAGCTTTTGGCATTTTCTATATTTTTAATTTTGGCTATTGAATATGGATTTTTAAAGTAAGTAACCACTGTTTTATTAAAGGGTAAGCCTTCAATAAACTTTAATAGTGTATTAGAAAAACTAATTTTATTTTTTGGAAAAGCGCTAGAGTCGTGTATACCTAACAAAATTAGATTATGGTTGTTAATAGCCTTTTTTAATTTGTCTATTGTAGCAGGGTTGATATCATTGCCAATATTAAAATGTTTTACATTGTCATATAAACCTAGAGTTTCTTGAAACTTTGTAGTTAAAGAGTCACCAATTGAAATAGACATAATATTTAAAGTGTCTAATTTTTGTAATGGCACTACGTCGTCGTCATTTTTAAGTACCGTTAAAGAAGCTTCTACCAATTGTCTTTTTAACAATTTAGCATTAGCATTATTTAAGTTATGTACTAAATTTTTGTTAGGAGTGGGTTTGTAGTTATGGAGTCCGGCCCATTGTTTTGCGGCTAATATTTTACGAACTCTATTGTCAATATCGGCTTGTAAAATACTATTGTTTTTAACTGCATTTTCTATCTCTGTAATTGCTTTAGCAACATTTTGTGTAAGTTCTAATACATCATTACCCGCCTGTACTGCTTCTTTATCTACAATACCAGGTTTGTTGTTGTTAGTAACACCTTTCATACGCATTGCATCGGTAATAATTAAACCACTAAAACCTAGTTTGTTTTGTAATAAGTCTGTTACTATTGCTTTAGAAAGAGTAGAAGGTTTTTCAGATGCATCTAGTGCAGGAATATTTAAATGAGCAACCATAACACCATTTAATCCTGCATTTATTAGTTCTTTAAAAGGGTAAAGTTCTAAATTATTTAAGCGTTCTAATGAGTGGTTAATTTGTGGTAATTTGTAATGAGAGTCGGTATTAGTATCTCCGTGTCCAGGAAAGTGTTTAGCTGTAGTTAACAGGCCTGCATTTTGCATACCTTGCATATAAGCAATACTTTTTTGAGCCACTTTGTATTTATCTTCACCAAAAGAGCGGTAGTTAATTACAGGATTATCTGGATTATTGTTAACGTCTGCAACAGGAGCAAAATTTAAATGTAAACCGGTATTTTTTATTTGCCTCGCAACCTCAGTACCAATTTTGTAAATTAAGTTGTTGTTTTGTATAGCGCCAAGAGCCATTTGATAAGGGTAACTAATTGTGCTATCTAAACGCATACCCAAACCCCATTCTGCATCAATAGCTCCTAGTAAAGGAGTTTTAGCTTGTTTTTGGTAGCTATTCATTTGTTTAACTTGAGTAACAGGATCTCCTTGAAAAAATACCAAACCTCCAATATTCCATTTTTGTATTGTTTCTAGAATTTCTTTCTCATGTTCAATTCCCTTGTTAGAGTAGGCAGCAACAAACATTAGTTGACCAATTCTTTCCTTTGGAGTTAAACTTTTCATTACAGAGTCTACCCACTTGCTATTAGTATATTTTAAAAACTCTGGCGAGGTAACTTTTTCTTGTCCTTTTACGGCTATGCCTAAAAGTAGGATAAGTAAAAAAGTGGTTACTATTTTTGTTTTCATTTGTATAGGTGTTTAGTTCAAAGAAGTTTTAGGTTTTATAGTTATTAGCCATAGGCCCAGCATAGTTAAAATTGCATTTACTATTAAAATCTCAAAGCCAAATTTAAAGCCGTTAAACCATTTTTCTGAATTGTAATTTAAAATGATAGATAGTATAGGGGCAATAATGCAAATTAAAGGTACAAGTTTATCTTTTACTTTTTTGCGTGTTATTAAACCAAAAGAATACAAACCTAAAATTGGGCCATAGGTAAAGCCTGCAACCTTAAAAACAGCACTAACAACGCTAGCATCGTTAAAAGAGTTAAATACAATAATTACTAAAAACATTAGCATTGTAAACCCTATGTGTACGTAAAGTCTAGTTTTTTTCTGCACCGTTTTTGTTTTTCTGATGTTTAAAATATCAATACAAAAAGAAGTGGTTAATGCAGTTAAGGCAGAGTCTGCACTAGAAAATGCAGCTGCAATTATCCCAAGTAAAAAAACAATTCCGGCAAGGAGCCCAAAATAGTTTAAAGCAAGTAATGGGTACAAATCATCTGTACGTTCTGGAATTGGAATATTGTTGGTTAAAGCATATTGATAAAGTAATACACCAAGAATTAAAAATAAAAGAGTTGATATTAAAAAGGTAATAGAAAACCATAGGATGTTTTTTTGAGCATCTTTTACGTTTTTGCATGTTAGGTTTTTTTGCATCACATTTTGGTCTAAACCATTCATTGCAATGGTAATAAATATACCAGCAGTAAAGGTTTTAAAAAAATTACGGTCAGATAACCAATCCCACTCAAATAATTTAGATTTAGGACTTGTAGTAACTAATTTAATGGCATCATCAAAAGATAGGTTTAGTTGACTAAGAATTACAATAATGCTAATGGTTACAGCTAAAAGTAAAAAAGTTGTCTGTATAGTATCTGTCCATACAATAGTTTTTATTCCACCTCTAAAAGTGTACAACCATATTAAGGAAATAGTAACTAAGACGGTTACCCAAAACGGAATACCAAAGGAATCAAAAAAAGCAATTTGTAAAACAATAGCAGCTAAAAATAGCCTAAAAGAAGCGCCAATTGTTTGAGAAATTAAAAAGAATGATGCTCCAGTTCTATAAGATTTTAATCCAAAACGGTCTTTTAAATATTCGTAAATTGAAATTAGGTTTAGTTTGTAGAATAAAGGAATTAATACAAATGCTATTATTACGTAACCTACAATATTACCAAGTACAAATTGTAAATAGGTCCAGCCAGTATTAGCCACCTCACCAGGTACAGAAATAAAAGTAACACCAGATAAAGAAGCACCAACCATACCATAGGCAACTAGGTACCAAGGAGATTTTCTGTTTCCTGTAAAAAAAGTGTCATTGTCAGATTTTCTGGAGGTTAAGTAGCTAATAAGCATTAACAATCCAAAATAACCTGTAATTACACTAAAAACTATAATCGGAGTCATATTTTTAATTAATTATAAGTTCAAAAAATTCACTTTGGTTTCCAGTTCTATCTACAGCTGTTAAGCCAATTTTATTTAAGGTATTTGTGTTGTTTTTAAGTGTAAGAGGAATGTTGTAATTTCTATTTCTACGATTTAAAATAGTGTGTTGCCATTTTTTGCCATTTCTTTTAAAATAAAGCACCCATCTAAACACATCTGTAGTATTGTTATGTTCCCAACTAATTTGTACGGTGTTTCCTTTTTTTGTGGTTTTCACTATTGGTTGTAGTGGCGGAGTATTATCTAACCAAGGAGATGGTGGTACTAAGGTTTTGTTTTTGTATGGTTTGGCTAACAATCCCTTAGATAATGTATCATATTTAATTAGCGGACCAATGCTCCAATGTACAGTGCCTTTGCTTTTTGGTAGCATACCTCTAGTAATCATAATCTGATTAAAAACCTCATCTAGGTTTTCTTTAGTACCGCCTAAATCTACTTTTATACCTGGCCATAAGTGCATTTGTTTGCTGTTTTCTGTTTGCCACCAGCCTAATAGTTCAGGAAAACTTTGTCCTATTTTGTTTGTTGTCCAATAAAGTTGAGGTGTAAAATAATCTACCCACCCATTGTTTATCCATAATTTGGCATCTGCATATAGTTTTTCATACTGATCATAACCTACAACAGATTCTGGGTAGCCAGGTCTCCATATTCCAAACGGACTTAAACCAAATTTTACGTGAGGTTTACTTTTTTTAATTTCGGTATATACATTTTTAATAAAAGTATTCACACTTTGTCTTCTCCAGTTAGATTTGCTTAGTTTTCCTCCATTACTAATGTATGCGCTCCAACTTTTGTTATCTGGAAAATCTTTGCCGTTGTTGTAAGAATCGTAAGGATAAAAATAATCATCAAAATGTATTCCGTCTACTTCGTACCTGTTAACAATGTCCATAACAACAGCTAAAGAACGGTCTTGGGTTTCTTGTAAAGAAGGATCCATCCAATACATTCCATTTTCTAAACCAACAACTAATTCTGGATTGGTTTTTACAACAGATGTACTTTTAATATTACCTCCTTGTGTATGGTGTGCTCTGTATGGGTTTAGCCATGCGTGTAGCTCTAAGCCTCTTTCGTGCGCAGCATAAATCCAAAACTTTAAAGGATCATAAAATGGTTCGGGAGCTTTGCCTTGTTCACCTGTTAAGTAATAAGACCAGGGTTCTATACTGCTTTGGTAAAGAGCGTCTGCTTGAGGCCTAACCTGAAAAATTACAGCATTAAAATTATGATCTTTTAAATAATCTAAAAGAGCTAAAGCTTCTTTTTGTTGTTCATAAATAGATAAGCCTGGTTTACTGGGCCAATTAATATTAGCAACAGTAGCAACCCAAGCAGCCCTAAATTCTTCAATATTATAAGGTGTTTTTGGATCCCATTTTGTGGTTTTTTTAGTTTTTCCTAAAGGGGTTTTATTAAAAAATGATAGTTCTTTTGAAGATTTGCAACTAACAAATAGTAACGCTATAGTTGCTATAAAAAAATATCTAAAAGAATAAATTTTCATACGATGTGATTTATGTTTTTTTTTTGAAAAATGCTACTAGGTATTAAAAAAGTCCTTCAGAAATAAACCTGAAGAACTTTTTTTGAAAAACTAAAAAACTATAATTATTTAGTTACCAGCCAGGATTTTGCTCTAGCTCTACACCTTGATCTTTATACAGCGTAATTTGATCTAAAGGAATAGGGCTTAAGTAAACTCTTGGGTTGTCAAAAACACGTAAAGATTCTGCCGCAGAGGCCGGAACTATGTATCCTTCATCTCCATTTGTTAATGTAATTTCATCTAAGTTGTTATCTGGATAATCTGCCTTAACAATATATGCACCTTGGTTAATTTCAGGATTATCAACCATATCTACATACTCAAGTTTTTTCCATCTTTTAAGATCGTCAAGTCTAAAGCCTTCCATCATTAACTCAACTCTTCTTTCTCTTCTAATTTCCCATAATAAAGCTGGTACAGATGCATCTCTATTAGGGTCATCATAAGTTACACCACCAACCGCTGGTAAATCTCCAGCAACTTCTAAATGTGGAATTTCAACACCAGGTCTGTCTCTTAAAACATTGATAGATTTATCTACATCTGCTTGTGTTATAGCAGCACCACCAACAGTTCCTATTTCTGCAGCAGCTTCTGCGTAATTCATTAAAACTTCTCCATACCTAATAATTGGAGCGTCTGTAGGGTTTAAGTTAGAGCTACCTATTGGATCATCTTTTATAGACTCATTTAAAAATTTGTGAGTAGCAAAACCAGATGATGAGTGGTTAGATGCGATGCCGTTTAAACGTAATTCATAAGAAACAAATGTTTCATAAATTCTTGGGTCTCTGTTTGCCATAACATTATCTATGCCTTGGTCTCCTTGGTATTCAGACGAAACTGTTATAGGTAAACCGTCATTGGCTAAATATGCATTAATAGCATTTCTAGAGACACCAACTTGTGGCTCTTTGTTATTATAGCTGTTTAAGGCGTGTGTTATTAGTCCTTCTTGGTATTCTTTGTATAAGATAACCTCAGGATTTCCAGATAAGCTTAAAGAATTAAATACTTCTCTATAATTGCCTAAACTATAGTTGCCAGAACTTATAACTTCATTAGCAGCCCATTTTGCAGCAGTTAAGTACTCTAAAGCTTTTATTGTGTTCCCTTCATGATATTTTTGCCAAGTACCTTCATACAACATAATACGAGACATATAAGCTAGTACAACATATTTATTTACTTCTAAACCATTGTCATCTACAGAAGCTCTAACATTGTCTGCTGCATATTGTAAGTCTTCAAGTACTTTATCCATTACAAAAGTGCGCTCATCTCTTTTTTTGTATAATTGTTCATTATCATTTTCAGATAGCTCAGTGTCAAAATAAGGAACATCTCCAAATCTACTTGTTAAATCGTGGTATTCTAAAGCTCTAAAAAATCTACCAATACCAGTCCAGTGGTTAATAGCTTCTTGCTCCATAGGAACTGTTTGTACACGATTTATAAAAATATTTGCTTTACGTACCCAACTAAAGCCCCATCCGCCACCAGAGGTAGGTACTTGTTGTGTAAATCTAGACGGGTTTGTAGAAGCAAAATCATCATTTAAAGATTGTCCAGAAAAATAATTTCCCCAGCTATAGCTAGATCCGTATCCTCTAAAATATCCATTATAGAAGCCAAAAGCAAAAGCCTTTACATTGCCTTCACTAGTCCAGTATGTTTCATCTGTAAGTAAATCTTGTGGGGGAACATCAAGGTAGTCATCTTCACACCCTACAAATGCAACAATGCAAAGAAAAAGCAGTATTAATTTATTTGTTACTTTCATTTTTTTAGTTTTAAAATTTATAGAGATATTTGAAGTCCAAAAGAATAACTTCTTCTAAAAGGATAAACTCTACCAAATGTAGACGTGTCATTAGTACCAGCGTTTGTGTAGTCTACTTCTGGGTCTACAGGAATTTCTACACCGCTTATTTCAAATAAGTTTTCTCCACTTACATATAGTCTAAATTTGTTTACTTTAAGCTTATTGGTGATAGACTCTGGTAAAGAATAACCAAGAGTTATGTTTTTCATGCGTAAGTAAGACATGTTAAGTAAGTACTTTGTTTGCGGTAAAAAATTCATTTGAGAATTACTTTGTTGTTGGTCATTAGGTCTTGGGTAATATGCATTAGTATTTTCTGGCGTCCAGTAATCTAACTGATGGTCATACCAAGCCTCTGCATAGCGGTAACCAGGGATAAATACAGGTCCGTTTGCCCAAAAATCTCTTTTACCAACACCTTGCATAAACATATTAAGGTCAAAACCTTTCCAATCTGCACCAAGTTGTATGCTGTACTGATATCTTGGTGTGGTGTTACCAATCACTTTCATATCTCCTGAGTCTCCAACAGTGTTAGAGCCATAGTCAATAACACCATCACCATTAATATCTTTGTATTTAATATCTCCAGGACCATATTTAAACCACCCGTTAGTTTCGTACAATTCTTGACTAGGAACACCTGCAGCGTAAGATCCGTCTGCATTAAAATCATCCTCAGTAAAATATCTATCTGTTTCATAACCCCAAATTTCACCAATTACTTTTCCTTCGTAATTAGAGTAAATGCTTTTGGTGTCATTAGCGTACTTTGTAATTTTTTCTTTAAAGTCTGATAAAGTTGCTGTTGCATTAATGCGTAAATCATTATCAAATTGATGATTAAAATCTAAAGCAAGCTCCCAACCATTAGTTTGCATTTCACCAAAGTTTCTTCTTGGAGAAGAGGTGCCAAAAGTGTTAGGTAACGTTACACCAGAGCTATGCATATCACTTACCGTTCTTCTGTACCAATCAAAAGTTAAACCTAGTTTGTTATTTATAAATTTAGCATCTAAACCAAAATCTAAAGTTGTTACAGTCTCCCACGTTAATGAAGAAGGTAGTGCACCAGGTGTACCCACGGTTAATTGGTTTTGTCCGTCAATTAACCAGCTAGATGATGTAGAGGACATGATTCTATAAATACTAGATAAGTACGTGTTTTGGTTACCAACAGAACCGTAAGAACCTCTAAACTTTAAAAATGATAAAGCAGGATCTAAGTTTTTCATAAAATCTTCTTCTGTCATTACATAACCTGCAGATACAGATGGAAAATAGCCCCATTTTTTGTCTGATGATAATCTAGAAGAACCATCATAACGAGCATTAACCTCTAGTAATAATTTGTCTTTATATGAATAGTTAACACGACCAAAGAAACCTAAGGTTGTCCATTTGTTTCTATCTCCTCCTACAAATTGGTCTCCTGTTGCTAAGGCTAGTTCACCCTGGTCTGGGTTTAGTAACTCTCTTCTTTGAGAATAGTGAAACCAATATTCATATTCTTCCATATCACCACCAAAAGTAAATTTGAACTTATGATTGTTAAATTCTTTATCATAATTTAAATAAGCTTTAGCGGTATTTCTTCTGCTCCAGTCCGAGTTGTATTGTACGCGGTCATATGCAGAACTACTATAAGGTACATATGAGAAATCTGCTCCTTGTCCCCAAAAATTATACGCATAAAGAGTGCCTCCCACTTGCTTTTCATGTTCTTCTACTCTGTCATGTGTAAAGTCAAAGTTTATAGCTAAATCTTTAATAGGTGTTAAAGTAGTACCTAAGTTAATTCTAGATAAAGAGTAATTAGTTTCATTCATTTTTGCTTGCTCTACTTCAGAAATATGGTTTCTAAAAGGTTTGCCATCTACAGTTCCGTATGGGTAAAAAGCTGGCCATCTGGTAGTGTAGAACCAAGCATCATAAGTAGCAGAACCAAATTTAAAAGGTTCTGTAGTTTTAGAGTTGCTATGTAAAACTTTGGCTCTAACATCTACCCAGTCGTTAATAGTAGAGTTTACACTTAAATTTACATTGTAACGTTGGTATTTATCAGGATTGGTTTTGTATACACCACCTTGGTCTAAATAACCAAGACCTAAATAATAGTTGGTTTTTTCACTACCACCAGATAAGGAAAAATCGTGTTTTTGTTGTGGAGCCCATTTTTCTACAAATTGTTCTCTAGGATCCCAAGATCTGTAAAAGAACAAGCTACCATCTCTAATTTCATAGTCACGGCCCTCTACCATTTCATTACCTAAGTTTTGGCCTCCGTATAGCTCTTCCCATTCTCTCATTTTTTCAATAGCAAGTTGGTCTATACGCATACCTACAACACCGTAAGATTGTAATGATGGTATTCTGCGGTTAACAGCAGCAAATGCCATTTCTGCACCTTCTGCAGCAGGAGCTACTTTTGGAGTGTTTGTAGGTGTTGCCCAAGAAAAGTTATTGGAGTAACTTATAGAAGGAGCCTGGTTTCTACGCCCTTTTTTAGTAGTAATTAAAATTACACCCCAAGCACCTCTTGCACCATAAATAGAAGTAGATGCAGCATCTTTTAAAACAGATATTTCATCAATATCTTCAGGGTTAATAGATTGTAAACTTGGAATTTCAACATTATCAACCAATATTAAAGGTTGTGCACCGCCACCAGTACCTAATGTGCCAACATTACCTCTAAGCTTAATAGTTGGGTTAGTACCTATTTGTCCGCTTGGAGTAGTAATTGTTAAACCAGGTGTAACCCCTTGTAAACCACGTGCAACATCTGTAATAGGTCTAGATGCAAGTACGTCTGTGTCTACAGAAGCTACAGATCCTGTTACACTTCTCTTCTTTTGGTTACCGTAACCAACCAACACAACTTCATCTAACCCTTGTACGTCAGTTAAAAGTGTAATATTAAAAAAGCTTTGGTTGCCTACCGGTATTTCTTGTTTTGCATATCCTAAATAAGAAAAAACAAGAATTGTGTTTTCACTATCTGATAAATCAATGGTAAATTTTCCATCAAAATCAGTTTCAGTTCCGTTGCTTGTGTTTTTTGCAAAAACACTAACTCCAGGAATGGGCACTCCTTCTGGGTCTTTTACTTCACCCGTAACTGTTTTAGACTGTCCAAACATCTGTAAGGAGCATAAAAACAGAAAAAATAAGATTGATTTTTGAAATCCTTTTTTCATAATTAGAGTTTGTTTTAAATTACTTTTTTGGTTTTAGTTAGTAGGTAAATTCTAGGGTTTAATATTTTACTATGCTTATAAATTAATAGTCTTTAAAAATCTTATGTTAATAGTTTTAAACTTTAAGTTAACTCATTGTTAATCTTTTCAAACTTATGCAAAAAAATGCAAATAATTGCATTGTTGATAATAATTTTTGCAATTTTATGCTGTTTTGTATGTAATATTGTTTTTTCTTTGCAGTTATTAGCAATGTTTTTATTGCATATATTTGCCTAATATGTTAAAAGAAGAAAGACAACAGTTTATTTTAAACGAGGTAAGAGTGCACAATAGAGTGCTCTTAACAGATATGGCAGACCTTTTAAAAGTATCTATGGATACAATTAGAAGAGATATTAAAGAGCTTCATAAAGAGAAAAAGTTAAAAAAAGTGCACGGTGGTGCTATCTCTTTAGGCTTTAATAACTATAGTTTTCAGTTTAATGAAGTATATTCTTTAGAAAAAAAGTCAAAGATTGCAGTAAAATGCATAAACCTTTTGCGTAACGGGCAAGTACTGTTATTAACTGGCGGAACAACCAATATGGAACTGGCAAGAATGCTGCCTACAAATTTATCATTAACCTGTTTTACGCCAAGTTTACCAGTTGCTAATCAATTAATGTCTAAGCCAAATGTAGAGGTAATTTTTATAGGGGGTAAGGTTTCTAAAGATGCACAAATAACAATGGGTTCTGCTGCTGTTAATATGTTAAATAGCATAAAAGTAGACATCTGTTTTTTAGGAACACACTCTATAGATTTAGATGAAGGGTTAACAGAGTTTGACTGGGAGATTGTGCAAATGAAAAAAGCTATGATGCAGTCTTCAAGAAAGGTTATAGCACCTGTTATTTCTGAAAAATTAAATACAAAGCAACGTTACAAAATTTGTGATATTCAACAAATAGATATGCTAGTTACAGAACTAGACTCTACCAATGAAAAACTAGTAGAATTTAAAAATAAAAATATAGAAGTGTTGTAGTTTTTAATGTGTTTTTATGCATTTAATATAATTCTGCAGCCTTATCAACCAAAAAAATAATAATAAGATTTTATGTCAGATTATATTAAAATTACAGAACAGCCATCAAACTATAATGCATTGGAAACAATGAGTAGTAAAGATCTTTTGTTGGGTATTAATAACGAAGATCAAAAAATAGCAGAAGCTGTTAAGTACATAATACCTTCAATAACAAAATTGGTAGATAGTATTGTGGAGCGCTATAAAAAAGGAGGAAGATTATTTTATATAGGTGCAGGTACTAGTGGTAGATTAGGAATTTTAGATGCTTCAGAAATTCCGCCAACATTTGGTGTTATAGACAGGGTAATAGGTATAATTGCTGGTGGCGATAAAGCCATAAGAAATGCGGTAGAAAACGCAGAAGATAATTTACAGCAAGCATGGAGAGATTTAGAAGAATTTAATATTACAAATAATGATGTTGTAGTAGGGATTGCAGCATCTGGCACAACCCCATATGTTATAGGAGGTGTTACTATGGCAAATGAAAAAGGATTGTTAACAGCTTGCATTACTAATAACCCAGGTTCTCCTTTAGCAAAATCTGTTGCTATTCCTTTAGAAATAAATGTAGGACCAGAGTTTGTTACGGGTAGCACAAGAATGAAAAGTGGTACATCACAAAAAATGGTGTTAAATATGATTTCTACAGCTTTAATGATTAAAGCTGGTAGGGTAGAAGGCAACAAAATGGTTAATATGCAGCTAAGCAATATTAAGTTGGTAGACAGAGGTACGCGTTATTTAGTACAAGAATTGCAAATTAATTATAATGAGGCTAAAGCAATACTAGAAAAGTATGGCTCGGTAAAAAAGGCTATAGAAGCATTTAAAAAAAATGTTTAAAAAATACTGCTAAGCATTAGGGTTTGGGTAATTGTCAGACTGGTCTTCTACAGTTTCATCCATACAAACAAAATCTTTTTCTACTAAAATAAAAAGCGTTTTACCTTGTGGTGTAATGTAATTGTTATTAAAACCAACTACAGAGTTAGTAGCCCAGTCTTTGGTGTAACTGTTAGGGACGTAAATAGTTATTGTATTGTTGGCAAAGTCTGTTTGTAGACTGTTTATATTTTTTTTTATTTTTATTTCATAACAGAATAGCGTTGTGTTAAACTCCGTTTTTTGAGCAAAATAACCAGTTTTACAAAATGCTTCTACTTCACTTTTAGTAAGTCTGTACCTAATAGAATTCCCTCTAATTCGTATTTTCATAATATTGGTTTTACGGTTGTTGCTTAGTAGTTTTTTCTGGTTTGTAATTTATAGTTACTCTTGTTCCTTTACCAGGTGTAGAGTTAATAAATAGCCTGCCATTTATATAGTTTATACGTTCTTTCATATAAAATAATCCCATACCACCTTCACTATTATTTTGAGGTGTTTTGTTTAAAATAGAATTATCAAACCCTTTACCATCATCATCAATTAAAACACTTAATGTATTTTGGTTGTAGTTTATACTTAGTAAAATATAATTAGCATCAGCATATTTAATAGCATTGTTTATTGCTTCTTGTGCAACCCTATAAATATTAGTTTCTGCTAAGGAACTAAACCTAATGTTTTTTTCTGTTTTGTTCTCAAAAAGTATGTTTTTTCCGGTGAGTTTAGACAGTTCTACGGTCATTTTTTGCAATGCAGGTAGTATGCCGTGGTCTTTAAGTTCTGGCGGTGTAAGGTTAAAAGTAGCTGTACGCACACCTTTTATTAAGTCTGTGCATAACGATTTTAAGTACGCTATTTTTTCTTCTGTTTTATCTGTGTTTTCAAGGTTAATAGATTCTATGTTAAATTTTAGCGCAGTTAACATTTGTCCAATACCATCATGTATGTCTTTTGCAATACGTTTGCGCTCTTCTTCTTGGCCTTCTACAATTAGGCTAGCTTGTAGTTTTCTTTGTAGTATTTTGTCTTCAAAACTTTGTTTGGTTAGCAGTTCTAGTTTTTGCTGGTTTTCTATACGCTCTGTAATATCAGAACATAAAATTAAAATACTTTGTTGTTTTGAAGATTTATGAAGAGGAATTATGGACATATCTAACCAAATATCTTCCTCTTTTTTTGTTCTTATTTTTATCTCCTCGTTTCTAATATTTTTTCTATTGCTTTTAAAAACTTCTTTTAGATATTGTTGTTGGCCTTCATTTGTTGTGAGTATTTCAGACAATGGCTTGGCTAAATCCTGAGTGTTACAGCCCAATAGTTCTTGAAATTTTTTACTAATAAAAACAACACTTTCGTTATTTTTAATACTCGCAAACAGGGCAGCATTATCTATAACAAAATTCAACTCTTGCAACTCTTGTAAAGAGCGCTCTTTTTCTTGATATAACTGCTCTATTTTTAAAGTGTTTTCTTCAGATTCAATTTTACTTTTTAATAGTTTCGTTATTGTGTTTCTAATCTGTATAGATAAGGGTCTAAAAATAAATAGAATTTCTAATAGAAGAATTACTAATGAGAAAGCAACAAGTATGTGCTCTTTTTGCTTTAATTTTTCAAGTTGAGTTTTACTAATACTATCATATTTGTTTACAATAGCATCCATTGCTTCTAAAAATATTTTCTCATTTTTTAAAATGATATCTATGTTTTTCCTTAAGCTTAAAGAGTCTTCTGCTGTAGCGTTAGTTTTAAGTGTAATAATGCGTTCTGCAGCATTAATCATAGCATTGTGGTGTGGTGTAATTTTTTGTAGTAATGCTAATATATCTTTATTATCTTCTTTGGGTATGCCCATAGAATCATTACCAAATTGTAATGCCTTGTGAGAAATACGCCAAACGTCTAAAGTATTTTTTGTGTTTTTTAAAACCAGATTTTTTTCTTTTTTTAAATTGGTTCTGTCTAGTAATAAAATGTCTTTTACTAATTTTTGACTGTAAGCACGTTGTCTACCAGCAACATTTATTACTCTAGAGTCGTTTAGTTGTGAGTTTAAATGCATTTGTATTAATACCTGAGAAAATACTATAGAAAAAGCAATGGCTAACAAAGCCAATAAGTACCACTTTCTAATTCTTAAAAAGGTGGTGTTGTCTAAAGATTTCTCAAGTTTATTATAACTCATAAATTGGTCTTGTAAAAGGAAAAATAATTAAGATAATGCCTTGCCTACAAGTTCTAAAGACGATTTAGATAGTGGTAATTTTAAAGCAGCATCTTGACCTTCTTTAGACATTTTACGCCACGTTTTTTGTAAAATATCAATAAGTTTTTCTTCTGAGTATTTTTTAGCAAAAGGTTCAAAATAATACTCTAAAAACACTAAGCAGATAACATCTTCTAGTGTCTGTGTTTCTTCATTTTTTTTTAATTGTTTTTTTTCAAGTAAAAAAGCAACTTTTTCAATGGTATTTTGGTCGTATCCAACAGCGGTTAAAATTTCACTTGCTTTTTTAGCGTGATATTTTTTTAGGTCTTGTCTCCATTTCAAATACCCTGTTCTGTTCATTTCATAAGAATCTCTAGGTATTTCCCATCGGCATATATGCTGGCAACGTGCAGTTAATTTTAGTGTTTCTGAAGCATTAGGAGCAAAAGAGTTTAATTTTTTTGTCATACGCATAGCATACAAAACCTCTTTAGCATACGTTTTACCTTGGTATGTTTCTTTATTAGGGTCTTGTTCGTTTGCTTTATCAAAAAGATCAAAAGCTTGTTTTAGTTTATTTACTGTTGCCATATGTGGTAAGGTTTGTTTCAAAGCTATTCAGAAAACCCAATATACACAAAACCATCTTCAATTTTTACAGGATATGTTGCAATAGCATCTAAGGTGCCATTTAAATTTTCTCCGGTTTCTAACGAAAACGTATTTTTATGCAGGGGACAAGCCACTTTAGGTGTGCCCATATCTTCGCCAATCATTCCGCGAGAAAGTACCATTTCCATTTTATGCGGACATAAGTTTTGGCAAGCATACCATTTGTTTTCTCGTGTAAAATTAAAAACAGCAATTTGTTTGTTTTTATATTTTACACAGGCCCCACCGTTTTTTGGAAATTTAGTTATTTCTGCAGCTTTAAACCACGTAGTTACATCGTCTAATGCAGTAGGCGAGTACTCTTTTAAAATTGATGTTATCATCGTTATATATTTTAGTTCTGTTTTTATGGTTACACCCAAGGAGTTGGCATTTTTTGGTCTCTTAGTGCTACAAATTCAATGTTTTCATCCTCTTCTGTAGAGTTTACAAAATGTGTGTATTTGGCTCTTATTTCAGGGGTTTCTATGGCTTCTTTCCATTCGCATTTGTAAGTTTCTACCAAATGTTGCATATCCTTGTCTAACTGGTCTACAATGCCTAGGCAATCATTAATTACTACATCTTTAACATAGTCTATACCACCTTCTAACTTCTCTAACCAGGCGGCAGTACGCATTAGTGGCTGTGCTGTTTGTATGTAGTACATTAAAAACCTGTCTACATATTTAATAGCAGTTTCTTTATCTACTTTTTCTGCCAATAAAACAGCGTGTTTAGGAGTAGCGCCACCGTTACCGCAGATATAAATATTCCATCCGCCTTCAACAGCAATAAAACCAAAATCTTTTCCACGAGCT
The DNA here is from genome assembly GCF_007827205.1 of Cellulophaga sp. RHA_52. Classification (NCBI taxonomy): domain Bacteria; kingdom Pseudomonadati; phylum Bacteroidota; class Flavobacteriia; order Flavobacteriales; family Flavobacteriaceae; genus Cellulophaga; species Cellulophaga sp. RHA_52. Next base: position 1,513,328 of record NZ_VIRZ01000001.1, read on the forward strand.
TCTGCACATTCTCTAATACAGCCAGATACGCCACCTTTAAATTTATGAGGAGAACGTATGCCTTTGTATCTGTTTTCTATTTCAATGGCAAAACTTACACTTTCATCCATACCATATCTGCACCAAGTAGATCCAACACAGCTTTTTACGGTACGTAAAGATTTTCCGTAGGCTTGCCCGGTTTCAAAACCTTCAGCAATTAATTCTTCCCAAATAAGTGGAAGTTCATGTAGTTTTGCTCCAAACATATCTATACGTTGACCGCCTGTAATTTTGGTGTATAAATCATATTTTTGAGCAATTCTGCCCATCGCAATCATTTGTTTTGGAGATATTTCTCCGCCAGCAACACGTGGCACAACAGAGTAGGTTCCGTTACGCTGAATGTTAGCTAAATACCTGTCATTAGAGTCTTGTATGGTGTCTTGTCTATTAGCGGTTTCATTATAAATACTTGCAAATAATGATGCAGCTAAAGGCTTACAAACTTCGCAACCATTGCCTTTTCCGTGGGTGTCTAGTAGCTCATCATAATCTTTAATGTTTTTCATTTTTACAATATCATATAACTCTTGTCTAGAGTAATCAAAATGTTCGCAAATACGTTCTTTTACAACCTTGCCTAAAGATTTTAAAGTTTCGTTTATTAAATCTGTTACCATTGGTTTACAGCCACCACAGCCAGTAGTTGCTTTGGTTGTCTTTGCAATATCTTTTACTGTCTCTTTACCATTATCTCTTACAGCACAACAAACTTCTGCTTTAGTTACGGCTTCACAAGAACAAACAACAGCAGCATCTGGTAAATCTATAACGCTACCAAAAGAAGCTGCACCATCACCAGCAGGTAGTATTAACTGTGATGGATCTGATGGAATAGGCATACCATTTAAATATATTTGATGTAGCATACTATAATCAGTAGCATCGCCAACTAATATTCCGCCAAGTAATTTTTTACCATCAAGACTTACATTAATTCTTTTGTATAAATGTTGTGTTTTGTTTTCAAATATTACAGAATGTCCTTTAGTTGCTGGCATAAAAGGGTTTCCAAAGCTTGCCACATCTACACCAATTAATTTTAATTTGGTAGACATATCTATACTTTCAGACATAATGTTGTTTGCATTGCCTATAATTTGGTCAACGGCAACAGATGCCATTTCATATCCAGGAGCTACCAAACCATATATCATTTGGTTGTAAAGAGCAATTTCTCCAATAGCATAAATATATTCATCAGAGGTTTGCATTTTGTTGTTAACTACAATGCCGCCACGTACACCAATTTCTAACCCACAAGCTTTTCCTAACTCGTCTCTTGGTCTAATACCAGCAGATATTATAAGCATATCTACACCTAAAACATCATCTTCTCCAAACTCCATTCCGGTAATAAATTTATCTCCTAGTATTTGGTTGGTAGCTTTGCTAAGGTGAATGTGTAAGCCTATAGATTCTAATTTTAATTGTAATACTTGGCTGCTTCTACTATCTAATTGTCTTGGCATTAGTTTTGGAGCAAACTCAACTATATGAGGTTCTAAGCCCATATCCATTACGGCTTTACCAGCTTCAAGACCTAATAGTCCGCCTCCTAAAACCGCAGCTTTTGCTTTAGGTTTAGTAGATTTTAATTTAGCTGCATAGGCCAACATACTTTCTAAATCTTCAATAGTACGGTATACAAAAACACCTTCTTTTTCTACCCCTTTTATTGGAGGTACAAAAGCAGAAGAACCAGTTGCTAGTACTAGATAATCATAAGAAAAATTACGATTGTTAGCTGTTGTAATTGTTTTGTTATCTCTGTTAATGTCTGCAACACGCTCATTTATCATTAGTTCAATTCCGTTTTTTGTATACCAATCTTCAGAGGCCATTTCTAACGCTTTTGTATTTTGGTTTTCAAAAAACTCACTTAAATGTACGCGGTCATAAGCAGGTCTTGGTTCATCACCAAAAACTAATAGCTTAAAGTTTCTACATTCTTTTTGGTCTACAAATTTTTCGCAAAATTTATAACCAACCATTCCATTTCCTATTACAATTACGGTTTTCATACGTAGGAGTTTATCAGATTACTCAGCAAACATACGTATTATTACGTATATTTTATCTATTTTTATCAAAATAAATACGTAGTTTTGTTGTGTTATTAATAATTTTTGACTTTAATAATTATATATTATGATGTTAGCAAGTACTCCAAAAGTTAGTTTAGTAGGTGCAGGTCCCGGTAGTGTAGACCTTATTACACGTAGAGGGTTTAAGGTCTTGCAGCAGGCATCTGTAGTTTTGTATGATGCACTGGTAAGTAAAGAATTACTAAATGAAATAGATATAGAAATACCAAAAATATACGTAGGGAAACGATGTGGAGAACATTCTTTTACTCAAAATGATATTAATAAGTTGATTGTTAAAAATGCGTATGCATACGGGCACGTTGTACGTTTAAAAGGCGGAGATCCTTTTGTGTTTGGTAGGGCTAGTGAAGAAATAGAGTATGTAGAGTCTTTTGGTATACCTGTAACTGTTGTGCCAGGTGTAAGCAGTGCTATTTCTGTACCAGCTAGTCAAGGTATACCTGTTACACGCAGAGGAATTAGTAGTAGTTTTTGGGTAATGACAGCTACAAAAAAAGATGGTTCTTTTTCTGGAGATTTAACTTTAGCAGCAAAATCTTCTGCAACATTAGTAATATTAATGGGTATACGTAAGTTTGAAGAAATTGTGCAAGAAGTTGCAAAACAAAGAAATAAAACAACACCTTTTGCTATAATTCAAAACGGAACTTTAGATAAAGAAACCTGTATAACAGGTACTTTATTAAATTATAAAACAGTTAAAAAGGATATTAATACTGCGCTTCCTGGTGTTATAATTATTGGTGATGTTGTTGCAGAACACCCCTCCTTTTTTGAAGAAGAATTGCAAAGAGTACTTCAGTCTGGCTTATAAGTAAAGTCAATTTAAAAAGTAGTTTTCATATTTTATTTAAAAATTTAAACCAAATATTATGTCTGGCAAGTATACATTTTTAGCTACTTCTTGTAAAAACTGTGTTAATACAGAGTGTTTGGTAAAAAGAAGTGTTTTAACAGAACAAGATGATTTTTTTTCTTCATTAAAAACAGAGATTAGTTGTAAAAAAGGACAGCAGTTTATAATAGAAGGAGCGCCAGTAAACGGTCTTTTTTTTATACTAAAAGGCAAAGTAAAAGTTTATAGAACAGGAATAAATGGAAAAGAGCAAATTGTAAGATTTGCTAAAGAAGGAGAAATAATAGGTCACCGTGGTTTTGGAACCGAAGAGTATTATTCTATAGGAGCTATAGCACTAGAAGATACTGTTTTATGCTATTATTCTAAGAATAGTTTACAGCAAAAACTTAAAAGTAATGCAACTTTTACCTATGATATGATGCTATTTTATGCAAACGAACTAAATAGGAGTGAAGCAAAATTAAAAACCATTTCACAAATGACGGTTAGAGAGCGTGTGGTAGATTCGTTACTTTACATACATAGAAAATTTAAAGACTATAATGGTTTTTTAAACTTGCAACTAAGTAGAAGGGAATATGCAGATTATGCAGGTACTACAGAAGAACAAGTAATAAGAGTTTTTTCTGCCCTAAAAAAGGAAAATTTAATTTTTACTAAAGGAAAAAAAATAGGAATAACTAGCATAACCTTACTTAAAAAAGAAATATCTGAACATAATTATTATTTAGATTTATAAATAAATTTAAAATTCACAAAAAACAAAAGCTGCGTATTTATACGTGGCTTTTGTTTTTTATAAAGTGCTTGTTAATAGTTGATTATGCCTTTTTTATGTTTTAAGACAGGTTTTTTAATGGTGTAAAAGGGTGTTTAGTTCTGTGTAATTTCATAAAATTTTACAAAGTATACGTATACTTTTGTTTTATTAAGTATTAATACGTAGAACACACTAAATAATTAACTATGAAAAATACAGTAAACAATGTACTTCTTTATTTAATAGCTCTAGCTTTTCTATCGGCCTGTGGTGAAAAAGATAAAAAAGCAAGTACTACTACAGAAGAAGTAACAGGATCAGCATTTGAAATTGAAAAGCCACAATTAACTTTTGGCTTTATAAAGTTAACAGATATGGCTCCTTTAGCTATTGCAAAGGAAAAAGGTTTTTTTGAAGAAGAAGGGCTTTTTGTTTCTGTTGAGGCACAGTCTAATTGGAAAAATGTTTTAGACCGTGTTATAGATGGCCAGTTAGATGGTTCTCATATGCTAGCAGGACAACCAATAGCAGCAGGAGTAGGGTTTGGTAGACGTGCAAAATTAGTTACTCCGTTTTCAATGGATTTAAATGGAAACGGAATAACAGTATCTAATGATGTTTGGGCAAAAATGAAACCAAATGTGCCTTTAGATGATAACGGAAAAACAATACATCCAATAAAGGCAGATGCTTTAAAACCAGTAGTAGCTGAGTATAAAAACAGCGGAAAACCATTTAAAATGGGAATGGTTTTTCCGGTATCTACCCACAATTATGAAATAAGATATTGGTTAGCAGCAGCAGGCATACACCCAGGGATGTACACAGCAGACAATGTGCAAGGACAAATTGATGCAGAAGTTTTATTATCTGTAACACCACCACCACAAATGCCAGCAACACTAGAGTCGGGCACAATATATGGCTATTGTGTAGGTGAACCATGGAACCAGCAAGCAGTTTTTAAAGGTATAGGTGTACCAGTTGTTACAAATTATGATATCTGGAAAAATAACCCAGAGAAAGTATTTGTAATGACAAAAAAGTTTGTAGATGAAAACCCAAACACAGCAGTAGCGGTTACAAAAGCTTTAATAAGAGCTGGTAAGTGGTTAGATAATCCTAACAACAGAAAAGAGGCCGTTAAAATATTGTCTATGTCACAGTATGTAGGAGCTCCAGAAGAAGTTTTAGCAAATTCTATGACGGGTACTTTTGAGTTTGAAAAAGGTGACAAACGTTCTATGCCAGATTTTAATGTGTTTTACAAATACAATGCTACTTACCCTTTTTATTCTGACGGAATTTGGTTTTTAACACAAATGAGAAGATGGGGGCAAATTTCAGAAGCAAAACCTGCCGCTTGGTACAAGGAAACTATAAAAGAAATTTACCGCCCAGATGTTTGGAGAAAAGCTGCAGACTTATTGGTTGCCGAAGGCAAAATACCAAAGCAAGATATACCAGATACAGATGGTTATAAGCCAGCAACAACAGATTTTATAGACGGTACTCTTTATGATGCAAAAGATCCTATTGGTTATATAAACAGTTTTTCAATAGGTAATAAAGATTAACTACCACTACAACCCAAAAAGAATATACTATGAAACAAGAAATTACATTAAAGAAACAGCACTCTGGTTTTGCTTTTTTTAAGCAAATAGCTTCAATTGTTAAATCTAAATTTGAAAAAGAGGCGGTATCAAAATCACTAAAAAAAACAGCTATAACCATTGTTTCTATCCTTTTATTTTTAGGGTTGTGGCATCTTGGTTCTAAGGCGTTGTATAATAAAGAGGCCGCATACAGAATAGAAAAAGCATTGGTAGAACAAGGCCAAGCTGCTGCAGATGTAGAAAAGGCTTGTATAGCTTCTGGCGAAAGTAGGTGTCAGCCAAATACACTACCATCACCAACACAGGTTTGGGCATCGTTTATGTCTTTAATTGCAGATCATCAATTAATACAGGCTAAAAAAGAGGCTTTTAATTTAAAAATGGAAGCAACTAATACAAAGTTAATTGCACAAGGAAAAAAGGCAATTGTTTACACAGGAAGAGCATCTTTTATAGACATTGTTTTAACTAGTATAAAAACGGTTTTTGCAGGTTTTTTGCTTGCGCTTATTATAGCAGTTCCTATAGGTGTTATTATAGGATTAAGTCCGTCTCTTAGAAGTGCATTTAATTGGTTTATTCAGATATTTAAACCTGTGTCTCCAGTAGTATGGTACTTGTTAGTTTTTATGATTGTAAAAACATTATACATAGGAGCCAGCTCAGATAATGCATTTGTAATTTCTTTTGTTAGTGTTGGTTTGTGTGCAATGTGGGCAACTTTAGTAAACACAGCAATGGGTGTTTCTTCTGTAGATAAAGATTATATAAATGTTGCTAAAGTTTTAAAATTAGGAACTTTTCAAAAAGTATTTAAAGTTATTTTACCCTCTTCTTTACCATTAATATTTACGGGGCTTAGAATTACACTTTCTGTTGCTTGGATGGTTCTTATTGCCATAGAGTTACTGGCTCAAAGTCCAGGTTTAGGATTGTTTGTTTGGGAAGAATTTCAGAATGGAGCAAACGATTCTAATGCCAAAATTATAGTGGCAATGTTTGTTATTGGGATTATAGGCTTTTTGTTAGATAGGTTAATGTTAACCATACAACAAATGGTGTCTTTTAATAAAAACGAGGGCATTTAATTTATAAAAACAAGCACTATGGCATATTTAGAATTAAAGAATGTATGTAAAACATATGGGCAGGGTAACAATAGTACAGAGGTACTTTCTAACATCAATTTAAAAATTGAAGAAGGAGAATTTGTTGCCATTGTAGGTTTTACTGGAAGTGGAAAAACTACACTAGTAAATTTAATTAATGGCTTAATAAAACCAACCAGTGGAGAGGTGCTTTTTAAGGGAGAACCTGTAGTTGGTACAAGTCACAAACGTGGTGTTATTTTTCAAAATTACTCACTACTACCTTGGTTAACAGTATATCAGAATGTTGCAATGGCTGTTAAGGAGGCTTTTCCAAAGGAAAGTAAAACAGAGATTAGGGAAAGGGTTGTTAGTTTTATAAAAATAGTAGGCTTATCTCATGCAATTGATAAAAGGCCAAAAGAATTGTCTGGCGGAATGAGACAGAGAGTTTCTGTAGCTAGGGCATTGGCTATGAAACCAGAGATGATAATTATGGATGAGCCTTTAGGAGCTTTAGATGCATTAACCAGAGGTAATTTACAAGATGAAATATTAAACATTTGGAGTAAAGATAAAAGAACCGCATTGCTAATTACAAATGACGTGGATGAGGGAATTTATATGGCAGATAGGATTATTCCTTTAAAACCAGGACCTAAAGCTACATTGGGCCCAGAATTTACTATTGATATTGAACGTCCAAGGGACAAAACCAAATTAAATGATAATATAAATTATATAGAAACAAGAAATAAAATTATAGCCTATTTAATGGCTATAGGAGAAAACAGAAAGTCCGTTTCTAACACAGAGTATGTATTGCCAGATGTAACACCAAAAAGCTTTGTTGGTCAATTTTAAAACTATAGAAAAATGAATTCTACCATATCAAAAACAGATAATACAAACTTTGAAAACGGAATTTTCTATCCATCAAAAGTTATGTTAGACCTTATTAATTTAAAAAAGGTTTACCCAACACCAAAGGGAGATTATGTGGTTCTTGAGAACCTAAATTTACAAATAATGAAAGAGGAGTTTGTTACAATTATAGGTCACTCTGGTTGTGGAAAAACAACAATGCTCTCTATGATAGCTGGTTTAAATCCTATTTCTGGCGGAAACATATCTGTTTTGGGTAACCCTGTAAAAGGACCAGGTCCAGATAGAGGAGTAATTTTTCAGTCGCCAAGTTTAATGCCTTGGATGACAGCCTTACAAAATGTTCTTTTAGGGGTAAATCAAGTTTTTCCTCATGTACCTAAAAAACAACGTGTAGATATTGCCAAATATTATTTACATAAGGTTGGTTTAGATGGGGCTTTTAATAAAAAAGCAACAGAGCTATCGCAAGGTATGCAACAAAGAGTTGGTATTGCAAGAGCCTTTGCTATTAAACCCAAGGTATTGTTGTTAGATGAGCCTTTTGGAATGTTAGATTCGTTAACAAGAGGAGAGCTTCAGGATATTTTAATAGAAATATGGAACAAAGAGAAAATTACAGCAGTAATGATTACTCATGATGTAGATGAAGCTATTTTTTTAGCAGACAGAGTAGTTATGATGACAAGTGGCCCAAGGGCAAAAATTGGGGACGTATTAACTGTAGATTTTGAAAGACCTAGAACAAGAAAATCTGTTTTAGATCATAAGGATTACTACGCTTGCAGAAAGCATTTAATAGATTTTTTAGAACACTAAAATTAATTAAGAACACTATAACACCACCAAAAAAATAGATTATGAAAAAAAATCAATATATAACAATAGCACTCTTTTTATTTATAACGCAATACTTATCAGCACAGTTTACAATAGATGGCGAGTTTAGGCCAAGAACAGAGTACCGCCATGGCTACGGAAACATAATTTCTGAAGATACAGATGCTGGTTTTGGCATATCTACTAGAGCACGTATAAATTTTGGTTATGCAGACCAATCTTACAAGGTGTATGTAAGCCTGCAAGATGTAATGACATGGGGAGAAAACAGGCAACTTTTACCTGCGGATGCTAATAATTCTTTTGCAGTTTTTGAAGCTTGGGGAGAGCTAAATTTAGGAGAAGGTTTCTCTACAAAAATAGGAAGGCAAACAATAGATTATGACGATCAAAGAATATTGGGTTCTGTAGGTTGGGCACAGCAAGCACGTAACCATGATGCAGCATTGTTAAAATATAAAAAAGACAAATTTTTATTGGATGTAGGTTTGGCATTTAATCAAGATAAGGCAAACTTATCGGGCTTTTCATCTGTTGGTACAGCGTACAGCACTACAGGTTTTTTCTCTTATAAAACAATGCAATATTTGTATCTAAAGCAAAAATGGGACGCTTTTTCTGGTAGCTTTTTACTTTTAAATAATGGTTTTCAGGAGTATGAGGATGATGAAACAACACCAGATGGTACAAGTAGTTTGTTAACACTTGGTACACATTTAGCATACAAAAAAGGAAAACTAGGTGTTAGTAGTAATCTATTTTTACAAACAGGTAAAAGACAAGGAGAAGTAGATGTAAAAGGAGCTTATTTGGCAAGTTTAGATTTTAGCTTAAAAGCATCAGATAAAATTACTTTAGGTGCGGGCTTAGAGCTTATTAGTGGTAATGATGCAGATGCTGGTGAAACAGGCGCCTTTTTTCCACTTTACGGAACCAATCATAAATTTAATGGCTTTATGGATTATTTTTATGTAGGCAACCACGCCAATTCTGTAGGTTTACTAGATGTACACATTAGCGCTAATTTTAAACTAAATGATACCTCTAGCCTTATGGTAAAAGCGTTAAATTTTAGTGCAGAACAAGAGTTAGCTAGTGGTGACAAATCTTTAGGTACAGAGGTAGACCTAGTTTTTTCAAAAAAGTTTAAAGGGTATGGTTTGGCTATAGGATATTCTCAAATGTTTGCAAATGATGGTATGTATGAGCTAAAAGAAACAACTAAAGATGCTTCTGCTGGAGGTCAAAATTGGGCATGGGCAATGTTAACCATCAAACCAAAATTTTTAAATACAACAAAATAATCATCAATTAAATAACTGTTCACTAGTCGCTACAGTATTATGTGGCGACTTTTTTTATAGTATTGCCTAAGTATATTACGTATGTCACTACGTATTTTTAAATTATATTTGTAAAAATATTTTGATGAATGAGTAGCACTATAAGTATTGTATTGGCAGATGATCATTCTTTAGTAAGAGACGGAATACGTTCTTTACTAGAAGAAGAAAAAGATTTGGTTGTAGTAGCAGAGGTGTCTAACGGTAAAGAAGCCATTGATATTGTTGAAGAAAAAAAACCAGACCTTTTAATTATAGATATTAGAATGCCAGTAATGAATGGTATAGATGCTGTTGAGGTTTTAAATAAAAAAGGATCTACAACTAAAACCATTATTTTGTCTATGCATGATTCAGAAGAATATATTCTTAAATCTGTAGATGCAGGTGCAAACGGTTACTTATTAAAAGATACAGGTAAAGTAGAGTTTATAAAAGCAATACACACTGTGCAACAAGGAGGTAAGTATTTTAGCGGAGACATATCTAATGTATTGGTTAATAATTTACTTCATAATAAAACAGCATCAGAAACAGTAAAAACTTCTAAAAATAATAGTAATCCTTTTGATCTTACAAGTAAAGAATTACAGGTGTTAGAATTGGTTTTAACAGGTTTAACTAACAAACAAATTTCAGAAAAACTACAAAATAGTAAACGTACTGTAGAAACGCATAGGTTTAATTTAATGCGTAAAATGGAAGTTAAAAACCTTATAGATTTATCTAAAAAAGCACAACAGTATAATTTAGTTTAAAACTACCAACAGCGTATAACAAGCTGAAACAATAGTTAACCTGCTATTTTTAAGGGGTTTATTTGTAAATTAAATAATTTCATCCCCTTATTATTATCATATCGTTACTACGTATTTATACGTAATTCTGTATCTTTCCATAGTTTAAAAAGATGTTTACACATCTGTTATTTAGAACTATGCAAAAAAATACAACACATAAAACTATTTGCTGTTATTGCGGTGTAGGTTGCGGAATAATTGTAGAAAAAGATGCTAAAAACGTACTAACTGTATCGGGTAATAAAAACTATCCGGTAAACAAAGGTATGTTGTGTTCTAAGGGTAAAAATTTAAACTACGTAGCTCAAGACACCACAGATCGTATTTTGTATCCAGAAATGCGTTGGAGTAAAAACCACCCTTTACAAAGAGTTTCTTGGGATGATGCTTTTAAAAGAGGAGCAGCAGTTTTTAAAAGTATTATAGATAAGTATGGGCCAGATAGTGTAGGTTTTTATGTGTCTGGTCAGTGCTTAACAGAAGAATACTATTTGGCTAATAAATTAATAAAAGGTTTTATTGGTAGTAATAATATAGATACCAACTCACGTTTATGTATGAGTTCTGCTGTTGTTGGTTATAAAAAAACAGTGGGCGAGGACTCTGTACCAATTGCATATGCAGATATAGAGTTGGCAGATTGTTTTTTAATTGCTGGCGCTAACCCTGCTTGGTGTCACCCAATATTATTTAGGCGCTTAGAGAAGCATAAAGAAGAAAATCCTAATGTAAAAATAATAGTAGTAGATCCAAGAAAAACACAGACTTGTGCCTCTGCAGATTTGCACTTACAAATTTTACCAGGTACAGATGTAATTCTCTTTAATGCTATAGCACGTGTGCTTATAGAAAAAAAGAAAATAGACAAGAGTTTTATAAAAAAACATACCATAAATTTTGAAGAATGCAAAGCAAGTGCTTTTCAATTAACGTTAAATGCTGCTGCTAAAAAATGTGGTATAAAAGCAGAAGATATAAAAAAAGCAGCACTATATATTGGTAATGCAAAAGGCTTTATTAGTATGTGGACAATGGGGCTTAACCAAAGTGTAATTGGAGTTTCTAAAAATGTAGCATTGCTAAACATATCACTACTTACAGGTCAAATTGGTAAGCCAGGTTCTGGTCCGTTTTCTTTAACAGGGCAACCAAATGCAATGGGTGGTCGTGAGGTTGGTGGTATGGCAAATTTGTTGGCAGTACACAAAGATTTAAATAATCCTGAACACAGAAAAGAAGTATCGGATTTTTGGGGAGGTAAACAAGTACAAGCAAAACCAGGCTACACCGCAACAGAAATGTTTAATGCTTTAGATAATGGTGATTTAAAAGCTATTTGGATTATTTGTACAAACCCTGTGGTAAGTATGCCTAACGCAACTAAAATTGAGCAAGCACTAAAAAAGGCAAAATTTGTTGTAGTACAAGATGTTTCTCATAATTCTGAGACCACAAAATTTGCAGATTTACTTTTGCCAGCTGCTGGTTGGTTAGAGAAAGAAGGCACAATGACAAATTCTGAAAGACGAATTAGTTACTTGCCAAAAGTTATTAATGCACCAGGCGAAGCATTGCCAGACGCAGAAATATTATGGCGTTTTGCTCAAGAAATGGGATACTCTGGCTTCAATTATAACAATGCAAGTGAGGTGTATGATGAGTACTGTTTACTTACTAAAGGCACAAGTATAGATGTTTCTGGTTTATCATACAATAGGCTAAAAACCGAAGGAAGTTTTCAGTGGCCAGTACCAGATAAAAACCATCCAGGAACACCGCGCCTGTTTACTAATTTTGCTTTTAATACCCAAGATGGCAAAGCACATTTTAATGCGCCATCAGAAACCTATAACCAGTCTGAGGAAACAAGTGTAGATTATCCATTAATTTTAAACACAGGTAGAGTAAGAGACCAATGGCATACCAGAACAAAAACGGGTAAAGTAAAACGTTTGCTTACGCACATACCTATGCCTTATTTAGAAATGAATATGGTAGATGCCTTTTTAAGAAAATTAAAAGAAGGAGATATTGCCGTAGTAAAAAGTAAAAGAGGTAAAGTACAGGTTAAAGTAACTATTAATTTTGATATTAGAGAACAGGTGGTTTTTTTACCAATGCATTGGGGAAAAATATTAAATAACGATTTTGGAAGGGCAAATAATTTAACTAATGATATTGTAGACCCAGTATCTAAAGAGCCCGACTTTAAGTACTGTGCAGTACAAGTAGAAAAATACGTAAAACCCAAACAAAAAGTTATAATTGTTGGCGCGGGTGCTGCAGCATATAGATTTATACAAACTTATAGAGAAAAAAATACGGTAGATGAACTGCATGTTTTTTCTAAAGAGAAAGATCCTTTTTATAACAGAGTATTATTGCCAGAGTATGTTAGTAATGAGCTCTCATGGCAATCTTTAGAAAAACTTAAAAAAGGAGAACTAAAAAAATTAAATATTAAACTACATGCTGGAGTTGGAGTTTCTAAAATAAACGATGACAAAAAACAAGTTACAGATGCTAATGGAGTAACCCACAATTACAATTTACTAATAATGGCAACTGGTAGTAGAGCTTTTGTACCTAGTGATGTGCCAATTAACCTGCCAGGTAGGTTTACTATGAGAGAACGTGGAGATGCAGATAAGTTAAAAAAGTACTTGTATGAAACAGGCTTGCCTAATAATGCACAACACGTGGTTATAGTAGGAGGCGGACTTTTAGGTTTGGAGTTGGCAGCTGCTTTAAAAAAAATTAATGTAAATATTAGTATTATACAAAGAGCTCCAAGGTTAATGGAGCGTCAATTAGATAACGTTGCAAGTAGGTTATTAGCGCAAGATGTTTTAGAAAGAGATATAAATTTATATTTTGATAATGAAGTTAGTACTGTTTTTGATGAAAAAACAACTAGTCATAGTATTTTGGTAAACCTAAAAACAGGAAAAACTATTAAATGTAACGCTATAGTTTATGCTATTGGTACAAGGCCAAATATAGAGTTGGCTAAACAAACAAGGCTAAAAACTAGGCGTGGTGTTGTGGTAAATTCTTATATGCAAACCAGTAATCCATCAATTTTTGCATTGGGTGAAATTGCAGAGTTTAACAACTCACTTTTTGGTATTACATCTGCCGCAGAACAACAGGCAGATATTGCTGCAAATTATATTTTAGGAGATTACAGTAGTATTTATAATGGCTCAGTTTTAATGAATATTTTAAAGTTTGAAAACTTAGATTTATGTAGCATTGGTATGGTAAACTCTCCTGCAGGTGATAACAGTTATGAAGAAATTATTTTAATGGATGTAAGCAAGCGTTTTTATAAAAAATGTATTGTTAAAGATGATACATTAAAAGGAGCCATTTTAATGGGAGATAAAAATGAATTTGCAGAATTTAAACGTTTAATTGAAGAGGAAATAGAACTATCGGAAAAACGAAATGAGCTGCTAAGAGGTGCCTCTAACTCTGTACCTTTAAAAGGTAAATTAGTTTGTTCATGTAGTCAAGTTGGTAAAGGTAATGTTACAGATGCAATTAAAGACGGCTGTACAGATTTTGCCAAGCTGTGTTCACAAACAGGAGCAGGTTTAGGTTGTGGTAGCTGCAAGCCAGAAATTAAAGAAATACTTAATAGTCAGCTTTTACTAGCAAATTAATAGTTTTATTATGAATGATGATTTACATAGAATTTTAATTAAAGGTGGCGTTACTTCTCCAGGAGAATTAAAAGATAGTATAACAATGTTAGAGGCAGCTGGCCTTAAAGAAGTTTATTTTGGTTCTAGGCAAGATTTGTTGTTTCCGTTAGAAAACACCAAAGAAGAACAGTTAGAGCGTATTTCTGAATATAATACAGATATCATTGGTACAAGAGCTTACCAAAATATAGTGTCGTCTTACGTATGTACAGATATTTTTGATATGACCTTTTGGTTAAAAGGATCTACTTTTTTATACATTTTAGAACGTTTTAATTACCTACCAAAATTAAAAATAAATATAACAGACCCTAAACAAAGACTAGTACCTATTTTTAGTGGTAATTTAAATTTTATAGCATCAGAGAGCGAAGATTATTGGTATTTAAATATAAAATTGCCACAGTGGGAAAAAGGAGACTATTACCCAGTATTAGTGTATAGTTGGGATATTAATATTATATCTAAAGCCATAGAAGATATTTATGAAGATGTAGAAAGTGTTGAAGAATTATTTTTTGTACTTAGTAAAAAACTAGACACCAATAATAAAACCATAGAGAAAGACTTAGAAGTTCCTTACCTTACTTTTCCGTATTATGAGGGGATGAACCGTATGGGACTAGACCAATATTGGCTTGGTTTGTATTGGAGAAATAATAAATATGACCTTAATTTTTTAAAAGAATTTTGTGGTTTTTGTTTAGACAATGGTATTGGTAAAATATGCATAACTCCTTGGAAATCTCTTATTGTAAAGGGTATTAAAAAGCAAAGTAGGCCAAGTTTAGAACGCTTTTTAGGGCAAAGAGGTATAAATATTAGGCATTCTCAATTAGAAATGAATTGGCATTTACCGGTTGATGATATAGAGGCTTTGGACTTAAAAAACTTTTTGGTATTAAGTTTAAACCAAAATGATATTAGCACCTACGGTTTAACCTTTGGCTTAAGTAATGAATCTGGTAAAAGATCGCATTTTGCATCTGTAATTATAGAAAAAAATACAACACCAACAATAGCTAAAGATTTTGTAATTAGGCCAACGTATAATGTATTACACTTTAAAAATTTTGACCCAAATACACATATTTATAAAGCTTATGCATTAGATGTAGATAAAATAGAGCTACCAGGTTTGCTAATGGAACTTAGTAAAAAATACTTTAAACAATTAGGACGTACAGATGTTGTTGTCGTAGAGGATAGTAACAAGGCAGAGCAATTAGTAAAAGCGGTACACCAATGTGTTTCTTGTTTTACCGTTTATGATGAAGAGTACGGAGATACTACTTTTGGAATCTCCCCTAATACCGCTTTTACAGACTTACCAGAAAATTATAAATGCTCGGTTTGTGATGCTCCAAAATCTAATTACAAGAGTGTAGAACTGTCAGTTTTGTAAGAACGCCCGTTCACTTTTAGTTCTGTTAATTATGATACAATGCTTATCTTTATAAAGTAAAAGAGGATTTCTTTTTTTAATTCTTTTTTAGTTATTGATAAACAAGTTATTATAAATGAAGGAGAGTAAAAAACCTGATAATGTAGTTTTTAATGTAGAAAACCAAAAGTATGATGCTGCACTTAAGCCATATGCAACATCTGTTGGTGCACCAGTTATTACCACTACAGATAATATAGCCTGGAAAAATAGGAGTATAAATAAAGTAAACCACAAGTTAGAGGCAAGGTATTTAGAGCTTAAAGCTGAGTATGATGCTATGCTAGAGCAATACGAGTATAACAAACTAATTTTTGATGCTAAGTTTACTTTTGAACCTATTGTAGGCCAGACCTATCATTTATACAAGAGAGAGAATAATGAATCCTTCTTATCTATTATAAAGCCTAATGAATGTAATTTTAATTTTATAGGTAGTTTTTATTTAAACGCAGAGCTAATCTGGGAGAAAGTACAATAACAGCGCAGTATGAAGTTATTTGAAGATGAATCTGCCTTTTTTCCAACCACTATTGATGAAATTTACAAGCGAGTAAATCAAATAAATCCTATAGAATATGCTTCTACAAGAAATTATATTAACGGAGCAGTAACCCATTTATCGCCCTATATTTCTAGAGGTGTAATTTCTACTAAATATATATTAAAAGAAGTTTTATCTCAAGGACATAAACCTTTAGAAATTGAAAAATTTATACAGGAATTAGCTTGGAGAGATTATTGGCAGCAGGTTTGGATAGCAAAAGGAGATGAAATTAATGCAGATTTAAAACACACACAAACACCTGTATCTAATATACAAATACCAAAATCAATTGTAGAGGCAAATACAGGAATAATAGCTGTAGATAACGCAATAAGAAAATTAGAACAAACAGGTTATATGCACAACCATTTGCGTATGTATGCAGCATCTTTGGCGTGTAATATAGGGCAAAGCCATTGGTTGTTACCTGCAAAATGGATGTACTATTACTTGTTAGATGCAGATTGGGCAAGTAACGCTTTAAGTTGGCAATGGGTGGCAGGTTCAAATTCTAATAAAAAATATTATGCCAATCAAGAAAATATTAATAAGTACTGTTTTACAGAACAGAATAATACTTTTTTAGATATTCCTTACAGTGCTTTTGAGACCTTAAAAATACCTGAAGAGCTAGAAAAAAATATAGATATAGATTTAATAATTGCACTTCCTAAACCTTTACAAATAGAGTTAAATGAAGAATTACCAACTTGTATTTATAATTTTTACAATCTAGATCCTAATTGGAGAAAAGAAGAAGTTGTAAATAGAGTTTTGTTATTAGAGCCTTCTCACTTTAAAAAGTATCCGGTATCTAAAAAGAGTATAGATTTTATGCTAAAATTAGCAGAAGATAATATAGGTAATGTACAAATTTATGTTGGGGAGTTTGCAGACTTAGTCGCAACTTATAAGCTCAAGAATATTTACTTTAAAGAGCATCCAACAGCAACACACTATAAGGGAGAGCAAGATGCAAGAGATTGGATGTTTACAGTTACCGGTTATTACCCTTCTTTCTTTGCTTTTTGGAAAAAATGTAAAAAAGAGCTGTATGTTTAATAAAGCACTTTTACCTAATTTATAAATATGATATATACTATTGGATTTTTACTGTTAGTAGCCTTTATTATTTATGGTTTTATGTTAACCAGAAAGAAAAAGGCACAAGCTTTTCCTGCCAATTGGCATACTATTTTATTAAAACACGTTCGGTTTTATAAAAACTTATCTGTAGCAGAACAACAACGTTTTCAAGCACGTATAATGCTGTTTTTAAGTGAGGTTAATGTGGAAAGTGTAGGTTTTAAATTAGAAGATGTAGATAGGGTTTTAATTGCATCTAGTGCTGTAATTCCTGTTTTTAATTTTAATGAGTGGTATTACAAAAACTTAAGTACAGTATTGGTTTACCCAGACCATTTTAATGAAGATTTGGGTTTTGCACAAAAAGATAAAAACAGAAATATTGCTGGTATGGTGGGTAGTGGGCAATTTAAAAATCAAATGCTTTTATCTAGAAAAGCACTTCATCAAGGATTTCAGAAAAAAGCACATGTTCATAACACAGGTATTCATGAGTTTGTACATTTAATAGACAAACAAGATGGTGTTATTGATGGTGTGCCAGAACGATTAATACAAGAACCTAATGTTATACCTTGGTTAAAAATTATACATAAAGAAATGGAAGCCATTAATGATAATAAGTCTGATATTAGAAATTATGGAGGAACCAATGAAGCTGAGTTTTTAGCAGTAGCTGCAGAATATTTTTTTGAAAAGCCCAAACTAATGAAGAAAAAACATCCAGACTTATACCAAATGCTTAAGGTTTGTTTTCGTGTAAAAAATTAATTAAAAAAATAGTTGTGTAATGCTACATTACCTAATTGGGTTGTAAAACTACTAATTGGGAAGAAAAAATAATAAAAATGAAAAAACAGCACCTACCACAAAAAATATGTATTGTTTGTGAACGCCCATTTACTTGGCGTAAAAAGTGGGAGAAAAATTGGGAAGAGGTTAAGTATTGTAGTCAACGTTGTAAAAGAAATAAATGAAAAGTATAAGTATTGTTTTTCCGCATCAATTATTTAAAAAATCACCCATATTAGGTAAAGATGAAACCATTTATTTAATAGAAGAATATTTATTTTTTAAACAGTACTCTTTTCATAAACAAAAAATTGCTTTTCATAGAACAACAATGATGAGGTATAAAGATTTTTTAATTGAGAAGTATAAATGTGATGTAACATATATAGAATCAATTAAAAAAAAATCTGATATAAGAGTATTTATACAAGAATTACAAAACAATAATGTTGAGCATATAAATTATATAGACCCAACAGATAATTGGTTAAAAAAACGAATTGAAGAAAGTGCTGAAAAAGCAGGAATAAAAACCACAGTACATACATCGCCTTTATTTATAAATACAGAAGATGATTTAGAATCGTTTTTTACAGCAGACAAAAAAAAATATCATCAAACTACTTTTTACAAAGAGCAGCGTAAAAAATTAAATATTCTTATTGATGAAAACGGAGAGCCAGAAGGTGGTAAATGGACGTATGATGCCGAGAATCGTAAAAAATACCCAGCTAAAAAAACGCCTCCATCAATTCAGTTTCCAGATGTAGATGAGTATTATAAAGAAGCAAAAGAGTATGTAAATAAAAATTTCACAGACAATTTAGGTACATTAACAGAACAATCTCTTTACCCAACTAGTTTTAAGGCAACAGAAGATTGGTTGCAACAATTTTTTGACCAACGATTTATGGAGTTTGGTGTGTATGAAGATGCCATTGTAGCAGAAAACTCTATATTAAACCACAGTGTATTAACGCCTATGTTAAATGTGGGGTTAATTACACCAAAAGAGATTATAGACAAAGCACTAGATTACGCTAAAACTAATAATGTACCCATAAACTCTACAGAAGGTTTTGTACGGCAAATTATAGGTTGGCGAGAATTTATTAGAGGTATGTATATCACTAGAGGTGCAGAGGAGCGCACTACCAACTATTGGAAGTTTACACGTAAAATACCGGCATCTTTTTATAACGGAACAACAGGTATACCACCAATAGACCAAACTATTAAAAAACTACTACAAACAGGCTATTGCCACCATATAGAACGTTTAATGGTGTTAAGTAATTTTATGTTGTTGTGCGAGTTTAATCCAGATGAGGTTTACCAGTGGTTTATGGAACTGTTTATAGATTCTTATGACTGGGTTATGGTACCCAATGTGTATGGTATGAGTCAGTTTGCAGATGGCGGATTAATGGCAACCAAACCCTATATAAGTGGCAGTAATTATGTAGTAAAAATGAGTAACTATAAAAAAGGAGAGTGGCAAAATATATGGGACGGACTCTTTTGGAGATTTATGCATACACACAGAGATTTTTTCTTGTCTAACCCTAGATTAGGAATGTTAGTGCGTATATACGATAAAATGGATGAGGAGAAACAAAATACACACCTGACTAATGCAGAAGAGTATTTAGCTACTTTAAATTAGTACCTTTAATTAGCTGTGAATAAAAAAAGCATTAAAACTATTTTTTTTGAAAGATGCCATACCAATTATTAAAAGATAATTTAAAACAAAACTTAGACCTTTCTAGTAAAGAGCTAGAACAAATATGTTCTTATTTTACAACTAAAGAAATAAAGAAAAAAGAGTTTTTATTAACTCAAGGTAGCATTTGTAAGTTTGAAGGTTTTGTAGTACAAGGTTGCTTTAGAGTGTTTTCATTAGATAAAAATGGTAATGATAATACCTTATATTTTGCGGCAAAAGACTGGTGGTTAATGGATATAGATAGTTTTATGAATCAGTCTCCATCAGAATTAAATATACAAGCTTTAGAAGATAGTAAGGTGTTGTTAATTAGTAAAGAAGACAAGCAGACATTATGCAACTCACTCCCAATTGTAGAAAAGCTTTTCAAAATAATGTTTCAAAAAGCAATTGTATCATGGCAAAGAAGGTTAATACGCAACCATTCCCTAACAGCTAAAGAAAGGTATTTGTATTTTATAAATACATATCCAGATATTTCTTTAAAACTAACAGATAAACAAATAGCAGGTTACCTTGGTATTAGACACGAGTTTTTGAGTAAAATTAAAAAAAGCGAAAAATAATTTTTTTAAAGTTGAACTTGTTCAACTTTTTTTTCATTTTCATTATGGAGATTTGCATTTATTGTAACTGTAATAACCAATAATGATGAATTTTTATAGCCATAAAATCACCTCTAAACCAAAAGAAAAAACTTTAAAACACAGTAGACTTTTATTTGTACTCCTAATTTTTACCTCACCTTTTTTAGTGGCGCAAAACACAACAGATGTTACAGATAAAGATGCTTTAAGTGCTGTTTTGGCAGCAAAAAAGAAAGCAGAGACTATGGGAGTTTTGGTAAATATTGCAGTGGTAGATGCAGGAGCAAATTTAAAAGCCTTTATACGTATGGACGATTCTTTTTTAGGTAGTATAGATGTAGCTATAAAAAAGGCAAAAACCTCTCGTTATTTTAATATCGCTACGGGAGATTTAGGTAAACTTACCCAACCAGGTGGTATTATTTACAATATAGAACTCTCTAATAATGGGTTAGTCAGTTTTCCAGGAGGAGTTCCTATCAAAAACAATAAAGGAAAAATAATAGGAGCCATAGGAGTAAGTGGTGGTACAATAGAGGAGGATCATAAAATAGCGACTTACGGAGCAAAATCTATATTAACAGAGAAAAAAATAAAATAAAATGAATTGGATTAAAAGTATATTATTTGTTATTGTAAGTTGTAATTGCCTGCTTGGTTACGCTCAACTTACAAAAGGTAACCTTACCATTTTAGAACAAACAGATTACAAAACAACTAAGTACAACACAGTAACAGCTACTACTTATAAGAAAAACGGAGTTAATTACGTGTTTTCTGGGGGAGATGGTGCATTTATAAATGTATTTAAATTAAACGCTACCGGAGAATTAATGCCAGTTGGTGCTTATGAGTTGCAGAATAAAAAAGGACCAGCAAGAGGTTTGGTAGCCCATAATATTAAAGGAACAGATTATTTGTTTGTGGGCAATAAAGGAGGCAACAGTGTAGAAGTTTATAGCATAGAGGATAATGGAAGTTTACAAAGGGCATTTGTTTTAAACGATACGCCAGAAACATATTTAGGCACAGTTATTACCCTTAAGGTTATTCATATAAAAAATAATTTTTACCTTTTTGTTGGTGGGTTAGAGAGCACACCTGGTTTAAGTTGTTTTAAAATACATAAGAACGGAAAACTTAGTCATATACAATCGCTTGCAGATGATGATCTTATACATACAGACGGTATAATTGGTATGTATTCTCATAAAATAAATGGCAAAACGTATCTTATTACAGGTGGTTTTCAAGACAATGGCATTAGTAGTTTTGAGGTTTTTAACAATGGTAATTTTAAAAATATAAATAACATTGCAGACAATACCACCAACCGTTACTTAACAGGTACATATCCTGTAAACGGAGTTACTTTAGGAGGTAACCATTATATTGTTGTAGGGCATAGACATCATAAATATTATAAAAGAGGTAATTTTATAAAGAAGAAAGATTTTATTTTTCACGGTGATGGTGTAAGCGTTTTTAAAGTTAATGAGGCAGGAGAGCTTATTCCTCATTCTGTTTTAGTTAATAATGCTGCCACAAAATTAGCAGGACAAACACGTATTGAAATATTAAAAATTGATGATTCTGAAGCATTGGTAGCAATAGGTACACGTGATGATAACAGTATACAATTATGTAAGTTAAACGCAAATGGCGTATTAAAACCTTCTGGCGTGTTAGATACTAACTACCCTATTTATTACGGTTTAACATCAATAAAAATTAAAGAGAATTTCTTTTTTCTATCTGGTTCTGTAGATCCAAAAGTAAAAAAGATGTTTGCGTATAAAGTCAATTTTAAGCCAAAAAATGGCAAAAAACTTAGACATGTTGTAAATTTAAAATATAAAGATGCAGCTACACCAAAAGAGGTAAATAGGGCAGTA
Source organism: Cellulophaga sp. RHA_52 (assembly GCF_007827205.1). Classification (NCBI taxonomy): domain Bacteria; kingdom Pseudomonadati; phylum Bacteroidota; class Flavobacteriia; order Flavobacteriales; family Flavobacteriaceae; genus Cellulophaga; species Cellulophaga sp. RHA_52. The sequence goes on from NZ_VIRZ01000001.1 coordinate 1,535,465, forward strand.
GAGAACTTTGTAGCGTTAAAAAATAAAATTCCTGAGATTATAGATTTTGAATGGGGAATTAACAATAGTAAAGAAGGAAAAAGTAAAGGGTTTACCCATAGTTTTATGCTTACTTTTAAAGATGAAAAAGCACTAGAGGTGTATTTAGTTCACAAAGAACATTTAGCACTTATTAACGATATAGGTTCGTTAATAGATGATGTTTTTGTTATGGATTATTATACCACAGAATAAAACAAAATTTCTCATTAATTTTAGAATTAAATAAAAATAATTGAAGATGAAAAAAACAGCATACATAACAGGCGGATCTAAAGGAATTGGATTAGGAATAGCAGAAGCATTGCTAAAAGAAGGAGTTAGTGTAGCTATTACTGCTAGAACACAGAACGATTTAGTTGAGACAGAAAAACACTTAAAAACAATAGGAGATGCAGAGGTTTTAATTATTAAATCTGATGTTAGGAACTTAGCAGATGAAGAAAAAGCTATACAGCAAGTTGTAGACAAATGGGGTGGTTTAGATTTTTGTATTGCAAATGCAGGAGTAGGGAGGTTTTCTCCTATAGATGAAATGAGTGCAGAAGACTGGAACTCGGTTATAGATATTAATTTAACTGGTGTTTTTAACACAGTTAAGGCAGCAATACCAGCACTTAAAAAGTCTAAAGGATACATTTTTACAATATCTAGTTTAGCAGGCACCAATTTTTTTGAAAACGGAGCCGCATATAACGCTAGTAAATTTGGTGTAGTTGGTTTTTCACAAGCAATTATGTTAGATTTAAGACCGTATGATATTAAAGTAACTACTATTATGCCTGGTTCTGTAGCTACGTATTTTAACGGACACACACCTACAGATGCAGATGCTTGGAAAATTCAACCAGAAGACATAGGTCAAATGGTAGTAGATTTAATACGTATGAACCCTAGAACCTTACCAAGCAAAGTAGAGGTTAGACCATCTGTGCCGCCATCTGCACGTAAATAAAAGGAGAATTAATAGCTAAAAAAGAAAGACAGTATCATAACAATGATACTGTCTTTCTTTTTTAATAATAGGTTTATGTAAATAATTAATTAGCTTTTACAATTTCAAAATATAAATTAAAAGCATCATTAACCTCATATTTAAGCTTAATATCTTTGTAAGTGTACTTGTTTGCTTTAAGGTTGTAGGTTACAAAATAGTTTTTTGTTAAAAATGACAAGTCACCATTATAAACAAAAATGTTAGATAATATCTTCTCTTTAGGCTGTCTTATTTTTAACTGTTTACCATCTGTAGCGTTTAACATAAAAAAAGCATTGTCGTCTGCTTTTGTAAAACCAAAAATATAGTTATTGTATTTGCTAAAGTACCTAACATCATCACCCTCAATATTTAAGCTGGTTTTCCATATTAGTTCTCCATTATCACTATTTAAAGCAATAACATCTAATGTTTTACTATCTGTTTCAGATGCAAAATAATAATTTCCACCGTCTAGTATAGTGTTACTATCTATATTAGCGTATTTACCCTCGGTTTGGTATTCCCAAGCTATAGACGCCATATCGTCAATATTTAGAGCATAGACTTTATTATATTCGTTAGCAATGTAAGCTTTTTTATCATCAATCTGCATTAAAGAATACATAGGAGTATTACCAAAACCTCTTTGCCAAATGGCTTGTCCTGTTTGTGATTTAAAAGAGTACACATAAGGCGCGTTAGATATTACAAGATTCTCTTTGTTTAAAACAGGCGTGTAATTATTATACGGAAACTGTAGTTTGTAGTTCCATACTTTGTCTCCTGTATATTTGTTAAAAGCGTATAATTGTTTGTTGTTAGAAGCTAAAAAAATTAAATTTCCTTGTATTGGTAAATGCTGACCACTAATTACATACCTCTTATCTACGCCAGAGTGCATACCAATTTCTGTTTTCCAGTAAAGACTACCATCATTTACATTAGCCGCAATAATTTCTTTCTGTGTACTAGTAGCGTATAAAATAGAGTTTTCAATTTTAAATTGATTCCTCATTTTATTATAAGAGCTATCTGTAAACTTAATATTCCATTTTTGGTCTAAACTTTCTAAATCATAAGACGTTATTTCTCCATCGTTTTTTAAAACAATAATAAGGTCTTCCTCTACTTTTTCACTACCTAAAATCTCCTTGTTATTAGTAGTGCTTAGGATCTCTTTAATTGATGTAGCAATTTTGTCATTACTGTACTGGTTTGTTTCGGGTTCATCACTCCCAAGACTTATTGTTTGCCCTAATGCAAAAGCACTAATAAGTAGTGTACATATTGTTGTTAGTAGATATCTATTTTTCATTTTATATTAGTTTTTGTAAACGTATTATGGTTTTTAGCTAAGTAAAGTAATTTACAAATGCTATAAAATGCTTAATTTTTTTTCGTGCTGTATCAGTATATATTCGTGTCATAAAAAGTAAAAAGCCACAGGTTTATAAACAAATCTGTGGCTTTTATACGGTTTGTAATTTTAATAATGCAGTCTTACAAACCGCCAACATATACAGCAATCTCCTTTACAGTTTGTTTGGCAGTTTTTCCAACACCATAAATAGTAGCAGACGCAAAACCCGTCCAGTTGCCATAGCCAACCAGCCACAAACCATTTATATCTGTAGCTTTTGTACCTGTAGTATTTATTTTATTGTTTTGGGTAATTTGCAATGCAGATAAATGCTCTAAATTAGCTCTAAAGCCAGTACACCATATAATTACATCTACAGGTTCTTTAGTAGTATCTTCCCAAATAACACCATCTTCATAAAAGGAAGTGAAAGGTCTATAATCTTTAAAAACATCTCTTTTTAAAGCTTCTTGTACTGTTTTAATTTGTACAATATCACTTAATGACACTTTCTGGGTATAGCTTTCTGTATCATTATTAACATAGCTTTCTGTAGCTTGTTTAAACAAATAACGACCATCTATCTCTTTAGGTAAAAATTTTGGTTCTTTTAAGGTGACCCATTTTGTTTTTGCAACTTTAGATACTTCCGCTAAAATTTGAGCACCAGAGTTACCTCCACCAACAACAATAACATTTTTGTTTTTTAAATTACTAGCGTTTTTATAATCTACAGAGTGTATTTGTTCTCCCTTAAAAATGTCAGCTTTTAGATATGTTGGAATAAAAGGATTTTTAGCAGTACCTGTAGCACTTACTAGTGTTTTGCTATAAAAATCACCTTTGTTTGTAGTTACTTTATAAAAATTATTTTCTTTAACTACCTGTTGCACAGTAGTACTATAGTTTACAGGAAAATTGTATCTTTTTTTATAAGCAGTAATATAATTAATAAATTCCCCTTTTGTTGGGTATTCTTCATCTGTATTAGGCATTTGCCAACCAGATAATGAACTGTATGCAGTAGGCGAAAATAGTTTTAAGCTATCCCAGGTTTTTAGCCAGGCACCACCAGCGGTATCTTGTTCATCTAGAATAAGATACGTTAATTTAGTTCTTCTAAAAAAGTAACCAACAGATAAACCTGCTTGTCCGCCACCAATTATTATACAGTCGTATATTTTATGTTCAGAGTTACTTTTCATTGGTACTAAATTTAGTAATTACAGACTAAAGTTACTTTCATTTTTTAAGTAGAAAAAGAACATTAATCATATTTAAATACAAACGAGATACTAACCATAGAAAAGCAATACACTTAGTTACAAGTTACGCCGGAGTCAATAAAAATAGTAGTGTTATTTTTACTCTTTAAGTCGCATACACTTTGTGGTATAGTACTAAGTTCATTTTTTTCTAAAAATAAATCTTCTAAATATTTAAGGTTTCCTATTTCAGCAGGTATACTAGTTAATTTATTGTTTTCTAGGTTTAAGGAAGTTAGTTGGGTTAATTTATCTATTTCTTTAGGAATGCTAACTAGTTGATTGCCGTTTAAAGACAATGTTTTAAGGTTAGTAAAAACTGTTATTTCATCAGGAACAGCATTTATATTGTTATTATTAACAGCTAAAGTGGTTAACTTAGAAAGTGTATTAATTCCTTTAGGAAAACCAGTTAAGTTATTATTATCTAAACTTAAGGTAACTAGGTTTTTTAGTGTCCCAATTTCTTCTGGAAAGCTAGCTAAATCCATATTAATAATAGACAAACTAGTTAAGTTATTAAGTGTACCTATTTCAGTTGGGAAACTAATTAATTTACAGTGTAATGTTACATGTGTTAGGTCTGTTAGGTTTTTTAAATCTATAGGAAAACTAGTTAAATTAATTAAGTTAAAGTATAACCTGTTAAGCTTAGTTAAGTTATTAATTGTAGTAGGAACATTTGCAATGTTATCACCTCCTAAAGACAGTGTTGTTAAATTACTTAGAGTACCAATTTCTGTTGGTATTTCTTTTAATTCATTATCTCTAATGTGTAAACTCTCTAAGTTTTTTAAATTACCTATTTGTTTAGGAATAGTTTTTAGTTTGTTGTTAGCAATATTAAGGTCTTTTAATTCCGTTAAATTATCAATTTCCTCTGGAATTTCTGTAATATTATTGCTAACAATATAAAGAGATGTAAGACTTGTTAAATTAATTATTTCTTCAGGTAAATTAGATAATTGCCCCTTTATAAGAGCAAGTTTTTTTATACTTTTAAGACTTCCGAATGATGGTGGTAATGTTGCAATATTTTTGTTAATAATTGTAACCTCAGTTACATTGCCATCAGTATGTTTAACACCATACCAAGAATCCATTGTAGAGTCGCTTAAATCCCAGTATAAAGTATTGTCTGGATTTGCGTTGTAAAACTCTAATAAAATTTCTCGATCACTAAGTTTTTTATCCTCAATTACTACTTCTACTTTATACTTTTGCTCTGTTTTATCTTCAGCGGTAACAGTATAATAAATAGTGTTGCTAAAATCTTGTTCTGCTTTAGTTTTAGGATTTATTAAAGAATTTGGAGATATTGATATTGTAGGTTTAAGCTTGGTAATATTAGTGTCAAAAGGAAAAGAAACCGAAATTATTTTTTTGTCTTGGTCTATTTTAGCTTCAATATTAGCTGTTAAATTAGAATTGTCTTCTGTTTTAAAAGTAAATTCTATAATCTCTTTTTTACTACTTAGGACTTTATTGTCGTCATCATTACTGCAAGATGTAAATAAGGTTAAAATGCTTATCGTTAATAGAATTGAACAAGCTTTAAATCGATTAATCATAACGTTGGCTATATTATAAAATTTGGGTTCATATTGTAATTTACAAATGCAAACTTATAAATATCACGTTAATTTGTAGTCTAATATATGTTAACAAAAAAATATGTCATCATATTTTAGATAGAAATGCAGCAAGTTTCATTGAAAATGTATACCTTAAAATAGGAGCATTAACTTTTTTTTAGAACTGCTTATCATTGCTTTTAATAAAAAGTTTAACCAAGCTTCTTTATAAAAACTCTGGCAACACCACTTCCTTAATTTTAGTAATAGCCTCACTTACGGGAGTTTCAGACTTTCTTAGGTTGATTGCCATATGGTTGACTCCCACATTTTCATAGGACTTTAAATATTCGGTAAGATGATTGATGCCTACCGTACCACCAAAACGCTGTGGTCTAAAAGTCGCGTTGTCGTCTTTTGATAGGTTTAAATGTATAGCCGAAATATAAGGTTTTGCTGCTTGGTCTTCGTCATACAACGCATTACACCAGTATTTTCTGTTCTCCAAAGTTTCGGCAACAGGTCTTGGGTAATTAAACCAAGCTTGTGCGTTTTTTGCGATCCAATTGATACTTTGTCCGGAATGACCTGCTACTACAAACGGAATGTCATTTTTCGGTTTAGGGTACACTTCTATACCACTAGTTAAAAAATCGTATTTAGATTTTAAATTGCTATTTGTTTTCCAAGCTTCTTTAATAATATCAAGATTTTCTCTAAAGATTTCAGGTCTTTTTTTATAGTCGATATTATACATTGGAAACTCTACAGGTCTGTCTCCCAAACCTAAGCCTAACAAAAGTCTGCCATCACTTAAATTTTCTATGGTAGCAGCGGCTTTTGCTAATTTTATAGGTTGTTGTAATGGCAATACTATGGCAGCTGTACCCAACAAAATGTTTTTGGTAGCAGCAGCTAAATAGCCTAAGTACGGTAAGGTGTCAAACAATTGTGCGCCATCTCCAAAATTTGGGTCGTACACAGGAACATCTCTCATCCATAAGGCTGCGAAGCCTGCTTCATCAATTTGTTGTGCTAAGGCTAAATGATTGGAGATATCTGGAACTCCGAAAGGTCTGTTATCTTCCAAGCGTTTGCGATTTCCTTCGGTTGACCAATCGTTATCTAAAGGAAACTCTATACCAAGTGTCATTTTACCTGGTTTGTATAGTTTATCAAATGGATTCATAATATTTGTTTTATTAAATTCATCAGGTATCCGTTAAGACACCTGATGAACAATGTGATTAAGCATTCCAGATACTATCTGCAGTGTATGGTCCGTTTTCAACTTCCCAGAATTCACCGTCAATAAAGCGGTGTCCTTTATCCAAATCCTTCAACAACGCCATATCTTCTTCGGTAAGCGTATGGTTTAACGTCTCTAAATTCTGAAGCAATCTCGCTTCATTTATAGATTTAGGAATTACCGCAATGCCTCGTTGTATTGTATACGCCAATGCTACTTGTGCAGGCGACATACGTCTTGCTTTGGCAATGTTTTTTATCGTATCATTTTCTAACAAACGTAGCGTGCTATTTTCATCTACAAGCGAACCTAAAGGTGCGTATGCAGTTAGCAGAATATCGTTTTTTACGCAGAATGATTGTAATGCTTCTTGCTGTAAAAACGGATGCATTTCCACCTGATTCATCTCTGGTTGATGCACTGCAGTCGCCATTATTTCTTTCAACTGATTTTCATTGAAATTGCTCACGCCAATATGTTTTGCAAGTCCTTCCTCTAAAGCAGCTTCCATCCCTTTCCAAGTATTGGTTAAAGGCACCTCGGATAATGGAATAAAATCGGATGCTGTTTCTGGCATTTCCGTTCCTTTTTTAAGAGCGACAGGCCAATGGATAAGATACAGGTCTAGATAATCTAGTTGTAAATCTTCTAAAGTCTGGTTTAGTGCAGGAATCACATTTTCCGCTCCGTGGGAAGCATTCCATAATTTGGAAGTCACCCATAAATCGTTACGCTTAACCAAACCTAGTTTTATCGCATCGGCAATGGCGTTACCTACTTCTTTTTCGTTTCCGTAAGCCGCAGCGCAATCTATATGTCTGTATCCTATTTTAATAGCCGATAGTACAGCATTGTACACTTCATTTGGTTCAGAACGAAACGTTCCTAAACCTAAAATTGGCATTTCGTCGTTATTTCTAAATTTTAATGTAGTCATTATTTATATTTTTTCTTTTTTGAATAATACTAAGGTTAATAAGAATCCCACAATTACTAGAATACCACCAACCCAAGGAGTCGCTTCAATACCTAAGCTCGATTCTACCACCATACCGCCTACATAAGCACCAATAGCAATACCAACGTTAAAAGCTGCAATGTTTAAGGCTGATGCTACATCTTCGGTTCCTGGCAAGTATTTTTCAGCCATTTTTACGACGTATAATTGCAATGCAGGTACGTTTGAAAAGGCTAATATTCCCATAAAAAACAAGGTTACAATAGCAAAAATCTGACTTGAAGCGGTGAAGTATAACACAAACAATACGATGGCTTGTAGAGCAAACATTACCAATAATGCTTTTCCTGGTTTATTGTTAGATACTTTACCACCAATGATATTCCCAATCGCGATGGCAATACCATAAATTAAAAGAAATACACTAGTCATATCCGAAGAGAAACCAGTCACTTCTTCTAATAGCGGTGTTAAATAAGTAAAAGTTACAAACGTACCACCATAACCAAATGCAGTAATGGCTAACACCAATAAAATAGACGGATTCTTAATCACCTTTAATTGATCAATAAGGCGTAATGGAGCCGATTGTTTTATGTTTTTAGGAACCAAAGCTAAACTAGTTATTGCACCTACTAATCCTAAAAGGGCAACACCAATAAAAGTAGCTCTCCATCCAAAATTCTGACCGATGTATGTTCCTAAAGGCACACCAGTTACAATAGCCACAGTAAGACCTGCAAACATTATAGAAATAGCTGTTGCTCGCTTATCTTTTGGCACCAAACTAGCTGCAATGGTAGACCCAATAGAAAAGAACACACCGTGTGTAAAACCTGTTACCACTCTAGATAATAGCAACAACTCAAAACTTGGTGAGATAGCTGCTAAACCGTTACCAATTATAAATAGTAACATAATACCCATTAGTAATTGTTTTCTTGGAATTTTACCAGTTAAGGCAGTTAATATTGGTGCACCAATGGCAACACCAATGGCGTACAGACTTACTAATAATCCTGCTGATGTTAATGATGTGCCTAGGTCGTTTGCAACGGTAGATAATAAACCTACAATTACAAATTCCGTTGTTCCTATAGCAAATGCACTTATGGTCAATGCCCATAATGCTACTGGTAGACGCTTCTTTTTGGCTACCGTAGTATCTCTATGTATTGTTGATGTTTCCATAATTTCTAATCGTTTTTGTTATTTAATGGCAACAGGGTTTATTTGTACTTGCGTAGAGCCTTCATATAAAGGGTGACCTAATACAAAAAGAAATTCCCAGGCTTTATCCTCAACCAACTCATCTACAAGAATATTTTCCAATACTTGTACACCGTATTCAGTTGCCATCATTTGATTTACAGGGAAAGACAGTGCGCTATTTTCGTGTGGTACTGCTTCAAAAGACCAGTTGTCTGCACCTGCTGCAACAATTCCTTTTTCACCTAAATAATGCGCAGCTTCCGTACCAATTCCAGGTCCGCCAGCTAGGTAACGTTTGTCATCTTTACCCATTAATTTGGTCCATCCTGTGTAAAACAAAACCACATCTCCTTTACGGATTTCAATGCCTTGTTTTTTGGCTACTTTTTCAATGTCTTCTACTGTAAAAACAGTGCCTTCTTTTACAATATCTTGATTGTAATATGAGCGCATATCTAATACAATACCTCTAGTTACAATTGGAGGTAATTTTTCTAGACCTAACTTTTTCACACCAGAAACGGTTAAAAAATCTTCTACTTTATGTCCGTTATAATGCACATTGTCTCTACCATAATGTGCCAATCCGTTTATTTGAGATCCAACACCTGTCCAACCAATTAATTGGTCATCTACGTAGGTGAATTTATTAGAACCTACAGCAGCAGTTTCTGGTTGTAACGTTTCAATATGAAAATATCTGTGACGGAAAGCTGCAGTTTGTGCATTTACTACCATTCCTAAGCGGTATACTTTTCCTTTTTTAACCAATTTTACGGCATCTAAAACCGTTTCTTCATTTAAAAGATTAAGTGCACCAATTTCATCGTCTGCTCCGTAAGGAGACGTTGGTACTTGTTGTGCGTTTGTACTTAAAGCAGTGAAAAATGTAGCTGCTAACGCTATTATTTTTAAAGTATTTACTATTGTTTTCATTTTATTATGTTTTTTTAATTTCTGATACAAATTTCCGATTAAAGCAAAGGGTGTGCGAGGATGTACATCACCATTTCAAAGTGATGTATGTCACATTTAACACTGCGCATACATCACTTGTTTTTTTTAGAGATACTTACTCTTCAATCTTCATCTTTAACACCAAGTAAGGCGGTTTACTAGCATCTTTTCCTTCATTTAACAAAGGCAGATTATGAAGTTGATTAGCTACGATATACAAGTAGTTTCCGTGTATGGCAACACCATCGGGCCAAGACAGGTCTTTTTTAGATTCCGCAATGGTTTTCATTCCAGAAGGTGTACTTTCTACAATAGCTGAATTTTCAACATCGGTGACATACACTTTACCGTTTGCACCCACTTTAAATCCGTCAGATTTTGGTTTATTGGCATAAAACTCGATGTATTTATTAAGGTCGCTATCTTGCTTGCTTTCATCCGCTAAAACAGCAGACGGAATGCGATAAATTTTAGTGTTTCCCATTGCACCATAGTAGATGTACTTGTTTTCGTCATCTATAGAAATTGGATTTAACGGATATCTTGGTTGAATGGTAGTACCGTCTTTTCTTTTGTGAGAGACTAATCTACCGTGAATTTTCACTGGTTCATCAGCCGGCAAAAATGATGCATTCCCTTCCAGAACGCGTCTTATATAACCTGTTTCTAAGTTAATCACTACAAAAGCAGGTGCAATTGGCGGATTTAAAGCATCGGTCATATCTGCAATTACAGCAGTGTTGTTTTTTACATCAATCACAAAATCCTGTAAAAAAGGTTTTGAAGACAATACTGTATTCGGAATAGGAAAAACCTTTGTGACCTTACCGGTAACCAAATCAAATCCAACTAATTTTGGTGCCTGGTTTTGTTTGATGTTACCCATATCCAACACCCAAAGGATTCCGTTAGCATCAGCTTGAATTCCGATGGTTGAATTAATCCCTTTTATACTTCCGTTTTCTGGTTTTACAATCCACTCTTTATCTCCAAACGGAATGGCTTCTCCATTAGGCAAAATTTCTTTCACCATATATTTTGAAGCGCTTAAGGCACTCATTGTTACAAATATTCTTCCGTCGTTAGACACTGTTATATTCCCTGGTCTAGATTCTGGAAACGTTGCTATAGTTTCTAATTGTGCTTGTGCTAATAGTGTAAAGTTCATTACAAATGCAAACAAGACTGTTTTTATAATTGTTACTGTTTTCATCATTATTGTTTTTAAAAATTGAATATGATTTACTTAGTTGCCTAAAAATTTCTTTTGCGTTGATGGGTCTACCCAGATAACATCGCTTGGGTCTCTGGCTATGGCGTCAAAAACGAGAACGTCTAACGGACCTTCTAAAATTTTTCCGTTACCGTGTGCTGTACCTTTTCCCCAAAATAATAAGTCGCCTTTTCCTGCAACAACAGGACCTTTATCGGCAACATAAAATTCTGCTTTGCCATTTAAAATGTAGAGGTAGGCATCAGATTTTGCGTGGTAGTGCATAGGTACTTCATCATATAACCTGAAGATTCTAACACCTGCGTGCTCACGGTCTATTAATCTGATGTCTTTGATGATACCGTTGTGGTCTTTAGGAAGTAGTGTTACGTATTCATCAATATTGATAATACCGTAGGAGTTACCCATTAACGGTCTTTTGTCTTCTTGCGCATAGGCGTTAAAACCTATGGCAATTACTGTAAATAATAGAAAAAGTGTTCTTGTATTTTTCATAGTACATTGTATTTAATTGTTCGATACAAAATTCTATGAAAACAAAGGGGTGTGCGAGGACATACATCACGGATTTTTTGTGATGTATATCAATATGGAAAAGTGATTTAGGTCACTTTTAGCTATTAAAACGACTTAAAGTCTCTCTGGATACGCCTAAATAAGAAGCGATTAATTTTTTAGGAACGCGTTGTATTAATTTCGGAAGCTTATTTAAGAGGTACTCATACCTACTTTCTGCGGTCATTGTAAGCAAAGACAAGATTCTTTGTTGCAAATTGATGTAACCGTGGTTGGATTTAATTCTGAAAAAGTTGGCAACGGCAGGGACTTCAAAACAAATTTTTTCCCTGTTCTCTAAAGACAAACAGAAAAACTCAGAACCTTCAAGACAATCTACAAAAATAGTACCTGGTTCTTGATGTTGAAAAGCGCAATGGTCACTAACCCAATAGTTTTCCATAGCAAATTGAAGAATGTGTTCTTTGCCTTTTTCGTCTATGGAATACGCTTTTACCAAGCCTTTAATAATCCAATATTCAAAATCTACAGGTTGCCCTACTTGTATTAAAAATTGGTGTTTTTTAAGACTTTTAAATTCGAAGTGCGATTTAACAAAGTTCCACTCCTCATCAGTTAAAGAAACGATTTCTTCAAAATGTTGTCTTAGTAACTGTAATTTGTCTTCCATAAAGCAAATTTATCTTTACTTAATTAAAAACAAAAATAAACATTGATTTTTTATTTTATTGAGTAGAAGCGCCTACTTAAATTTAGCGCATAAAAACTCATAGAACTTGTTTTAGAGTCTATGAGTTTTTACTTGTTTTTTACCACAGTACTTTGTTAGGCAATAGTTATTTATTCAATATATTGTTCAATTGATAATTTTAACCCATTAAGGCTTGTGAATGAACAATTTCCTGAAAGACGATAACAAAAGGATTCAACATTTCTTGATACTAGTCCAAATAGAGATTCTATTACTTGTTTAATCATTTTAACAAGATACTTTCCTGGAACATGTTTGATACATAATTGATTATTGTTAATGTTTACAATTTCCTTTACTTTCTTGAATTGTGATGTTAGTTTTAATCTTCCATCAATATTACTTAGTTCAGTTTGAATATCTAACTTATATCGATTCAATTGAACAGGTTTTAGACAAAAGTCACCGTTATTGAAATCGAAAAATCGTTCATGATTTAAAGAAATATTCTTTATTCTAGAACATTTTTTTTGTACTACTAAATGTAAATGGATTAACTCGCTTAATTTATTGTTGATGTTTTGAATATTTGCCTCTAAATCAAATAGATTATTTATATCGGCTCGTTTTAATTTTGGCTTTTCTCCAATAATATATTCAACTATTGCATCTTTTTCTATTAGGTGGTTTTCTATAGAATACCTATCTAGATAGAATAAATTATCATTATTATTGATTTTATTGAGGATGTCATCAAAATCTTTGTCAACTATAAAAACCTTTTTTTTATTTCCAATATTTTCGTTTGATTCATTTATTACATTCTCTTTTCTATTTAAAGGAAAAATTTTGTCAATTTGGATATCAGGAAATAAGTTTTTTAAAATACAGAAAAAGAAATTTTCTTGGTCTTCATCTTCTATGAAAAAAGAAATTTCATTAAATTGTAAATAGAAAATATCTTCTGCTAATCGATAATTTGTATTTCTTGTAGGTATGCTTTCTTCGATTGTTATCATTTAATACGGTAATAAAACTTTACAATAAGACTTGTTTTTACCAACAATTGCTGGTGAATGAGTTGCAAATAATAATTGTGTATTATCAGGCATAATTGTTTTAATACCATCTAAAAAGTTTTCTTGCCATCTTGGATGTAATGATAATTCAGGTTCATCAATAATAAATAACTTACCTAATTTATTATTGAATTTTATGTAAGTAAATAGAATTAATATCTGTTTTTCTCCAGAAGAGAGATTCTCAATTTCTCTATTTTCTTTAATTGATTTTGAATTTTTATCTAATATTCTAAACTTTAATCTTGACGTGTTTTTGTCGAAATATAATTCTTTTGAAGAGTCCTTTAAGAATAAGTTCACAGTATCGAGATACTGTTTTAATGGTTCAAAAAACTTTTTACTTTTATTTTCAAAATCTTCAAAGTCTTTTATTAGTTCTTTGATTTTTCTAAATTGATTTAGATTAGTTATGTATAAAATGTCTAAACCTTCTTTTTTCTCTTGATTAACTTGAATTAGTATAGCTTTTAGGTTAGAAAAATATCTTTCAATTTTATCAAAGGATTCTTTTTCATGTTTTTGCCTAATAGAACCAGCTCTTTTACGGTCTAGTATATTTTCTTGAAAATATTCTTTAACTTTAATTTCTAGTGATTCGACTTGCTTTAATGGTATTCTAGGTGATTTTAGTATTTCACTTATTGTATCGTTTGTTACAGTTTCCTCAAACGAAGAGAGCATTATTTTATCATTAAGTCTTCTATTTAGGTCAAGAATTTTATTTTTAAAACGCATATATTCCGTTCCTGACAATCTCATTACTTTTTCTAGAGGACTTTTAACCCCTTGACCCTTGCTAGAAAGTCGTTTTCTAATCACTCCATTATGGTCTTCTAGGTACGACACTTCGTCACCTTCTTCAGTAAATAAATTTCTATCTAAACCAATAACTATTGGATTTGGGATTTTACTAAAAAGAAAATTCCAAGTTTCTTCTTCATGCTTTTCAGCTGTAAGATCAGCATATTCAAGTGATAATTTTTCTACTAAGCTATCTTTTCTATTTAACTTTTTTGGATGTATTTTAAAATCAGCTTGAATTTGTGGAAAATCATAACCAGAAGAAAGGTTTTTTAAATCAATTGTTACTTCTTTAGTGTTTTGTCGACTTACTATTTTGTAATTTTCTTTTTGAAAGTTAAAATCAATTTCTATTTTGTCATATTCATTTACGCATAGATTCTGAAATGAAGGAACTAAAAGCCAATTTAGAGCATTCAATACACTTGTCTTTCCTGAACCATTGATTCCAACTAAAAGGTTGATATCGTCGTTAAACTCAATCTCTTTATTTAGATAGCCATAAAGGTTTTTTATTATAATTTTAGTTACGTTCATTTTCTTTTTTAATTATTGCCAGCTAGTTAGTAAACGCAATTTATTGCGTTTATTCCCCCATATTGGTGTAATAAACGCATATTTCTATTATTAGCGCTTAATTTTCTTACAATGTAAAACTATTTTTTTTATTGTAATTACAGATATGTGTAATTGGGCATCAATTATTTATAAATGGTATAAAATTAATGGTGAGTAACTTTTCTATTTTAAGTGTAAATAGAAAGTATGTGTAAAACAAATTAATAGAGTAGAAGCACCCATTTAAATTTAGCGCATAAAAAAAGCTTCACATTTCTGTGAAGCTTTTAAACTTTGTAGCGGGAACTGGACTCGAACCAGTGACCTTCGGGTTATGAGCCCGACGAGCTACCTACTGCTCTATCCCGCGATTTGCGTTTCCAAAATAAACAACTTAGCTTTTAACTTTCAGTTCATAACTGCTGACTGTCATATTTCGGACTGCAAATATACAACCTTTTTTCTATCTAACAAGCCAAAATCAAAATAATTCTAAAAAATATTTATTTAGCATTTTTTAAGTGTGTTTTTTGACGCCTAAAACAGCTAGTATTCTATAAAATCTTACTATTTTGTAACGTTTTATAAAACCTTTACTAAACCTATTTTTTATGGATAATTACGGTTGGCTATCAATATTACCTCCAATAATTGCAATTGTACTAGCATTACGTACCAAACAAGTATACATAGCTTTGCTTTTTGGTATTTGGTTTTCTTGGATAATTATAAACGATTGGAACTTTTTAACGGGTACTTTAAGCGCCATAGAAGGTATGGTTAACGTATTTAAGTCAGAGGGCAATACAAGAACCATAATGTTTAGTGCCTTGGTGGGTGCGTTGCTCTTATTTATTCAGTACTCAAAAGGTGTAGAGGGCTTTATAAATCAGCTTAACAAAGTAATTGTATATTTCGAGAAAAAACAAAAAGGCTACAGCAGAGTAATTGTACAGTTACTAGCATTACTTACAGGTATTTTGTTATTTGTAGAAACCAGTATAAGCTCATTAACAGTAGGTACGTTGTACAGACCTGTTTTTGATAAATTAAAAATACCAAGAGAAAAACTAGCGTATATAGCAGATTCTAGTTCTGCGCCATCATCTATATTAATCCCTTTTAATGCGTGGGGAGCTTTTATTATGGGCTTGTTGGTTACACAAGGATTAGACAATCCGTTTGGGTTAATGCTATCATCTGTAGCGTATAATTTTTATCCCATTTTAGCCATTGCAATAGTAATAATTGTAATTGTGTTTAAAAAAGATATTGGTCCTATGGCCAAAGCAGAAAAACGAACACGAGAAACAGGTAAGCTTTTAAACGACAATTCTAAACCTATGCTATCTAGTGAGGTTACTTCGTTAGCACCTAAAGAGGGTATTAAAGCAAAGGCGTATAATATGATTATTCCTTTGGCTACAATGGTATTTATGATGCCAATAAACTTGGTGTACACTGGTTGGGGTAATGTTACAGATGCTGTATCAACATCAGACCATATTTTTAAAGCAATTGGTCAAGGTTCTGGATCTTCTTCTGTGTTATACGCAGTATTAACCGCTATTTTGGTTGCAATGGTGTTGTACAGGTCTCAAAAAATAATGAAAACCAAAGAAATGATAGACTTGGTTTTAAAAGGTATTAGTGAGCTTATGCCATTAGCATTACTTATGTTATTGGCATTTGCAATTGGCGATGCTTGTAATGAGTTGGGTACAGGTAAATTTGTAGCAGAATGGTCTAAAGACTGGTTGTCTCCAGAGTTTTTACCAGCCATAATATTTGTAATTAGCTCTTTTATAGCATTTTCTACAGGTACATCATGGGGTACATTTGCAATAATGATGGCTATAGCAATACCAATGGCAGAGGTACACCAAGCACCAATAACGTTAGTAATTGCAGCAACTTTAGGTGGTGGTATTTTTGGTGATCATTGTTCACCAATATCAGACACCTCTATAATATCGTCAATGTCTTCTGCCAGTGACCATATAGATCATGTAAATACACAGTTACCATATGCATTAATTGGCGGTATTATTACAATTATATTATACTTAATTTTAGGGTTTGCATTATAGTAAAGCCGTACAATAGTGTACCTTTGCATTTTAAATGATAAAATAGTAAAATGACTCATAAAGCCGGATTTGTAAATATTATAGGAAACCCAAATGTGGGTAAATCTACTTTAATGAACGCCTTTGTGGGCGAAAAACTGTCTATTATTACCTCTAAAGCACAAACTACAAGACACCGTATTTTGGGTATTGTTAATGGTGATGATTTTCAGGTAATACTTTCTGATACACCTGGTATTATAAAACCAGCTTATGAATTGCAAAGTTCTATGATGGATTTTGTAAAGACTGCTTTTGAAGATGCTGATATTCTTATTTATATGGTAGAAATAGGAGAAAAAGCATTAAAAGATGAAGCATTTTTTAATAAGTTGAAAAATAGTAAAATACCGGTACTATTATTATTAAATAAAATTGATGCCTCTGAGCAAGAAAAACTAGAGGAGCAAGTACAATATTGGCAAGAGCAATTGCCAACTGCAGAAATACACCCAATTTCTGCCTTAATGAACTTTAATGTAAAAGAGGTTTTTCTTAGAATTATAGAGCTGTTGCCACTGTCTCCTGCGTACTACCCTAAAGACCAGTTAACAGATAAGCCAGAACGTTTTTTTGTAAACGAAACTATTAGAGAAAAAATACTTCAATTTTATAAAAAAGAAGTTCCTTACGCTGTAGAAATAGATACCGAAGAGTTTTTTGAAGACGAAGATATTATTAGAATGCGTGCCGTAATTATGGTAGAAAGAGATTCGCAAAAAGGTATTATTATTGGTCACAAAGGTTCTGCTTTAAAAAGAGTAGGTGTAGAGGCACGTAAAGACTTAGAAAAGTTTTTTGACAAGCAAGTACACTTAGAGCTTTACGTTAAAGTAAATAAAAATTGGCGTAGCAATGCAAACCAGTTAAAACGTTTTGGTTACAATAAAGGCTAAAAGCTAACCTTTCTTTGTTTTTAAGTTTACAATAAAGTTATATTACATTATCATTTTTGGGAGAACTATATAATCAACCAGAAAATGAAAAAATATGTATTAAGCGCCGCATTATTTGTTGCGCTATTTGTTTCTTGTGATAAAGACGATAACAATGGCGGTGATACTCCTATAGACACATCTGCCTTAACATTTAACAGAGTAGGTGGTTTTACCAACGGAACCGGAGATGAAGGTTTTGCAGAAATTAGTGCCTATGATAAGGTTTCTAAAAAACTGTTTGTTGTAAATCCTAATAATAATGAGGTATCTGTTTGGGATATATCTTCTCCTGAGTCGCCATCTAAATTAAACTCTATAGCATTAACAGGCACACCAAATAGTGTGGCTACTTATAATGGTTTGTTGGCTGTTGCAGTAGAGAATGCTAATAAACAAGCAAACGGACAAATTGCAATTTATAATACAGATACACAATCTTTAGAAAACACCTATACAACTGGTGCTTTACCAGATATGGTAACTTTTAGTCCAGATGGTAATTACATTATATCTGCTAATGAAGGGGAGCCAAATGATGATTATACTGTAGATCCAGAAGGGTCTATAACTGTTGTAGATTTAAAAAAGAATGAAGTTGTACAATTAGGTTTTGCTGGTTTTAACAATCAAAACATAGGTGATAATTTTAGAGTATTTGGTCCTGGTGCAACTGTTGCACAAGATATAGAGCCAGAGTATGTAGCGGTTTCTAAAGACAGTAGGTTTGCTTACGTTTCTTTACAAGAAAATAATGGTATAGCCGTAGTTAACTTAAACTCTAAAAGTATTACTCAGGTTTTTGGTTTAGGCGTAAAAGACCATATGCTGGCAGATAATATGTTAGATGCTAGTAATAAAGATGATATTGTTGGTAATTTTAAAAACTGGCCAGTAAAAGGTTTTTATATGCCAGATGCTATAACGTATGCATCTATAAACGGAGCAGGTTATATTATTTCTGCTAATGAAGGTGACTCTAGAGATTATGATGGGTATTCTGAAGAAGAGCGTGTTAAGGATGTAACTTTAGATCCTACAGTTTTTCCTAATGCAGCAGATCTTCAGTTAGATGAAAATTTAGGCAGACTTAAAATTACTACGGCAAATGGTGATACAGACAACGATGGTGATTTTGATGAGCTATATTCTTACGGAGCAAGATCTTTTACAATTTGGAATACAGATGGTTCTTTAGTTTATGATAGTGGAGATGCTATTGGAAGAAAAACGTTAGAAGTTAATCCTGCTTATTTTAATGCAGATGAAGGAGAGGCAGATGGTAGAAGTGATGATAAAGGAGCTGAGCCAGAATCGGTTGCAACTTTAAAAATTGAAGATGCTACCTTGTTATTTGTTGGTTTAGAGCGTACAGGTGGCGTTATGGTTTATGATATTAGTAACCCATCGGCACCAGAATATGTACACTGGATTTTTAATGGTAGTGATGTAGCACCTGAAGGCTTACTAACGGTATCTGCAGATGATAGTCCGTCTGGAGAAAATTTAGTGATAATTACCAATGAGGTTTCTAACACTGTATCTATTTACGAGGTTAAATAAGTATAATTTATATTCTACAAACACTAAATCCTTAATACTACATTTTTGTAGTTGTTAAGGATTTTTTTGTGAGGAGTAATTGTTAATAGTTTGCTGCATAAAGTTATAAAGTTCTTTCATTTGTGGCTTACCTTTTTGTTTTCCTATACGACCAAAAATATAGAGCGACACCCATATTACAGCCATAAAAAATACAGATGTTAACTGTAAAAAGTAAGATTTGTTTAAAGACCAGTTGGTGTATCCCCAAACAGCAAAAACTAAAAATGCAATAGCAACACTAAAATGAATAAACATAAAAAATGTCCAGAGAGATGGGTTTGGTCCAAAAACACCATATATTTTGCAGTTGTCTTTGTTAATGTTTTCTACCTCTAAATGAAGCTGAGGAGACCAAAAATGAATGTTTTTAGGTTTTATTTTTAAATACAAATGCATATCTAACCTTTGGCAATTTATACTGTTGCTAGTAGCTTGTTCAAATTCATTTAAAATTGAAGAGCTAGATAAGTTTAATTTTAGAACAAATCTGGGTCGTAAAACAAGGTTGTTGGGTAAAGTTTTCATTATGTAAATAGATAGTAAACAAAAAGATACTGTTTTTCTTCAGATATTAATAGTACTTTTGCAAAAAAATAAAAGAGAATGAGTGCTATTGTTGCCATCGTAGGAAGACCAAATGTAGGGAAGTCCACTTTTTTTAATAGATTAATTCAACGTAGAGAAGCAATTGTAGATGCTGTAAGTGGTGTTACAAGAGATCGTCACTACGGTAAAAGTGATTGGAATGGGGTTGAGTTTTCTCTAATAGACACTGGTGGGTACGTATTAGGAAGTGAGGATGTTTTTGAAGCAGAAATTGATAAACAAGTAGAATTAGCTATAGATGAGGCAGATGCCATTGTCTTTATGGTAGACGTAGAGTCTGGTGTAACTGGTATGGATGAAGATGTTGCTAAGTTGTTACGCAGAGTAGATAAACCTATTTTTTTAGTAGTTAATAAGGTAGATAATGCTAAAAGAGCAGAGGATGCCGTAGAATTTTATTCATTAGGTTTAGGAGATTATTTTACTATTGCTAGTATTAACGGTAGTGGTACCGGAGATTTATTAGATGCGGTTGTAAAAGTATTGCCAGAAAAAGAAACAGAGAATGATGATTTGCCAAGGTTTGCTGTAGTTGGTAGACCAAATGCCGGTAAGTCTTCTTTTATAAACGCTTTAATTGGTGAAGAGAGGTATATTGTTACAGATGTTGCTGGTACTACCAGAGACAGTATAGATACAAAATACAACAGATTTGGTTTTGAGTTTAATTTGGTAGATACTGCAGGTATACGTAGAAAAGCCAAAGTAAAAGAAGATTTAGAATTTTATTCTGTAATGCGTTCTGTTAGAGCAATAGAGCACGCAGATGTTTGTATTTTAATGCTAGACGCCACTCGTGGTTTTGATGGTCAGGTAGAAAACATTTTTTGGTTAGCACAGCGTAATAATAAAGGTATTGTTATATTAGTTAATAAGTGGGATTTGGTAGAGGACAAAGAAACAAATACCATAAAAGAATACACTACACGTATTAAGCAAGCCATAGCACCTTTTACAGATGTGCCTATAATTTTTATATCAGTACTTACTAAGCAACGTATTTTTAAAGCTATAGAAACTGCTGTTGAGGTATACAATAATAGAGCAAGAAAAATACAAACACGTAAGTTTAATGATGTTATGTTGCCTATTATAGAAAACAATCCTCCACCAGCATATAAAGGTAAATTTGTTAAAATTAAATTTTGTACGCAATTGCCAACTCCTTACCCGCAGTTTGCATTTTTCTGTAACTTGCCACAATATGTAAGAGACCCGTACAAGCGCTTTTTAGAAAATAAATTAAGAGAGAATTTTAATTTTGAAGGAGTTCCTATTTCTTTATTTATGAGAAAAAAGTAAAGAATTTATTTTTTTTAGAATAAAACTTTAGTTGTTAGTGGTTTATCCTTTAAAGGTAGACTCTCTAACAACTAAATTTGTTTTTACCTCTATGGTTTTGGTTACCATATTTTCTTTTGGGTTTAATATTTCATGCAATAAATAATTAACAGCAGTTGCGCCAATTTTACTTCCTGGTTGGTTTACGGTTGTAAGGCTAGGAGATATAATTGTTGCTTTTGTAGAGTTGCTAAAACCTACAACAGCAATTTCATCAGGAATTTTAATATTGTGCTCTTTTAAGGTTTGTATGGCTCCAATTGCTGCATTATCAGTAATAGCAAAAATGGCATCGGGTTTAGTTTCCATAGCTGCAATTTGTTTTGTTATTCGCTTTCCACTTTCTAACGAAACAGCTTCAGCATTAAAAATTAAAGTGTCATCCAACGTAATATTAGAAGCTGCTAAGGCACGTTTGTAACCACTAAATCTTTTTTCAGAGTTGTATGAGTTTTCTGTTTCTTTTAAAATAGCAATTCGTTTTTTACCCAGTCCAATTAAGTGCATAATAGCATTATATGACGCTTCTTCATCATCTATAACAATTTGCGAACACGGGATCTTATCAGACACTTTATCAAACAACACCAAAGGAATACGGTTTAAAATACCTAAAATGCCATCCATAGATTTTGTTTTTCTAGCCAAAGACATTAATACACCATCTACTCCAAACTGTATCATAGTTTTTAGCATTTCTATCTGTTTCTCTTCATTATTTTTAGATTCAGATATAATAACTCTGTAACCTAAAGATTCTGCTTGGGTTAAAATGCCTTTTAAAATGGTAGAGGTGTATATATGGCAAATGTTTGGTACTACAACACCTAATGTATTTGTTTTTTTAGCTCTAAAACCTTTTGCAAAAAGGTTTGGTATATAGTTTAACTGCTTAGCAAGGTCCTGTACTTTTTTAATTGTAGCCGGACTAATATCTGGATGATTATTTAATGCTCTAGAAACTGTTGATACAGATACATTTAGCCTTTTTGACAGTTCTTTTAACGTTATGTTTCCTTGTTTAGCCATTTACTTTGGGGTTTGTAAGTTAATATAGTCAAAAAAAAGCATTTATGCAATCGATTGCACAAACGTTTGCGTTATGTTTTTGTAATAAAATTGCTTATATATTACGATTATCGTTATAAATTTACTTTGCAATTGTACATTATGTAAATAACTGACTACAAACTTAACATTATTAAAAACTCAACAAAATGAAAAACTTAATTATTACATTTGCATTAATTTTTAGCGTTACAGGAGTGTTTGGTCAAACAGATATTTCTGGTACGGTTAAAGATGCAGACGGTGTTCCAATAGATGGAGCAAACATTATTATTAAAGGCACAAGTGAAGGAACAACATCAGATTTTGATGGAAACTATACGTTAAGCACTGGTTTAAGTGGTTCGCAAATAGTAAGAGTAACCTATATAGGATATACTACAGTAGAAAAAACAGTTAATTTATCTGGATCGTCAGTTACATTAAACTTTGTTTTAAATGCAGATGGTCAGCAGTTAGATGAGGTTTTACTTACAGCAACATCTACAAAAAGATCTCAAAAAGAAACGCCTTTATCTGTAACCTCTTTAGGGGCAAAACAATTGGCAAAAGTAAATACAAGTAGCCAGGCAGATGTGCTACGTAGTGTACCGGGTATTACCGCAGAAGGTGGTGGTGGTGAGGTAGCATCTAACATTTTTGTTAGAGGTTTGCCTTCTGGTGGCCAATACCAGTTTAACCCATTACAAATAGACGGTATGCCAGTGTTAAGTACATTTGGTTTAAACTCATCTGCACATGATGTGTATTTTAGGAACGATATAGGTATTAAAAGTTTAGAATTTGTACGTGGTGGATCATCAATATTATATGGTGTAGGTTCTGTTGCAGGTATTATAAACTATACAAGTATTACTGGTACAGTTCAGCAAAAAACTACATTAAGAACCGAGTTTGGTAGCAACTCTAGGTACAAAGCAGATTTTGTTACTAGCGGTCCATTAGGTGGTGAAGATTCTAAAACCTTTTATGCATTATCTGGGTTTTACAGGTATGATGAAGGACCAATTATTACAGGTTTACCAACAGAAGGTTTTCAATTAAGAGGTAATATTAAGCACGTAACAGAAAAGGGTTCAATTACAATTTCTGGTCAATATATAGATGATCAGGTGCAGTTTTTCTTGCCTTACCCATTAGAAGGTGGCTCTAGAGAAAGACCTTATGGTAATGATGGCAACGAAATTTTTACGCTACAAACAGCTGCAGCTCAAGACATATCTTACAGAACTCCAGACGGTATTTACACATCTCCAATACAAGATGGTGTGTCTACTAAAGGATCTTACATAATGGCAGACTTTAAACATGGGTTTGATAGTAGCTTTAAACTAGATGCAAAACTACGTTACTCTAAATATGCGCACCAGTTTAATTTGTTTTTAGACGGTAGTGGTGTAGACGGAGCTAAAGTTGTAGAAACACAACAAGAGTATTTAGATGCAAGAGGCTTGGCAAGTGGAGATTTTACATACTTAAATGGGCAGCCTTTAGCTGCAGATGCTCTGCTTTTTGAAAACAGAATTTTAGATAGAGATAGACCTTTGCGTGAGCTTATGGCAGATATAAAACTAACCAAAACAGCAGGCGTGCACAACCTAACTTTTGGTACTTTCTTTTCTAGATCAGAGGCAGGAGATTTTAATGTTATAACAAGGTATTTAGGAGAATACAATAACAGACCTAGCTTAGTAAATGTTTCTGGTTATAGTGTAAACGGAGTTACAAACAGAGGTTTAGCATATACAAACCGTAATATTTCTAGTAATAAAATAGCAGCTTTTATAGCAGATGAAATTAAACTAGACCGTTGGAATTTAGATTTTGGTATTAGATATGAGAGAGCTTCTGGTGATATAGAAAATGAAGGTACAACATCATACCTAGTAGATAATACAGGTATAGCAGGTTTAGATAACGTTACTTGGGGAGATGGTAGTTATACAAGAGGCCATGTGTATGCAGATGATTTTGCAGTGGCAGCAGCGGCATTATATAAAGTAAATGATAACTTAAGTGTTTATGGTAACTTTTCTAGAGGGTATTTCTTTCCTGAATTAAGAGGTACAAAGTTTGATGATTTTGGAAATCCTTCTTCATATGATACAGAAAAAATCTTTCAAGGAGAGTTAGGTATTAAATACGGCGTTCCTGGTTTTTCTGCAACAGCAGCAATATATGATGTTAGTTTAAAAGACAGACGCTCTGTTAGCTTTGTTAATGCTCCAGATGGTGGTTTTATAGAAGAAGTAGATAAGCAAGATTCTAATACATATGGTTTTGAGGGTACTTGGAACTGGAGTTTTGCAGATAACTTTGCTTTTACAGGATCTTTTACATACCAAGATCATGAGATTACAAAATCTGAAAATGACCCTGCTATAGAAGGAAACGAGTTAAGAAGACAACCAAACGTTATTAGTGCTTTAGGCCTTAGTTATGATGATGCTAAGCTAGATGCTAGTTTTGATTTTAACTACACAGGTAAAAAGTTTACTAATGAAATAAATACAATAGAATTAGACGCAATAGGTATTTCTAACCTTAATTTAGGATATACTTTTAGTTTAAGTGAAGAAGGAGAAACATTAAGAATAGGTACACAGGTATTTAATCTTTTTAATTCAGATGGTATTACAGAGGGCTCACCAAGGTTAGGTAACAACCAAACAGATGAGGAGTTTTTTGTAGGCCGTCCAGTGTTGCCAACAAGAGTATTTTTAAACGCAACATTCAAATTTTAAGTTAGTAGTTTTTTGTTTATAATTATTAAAAAACACATTGGCGGATGTCAGTGCCGCCAGTGTGTTTAATTCAACATTTTTTTATGAAAGAGAGGTTAATATCGCAAGCCATTAATGTATTAGATGAAAATTTTCAACCAGGAGGATTTACAATTCCGTGTAAGGGGTTGTATCCTTTTCAATGGAAATGGGATAGTGGTTTTATAGCTATAGGTCAGGCTTATTATGACGTATCAAAGGCAAAGCAAGAAATAGCAACTTTGTTAGACGCACAATGGGATAATGGTTTTATACCACACATTGTTTTTCATAACGAAAGCGATACCTACTTTCCAGGAGCAGATGTACACAGGTCTGATTTAAGTCCTGTATCATCAAAAAAATACAAATCTACAGGAATGACGCAACCTCCTGTAACAGGTTTTGTGCTAGAAGAAATGTACAGAATAGCAAAAGACAAAGAAGATATGTTTGGCTATATTAAGAGCCAAATAGATAAGGTTTATGACAATCATAAATATTTTTATGAAAATAGAGATGTAAATGATGAAGGCTTGGTATTTATTTACCACAATTGGGAGTCAGGTACAGATAACTCTCCTATTTGGGATGATATTTGGGAAACTATGAATCCGCCAGAGTATACTTTTGAACGTAGAGATACTACACACGTAGATGCCTCACAAAGACCAAGTAAAAGAGAGTATGACCATTACTTGTACATTATAGAAATAGCAAAAGAAAACAACTACAATGATGCTAAAATAGCAGAGTTATCTCCTTTTTTAGTAATAGACCCATTATTTAATGCTATGTTAATAAAGTCTAACCAGGCATTAATTAACTTGTATACACTTATTGGTGATAATGATGATAAAATAGCACAACTTGTAAAATGGCAAGTAAAAAGTATAAAAGGATTTAATAAAAAACTTTGGGATAAAGAATTGGGTGCGTATGTGCATTATGATTTAAGAAAAAATAAGCCTATAAGTTTTGTAACATCATCATCTTTTTCGCCATTGTATGCTAATATACCAAGTAAAGAAAGAGCAGATATACTGGTAAATACAATGATGACAAAGTTTGGAGGAGAAGACAAATACTTATGTGCTTCTTTTGATCCAGAAAGCGATCGTTTTGATCCTAAAAAATACTGGAGAGGTCCTGTTTGGATTAATATGAACTGGATTTTATTTAATGGATTAAAAAACTACGAATACAACAATATTGCAGAGCGCGTAAAAGAAGACTCAATAGAACTTATTGAAAAATATGGTTTTTACGAGTACTTTAACTGTAAAAAAGGAACTGAAAATGCAGGGTATGGAGGAGATAATTTTTCATGGAGTGCTGCACTGCTTATAGATTTTTTAAATAATTAATTAAACAGAGTATGGACTATATAGACTATGCAATTGTTGGGCTTTACCTTTTTGGTTTCTTGGCAATGGGCTATTTTTTTAAGGAAAACAAAGATTCTAGCGATTACTTTTTAGGAGGTAAAAGCTTAGGGTGGTTTCCTTTAAGCCTATCTACTATGGCCACACAATTGTCTGCTATTAGTTTTATATCTGCACCTGCTTTTGTAGGTTTAAAATTAGGAGGAGGGATGAAATGGTTAACATTTGAATTTGCTGTTCCCCTTGCAATGATTTTTATAATGGTCATTATAGTCCCTCCTTTATTTAGATCTGGAGTGGTAAGTATATATGAGTTTGTAGAAAGGCGTTTCCATTCTTCTACTCGTATGATTTTAAGTGTTGTTTTTTTAATAAGTAGAGCGTTAGCCACTGGTGTAATGGTGTATACCATTTCTATAATATTACAAGCCGTATTAGATATAGATTATGTATACACTGTATTAATTATAAGTGTAATAACCATAATATATTCATGGCAAGGTGGTATGAAAGCTGTTGTGTGGGGAGATGCCATACAAATGATAATTCTTTTTGTAGGTTTAATTGTGTGCCTATTTTATGGTTGGTCTTTACTAAATACACACGGAGGCATAGGAGAAGGCTTTGCTACAGAAAGGCTACAGGTAGTAGATTTTAATTGGGGCATAGGAGAAGGGCAAGAGTATGGCTTATGGCCAATGTTAATAGGTGGTTTTTTTCTGTATGCGTCTTACTATGGGTGCGACCAAACACAGGCACAACGCTTACTATCTGCTAAAGATGAAGGTACAATACGTAAATTGTTACTGGCTAACGGTTTATTGCGTTTTCCTGTTGTGTTATTGTACTGTACAATTGGTTTAGTAGTGGGTACGTTAGTAATAAAAGCTCCAGACTTTTTTAATGATATTGCGGTAATGACAGAAAAGTATTTCCCAGCAGAATATGCCGCTTCTGGTGCCAAAGCAGATTTAATGATACCTATTTTTATTACCAAATATTTACCCCATGGGTTAATTGGTTTGTTAATGGTGGGAATACTTTCTGCAGCAATGTCTACTTTAAGTTCTACAGTAAACTCTTTGTCTGCTGTAACAGTTGAGGATTTTTTTAAAAGAGGCAATAAAAAAATATCATCAAAAAAATACATGTTAGTTTCTAAAATGTCAGTAGTCTTTTGGGGATTGGTATGTATGGCTAGCTCATTTTTATTTGGAGGTAGTAAAAGTGCAGTAATAGAAATTATTAATGCAATTGGATCTGTTTTTTACGGACCAGTTTTGGTTACTTTTTTATTAGCTATGTTTTCTAAAAAAGTAAATTATAAAGGTATAAATGCAGGTATTTTAATAGGTGTTTTGGTAAATCTTATTTTTTCTAAAACAATGCAGAATATTGTAGGTATAGATCTAGGAATACATATTTTTTGGATTTGGTTAAACTTTACTGGGGTATTACTCACATTAAGTATTAGTTATTTGGTAAGTTACCTAACAGGGTGGCAAAAAAGCAATACTGGTTTACTAATAAATGTATTCCCTAAAAAGTCAGATTTTTTAATAAAAGAAGTATACATATTATTAGGCTTTTTTGTCCTAATACTAATTTTAAGTTTTTTAATCCCCCATATATATAGTTAGTATGAATTATTTAGTTATTCCAGACAAGTTTAAGGGCTCGCTTACTGCTAACGAGGTAATAAAATCTATTACTAATGGTTTGCAACGAGTAGACAAATCATCTTCTGTTAAATCAATTTTAGCATCAGATGGTGGCGATGGTTTTTTAGAAGCTGTTGCCTGTAAAATTATGGTGCAAAAAATATATGTAGACACCGTAAATCCATTAGGAGATAAATTAAGAGCATATTATTTATTAAATAAAGATACCAAAACAGCTTACGTAGAGTTAGCAAAAGCATCTGGTTTAGAGTTGTTAAAAGCAAAAGAACGTAGTGCTAAAAATACATCTACCTTTGGTACAGGTTTACTTATAAAAGATGCCATTAAAAAAGGAGCTACAAATATTTATATAGGTTTAGGGGGTAGTGCAAGTACAGATGCTGGTATGGGTTTGGCTGCAGCACTAGGGTACTCTTTTGTAAATGAAGATGGTATGTTGCTTAACCCAATAGGAGACAACTTGTCTAAAGTTTTTAAAATAGAACGTAATGCCACGGTTACAATATTAAACCGAATAAAATTTTATGCTGTAAATGATGTAGACAATCCGTTGTTTGGAGAAAATGGTGCAGCTAAAGTGTATGCAAAGCAAAAAGGAGCAACAGAAAAAGATATAGAAAGCTTAGATAAAGGTTTAGAGTATTTTAACTCGGTTATTAAGCATTCTTTGTTATTAGATCATTCATTTGTTCCAGGTGCAGGAGCTGCTGGTGGTACTGCTTACGGATTAAAAACATTTTTTAATGCAGAGTTTATTAGTGGAATTAAATTTTTGTTAGAGTTGGCAGAGGTTCCTAAAATATTAAAAAGTAATAAAATAGATTATATAGTTACTGGAGAAGGTAAAATTGACAGTCAAACTAACAATGGTAAATTAGTAAAAGGAGTGGTAGATTTGGCAAACCAATATAGTATTCCGGTAGTAGCTATTTGTGGCAAGTTAGATGCCAATGAGGCAGACTTAAATGTTATGGGGTTAAATAATGTTTTGGAAATTTACAATCCTAAAAAGGGTGTAAATTATAGTATTAATAATGCGGCTAAACTTGTAGAAGACAGTATCTTCAATTTTTTTTCTGCCAGTAGGCGAAAAACACAAAAAAAAGTTAAGGTAAGTAATATCTTTACAAAATTTAATATATTTTAAGAGTTGTTGTAGGTTTTTTAGGTTTTTATTAAGAAGGATAGTTTTTGATAAAATTACATTTGCTTTTATCAAACTAAGCTAAACTTACATGAAATTATTTTTATCGCTAGTAGTAATGCTAACCACATTAACTAGTTATTCTCAATCAAAACAACAACCATTTACTGTTACAGGTACTATTATTACAGCAGATAATAACCAACCACTAGAATCTGCAACTGTTTATTTACAAAGAGTAAAAGATAGTTCTTTAGTTACTTATACAATTACAGATCAAAAAGGAGCATTTACATTAGAGGGTAAAACCTATGATGCTACTTTAAATATGTTTATTTCTTATATAGGATACAAAACTTATACTAATAAAATTACAGTAGCAAAAAACAAAATTAATTTAGGGCAAATTAATTTGCAACCAGATGAAAATTTGTTAGATGAGGTAATTGTCAAGGCTACAGCACCAGTAACTGTAAAAAAAGACACCTTAGAGTTTAATGTCAATTCTTTTAAAACAAAAAAGGATGCCAATGTAGAAGATTTATTAAAAAAATTACCAGGTGTAGAGGTAGATGAAAATGGTAAAATTACAATAAATGGTAATGATGTTAGTAATATTTACGTAAACGGAAAACCTTTTTTTGGTGACGATCCTACAATTACTACTCGTAATTTAACTAAAGATCTTATAGAAAAAGTACAGATTACAGATACTAAAACAAAATCGCAAGCATTTACAGGTGAGGAGTCTGAGTCTGATGCTAAAACAATTAATCTAACAATTAAAGAAGAAAAAAACAAAGGAGTTTTTGGTAAAGCTTCTGCTGGTGGCGGTACAGATGAACGGTACGAAGCAGCTGCAATGGTAAATCTTTTTGATAACGAACAAAGATTAAGCTTACTCTTTGGCGGTAATAATATTAATTCTGCTGGTTTTAGTTTTGGAGATTTAAGTAATATGTTTAGTGTTGTTGGCGGCGGCGGAGCAGGTAGTGGAATAACAACTTCTAAAAATGCCGGATTAAATTATACTGATAAGCTAAATGATAAAGTAGATATTTCTGCAGATTACTTTTATAAAGAAAGTAATACTGAGAATGATAATTCAAGTCAGCGTGAAAATATTTTGCCAGACTCTAGGTATTTTACTGATTCTAGATCTAACTCTGTGGTAGATAACTATGAACATGATGCTAATTTAGAATTAGAAGTTGAGTTAGACTCAACACTTCGTATAGATTTTGAACCAACTTTTACTTACGGAAAAAATACAAGTTCATACACAAGTATGGAGGAATCTAGAAATGATGATAATTTTGTTACCAATGAGTCAGCTTCTAATTCTTTTTCTGAAGGCACAACTAATAATTTTAGAAATGATTTAGATATTACTAAAAAATTAGGGTCTAAGGGTTCTTTTATTCGTGTGAGTGTTACTAATGGAATTAGAGAAGCTAACACAGAAAACTTTCTTAATTCACAAACAGAAATATATGGTGATAATGCAGAATCTATTAGTAGAGACCAATATACAGATGGAGAGCAAAAAACAACAACCTTTAATACAGGACTTACTTATAGAATTCCGTTAATAAAGGAAGAACTTTCTTTGGATCTTAAATATGATTATAGGTCCGATAAAGACGAAGATGTAAAAAGTACTTTTGATTTAGATAACACATCACAACAATTTACCAATTTTAATGAAGCTTTAAGTACAGATTTTGAGTATAAAAATTACAGAAGCACTTCTGGTTTACGTATAAATTACAAAAAAGATAAATTAAGGCTAAACTTTGGAGGTAGTTATATTTATAGAACATTAGAGAATAAAGATGCGTTAAGACCAGAACTTAACTTAAAGCGTAATTTTGAAGCCTTAGAGTTGTATTCTAGATTTACGTATAGGTTTAGTCCTAAATCCAGAATATTTGCTCGTTACTCTTTAGATAATAATACGCCAAGTTTAAACCAATTACAACCTTTTGAAAATGTTAGTGACCCATTAAATACCGTAGTTGGTAATCCTAGTTTAGAGCCAACAACTACTCATAGGTTAAATTTAGGTTTTGGCAATCACAATTTTCAAAAAGGATTAACAATATGGTCTTATGCTAGTTTAAATTTTGATAAAAACCAAGTAGTTGCTAAAACAACTATTAATGATGACTTTGTACGAAGAACAACATATGCCAATGTAAATGGTGGCTACAGCGCAAGGGGTAATGTTTTTGCAAGCAAAACAAAAAGGTTAGATACTTTAAGAACATTAAAATTTGGAGTAGGATTTTTTGGTAACGTTAATAAGTCTATCAATTTTAATAATGACGTTAAATATAGTGCAACAAATACCTCATTAAACCCTTCTATAGAGCTTACGTTTAATTGGAAAGATGTTATGGAGATTATACCTAGATATTCAATATCTTTTACAGAGAATAAGTTCGATTTAGATCAGTTTAATAATCAAGATTTTAAATATCAAACTCTAGGTATAAGAACAGCTACTTTTGTGCCTAAAAAATTAGAATGGCGTAATGATGTTAACTATACATATAATCCAAATGTAGGGCCAGGTTTTCAAAAAAGTGCTTGGTTCTGGAATACAACTTTAGCGTATTCTATTTTAAAGAATAGTGGTACAGTTTCTTTAAAAGCATATGATTTGCTTAACCAAAATACAAACGCAAGGCGTATAGCAACAGGTAACTATATACAGGATAGTCAGGGTACTGTATTGCAACGTTATTTTATGTTAAGCTTTAGTTGGAAATTTAATAGCCTTGGAAGTGGTAATATGCCACAACAAAAAGGAAGAAGAGGGTCTTACCGTCACTACAGATAAAAGAAATAAAAGAATAGTAGCGTATAAAAAAACTCCCCTAGCTTAATAGAAGTTAAGGGAGTTTTTTTATTTTTTAAGTTTGGTTACCAACCTCCAGAAGCACCACCGCCACCAAAGCCACCGCCACCAAAGCCGCCACCAAAACCTCCTGTGCTGCCTCCACCAAAGCTTCCGCCTCCGCCAAAGCCACCAGATGATCCTCCACGGCCAAGATTACTTAGTATAATTATATCTAACAAGTCTATTCCTGTAGACCTGTTACCACCGTTATTACCGCCGTTGTTTCTTTTTTTATTTATCAATATTAAAATGATAATAAAGAAAACAATAAATGGCAAAAAAGATTCTAATCGAAATTTAGAAAGGTTTCTATCTTCTTTAAATTCACCTTTTAAAGCACTAAAAATGGCATCTGCGCCATAGTTTAAGCCGTTATAATAGCTACCAGACTTAAACTCGGGTATAATTACATTATTAATAATTTGGTGTGCTGTAATGTCTGGTAATCTTCCTTCTACACCGTAACCAGTATTTATGGCTATTTTTCTGTCATTTTTAGCCAATAATATTAAAATACCGTTGTCTTTTCCTTTTTGGCCAAGACCCCATTTTTGTCCCCATTGTGCTCCTAAAAAGGTGATATTTTCACCTTCTGTACTAGGTATTATAGCAATGACTATTTGTGTAGATGTGCTATCAGAATAGCTAATAAGTTTACGCTCTAAGCTACTTTTTTCTGTATCAGATAAAAGCTTTGCATAGTCATATACACTAGTTTGTAGCTTGGGTTTTTCTGGTATTTTATATTGAGCTAAAGTAAAATTAGCAACAAATAAGATTAATAAAAATAAGCTATCCTTTAGATATTTCATTGCTAAGTTCATTGGTGTCTGTATGTAACCAAGGAAAATGAGTTTCTAACTCTTTTCCGGCTTTTAATACACCATTAATAATTCCTTGTTTAAAATTTCCTTTAGTAAATTCAGCCTGTATGGCATCTTTGGTTGTATTCCAAAAATCTTTAGGTACGGCATTATTTATACCTTTATCGCCATATATAACAAATTTTTTGTCAAGTACAGCAATGTAAAGTAATACGCCATTTTCTGCTTTAGTATTATCCATTTTTAAAAAATGAAACACTTCTTGAGCTCTTTTGTAATGGTCTATTTTACTTGTAGCTTCAATATGCACTCTTATTTCACCAGAAGTATTTTTTTCTGCAGAAATAATAGCATTAACAATTTCTTGTTCTTCCGCTGTGGTTAGAAAATCTTCAACCTTAGACATAGTGTTGTTTATTTAAAATCAAAACTTGCATCTGGTGCTTTTTCTGATCCTTCATCAGCACTAAATAATGCCATAGGTTCAAAATTAGCTATTGCAGCAATAATATTTGTAGGTATTTTTTTTATATGGATATTGTAGTCACCAGCTATGTCATTAAACCTATTACGTTCTACATTAATTCTGTTTTCTGTGCCTTCTATTTGTGCTTGTAATTCTAAAAAGTTTTTATTAGCTTTTAAATCAGGATAACGTTCTACAGAAACCAGTAATTTGCTAAGCGCACCAGTTAAACCGCTTTGCACTTTACTAAATTGCGCTATCTGTTCTGGTGTCATATTAGAAGGGTCTATGTTTATAGACGTTGCTTTAGCTCTTGCATTTATAACACCAGTTAAAGTGCTTTTTTCAAAATCTGCTGCACCTTGTACTGTTTTTACTAAGTTGCCAATAAGGTCATTTCTTCTTTGGTAAGAGCTTTCTACATTTGCCCATTGTTTAACCGCTTGTCCTTTCATTTCTACTAACTCATTATTTGCGCTAACGTACCAACCACCTAGGGCTAGTAACAATACAACAAAAACGGCAAGTACAATTAATAATTTTTTCATAGTTAAGTTTTTTTTAGTGTTTAGTTTATAGGTAATTAATGGTTATAATTGATCTTTAATTTTTAGAAGCTCTGATTTTACATTTTCTAATTTTGTAATAATATCAAAATTAGAAAGTGTTTTTTTCTTTTCTTCTTTAAGGTGTGTTTTTGCACCATCTAAAGTAAAGCCTCTTTCTTTAACTAAGTGATAAATTAGCTGCAAG
Organism: Cellulophaga sp. RHA_52; assembly: GCF_007827205.1. Lineage (NCBI taxonomy): Bacteria > Pseudomonadati > Bacteroidota > Flavobacteriia > Flavobacteriales > Flavobacteriaceae > Cellulophaga > Cellulophaga sp. RHA_52. Next base: position 1,569,545 of record NZ_VIRZ01000001.1, read on the forward strand.
TTTTTAATGTCTTGCGGTGTAAATTTACGGTTGCCCTTAGCGTTTTTTTTTGGTTTTAAAACATCAAACTCCTTTTCCCAAAAACGTATTAAAGACGTATTCACGTTAAAAGCTTTGGCTACTTCGCCAATACTATAATATCTTTTTTCTGGAAGCTCTATATGCATTAATCCAATGATTGATTTTCTTGAGTTGCGTGTTTTAATAAGTTTTCAAACTCTAGAGCAGAAAGGTTACCGTAGTAAAAGTTAATAGGGTTAATTCTGTCACCATCTTTCCAAACTTCATAATGTAAGTGTGGAGCTTCAGACCTACCTGTACTGCCAACAAAGCCAATAAGGTCTCCTCTTTTTACTTTTTGTCCAGCAGTAACATTGTATTTGCTTAAGTGTGCATAAAGTGTTAGGTAGCCATAACCGTGATCTATACGTATGTGTTTACCGTAACCAGTAGAGCTGGCGTCTGCTCTTGTAACTGTGCCATTACCAGAGGCATATATTGGTGTTCCTCTAGGAGATGTAAAGTCCATACCCCAATGCATTTTACGAACTTTGGTGAAGGGGTCAGACCTCCAACCATAACCAGATGCCATACGTGTTAGGTCTTCGTTACTTATAGGTTGTATGGCAGGTATTGCTTCTAAAAACTTTTCTTTTTCTTCAGCAAGTTTGGTAATTTCATCTAAAGACTTAGACTGTATTACCATTTGTTTTTGTATAATTTCTAAACGTTTAGTAGCATCAATAATCATATCAGAATTATTAAAACCTTCTAAAGATTTGTATCTATTTACACCGCCAAAACCAGCGCGTCTTTGTTCTTCTGGTATTGGGTTAGCTTCAAAATATAAGCGATAAATGTTATTGTCTCTATCTTCTATATTGGCTAAAACTTGTTCCATTTGCTCCATTTTTTTGTTAAGCAACTCAAACTGAAACTCGTAATTATGCAACTCTCTTTGTAAAGATAGCTCTTTAGGCGTGTTCACTAAATTGGTATTTAATAGGAGTAATAAACCTAAAAAACCCAATATAGCAGCACCAATAAACATTAACGCTACATTGCGAAACTTTTTAGACTTTTTATGCTCTATCTTTCTGTAAGATAGGGTGTCTGGATCATAATAATATTTAACTTGAGACATAAAGGGAATTTATCCTATTTTTGCATTTTTAATTTATCAAAACAAACAAATATAAAAATTGTTTTGCAGAAATAGTTAATTTTATAAAAAGCTTACCATTTTAGAGTGGTATAAGCCATATAATTATGTGTTATTTGCGTTAAATATAATGCTTTTTACAAAACTATAGCAGCCAATTAAATTTACAAACATAGCAACGGATGAAATCTCAAGAAATAAGATCTCAGTTTTTAGAATTTTTTAAGAATAAAACACATAAAATTGTTTCTTCTGCCCCAATGGTCATTAAAGATGATCCTACTTTAATGTTTACTAATGCTGGTATGAACCAGTTTAAAGAATTTTTTCTTGGAAATACCGAAGCAAAAAACACAAGGGTAGTAGATACCCAAAAGTGTTTGCGTGTTAGTGGTAAGCATAACGATTTAGAAGAGGTTGGTAAAGATACTTACCACCATACTATGTTTGAAATGTTGGGGAACTGGAGTTTTGGAGATTATTTTAAAGAAGACGCTATCTCTTGGGCTTGGGAACTGCTAACAAAGGTTTTTAAAATAGATGAGTCTAGTTTGTATGTTACCGTTTTTGAGGGTAGTAAAGACAAGGATAATTTAGAAATGGACCAAGAGGCGCTAGATTTATGGAAAAAAATTATTCCAGAATCTCAAATTCTTTTTGGTAATAAAAAAGATAATTTTTGGGAAATGGGAGATCAGGGGCCTTGCGGACCTTGTTCAGAAATACACGTAGATATTAGATCTGCAGAAGAAAAAGCAAAAGTTTCTGGTGCAGAATTGGTAAATATGGATCACCCACAGGTTGTAGAAATATGGAATCTTGTATTTATGCAGTACAACCGTAAAGCAAACGGAGAATTAGAAAACTTACCTGCTAAACACGTAGATACAGGAATGGGGTTTGAGCGTTTGTGTATGGTAATGCAAGGTGTACAGTCTAACTATGATACTGATGTTTTTACGCCTATAATTAGAGAAATAGAAACAATTACCAACGCAGAATACAATAAAAACGAAGATACTAATATTGCAATACGCGTTATTGCAGACCATATTAGAGCTGTTGCTTTTTCTATAGCAGATGGTCAGTTGCCAAGTAATACTGGTGCTGGTTATGTAATACGTAGAATTTTAAGAAGGGCTATACGTTACGGATTTACGTTTTTAAATACCAAAGAACCATTTATGTATAGGTTAGTAAATGTATTAACCAATACTATGGGTGATGCTTTTCCTGAGCTTAAAGAACAAAAACAACTTATTGAAAATGTAGTAAAGGAAGAAGAGCATTCTTTTTTAAAGACACTAGACCAAGGCTTGGTATTATTAGACAGTGTTATTAATAGTGCGTCTTCTAAAACTATTGATGGCAGAAAAGCATTTGAATTGTATGATACATATGGTTTTCCTATAGATTTAACCGCTCTTATTTTAAGTGAGCGTGGTTATACGTTAGATGAAAAAGGTTTTGATGCAGCAATGCAAGAACAAAAAAACAGATCTAGGTCTGCTTCTGAGGTTTCTAAAGAAGATTGGGAAGTGCTTTTACAAGATGCAGAACAAGAGTTTGTTGGTTATGATGTATTAGAAACTAATGTGCGTTTAGTTAAATACAGAAAAGTAACCTCTAAAAAAGAAGGTAAACAATACCAGTTGGTGTTTAATATTACTCCATTTTATGCAGAAGGAGGCGGACAAGTAGGTGATAAAGGGTATTTAGAAGCACAAAACGGAGATGTTGTTTACATATTAGATACTAAAAAAGAGAATAACGAGATTATTCACTTTGCAAAGAATTTACCAAAAAATACTACAGATACTTTTAAGGCTGTTGTAGATGTAAAACAACGCCAAAGAACGGCAAGTAACCATACTGCTACACATTTACTACACCAAGCATTAAGAGAAGTTTTAGGTACACACGTAGAGCAAAAAGGTTCTGCTGTACACTCTAAATATTTACGTTTTGATTTTTCTCACTTTTCTAAAGTAACTACAGAGCAACTAAAAGAGGTTGAGGATTTTGTAAATGCAAGAATAGAAGGTAATTTACCATTAGAAGAAAAACGTAACATACCAATGCAAGAAGCTTTAGATGCTGGTGCAATGGCTTTGTTTGGAGAGAAATACGGAGATACGGTTAGGCTTATACGTTTTGGGCAGTCGGTAGAACTTTGTGGTGGTACGCACGTACAAAACACAGGAGATATTTGGCACTTTAAAATTAAATCTGAAGGTGCAGTTGCCTCTGGAATACGTAGAATAGAAGCTATTACTTCTGATGCTGTTAAAGATTTTTATGCAGATAATAATGAGGTGTTAACAGATATAAAAGAAGTTTTAAACAATGCTAAAGACCCTGTAAAAGCTGTAGTTTCTTTACAAGAAGAGAATAACAAACTTAAAAAGGAGATAGAGCAACTATTAAAAGATAAGGCTAAAAACTTAAAGGGCGATTTGCTTAACGAGTTACAAGATGTAAATGGCGTGCAATTTTTGGCTAAAAAGGTAGATTTAGATCCTGCAGGTATAAAAGACTTGTGTTTTAATATGGGAGCTAATGCTACTAATATGTTCTTGCTTTTTGGAGCAGAAAATAATGGTAAAGCAACCTTGTCTTGTTACATATCTAAAGAACTGGCTGCAGAAAAAGATTTAAACGCAGGTGCAATTGTACGTGAATTAGGTAAGTATATTCAAGGTGGCGGTGGCGGACAACCGTTTTTTGCTACAGCAGGTGGTAAAAACCCAGGAGGTATTGCAGAAGCCTTAGATAAAGCAATAGCATATATTAAATAACAACAGTGTATGAAACTACAAACTAAAGTACCACTTAAGCCAAGTACGTTTCAAATAAACTATTCTAACAAATTATTGTTGTTAGGTTCTTGTTTTGCAGAACATATAGGTAATAAATTTTCCTATTATAAAATGCAAGCTGTAACCAACCCGTTTGGGGTGTTATTTCATCCACAGGCAATAACACAGCTGGTTAAAAATGCTGTTTTAGAAGAAAAATACACAGAAAAAGATATCTTTAATCAAAATGAGCGTTGGCATAGTTTCAATGCTCATTCTGTTTTAAGTACCCCCTCAAAACAAAAACTAGTACAAAATTTAAATGCAGCAGTTACAGAAACTAGGCAGGTTTTAACTAATGCTACACACATTGTAGTTACCTTGGGAACGGCTTGGGTGTACAAACATCTAGAATTAAATAAAGTAGTTGCTAACTGCCATAAAGTTCCGCAGAAAGCTTTTAATAAGCAATTGTTAACAGTTACAGAAATAGAGGCTAGTTTACAAGAGCTTATATCATTAGTAAAAAGTGTAAATACTAATGCTAAATTTATTTTTACGGTGTCTCCTGTTAGGCATATTAAAGATGGTTTTGTAGAAAATCAGCGTAGTAAATCTCATTTGCTAACCGCTGTGCATAATACCATAGAATTAGAAAAAAACAGGGGTGATGCTTTTTATTTTCCTAGTTATGAAATTATGATGGATGAATTGCGTGATTATCGTTTTTATAAAGAAGATATGGTGCACCCAAGCAAATTAGCGGTAGATTATATTTGGGAAAAGTTTAGTGATGTATGGTTAACTAAAAAGGCCTTAGAAACTACTATAAAAGTTGGCGCTGTACAAAGAGGTTTGGAGCATAGACCTTTTAATTCGGAGTCAGAGGAGCATCAGAAGTTTTTAAAAAACATTCAAGAAAAAATTACGTATCTTCAAAAAGAATATCCTTTTATTTCGTTTTAATTATGAAGAGAATCCTTGTAGGAATTATTATTGTTTTAGTGGCTTTACTTGTATTTAAAACTTGTTCAGATAAAAAAGAAGAACAATCTATTTTACAAGAAAACTCAATGTTAATACAGCAGCAAATACAAAATGTATCTAAGCTTGTGGTAACCGAGGGTCACTTTGCAGAAGTATATAATTATAAAGATTCTCAGCAGCTTTTTGGACCGCTAATTACAGCAGAAAAAAAAGCGTTGGTTGTAGTTAATGCAGATGTTACTGTTGCTTATGATTTAAGTAAAATTGTTTTTAAGGTAGATGAAGAAAACAAAATATTACAAATTACAAGCATTCCGGAGTCAGAAGTAAAAATAAGTCCAGATTATGAGTATTATGATGTTACGGCCGATTTTTTAAATCAGTTTGATGCTAATGATTATAATAAAATAAAGAAAAGCGTTAAAGCATCACTACTTAAAAAAGTTGAAAATTCTACCTTAAAAACAAATGCGCAAAACAGACTTTTAAGTGAGCTGTCTAAGTTCTATGTACTAACAAATTCTTTGGGTTGGACATTGAAATATAATGACAATCCAATTAACAAAATTGAAGAATTAAAAGCTATAAAAGAGCTAGAGTTGCAGTAAATTATACAACCAAACTTTTATCTACCAACTCTAATCCGTCATCAATTAAATGCCCAACTTTAGGGTTGTTTTGTTTTACAGTCTCTAGGTGTTCAATAATTTCTACTGCAAAATCATCATCGTTATTAGATTTGGCTAATTCATACAATTCTACAGGGAGCAACCAATCTGTTGGGTAGTTGTTTTTTACCTCTTGAAACACTTTATTTCTAGAAATTGTAATATTAGTACCTTCTCTAAACTCACGTACTTGTTTGTATAAGTTTTCTAGCTGTGTTTTAGCTTCTGTTTGTTTAGGCTTTATTGTTTCTTCGGTAATGCTATGTGTAATTAAATCAAAACTATGTAAGTCAGCAGGGCCATTAAATGCAGAAACTATATTTTCTCCTACAGCCATATGGTACAATCCCCATTCTGGTTTAAACAATATAGTTTCATCCTGTGTAACCGTACAGTTTTCAAAAGTTATAAGTACAATTTCACCTTTAAGGTTACGTGTGCCAGTTATAATGTTTCCGTTAACCTTAATACCGCCAACAAATTCTAAAGTAATGGTTTGTCCTTCAAAAATATTATATGCTTTTAAGTCGCGCGGACTCATATCTTCTATGGCCAAGTTAATACCTTTTAGCTTGCCAATAGGAGAGCCAAAACCATCTGCGTGGTGTTTTGTGCTGTGGCCAACTAATTCTTTTTCTCTGTAAGATAAAGCAGTTTTACCAGTAGTTTGTATGTAACTAGGTTTTCCTTTATGTGTAAGTACATTTGTAAATACACCAGATATTTGTAGGCCTGTACTAAGTTCTACAGTTCCTAAAGCTTTAGAGTCTATAAGTTTGTTTACACCATCTAAACCACCAGTGCGTAGTGCCATTGTGTTAGCAAATTCTTCTAAAACCTGACTTAAATAGGCAAAGTCTGGTGTTACAAAAAGCTGAGGTTGTGGCTGTGTAATGTCAAAAGACTTATGAGCTGCCTCAATAGAGTAGTTTAGTTTTTTAACTTGGTCTGTCATACACCAAGCACTTTCACCAATAGAAGAAAGCAAGCCTGCACCATAAATTTTAGGGTTATCTGTAGTGCCAATTAGGCCATATTCTACAGTCCACCAGTGTAAATTACGAATTAACGCCATTTCACTAGGTTCTCCCATATTTTGTTGCAAGTCTTCAACGTGTTTTTCTGCTTTTTCTATTTCTTCTTCATCAGAGTCAGCAGCCTCTTTTATAATAGATAAATGTCTAACAGCTTCATACAATTCATAATCTTTTCCACTAGAAATTGCTTTGCATCCTATTTCTCCAAATCGTCTTAAATACTCGGCGTATTCAGGATTTGCTATAATAGGAGCGTGGCCAGCACCTTCATGAATAATGTCTGGTGCAGGTGTGTATTCTATATTTTCTAATTGTCTTATGTCAGATGCAATAACCAGTACATTGTAAGCTTGGAACTCCATAAAAGCAGAAGGAGGTATAAAACCGTCTACTGCAACAGCAGCCCAACCTATTTCTTGTAAAATACGGTTCATACCGTACATATTAGGAATGTTTTCTATAGAAATGCCTGTTTTTTTTAAACCATCTAAGTAAGATGTGTGTGCAACTTTACTTAAATAATCTACATTTTTACGCATAACATAACGCCAAACAGCTTGATTAATTGGAGTGTAATCCTCATAATTTTGCGGTTTTATGTATTGCTTTAAATGCGTTGGTAGTTTATCTAATATATAATTGCTTGTGTAAGACATTGCACGTTATGTTAGGTATTTACTAATAGGCAATAAAGATACAAAATTGGAAAATAATGTACGTTTTTATTTAGCTCTAATGTGTAATTATAACGTGAAACAATTTTTTAGTGCAAAGCAAAAAAAAACCGCTATTAGTAGCGGTTTTGATTTTTTAGTTAGATGCAATTGCTGGCGGATATGCTTCTAGTATTTGAGAAACAAACTCTTTTATGCGTTGTTCCTTTTTTTCTATGTTATTTGTATTGTTTAATGTGCCAATACCGCGGCCTTGCCAAACTAGTTCCTTATTTTTAGCATCAATTAAGTCTATATATAAAGATCCTTCTGTACTGGTAGAAACATTGCTTCTGTTAAAGCCATTGCCAAAATAGTAAGGATTCCAACCCCAACCAAAGCCACCGCCCCAGTAATTATTGTAAATATCTACGCGTTCTTTTTCTTTAGTAAAAATACTAACCAAGATATCAGGAGTACTAGATTTTACAAAACCTCTAGAACTCATTTCAGCATCAATAGCCTTTAGAATTCTTTTTTTGTCTAAGTCAGATATTTGCGCCTTATCTATACCTGTTTTATAAAAAGCATACGTTTTATAAGTATTAAAGTTTGCTTCTTTATCATAGTCAGACAAAACACGTACAGAGGTACAAGAACTAAATAGTACCAATGCAAATATTGGTGCTAATGCCATTTTTAATGCTTTCATATTTTTTGATGTTTTAGTTTGGGTTTAATATCACAAAAATTGTGCCGTTACTTTGTAATTGCTTGTTTTTGAGCAAATTTTAAGATTTTTTTCTGCTATTTGTTTTGGCATTATAGCCATAGGGACAATGCCTACATCCACTTTCACAACAATAACCTCTTCTTTTATGGTATTGCTCTGTAAATACTCTGTAGCCTTCTTCAGATAAATAATAGTCGCCTTCTATGGGTTGAAGAATTTTTTTCATACTTGTAAAATTACGAGTTTTTAAGTTAAGTATATAAATACACAATTGTTAAAAGTTAAAAATAGTTGGTAGTCGGTGTTTTATAGTTTTTAATCGTTTTAAGTCTTAAAAATGGTATAGTTTCTGTACTAAGTTGTTAAATTTGACATTGTTAATTAATAAGTGCGTATGATTTTAGTTTCAAAACTCTTCTTTAGAAAAAATTATGTAGGCCTATCTTTGTGGCCTTTTATAATTTTAAAGAGTGATGCGCTAAGAGATGATGACTCTTTAATTAATCATGAAAAAATACACTTAAGGCAACAGCTAGAACTTTTAGTTTTGCCTTTTTATATAGTGTATTTATTAGAGTTTTTAATACGTTGTTTGTTTTATTGGGATAGTTATAGGGCTTATCAAAATCTTAGTTTTGAGCGTGAAGCCTATTTTAATGAAGATAATCCTAATTATTTAAATGAACGTAAACCCTTCAGTTTTATTAAATATCTTTGGCGCTGAAAAATATAAAACGTGAAAGTTTTAAATCAGCAAGTAGATTTACCTATTTTATCAGAAAAAAAGATATCACTCTATATTAAAAGAGAAGATACGCTACATCCTTTTATTTCTGGAAACAAGTACAGAAAACTAAAGTACAATTTACAGCACGTTAAGCAAGTAAAAGCACAAACTATAGTAACCTTTGGCGGTGCATTCTCTAACCATATAGCTGCTACGGCCTATGCAGGAAGAGAGAACAGTATTAAAACTGTTGGTATTATTAGAGGTGAGGAGCTTGCAGATAAGTGGCAACAAAATCCAACCTTAGCTTTTGCTAAAGAAAACGGAATGGAGTTTAAGTTTGTAAGCAGACAAACTTATAGAGAAAAAAATACACCAGAATTTTTAAGCGCTGTAAAAAGAGATTATCCTAATAGTTTTATTTTGCCAGAAGGTGGTGCCAATGAGTTGGCTGTACAAGGTTGTGAAGAAATTTTAACTCCAAAAGATACTATGTTTAACGTAATTTGTAGTGCCGTTGGTACTGGAGGTACTATAGCAGGTATTATAAATGCAAGTAATGCAAGCCAAAGAGTTTTGGGTTTTCCTGCGTTAAAAGGTGATTTTTTAAAAGAAGATATTTGTAAATTTGCCAATAATGCAAATTGGAAGCTTATAAATAGTTATAATTTTGGGGGTTATGCCAAAGTAACATCAGAATTAATAAATTTTATAAACTCTTTTAAAGCAACAACCAATATACCTTTAGACCCTGTATATACAGGTAAAATGCTTTTTGGTATTTTAGATCTGGTACAAAAAAATTATTTTACACCTGGCACTAAAATTGTGGCAATACACACAGGAGGATTACAAGGTATAAAAGGAATGAATAGTTTATTAGTTAAGAAAAAATTACCACTTGTAAATGAATAAAAATACACCTAAAAATAGTTTAAGATTAGTTTATAAGACGTTCTTGTTAGTACTACTTGTTTCTTACACTAGTTGTAAATCAAAAAGAAGCGTAACCAGACAATCACATAAAAAAGTATCTACGGTTTCGCCAAAAAATAATACCAATAAGGGTAATGCTCCTTATGCTTTGCCTAAAGATGAAGGGCATTTTGTAAGTTTTGCCATAGAAAATACAGAAGATTACATAAATACATTTGCAGCTATAGCACAAGATGAAATGAAAGCTTACGGTATACCTGCAAGCATTACAATAGCACAGGGTATTTTAGAAAGTGGTTCTGGTAAAGGAGAATTGGCTCGTAAAACCAACAATCATTTTGGAATTAAATGTCATACAGGTTGGGAAGGTGATTTTGATTATCATGATGATGATGAAAAAGGAGAATGTTTTAGAAAATACAACCACCCTATGTACTCTTTTAGAGATCATAGTTTGTTTTTAACAACAAGAGGTAGGTATTCTTCTTTGTTTGATTTGCATATTAATGATTATAAAGGCTGGGCAAAAGGTTTGCGTAAGGCAGGTTATGCTACAGATCCTAAATACCCGCAAAAACTAATATATTTAATTGAAAAATATAAACTTCATAAGTTTGATGGCAAGCATAAAGCAGTGCGTACAGCTCCAAAAGAATATGTTGTAAAAAAGCACAAGGTAGAAGCAGGAGAAACCCTGTACGCTATATCTAGAATGTATTTTATGGGTGTGCCAGAATTAATGAAGTTAAATAATTTAAAAAATACAAACCTACGCATAGGTCAAGAACTTATTGTAAAATATACTAAAAATTAAATCTTAAAAATGATTTATAAAAGAAGCAGTGCTTTATTTAATGAAGCAAAAAAATATATTCCTGGAGGGGTAAACTCACCTGTAAGAGCCTTTAACGCTGTTGGCGGAGAACCTATTTTTGTTAAGGAAGCAAAAGGCGCTTATTTATATGATGAAGACGGAAACAAAATTATAGATTATATAGCATCTTGGGGACCATTAATTTTAGGTCACGCTTATGATCCTGTAATTAACGCAGTAATAGAAAAAGCTAAAAAAGGAACTTCTTTTGGAATGCCAACAGAAATAGAGACAGAGTTAGCTAAACTAGCAGTTTCTATGGTCCCAAATATAGATAAAATTAGATTTGTAAACAGCGGCACAGAAGCTTGTATGAGTGCTGTACGCTTGGCAAGAGGTTTTACGGGTAAAGATAAAATTATAAAGTTTGCTGGTTGTTACCACGGTCATTCAGATTCGTTTTTAATACAAGCGGGTAGTGGTGCGGTAACTTTTGGTAGTCCTAATAGTCCGGGTGTAACACAAGGTACAGCCAAAGATACATTGTTGGCTAATTATAACGATTTAGCAAATGTAACATCATTAGTAGAGGCAAATAAAGGCGAAATAGCAGCTATTATAATAGAGCCTGTTGCAGGTAATATGGGCTGTATAATACCGTCTAAAGAATTTATTACAGGTTTAAGAGAGCTGTGTACAAAAGAAGGTATTTTATTAATTTTTGATGAGGTTATGACTGGCTTTCGTTTAGGAAGAGGTGGGGCACAAGAAATTTTAGGTATAGATGCTGATATTGTAACGTTTGGAAAAGTTATTGGAGGTGGTTTACCTGTTGGTGCTTTTGCAGCTCGTAATGAGATTATGGATTATCTAGCGCCAAATGGTCCCGTATACCAAGCGGGTACGTTAAGTGGTAATCCTTTAGCAATGAGCGCAGGTTTGGCTATGTTAACAGAGTTAAATAACAATCCAGATATATTTAGAAGTTTAGCAGATAAAACAGAGTATTTACACAAAGGATTAAAAAAGGCTTTGGATAAAAAAGGAATTGCATACCAAATAAATAGGTTTGGAAGTATGATTTCTGTTCACTTTACAGATGAACCTGTTGTAGATTTTGCTACTTCTGCAAAAGGGAATAATGATACATTTAAAAAGTATTTTCACGGAATGTTAAGCAAAGGGGTGTATTTGCCACCTAGTGCTTTTGAAAGTTATTTTTTAAACGATGCATTATCATATAAAGATTTAGATGATACCATTGCTGCTCTTGAAGACTTAGAGCTGTAATAAATTAAAGCATATAAAAAAAGGAGCCGTTAATGGCTCCTTTTTTGTTTTAAGACTTCATAGTCTTATTCTTTTTCATCATCATTTGTCTCCTGTGCATTTTTCTTTTTTCAGGAGAATGAGATTTTCTTTTGTGCATTTTACTCCACTGTGCATATTGGTCTTTAGATAAAATTTTCTCTAAAGCTTTCTTTTGAGCAATTTGATGGTCCAATTTTTCATTTTCCATTGCAAATCTTTCTTCAGAAGTTAATTTTTTGTCAGCTTCTTTTTTTGCTTTTCTTTCTTCCATCTTTTCTTTGAAAAATTTTGCATTTTCTAAATTCAATTTTTCAATTTTTGATTGTTGATCTTCAGATAAATCTAAAGCAAGGGTCATTTTTTTGGTTTGTAAAATGGCCATTTGTTCTGGAGTAAATTTTGCCATTCTGTGCATAGCTCTTTTGCCATCCTTTCTCTTATGCATTTTGTGTTTTGCATCTTTAGAATTCTCCTTACTTTCTTGTGCTGATATAGTTAAAACGCTTAGCATTAAAACCATTACAAATGTTATTTTTTTCATATTACTATTTTTAATTGTTTGTTATTTTGACAATCATTTTTATAAATAGTTTAATCTGTAGTTGTTTTTTAGGAGCATTTTAACATTAAAAATAGGTCAAAAAAAAAGTCTGAAACCATAAAGCTTCAGACTTTTTCTGTATTATAAAAATACGTTTACTCTTCTTCAGATAACTGTACAATTAAGTCGTTACTGTTTGTGTTCTCTTCAATATTTTGAAGCTCTACCGTGTTGTTATTTTCCTCTAAAACGTTTTCGTTGTCAACTTGCACATAAGCAAAAATTGCAACAACTAAACAAGAAAAATAAACTAAGCTTTTAAGTTTGTATGACATAAGATTTGGGGTTTTTATATCGGTTCTATATCAAAGATACCTAGGTTAATTAATTTATTATAACTCTTGTTGTGTAACAACCATTTTTTGGTTGTGAAACACTTATTTTTTGTTGTTTGTTACCTGCAATATATTAAAAAAAATGAATAAACAAGATAAAATGCATAATTTTATAGATGAAATACACACTTATTTGTAGTTTTTATTCCAGTTTGTTGTAAAGTTGTTGTGTAAATGTGGTAAACTGTAGTGTGTTGTTGTTAAGTATATTACATAAAAAAGGCTGTAATGTACTATACATTACAGCCTTTAACTTAAAAGGTTTTTTTTTTATTTAGGATCTAAAATTGCTTCTATTCTTTCTTGTATATCTTTTAAGTGTGCTCTTCTAATACCAGAAGAATTTGCGGCAGCAGATTTTACAGAACGTACTAACGTTTGCAATTCAGCTCTTACTACAGCTCTAATATCAGACTGACTAACATTTACGGCAGTACCAAATCTAGAAGCTTTTGGATCTTCTGTCATTAAATATTCCATACGGTCCACATAGGCACGTTGTAAATTACGTCTGTAGGTGTCTATAGATCTTCCTGTGCTTAACTCTTTCCAAATGCCTTTTCTAACATCAGACATCATTGTAGTTAGGTTGTAAGCTTTAGAGCCATTTAAAGCTTCATTTTCAATCATACGGGCCATTCTGCCTGTATTTAATAGATTGTTTAATGTTCTAGACTGTGTACTTCTAATACGTTCTACAGCTCCAGCATTTTCAATTTTATTTAAAATATTATTATCTATTAGCCAAGTAGGTGTAGAAAACAATTGTTTGTGTAAAAATTGCACTGCTCTTTTTTGTTTTTCTTTTGGTACGTGCGTGTATACAGCACCTTCTTGGTCGTATGTTTTGTAGTTTTCATAAACACCACCAACATTGTTAGATACGTGCCCCATATACCTGTTGTATTGTCCTAAAACTTGTCCGTATAGCTCATCTAAATCATCATAAGACTTGCCGTCTTCTGCTGTCCATTTAATTAAGTTAGGAACAATTCTTTTTAAGTTAGCAATACCATAGTCACTAGCTTTCATAGCATCATCACCTAAATCTTCGGTTTGTGAGCTTGGGTCTATTACACCAAATTGTTGTTTTCCAAAACGGTAAAGAGGATCACCAGCGTGCTTTAAAATCCAGCTATCTAAAGTTTTCTTTTCTTCCTTAGCAGATTTATCTAAAATAGGACGGTAACCCCAGCTAATAGAATATTTATCATAAACACCAATGTTAGGCATTAATGCAACACCTTCATCACCAGGCTGTGCTACGTAGTTAAAACGTGCATAATCCATAATAGATGGTGCTGTACCATATTTTTTAGTAAAAGAAGCAGAGCGTAAAGAGTCTACAGGATATGCAACACTACTTCCCATATTATGAGGTAAGCCTAAGGTATGGCCAACTTCATGAGAAGATACAAAACGTATTAATCTACCCATAACCTCAGTTTTAAACTCAACACCTCTTGCATCTGGGTTAATAGCTGCAGTTTGTACAAAGAACCAGTTACGTAATAAAGTCATTACATTGTGGTACCAGTTAATATCAGATTCTAAAATTTCTCCAGTTCTAGGGTCACTTACGTGAGGACCATTTGCGTTTGGAATAGGAGAAGCTAAATACCTAACAACAGAATATCTAACATCCTCTGCAGACCATTCTGGATCTTCTTCTGGAGTAGGAGGCGTTTTAGCAACAATTGCATTTTTAAAGCCTGCAGCTTCAAAAGCAACTTGCCAATCTTCTATACCTTGCTTAATAAAAGGTACCCATTCTTCTGGTGTAGCTCTGTCTATGTAATAAACTATTTGCTTTTTAGGTTCTACAAGTTCACCTCTTTTAAACTTTTCTAAATCTTCATCTTTAACTTCTAGTCTCCAACGATCTAAATAGGTAACAGATTTACTTTTTTGAGCATCCAAACCATAATCTACTTGGCTACGAGCAAACCAACCTACACGTTCATCAAAATAACGTCTTTTCATTGGGTTGTTAGGAAGTAAAATCATAGAGTTATTTATCTCTATTGTAATAGATCCTAAAGCTGAGTTAGATGGTGGGTTGCCAGCAAAGTATGTTTTAACGTGTCTAGCTTCAATATTTAACGGGTAACTTTTTACGCTTTCAATATAACTTCTACTATCATCTAAACGGCTAACTTTATATTGCTTTCTGTTGCGTTCTGGCAAACCTAGAGTTTTAACATCTTTCTGAAAAAAGTCATTTATTTGTATAACTGTAGTAGGGTTTAGAGAATCTTTTTTTAGCGCTTTAATATCAAAAGAATATAAAACTGGCTCTAAATTAGAGTTCATTACGGCTTCATGTACAGGAAGTTTTTCATCTGCAACAATGTTTGTAGACATAATACGTAGAAGAACTTTTTTATCTTTTTTCTCCCAACGTAGCATTTGAGTGTTAATTTTTCCACCGCCAAAACCTAATCCGGTTGCTGTTTTTGCTATTCTGCTTACCATTAACATTTCTTTGTTAAACAAAGAGTCAGGAATTTCATAATAACGTTTGTCGTCTACGGTGTGTACGTTAAACAAACCAGTGTCTGTTTTAGCATCTTTTGTAATTACCTTGTTATAAGGTAAAATAGCTCCTTTTTTTGGCTTTGCAGCAGGAGTTTCTGTTTTAGCATTCTTCTTGCTTTTCTTGTTCTTCTTTTTAGATTGAGCTTCTAAATTGGTAAGGGAACCAAATAGAAAAACAACTAATAGAAGTTTGGTGAGTAAACTTTTAATCATTGTTAGTTTGAGTTAATTTTTTGAATAAAAACAAATAACCGCAAAAAAATCCTAATTCTATGTTAATAATATCATAACAAAATAGCAGGTGTATTAAAATTGAATTGTATTTATATTATTGATTTACAGTGATTTAAGTTAAAAATTAACATAACTTAACATTTGTTAATTAAATTACGATTTAATTGTTATTATGTTAAAATTTTGCATTTATTGTAACTTTTGCAATTTTTTTTCGTCTATTTATATAACAATCAACAACAAAAAGGAATTACGATATCTCTTTGTAAGATTGAATTAGTCGATTGAATAGCCTTTGCATTGCAGAGGCTATTCTGTTTTAAAAAAGTATAGGAAGTACAAATTGGAATAGTAATATTAGTAATGCTACAGCTATTAGGTTTAAAATAATACCAACTCTTGCCATTTGTTTTACTTTAATATAGCCGCTGGCGAATACTATTGCATTTGGTGGTGTAGCCATTGGTAGCATAAATGCACAACTACTAGCCATTGTAACTGGTATAAGTATATGTAACATTGGTATGTTTAAACCAATTGCAATACCAGCTACAATAGGAGCTAAAACAGTTATTAAAGCAACGTTGCTCATAAGCTCTGTCATAAACAACATTAGTAATATTAATAATGAAACTGTAAAAAAGATATTAATGTTGCTGTTAGATATTGCTTCTGTAACAGTAGTAACTATACCTGTTGTAGCCATACCATTTGCTAAAGCTAAGCCTCCGCCAAAAAGTACTAATATTCCCCAGGCTAACTTTTCTGTGTCTTTCCATTTTAAAATAAAATCTCCTTTTTTTAAGTTGTAAGGCACAGCAAATAAAGATACTGCAGCTATCATGCTAATTACAGTATCTGACAATCCTATGCTTGGAAAAACGGAATTAATTAGGGTTCTAAAAATCCATAAGAATACTGTAATTGCAAAAATTACCAGTACCATTTTTTCCTTTTTACTAGTTGGTCCAAGTTTTTTTAATTCAGAATTGATAACTTCTTTTGATGCAGAAAACTCAAGTTGCTTGTTAGGAAACATCCACTTTACAAGCACAAAGTAAATAACAGTTAGTAATACAATTGAAAAAGGTAAACCAATAATCATCCACTTTAAAAATGATATCTCTATGTTATATTGTTCTTCTAATAGCCCTATTAAAACAGAATTTGGAGGTGTACCAATAATGGTAGCAATACCGCCTGCATTTGCAGAAAAAGCAATACCAAGCATTACGCTTAAGGCAAAGTTTTTATCGCTTTTTGTAAAACCATCTTTATCATTAACTAATAATTTTATTACAGATACAGCTATTGGTAGCATTACAACTGTACTTGCGGTGTTACTAATCCACATACTTAGGGTTGCAGTAGCAATAATAAAACCCAGTACTACTTTATTGGGTGTAGTGCCAGTAATTTTTATAATGTTTAAAGCTATACGTTTGTGTAAGTTCACTTTTTCTAGGGCAAGTGCTAAAATAAAACCTCCAAAAAATAAAAAAATAATTTTATTACCATAGTTAGCACCTACTGTATTTAAAGGCATTATTTTTAATATAGGAAACAAAATTAAGGGTAGTAGTGCGGTAACAGAAATAGATACAGCTTCTGTTATCCACCAAATAACCATCCAAAGAGCTATTGCTATAACAGCATCTGCATTTGTAGATAGTATTGTAGTAGGTAGTAGTAAAATGCATAAAAAAACTAGAGGTCCGGTTACTAGTCCAATTTTTTTGCTTAATGCCATAATGTATAATGCTTATAGTTATACAAATATATAATTTGCAAGCAAACTATAAAGTTTTAGCAGGTACAAGCAAGTATTTAATAGTAAAATAACAAGTTAACTTAATCTTCTTTTGCTAATTGTACCATTTCTAAAGTTGTTTTGTAAAGCGGTTTATTTTCCATTTTACTTTTTAGCCAGGCATAAAAACTCATTACAAAAATGTCTTCTTTTTCTTTTCCTACCCACTCAAAAGAGTTTTCTACTTTTGCTTTAAATTTATCCGTAACTAGTTGTGATGGATTTTTATAGTAAAGTTCTATAAAAGATAAATATGTAATTGCACGGTGCTGATTTATTTGTTTTAAATACTTAAAGTAATTTCTTTTAAAGCTAAGTAATCTAGACTCTACAAGGTTTATGTTATTTAGTTCTATATGTAAAATAATCTCAATTAAATTCTTTTTTATTACCCAATCTTTACCAGCTTTACTCTCATAATATTTATCTGTATGGTAAAATTTAGAGAATATTTGCTGTGCTTCTTTAAATCTGCCTCCTTGAATGTAAAAAGTGCTTAAGCCTAAATGAATTTTTAGTAATGAATCTATATCACTGTGTTTACTATTAATGTGTTGTTCTAGTATACCAATGGCCTTGTCTTGTTGGTTGCTGTAGTTGGTGTTTAAAGCAAGTAAAAATTGGTGTTTTAATTTAAAAGTATTGTAATATTTTTTGTTGTTTGCTAACATTTGTGTTTCCATTAGCTTTAGATAGTGAAGTGAGTCGTTAAACTTTTTATTTCTAAACAGTGTGTTGGCAATTAAAAACAGAACTTCTATATGGTAAAACAATTGCTTGGTAGCACTTTTATGTGTTTTTAAAATAGCGTAGGTTTTTATAATAAAAGGTTCAGTTTTTAAATAGTCATTGGTAACAAAAGCAGGTATACTAACTAAGGTTATTAATTGGTATAAAGATTTAAACGATAAAGATTCTGTTATAGTTATTTTATGGTCTTGTAGTGTGTTTTTTAATAAGGTTTCTATATCTATAACATCTCCTTTGTAAGTAATGTTATTTAGTGTCTGCCTCATTTTAGCATATACTATATTTAGTTGGTCTTCTAATAATAAGTTTTTTTGATTGCTTTTAAATTGAGTAATAAGATTGGAGATATTTATTTCTGGAATTGCATATGCATACTGAATTTTAGTATGGTATATTTCGTTTAAAATGGCAAATAAATAATGAGCCTCTGCTAATACTTCTGCTTTGTCTAGTATTTTATAGGCAACTTTATAGTGCTTATTGTGTAAAAAAGACCTTGATGCTAATATGTACTTTATAATTTGCATATCAACAGAATTTTCTTCTTCCAAATTAATATTAGCTATAAAATCTATTAAAGAGTTGTACAGGCGTTTTCTTAAAGCGTGGTATGCATTTTTTTTGTTGCTGTAAAGTTGTTTGCAAATTTCTGCAGAGGACAGCTTGTTTTGTTGTAGTAATTTAAAAAGCTGAATGTTTTTAGTGTCGTTACGTTTGTTCTTTTTCTTTAAAAAAAGTACAAATTGTTGTTGCTCCTCTACTGTAAGTGTGGTTACAATTACGTTTAAATCTGTCATTTAATCGTCATTAAAAATATGAATAACTTATTAAATATAGTGTATTTTTATTTATAGTATTAAATTATATCGTCAGTTTTATGCGTAAGTTGTGTTGTTGTAGGTTTTAAATCGCCACATATTTGTACCGTAATCAAAACACAAAAATTATGGATTATCAAACAAATGTTTCAGTAGAAAAAGAATTGAAATCAAAAAAGAAGAAAAGTAAAAAAGTGTATGATCAAAAACCAACAGCAGCATTTATAGGTGCAGCTTGGACTTCTTTATTTGTAGGTATGGTTGCTTTTTGCATTGGTTTGTGGAACGCAGATATGCTATTAAATGAAAAAGGATATTACTTTACAATTTTACTTTTTGGACTATTTTCTGTAATATCTGTACAAAAAGCAGTGCGAGATAAGTTAGAAGATGTACCTGTAACAGATATTTATTACGGTATAAGTTGGTTTGCTGCAGTAGCATCTATTGTGCTGTTGGTAGTTGGTTTGTGGAATGCAGATTTATTGTTAAGTGAAAAAGGGTTTTATGCAATGTCTTTTTTGCTAAGTTTATTTTCTGCTATTGCAGTACAAAAAAACACAAGAGATGTGCAGTATATAGACCGTAATGATAAAAATGAAGATTAATTTAACAATACTTAAAAATTAAAACAAACAAGGTTATTTGTTTTGATGATGGTTATCTTTTAACCAAAAAACAGCGTTACTTAATAGTAACGCTGTTTTAAATTTATAAGTGTTTGGTATTATACTATTTCTACAAATAAACCATCATCAGTTTTATTCACTTTAGCAACACCATTTTTGGTTAATTCTTTAATAGTTTTATCCCATTTTTTATTGCTTAAACCAGATGATGATTTTAATTCATCTAAAGGTAGTTTTTCAGCCTTTTTTAAAAGAGCTAAAACAGTTTTTCCTTCATCACTTAAAGCAGCAGCTTTACGCTCTGGCTTCATTTGAGGAAAAAACAATACTTCTTGTATAGATTGGTTGTTGGTTAAAAACATAATTAACCTATCCATTCCTATTCCCATACCAGATGTAGGAGGCATACCGTATTCTAAAGCACGTAAAAAGTCCTCATCAATAAATTCTGTAGCTTCATCATCACCTTTAGCAGCAAGTTTTAATTGGTGCTCAAAACGTTCTCTTTGGTCTATTGGGTCATTAAGCTCAGAGTATGCATTTGCAATTTCTTTACCACAAACCATTAGCTCAAAACGCTCTGTAAGTTCTGGGTTATCTCTATGCTCTTTACAAAGCGGACTCATTTCTTTTGGGTAGTCTGTAATAAATGTAGGTTGTATATAATTGCCCTCACATTTTTCGCCAAAAATTTCATCAATAAGTTTTCCTTTACCCATTGTGGCATCAACTTCTATCCCCATACCTTTAGCAGCTTCAAAAATTTCAGCTTCAGTTTTACCAGTAATATCAAAACCAGTAAAATGTTTAATAGAATCTGCCATAGTTACACGTGCATAAGGAGCTTTAAAATCAATTTTATGCTCACCAAATGTAGCTTCACTTGTACCGTTAACAGCAATTGCACAATGTTCTAATAATTTCTCACAGAAATCCATCATCCAATTATAATCTTTGTAAGACACATAAATTTCCATAGCTGTAAACTCTGGGTTATGTGTTTTGTCCATTCCTTCGTTTCTAAAGTTTTTAGAAAACTCATAAACTCCATCAAAACCACCAACAATTAAACGCTTTAAATAAAGCTCGTTAGCAATTCTCATATACAACGGAATATCTAAACTATTGTGGTGAGTAATAAACGGCCTTGCAGCAGCACCACCAGGAATAGGTTGTAAAATAGGAGTTTCTACTTCAAAATAACCAGCGTCGTTAAAAAAACTACGCATAGCATTAAAAAGCTTGGTACGTTTAACAAACACTTCTTTAACGTGCGGATTTACAACTAAATCTGCATATCTACGACGGTAGCGTAACTCTGGGTCATTAAATTCGTCAAAAACTTTACCTTCAGAATCTACTTTTGGTAACGGTAATGGACGTAAAGATTTACTAAGTATTGTAAACTTTTTAACCATTACTGTTTTTTCGCCAACTTGTGTTGTAAACAAATCACCTTCAATGCCAATAATGTCTCCAATGTCTAATAATTTCTTGTAAACATCGTTATACAAAGTTTTATCATCACCTGTACAAATTTCATCTCTGTTAAAGTAAACTTGTACTCTGCCTTCACCATCTTGTAACTCTGCAAAAGAAGCTTTTCCTTGTATTCTTCTAGACATTAATCTACCAGAAATTACCACCTGTTTACCCTCTTCAAAATTTTCTTTAACTTGTTTAGAGGTAGTGTTAACTGGGTATAAATCTGCCGGATATGGGTTAATGCCCATTTCTCTTAGCTTGCCTAATTTTTCCCTTCTGATGATTTCTTGTTCTGAAAGCTGCATATATCTATAATTAAGGCTGCAAATATAGTTACAAACTAGTAATCTATCAAAGTAGAAAGTACATTAGCATACAAAGGTTTTTAAATTTTTACATTTTGATGTTAGTATGTTGTATATCACTAGTGTTAAATGTATTGTTTTTGGTTGATGAGTATTTGGTTATCAACCTTATAAAAGAAGCTTAAATAGAGTTTTTTAAGAAAATTGAAAAAAATAGTAACAAATAGTGTTTTGTTACGTCTTATAGGTACATCAATCAAAATAATAGTAAATGAGTTTTTGGAGAGTTTTATTAGCTATCTTATGTCCGCCTTTGTCTGTAATAGGTAAAGGATGCGGATCTATAGTTATTGTATTTTTATTATGGTTATGCGGTTGGGTTCCTGGTACAATTGCCGCGCTTATTATATTGAATAATCCGGACAGATAGTTGTATCTTTGTGGTATGAACAAAGAAGTATTTCTACAAGATTTAGGACAGAAAGATTATAAGGAAACTTGGGACTACCAAGAAGATCTTTTTAAAGAAACTTTAGATATAAAAATAAAAAACAGGCGAGAAGATGCAGGTTTAAAAACACCTAATCATTTTTTGTTTGTAGAGCATCCGCACGTGTATACTTTAGGTAAAAGTGGTGATATGGCTAATTTGTTAATAGATGAAGAACAATTGGCTAAAAAAAATGCAACTTTTTACAAAATAAATAGGGGAGGAGATATTACGTATCATGGCCCTGGGCAAATTGTAGGATATCCAATTTTAGATTTGGATAACTTTTTTACAGATATACACAAGTACTTACGCCTGCTAGAAGAAATGGTAATTTTAACCTTAGCAGAGTATGGCTTAAAAGCGGAACGCTCTGAAGGAGAAACTGGAGTTTGGTTAGACGTAGGAACGCCTTTTGCGCGTAAAATTTGTGCAATGGGTGTGCGCGCTAGTAGGTGGGTAACAATGCACGGTTTTGCCTTAAATGTAAATGCAGATTTAGGGTATTTTGATCTTATGATTCCGTGTGGAATAAAAGATAAAGCAGTAACATCTTTAAATGTAGAGCTAGGTAAAAAAGAAGTAAATATAGCAGAAGTAAAAGATAAATTACTAAAGCATTTTACAGCATTGTTTGAAGCTGAAATGGTTTTAAAATAGGCTGCTAATTTTTAAACTTGGTTAAAATATTTGTAGAGATGAGTTTTCCGTTTTTGTTGTAATCCTCGCTCTTTACCATACCTATACCTTCTGCAATCCATTGTTTGTATTTTGTGGTACTTTTTATGCCCATTTTTATTTCGGTGTCATTAGTTAAAATAACGCAGTCAAAGGTGCCTGCAGGGGTAGTAACAGTTTCGTTGCCTAAAACCTTTCTGTTTGTCATTTTAATAAACATTTTAAGTTTTATTGCGCCGGTTTTTACAACCATATCTAGGTTTGCATCTGGTAGGGTTGTACCAGGAGTTAGGTTGTTAGGTAAGTTAATATTATTGCCAGTTAGCTCAAGGTCCATATCTTTATACTGTTTTAAAAGTTGGTTGTTAAACATAGATTTAAAGTCTATACTAATACCTTCCTCTGTACACTCTATATCATATTCTGTATTGGTAATAAATTCTCCTTTTTTGTCATAGACCTCTGTAGCAATGGTAGCAATGTTATTATTTACGCTTTTTACAGTGTAATTTACAGATGTAGTTTTTTTTCCTTTTTTATCATATGAGGTAATTTCTGCTTTAACATCAGAATTAAAAGGATAATATTTACTGCAGTCACCTTGGGCAAAAATTGCAGTAGAGCACGTTAATATAAGAGCGAGTATAATTGTATATGTTTTCATAATCTAACAGTGTTTTAGTGTTCTGTTTTTTAATAAAAATGAACGCTTGTAAATATACTGTTTAAGATGCAAAAGGTGTAGTTAAATTGTGTAAAGTGCTGTAAATGATGTGTTAATGGTGCTTTTTAGTTTATTTTATACACAATTATAGAGTTGTCTAGGTCTTTAGCAACTAGCTCTAACTTTTTATCATTGTCTATATCGGCTAAATCAATTAATGAACTCCCGTAAACCGGAAAGTTTTGTATTGGAGCTGCATTACTATCAAACAAATATATTTTCTGATTTTGTAAATCGGTAACGCTAACATATATTTTATTGTTGATGTAAAATATCTTTGGTTTGCTATACATACCTAAATCAAGGCTTACTTTTTTTCCTTTTATACTAATGGTGTTTTGGTCCATTAACACCAAAGTATTTGTAGTAGCATCTAAACCGTGATCTTTAATAAGGTTAAACTTTGTTGCCGCTGTTTTTCCGTTTGTAGCTATTTGGTGTAATATTGCTGTGGTATCTGTAACTGTAAATTTGTTTTTAAATAAGACTACATCATTGTTAGAAAATGCAATTTTATTAGTTGTTTTAACGCGTACTTTGCCAACTCTGTTTAAAATTTTAAGCGAGCCGTCTTCAAGCATAAAAACCAAATAATCTTTATTGTCAACCACAAAATGCTTTGGTTTTCTAATAATAGAACTACTTGCTTCTGTATATGTAAAGCCATCTACTATTTTGGCTTTAGAGTTGTACATAAATACTTTTTTGTCTTGGGTGACAACAAATCTGTAGTTTTTGTTGTTTTCATAGTCAAAAACAGCTAAGTCGTTTAAGTTTCCACCATCATAAGTTATAGAGAATGGTTCTACTGTTTCTCCGTTTCTGTCTAAAATTATAAACTGGTTATTTGTTGTAAATGCAAATTGTAATCTTCCGTTTTTGTAGAGGTCTACTTGGGTTATTTCTCCTTGTATTTTACTGTCTAGTTGTTTTTTCCATAATACTTTACAATCAGTAGAAATTAAATATAAATTGTTTTCAATATCCTGAACAATAATTTCTTTTTTATTTGTTCTGTGGTTTTTTACAAACTGTGGGTTTGTTGCTAAATCATTATCTAGCTGCACTGTAAAAATAGGGGCAGTAGTATTTGCTTCTGTTTTAGTGTTTATTTTTTGAACCGTAATGTTGGTGTGGTAAAAATTAGCATCTGCTACTAGTTGGCTAGCGTAAAAGTAGTTGTTTAGCTTAAGTTTATTGTTTTTTGTAAAATTAGAAGCAATTATTCCTTCAAGCTTTTTAGAATTAGAAATTTGTAAAACTGAAGATTGTTTTGCCATAGTTTCTGTAGCAGATTTGTAAAGTGGTGTTTTATTAAAAGTAGTACCTGCTTTGTAGTTGCTAATAATGTCTTGTAAAGTCTCAATTTCTTCAGTAAAAATAAAAGCATTACCTAATATAGTATAGTAATTTGCTTTAAAAGAATTTACTAAAGGACTAAATAAAGCTGATAAGATAGTATTGTTATTTAGTGCAACTATAGGATTGTCTGTACTAATATTTTTTTTAAACGTACTTAGGTATTCATCTATATTATCTGAGCCAAAGGTTTGCAGTAAAACTGCTTTTTTAGATTTTGTTGTAATTATAGCTATTTCTTCAACAGTAGTAAAAATTGAGTCAATTTTAGTTTCTTCACCTAAATACTCTAATCGGTTTTTTGCAAATGTTACATAGTTTGTAAAAGTGTAAGACGTAATTGCTTCTGTTTGTAAAGGAGCATATTCTTGCACTCTATTGGCCACAGCTTTAGTATTTTTAAATAAACTTAAAAAGTTGGTAATACTATCATTAGTTGTGGTTATACCTGCTAAATTTAGTAGGTTTTGTTTTGTGTTAATATCTAAAGAAATCCAGTTTGTATTTTCGTTATTATGTAAACTGTCTATAGGAAAAATGTTTTTTAAAAATGTATTGCTGTTTTTACGAGTATACAGTGTAGCAGTTTTGTTGTTAGATGCATTGTATAACTTATATATATTGTTGTCTATTTTAGTATTGTTGCCAAGAACGTCTGCTATTAAACTTTTATCAGAAGAAAACAGCGTAAAGGGTTTGCTGTTTGCTACAAAACAGGAAGTGCTATCTACTTTGTATTCTTTATAATTAATATTGTTAGAAGATGTGGTGCTGTTTGTGTAAAGGCTATCAAGATTATTAAGGTTTACAGAGTCTTTGGTAATGTAAAAATAATTGTGTTTAATACTATCTTTAGCAATAAAGGCTAAAAGACCTTTAGTGTTGGGTTGTATATGATTTAGGATTTTGCTTGCGTCATAAAAGCTTTTTAATTGCTCAGAATTTTTTAATGAACTTAATATGTCATTGTTTTTTATACTGCTAGTTAGGCTATTGTAGTCGTTTATTTTTAGCACAGTAGATGCGCGGTTAGGGAGGTAATCTAAAATAACGGTTTTAGTTTGTTGCTTGTTAGTGCAACTAAAACAGCATATAGTAAGTAAACCAATAATAATTTTTAACTTCATACAAATACAACTTATAGTAACAAAGTTAAATTAATTTACTTATAGCGGAAACTTTAATTGCTCTGGTAATTGTTTAAAGCTTTTGCGGTGGTATTTGGTTAGCCCATATTCTCTAATAGCTTCTCTATGTTCTTTGGTAGGGTAGCCTTTGTTTTTTTTCCAGTTGTACATAGGAAACTCTTTGTGTATCTTTTCCATATACGCATCTCTATATGTTTTTGCTAATACAGAAGCAGCTGCAATACTCAAAAATTTAGAATCTCCTTTAATAATACACTCGTGCTTAATTTTTTTATAGGGTTTAAAACGGTTACCATCAACAATTATAAACTCTGGTTTGGTAGTTAACTTATCTATACTTTTATGCATAGCAAGTATAGATGCGTTTAAGATGTTTATTTCATCTATTTTTTTAGGGTAAATATGAGTAACCCCATAGCAAATAGCCTGTTCTTCTATAATAGGTTTTAAAAGTTCTCTTTTTTTTTCAGAGAGTAATTTGGAGTCGTTTAATATATCATTTTTAAAATTCTCTGGTAAAATAATTGCAGCAGCGGTAACGGGACCAGCCAAACAGCCACGGCCAGCTTCATCAGTTCCTGTTTCATTAATTAATTTGTAGTAAGATTTTAACATAAAAAGTGAAAATAGAAATACAAAATTAAGCATAATTTATATTTAAATTCATTATCAATATAATTCTAATTTAGATGAAGGTTAAAAAGCTTTAACTTTTTATGATAGTTTTTAATTAATTACTGTTTTGTAATAAATATCAATTGTAATTTATAAAGTAACTAATTAGTAATTATTTATGTACAATTGTATTTTTTAGTAGGTTTTTTACTATTTAATATTAAGTATTGTGTTTTGTTATTTTTAAATTTATGGGTTAATAAAGTTAAAAAAGTGTCTTTTTGTATTAGTTTTTGATATTAAAACAATAATAATGTAATAATCATTTTATTTTTAACATATGCTACTTTCATTAACAATACTTTCTTGTAAACTTAACTCTTAATTAGGATTTTTGTTAATTACTAACTCAAAAAATAATAATAAATGAGAACAAAGGTAGCTTGGATATTAACACCCTTATTGGTGTTGTTAATGAGCTTCTCTTATGCGCAAGAGAAGACAATTACAGGTAATGTTACAGATCATGAAGGTTTGGCGTTACCTGGTGTAACTGTTTTAGTTGTGGGTACAACAACAGGAACGCAAACAGATTTTGATGGTAATTATACCATTAAAGCAAGTGTAGGGCAAGTATTGCGTTACAGTTACGTTGGTCAAAAAACAACTGAAAGAAAAGTTGGAGCATCAAACACAATTAGCCTTCAAATGGAGGAGGATGCAGAAGCTTTAGATGAGGTTGTGGTAGTAGCTTATGGATCTCAAAAAAAGAAGTCTATAGTAGGTTCTGTAACTTCTCTAGGAGAAGAGATGATTGATAGTCAGCAGCTAACTACTGTTACAAGTGCTATACAAGGTACTGTAGCTGGTGTTAATGTTATTACATCGGGTGGTCAACCAGGGTCTAATCCAACTATTAGAATACGCGGTATAGGCTCTATTAATGCTAGTGCAGATCCATTAATTATATTAGACGGTGTACCGTTTAATGGTAATATTAATAGTATCAGTGGGGATCAAATTGAGTCTATGAACATTCTGAAGGATGCATCATCAACTGCATTATACGGTTCTAGAGCAGCAAATGGTGTTGTATTAATTACCACTAAAAAAGGTTCATATAATTCAGGTTCTAAAATAACAGTTTCTGCTGTTTCTGGCTTTTCTACGCCAGCAGTTGCTTTACATGATCGTATTGGTAATGATGATATGATGAGATATTCTTGGGAAGCAGAAAGAAATAAAAATTTATATGTATCTGGTCAATCTGCAACAGACGCAGGGATTAATGCTTCACAAAGTTTGATTTCTAACTTAGGTTACAATCCTTACAATGTAGCACAACCTGTAGATCAAAATGGTAATTTAGTAGCTGGAGCTACTTCTTTATGGGAAACAGATTGGGAAGATGCAATGTTAAGAAGTGCAGCACAACGTAATGAATATACTGTAAGTATTTCTGGAGGTGGAGAATCTTCAAGATTTTTCTTATCTTCAAATTACTTAAACCAAGAAGGGGCTGTAAGAGAATCAGATTTTGAAAGGTTTACCACAAGATTAAATATTGAAACGGAAGTTAAGGACTGGTTAACAGTTGGTTTAAATACCTCATTATCTACGTCAAAGCAGAATTTTCCTACTCAATCAGGTTCTACTTTTCAAAGTTCTTATCAGTGGATATATAGTATGTCTTCAATATATCCTTTATACAGAAGAAATGAAAATGGAGGGCTTGTTTTAGATAATTCTGGAAATAAAATTTATGATTATGGTTCTACACCAAGTCAATCTGTAAATGGAAGTAGACCATTGTTAGGAAACGAAAATGCTGTAGGTTCATTGTATAATTATGATGATGTAAACAAAAGAACAAATACAACTGTAAATGGTTTTGCAAAAATTAAGTTTTCAGACAACTTATCTTTTAAGACAAATTTATCATATGAAAACTATTTGTTTGATAGTAATTCTTATGACGCATATGATGTTGGTGTAGCCTCTAGTGTAGGTGGGCGAGTTGATCAGAGTAGAGATATTACTACAACTTTTAACTTTACAAATTCTCTAAATTATGATAAAACATTTGGAGACCATGGTATTCAGGCTACTGCAATTTTTGAAGCTTATAAATTAAAGATTGATGCTCTTGGGGCTCAAGGAACTGGGTTTTTGCCGGGGGTTAAGGTGTTAAATGGCAGCACTTTACCTGAAGGAGTTAGTGGTTTTGTTAACGAAGATAGATTGACATCTTACTTAGGTCGTTTGGCTTATAGTTATAAGGATAGATATTTTATAGAAGGTTCTTACCGTAGAGATGGTTCTTCAAGATTTTCTGAAGACACAAGATGGGGTAACTTCTTCTCTGTAGGTGGTTCATGGGTTATATCTGACGAAAACTTTTTAGCAGGTAGTAATACTATTAATCTGTTGAAGTTAAGAGCATCTTACGGTGAATTAGGAAATAATGGTACATCTTCTTATTTTCCTTATTTACAGGGTTTTGAAACAGGTAATAATGAGTTAGATAATACAGGTGTATTATTAGGAGATGTAACAGATCCTAATTTAACATGGGAAACTTCTGCATTATTTAATGTTGGTGTAGATTTTTCTTTGTTGAGAGATAGGTTAGACGGTAGCTTTGAGTACTACAGTAAAGAGTCTATTGATTTGATTTATACTAAACCACTGCCTATTTCTACAGGAAACTCTGGTATTACGACTAATGTTGGGTCAATTAAGAACTCTGGTTACGAAATGGCTTTAACAGGAAGGTTAATTCAAAATAATAAAGTTACTTGGTCTTTAGGTGTTAATGCCGCAATTAATAAAAATGAAATCACTGAGCTAACTCAAGATGAATTCATTACTGGTACTAAAAAATGGAAAGAAGGAAAATCTTTGTATGATTTCTTTATTCAAGATTGGGCAGGTGTAGATCCAGAAGATGGTTACGGTATGTGGTATAAAGATGTTTTGGATGCAGAAGGTAATCCAACAGGAGAAAGAGAGACAACTAAGGATTATTCTGAAGCTACAAGGTATTATCAGGGGTCTTCTTTGCCAGATGTTACAGGAGGTTTAACAACAGATTTAAAAGTTGGGGGTTTTGATTTTAATATGTTGTTTAACTTTAGTTTTGGGGCTCAAGTTTATGATAGTTCATATGCTGGTTTAATGGATGGTTTTTCTAGACCAGGTTATACAGCTTCTCCTGATGTAGCAAATAGATGGACACAACCAGGTGATATTACAGATGTGCCTTTGTTGCTAAACTCTCAAAACGATTTTAACGGAACATCTACTAGGTTTTTATTTGATAATGATTATGTAAGGTTAAGAGCTATTACTTTGGGGTACAGTTTACCATCAGATATCACTAAAAAGGCTTATTTAGACAATGTTAGAATTTATTTAAGAGGTGATAATTTGTTTACATGGCAAAGCCACAAAGGAATAGACCCTGAACAAAGTTTAGCAGGTACTACAGATAGTAGATCTTCTTTATTAAAAACTATTAGTTTAGGTCTTAATGTACAATTTTAATAAAATATAAAGAAAATGAAGAATATTATAAAAAAAGGAATACTATCCTTATTATGCACAAGCTCTTTAGTATTTGTTGGTTGTTCAGAAGATTACTTGAATGAACCGCAGCCAACTGAAGTAGTAGCGGAAAGTGTAATTTTTGGATCTAGAACAGGTGTTGAGTCTTTTTTGTCTGGAATTGCCAGAAGAGCTAGACGTCAATTTTCAAGTGTTGATGCTGCAGGTGTAAATTCAATTTATTTTGCAAGAACAATTAAGGGTAATGACTTAATTCACGCTCGTTCATGGTGGGGTTTTGATTATGACAATGATAATAGAGAGCCTACTTACCGTAGAACTTCTTTTTCATGGGAGTTTCCATATTATATGATTAATCAAATTAATGCGTGTATTAATGGAGTAGAAACCTCTGAATTATCAGAAATTGATAAACAAGAGCTTACAGGACAAGCAAAAGCACTTAGAGCATTTTATTATTTTCAGTTAGCATTAGAATTTCAAGAAGGTTATACAGAAGCTAATAGAGATTTACCTGCGCCTCCAATATATACTGAACTTTCAACAGAGGGTAAACCTATGGGTACATTAGGTGAACTTTATGACTTTATAGTTGATGATTTAAAAGTTGCTATTTCTTCGTTAACAGAAGAAAGACTTGGAAAATCATATGTGAATGTTAATGTTGCTAATGGTATATTAGCTAGGGTTTACTTGGCTATGGGTAATTGGAGTGGTGCTGAAGCTGCAGCTTTTGCTGCTTACGGTGGTAATGTTAACGAGGTTTTAGACCCAGCTACTTACGGAAACGGTTTTGATGATATTAGCAACAAAGAATGGATATGGGGTATGCCTCAAACAGGTGACCAATCTAATTATTATTATAATGCACCATCTGCCTTTGTAGACCCAATTACGCCTGCATATAATAATATTTATATCAATGAGTACTTTTCAAATGAGTTCACAGCAACAGATGCTCGTAATACTTTTCAGGTTGGTACAGCTACTGATTATACTAAGGTTACAAGTACAAAATTCTTGTTTGCTTTCTCAAGTGATATAGTTATTATGAGAACTGCGGAAATGATTTTAATTGAAGCAGAAGCTAAGTTTAGACAGGGAGATGAAGCAGGGGCTAAAGATTTGCTATTTGAATTGCAAAGTAACAGAGATCCTTTAGCTGTTAAATCAGCTAATACAGGTTCTGCTCTAGAAGAAGAAATTCTTTTAGAAAGAAGGAAGGAAATGTATGGTGAATTTGGTGTTGAGTGGTTTGATGCAAAACGTTTGCAGAGGGGTATTGTTAGAACTCCTAATCACAGAATTGTTAAGGATTTAGAGCCTAACGATAAAAGATTTTATCTTAAAATTCCTCAGGTAGAGATTGATGCTAATGAAAACATTGATAATTCTATTAATTCAAATAGATAAGAGGTAATTAATTTATCTATTATTTTATTAAACCGCCAAGAGCAATTGCTCTTGGCGGTTTTTTGTTTTATTTGTCCCGTCCTAACATAGCGATACACTAAAACTTAGTGTAATGAATACATCAGTAAAGACGGGTTATACAAAAAGAACCCAAAAAGACTACTCGCTTTCTTTTAAACTTCAAGTAGTAGAGGAAATTGAATCTGGTAAGCTGGATAGACTTTCGGTTCACCTTAAATATGGCATACAAGCAAGATCGACAATCACATCTTGGTTACGAAAATATGGTACCTTTGATTGGGAAAACCTATCCGTAGTAAACGTGGCAAAAACACCAGAACAAAGAATCGTTGAGTTAGAGGCTAAAGTTAAACTTTTGGAAAAGCAAAAGGCTCGTGCCGAGCACTTAGCTGAAAGAGCTGATAAAAAGGTAATCATTTTTGATATGTTAGTAGATATGGCGGAAAAAGAATATGATATTGCTATCAGAAAAAATTACACGCCCGAGTTATTGAACGCTTCAAAGAAGAACAAAAAGAAACAATAGTTTCCACCTGTAACTTACTCGGGCTAAATAGACAGGTATATTATAGAGCTGTTAAATCTAGGACTAAAAAGCAGCATATAGTAAAACAAGTGATTGCTTTAGTGCGCAGTATTCGTAGTATTATGCCTAAAATAGGTACTAGAAAATTGTATTATATATTGAAAGACAAACTCATTGTTTTAAATGTTGGCAGAGATAAACTCTTTAGAATACTCAAAGGAAATCATATGCTTATAAAACCTAAAAGATCATATCAGATAACTATAGATTCTCACCATCGATTTAGAAAGCATAAGAATATTGTTTGCAATGTTGAAATTAATCGACCAGAACAAGTATGGGTTAGCGATATAACCTATTTAGGTTCTAGAAGCAACCCATCTTATTTAGCATTAATAACAGATGCTTATTTTAAAAAAATAATAGGATATAATGTATCGGAAAGTCTGGCGGTTGATGGAACCATAAAAGCTTTGGAGATGGCTTTGAACTATAGGATGTATAAAGATGAACCACTTATTCACCACTCTGATAGAGGGTTGCAATATTGTTCTAATGAATATCAGAACCTATTGTCGCAAAACGCAATTAAATCCAGTATGACCGAAAAATACGACCCTTATGAAAATACATTTACAGTCGTTACCTATGAAGAGAAAATTGGTAGAACAAGCTATTTGCATTTACAACAACTTAAGGCCACACTTATCAAACCACATGTTAACACCAGAGCTTATGCATCAGCAAAACAAAATCATAATGAAACAATACAAATCAAAAAATCTCATTGAAACTAGTTTCAATGAGATTTAAATAATAAATTTAATCTTTAATAATCTGTATCGATTATTTAGGACTAGTCAATTAAATTAACATTTAATAATGTAACCTTATATAATGTTGCTTTTAAAGGGTGTTTTCTCTCTATAATTACTCTTTTAGTAATTAGTTTTTATGTTTTTCACTTGTATTATTTTCTTTTTTTTTAATTGTTAACAAGTAGTATTTTACTTAATAATTTGTGTTTTAATGCGGTTAACACTTGTTGTGTTTAGAATAACATATGTGTGAGTAATTACTTTAATTGTACACTTTAACGTAGTTCTTTGTTAATTTAATTAACAATTATTGTTTGTTTCTTTAACTTAAATTTAAGATTTTTGCTGTAACTAACTCAAAAATCAAAATAAATGAGAACAAAAGTAACTTGGATTTTAACACCCTTGTTGGTGTTATTTATGAGTTTCTCTTATGCACAAGAGAAAACAATTACAGGTAACGTTACAGATCAGGATGGTCTTCCGTTACCAGGTGTTACTGTCTTAATTGTAGGGACGTCTACAGGGACAGAAACAGATTTTGATGGAAACTACACCATCAGCGCAAAAGTTGGACAAGTATTACGTTACAGTTATATTGGTCAAAAAAATACAGACAGGAAAGTTGGTGCTAGCTCAACTATAAATGTGCAAATGGATGAAGATGCTGAATCTTTAGACGAAGTAGTAGTTACAGGTTTTGGTAACGTATCAAAAACTTCTTTTGCAGGATCTGCAAAAGTAGTTGCAGGAGAGAACATTTCTCAAAAATCTTTTACTAACGTTTCTCAAGCTTTAGCTGGTGAAGCAGCAGGTGTTTCAGTATTTAATACTTCTGGTCAACCAGGTAGTACATCTACAGTAAGAATTAGAGGTTTTGGATCTGTAAATGGTAGCCAAAATCCTTTATATATAGTAGATGACGCTCCATTTAGAGGTAGCTTAAATGATATCAATCCAAATGATATTAAATCAGTTACAGTTCTTAAAGACGCTTCAGCTACTTCACTTTATGGTGCTAGAGGAGCTAATGGGGTTATTGTAATTACCACTAAAAGAGGATCTGATACTGGTAATGAAATTAATATATCTATTAAAACTGGAGCTAACTTTCAGGGTATAGGTAGGTATGAAACTATTGAGTCTCCAGAGGAATACATTGGTATAGCCTGGGAAGGAACTTACCAAAGAGGTTTGTTAGAAAATAACGGAGATGAAATTGCAGCTATAGATTATGCAAATGCAAATTTATTTGAAGGTGATAATGCAGATGTTTCAGATATTTCTCCAGTTTATAATATGTGGAATGTTAGTGATAGCGGTGCTCAAGGTGTTTCTGAATTAATAGATCCTGCTACAGGAATGGTTAGACCAGGAGTAACTAGAAGATATACGCCAGAAGATTGGGAAGATTTTGCTTTTCAAAGTGCTAACAGAATAGAAGGTAATATATCATTAGCTAATACTGGTGAAAATTCTTCAGTTTATACATCAGTTGGTTTTATTGATGATCAAGGTTATGCAAGTAACACAGATTACCAAAGATTAA
The DNA here is from genome assembly GCF_007827205.1 of Cellulophaga sp. RHA_52. NCBI lineage: Bacteria > Pseudomonadati > Bacteroidota > Flavobacteriia > Flavobacteriales > Flavobacteriaceae > Cellulophaga > Cellulophaga sp. RHA_52. The sequence goes on from NZ_VIRZ01000001.1 coordinate 1,603,784, forward strand.
ATGCTCGTATTTCTGCAACAAATAAGTTTAGAGATTTCATAAAAATGAATACATCTTTAAATTATGCACAAAGTGAAACAAACAATAATGGTACAGGTAGTTCTTCTTCTTCTCAATTTTGGTGGATAGATAATTTACCTTCAATATACCCTTTGTTTACAAGAGATGCAAACGGAGCTAAAATTGAAGATCCAATTTATGGTGGTTTCTTATATGATTATGGTTTAGAAGATGGTCGTGGTTTTGGTTTTGCTACAAACGGTGTTGCAGATTCTCAAATTAATATTAGTAGGTCTAAAGACAACTCAGTAAACTTCACAAATGACTTAAAAATTACATTAGTAGAAGGTTTAACTTTAGATAATAACTTCTCGTATCAGTATTTTATGAGTGATGATATTCTTTTAAATGAACCATTTTATAGTCCTTCTAAAGGTCAAGGTGGTGTAATTAACAGATCTAGATCTGAAACTAAAAACTATACAATTAGGACAGGACTTAGATATAACAAATCTTTTGGCGCAACAAATTTATCAGCTTTTGTATCTCACGTAGCAACTGCTTATGAGTTCAATTATTTAGAGGCAGAGCGTTCTAAATTAGTTACTCCTTTCGGAACAGATATTTCTAATGGTGTTGTAAATGCACCTAGTGATGGTTTTACTAGAGATGAAAGAACAGAAAGTTACATAGCTAATGCTACTTTAGATTTTTCTAGTAAATACTTTTTAAATGCTACTTTTAACAGAGATGCTTCTTCAAGATTTGTAAATGAAAAATGGGGTAATTTTTATTCTGTTGGTGGTGCATGGGTAATGTCTCAAGAAGATTTTATGTCTGGCTCTAAGTTTGTAGACTTTTTAAAGTTAAAGGCTAGTTACGGTGTTCTAGGTAATTCTGGTGTGTTAAATGGTACAGCTAATAACTACTATCCTGGTTACAATTTATATTCTGTTAACAACTTAAATGATAATATTTCTTTAGCTTTTGCTACAAAAGGTAATCCAGATCTTACATGGGAAAGTTCTAACCAATTTAACGTTGGTGTAGAGTTTGAACTTGGTGGTTTTGTTGATGGTTCTATTGAAGCATATAGAAAGTCTACTACAGATATGTTTTTTGACAGAAGAGTTGGCCCTTCAGTAGGTTATGCTTTAATATCAGTTAATGACGGTGAATTATTAAATTCAGGTGTAGAATTTGATTTAGATTTTAAAATAGTGGACAATGATAAATTCAATTTATCATTTGGAATTAATGGTTCTACTTTTAAAAATGAATTACAGGCAATGCCTATTGATCCTGCAACAGGTGAACAACAAAAACTTGATGTTAGTGGAAATTATGCTCGTACAGTTGGTCGTTCATTATATGATTACTATATGCCAGTTTACGCAGGTGTTAATGTAGACACTGGTGCAGCTCAATGGGAGCGTAGTTTTAATGACTTAGATGGTGATGGTGTTTTTGGAACAGGAGACGAAATCATTACTAATTTAACATCATATATGAATGATAATCCTGATGCTACAATAGTTCAAGATATCACTGAGGTATATTCTGAAGCTGCAGATAAGTTTATCAATAAAACAGCTATTCCAGATATAACAGGTTCATTTAGATTAAATGCTTCTTACGGTAACTTTACTTTAAGTACTTTGTTTAATTATTCTTTAGGTGGTTATGCATATGATACTGCTTACGCAAACTTAATGGATAACGATTATGCAGGTACTAATAACTTCCACGTAGATATTAGAGATCGTTGGATGCAACCTGGTGATGTTACAGATATACCAAGGCAAGATGCAAGATTTCAAATTCAGCAAAATGCTACATCTACAAGGTTCTTAGTAAAGTCTGATTATTTAGCTTTAAATAATGTTAGATTAGGATATACATTACCTAACGACATTAGTGAGCAAATAGGTCTAAAAAAATTGGACTTTTATATTACAGGTGATAACCTTGCATTTTTCTCAAAGAGACAAGGATTTAATCCATCTACATCTATAACTGGTGGATCTAGTATTTACAGATATAATCCATTATCTACAGTTGTTTTAGGTGTTAATTTAAAATTATAATAGTATGAAAACAATAAATAAAATAATTTATGCAGGAGCTTTATTATTTATGAGCTCATGTAGTGAAGACTTTTTGGAGGTATATCCAACAGAAACCTTATCTCAAGAACAAGTGAGTGAGGCTTCTAAAATTAATCCAGATGTTTCTAAAGCTACATTATTAGGTATTTATGAAAACTTATACCGTAGAGGTAGTGGTGGTACTGGTAGTCAGGAAGATTTTGGTATTACAACACAGTATATTCAGTTGGATATGTTTTCTGCAGATATGGCTCATTTAGGTAAGAGTTATAATAGACAAACACAAATTTCTGAGTTAACAGCCACGGTAGATCCAGATTCAGATTACAATTACAGACCATGGAGATTTCTTTTTAGAATTATTAACTTATCTAATTTAGTTATAGATGGTGCAGGTGGTAATGATGTAGTGCCAGAAACGGAAAACCTTAGATATACAGTTGGTCAAGCAAAAGCTCTTAGAGGGTATGCTTATTTCTTTTTAGCGCATGTTTTTGTAAATGATATTACAAATATGTCTCAAGAAGTACTTCCTATCTATACTAGTGCAGAAGATATAGATCAGCCAAAATCTACTTTGCAAGAGGTTTTTGATCTGGTTATTAAAGATTTAACAGATGCAGAAACTTTGTTAGAAGGTTTTGTTAGAGAAGATAAAATTGAAATTAACCAAGATATTGTTAGAGGTTTATTAGCAAAAACTTACGGAGCATTAAATAACTGGCCTAAAACTGAAGAGTATGCTGCATTAGTAGTCAACTCTGGTAATTATCCAATCATGACTGCAGATGAAGTTGCTTTATTGCCAGATGAAAGTGGTGCAGTAGGTGGTTTTAATGATATTAACTCTATTCCTGGTATTATGTGGGGTATTGATATTACACCAACAGGTCAAGGTTTAGCATCTTTATTTTCTTGGTGGGGTTTTATGGACGTGTACAGTTATAGTTATGCTGCCGTAGGTAATTCTAAAGGAATGGATGCAGATTTACATGCTAATTTTAGAGATGATGATATTAGATTAAATCAGTTTTCTGCAAGTTTACAACCTTCTGGTAAATTTTACTATAAGGGAGCAGAGCTTAATGGTTTTGCAGCCTTTTCTGGCCCGCAATCTAATATAGATTCAGATTCTCATTATATGAGAATAGCAGAAATGTATTTATTACACGCAGAGGCTGCGGCAGAAAATGGTAATGATGCAGCTGCAAGAACTAGTTTAAAAGCTTTATTAGATTTAAGATTAGATGACAGTTCTTATATTGATGGTTTATCTGGTGCTGCTTTAGCAGAGGAAGCTGCTTTACAAGCGCGTTTAGAGTTATTTGCCGAAGGACAATCTTATTTTATAATGAAGAGAAGACGTGAAACTAGAACTAGAGGGTCTAACTGGTTAGACTTTTCAGGAGATTCTTTTAGTCATGATGATGAGCGTTTAACTTATGAAATTCCTCAAGAAGAGATTTTATTTAATCCAAATATTAATTCTCAGAATTAACATTTAAATATTTATTTTATTTAACCGCCAAGAGCAATTGCTCTTGGCGGTTTTTTTTGTCTTTTTTTCTCTAACCATAATACCTTTTGTTCAGTGAGTTATGTTTTTAATGAACATTTGTACGTGTTAAATTAACAGTTAATTATCTTACTATGTAGAATTAAATTTCTTCTTTTTTTGCGTCTGAAAAATACGAATATGATAAGAAATAGCTCGTTATAGTGATTTTTAATTAATAAAAAGCAACTTTTTTTAAAAAATTCTGTAATTAACAAAGTTTTAATACGACAAAGTGCTTTATAGATACTTTTTAAGTTGCTGTTTTCTTATTTATAAAAGTTTTTTGGGTAGTACTAATTCTTTGTAGGACACTGAATTTACTAAGTATCTATTTTTTTATTAAATAATTTTTAGCCCAGTTTAATCACTTGTTATAAATCTAAAAATGCTAAAAAAATGTTAATAGTATTTTTTAAGGTGTATGCAAATAGTTAAAGGAAAGCTAAAGCTAACTCAAAACTAAATTAAATGAGAAAAAAAGTAACTTGGATTTTAACACCCTTACTGGTGATGTTAATGAGTTTCTCTTATGCGCAAGAGAAAACAATTACAGGTAATGTGACAGATCAAAATGGTTTGCCTTTACCTGGTGTTTCTGTGTTAGTTGTCGGTACAACAACAGGTACACAGTCAGACTTTGACGGTAACTATACCATAAATGCAAAAGTAGGTCAGGTTTTGCGTTACAGTTACATTGGTCAAAAAACTACACAAAGAACCGTTGGTGCTTCAAGCACAATTAATCTTCAAATGGAAGAAGATGCAGAGGCATTAGAGGAAGTTGTGGTAACTGCTTATGGTACTCAAAAGAAAGAATCTCTAACGGGATCAATAGCAGAAATTAAATCTGAAGAAATAACTAAGGTTGCTTCTGGTAATGCTGTAACAGGTTTAACGGGGAAAGTTTCTGGTGTTCAAATTTTTTCAAATTCTGGCCAACCAGGTACTGCGCCTACAGTTAGGTTTAGAGGTATTGGATCTTTAAACGGATCTTCTGCGCCTTTATATGTTGTAGACGGTGTTCCTTATAACGAGTCTATTACATCATTAAACCCTAATGATATTGAGTCTATTTCATTTTTAAAAGATGCTGCAGCTGCTGCTTTGTATGGAAATAGAGGTGCTAATGGTGTTATTATTGTAACTACAAAAAAAGGTAAAGCTGGTAAAGTAAGTGTAAACTTAGATGTTAGAACTAGCTTTACTAGTAGAGCAGTTAAAGACTATGATGTTATGGATGGTGCAGGTGAGTATTTAGAGGCTTACCATAAAATGCTAAAAAGTAACGATATTGTAGAGAATGGTACAGATGAGGCAACAGCCGGCATAAACGCATCTGCAAATTTATTTGATGGAGCACAAGGCTTGGTTTATAATCCTTTTGGAGGCGATAGAACAACTGTTGTAGACCCTACAACGGGTAAATTAAGATCTGGTAACCAGTTATGGACATCAGATTGGGAAGATGAGTTGTTTAATAACGGTAGTGGTATACAGTCTTTATACGCAAGTATAGCCGGAGGTACTGAAAAAGCTAAATACTTTTTCTCTGTAGGTAATGAAGATAATACAGGGTATAACATTAATACCGGCTTTAAAAGGTTAACCTTAAATATGAATGTAAACTCTCAAGTGAGTGATAACATTAAATTGGGAATGTCTGCTAATTATGCTAACAGAGAGCAAACAGGAACTTTAACTAATAATATTACAGGTAATTTTGCTTGGGTTAGAAATATAGCGCCTATTTATCCTGTTTTTGCTGTAGATCATGCTACAGGTGAAACAGTTTTAGATGATAAAGGAAATCCACTTTGGGATTGGGCAGATGTTACATCTCCAAATGCAACTGCAGGTAGACCATTTAATGGTTTTTCTAATCCGCACGCTCTACAAACACTAAATGTAAATAAATCTGTAAGAGATAATTTAACATCTAGAGCATTTGCAGAAATCAAATTCTTAAAAGACTTTACATTTACGTATAATTTTGGTTTAGATCTTGCCTTTTATAACACTACCAATTATACCAATAAAATTGTAGGTAGTGCATCTCCTGCAGATGTAAATGGTAGATTGTCTGAGCAATTTGGTAGAGGTACAACTTATACCAATCAACAATTATTAGGTTGGAAAAAAACAATAGGAGAAGATCACAACTTAGATATTTTGTTAGGTCATGAAAATTCAGACTACAATTTTAAATTCTTAGATGCAAACAAAAAAAATCAGTTTATCTCTAATGATATTTCTGCTAGTTTATTTGCAGAGAATGATGGAGCAGGTAATGTTACAGGAGGTCCAACAGAGTACCTTTTAGAAGGTTTCTTTGCTAGAATGTTGTATGATTTTGATAACAAATATTATATAAATGGTAGTTTCCGTAGAGATGGTTCTTCTGTTTTTGCCGATGAAAATAGATGGGGTAATTTTTGGGGTGCTGGTTTAGCTTGGAGAGTTTCTAAAGAATCTTTTATGGATAATGTAAACTGGATTTCTGAGCTTAAACTTAAATCTAGTATTGGTCAGCAGGGTAATGACTATGTTGGTTACCCAGACAATACTGCTGTTAGAAATTATGCTCCTTATTTAGATCAGTGGGATGTAACTACAGATGGTGAAGAGTTTAATTTAAATAAAACAGTTTTAGGTAACAGAGATTTAAAATGGGAGACATCTACCAATTTTAATGTTGGTTTTGAACTTAATATGTTTGATAATAGAGTGAGAATTGAATCTGAATATTTTGAACGTAAAATAACAGATTTAATATTTAACAGGCCTTTACCTAACTCTTCTGGTTTGCCTTCTATTCCAGAAAATGTAATGGATATGCAGAACGTAGGTTTTGAGGCAAGTATTTCTTATGATATTATTAGAAATCAAAATTTAAACTGGACCGTAAATTTAAATGCAACTCATTATAAAAACGAGATAACTAAACTTGCTCCTGGAAGAGAATTTATAGATCCAGGTACTGTATATAGATGGGAAAAAGGTAGTAGTGCTTTTGATTATTACATTAGAGATTTTGTAGGGGTTAACCCAGAAAATGGTAATGCTATTTGGTATACTTCTAGCGAGTTTGAGGCAGACGGTACAACACCAATTGTTAATAACCAAACTGAAGATTACTCTGTAGCGTCAGAAACTAGTTTGGGAAAATCTGCCTTGCCAGATGTTAACGGTGGTTTTACATCATCGCTTACTTATAAAAACTTAGATTTTAGTTTTGCACTTTCATACCAATTTGGAGGTTATGCTTATGATGCTATTTATAATGATGGCTTTGGAGGCGGTATTGGAGAAAATTTCCACAGAGATTTTAATAAGTCTTGGACGTATGATAATACAGACGCTCAGTTGCCTAGAGTTATAGATGGGACTAGAAATTATAGTGTGTCTGATTTGTTTTTACAAAAATCAGATTTTATTAGTCTTAATGATGTGTCTATAGGGTACACTTTACCACAAGAGGTTTCAAATAAAATAGGTTTAAGCAAAGTTAGAATTTATGGTTTAGGTAACAACTTAGCTTTATGGACAGCATCAGATGTTCAAGGTTTTGATCCTAGAGCAAGTGTAACCGGAGGTAACAACTCTGTTAGATACGCAACATTAAAAACGTTTACGTTAGGTTTAAATGTTAATTTTTAAAAGTAAAAAAATGAAAAAAATATTAGTAATAGCTACAATGTTGGCAATATCAGCTAGCTGTAGTGATGATTATTTAGAGTCTGATTTGGAAAACATAGTTACAGACGAAACTATTTCAGAATTAGCTGAAGAATCACCAGAAGCTTTGTTGTCTACTGCAAGTTCTTTTGATACAGGTACAATTAATAACATGCGTACATTTAACGTAGCTGGTTCTGGTGGAAACCATAATGATTACGGACAAAAATCTATAGATTTAATGATGGATATTATGTCTAATGATATGATAGATTCTAACAATGGTTGGTGGTATGATGATTTGTACAAATACATTGGTAGAACTCAAGAATCTGGTACAGAAACCAACACAATTTGGGATTATTACTATGAGATAATTAAAGGTGCCAACCAAACAATTACACTTATAGGTGGTTTAGATGAATCTGTTTTAACGCAAGATTTAACTTATGTTTTATCTAGATCTAAAGTGGTAAGAGGATTGGCATATTTGCAATTAATACAAATTTATCAAAAAGGAAACCCTGCAATGTCTGATGCTGGTGTGCCAATTATAGACCCTACAGCAGATTTAGTTAATGGGCCTGGTTTTGGTAGATTAACTGTACAAGATGTTTATGATCAAATAGAGTCTGATTTAAAAGAAGGTTATGATGGTCTTGAAGGATTTTCTAGACCAGATAAAACTGTAATTAATCAAAACATTGCAGCAGGTTATTTAGCTCGTTTTTACTTATTGTCTAAAGATTATACAAAAGCAATACAATTTGCAGAAATAGCAAAATCGGCAGGTTCTTTAGCAGCAGATCAATTGTTAGATGGTTTCCAATATATATCTAATCCAGAGTGGTTGTGGGGAGCAGATATTAATGGAGATACGTCATCTATTTATGCTTCGTTTTTTGCACAAATGCAATCGTATTCACCTGTGCAAAAAAGTGCTATTGGTGTAACACCAGGTTATACAGGACAATTAGGGCACCACAGAACTGTAGATGTTAGGTTGTATAATGCAGTAGCTTCTACAGATGTGCGTAGCAATTGGTTTGGACCAGATAACGGTTTTATAGATCAGCCTAAAGAGGGACAAATTTATAATTATAAGTTTTACGATGATACGTTTTTTGAAGCAGATTACGTATATATGAGAGTTGCAGAAATGTACTTAATTATTGCAGAAGCTAAGGCATCTAGCGGTGATGATGCAGGAGCGGCACAAGAATTATTTGATTTAGTTTCTACTAGAGATAATGCATACACACGTTCTACAAATTCAGGTAGTAGTTTAATGGAAGAAATTAAACTGCATAGACGTATAGAACTTTGGGGAGAAGGTTTTGGTTTATTGGATATGAAGAGATGGAATGTTGGTCTTGTTCGTGATTTTGAAGGTACAACACATCCTAATAGTCCTTCATCTTTCTTTAATATTCCTGCAGGTGATGCTCGTTTTACTTTTCAGATTCCAGAAACTGAAATTAATTTAAACGATGCTATTACGCCAGCAGATCAAAATCAATAATAATACAAATAGTATTAACATTGATTTTAAAAACTAGCCCAGATTATCAACTCTGGTATTTGGGCTTTTAATTTGTTTTAGTCAACATATAAAAAAGCTCTTAGGTTTATTTCTAAGAGCTTTTTTTGTGTGCTATAATGTTAAAGTTTTTTATTCTACTTTAAACTCAAATATTTCAGAGGTAGAAGTATTGTTTTCACTGTCTTTAGTAATTACTCTCCAATAATAAATAGTATTAGTTGTAACATTTGTGTTCATAGTAGTTTCTGTAGTTACTCCTATACTTGTAGTTGGTGTGTCATCCGTTCCAAATAATATTTCATAATCAACTATATCATCATCTACATCTTCACCAGACCATTTTAATGATACTTCATTAGTTGTAGCAATAGTTGATCCTCTAGCAGGATTAATTGCGTCTGCAGGAAAAGGAGCGTAATTTTCTCTGCCAATACCTTGGTTGTAAAATTTCCATATAGCACTGGTTGCAGTTTCTGTTGTGCCAGATGCTTTAGATATTACAAACCATTCATAAGGTGTACCCCGATCTATAATTACCGCTTCAGAGGTAGTTGTAACTGTTTTTGTTATGCTGTTGCCAGTGTTTAAATTTTTAATATTTATCTCATAGCTATCTGTATCAACGGCATCACTCCAGCTAAACTCTACAGAGCTTTGCCTGTTACTAACTATTGTTCCTTCATTACATTCTGTGTTGTTTTCAGGAAAAACTAAAGTGGTTGATTTTGGTGCTGCAATTGGTTCTGGAGTATCTGCACCACCATCATCACCGCCACCGCCACAAGACGCTAGCATTAAAGCACTAATACAAGTAAGTTTATATATTGTTTTCATTTTATTTTCTTATTATTTTATAGGTAAGTATGGTATGCTGTGTTTTTATGTTTAGTACATAAATGCCTCTTGCTAAGGAGTCTACATTAAATTGTAAAGCGCCATTATTGGTTTTATGGTCTTTTTTGTAAACTCTGGTGCCGTTTATGGTGTATAAAGCAAGTTCTACTTGTGTTACATTTGGTTTGTTTAACTCTATAGTTAAATCTCCTCCTTTAATAGGATTAGGATAAATAAAAATATCGGTGCTAGAAATAATTCGTTCTTCATAAATTCCTTGGCAGTCTTTATCAGTTTTTATACTTATTTTATTTTCTATTTTATCTAATGGGAGGGTAATTTCATTTTTGGTGGTAGTATATGTTTTATTATTTATGTTGATGTTATAGACTTTACCTCCAGTTAAATTAAATGTTACACTATTAGAAACAGAGTTTACCGCAGTTGATACAGCTAGTGGTTCTGGTTCTGAAATAGATACTGTAAAACAATTTTGATATTCTGGTTGTCCTTCAACAGTAATACAAATAGTGTAGTTACCTAAGGCCAAATCATTAAAAGATACTTCATTGGTAAATGTTTTAGATTCATTTACATTGCCACTTATTGTAGCTGTATAATTTAGTGCTATTTCTGCTGTAATATCTATAGCTCCATTGTTGCTAGAAATACAACTTTCTGCTGTTGTTTTTATTCTAAAGTTAGAAGAAGGTAGTGAGAAGATTTCGCATCCATTTATGTCAACAATAGTATTTTCTGGAGTTGCAGGGCACAAGTCTAAACTATCAATAACACCATCATTATCATTGTCGTTATCACAAACATCGCCAATGTTGTCGTTATCTAAATCTGCTTGGTCTGGGTTGGCAATTAAAACGCAATTATCATCTACATCTAAAATACCATCGTTATCATCATCAGTATCACATACATCTCCTATGCCATCACCATCGGTATCTAGTTGGTCTGCGTTGGCAATAGTAGGGCAGTTGTCGTCTACATCTAAAATGCCATCATTGTCATCATCGTCATCATCTAGTTCACCTTCTAAAACAAAATCATCTATAACAACACCTTCTTCTGATACACCTGGGTCTGAATGAAAAACTATTCTGAAAATAATACTTTCTTCTAAGCTTAAATTTGGCTCCCCTAACGCTGCATTTGTATTAAAGTTGTAGCTATATTCTGTTAGGGTTGCATTGGTACCTGTCCATTGTTTTCCAGGGCAATTTTGGCAATCGTCAGCAACACCAGATATTGCATTTGTTCTGTCGCTGTTGTACCAGTTTGGTTGGCTATTAATGTTGCCCAAAACATTCCAATCTATACCTTGGTTTGTAGAGTATTCTACATAAACAACATCCCAATTTTCCTCTAACTCATAAGCCATTTTAAACTTTAAAATAGGATTTGCTATACTGGCTATATTGTAGCAATTACTAATTAAGTACGCTTTAGTGTTATTTGGGTGATCACCATCTAAGTTAGTAGCATAAACATTAGCTCCAGAGCTGGCAGTATTTAAAACCAAACCATTAGGAACTCCCTTTTCCCAAAGAGGTGTGTCGCCAGACTCATTATAGGTTAATAAGGATTCTTCATCACTATCAAACGTATTTACAATATTAGCATTTCCGTCTCTGTTTATATATAATGTGCTGTTTTTAGAGTTGTTTGTGTTAAAAGTGTCATTTGTTATTGTTGCAGTTATTTGTAAAGTAACCTTGCCAAAATCTGTAGTACCTATGTTAGGTAAACTTATTGTGGCAGTTTCTTCAAAATCTAAAGACCCGGTCCATATAAAGCTTAAATTTGTATTGTTTAATCCGTAGGCAAACGTAACTTCTGTTATAGTATTGGTTCCGTTATTTTTAATAGTTGCTACAGGTGTAATTTCACCACAAAGAACTGAGTTTATGGCTGGTGATATGGATATTAAGCTAACATCATTATCAGGATCTTTAATTGGCAATGGGGATTGCCAAACACCTCTTCCGTATGTAGCAGCTGTAATAATATTATCTGTTGTATTAATATCAATATCGCCTATAGCTACGTTTGGCAAGTTTGTGTCGTACTCTTCCCATTCAGTAAGTGTATCATCTAACCTGTAAACACCTAAACTTGTACCTACAAAAATAGGGTTGTCTTGGTGTAAACCTTGGTGAGCAATGCTAAAATAAGCTTGGTCTGTAGGTAAATTTAAAGTAATATCTTCTAAAGTAACATCTGTGCCATCTGTTGTAATTTTATAAACTCCACGGTTAAATGGTTGTCCAGATAATGCTATGCCTACTCTGTTAGATGTAGTAGCGTAAAGTATAGAGCTATCTAAATTGTTAACTGTTACATCTGATATGTTACCGGGTAAAGAGATATAAGAAGTAAAGTTTACTCCGTTATCTTCACTTTTATAAATAACATTATTGTTAACGGCATAAATTACATCGGCATTAATAGGATCTGTTTCTAAATCTTCAATTTTTCCAAACCCTACAGATGTGCTAATTTTTACCCAATTGATGCCTTCTAATTTATAAATGGCATCAAAACCAGCAAAAACTTCCCCTCTTTTATTAATAGCAAGTGGGGTAATCCAATTACCATCTATGTCTTCATCATCAGCGTTTTTAGGCGGACCTAATTGAGCAATGTTTTCGCCAGAATTAGATGAAATGTTTAGAGATCCTCCATTTTGAGTAAAACCATATATTAGATTATTATTGTTAGGGTCTATTACATTATCCATACCGTCTCCACCGTGGTAATTATTCCATTGGTTGTTGTTAAAAACGTTTCCACCATTATCTTGTAAACCACCAATCATTTTAGCAGAATCATCTTCTGCAACAGATATTCTGTAAAATTGCCCAATAGACATTCCGTTAGTTACATCTGTAAATGTTGTTCCATTATTCTCAGAAACATACAAGCCTCCATCACTACCACAAAAAAGCTTAGAGTTAAACATTTTTAAGGTATGTATATCTGCGTGGGTATAAGCACTATTATTAATGCCCCAATTATTTAGTTTTCCAAAGCTATTGCCTCCATTTGTGCTTCTCCATACATTTAGACAACCGGTAAATAAGGTGTTTTCATCTGTTGTAGATACTTCTAAGGCTAAATCAAACCAAGCTTGGTTAGACTCCAAAATGTCTGTAGTGTTAGATGTTTTTGTAAAAGTTGTTCCGCTATTTGTAGATTTGTAAATGCCTTGAAATGTATAGTCTGTATTTGCACTTAACACATATACAAAATTTTCATTAGCGGGTGTAACACCTAAAACCATCCTGCCAGAGCTTGTTGGTAAATTACTGGTAATAGTGTTAAATGTTGTACCACCATCTGTAGATTTGTAAAAGCTGTTAAAATCTACCGCATAAACGGTGTTACTATCGTTTGGTTTAAGTTTAAAATCGGTAATGTTTTCTTGTAATGTATTTACCCACGTTACACCACCATCTATAGTTTTATATAATCCGTTATTAGATGCTACCCAAACAATATTGCTATTTGTAGGGTCTATGGTAATTTCATTAGTTAAAAATGATATTCCAGATGTTATTGTACTAGTGTTTAAACCTGTTTCATTCCAAGTATTTCCGCCGTCTGTAGACTTAAAAACTCCAATACTGTATGAGTCTGCAGCATCATCATCTCCGGTAGAAATATAAATAATGTTAGAGTTGTTTGGGTCTACTGCAATACCAGATACACCAATTTGTAGAAAATTAGAAAAAAGGTTTGTCCAACTTGCTCCAGCATTTGTAGATTTCCAAATACCGCCAGCTGGTGCGCCTGCATACCAGATATTTTCGTTATTAGGATCTACTGTAATAGCATTAATTCTCCCGTTGCCGGGTAATCTGCCAGCAAACACATTACTTGTAGATGGTCCTACAGACGTCCAATTACTAGTTGGGTTTACTTTGCCCGAGGTATTGTTTTTAGATTTCCAGGCATCATAAATTTCTTTTGAGGTTGGTATGTATCCGTTACTGTTTTGGTAGTAACTCCAATAATTTTGCCACCTCATAAAAGGTTTATATCCACTACCTTTTTCATTTTTATTTCTGGTTTTCCAATAATCGTCAAATGAAGACCTTAAATCTTCTATAGTGCTATTGTAATTACTATTTTTTGCAGCTGAGTTAGCCTTATTTTTTCTTAGATCTTTCATCCAAGGGGCGGCTTCATTAAATTGAGCAAATGAAAAGGAGCAGCTCAATAAAAATAGCACAAGTAGTTTTTTTGTCATTTTTAGTTTGTTTGGTAGTTAAGTTTAAAAGTGTTTTTTTTGGTTTTATTTAACGTTTTAGCAAAAGAAAAGTGCTAAATATCTTAATTAATAGTAGTAAACACAAGAAAATAGCACTATTTTGTTAAGTAAATCTTAAAATATGTAATTTATTTATGTGGTGTACACTTGTTAATTTTTTATTGCAACCTTGTTATATAGTGGTTGGTCTGTAAAACGTAACAAAACTTTCACAGATATTTAAATGTAAAAAATTACCTTTGCTTATATTTTTTTATAAATGAGATATATTGTATTTGTATTTTTACTTTGGGGATCAGTTGCCTTTGCGCAAAATCCAATATCAACTAAAAAAGATTTAGGTTCTAAAGGAGAAGAAAAACCAGGTAAGGTTTTAGCTAAAGGTGAAGAAGAAAAACCAAGTGTAGAAGAGTATAAAATATTTACTATAAAAAAAGATACAACCTTTTTAGATACGACACTAACCATACAAAAAGAATATAAGTATAATTATCTGAGAAGAGATGGGTTTGAGCTTATGCCATTTGCAAACATTGGAAAACCATCAAATAGGTTAGGGGTAGATTTTGATAGTGAATCAATGTATCCTTCTTTAAGTACATCTGCATTAACAGATAATTATTGGAGTGTAAACCAAATTAAGTATTACAATGTGCCAACGCCTTTAACAGAGTTAATGTTTAAAACAACAATGGCACAAGGGCAATTGTTAGATGCTATGCTAACATTTAATATGTCTCCTCAGCTAAATATATCTTTAGGATATAAAGGGTTTAGGTCTTTAGGGAAGTATAATTATGATCAGGCAGAGTCTGGTAACTTTACCGTAACATCTAATTATACATCTAAAAATAACAGATATCAATTGTTAGCACATATTGCTGCGCAAGATGTAACTTATCAAGAAAATGGAGGTTTAACAGACGGTGATACTCAGTTTGAAACCGGAGATGATGAATTTACCACAAGAGATAGGTTAGACGTTGCTTTTATTGATGCAGAAAGTATTGTTTTAGGAAAAAGATATTTTTTAGATCAGCAATATAAGTTAATCAAAAAAGATGAAGATTCTACAAGCAGTATTATAGCTACATCAATAGCGGTTGGACATCAGTTTAGTTATGAAACAAAATTCTCTAAATTCAATCAAGATAACCAATATGATTATTTTGGAGATACCTTTTTAGATGAGACAAATGATAAAGCTCATTTGCAAACAACCTACAATCAATTAAACACTACGTTTTCTAACAAATTATTAGGTGAGCTAAAAGGCTTTGTAGGTATTTATAATTATAACTACTTTTTTAAAAGTTTATTAATTACTCCAACAGGTACAATAGATAATCAGTTAAGAGGAACGGAAATATCTTTAGGTGCTGCTTACAGCAAAAAAATAGGAGAATTTAATTTAAAAGGAGAAGCTGCTTATAATGTATCAGGAGATTTAGGAGGTAGTTTTTTAAATGCAGAAGCTACCTATATATATAAGGACAAACATAAATTTAAGGCAAGTTTACATAATGAGTCTAAAATGCCTAATTTTAATTTCTTGCTTTACCAAAGTAATTATCAAAATTACAACTGGCAAAATACGGCAAGTTTTGACAAACAAAATATAAACAGTTTAAATTTTCAGTATAGCTCCAAGCCATACGGAACATTATCTGCTAAGTATACAAACATAGATAACTATACTTATTTTAAATCTACGGCTACAGAAGAGCAGATTAATAATGGTCAAGAAAACGCATATATAAAACCGTTTCAAGAAAGTGCTTCTGTTGGATATTTAAAAGTAAAGTACAGCAAAGAATTTAAATTTGGTCGCTGGGCATTAGATAATACAATAATGTATCAAAATGTATCACAATCTAACTCCGTATTAAATTTACCAGAATTTGTAACTAGAAATACGCTTTATTTCTCTAAAGATGTGTTTAAAAAAGCAATGTTTATTCAAACAGGGGTTACATTTAAATATTTTACAGCTTATAATATGAATGCCTATAACCCAGCTTTGGGTGAGTTTTACGTACAAAACCAACAAAAACTCGGGGCATATCCTATGTTAGACTTTTTTATAAACGGAAAAGTAAAACAAACAAGGATATATTTAAAGGCAGAACATTTTAACTCATCCTTTACAGGCTATGACTTTTATTCCGCACCTAACTACCCTTATCGTGACTTTGTAATACGTTTTGGTTTGGTATGGAACTTCTTTTCTTAATATTTATAACTGTACGTTATAGTATAATAGCTTTTATTCTTTAACCCTACACTCGCCTTTGTGGCGGTAAAGTAATATTGTTTTAGGCTAGTTTTTAATAATAAGCTTAGGCTTGGTAAAAAATAGGTTAAAAGTGTGTTGTTTTAAGTGCTTGAAAAATAGGGTTCTAAAGCATAAAATAAAAATACTTTAAAAAAAGAATCAAAAAAGCCTTGTGGTGTTTAAAAATGGGAGTATATTTGCAGCCGCTAACGGAGAAACAAGCAGTTGTAAAGTTAGCAAAGTTCATTGATTCAGTTGTAAAATTAGTATAATATAAAGGTTAAAAAATAAGTAACTAAAAGCTTGTTTTGTAGCAATTAAAAATACTATTTTTGCATTCCCAATTTGCTAGGGTTGTTAAAGCGAAACTAACAGTAAAATAAATTAAATTTTTATTTTGTCAGTTTAAAAAAACGTTTTACATTTGCAACCGCTTTCAGAGAGGGTAAAGCGATAAGGAATTTTGGAATGATTTGTTATTAAAAATCAACTAGTTCGAGTCTAGTATTTCTGCAAGAATTAAAAGTTCATTTGACATATTGAAGAGACAGCAAAATAATGCTACTTGTAGTATTATTGGATTAAAAAAAGAGAATGAGTTTAGTTTAGGACGATTTTAGGTTGTTAAGAATATTTACAAAACAACGATGAAGAGTTTGATCCTGGCTCAGGATGAACGCTAGCGGCAGGCTTAACACATGCAAGTCGAGGGGTAACAGAGGAGCTTGCTCTTGCTGACGACCGGCGCACGGGTGCGTAACGCGTATACAATCTGCCTTACACTAAGGGATAGCCCAGAGAAATTTGGATTAACACCTTATAGTTTATTTTTATGGCATCATTTAAATAATAAAGTTTACGGTGTAAGATGAGTATGCGTCCCATTAGTTTGTTGGTAAGGTAACGGCTTACCAAGACTACGATGGGTAGGGGCCCTGAGAGGGGGATCCCCCACACTGGTACTGAGACACGGACCAGACTCCTACGGGAGGCAGCAGTGAGGAATATTGGACAATGGAGGAGACTCTGATCCAGCCATGCCGCGTGCAGGAAGACGGTCCTATGGATTGTAAACTGCTTTTATACAGGAAGAATAAGGACTACGTGTAGTCTGGTGACGGTACTGTAAGAATAAGGACCGGCTAACTCCGTGCCAGCAGCCGCGGTAATACGGAGGGTCCGAGCGTTATCCGGAATTATTGGGTTTAAAGGGTCCGTAGGCGGGCTGTTAAGTCAGGGGTGAAAGTTTGCAGCTCAACTGTAGAATTGCCTTTGATACTGATGGTCTTGAATTATTGTGAAGTGGTTAGAATATGTAGTGTAGCGGTGAAATGCATAGATATTACATAGAATACCGATTGCGAAGGCAGATCACTAACAATTGATTGACGCTGATGGACGAAAGCGTGGGTAGCGAACAGGATTAGATACCCTGGTAGTCCACGCCGTAAACGATGGATACTAGCTGTTTGGATTTCGATCTGAGCGGCCAAGCGAAAGTGATAAGTATCCCACCTGGGGAGTACGTTCGCAAGAATGAAACTCAAAGGAATTGACGGGGGCCCGCACAAGCGGTGGAGCATGTGGTTTAATTCGATGATACGCGAGGAACCTTACCAGGGCTTAAATGTAGATTGACAGGTTTAGAGATAGACTTTCCTTCGGGCAATTTACAAGGTGCTGCATGGTTGTCGTCAGCTCGTGCCGTGAGGTGTCAGGTTAAGTCCTATAACGAGCGCAACCCCTGTTGTTAGTTACCAGCACATTATGGTGGGGACTCTAGCAAGACTGCCGGTGCAAACCGTGAGGAAGGTGGGGATGACGTCAAATCATCACGGCCCTTACGTCCTGGGCCACACACGTGCTACAATGGTAGGTACAGAGAGCAGCCACTTAGCGATAAGGAGCGAATCTATAAAACCTATCACAGTTCGGATCGGAGTCTGCAACTCGACTCCGTGAAGCTGGAATCGCTAGTAATCGGATATCAGCCATGATCCGGTGAATACGTTCCCGGGCCTTGTACACACCGCCCG
The DNA here is from genome assembly GCF_007827205.1 of Cellulophaga sp. RHA_52. Lineage (NCBI taxonomy): Bacteria > Pseudomonadati > Bacteroidota > Flavobacteriia > Flavobacteriales > Flavobacteriaceae > Cellulophaga > Cellulophaga sp. RHA_52. The sequence continues at coordinate 1,622,098 of NZ_VIRZ01000001.1, forward strand.
TCAAGCCATGGAAGCTGGGGGTACCTGAAGTTCGTCACCGCAAGGAGCGACCTAGGGTAAAACTGGTAACTAGGGCTAAGTCGTAACAAGGTAGCCGTACCGGAAGGTGCGGCTGGAACACCTCCTTTCTAGAGAAAGACGACCGTTACATATTAGTTTATGTAGTAAGAATTTAGTTTATCTAGATTTATTTTCTTTTTTCGCTGTCACTTCAAAATATTAAGATACAACAACTAAGATTGAGTCCCATAGCTCAGCTGGTTAGAGCGCTACACTGATAATGTAGAGGTCGGCAGTTCGAGTCTGCCTGGGACTACTAAGTAAAGCTTATCAAGAGTAAGTGTTACAAAAGTAGTCAAGGTAAAACAAGAGGCTATAGTTGTTTTAGTTTGGTTGTATTGAG
>NZ_VIRZ01000001.1:1627500-2027500 GCF_007827205.1 Cellulophaga sp. RHA_52
CTCTGCAGATGGCTTACGCTCATGTGCTTGCTCTAGAAAAGCAAAAGTTTTATTAATTTTGTTTATAGATCCAATTTTGTTAAGAGGTAAACGTACAATACGAGATTGTTCTGCTAATGCTTGTAATATAGATTGACGAATCCACCAAACAGCATAAGAGATAAATTTAAATCCACGAGTTTCATCAAAACGTTGCGCAGCTTTTATAAGACCTAAATTACCTTCATTAATTAAATCTGGTAATGTTAAACCCTGATTTTGGTATTGCTTAGCAACAGAAACTACGAACCTAAGGTTGGCTTTAGTTAATTTTTCTAAGGCTACTTGGTCTCCCGCTTTAATTCGCTGTGCTAATTCTACTTCTTCATCGGCAGTAATTAAGTCTACCTTACCAATTTCTTGTAAATATTTATCTAGCGATGCGGTTTCCCTGTTGGTAACCTGTTTTGTAATTTTAAGCTGTCTCATTTAATATATAATTTACGCGCAACTAAAGGGCTGCATATACTTATACGTAGAAAAACAAGAAATGTTACATTTTATTAATGTTAAATTTATCTTTTTCTGATTATTTAGTCGAAATAAAGTAAATAACCTTAAAAAATATTTCAATTTTAATTTAATTGCTTCATTATTAGATATAAAAAAAGCAGGTATAAATTTGATACCCGCTTTTTTTTAATGATAATATGTAATATAATTTATTTTTTTTCTGCCAACCCACGTGTTAACCATCCTCTTCTGCTTGCTGTTGCTATGGCATAAGGAGTAATCCAGAATAAACCAAATGTGTATAATATGCTATAGGTGTATGCCCATAAAGACTCTTGCGGCTTGTATTTTTTAGAGTAAAATATTACAGAAAATGTAGATAATATTAAAATACTAAAAAGGGTAGATGTTAAAAATAATAGTGGGTGAGTGGCTACAAAAAATAGCATAAATAATAAAAATGGGTAACTCATTATTATTTTTAAAGATTGGTTTATAAATAATAATCTAGAACCAGCTTTAGATTCTTTTCTAAAGTTTGTAAATACGTATTTAGCCATTTCTATATTTTCACGTACATTACTTCTTCCCCATCTAATAAACATTTTATATAGGCCTTTGTATTTTTCTGGAACATTAGTATATGCATTTGCATTTCTTTGAAAAAGCACGTGATTGCCTTCTTTTAAAATCATATTTGTCATAGCTCTGTCTTCACCAATATCTGAAGGTTTTCCCATAAAGGTTTGGTTTATCCACTTAGGTAATACTTTAAAAACAGCAGAGCTACGGTATGCTGCTAAAGCACCAGGTGTGCATAAAACTGAATTTAATGTACTCTCTGCAGAACGCACAAACTCAAAACTTAAAACAAAACTTACGTCTAGCATTTTAGGGATTAATGCTTTTGCTTTGTTTAAAACTCTAATATTACCAGCTACGGCACCAACTTTTTCATTAACAACAAACGGACTAACTAAATTACGTAGAGTATCTGCGTCTACTATAGAGTCACTATCTACAGTAACAAAAACATCTCCAGTTCCTAAATTAAAACCACGGTATAATGCGTGTCTTTTGCCTTTATTCTCTGGCTGTTGGTAAATTTCTACACTTTCTCCTAGTTGTTGTTTGGCTTTTTTCATCCAATCCCAAGTGTCATCAGCACTACCATCATCAATAGATATTAATTGTAATTTTTCTTTAGGGAAATCGCTATTTATTAAACTAACTAAAGTGTCATGTACTTGTTTGCCTTCATTGTAAGCAGGTACAATAACAGTTACTCTTGGTAACTTATCATCAGAAACAGATGCTATAGGTTTATATTTAAAATATCTATATAATACAAAAAGAAAAAAGGCAACTTTAAATACTAATAATGTAGTAGCAATAACCATAAAAATTAAACCAAAAGTAGAGTTTGTTCTGCTTTGGTTAAACTGAAGAAAATCGTTTTGAAAAGTTACCATATAGTAAATAGAACCTAACAACAGTAAAAAGGTTGTTGCTAAAACTAATATAGCCAAAGAATTATTTTCTTTAGAGGCGCTTACTTTTTCGTCTACAGACATTTTAAAATCTTGAAAAATTGTTGCAGTCTTTTGATATGAAGTTTTTAATAGCATAGGTATAGTGTTCATAATTTTATAGTTTTTAACTCTGTTCTCTGTTAGTTTTACGAACTGAATGCTATTTTAGATTTTTAGAATTTTTTATTTATGAATATCTTAAGAAAAAGTATGGCTTTAAGTTTAAATTGTTAACAATTTGTTAAATAACAGAGAATTTGGTAGTGTTAGCTATTTGATGAAAATAAAAAAGAGACTATTTCTAAGCTTAGAAATAGTCTCTTTTTTTGTAGTAAAATAAACCAGTTTTTACTTACTCTCTTATGTGCCCGTCTCCAAATACATAATATTTATTTGTAACCAATTGTTTTAAGCCAAGTGGACCTCTGTGGTGTAGTTTATCTGTACTAATAGCTAGTTCAGCACCCACTCCCATTTGTCCACCATCTGTAAACCTAGTAGATGCATTGTGGTAAACCGCAGCACTATCTACCTGTTGCATAAATGTTGTTGCTTTTTTAGTGTCCTCTGTTAAAATTGAAGCAGAGTGTCCACCAGAATAAGTATTAATTTTTTCTATTGCATCGTCAATACCACTAACTTCTGCTATAAGAATTTTGAGAGCTAAAAACTCTTGATACCAAATATCATCAGCAGTAATTTTTTCATTTTCTGGTATTAAGTTGGCTATATTATTATCTGTAACTATGCTAACATTAAGTTGTTTTAAAACTATTTCTAGTTCTTTTACTTTAGCTTCGTAATCATTAATGTTTTTATTTATTAGCACTTTATCTAACGCATTACAGCCCGATATTTTATGCGTTTTTGCATTAACAATAACATTAATTGTTTTGGTCCAATCTGCATCTTGGGCTACATACAAAAAGTTGTTGCCACGGCCGCTTACAAGTACAGCGCAACTAGCATTATCTTTTACAAATTTAATTAAACGCTCACCACCTCTAGGAACAATTAAATCTAGCTTTTCCGGAGGATTTTTTAAAAACTCTTGCGTTTCTTCTCTTTGTAAATGCAATAGTTTTATCCAGTCTTTAGAAACATTATTTTCTTCTAAAGCTCTATGCCAACATTTTTCTAAAATTGTATTACTATGCAGTGCTTCTTTACCACCTTTTAGTAAAATTTTGTTGTTAGCTTTAAAGGCTAAAACAGCAGCTTCAATAGTAACATCTGGTCTAGATTCATATATAATAAGAATGGTTCCAAATGGAGCTGTTTTGTTGGTAACCACTAGGCCACTATCTAAAGTTAGGTTAGATATTTCTTTGCCAACGGGGTCTTCTTGTTGCTTTACTTCTGCTATAGCTTTTATCATACCGTCTATTTTACTGTTGTTAACAATTAAACGGTCTAATAATGCCTGATCTTCTTTGTTAAAAGCTTCAATGTCTTTTTTATTTGCTTCTAGAATTTTATCTCTGTCATTGTCAATAATTTTAATCATTGATTCTAGAACGTTATTTTTTATTTTGGAGCTTAATAATTTCATATATTTTTATTTTAATGAATAAATTTTGTTCCTATCTTTTTATTATCAATAATATCTACAATAACATTTTGTTTTTTTCCATTTGCTATGTAAGTAGGAATCTCTTTTTTAGCGGTACTTTTTGCTATTTTTAATTTAGATGCCATACCGCCACGGCCTTCGCCTTCTTTTTTGCCACTGGCTTTTACATATTTTTCTACATCTTGGTCATAAGTAACCTCACTAATTTTTTTAGAGTTTTCATCATCAGGATGCCCAGTGTATAAGCCATCTGTATCAGATAAAATAATAAGTCTGTCTGCATCAATTAACTCTGCAACTAAACTTGCTAATTCATCATTATCAGAAAACATAGACATTGTTACAGAAACGGCATCATCTTCATTGGCAATTGGTATTATGCCTTCAGATAGTAAACCTTCATAACAATTAATCATATTATCTCTATGTACACCCAAATCAAAATCTCTTTTAGTTGCTAAAACTTGGGCGCAACGCATACCATAATCGCTAAAAAGGCTGTAATAGTGCCTCATTAGTCTTGGCTGTCCAACGGAAGAATATACCTGTCTTCTAGTAGATTTGTCAGTAATATTAGTCTCTCCTAAAATTTCTTTTCCTGCTATAGCAGAGCCAGATGAAACTAGTACAACCATAATATCTCTTTCATATAAAACAGATATTTGTCGTACAAGTTCTTTTAAAATTGGACCTAAAATTCTGTTATCTTTATTTGTAAGAACGTTAGTACCTACTTTTACAACTACTCTTTTAATTTCCATTTTTACTTTTCTTTACCCATTTCTATAGCTCTATTAAATGCAGCATATGCGGCATCTTGTATAAGCTGTTTTACGTTGTTGTCTTCCATAGAATCTATAGCAGCTTGTGTGGTACCACCTTTAGATGCAACGCGGTCTATCCATTTTTTTGGAGAAATATCATTTTGGTTAAAAAGCTCTATAGCGCCTTCAAAAGTACTACTAACAAGAACTTTAGAGTCGTACTCAGAAAAGCCCATTTTTAAAGCGGCTTCTAGCATAGATTGCATAAAGTAAAAAACATATGCAGGACCACTTCCTGAGATTCCTGTAGATGCATCTATAAAATTTTCTGTTTTAACATGTATAGATGTTCCTGTAGTATCTAGTAAATTACGAACCATTAGGAGTTCTATTTTAGATACATCTTTAGACTCTGTATATGATGTAACACCCTTACCAACCTGTGCTGGTAAATTTGGCATTGTGCGTATTACTTTTGTTGTGTTTAGACGATCTTTAATAGATTGTATTGTAACGCCTGCCATTAAGGATACAATTATTTGCTGGTTGTTTAGCATAGTTTTCATTTTAGAAAATAAATCATCACTATGATAAGGTTTAACAGCAATAAAAACCAAGTCTGATTGTGGAAGACAATCTTCTAAATTGTCAAAAACATTAAATGCTGGGTTTTCTCTAAGTGTTTCAATTTTTTTTGGATCGGTGTCGTAAATTCTAAGTTTATGCTTGTTTAGAAGTGGAGATTTGGACATACCTTCTGAGTATGTTAACCCCATATTACCTGCACCAATTACTAATACTTTCATTTTTTGTATATATTGTTTTATATACATTAAGTGGCACAAGTATTATGCAAGAGTCCAGATATTAAAGTCTAATTTTAGGAAATCATTAATTTGATAATCATACGTCTATAGATTATGATGTTGTTAAGCTATATGTAAAAAGCTTGCAATATTTTAAATTGAAATTTTTTTAAAGCAAAACAAAGGTGACATACTGTCGGTAAAAAATGTCGGTTTTTGACAAAAAATGCGTTTTTAGATAAAAAAAAGCCCAAAAATATTAATTTTTGGACTTTTTTTATTGTTTTTCAAAATTTTTAGTAGATTACAGTTATGCTGCTGTAAAGTAATATTACATTTTTGAAGTAATAAATGTACCATTATTTTCTTGAGCTAGTGTTCTCATAAAATCTAAATCTGCATCTTCACCAAAAGCAATAGTATGTATAATAATATTGCTAGTATTTACTTTTTTAATTTCTTCTAAAACAGCTTTGGGTCCGCTGTTAGGAAGACCATCACTCATTAATACAATTTCTTGAACATCTGCAGTAGATAATGCTTCTAATAACCCTTCTAAAGTATTAGTTCCTCCACTAGCTTTTAGATTTTGAACAAATATGTTAGATGATGTTCTGGTAGTATTGCTAGCTACTCTAAATTCTGTAGCTTGTTTTGTAACATTATTATTAAAAGAAAAAACTAAGAATTTTTTTCCATCAGGAAGTCCTTTTATTGCAGGTATTAATTTACGTTTTACAGCGCCAAGCTTGGTAGCTTCTTTAGTAACTTGTTTCCCTAAAATAGAGCCAATTTTACCACCAATAGCTTTGCTAACTTGATTACCAGCTTTGTTGCCTACTTCTCTTACTACTTGGTCTTTTACAGAGCCCTCATCAATACCTTCCATACTTCCAGAAACATCTATAAGGTATAATGTGTTTTTGGTAGATGTTTCAATTCCAAAAAAATCATCAGACTTTTTTGCAACATAGCAAGATTGTAACAGGGTACAAATAGTAATAAGGGTAATTACGGTTAGTGTTCTTTTTGTTTTCATTTTGTGTTTCATTTTATTTAAAAAGCTAAAGTACTATTATTTTAGATTTACAATTAGTTAATAGTAATTTTTTAAAAGCCTCTTTTAACTAAAAAGAAAGCCCAGCAATTTAATATTGATGGGCTTAATAATTTTAAGAAAATTATAAATTAATCTTCTTTTTTGTTTTCTCTTGGTTTACGATCATCACGACGATTGTCACGACCACGATTATCTCTACCTTTATTATCACGTCCTTTATTTTCTCTAGGAGCTCTTTCTACATAACCTTCTGGTTTAGGTAATAAAGCTTTTCTAGATACTTTTTCTTTACGTGTTCTAGGATCTACGCCAAAATATTTTACGTCAAAAACGTCTCCCATATTTACAACATCGGTTACATTTTCTGTGCGTTCCCATGCTAACTCAGATACGTGTAATAAAACCTCGTTTCCAGGAGCCTCTGTATATTCTACAACAGCACCAAAATCTAACATTTTAATTACTTTAACTTCGTAAACACTACCTTTTTCTGGTTTAAATAATAGCGAATCTATTTTAGCTAAAACAGCATCTATACCATCTTGCCCAGTACCTAAAATTTCAACAACACCTTCTTCTGTTTCAGGATCTTCATTAATTACAATAGTAGTACCTGTTTCTTTCTGAAGCTCTTGAATAACTTTACCACCTGGGCCAATTAATGCACCAATAAATTCGTTAGGAATTCTTCTGGTAATCATTTTTGGAGAGTGAGATTTAACATCACTTGCAGGAGCAGAAATAGTATCTGTTAATTTACCTAAAATATGTAAACGTCCTTCACGTGCTTGTTTTAAAGCATTTACAAGAATTTCATAAGAAAGTCCTTTTACTTTAATATCCATTTGGCAAGCAGTAATACCGTCTGCAGTACCTGTTACCTTAAAGTCCATATCACCTAAATGATCTTCATCACCTAAAATATCTGATAATACAGCGTATTTACCTGTTTCTGCATCAGAAATTAATCCCATTGCAATACCAGAAACTGGCTTAATAAGTTGCACACCAGCATCCATTAATGCCATTGTACCAGCACAAACAGTTGCCATAGAAGAAGAACCGTTAGACTCTAACACCTCAGATACTACACGAACAGTGTAAGGGCAATCTGCGGGAACCATATTTTTTAATGCACGTTGTGCTAAGTTACCGTGACCAACCTCACGACGAGAAGTACCTCTTAAAGGACGAGCCTCACCAGTAGAAAAAGGAGGGAAGTTGTAGTGTAAATAAAAACGCTCCTCACCTTCGTAAGATGGCATATCTATTTGGTTAGCTTCTCTAGAAGTTCCTAAAGTAACTGTTGCTAATGCTTGAGTTTCTCCACGTGTAAAAATAGAAGAACCGTGTGTAGATGGTAGGTAATCTACCTCACACCAAATTGGTCTAATTTCATCAGTCTTACGACCATCTAAACGTAAACCTTCATCTAAAGTTAAGTTACGTATTGCAGCTTTTTCTGCTTTAGCGTAGTATTTAGAAACTAAGTCTCCATAGTCTGCTAATTCTTCTTCAGAAAAAGTAGCTTTTATTTCTTCTTTTATTTCACCAAAAGCAGTGCTTCTTTCGTGTTTAGAAGAGCCTGCTTTAGCTACAGCATATACTTTATCATATGCCATATCATAAATTTTCTTAGCTAAATCTTCATCTTCTCTTTCTGGCTCATACTCACGTGTTTCTTTTTTACCAAAAGCTTCTGCTAATTTTACTTGAGCAGCACATTGTACTTTAATTGCTTCGTGAGCAAATTTAATTGCCTCTGCCATTTCTTCTTCAGAAATTTCAAGCATTTCACCCTCAACCATCATTACAGAGTCTGCAGAAGCACCAATCATCATATCAATGTCAGATTCTTCTAATTGAGCTCTGGTTGGGTTAATGATGAATTCACCATTAATACGACCAACTCTAGCTTCAGAGATAGGAGTTTCAAAAGGTACATCAGATAATTGTATTGCTGCAGATGCTGCTAAACCAGCCATAGCATCAGGCATTACATTTTCATCATGAGACATTAACTGTATCATAACTTGAGTTTCTGCGTGGTAATCTTTTGGGAAAAGTGGACGTAAAACACGGTCTACTAAACGCATAGTTAATACTTCACCATCACTAGGTCTTGCTTCTCTTTTGAAGAAACCACCAGGATAACGACCTGCAGAAGCAAATTTTTCACGGTAATCTACCGTTAAAGGAAGAAAATCTACATCACTTTGTTTGTAGTTAGAAACTAACGTACATAGTAACATACAATTTCCAGATTGAACAACAACAGAACCGTGGGCCTGTTTTGCTAATTTTCCTGTTTCAATAGAGATTTCTCTACCGTCCCCAAGGTCTATGACCTCTTTAAATACTTTTGGAATCATAAATTTTTTTTAAAGCCTTATAATTTTAAGGCTTGTTAAACAATGGTCTTACGCCTTGTTGGGCGAGGTGTTGTGTTGTTGTGTTGACCAATGAAAAACTATAAATAAGCTTTTAATTTTGCCTTGTACTAAAACAAGGTCTTTGTAATTTTAGCTAAGATAAATATTATAAATTAACTAGTATAAAAAAAGGGAAAGCATTGCTTTCCCTTTATGTATTATTTTCTAATACCTAATTCTTTAATAATAGCACGGTAACGTACAATATCTTTTTTGATTAAGTAATCTAAAAGACTTCTTCTTTTACCTACCAATTTAACTAGAGAACGCTCTGTGTTATAATCTTTATGATTATTTCTTAAGTGACCTGTTAAGTGGTTAATTCTGTGTGTAAACAAAGCAATTTGTGCTTCTGCAGTACCAGAATCGTTTTCGTTTTTACCGTATTTCTTAAAGATTTCGGCTTTTACTTCTTTTGTTAAATACATTCCAATATTTATTTAATGATTTTTATGTATGTGATTGGTTTTCAATCAAGCCGCAAATATACAATTTATTTATTACACTTTAACTTAACCTGTGTAGATTTTTTTGTGCGAATACTATTTTTACTTTAATTGGATATGTTGCTAATAAAAACAACCCTTGATAATAATAAATCAAGGGTTGTAAAATTATAAAATAATGTTGCTTACGCAGACATAGGTTTATGTTTACGAACAGGTTTGTTCTGAATTAAATCTAGATAAAGATTTATTTTTTGTTTTAAATCTCTTCTGTGTGTAATAAAATCTAAAAACCCGTGTTCTTTTAAAAATTCTGCAGACTGAAAACCTTCAGGAAGGTCTTTACCAGTAGTGTCTTTTACAATTCTAGGACCTGCAAAGCCAATTAAGGCTCCAGGTTCAGATATGTTAATATCTCCTAACATTGCGTAAGATGCTGTTGTACCACCCGTAGTTGGGTCTGTACATAAAGATATGTATGGTAAGCCAGCCTCTGCAAGTTGTGCTAACTTAACAGATGTTTTTGCTAGTTGCATTAAGGATAATGCAGCCTCCATCATACGTGCTCCTCCAGATTTTGAAATCATCATAAAAGGAACCTTCTTTTTAATAGCAAAATCTATAGCTCTTGATATTTTTTCGCCAACAACACTACCCATAGAGCCGCCAATAAAGCTAAAATCCATACAGGCAATAACTATATCACTACCATTAGATTTTCCAATAGCGGTTCTAACAGCGTCATTTAATCCTGTTTTTTTCTCAGCAGCTTTTAAGCGGTCTACATACTTTTTAGTGTCTTCAAACTTTAAAGGATCTTTAGAAGTTAATTTCTCGTCTAATTCTTTAAACTTATTATCGTCAAAAAGTATTTCAAAATATTCCTTACTTCCTATTCTTACGTGGTAGTCATCTTCTGGACTAACGTAAAAATTCTTTGCTAAAACTTCAGACTCAACAATTTTACCTGTTGGAGATTTGTACCACAATCCTTTAGGTGTGTCTTTTTTCTCTTCTGTAGCTGTCTGTATTCCTTTTTCTTTTCTTTTAAACCAAGCCGACATAAAATAATATTAAGTTAAGTGGGGATCTGTTTGTTATAATGTGTTTACATTATTAAGATCCTCAAATGCTTTCTTTAAACGTGTACTAAACGTTTTTTCTCCTTCACGAAGCCAAACTCTTGGATCGTAAAACTTTTTATTTGGTACATCTGCACCTTCTGGGTTTCCTATTTGTGATTGTAAATAGTCTTTTTTACCCATTACATAATCTCTTACACCTTCTAAAAATGCATATTGTAAATCTGTATCAATATTCATTTTTATTACTCCGTATCCTATAGCTTCTCTAATTTCTTCTAAAGTAGAACCAGATCCTCCGTGAAAAACAAAGTCTATATGGTTTTCTTCTACATTGTATTTTTTAGAGATATACTCTTGTGAATTTAATAAAATTTTTGGAGTTAATTTTACATTACCTGGTTTGTAAACACCGTGTACATTACCAAATGCAGCTGCAATTGTAAACTTAGGGCTTACTTTAGATAACTCTTCGTAAGCATATGCAACTTCTTCTGGTTGTGTGTAAAGTTTAGAATCATCTACATCTGTATTATCTACACCGTCTTCTTCACCTCCAGTTATACCTAATTCTATTTCTAAAGTCATATCCATTTTAGCCATTCTAGCAAGATATTCTTTACAAATTTCAATATTTTCTTCAATTGGCTCTTCAGATAAATCTATCATATGTGAGCTAAATAAAGATTTACCAGTTTCTGCATAATGTTTTTCACTAGCATCTAGTAAACCATCAATCCAAGGTAATAATTTTTTAGCGCAGTGGTCTGTATGTAAAATAACAGTTGCACCATAAGCTTTTGCTAATTCATGAACGTGTTTAGCACCTGCAACTGCACCAGCAATAGCAGCTTTTTGGTTTTCATTAGACAATCCTTTACCAGCGTTAAATTGTGCGCCCCCATTAGAGAACTGAATAATTACAGGAGCGTTTAAGCTAGCTGCAGTTTCTAAAACACTGTTTATAGTGTCAGATCCAATTACGTTAACAGCAGGTAAGGCAAAGCCTTTTTCTTTTGCGTAGTTAAAAATTTCTTGTACTTGGTCGCCTGTAGCAACTCCTGGTTTAATGTTATGAGCCATACTTTATGTGTTGGTATTTTATTAGATTAACATAGCAAAAGTAATAAAATATTTAGGGTTAAAAAGGATAATTAACACCAATGTTAATTGTTGCATTGCTAAAATTATAGTCGTTAAACCATCTTTTTGACGCTTCTAACTCTGGATTGTATGTTTTAAAACCCGTATCTAAACGCAGTACAAAGTATGAAAAATCATACCTTAAACCAAAGCCAGTGCCTAGTGCAATTTCTTCTAAAGAATTAAAGTCTTTAAAAATTGCATCTTCGTTTTCTTCGTTATCAAAAACGTTCCAAATGTTACCGGCATCTGCAAATAAAGCTCCTTTTATACTACCCGCAATAGGAAATCTAAATTCTAAATTTGCAGCAATTTTTAGGTTGGCCTCATTAAAATCGTTTAAAGATTGTGTGCTACCTGGACCTAATGAATAGGCGTTCCATGCACGGTTATCATTAGAGCCACCTGCAAAGTAACTTTTGGCAAATGGCACACTATTAGAGTTGCCGTAAGGTACTGCTAAACCTAAGAAACCTCTAAAAGCTAAAACATTTTGAGACGGAAAACTCCAGTGTTTTATATAGTCAAAATCTGTTTTTATGTACTGGGAGAAAGGAACACCAAATATTTCTTTGTGTCCGTCTTCATTCTCATTAAATTTTGTAATTCCGGAAATAAGAGAAAGTAAGTTTCCTGCGCTTTCTACCTTAATTTTAAATTGATGAAAATCATTGTCATTAACACCCTTTCTACTGTCTTTAGAATAAGAGAAACTTGTAGAGAAAATAAGGTTGTTTTCAGTTAACCTTTTTTCTCTTTCATCTATACTTCTAACTTCTTTGTAGTTGTCTGATGTGGTAGGTATTAAACCTTGGTTTAAAACTTGGTCTATAAAGCCACTTGTACCAGTAGGAATTATTAGTTTTGGGTCAGAATCGTTCTCAGATGTTTCAAAAAACTCGCTTAATGCGGGATCATCTTGGTAATCATCTGCTACATCATCTAACCTTTTGTAGGTGCTTTGGTATACATTATAAAACCTATTTGGGTTAAGGTTTCTAATAAATTGTATATTAATTAACTCTAAAGAGTTTTTTTTAAATTGTGTAGGAGACCAGTTGTACCCTAAAATAGTATTAAAGTTTTGCTTATCTAAACCAATATTTTTCTGAAAATTTGTACCAATTACCATTCTTGTTTGTGGTAACATATAAGGAGGTATAATTTTCTTTGTTTTAAATGGCATCCAAATTCTTGGTACAGTTAAGTTTACATCTGCCCCAATTTCAGAAACAGAGTTTTCATTTGGGTTGTTAACTTCACTTAAAACACCAACAGATCCACGTGCAGATATACTAAGTGTTTCTGCACCGCCAAAAACATTTTTTATGTTTAAAGATGTACTAAGCGCAGCACCTAACCTTTGTATGTTAGAGTGTGTGCCTTCAATATTAGTTTCTAATGTGTACTTTTTTAAAGGAGATAAGTATATGTTAGTTTTAAGCCTATTGCTTAAAGTATCAAACGTAATGTTTGGGTATTTAAAAGTATTTAAATTGTTTATTTGTTTGTAGGTCCTAGACTTATTTATTTCTTTATAAACACTATCCTTTTTTATAAAAATAGCATTTGTAATTGCTTTAGGTTTATACTTTAACTTGTCTTTATAAAAAAGAGTGTAATTATCATAGGTGATAGATTTCATTTTAGAGACATCATCTCCAAAAAAATAATCAGTATAAATATTTATAGTATCAAACTTAAAAATTTTATAGGCAGTAAGTTTATTTTGTCCTCTTTGTTTTAGGTTGCTAATTTGTAGTTCAACCTCCATTTTTTTAGAAATAGGTTTTTTAGTACTATCACTAGGAATAAAATATTCTATAGAGCTCTCTTGAAAATTAAATATGCCAGAGTTTCTAAATAAATTAGTTAATCGTTCTCGTTCTTTATAAAAGTTAGATGAATTGTATTGCTCTTTTTCTTTTAAAAATGAATTTTCTGCGTTTAACTTGTAAATAGAGTCTAATGTTTTTGATGTAATGTTTTTTGTGATACTATCTATAATGTAAGGGTCTCCAAGCTCTAATTTATAGTTTATTTGTGCACGTTGTTTGCGGTTGCTAGAATCTATTTGATAAAATGATTTTGTGTCAAAATATCCTTTACTGTCGTAATAAGATTTTAAAAGCTTGGCAGATTTAGATGTTTTAGTTGTGTCTATAATAGCTGGTGATTCTCCAATATTTTTTAGCCATTGGCTAGCTCCTTTTACAATAAAAGATTCTCCTAAACCGTCTACCTGTTTTTTAGAAAGTAATTTGTTTAAACGGGCAACACGTTTTGGTTTTTTGTGCAGCCAAACTTGGTATAAAGAGTCTGGGTTGTCTTTTGCTAAATTGTATAAATTTAAACGTAAAGGATACCCTAATAAATTACTATTTGGTTTTTGAGAAATTAAACTGTAAGCTTCTTCATTTTTTATTTTTTTACCATCTGCTGTAATAGTATTTTTGGTTAGTAAAAGTTCATCTTCTTCTACTTTTTTTAACGCATTACAAGATGTTATTGCTATAACTAGCAATAATAAACTTATTTTAGCAAAATGTTTTGTGTTACGTAAGCACATTTTCATAGAGTTCAAAAATACATTATTTGTATGGTTAGTAAAAGCCAAATAAAATTTATAAAAAATCTACAGCAAAAAAAGTACCGAACTGAAAATAAGTTGTTTGTAGTAGAAGGTATAAAAACGGTAAAGGAGTTGGTAAATGCCAAGGTAAAGCCTTATGCAATTTATACAACAAGCAATGCCGTTTTAGAAGATAATGCTTTTAAGTGTGAGTTAATTTCTGAAACAGATTTAAAAAAGATTAGTGCCTTAAAAACACCTAATAACATCTTAGCTGTTTTTTATCAGCCAAAAACTAAAGAAATAATAGAAGACAATTGGCTTGTTGCGGTTGATGATGTGCGTGACCCTGGTAATTTAGGTACTATAATAAGGTTGTGTGACTGGTTTGGTGTTGCAAATTTATTTTGCTCTAAGCAAACCGTAGATTGCTACAACCCTAAAACCATACAGGCAACAATGGGCTCATTAGCAAGGGTCAATATAGTTTACGGAGATTTAGAAGCTTTTTTAAAGCAAACAAATTTACCTGTTTATGGTGCCTTTATGGATGGTAAAAATGTTTATAAGGAAGATTTTACAGCACAAAGTGGTGTTTTAGTAATGGGAAATGAGGCAAACGGTGTATCTAAAACGATAGAAGAATTAATTACTAAAAAAATAAGTATTCCTCAATTTGGTAATAAAACAACAGAAAGTTTAAATGTAGCTACAGCAACTGCAATTTTGCTAAATGAAATAAGACGAGGATAAAAACTATTCAAACGTAAAGTTTATAAAAATACCTCTGGTTTTCATAGAATTAATATTACCTGTCCAAGGGCTATTAGGGTCAGCATCTGGTACTAACTCATTATTAATAGCAAAAACTCCTCTAATAGATGGTGAAAATTTAAAGTATTCTAAGTAAAAATCTATACCAAAACCCATTTCGTAGTAGTAGGTGTTCTTTTTCATTCTAAATGTAGCACTACTATTATCTTCTACGCTGTCTTCATTAGCGCTTAAGTTCATAGATGTAGATGCGCCTCCAATAATATAAGGTTTCCAGTTTCCAATTCTTCTTGTGCTTACTTTAAGTAAAAGCGGAAAATTAATGTAGGTACTTTTTATTTCTCTAATAGCATCATTAGCATCTGTAAAACCCCTAAACCCTAATGTTCTTTTTGTGTAGTGCAATCCAGGTTCAAAACGTAAATCTAAAAATTCGTTTAAGCGCAGTTCACCAATTAAACCCACATTAAACCCAAGAGATTTATCAACCAAAACATCACCTAGGTCATCTTTGTAATCAAACTTAAAATCATATTGGTTAAAACCTAAAAAATACCCCCAGTTTAAAGGACGTAAATCTTCCGATTCTAAATTTATAATAGGATCTTCATTAAACTGAGCATTTGCAGTGTTGCCAGCAATAAAAAGGCACAAAAAAAGAAACAGAATTTTTTTCATTAGATTTTCATATCTTATTTAGATGCAACGTAAATGGATGCAACTCCAAAAGTTTGCGGCTTATTCTCTATAGATATAAACCCATTTTTTTGTAAAATATTGTTGAACTCTTCTCCATGAGGAAAAATAGATGCAGATTCAGACAAATAAGAGTATGCAGTACGGTCTTTAGAAAATAGTTTTCCTATAGTAGGTAGTATGTATTTGGTGTAAAATTTATAGCCTTGTTTAAAAGGAGTTTTTGTAGGTACAGAAGTTTCTAAAACTACAAAAGTTCCTTTGGGTTTTAATACTCGTAAAATTTCTGTTAACCCTTTGTCTAAGTTTTCAAAATTACGCACACCAAAAGCAACAGTAATAGCATCAAAAGTGTTGTCACTAAAAGGTAAGTTTTCACTATCACCAATAATCATATCTATGGTGTTACTTAAATTTTTTGCAGCTACTTTTTGTTTGCCTACTTCTAACATTCCTGGAGAAATGTCTAAGCCAGTAATTTTAGTAGCACCTGTTTTTGTTAAGTTAATAGCAAGGTCACCTGTACCAGTAGCAATATCTAAAATGGTTTCTGGCTTTTTACTTTTTATAAGATTTACAACTCTTTTACGCCATTTAACATCTATGCCAAAAGAAATTACTCTGTTTAAGCCATCATAATTCTTAGAAATGGTATCAAACATTTGTGTAACCTGTTCTTTTTTTCCAAGTTTAGAATCTTTATAGGGAGTAACTTTTTCTGCCATTATTATTTTTTTTGCAAAGATAGTACAATGGTTACATTTTATGCATTTTAGAGTCTTAAAAGAGCTAAAACCTGCCATTATGTAATATATGTAGGTATTATACGTTTTAAAAATTAGGGATTTAAACGTGCAAGTTAACTGGTTAGCAACGAAATATATAAGGTGTAAAAAGTATACTGTAAGTTGTTTTTTGTTTTTACGTCTATATACCAGCCAATTGCATAAAATTGAGTAATTTTGCCCTCCAAAGTTTACTAGGGTAGGTTTTGGCTTAGTTAAAAATATTTATGAAAATAATAATAGCAGGAGCAGGAGAGGTTGGTTTTCATTTGGCAAAATTATTGTCTTTTGAGTCGCAAGACATTACCTTAATAGATACCTATAAAGAAAGTTTAGCTTACGCAGATAGTCATTTAGACATTCGTGTTTTAAAAGGCGATGCTACATCTATTGCAGTTTTAAAAGATGCTCAGGTTGAAAAATCTGACCTTGTAATAGGTGTTACGTCATCAGAAACTACAAACCTAACACTATGTATTATGGCTAAGCAATTGGGCTGTAAGCGTACAATTGCCCGTATATCCAATACAGAATTTATAAGGAATAAAGAGGCTCTTAATTTTGAAAAATTAGGAGTAGACGAATTAATTTCTCCAGAAGAATTAGCTGCCACAGAAATACAGTTGTTACTAAACCAATCTGCTTTTAATGAGAGTTATGAGTTTGAGGATGGAGCACTAATTATGATTGGAGTTTGCTTGCCAAAATCTGCACCTTTTGTAGGTAAAATGGTAAAAGAAGCAGCGCGCATTTTTCCTGAATTAAATTTTATGCCAATAGCTATACAGCGTGTAGGAACGCAGTATACTATTATCCCTAGAGGTGATACTGAGTTTATGAAAGGAGATCAGGTATATTTTATTACTTCTAAAGAAGGATTAGATGATCTTTTAAAATTAACAGGTAAAGAAAAAAGACAAATTAAAAATGTAATGATTCACGGAGGTAGTAAGTTAGGTTATAAAACTGCTCGTGATTTATGCGGAAAAAGATTTAATGTTAAATTAATAGAAAAAGACAAGGAAAGAGCAATGCAACTTGCCGATGATTTACCAAATGCCTTAGTAATTAATGCAGATGGTAGAATTGTTGAGGTTTTAGAGGAAGAAAATTTAGATGCTATGGATGCATTTATATCAGTAACATCTAACTCAGAAACCAATATTATGTCTTGTTTGGTAGCTAAGTCTAGAAACATAAAAAAAACTATAGCATTAGTAGAAAATATGGATTATTTTCAGCTATCGCACACTATTGGCATAGATACGCTAATTAATAAAAAATTATTAGCGGCTAATAATATATTTAAACATATAAGACGTGGAGAAGTTGTAGCAATGACACGTTTAAACAACCTTAATGCAGAAATTTTAGAGTTTGTTGTAAAACCAAATTCTGCTGTTAATGGGCAAATTATTAAGGAGTTAGATTTTCCTAGGTCTGCAACCATTGGTGGTGTTGTAAGAGACGGAGATGGTATTATAGCTCTTGGTGATTTTAAAATTTTAGAAGGAGATAGAGTAGTGGTATGTTGTTTGCCAAGGTCTATTCCTAAAATTGAAAAGCTTTTCTTATAAAATGACGCTTAATTATAAAATTATTGTTCACATAATGGGCTTGTTGCTACTTTGCAACGGCGGATTTATGGGTTTGTCTGCTGGTATTAGCGCAATTTATAAAGATGGTGCTACATTAGAAATTGCTATGGCTGCATTAGTAACATTAGCAGCTGGTGCTATGGCAATGTTAAGTACAAAAGGGCACAAAAAAGAAGTAAAGAGAAAAGAGGGGTATTTAATTGTAACATTTGGGTGGATTGTGATGTCTATTTCTGGAGTGTTACCGTATTTATTTACAGACTCTATACCTAGTTTTACCAATGCTTTTTTTGAAACAGTTTCTGGTTACACAACAACAGGGGCAACTATTTTAAATGATATTGAAATTTTACCAGAAGGTGTTCTTTTCTGGAGAAGTTTAACTCACTGGATTGGTGGTATGGGTATTATTGTTTTAGCTATAGCAATTTTGCCAATTTTAGGTATTGGTGGTATGCAGTTATTTTCTGCAGAATCTCCTGGTCCTAGTGCAGATAAGTTACACCCACGTATTACAGATACCGCAAAGAGATTGTGGTATATTTATGTAGGTTATACTGTAGCAGAAACAATATTATTACAACTGGCAGGAATGTCTTTTTTTGATGCTATAAATCACTCCTTAGCAACATTGTCTACTGGTGGTTTTTCTACTAAAAATGCAAGTTTAGCTTATTGGAATAACGACCCACTAATACAGTATATTGTTATTTTATTTATGTTTTTAGCAGGTAGCAACTTTGTATTAAGTTACTTTGCTTTTAAAGGTAAAATACAAAAAATGCTTAAGGATGAAGAGTTTAAGTTTTATACTGGCTTTGTTGTCTTTTTTACATTAATAGCTGCTGTTACAGTTTATTTAAAAGCAGAAGTGCCTGTGTCTGATTATCATCCTATGGTTTTGGGTGAAGCTGAAAGTGCATTTAGGCATACATTGTTTCAGATAATATCTGTTATTACTACTACTGGTTTTGTAACTGCGGATTTTACTAGTTGGACACCTTTTTTAACGGTTTTCTTTTTTGGACTTATGTTTTTAGGTGGCTGTGCAGGGTCTACAGCTGGTGGTATTAAAGTTATGCGTCACTTGCTAATTATAAAAAATGGATTGTTAGAGTTTAAACGTACACTACATGTAAATGCAATTATACCTGTGCGTTACAACAATAAAATGGTGCCAGAAAAAATTGTATACAACATTATAGCTTTTTTAGTATTGTATATGTTACTTTTTATAATAGGTGCCTTAGTGCTTAGTTTTTTAGGGTTAGATTTTATATCTGCAATAGGTGGTGCAGCTACTTCTTTGGGCAATGTTGGCCCTGGTTTAGGAAGTTTAAATCCGTTAGCTAATTTTGATAGTTTACCTGCTTTAGGAAAATGGTGGACAGCCTTTTTAATGTTAGCTGGTAGATTAGAGTTGTTTACGGTACTTATTATTTTAACTCCGTATTTTTGGAAGAGGATATAAACTTGTCTAGTAAATTATTGGTTTTGGTTTGTATTTTAGTTTTAAAAAAAGAAGACCATCCTAATAAATAGCCACTTATACCTAATGCTTGTTTAGACCATTTCCATAAGTTAAAGCTATCTGTGTGTTCTATTATTTTTCCGTCTAAGAAAGTAAAATTTGCAGTTATGTTATTTACTACGCTTCTTTTTTTTGGGCCATAGTTGTATACTGCTTTCCAGTGTACACTTCCTGTGTTTTTATTGGTTTTAATAGTGTTAAACGTTATTTGTGTTCCGCCATTACTTTTACTTAATAACATTTGCCACATTGCCTTTGCTCTGTCTCCTTTTAGTGTGCCAAAGGCTGGATCTGTAAATATAATGTTGTCGTGGTAACAACTAAGCATACCATTTACATCTGCATTAGAGAAAGAGGTGTAAAACTTTTTAATAAGCTCTTGGTTGGTCATTTTTGTTTGGTTTAGTAGGTTGTAGTCATATCAGCATCAACACAAATAATATAATCTGCAATGTTTAAATGTTCTTCTTTTAGTTTGGTAAGGTCTTCTTGGTTTACAGTACTTATTGTTGCGTAGTTTAAGGTGTTATTTTCATTCTTTAAATACCACAAAATGCCTTCGTAGTTGTTAGAGTGGTAAGCTCCATTATAGTGTATAAAAGTTGTGTTAGCTTTGTAATTTTTTAGTATAAAATGTGCCATTGTAGCATCTTTTATAGCTTGTGCCATAACAAGTTCTGGTGTGCCATGATCTCCCATCATTTTTAAAATGTTTTTATAGGTAGGCAACTCACTATCAAAAGTAATAGGTAAAGGAGCAATCCATTCTTTTTCTTGTGCACTTAAAGTATCTAGGCTTTTAAAACCTTTTTTGTATACTAAGTTAGCGTACCTTCTAGGTATGTTGGTAGCAATAAAGTGTAGTTTATTTTTTTTAGCATAGTTTACTAGCGGAGCATAATCTGTATTGTAATTAGGCCATAGTCTTGCTACAGTATCTAAAGTCTTTGCGTCAATTACTCCGTTAACATAATTAGTTAGTTGTGTTTGGTTATCGGCTTCTAGCATTTCTGCACCTAGTGTAACTGTTTTGTTCTTGTGTATATCTTTGGTAACCTCTAATTCTAGCCAATGGGCAATAGCATTATTGTGCAACTCTCCAAATAAAATAATATCTTTTTGGTTAAGGTTCTTAATCATTTTTTTATAACTCACTTTTTTACCTTTTGCATTGTAAATTACATATGCAGGTTTTTGGCTGTATATTGATAAGGAGAAAAGTATGGCAATAGTAATCTGAAATATTTTCACAAGTGTAATTTTTTTTAAGTAGGACTAAATTAATGAATATTATTAAGTGTAAAGTGTATTTAAAAAATTGTATAAAGAAAGTTGCATATATTTAGGTAGAGTAATTTTATAATGAAGAATTTATGGGTAAAAAAATATTAAATGTAGCAATATTGATATCTGCTTTTGCAGCTATTTATAGTCAGTATGTTAAAAATCTAGAATTGTACAATTACTTAAAACCTTTAACCACTATTTTAATTATAGCTGTTGTTGTTGTATTTGGAAAAAGAAAGCCTAAAAAATATTTTATAACTGTATTAACAGCTTTGTTGTTTTGCTTGTTGGGAGATACATTGCTTTTAAATAATAACTATTTTATTTATGGATTAGCTTCTTTTTTAGTGGCTCATATATTATTTGCGTATAGTTTTATTTCTTTAAACGGAATTAATTTAAACATACGGCCACTTGTTGTTTTACTTACAACTGGTATTGCTTACTATAGTTTTATTTATAAAGGTTTAGGAGAGTTGGTTATTGTGGTTGGTGTTTATATTCTGTTTATTTTATTTATGTGTTGGCAAGGTATTAATCTCTACATAAAACACAAGGGTGGTGTATTTTTGGCTATAGCAATAGCTGTTAGTTTGTTTTTAATATCAGACGCTATTTTGGCTTACAATAAATTTGTACAAGCTTTCAATTACTCAGGAGTGTTAATTTTGCTAACATATTGGCTTGCTATTGGTATTATTGCAAATTCTACTATGTATCTAAAAAACACTAAATAAGTTAGTATGCTAAAAAAGCAAAAGTGCTTAGTATTGTAATGGCAATTGGTATAACAATAACAAAATAAATAAATGTAGCTAATGAGCTTTTTAAAAAGCTAGAAAGCCAACTTTGGTTGTAGAACTTTTTAACAGCAATACATAAATATATAAAAGTTGATAGCACAATTAAAAACTGTAAAAATCCAGAAAACCCAGACCATATATAGTTCATAATTAGTAAAATTATAAAAGTACTAAACAGGAAAGAGAAGTAGTAAAAAGCAAATACCAAGTGGTAAGCAAACGGATTTTTGTTGAAAAATAAAATTTTTAAGATGAAAGCAAATATTGGTAACAGAAAAAATAAAGCAATTGGTATAGTGTCATAAAACGAGTGTAGTATGCTTGCTAAACTACCATTATCTTTATAAAGTTTTAAAACTTGAGTGTATGCTTTTTTAGTAAAATAACCAGCATCTTCTTTTCTGCCCATTTCTTTAGTTATTAAAGAGTCTGGAGCGTTAATAGCTATTAAAGAGTCTACTTTAGATTCGTTAAAACCAAAAGTCATGAAGTCATCACCCTTATAATTTTGTCCTTTAATAATAGAGTCTAACTTGGCTAATTCCTCATCTTTTAAACCTGTTTTATCTTGACTTTGCTTTAGTTTTTTTATAACAGTGGCGGCAGCTAAAGAATCGGTAGTATTGTACTCTTTTATAGAATCTATAGTTTGCTTAAGTGTTTTCTCTGATTTTACACTTTCTCTAATTTGGCGCTCTTGTTTACTTACTTTAAATGAAAATAAAAAGAAGAACACAATTGAAGAAAATAAGTAGAGTTGTGCGGGATGTAAATATAACAGGCGCTTGCCCTCTATAAATTTAGATGGTAAGTAGCCAGGTTTTAAAAGCAATGGAAAAAAACTTTTAAAAAAACGAGCATCTACAGAAAAGTAATTTTTAATTGTATTGCTAAATAATACGCCAACCGTAAGTTTATCGTTAACTTTTTGTCCACAATGTGGGCAATATTCAAAATTAGCGTCAAATTTATTTTCGCAGTTTTTGCAGTTGATATCTTGGTTGGGCATTTACATTGGTTTTATGGCTAAGGTAATTATTTTATGTAAAAAAATAACTCTTTTTAGAACTAGAGCATCGGGAAAATTTTTGTGTATTTATTATGAGGCTCTTTAGTTACAGATATTTTTTTATTGGTAAAAGGGTGTGTAAAATCTAAAGAGTATGCGTGTAAATAAAGTCCTTTTCCTTTAATAATTTTTCCAGGAATACCATATTTTGCATCTCCTAAAATAGGGTTGTTAATTGAAGATAAGTGTACTCTTAATTGGTGTTTTCTGCCGGTTTTAGGTTCTAGTTTAACAAGGTTTAGATAGTTAAATTTGTTAGAGGTAACTGTTTTTAATACGTTATAAGTTGTAAAAGCCTCTTTGTTATCTACATTGGTATTAATAGTTCCTTTTTTTATCATTTCACCAATGGTAACTGCTAAATAGGTTTTTTGTATTTTTTTGTTTTCAAACAGTTTGTTTAATGCTAGTATACTTGCAGAGGTTTTACCAATAATAAGGAGTCCGGTTGTGGGAAAATCTAGCCTATGTACAGGTCTAGGTTTGGTAGCATCTGGTAAACTACTTTTAGTAATATTTTGTTCTAGTGCGTTATCTATGGTTTTAAAGGTATTACCACTAACTAAAATTCCTGGTGGCTTATTAATAATAGCAAGGTAATTGTCTTGGAATACAACTTCTAAATTTAAATTTAATCTCTTTTTTGTGTTGTTTTCTTCAGGTTTGTTAAAGGTTATTTTTTCAGACCCATAAATAAATGTTCCAGTAGATGCTTTTTTTTCATCAATATAAATTAACCCCTTTTTTATTGCTTTTTTTAAAGCAGATTTTGTGCTTATACCTGTAAAAATACCAGTTCCATAGTCTTGAAACCTAATAGGTTCTTTTTGTGTAACCGCTATGTGTGTTTCTATTGTAATAATTATTTTTTAAAGTAAAAGTATAAAAAAAGGTCTTATAGCAAATGCTAATAAGACCCTTTTGTAGTTTTTAAGTATATAATTATAAAACAGCTTTAATTCTGCTTATAGCTTCTTTTAATTCTTTTTCTGATGCAGCATAAGAAATACGGATACAGTTAGGATTGCCAAAAGCTTCACCTGTTACTGTAGCAACATTTGCATTTTCTAATAAGTACATAGATAAGTCTGACGCGTTGTTAATAGTAGTACCGTTTAAAGTTTTACCAAAAAACGCAGAGATGTCTGGAAAAACATAAAAAGCGCCTTCAGGTACATTTAAGTTAAACCCTTCTATTTGTCCTAATAGCTCTAAAACAAGATCTCTTCTTTTATGAAACTCATCTATCATAAACTGTATTTTGCTTACGGGAGCTTCAAGTGCAGCAATTGTAGCGCGTTGTGCAATAGCATTAGCACCACTTGTGTTTTGTCCTTGAAATTTAGTACACGCTTTAGCAATAAATTCTGGAGCACCAATAAAACCAATACGCCATCCTGTCATTGCAAATGCTTTGGATACACCGTTTACTGTTATGGTACGCTCATACATACCATCTATACCGGCAATACTAACGTGTCCTCCTCTAAAGTTTATGTGCTCATAAATTTCATCAGAAACCACATAAATATTAGGGTGCTTTTTTAATACTTCTGCTAAGCCTTCTAATTCTTCTTTGCTGTATACAGATCCGCTTGGGTTACAAGGAGAGCTAAACCACATCATTTTAGTGTTAGGGGTAATAGCTGCTTCTAGCTGAGCAGGGGTCATTTTAAAATCTGTATCTATACTAGTAGCTACTTCTACAGGAGTTCCTTCTGCAAGTTTAACAATATCACTATAGCTAACCCAGTAAGGAGCAGGTAAAATTACTTCGTCTCCTTTGTTAAGCATACACATTGCTATGTTTGCTAAAGATTGTTTAGCACCTGTACTAACCACAATTTGGTTAAGTCCGTATGTTAAATTGTTATCTCTTTTAAACTTATTTGCAATAGCTTGTTTTAAATCTGCATAACCATCTACAGGAGAATAACTACTGTAGTTATCATCAATAGCTTGTTTAGCTGCGTCTTTAATAAAATCTGGAATATTAAAATCTGGTTCTCCTAAGCTTAAACCAATAATATCTTTACCAGCGTTGCGTAATTCTCTTGCTTTTGCTGCCATTGCTAAAGTGGCAGAGGTAGACATGTTTGTAATTCTGTTAGATAAGTGATTGCTCATACTTTTTTGTTTTTACTAGTACTGTAAAGCAGGTTTTTTTCCTAGCTCCTTTAAATGTTTAAAGTGCGAAATTATAGCTTTTCTAGTAGTTTTGTATTCATTATATGGCAAATTAAATTCATTTGCCGTTTGTTTCACAATTTTAGAGATATTTGTGTAATGAATGTGACTAATATTTGGAAAAATATGATGTTCAACCTGATGATTTAATCCACCTGTAAACCAATTTACAATCTTATTTTTAGTCCCAAAATTTACAGTAGTAAATAATTGATGTATTGCCCAAGTGTTTTTCATTGTGCCTGTTTCATCTGGTAATGGTGTTTCTGCATCATCTACCACATGTGCTAATTGAAATACGACACTCAAAATTACACCAGCAACATAATGCATAATAAAGAAACCTAGGAGTACTTGCCACCAAGCTACATTAGCAAAAAGTAGTGGTAAAACAATCCAAATAGTAATGTATAATAATTTTGTAATAACTAAAGTACTCCAGTTGCCAATTTTACTTGGTTTTTTACCGTATGATAAATTACGTTTCATATAACGGTACATTTGCTGAAAATCTGTAGTAATAGCCCAGTTAAATGTTAGTAAGCCATATAAAAAAACCGAGTAAAAATGCTGAAATTTATGATGCTTGCGCCATTCTGCGTGTTTAGAAAAGCGTAAAATTCTACCAGCTTCTAAATCCTCATCATGTTCATGAATGTTAGTGTAAGTATGGTGCAGTACATTGTGTTGTACTTGCCAGTTGTATACGTTACCAGCTAGTATGTAAATACTACCACCCATTATTTTGTTAACCCATTTATTGTTAGAGTATGCGCCGTGGTTACCATCGTGCATAACATTCATACCAACACCAGCCATACCAACACCCATAATAATGGTAAGTAGTAAGTTAGCCCAAATTGGTAAGCCAAGGGTTAATATTAAAAAGTAAGGCGCTAAAAATAGCGTAAACATTATAACTGTTTTAACGTGTAGTTTCCAGTTACCTGTTTTTTTTATGTTGTTTTCTTTAAAATAAGTATTAACACGTTTGTTCAAAGTCTTAAAAAACTGAGCTGAGTCTTTACGTGAAAATCTAATTGATTTATTTTCCATATTTTTTAAATTCTTAATTCTGATTTCCTCTATAGTTACTTTTTTGAGGATTATGTTTTATATGTAGATGTTTTATATTATTCTGATATTTATGATCTATAAATTTTTAATAGTCACAAAAACTAAGTAAAGATAATGCAAAAGTACTTTTTATAATATGATAATTATCTTAAAATAAGAAATTTTTATGATTATGGAAATGCTTACTTTTGCCAAAACTTTGATAAAATATATGAAAGCAGATATTATTTTTAAGTATTTTCCAGACTTAACAGAAGAGCAAAAGCAACATTTTATACAGCTTGAAGCATTGTATGCAGATTGGAACCAAAAAATTAATGTGGTTTCTAGGAAAGATATAGATGAAATATATCTACGTCATGTATTGCACTCTACTGGCATTGCTAAATTTCAGCAGTTTTTACCAGGAACAACTGTTCTAGATGTTGGTACTGGTGGTGGTTTTCCTGGCATACCTTTGGCAATTCTTTTTCCTGAAACCCAATTTACTTTAGTTGATGCAATTGGCAAAAAAATAAAAGTAGTACAACACGTTGTAGACGGTTTAGGATTAACTAATGTTACCGCTAAACATATGAGGGTAGAGGACTTAGATACTAAGTTTGATTTTATAGTTAGTAGAGCGGTAGCCGCTATGCCCACATTTGTTCGTTGGATTAAAGGGCGTATTAAAAAAGAATCTTTGCATGAACGCCGTAATGGTATTTTGTACCTTAAAGGTGGCGATTTATCTGAAGAATTAAAAGATTATAAAACTACAGAGATATACAACCTTTCAGATCATTTTTCTGAAGACTTTTTTGAAACTAAAAAAGTGGTTTATTTACCTTTAAAGTACAAAGGGTAATTTAAATACTAAGCATTCTGTTAAAAGAATACTTGCAATTTTTAGCATAACTCTTCATATAGCTGTATATGTTGGTTATGCTAATTTTTTTTCTCTTTTTTTCTGTGTGTGTAACGCTCTCTTTCATGGTCTTTCTGTTTAATTATACAAATTTACAATAAGTAAACTATATGTTTACATTAGCTTAACGTTAAATTTACATTAAAATTGTTTAAAAAGCAATTTTATGCCGCAAGAGCTTGATTTTTAAGCATAAAAAAGCCAAAACAACAGATAATTACCTGCTTGTTTTGGCTTTAAATTTATATTTAAAAAAGGTTTATCCTAAAAATGGATATCTATAATCTGTTGGTGTAACAAATGTTTCTTTAATTAGTCTTGGAGAAACCCAACGTAGTAAGTTTTGTGCAGAGCCAGCTTTGTCGTTGGTTCCTGATGCTCTTGCACCACCAAATGGTTGTTGGCCAACTACAGCTCCTGTTGGTTTATCGTTAATGTAAAAGTTACCAGCACAGTTTTGTAATGCTTTTGTAGCTTCTTCTATAGCGTAACGGTCTGTAGATAATACAGCACCTGTTAATGCATACTCAGATGTACCATCAACTAACTTAAGTGTTTCTTTCCAATCTTTATCATCATACACGTAAATAGTTACAACAGGACCAAAAAGTTCAGTTTCCATTGTAGTATATTTAGGGTCTGTAGTTACAATTACAGTAGGTTCTATAAAGTAACCTTTAGATTTATCATAATTACCACCAGCTACAATTTCTGCATTATCATCAGCCTTAGCACCATCTATGTATTTGGCAAGTTTATCAAAAGAACCTTCATGAATAACAGCTGTAACAAAGTTGCTCATATCTTCAGGTGAACCTGGCTTGTTAATAGAGTCTAGGTCTCTTTTTACTAAATCTAATACTTCATCAGCAGTAGATTTAGGTAAGTAAACTCTAGATGCAGCACTACATTTTTGCCCTTGAAATTCAAAAGCGCCACGTACAATTGCAGTAGCTACTTGTGCAGGATTAGCAGTTTTATGAGCTAAAATAAAATCTTTACCTCCTGTTTCGCCAACTATTCTAGGGTAGGTTTTGTAATTGTGTATGTTGTTACCAATTTGCTTCCAAAGTTCTTTAAAAACATAAGTAGAACCTGTAAAGTGTAAACCAGAAAAATCTGGACTAGCTAATGCAGTTTCTGTAACCATAACTGGGTCTCCGTAAACAACATTAATAACGCCATCTGGTACACCAGCTTCTTTAAAAATATCTACAATTACTTTTGCAGAAAATATTTGACTATCACTTGGTTTCCATAAAACAACATTACCCATCATAGCGGCACTAGCAGGTAGGTTACCGGCAATTGCAGTAAAGTTAAATGGGGTAATTGCATAAACAAAGCCTTCTAAAGGTCGGTATTCTACACGGTTCCAAATACCCTCTGCAGAATCTGGCTGCTCTGCATATATTTGAGACATGTACTCTACGTTAAAACGTAAAAAGTCTATAAGTTCACAAGCAGCATCTATTTCTGCTTGGTGTATAGTTTTAGATTGTGCCATCATTGTGGCAGCGTTTATTTTAGCTCTGTAAGGACCAGCAATTAATTCTGCTGCCTTTAAAAAAATAGCAGCACGTTGTTCCCAAGCAAGGTTTGCCCAAGCTTCTCTAGATTCTAAAGCATTTTCTATAGCTTTAGTTACGTGTTCTTTTTCTGCTAAATGGTATTGACCTACAACATGTTTGTGATCATGCGGAGGAGACATTGGTTTTGTGTTACCAGTTTTTATCTCTTCTGCTCCAATATATAAAGGAACATCTACATTACCGTTGTAATAAGCTTTGTATTGCTCTAATACAGCTTGGCGCTCTGGTGTTCCCGGAGCATAGCTTTTTATTGGTTCGTTAAAAGCGGTTGGAACTTCAAAAAATCCTTTACCCATTGTGCTACGTTTTATAAATTAAATAATTGTAACAAATGTAGTAAAATCCTATTCGTTATTAAAACAATTAGAAAGTAAGAAATAGGTATTTTTTAATTTAAAGCAAAAGGTGCGCTAAATTTAAAACTAGGAATGTAAACTCTAAATTTTTTACCATCTGTAAAGCTTATCATATTGTAGTGTCCGCGCATTGCGCCAATAGGAGATGTTAATAGGCAGCCAGAGTTGTATGTATGAGATTGCCCTGGGTTTAAAACTGGTTTTTTGCCAACTACGCCTTCTCCATCCATAATTTCTAAGTCATTTAAAGAGTCGTAAATTTCCCAGTGTCTAGAGGTTAGTTGTACAGAGTCTTTGCTTAGGTTTTCTATAGTTACAGTGTAGCCAAATGCGTAGTGCATTTTGTAGTTTTTAAAAAATGTACCTTCAAAATTGGTGCTTACTGATATTTTTATGCCTTTAGTAACTTGTGTAGTCATACGTTTTAACTTTAAAAAATATAATACTCAATCTGTGTATTATGTCTAAAAAAAGAATACTTTATTACGTTGTAATACTTCTTCTTATTTTAAAGTAGAAATGTGTAACTTGCTATGAGTGTGACACATTCGCTACATACAAATATAAAAAGTAAAATTTAAAGTACCTTACTCAGCTTTCATATATTCGCTGAATGAACTTTTTTTCGGCAAACAGGCAATTACACCTGTTCATTGAGCCGGAGTTGGTTTTTTGTTAGTTGGTAATGTTTCTAGAGTTGCCACTTCCAACTCCAATAACGCTATCATATTGGTCGCCAAAATTTCTGTAATAAACCAATACTAAATAATTGTTTTCTGTAAAATGAAAATTGCCTCCAATTGCATTTTGCTTTAGTTCTCCTTTATCGGTCTTAATAACATATTTATAATTGTAAAAACCTTGCTTAAGTGTAATTTTAGCTTCTAAATAACCGGTTTTTTCATTGTAAGTCATTTTATTCTCATCTGTAATAGCGTAATTGTTAAACTTGCCAAATACATAAACATCATTTAATCCTATAATGTCAGTGTAAGGTAATTTAAAATGTACGTTGGTGTACTCTGCTTCTCTAGAGGCATCTTCACCTTGTTGCGTTGTAATTACAAAGTCGCCATTAATATCTGGGTAATAGGTATAAGGCTCGTTGGCTCTAATTAGATCTGCATACATATAGTGGTTGTACAATTCTTTCATCTCTACACGTGCAATTGCAGTGCTAGTTGCGCGTAAATCTTTTGTGGTAAAATTTAAAAACTCATTACCGCCAAAAAAACTACTTTCTTTGTCGTATTTGTATAACAACTCCTTACCAATTGTATATTGTGGTTTTAAATTGGTAATTGCAGTAGGCCAGTAGTAGTTTTTTAAAATTGTAACTTTAACCTCTTTTTTTGGGTTGATAAGTTGAAAATTACCTGCGTTTATGGCAATTTGTATGGCTTGCTTTTGGTTTAGAAACTCAAAGTCTCTTGTTCTTTTTGGACTAACGCCTACTGCTACAGCATCCTTGTAAATTATAAAGCGTCTAGAAAATTGAAGCTCATTATAGCTGTTGTATATTTCTAACATATAATTGCCACTTACCTTTAAACTAATGCTGCTATTGGGTATTTGTAAGCGGTAATTAGAGTAAGCTTGTAGTGTGTTGTAACTATTTTCGTAATTTGTGATTCTAAGATTGTCAAAGCCACTTAAATACTGAGATTTGGACAGTGTAGACGGAGACCAATCATAATTATAGTATGATATTTTGTAGTAGTAATCTTCTTCAGAGGCAGTTAAGTCATCAAACTCTAAATAAATTTTATCTCCCAATTGTGCAATAGGAAATTGATCTTCTGTAGGTCCTTTAAATACAATAGATTTTATATGGTTAGGAGCATCTTTTTCTACAGCGTTTTGTGCGTAAGTAGAGAAACTAACTAAAATTATAAAAAGTAAAAAAGAGTAGTGTTTCATTTATATAATAATTGTATCACAAAGATAAGCAAAAGTTATGCCTAAAAATTACGTGGATAAAAAGTGTTAAAATTTTATTTAGAATTAATATAAATAAAAACATCTTAGCTGATTTAACAAGGAAGTTTGCGCTTAAAACTTTAAATTTGCACGAAATTTTGTTAACCTAAGGTCTGCAATAATATGTCTAAAGACATTCGAATAAAAAAAGGCTTAAATATAAACCTAGTCGGTGCCGCTGAGCAAACTACTTCTAAAGCGGTTTTAAGCAATGTTTATGCAATAAATCTTAATGATTTTCACGGGATAATGCCAAAAATGTTGGTAAAAGAAGGGGCAACTGTAAAAGCAGGTGAACCTATTTTTTACAACAAAGATGTAGAAGAAATGAAGTTTGTTTCTCCTGTGTCTGGTGAGCTTGTTGAAATTGTAAGAGGTGCAAGGAGAAAAATATTAACGCTGAAAATACGCGCTAATAAAAGTGGTGAAGTAGTAGAACACAGTACGCTAAACTTGGCAAGCGCATCTGCAGAAGACGTAAAGTCGCAGTTGCTAATGTCTGGTTGTTGGCCTTTTGTAAAACAAAGACCGTATGATGTTGTTGCAAACCCTAATGTGGCTCCAAAGGCTATATTTATTTCTGGGTATACAACAGCCCCATTAGCAGCCAATTTAGATTACGTGTTACAAGGCAAAGAAAAAGAGTTGCAAGCGGCTGTTACAGCATTAGCAACTTTAACATCTGGCCAAGTGCACATTTCTGTGGGTAGTAGCAACTCTCCATTGTCTGGTTTGTCTGGTGTAACAGAACATAAAGTAGCTGGTCCGCATCCAGCAGGTTTAGTGGGTACACAAATAAACAAGATAGATCCTATTAACAAAGGAGAAGTAGTTTGGACAGTTAATGCACAAGACCTAGTTATAATAGGTGAGTTGTTGTTAACAGGTAAATTTAACCCTCAAAGAACTATTGCATTAGCAGGTTCTGCAGTTAAATCTCCAAAATATTACACAACTACTATTGGATCAGAAATTTCTACATTTTTATATGGTAGCGGAGTTTCTATAGAGAACTTTAGAGTAATTAATGGTGATGTGTTAACAGGTTCTAAAACTAGCCCAGAAGGGTATTTAGGGTTTTATAATAACACAGTAACTGTTATTCCTGAAGGAGATGATTACGAGTTGTTTGGTTGGAATAAGCCAGTTTTTAACAAAATATCGTCTACTAGAGCAATGACTTTCTCTTGGTTAAACCCTAAGAAAAAATACGATTTAAATACCAATACTAACGGAGAACATAGAGCATTTGTGGTAACTGGTGCTTATGAAAAAGTTTTTCCATTAGATATTTATCCAATGCAACTGCTAAAAGCTTGTATGATAAAGGATTTAGATGAAATGGAACAACTTGGATTGTATGAGGTTGCACCTGAAGATTTTGCTTTAACAGAGTTTATCTGTATATCTAAACAACCGCATCAGCAAATAATTAGAGAAGGGTTGGACTTATTACAAAAAGAAATAGGATAAAAGATGGGTCTTAAAAATAAATTACACAATTTAAAGGAAAAGTATAAAGGCAAAAAAATGGCGCCTGCATTTAATGCAATCCATACGTTTTTGTACTTGCCTAATGAAACTACGCACTCTGGGTCTCACGTAAGAGCAGCAGATGATTTAAAGCGTACAATGAATACGGTAATAATGGCGTTAATTCCGGTTTTAATTTTCGGGATGTTTAATGCGGGTTACCAACATTATTCTGCAATTAATGGTTTCCCTGCAGATTTTTCATTACTAAATGATTTTATAACATGGGATAACTTTTTAGTAGGTTTAACAACGGTATTACCATTGGTAATAGTATCTTATGTAATTGGTTTAGCAGTAGAGTTTGTTTTTGCTGTTATTAAAGGACATGAGGTAGAAGAAGGTTACTTGGTAACTGGTATGTTAGTACCATTAATTGTACCAATAGATACACCATTATGGATGCTAGCTATAGCAGTTATTTTTGGTGTTGTAATAGGGAAAGAAGTTTTTGGTGGTACAGGTATGAATATCTTAAACCCAGCATTAACAATTAGAGCATTTTTATTCTTTGCTTATCCAACTTGGATGAGTGGTGATAAAGTATGGGTACACGAGGCTGTAGAAAGAGCTGGTACTGCAGATGCTATTTCTGGTGAAACTATCTTAGGACAGTTAGCTCAAAATACAGATGCATCATACTCAATTTCAGATATGTTCTTTGGTTTTATACCAGGTTCTGTTGGTGAAACGTCTACGTTTTTAATTCTATTAGGTGGTTTATTTTTAATCTTTACAAAAATAGCTAGCTGGAGAATTATGTTAAGTGCTGTAATAGGTGCTTTAACAATGGGCTTAATCTTTAACGGGGTTGTTAGTGCAGATTGGATTAGTGAAGGAAGTAAGTTTTACGGATTAATGAGCTTTGAGTTCTGGCAACATTTACTTGTTGGAGGTTTAGCTTTTGGTATTGTATATATGGCTACAGATCCTGTAACTGGTTCACAAACTAATAAAGGAAAATGGTATTACGGTTTCTTTATTGGGTTTATCTCTGTTTTAATTAGAGTGTTTAACCCTGCTTATCCAGAAGGCGTATTCTTAGCAATATTATTAATGAACGTTTTTGCTCCAACTATAGATCATTATGTAGTGCAAAGTAATGTAAAAAAACGTTTAAAAAGATCAAATAAAGCTACAGCTTAATTAGCGTTAAAAGAATAGATATGGCAATTAATACAGATAAAAATAGTTACACCGTCATTTTTGCAGCCATTATGGTTGTAGTTGTGGGTTCTATCTTAGCATTTACTGCATCTAGTTTAAGTGGTAAAATTAAGATGAATGAAAAGTTTGAGAAGCAACAAAACATCCTTTATGCAATGGGTGTTAATGATAATGTAGACGAAGGGAGTATAAATTTTATACCTACAGATAAAGTAGAAGCTGAGTTTAAAAAATATATTAAAGAGCAAATAGTTATTGAAAATGGTAAAATTACGCCAAATGACGAAGCTTATTTAATAGATTTAAAAAAGCAAGAAACAGCAGCTAAAAATGGCGAAGTTAGAAAATTACCATTATTTATTGGTGAAAAAGATGGTGTAAAATCTTACATCATACCAATGAGAGGTAAAGGTCTTTGGGATGCTATTTGGGGCTTTGTTGCAGTAGGCGAAGATTTAAAAGTGCAAGGTGTGTTTTTTGATCATAAAGGAGAAACACCTGGTCTAGGAGCAAACATAAAGCAACGTTATTTTATGGATGATTTTAAAGGAGAATCTATTTTAAACAACGGAGCATTTGTTGGAATTAGTGTTGCTAAAGGTAACAATGACCCAATAAACGAAAGAAAAGATGATAATAAAGTAGATGCTTTAGCAGGTGCAACCATTACAGGTAATGGTGTAACAGCTATGATAAAAGAAAGCGTTAAACTTTATCAAGATTATTTAGAAACTATAGCTAAAAAATAAGAAATGGGATTACTTTCTAAAAAAGATGCAAATCTAATATTAGATCCATTAGCAGATAACAACCCAATTACTATACAGGTATTAGGTATATGTTCTGCATTGGCAATTACAGCAGAGTTAAAAGCGTCAATAGTAATGGCGGTTTCAGTAATGTTTGTATTAGGAATAGGTAACGTTGTTATCTCTTTAATGAGAAACATTATACCTTCTAAAATTAGAATTATTGTGCAATTGGTAGTAGTAGCTGCCTTAGTTATTATAGTAGATCAAGTGCTTAAAGCATTTGCATATGAACTTAGTAAAACCCTTTCTGTATTTGTTGGGTTAATTATAACAAACTGTATTATTATGGGACGTTTTGAGGCCTTTGCATTAGCAAACGGACCTTGGAGATCTTTCCTAGATGGTATTGGAAACTCATTTGGTTATGGTTTAATATTAATTATTGTTGGTTTCTTTAGAGAACTTTTAGGTTCTGGTACTTTATTAGGGTTTAAAGTATTAGGAGATCCTATTGAGAAAACAGGATTGTATGCCATAGGATATGAAAACAACGGATTTATGTTATTGTCTCCAATGGCATTAATAGTAGTTGGTATCATTATTTGGGTGCAACGTTCAAGAAATAAAGCATTAATAGAAGAAAACTAGAACTAGTTATATAAAAAATACAATGTTATGTTAGAACATGTAGAATTATTTTTTAAATCCATATTTATAGATAATATGGTATTTGCTACCTTTTTAGGAATGTGTTCCTATTTGGCAGTATCTAAAAAAGTATCCACAGCCGTAGGTCTTGGTGCTGCAGTAATATTTGTACTTGCAGTAACTGTACCTATGAACTGGTTGTTAGATCAGTACTTGTTAAGAGATGGTGCTTTAGCTTGGTTAGGGCCAGATTATGCAGATTATAACTTAAGCTTTTTATCATTTATATTATTTATTGCAACTATTGCAACAATGGTACAATTGGTAGAGATAGTAGTAGAAAAGTTTTCGCCATCATTATATAACTCTCTGGGTATATTTTTACCTTTAATTGCTGTAAACTGTGCCATTTTAGGTGGTTCTTTATTTATGCAATCTAGAGATATACAAACGTTAGGTTTGGCTTTTAACTACGGTATAAGTTCTGGTATTGGTTGGTTTTTAGCAATTTTAGCTATTGCTGCAATTCGCGAAAAAATTAGATACTCTAACGTTCCTGCTCCTTTAAGAGGTTTAGGTATTACGTTTATAATCACAGGTCTTATGGCTATTGGTTTTATGAGCTTTGGTGGTATGTTAACTGGTGGTGATGATGCTCCTAAAAAAGAAGCAAAAGAAACTGCACAGAAGGCACAAGACAAGGAAGTTAAAAATGAAATTGATGAAAATTCAGTTTCTTACAATAACGCTTTAAATAAATAAGAATGATTTTAGCTACAAGCACAATAGGTACAATTGTAATTACGGTAATTGCTTTTATGGCGTTATTGTTATTATTAGTTGCTCTTTTACTTTTTACAAAAGAAAAATTATCTCCTTCTGGTCCTGTTACTATAACCATTAATGGAGAAAAGAAGGTTGAAGTAGGCTCTGGTAGTTCTTTGCTTACAACATTAGGTAACCAAAAAATATTTTTACCATCTGCATGTGGTGGTGGTGGTACTTGTATACAGTGTGAGTGTCACGTTTTATCTGGTGGTGGAGATGCTCTACCAACAGAAACACCTCACTTCTCTAAAAAAGAATTAAACCACGGTGCGCGTTTAGCTTGCCAGGTTAAAGTAAAGCAGGATATGGAAATTACCATTCCTGAAGAAGTATTTGGTATTAAAAAATGGGATGCTACAGTTGTACGTAACTACAATGTTGCATCATTTATTAAAGAATTTGTAGTTGAAATTCCAGAAGATATGGGCTACAAAGCTGGTGGATATATTCAGATAGAAATTCCTGAATGTGAAATTAAGTATTCTGATATAGATATTACGGCTCACCCTGAAGAGCATGAAACTCCAGATAAGTTTCAGGCAGAATGGGATAAATTTAATTTATGGCCTTTAGTAATGAAAAACGAAGAAACTGTAGAAAGAGCTTACTCAATGGCTTCTTTCCCTGCAGAAGGTCGTGAAATTATGTTAAACGTACGTATTGCTACTCCGCCTTGGGATAGAGCTAAAAACGGATGGATGGATGTTAACCCAGGTGTAGCTTCATCTTACATATTTGCACAAAAACCAGGAGATAAAGTTGTTATTTCTGGACCTTACGGTGAGTTCTTTATTAATGAGTCTGAATCTGAAATGCTTTATGTTGGTGGTGGAGCAGGTATGGCGCCAATGCGTTCTCACTTATACCACTTATTTAAAACATTAAAAACAGGAAGAAAAGTTACTTACTGGTATGGTGGACGTTCTAAGAGAGAGTTATTTTACTTGGATCATTTCTACGAGTTAGAAAAAGAATTCCCTAACTTTAAGTTTTACTTAGCACTTTCTGAGCCTTTACCAGAAGATAACTGGAAAGTAAAAGAAAATATAGATGCACCTGGTGATGGTTTTGTAGGATTTATTCATAATTGTGTAATAGATAATTATTTAAGTCATCATGAGTCTCCAGAAGATATTGAATTGTATTTCTGTGGACCTCCTTTAATGAACAAAGCTGTTCAGAAAATGGGTGAAGATTTTGGTATTCCAGATGAGCACATCAGATTTGATGACTTTGGAGGATAAGTCTAAAAAAATATAAGTTTAAAAGCCGGTACATTTGTACTGGCTTTTTTTATGCACTGTTTTTAATGTGACTTCTATTTAAATATGCATTTTTAATTAAAGTCTTGCTTTTCACCGTTCGTTTCTTGGTTATTACCGTTCATCATAAAACTATTTTTTTTACTGTATTACTGTTCTACTTTTACATTGTAATTAAAATTTAGTAATCAATTAAATCATCAATCATGAAAAAATCAATCATCGCATGTAGTCTTTTATTAAGTGTAGTAGCAACTTCTGTAGCATCAGAGAAAAAGCCATTACCTGTAAAAAAAATTAATGTAACAACAATTAAAAATGTTTCGCCTTTAAGTATTGCAGTAGCAAAAGGAGACTATGGTACAACGGCAAGTTTTTTGGCGTATGGAGCAGATAGTAATGAAAAATCTGTTAGTACAGGTATGACACCTTTAATGTATGCAGCAAGGTATAACAATGTTAAATTGTTAAAACTGTTAATTAGTAATGGAGCAGATACTACATTAAAATCTAAAATTGGCTATACGGCACTTGGCTATGCAAAATTATCTAAAGCCTTAGAAGCAGTGGCCTTTTTGCAATCAATTTAAGCAATGCTAACAACTTGTTTTTAGAACGTTAACAAGCTTTTAACTAACTCCTAATCAGTGTTAAATAAAAGTTATAATGAAAAATTTCTGAAACAAAATAAATTTTTCATCGTCTATATAAGTGTAGTGTCAAAACAACATTATTAAAATCAAAAAAAAACAATCATCACATCAAAAAACAATTATCATGAAAAAATCAATTATCGCTTTCGGAATCGTATTTAGTTTAGTAGCAACAAGTTTATCAGCTAGTAATGGTCCGGATAAACCAGTATTAAAGAAAAATTTAAAAATTGAAAAAACAACTATTAAGGATTTATCTCCTTTAAGCATAGCTGTTGTTAAGGGTAATTTTGATACCACTAAAAAATTCTTAGAATTTGGATCAGATATTAATCAAAAATCAGGTACAATGGGTATGACTCCATTAATGTACGCTGCAAGATATAATAAAGTAGAGCTTATGAAGCTTTTAGTAGCAAATGGTGCAAATGTTAAGGCAAAATCTAAAATTGGTGTTACGGCATTAAAATATGCTAAAGCTGCCAATGCACATGCTGCTGTAAAATATTTAAAAAGCTTATAGAGCTTAAGATTTCTTATTTAATTTAGTTAGAAAGAGATTGCTTCTTTATTGGGGCAGTCTCTTTTTTTATTCTAATTTTGCAGTATGGGAAAACCATTAACAGAGCAAGAGCTACATAACTTGGCAATGAACATTGTTGGTAAGCATTTAGAGGCAAATGGGTATGAGTTTATGGGTGTTAACAGTAAACCTAAGCGTAACCCTCAATTTGTGTGTTTAAAAGATAAAGTTTTACATTTTATAGTTGTTAGGGCAATTGCTTACCCTAACAATCCTAATGCATACGACATTCCTTTTATGGAAAAAATGAAAGATCATGCAGAAAAAATGGATGCTACTGCTTATTATGCAGGAGTAAGGTTAACTAATGCAGCAGACCCTAACTTGCCAGTGTATTTAAATGAAGAATATATAGTAGATTATGACGGACTTATTAAAGTATAAATTAAAAGTAGTGCTATTTATTGCTACCGGTTGCTTATTTACAGCTTGTAAAAATGATAATAAATCTAAAATTGTAGAGAACCGAAATAATGGATCTGCTCTGGGTACATCATACAGTATTATTTATTTTACAAATGAAACGACTAATTTTCAAGAAGAAATAGATTCAGTTTTTAAAGTGATAAACAAGTCTATGTCTACCTATATGCCTTCATCAGACATTTCTAAAATTAATAAAGGAGATTCTACCTTACAAGTGGACCATATGTTTAAAGAGGTTTTTAACCTGTCTAAAGATATTAATAGCAAAACTGATGGCTATTTTGATCCTACTGTAGGGACTTTAGTAAATGCTTGGGGTTTTGGGCCAGGAGAGCAAATAAAATTAGACAGCTCTAAAGTAGATAGCTTGTTAGAGTATGTTGGTTTTAGTAAAGTAGAACTAACTAATAAAGGCACCATAAAGAAAGCAAATACTAACATTTTGTTTGATTTTAATGCTATTGCTAAAGGGTATTCTATAGACAGACTAGCAGTAATGTTAGAGAGTAAGGGTATTACAGACTTTTTAATTGAAGTAGGAGGAGAGATTTATGCTAAAGGCGAAAATTTAAAAAAGAAGAAAAAATGGGTTGTTGGTATTAATGACCCTGAGGTTGAAGACCGAACCAATTATAAAGCAGCCGTAACACTTAAAAATGTAGCTATGGCATCTTCAGGTAATTACAGGCATTTTAGAGTAGATCCAGTTACCAAAGAAAAATATGTGCACACATTAAATCCAAAAACTGGGTATACTAAAAACGCTAAAGTTTTAGGAACAACTATTATTACCGGTAACTGTGCTAAAGCAGATGGTTATGCAACTTCTTTTATGGCAATGGATTTAGAAGATTCTAAAAAAATAATTGAAAAAGACTCTACATTGCAAGCCTACATTATTTATTTGGATGATGATGGTAATACAAAAGAATATATTACAAAAGGCTTTAAAGATTTACTATTAGAGTAGGCTATTTTTTTA
Organism: Cellulophaga sp. RHA_52; assembly: GCF_007827205.1. NCBI lineage: Bacteria > Pseudomonadati > Bacteroidota > Flavobacteriia > Flavobacteriales > Flavobacteriaceae > Cellulophaga > Cellulophaga sp. RHA_52. The sequence goes on from NZ_VIRZ01000001.1 coordinate 1,666,879, forward strand.
CTACGGGTATTATTTCTCCTTGGGCTAAGCAATATTTTTTAACATCTTGTGGTGGTAATTTTTTAGTGTAGTTTACCTCTTCAACCGTAAATCCTATTTTTCTTAATTTGGCAAAGTAATCTTTGCCGTAAATACGTACATGGTCATACTGTCCAAAAATACGAGCACGTTCTTTTTTATCTGTTATGGTATCGTCTTCAAAAGTATTTTCTCTACTTAAATCTTGTGGTATTTGAAAAACTCCCCATCCGCCAGGTTTTAAAACTCTGTACATTTCTTGCATAGCTTTGGTGTCATCTGGTATATGCTCTAAAACATGGTTGCATAGTATAACATCATAACTATTGTCTTTAAAAGGTAAGTTGCATATGTCTGCTTTTACATCTGCTAAAGGAGATTCTAAATCTGTGGTAGTGTACTCTAAATTTTTCATTTTTCTAAAACGCTTATAAAACGCTTGTTCAGGTGCAAAATGTAGCACCTTAAGATCTGCTGTAAAAAAGTCTGTTTCGCTCTGTAAATAAAGCCAAAGAAGTCTATGGCGCTCTAACGATAGTGTTGAAGGAGATAATACATTGTCTCGTTGCTTTTCATATCCGTACGGTAAAAACTTTTTAAAGCCTTTGCCATCTATTGGGTCTACATAGGTTTTGCCACGCATAAAAAATGTTAGTATGGGACGTGATACATAACTTAGTTTTATTAATAGTGGTCTAGGTATGGTGTTTAAAATAGTCTTAAAAAGCTTTTTCATAAATGTATTTAGGTACTAAATGCTTGCTTCATATTTGTGTAGCAATTATTAAAACGTAAATATACTTTAAAAGTATGTTTTAGCTAGTTTTTATTGTCATTGCATACAAAATACCAACACCAATACTTAAAATCATTAAAGTAATAAAAGCTAGTATAATATAGCCCGCATATCTAAAAAAGGCATAGAGTGTTTGTTTAATAGTAAGTTGATATAATTTTATGAAAACATATAATCCATAAACAGCAGATATAAGTATAAAAGCACTTGAAATTAGTCCTTTTGAAAGCCCTATAAGGTTAAAAAAAATAAGTTGTGAAGCAATAAGTATATAGCCTAAATTGGCTTGTATGTATGCGTTAAAAACTAAGTGCTCTGAGTAGTTATGGTCTCTTTTTTTGAAAGTTAAATATGTTAGTAAGCTATACGCAGGAATGCTAGATATTATAATTAGATTATAATAATTAGAGTAAAACTGATAAATTATATTTATGCTTTCTAATGCCTCTTTTGGAGCTTTGGGGTTAGCATCCCCTAAACCGGATTTGATACCGTTAGTAAAATCTGCTACTTCTGTACTAGGAAAAATTTTATTAATAATTAAGGCAATAGTTGCGTAAACTACCAAATATGAAAATGGCTGAAAATATTTTTTACGAGCACCACCTATATAAGCCTCTAAAACCTCTTTAGGTTTTGTAAATAAGTTAAAAAAGGTTTTCCAGAAGTTATTGTCCCAACTAAAAAAAGGCCCAATGAACTCTTGCCATGCGCCTTTTAATGATATTCTGTCTAAAACTATTTTTGCTCCACAATTAGAGCAATATTTATGTGTGTTTGTAATGCCTGTATTGCACGTTTTACAATTCATAAATTAAAGATGTGGTTAGGTTGTTATTTTACCCTAAACTCATCCTCTTCATTACTCTCTATTCCTAGGGCTTCATAAATATAATCAAAAGTAGATAATAATTGTGGTTTGCCATTTACAATTGCTACATCATGCTCAAAATGTGCACTTGGTTTGTTATCTAAAGTTGTAATTGTCCAACCATCACTATGCTGTACAATTTTTCTTGTACCTTGGTTAATCATTGGCTCTATAGCAACTACCATACCTTCAACAAACTTTTTGCCTCTACCGCGTTTACCATAGTTAGGCATTTCTGGTCCTTCATGCATTTTTTTGCCTAAGCCGTGGCCAACTAGTTCACGAACAACACCATAACCTTCCGCTTCGCAAAATTGTTGTATTGCAAAACCAACATCACCAACTCTATTGCCGGCTTTAAATTCTTTTATACCTACATATAAAGATTGCTTAGTAATATCAAGCAATTTTTTAGTTTCCGGATTTACTTCTCCAACTTCAAAAGTGTATGCGTGATCTCCGTAGTAACCATTTTTTAATACACCACAATCTACAGATATAATTTCGCCATTCTCTAATGGTTTATTATTAGGTATGCCGTGTACAACCTGTTGGTTAGGGCTCATACATAATGTGTTAGGAAAATCATATAATCCTAAAAAACCAGGAATACCACCATTATCTCTAATGAATTCTTCTGCAATTTTATCTAACTGCAATGTAGTTACACCAGGCTTAATTTCTTTAGCAATTAAGCCTAATGTTTTAGAAACCATTAATGCACTTTCGCGCATTATTTCTATTTCTTCAGGTGTTTTAATTTTTACCATAGTTTGCAAAGGTAAAACAATCTTATAAAAACAGTATTATAACGTTAAAAATCTTAAACTAAAGATTTTTGTGTCATTAGCTCTGGTTGTTTTACTCCTATTAATTTTAAAATTGTAGGTGCTATATCTCCTAAAACACCATCATTAATTTGTTTTAATTCTTTGTCTACCAAAATTAGTGGTACAGGATTGGTTGTATGTGCAGTGTTAGGGCTCCCATCTGGGTTTACCATAGTTTCACAATTACCATGATCTGCTATTACAATAGTAGTGTAATCATTTTTTAAACCTGCAGTAATTACAGCTTCTGCACAACTGTCTACAGTTTCGCAGGCTTTTATTGCGGCTTGCATATCTCCTGTATGGCCTACCATATCTGGATTAGCAAAGTTTAGGCAAACAAAATCTGCCTCTGCTTTGTTCAATTCTGGTATAATAGCGTCTCTAATATCAAAAGCACTCATTTCTGGCTGTAAGTCATAAGTAGCAACCTTAGGAGACGGACATAAAATACGCTGCTCACCATCAAAAGGAACCTCTCTACCACCGTTGAAGAAAAATGTAACGTGAGGATATTTCTCTGTTTCAGCAATACGAATTTGCTTTTTTCCTGCTTTAGATAACACTTCACCTAAAGTTTCCTCAATATTTGCTTTGTCATAAATAACGTGCACATTTTTATAGGCTTCGTTATAATTTGTCATTGTAACATAATACAGTTTCAATGGGTGTGTGTTGTACTCATGAAACATTTCCTGACTTAACATTTCTGTTAGTTCTCTACCACGGTCTGTTCTAAAATTGAAGAAAATAACAACATCATTTTCTTGTATTTTTGCTGTTGGGGCACCATTTTTATCTGTTACAACAATTGGCTTAACAAATTCATCTGTAACATCGTTATCATAGCTATCTTGTATAGCTTGCTCTACATTGTTGGTTTTTGTGCCGGCATTATTAACTAATAAGTCATATGCTAATTTAACGCGCTCCCAACGTTTATCACGATCCATAGCGTAGTAACGACCAATAACACTTGCTAATTTGGTGTTTTTATCTTTACAAAAGGTAATAATATCATTTATGTAGCTTTTACCACTTTTAGGATCAACATCTCTACCATCTGTAAAAGCATGTATATAAGAATTTTCTACACCATAACTTTCAGCAGCTGTAATTAACCCTTTTAAATGTGAAGTGTGTGAGTGTACACCACCATTACTAAGAAGACCTAAAAAATGAACAGCTTTATTATTTTCTTTAGCATACTTAAAGGCGTTTTTAATTACTTCCTCATCCTTAAGAGTATTTTCTTTAATAGCTAAGTTAATTTTTGCTAAATCTTGATAAACAATACGGCCAGCACCCAAATTCATATGTCCAACTTCACTGTTACCCATTTGTCCTTCAGGCAAGCCAACATTCATTCCGTCGGTTAACAAATTAGCGTTTGCGTATTTTGTGTACAATCCATCTATAAAAGGAGTATTTGCGTTTTCTATGGCCGAGATTTTAGGATCTGGAGATTTCCCCCATCCGTCTAAAATCATTAAAATAACTTTTTTGTTCATCTTTTTATTTTTTTGCTACTCAAAAATAGCACCAATTATTAAGTTTTATGGTTAACTTACTTGTCTTTTTTTCATTTTTTTAGAAAGTGTTAACGTATTGGTTTAACTAAAACGATATCGTTTCTTAAAACAGCTGTTAAAATTATGTTATAATCAGTTTTTACTGAAACATATGTTCCTAGTTGTCGTCTTTATCTGTGTATACAATTCATCAATTAAATCAAAAAACAACAATCATCATGAAAAAAACAATTTTAGTTTTTGCGGCTGCTTTAGTGGTAGCAACAACAGTAGTAAAAGCAAATGTTAATGCAGTATTACCAAATTACAAAGTAGTAAATGTTGCTTTAGAAACCGTAAACCCTTTTTGTATGGCTATTTTAAAGGGCGATGTAGAAACGGTACGTAAACTTATAGAATTTGGAGAAGATGTAAATAAAAAGTCTAATGGTATGACGCCTGCTATATTTGCTGCGCGATACAATAAGGTAGAAATTTTAGAGATGCTTGTAGCAAACGGTGCAGATATTAGAATTAAATGCGATAAAGGACGTACAATAATGAAGCACGCAGAATTATCTAATGCAAAAGAAACTATAGCATTTTTAGAGCAAGTAGCTAAAGAAAAAAAGTTAGCAAGAAAAAATAAAAGAAAAAGAAAGTAGAGTTCATCCAACAATCATCAACCAAAAAATCCCTTTGAAGAAAACTCAAAGGGATTTTTTTATTAGGTAATACTTTTAGGTGTTCTCGTAAAAAAGTATAATTTTTTAGAATCTAAACCCTGTAAATGCTCTGTATAAAAATGCATAGACAGTTATAGATATTAGCGCAAAGCAAAAAAATGAATATGCTTTTAATAAAATCACAGCCAGTATTGGTCTGCAATTGTCAAATGCGCTTAAATAAATTCGTTTGTATTCTAGTAGCCTTCCCATATAGTCTCTTTTTTAGAATTAATATTCTCAAAGCTATAATGGTTAAAAACAACAAGTTAGGTTTGGGATGCTACAAAGCTAAATAAAAATAACGAGATTAAAATGCATTTCGTCGAATAGTTATTTTTCGTTTTTATATTTTTCTATTGCTTCTTTAATTTTTTCTATTCTGTTTTCAGGATCTGGGTGAGTGCTTTGAAACTCTGGTTGCCTGTTAGGTCCTGCGGCTGCCTTTAAAATTTTCATTACAGCTATCATTTCTTCTGGGTTGTAACCAGATTGTATCATAAATAACACTCCAAGTTCATCACTTTCTAATTCGTCTCCACGACCATTAGTGAGTAAGGTTTTTTGCCCTATACCGTTAACAACACCTCCCATATCTGCACCAACAGATGCCCCTGTAGATAATGTTTGCCAAAAATTGCTGTCTGCTATACGTTCTGCCGAATGTCTGCCAATTACATGTCCTATTTCATGTCCTAAAACACCAGCCAATTGTGCTTCATTAAGCTTAGAGAATAGGGCATAGGTAATAAATATTTGTCCGCCTGGTAACGCAAAAGCATTAATGGTTTTTTCGTCTGCCAATAAATGAAACTCGTATTTGTAAGGAGTGTCTTTAGCAATACTATTTTGTACTAATTTGTTGCCAACAGCATCTACAAAATTTTGCAATTTTTGGTCTGGATATAAACCTCCGTGTTGTTGTGCCATTTGTGGAGCACTTTGTAAACCAATAGCAATTTCTTGATTGGCATCCATATTAATATTTTGCACTCTACCGGTATACGGGTTTTCTTCTTTATTGCTGCACCTTTGTATGTATGCAAAAGCAACAATGGCAAGTCCTATAAGTATTCTTATTTTCCAATTTCCTCTTCTCATTATAGTTTATTCTTGGTTAGTTAAAAACCAAGATACAAAAAGAGTTATAAAAGTTCTGGATTAATATCTAAAATATTGTTTACTATATAAGATTTTAAAAAGCCAGCAGTAAAGTGTTCACCACCTAAAAGTTGTTGCTCTTTTACCAACCTCATAATATTTTTACCTCTAAACTGTTCTAGCATAGGTTTAGAAATAGGGGCATAGCTATAATGCCAAGGCTCATATTTAAAACCTCTACGTTTTTTGTTGTTAGTATACACTAAGTAAAAACCAAAGTCGTTCGCGTTTTCGTCCATCCATTTTTTAAGGTCTTCAAACGGCCCACCTTCTTCAAATTTTTTAGGAACTAAAACATCTCCGCTAGTTTTTTGATAGCCATCTATAATATCAATATCTGTTCCCCAATGGTGTCTACTTGTACCAGGAATAGTAGAGTATTCAATAATTTTATCAATAGCATTTAAAGGTTTCATTTTTTGATCGTCTGTATATTTTAAATACTTACGTTCCCAAATACCTTCTTGTCTGTAGTAATTTCTATAGCTGGATACTATTTTTAAATCAATGCCAGCACTGTAAGCAGCTACTTTCATTTTTTTAAAAGCATCATGGGCTTCTTTTCTTAGGTTAATTCCTTTGCCATACAAATCTATATCTGCTTTACCCATTAACTCTTCAATAGAATAGGTAACTTCTTCTTCTTGCTCTTGAGCAAAAATAAGTTGTGGAGCCGTAATTGCGGCAGCACCTATAATTCCGGTTTTTAGAATAAATGATCTTCTTTGCATAACTCTTAATTTAATTTTTTAAACATAACCACGTGTGGTCCCACCTTTTGTATGTCAAAAATGCTGCCACTTTTGGTATAACCACATTTTGTATAAAAAGGAATTGCGCTTACTCTGGCGTTCATCCACAATAATAAAACGCCTTTTTCTTTTAAAATTGTTTCTGCATAGTTAATAATTTTTTTGCCAAGCCCCTTTCCTTGGTGTTCATTAGCTATGGCCATTCCTCTAAGTTGGTAAGCAAAAACATTTAAAATAGAAGTATTTTTTACTTGTAACAGGCTTGCAACACCTATTAATTGGTTGTTTTGGTATGCGCCAATATGAAAAGTAGTTTTTAAATTATCTCCAGAAAACTCACACGAAGATAGGGGTTTACCTGCTCTTAATACAGGATGTCTAACTGGGTAAGTTTCAATAGCAGAAATTAATTTAAATGTAAGTTCTTTTTGGTCTTTCATACTGTTAATAAATGAAAAACAAAAGTACGCATTATTGGTTTTGCTTTCCTAAATAGATATACCCTTGGTGTATAATATTTACATCTTTTAAATTTAAAATATAAAAGTAAACACCATCTGGTAGAGCATTACCGGCTTTTACAACGCCACTTACATTAGCTATACCTCCAAAAGTATTGTTGTAAGCATCTTTGTCATAAACAATTCTTCCCCATCTGCTATATATTCTTAAGTTGTTATTTGTAGGAGATAACGATACTTCTTTAAAGTAAAGAAAATCATTTACACCATCATTATTTGGAGATACAAAATAGTTTTCAAAATTAGTAGAAATAGCACTTAAACTACTCCCAAAGGTAATTATATCATAATTATTTGGCACAAAAGTATCTGACGTTATGGAGCCAGAACTAAAGTTTCCGGTTATATCTATATTGCCTAGATTTTCCCAAATGTTTAATGTTTTGTTCCATCCTACAATGCGTAAATCTTCAATAGTATCAGTAAAACTGTCTATACTGCTATCATCATCCCAAGTTAATGTAATTTTAGAGTTGGTGTCTGCTTCTAGGTGCCAAAACTCATATGTACTTACAGCGGTTAAAATATCAGCAAAATTATCTGTATTAAAGGTTTTTGTAAATGTTGATGGAGAATTAGGGTCTTCATAAAAGTAAGCGCTCTTTGCAGTATTGTTATTTGTTTCAGAATCTAAATAAAGAGGTCTAATTTTATCAGCATCGCCAACAGGGAAACTAAAGTTGTATTTGTCTGTTACAGCAGCGTAACCATCTACTTTTGTTAGGTTACCATCACCATTATAAAAGGCGTAGTTAATAAAATCTAAATTTATATCTGTAGCGTTTCTGGGAGTAACTACATCACCTAAAATAAAATTGTTATTGTTGGTTATACCAACGGCTACATCTAAAAATAAGTCATTGGTAACTACAATTTCCATATCATTAAAAACAGGTTTAAAAGCTCCGGAGATAGTCCTGGTATCATCACTATAAAAACCGGCTAAACCTTCGTTTTGGTCAAAATTTCCATCGTTTGTCAAATCAATATGAAAACCAATTTGTCCGTCATTAAAAATTTTTAAGTTCCCTGTATTGTGCACCACATTTTGTGATGTTAGTATACAAGAGACACTTAGAGATATATAGAAAAGTATGTGTTTCATTATTATTGTATTTGTTGCCAATCTGTGCCATCACTTTGTAGCCAGATAGTTTTTTGACTAATTATTAAGTTTACATCTAAGCCTAATAAACTTTTGTAAGTACTTATGTTTGCCGTTATTCCAATCCCAAAAAGTATTGGGTTTTTAATAATATATATTCTGCCTTTACAGGTAGATGCGTCAGGTAATGTTATATTATGAGCACCTCCTAATATTATAGTATGGTGGGTTTCATCTAAAGCTAAATCTCCAGAGGTAACATCTATAGCTGTAGAAACAGAACCTTTAACATCTAAGGTAGAATGCGCATTTTCTCCAGAGTATGCAAGGTCTTCAGGCAAGTTAAAACCAATACCTAAACGCTCACTAATTAAAACTTGGGAGTTGGTAGAGCTGTATTTGTCTATGCGAATAGCCTCCTTGTTGCCTACACTAAAATTAAGTTCGTTGGTAGCAGTTCTGTACATACCTGTATCGGTATCTCCATTAAATCTAAATGATGGTTCACCTTGGTTACCATCACTATTTAATAAACCTGCACTTCTTATAGCACCAGTAACTTGTACTTTGTTTGTTGGAGTATTAGTTCCAATTCCTAGTCTGTTATTGGTACTGTTCCAATAAATTTGATTGTTGTCCTCTTCAGGTTCTCCAGATGAATTGGTGTATAAAATTGAACCGGGGGTATAGGTTGCGGGTATTAAATCTGTGATATCTGGAATTTTTTGCCAAAGGGATGAGTTGTATAAATAGATGCGTTTTTCATCTGTATTATACAAAATAGAACCTTCTAACGAACCGGTTATTCCACTTATTTCAGCAGAAGTTGCAGTTGTAAGTCCTAACAATAGGTTAGGGTCTATTTGGCCATAAGATATTACTATTGGAGCTAGTAACATTAGTTTAAAAATTATTTTTTTCATCGTCATTAAATTATTGGTTTTAACTATTTCTAAAAAATATACTAGTCTGCTATTGGTTGTTGATTTGTAACTAGTAAATAGAAGTAGTAGTAGTTTGTTTAATTTGATGAATTACTTGGGGAACTAAAAGTAACTCGGTTTTTTTGATTATAGATTTAAATTTTAGGGGTTAAACTTTATTTTGATTGTCTTTATATTTTACCTTTTAGTTATTTTTATAAGTCTAGAATTACAAACATAAATTCAGAGTCAAACCTTGCTCTATCTGAACCTCCATTATCGTTATCACCTATAATAACATCAAAACCTGTAGCTGTTTGATTGCTATAAGAAATTCCAGGGTCATCATTACCTACACCAGCTCTTCCTGGCTGACTCAATTGAATAATGTAGTTAGCATCAGAAACCGTTCCAGCAGGTAAGTTTACTCGGTAATGTCCAACTCCAACTTGTTTAACAACAGTAACACCAGTTGTACCTTTTAGTACTACACCAAGTGCATTTACTTTTCCTATAGCTTTTACCATACTATTGTAAAAAGCACCACCATCAGTTCCAGGAGTAATATCATTATTAGTATCTGTAGAAATAACTTCAGCTGTTTGTGTTATTGCAGATTCGTTTACATAGCTAATAACACCAGAGGTATCATCCTGACTTAGATTTGTAACACTTCCGCCTATTATTCCACTAATTTGAGTATCTACATAAGTCTTTACTGCATTTTGAGTAGGATATAAAGAGGAAGATGGTGTTGTATCTCCTAAGTCTGTAGCATCAGATTTGTTTGTTAAATCTTCTTTTAAAGCTATAGCAGCGTCTGCATCAGCTTCGTTAGTGTCTACATCAGTTTGTACCGCAGCAATAGCGTTTGTAGTTGCTATATTGTTAGCTGTTAATTCAGTTTCTGTAACAAAAGTTCCGTCTAAATCTTGCGATAATGTTCCGTCTGCATCTGTAATTTCTAAAGCAGTACCGTTTAAAGTAAATCCTGTGTTTATTTCGTTAGTAGCATCCGTATCGCCATCAGCAGAATTAGAAGCTGTGATCTGTGCATCTACATAAGTTTTAACAGCATTTTGAGTAGGAAAAGCATCATCAGAAGTTCCTAAAGCTACGTTGGTAGATTTATTAGCAGCATCTTCTTTTAGAGCTATAGCAGCGTCTGCATCAGCTTCGTTAGCGTCAACATCAGTTTGTACTGCAGCAATAGCGTTTGTAGTTGCTGTATTGTTAGCTGTTAATTCAGTTTCTGTAACAAAAGTTCCGTCTAAATCTTGTGACAATGTTCCGTCTGCATCCGTAATTTCTAAAGCAGTACCGTTTAAAGTAAATCCTGTGTTTATTTCGTTAGTAGCATCCGTATCACCATCAGCAGAATTAGAAGCTGTAATTTGTGCATCTACATAAGTTTTAACAGCATTTTGAGTAGGGAAAGCATCATCAGAAGTTCCTAAAGCTACGTTGGTAGATTTATTAGCAGCATCTTCTTTATCATTTTGTAAAGCTGTAATAGCGTTAGTGGCTGCTGTTTCGTTAGCGTCAACATCAGTTTGTACCGCAGCAATTGCGTTAGTTGCAGCAGTTTCGTTGGCATCAACATCTGCTTGTACTGCATTAATAGCGTTTGTAGTAGCCGTATTGTTAGCTGTTAATTCGGTTTCCGTAACAAAAGTTCCGTCTAAATCTTGAGACAATGTACCGTCTGCATCTGTAATTTCTAAAGCAGTACCGTTTAAAGTAAATCCTGTGTTTATTTCGTTAGTAGCATCCGTATCGCCATCAGCAGAATTAGAAGCTGTAATTTGTGCATCTACATAAGTTTTAACAGCATTTTGAGTAGGAAAAGCATCATCAGAAGTTCCTAAAGCTATGTTGGTAGACTTGTTAGCGGCATCTTCTTTAAGGTCGATAGCGTCATTAGCTGCAGTTTCATTAGCGTCAACATCTGCTTGTACCGCAGCAATTGCATTAGTTGCAGCAGTTTCGTTGGCATCAACATCAGCCTGAATAGCATTTTCTGCATTTGTAGCTCTTGTGGTTTCAGTAGTTATAGCAGTAGCGTTATTAGCAATATTAGTTTGCAAAGTAGCATCGTCATAAAAAGCACCACCATCAGCCCCAGCTGTAACATCATTATTAGCGTCTGCACTAACAATAACTTGAGTAGAAGCTGCAACTTGGGTATCTACATAAGTTTTAACAGCATTTTGAGTAGGGAAAGCATCATCAGAAGTTCCTAAAGCTACGTTGGTAGACTTGTTGGCAGCATCTTCTTTTAAAGCTATAGCAGCGTCTGCATCAGCTTCGTTAGTGTCAACATCAGTTTGTACCGTAGCAATTGCGTTAGTTGCCGCAGTTTCATTAGCATCAACATCAGCCTGAATAGCATTTTCTGCATTTGTAGCTCTTGTAGTTTCTGTAGTTATTGCAGTAGCATTATTAGCAATATTAGTTTGCAAAGTAGCATCGTCATAAAAAGCACCACCATCAGCTCCAGCTGTAACATCATTATTAGCGTCTGCACTAACAATAACTTGAGTAGAAGCCGCAACTTGTGCATCTACATAAGTTTTAACAGCATTTTGAGTAGGGAAAGCATCATCAGAAGTTCCTAAAGCTACGTTGGTAGACTTGTTAGCTGCATCTTCTTTAAGGTCTATAGCATTAGTTGCAGCAATTTCATTAGCATCAACATCAGCCTGAATAGCATTTTCTGCATTAGTAGCTCTTGTAGTTTCTGTATTTATTGCGGTAGCGTTATTAGCAATATTAGTTTGTAAAGTAGCATCGTCATAAAAAGCACCACCATCAGCCCCAGTAGTAATATCATTGTTGGCATCTGTGCTTACAATAACTTGAGTAGAAGCAATTATTTGAGCATCTACATAACTTTTAGAGGTAGCATCTTGTGGGTTTACAGGATTTGCTATTGAGGTTACGGCATTACCGCCCATTGTTAAAGGACCTGTCATAGCATCACCAATAATATTTACATACCGAGCATCATTAGTAGATAAATCTGTGGTTACCTCTTGCCATCCGGTTGGATCATCATATATAAAAGCAACACCATTTCTGTCTGTATTAGGGGCTACTTCACCAGATACAATGTAAATGTCAGAGTCTACTCCAGTTACTGGTCTGGCAGATTCAAGTCCAGTTGAAACACTAGATAGTACAACGGCTACATTTCCATTTGCAGCAGGATTTACACCATTTACACTTCTTACAATATTAGGTATTGTTGTTACTCCATTAATTTCATCTGTAAAAACTAAGCTGTTTTCAGAGCCGGCTGGACTCTCTAATTTGGATACCGTTTCATTATCTAATATCCAATTAGTTCCGTTCCATCTCATTATTTGGCCATTACTAGTTCCGTTAGCTAACTTATCTAAAGTAACATTATCATCAGCAATTTTACTTGCTATTATAGCATTATCTGCAATACTAAGGCTCACATTTTCAAATGCAGCATTAGTGCCACCTGTAACATCAATATCTGTTGAGGTTATATTGCCATTCGCTTGTGCATCTACATATGTTTTAACTGCATTTTGAGTAGGGAATAAAGTAGAAGAAGGAGATGTGTTGCCTAAATCAATTGCATCAGATTTATTGGCAGCATCTTCTTTAAGGTCGATAGCGTCATTAGCTGCAGTTTCATTAGCGTCAACATCTGCTTGTACCGCAGCAATTGCATTAGTTGCAGCAGTTTCATTAGCATCAACATCAGCCTGAATAGCATTTTCTGCATTTGTAGCTCTTGTGGTTTCTGTAGTTATAGCAGTAGCGTTATTAGCAATATTAGTTTGCAAAGTAGCATCGTCATAAAAAGCACCACCATCAGCCCCAGCTGTAACATCATTATTAGCGTCTGCACTAACAATAACTTGAGTAGAAGCCGCAACTTGTGCATCTACATAAGTTTTAACAGCATTTTGAGTAGGGAAAGCATCATCAGAAGTTCCTAAAGCTACGTTGGTAGATTTATTAGCAGCATCTTCTTTTAGAGCTATAGCAGCGTCTGCATCAGCTTCGTTAGTGTCAACATCAGTTTGCACAGCAGCAATTGCATTAGTTGCCGCAGTTTCGTTGGCATTAACATCAGCCTGAATAGCATTTTCTGCATTTGTAGCTCTTGTAGTTTCTGTAGTTATTGCAGTAGCATTATTAGCAATATTAGTTTGCAAAGTAGCATCGTCATAAAAAGCGCCACCATCAGCCCCAGCTGTAACATCATTATTAGCGTCTGCACTAACAATAACTTGAGTAGAAGCCGCAACTTGTGCATCTACATAAGTTTTAACAGCATTTTGAGTAGGGAAAGCATCATCAGAAGTTCCTAAAGCTACGTTGGTAGACTTATTAGCAGCATCTTCTTTATCATTTTGTAAAGCTGTAATAGCGTTAGTTGCCGCAGTTTCGTTGGCATCAACATCTGCTTGTACTGCATTAATAGCGTTTGTAGTTGCTGTATTGTTAGCTGTTAATTCGGTTTCCGTAACAAAAGTTCCGTCTAAATCTTGCGATAATGTTCCGTCTGCATCTGTAATTTCTAAAGCAGTACCGTTTAAAGTAAATCCTGTGTTTATTTCGTTAGTAGCATCCGTATCGCCATCAGCAGAATTAGAAGCTGTGATTTGTTCATCTACATAAGTTTTAACAGCCAGTTCAGTAGGGAATTTTGTATTTGTAGCATCAGCTAAATTTACATCGTCCGACTTATTAGCAGCATCTTCTTTTAGAGCTATAGCAGCGTCTGCATCAGCTTCGTTAGTGTCTACATCAGTTTGTACTGCATTAATAGCGTTTGTAGTTGCCGTATTGTTAGCTGTTAATTCGGTTTCCGTAACAAAGGTTCCGTCTAAATCTTGCGATAATGTTCCGTCTGCATCTGTAATTTCTAAAGCAGTACCGTTTAAAGTAAATCCTGTGTTTATTTCGTTAGTAGCATCTGTATCGCCATCAGCAGAATTAGAAGCTGTAATTTGTGCATCTACATAAGTTTTAACAGCATTTTGAGTAGGAAAAGCATCATCAGAAGTTCCTAAAGCTACGTTGGTAGATTTATTAGCAGCATCTTCTTTATCATTTTGTAAAGCTGTAATAGCGTTAGTGGCTGCTGTTTCGTTGGCATCAACATCTGCTTGTACTGCATTAATAGCGTTTGTAGTTGCCGTATTGTTAGCTGTTAATTCGGTTTCAGTAACAAAGGTTCCGTCTAAATCTTGCGACAATGTACCGTCTGCATCTGTAATTTCTAAAGCAGTACCGTTTAAAGTAAATCCTGTGTTTATTTCGTTAGTAGCATCCGTATCGCCATCAGCAGAATTAGAAGCTGTGATTTGTGCATCTACATAAGTTTTAACAGCATTTTGAGTAGGAAAAGCATCATCAGAAGTTCCTAAAGCTACGTTGGTAGATTTATTAGCAGCATCTTCTTTATCATTTTGTAAAGCTGTAATAGCGTTAGTGGCTGCTGTTTCGTTTGCGTCAACATCAGTCTGTACCGCAGCAATTGCGTTAGTTGCCGCAGTTTCGTTAGTGTCTACATCAGTTTGTACTGCAGCAATAGCGTTTGTAGTTGCCGTATTGTTAGCTGTTAATTCGGTTTCCGTAACAAAGGTTCCGTCTAAATCTTGAGACAATGTACCGTCTGCATCTGTAATTTCTAAAGCAGTACCGTTTAAAGTAAATCCTGTGTTTATTTCGTTAGAGGCATCCGCATCCGCGTCATCAACATTTAAAACTACAGAGCCACCATTTTCTAAAGTTAGATTACCAGATGTTCCATCTGTGCTAATAGCCTGGCTATCAGTTCCTGTAAAATTTACTGGAGTACCATTGCCATTAGCGTAGCTAAAAGTTCCGTCTCCGTTATCCGTTAATTGAGATTTTGTAATGGTTACCGTAACGTTATTTTCATTTGTGTAGGAAAACGTACCATCGTTATTATCAAAAATAACAGTATTTGTTTCATTAAAAGAACTAGTGTCACATAAAGATTGCCATAGAATTCCGTTGTATTGAAACATACAATTTTCATCTGTGTTGTAAACCATAGCCCCAGTTAAAGGTGTAATAGCTGCCATTTGAGCATTAGTAACCCTAGTTAATATTAATACTTTGTCTGTACTTTCTAACTCTAGTATGGAGGAGGAGTGAATAGTATTTATATCATTACCTATTTTTACTTGCCCAAAAGAGTATTGAGCTAAAGCAAAAAAACTGATTAATAATAATTTGTTGATTTTCATAAGTATATGTAATAGTTAACAGTTGTAAATTAAAAAATTAAATACTTGAAAGGTAAAGTTTGTTGTAAAACAACCTTTATTGTATGCGTGACAGCTACTTATAGATATATGGTTGGGTACACCTGTAACTGTTTTAAGACCTTATCTTTTGTAGAGTTAAGTTTGGTTTTATTATAAAAATACAATAAAAAGTGTGGTTTTTACGTATTTTAATAGACTTATTTTCTTACTATTTTATTTTGAATTGTGGCTCTATTTCTCTGTAACCAGTTGATATTGTTAGGTTAGCGAAAATTGTAAAACAAAAAAACAGACCCTTAAGGATCTGTTTTATGTAATAAATAGTAATGATTTGTTAACTTAAATTTTTAATTGCCTGTGTCTGTGAGGTATAAAAAGCCTTGGTATTCTAGTTGAAGATCATCTAAAAAGACCAAGTAAAAATATATGCCACTAGGTAAGCCTGCATTTCTTTGGTAAATAGTATTGTTTGTATTGCTGTAACCATTAAACTCGCCGTTGTAATTGTCTTTTTCAAATACCTTAAGTCCGTTTCTGTCGTAAATACGAAGACGATTGTTTGGAGATTCTTCTAGCTCTGGTATTACAAGATTGTCATTTATACCATCTCCATTAGGACTTACGTAGTAATTATCTAAATCTAATAATTCTGTTGCAACAGCCATTTTAGCCAATGTAATAACTTCATAATCATTAGGTACAAAGGTTTCAGATGTAACTGCACCTTGGTTAAGGTCTCCAATAGGATCTACACTACCTAAATTAACCCATCTTTTTTGAGTTCTGTGCCAACCGGCAATACCTACTTGATAATACTCATCTACTAGGTTTGCAATATTGCTACGGTTGTTCCATGAGATACTAACGGTAGATGGTAGGCTACTATCTACATCCCAAAACTCTGTAGTACTCACGGCTCTAACTTCTTTTTCTTTGCTATTGGTGTTAAAACTAGTTGTAAAGGTTGATGGCAAATTTGGATCTTCAAAAAAGTAAGCACATTTGGCGGTGACATTTTCGCTTTGAGACTGTAATGTTAAAGGTCTAATGTAACCAGAATCACCTACGGTAAAAAAGAAATTTTGTTTTTGTTCTACTAGCATATACCCATCTACTTTAGATAGGTTGGACTCGCCAACCGTAAATGCATTTTGAGTAAGTTTTAAGTTTTCTAATGGGTTGTTACGGTAGGTAACAAAGTCGCCATCTACTAAATTTAAAGCATTAGTAGCAGTAATAGAAGTCTCTAAAATAGCAGCACTAAAAGGCTTGTACATTTCTACATCATAAAAAACAGGAATAAACGCGCCAGTAACACTAGTTGTTACTTGACCATAAAAACCAAGTGTACCTAAATTATCCTCAAAAGGAGCGTTGTTAATTAGGTTGGTGTGCAACCCAAGTGTACCAGTATCGTGTATGCGTATACTACCGTTGTTGTACATAGCATTTTGTGCTACGGCAACAGAACTACAACATAAAAATATGTAAAGTAAGTTTTTCATACTAGTTTATTTGTTGCCAGTTAGTACCGTCAAACTGTAATTGAGTTACGCCTACAGGTAGAGATGATATTGAAGTTAAACTAGCAGAAGGAATGTAAGAGTCAGTTCCATTAATATCAATATTGCTACCTGTTAAGTTTTTCAGAATTAATACTTGACCTAAACTTGCAGATGCAGGAAAATTAACATTCATTACAGTTCCTGATAAAATAACTGTGTGTTCATCAACCTCAAGAACAGCTGTTGTACCTGTATCAATATTTCTAATTCGTGTTGAAAAAGCACCGTTTACAGTAACGTTTGTATCACCTGAATCTTCTTCAATTTTAAGAGCTTGTGTACCTCCAACAGAAAAGCCAATTTCATCGGCCGCAGGTCTATACATACCTGTATTGGTGTCATCTCCTGTATAGAAGCTATATGCTGGTTGGCCAACTGTACCTTGTGAAGAAGCAAAACTTTCAGATCTTATTTCTCCTGATACTTGTAATTTACTAGTTGGCGAACTAGTTCCAATGCCAACATTTCCACTTCCAGTGAAGGCAAAATCATTACCATTTAAGTCGTATGTTCTAAGTGCGTCTGTTTGTGATAAATTTCTTGTTTCTAAATTTCCTAATCCAGAAACTTCGGTATCTACATATGTTTTAACCGCATTTTGTGTTGGGAAAGCATCATCAGAAGTTCCTAAATTTACGTTTGGAGATTTATTAGCAGTATCTTCTTTTAAAGCTAAAGCCGTAGCTCCTGCTGCAGCTGCATCTGAAATTTCAGTATCTACATAAAACTTTGTTGCTGCATCTTGTGCATCAGTAGGATCTGAAACGTTGGTTAGTTTTTGTGAGCCTATAGATAAGTCGCCCGTTGGAACAGCAAAGCCTGATAAAGAAATATTTGCTTTGTCTAATTTATTATCATCAATTGCTGCGTTTGCAATTTTGTCTCTAGTAACATTTGTGTCAGCTATTTTTACTGTTGTTACGGCATTGTCAGCCAGCTCTGCTGTATCAATTCCGCCTGCACTAACATCTAGTGTTAATGGATCTGCAACAGTTCCTGTACCAGAAACAGCAAGTGTGCCATCTGTTGGGCCAGTAACTTCGTTACCAATTGTACCATCTGCTTCTGCAGTAGTTAAGGCAGCAGCATCAACTAAAACCCAATTTGTGCCATCCCATTGAATTAATTGTCCTACGGCAGTACCATTTGCTAATTTAGTTAGTGTAACATTTGCATCTACTATTTTGGTAGTTGTTACTGCACCATCAGCAAGTTCGTTTGCGCCAACAGCACTTGGGTTAATCTCTAAAGTAACGTCATTTAAAGCTGCATTTGTACCACCTGTAACATTTAAGTCTGTAGAAGTAATGTTACCATCACCCGTTAAGGCAGTTACATCTACATCTAAAGCACCAGTAGTTATATTTTTAGTTAATCCAGAACCGGCAACATCTGCATTTATTTTTATAGCAGTTACTGCATCATTAGCAATATCTAGTGTTGCTATTGTGCCATCTAAAATATTTTCTGTTTGTACAGCATCATCCGCTAGTTTAGTATTTTCAATAGCATCATCTTCAATCTTAACAGTAGTAACATTTGCATCTACTATTTTTACTGTTGTTACTGCATCATCAGCAAGTTCGTTTGCACCAACAGCACTTGGGTTAATCTCTAAAGTAACGTCATTTAAAGCTGCATTTGCACCACCTGTAACATTTAAATCGGTAGACGTAATGTTACCATCTCCAGTTAATGCAGCAACATCTACATCTAAAGCACCAGTAGCTATATTTTTAGTTATTCCAGAACCAGCAACATCTGTATTTATTTTTACAGCCGTTACTGCATCATCAGCAATATCTAATGTTGTTATTGTACCATCTAAAATATTTTCAGTTTGTACAGCATCATCCGCTAGTTTTGTATTTTCAATGGCATCTGCGGCAATTTTAACAGTAGTAACATTTGCATCTGCTATTTTGTCTGTAGAAACTGCATCTGCAGCTAATTTAGCATTCGTAATTCCTCCATCAGCAACAGAAATGCCAACAGTTTCTAAAAGTGCCCCAACACCAGTTGTACTACCCGTAAATTCTAAAGAAGCATCAACAGTTAAATCTTGCCCTGCAATGTTAGTAGCGTCTAAAGTTCCCCATTCTACATTGGTACCTGTTGCGTTTGTTTTTAAAACTTGGTTTGGTGTTGCACTAGGTTGTATTTTTACGGGTGTAACCGACTCGTCTATAAGATTATTTGTATTTACACTAGTGTCTCCTAACTCATCTACACCAATAGCATCATCTGCAATTTTAGTTCTGCCAATTGTTTTGTTTAATATAGAGTTACCGTGTATTTGGTCTACTTCTATATTAACCGTATTGCCATCGTCTGTTATTTTTATACCACTAGAAAAACCTACACCACCAGAACCTGTATGGTTGCTTGTAAAAGCAGGGGTTTCAAACGTAATATCGTTACCAGCAGCATTTGTAAAGGTGTAGGTATTATCACCATTATCTGCCAAATTAATATTGCCAGCATTTTCTGCTTCACATAAGTTTATCCATTCGGTATCATTATAATAGTGCAAACACCTAGTGTCTGTATTGTAAATAACAGCACCGTTTAGTGGTGTTATAGCATTCATTTGTAGGGTAGACATCCTTGTAATAACTAAAGCTTTACTTGTGCTCTCTAGTTCTAAAACCGAGTTAAAATGAAGGTTTTCAGGATTTTCGCCAATTTTTACTTGTGCTTGTATGCTAGTAAATAGGCAGGTACTTAAAAATAATCCAAAAATTAATTTTTTCATATAGTAGGGGTGTTATAATATGCAATTATGCATTACAAACAAAAATATATTAAAGATGTGTTACCACCTAAAACAGTGGTTAAAAGACAATTTTTGTCCTATAAATGACATCTATGTAATACTTAATGTTTAAAATTGAATTGTTTTACTCTCGTAAGGAGCTTTTTGTGGTTCAAAAATACGAGCGGTATGTTTACCTTTTAGGCTAATAGTGTTGTTGTTAACTAATAAAAAACTACCTTCTCTTAGTCCAACTACTGGTGTGGTATTAAATACGTGAAACTCTTTTAAGCGTGTTTCTCTAGTTTCACCGTTGTGTTTGCTATTAGGGTCCGGATCTAAATAATGTGCATTTATGTTAAAAGGAACCAGTTGCATTGTTGCAAAACTAGGAGGGTAAACAATGGGCATATCATTAGTAGTATGCATACTAACACCTGCAATGTTACTGCCAGCACTTGTGCCCATATAAGGTTTTCCGTTGGTAATATGCTCTTGTAAGTGTTGCATAGCATTTTGTGCATACAATTGCTGCACAAGTAAAAAAGTATTGCCGCCACCACAGAAAAAAGCTTGGGACTGGTTTATACCTTCTTGTGCAGTTGGGTACGTATGTAAGCCTACTATTTTTTTATCAATTTTTGCAAATGCTTTTGCAGCAATAGCAGTGTAATTGTCATGGCTAATACCACCAGGCCGTGCAAAAGGTATAAATGTTATGGTATCTACATCTTTAAAAAATAAAGCAACATCATCTAACAGGTACTCCAAGTAATTCTCTCCAAATAAGGTAGATGTGCTTGCTAATAATAGATTTTTCATACAGTATACTCTTTTCAGTTTTTTAGTTTTCTGGGTACAAATTAACAAAAGTTTAATGGTACTCTATTTTTTTTGAATGTAAATTGCATTTCATTATATTTAAAAGAAACTTAGAAAACTATTTTCTGGGGCTTAAAACTAACCTTTATGAAAAACAATTTACTAGCACTTTTTTTATTACTTACCACAGTGTCTTTATTTGCCCAAGAAAATGATAGAACACTTTTACGCGGAACCGTAATTTATAGAGATATAAATGTACCTAACTTAGATGTTATTAATGTAACTGCAGAAGATGCAACATTAACAGATAAAGATGGGGACTTTGAAATTAATGTGAAAATAGGAGACCAATTGGTGTTTACATCTTTTAATTACCAAATAAAAATTGTTTTTATTACTGAAGATATTTTAAAGAAAAACAGATTAGTAGTAGATGTAAATGAAAAAGTTACAGAGTTAGATGAGGTTGTGGTTAGTCCTGAAGATCAAGAAAAGTTTGTAGAGCTTAAAAACGAAGAATTTAAAGAAGTAGAATACGAAATAGACCGTACAACAACTGTTACTAACATAGCACAGTCTCAAATAGAACGTGGTATGGAAAATGGTATAAATTTTGTAAATATTTTTAAGGCATTAACTAAGTCTAAAAAGAAAAAAGATCCTAATGCTAAGGTGCCAGAAATTAAGCTTAGTAGAGTATTAAGACAGGTTTATGAAGATGATTTTTTTGTTAAAGATTTAGGAATACCACAAGATAAAATAGATAATTTTTTACAGTATTGTGATGACAAAATACCATCACAAACATTGCTTAAAAAGTCAAATGAATTTCAGCTTATAGATTTTTTAGTTACCCATAGCAAAGAATATAAAAAGCTATAAAGTTTGAGGAGATATATACTTTTTTTAAGCTTTTTAAGTGTATGTTTTTACGCAAATGCACAACAAGTCTATTACAAGTCTGTTAAAGGTGCAGTTGTAAGTAATACTCAAGAGGTTAATGGTGTTTATGTTATAAATACCACTAGCGGGCAAGCAACTATAACTAATGCTAATGGTTATTTTGTAATGCCAGCTAAGGAAAAAGATACGTTATTATTTTCTGCAGTACAGTTTAAAAAGAAACAACTTATAGTTACTAAAGCTATATTGGCAAAAAAAAATAACATTGTTTATTTAGAGGAAACTTTAGAAGAGTTAAATGAGGTTGTTTTAGATAACAGAACCTTTGTAACTGCCAAAAGTTTAGGTTTGCCAAATGCAGATGCTGTAGTGTTAACACAGAGCGAGCGTTTACTACATGATGCAGATCACGGACCAATGTTTGGAGGATTAAGTGTTAACGTAAATAAGTTGCTAAATGCAATTAGCGGGCGCACTAAAATGCTAAAAAAGCGTGTGGCAAGAGATAGGAAATACTTAGAAAGTCAGCAAATGCGAAACTCTTACGCAGATTCTGTTTTTGTAAAAGACCTTAATATTCCTAAAAACCGTATAGAAGAGTTTATGCTGTATTGTGAGTATGACAGTGAGTTTAACTCTATTGCAAAAGAAAAAAATAGTTTTATTATTTGGGACTTTTTAACACGCAAAAGCATTGCTTTTTTAAAAGAAGATAAAGAGCTTAAAATAGCTAAACAAGATAATAAATAACTTACCCTATATATTTATGAAATACATATGCACTTTATTGCTTTTACTTGTTGCGGCGCAAAACACAAGCGCACAAACAAAAATAGAAACATTAAAAGGGCGTATTGTAAGTAATACACAAGATGTAGTTGGGGTTTATGTGCTAAACAAAACAACCAATAAGGGAACAATTACATCCAAAACCGGAAATTTTTCTATTCCGGTTAGTTTAAAAGATACTATAATGTTTTCTGCCGTTCAGTTTAAAAATAAAAAGATTGTTATTACTCAAAAAATACTAGATTATAAATCCTTTTTGGTAAACTTAGATGAAACCTTAGAGGAGTTAAATGAAGTTGTTTTAGATAATAGAACTTTAATAACAGCCAAAAGTTTGGGCTTGCCTAATGCAGATGTAGAAGTTTTGCCATTGGCAAAAAGAGAATTGTTTGCGGCTAATAACGGAGATAATTACTTAAGCCTAGATTCGTTATTAAACTTTTTAAGCGGACGTACAAAAATGTTGAAAGACCGTATTAAAAGAGATGATATGTACGCGCGTAGTAAAGAGCTTAGGACTAGGTTTGTAGACTCTATTTTTTCTAAAAATTTAAAAATACCTGCAAGCAGAATAGAGGAGTTTATGTTGTATTGCGAGTACGACCCAAGATTTAAAGGAATAACAGAGAATAAAAATGAGCTTGTTGTTTGGGATTTTTTAAGGCAAAAAAGCGAATTGTTTTTAAAATTTAAATAAGGTAGATATGACACGTTTTCAACTATTATTGTTTTTTATTATGCTAAGTCAAATAAACATAGCACAAAACAAAAAAGTTGAAACATTAAAAGGTCGTGTAGTAAGCAGTAAACAAGAAGTTGTTGGAGTGTATGTGTTAAACAGGTCTAAAAAAAAGGCTACTATTACCAACCCAAACGGAGATTTTTCTGTGCCAGTTAGTTTGCATGATACATTGTTTATTTCTGCAGTACAGTTTAAAAACAGAGAAATTATCATCACAAAAAAAATATTAGACTACAATACCTTCATCATTAATTTAGATGAAACCTTAGAAGAGTTAGATGAGGTTATTTTAGATAATAGAACATTAATTACAGCTAAAAAATTAGGGTTGCCAGGGGCAGATGTAAAACTTTTAGATATTGATGAAAGGGCGTATGATACAGCAACAAATTGGTCTCCAAGTGATACTGTTTTTAGTATAGATCCTATTTTAAACTATTTGTTAGGTAATACAGCCAAGTACAAAGCAAGAGCAATGCGTAACAAACGCTATAAAGCAGGTCAATTTCTATATAAAAACTACTTAGATTCTACTTTTGTTAAAGAACTAAAAATACCAGAGCATAGAGTACAAGAGTTTGTGTTGTATTGTGAGCAAGATGAAGATTTTGATGCCTTTTCTAAGCAAACTAGTGAAATAATTATAAAGGCTTTTTTTAAAATGAAAAGTAAAACATTTTTAGTGTTAAATGATGAGTAATGAGTAAATTATTACTTTTTAGTATTTTAGTTTTTATCACTTTTACTACTGTGGCACAGCAAAAGCGGGTAGACTTAAAAGGTACTGTAACTAGTACTACAGAAGAAGTTGTTGGTGTGTATGTATTAAACAGAACTACAGAAAAAGGAACAATAACCAATTTAAATGGCTATTTTTCTATTCCAGTTCGTGTAAAAGATACCTTAGAGTTTTCTGCAGTTCAGTTTACAAATAAAGTTGTAGTTGTTACAGAAACTATGTTAAAAACTAACAACTATATAGTGCCTTTATACGAGTCTGTAACAACCTTAAATGAAGTTGTAGTAAAGCCTTTTAACTTGTCTGGAGACTTATCTACAGATTTAAATAATTTACCTTTAAAACCAGTAGTTACTGGCAGAACACTTGGTTTACCTAATCAAAATGTAAAAATACTATCTTCAGATGAACGTGCACTGTACTCATCAATGTCTGGCGGACCAATTTTATCGTTAATAAATGCAATAAATGGACAAACCAAATTATTAAAGAAAAGAGTAGAGCGTAACCATAGATACCAGAAAACTATGCGCGTTAAAAGATATTATGCCGACTCTTTATTTGTAAATGAATTAAAGATAGAAAAGGATAAGATAGACTTGTTTATGTGGTACTGTGAGTTTAAAGATGATTTTCAGGCTGTAATAAATACCAAAGACCAGTTAAAAATTTGGGCTTACTTACGTAAAATGAGCGTAGAATTTAGATCAAAAAAATAAAAACATAACCCTATAAAATAAATAACTACACTATATATTTGGCACGCCAATTGCTTACTTTTGGTAATTGTAAATTACATATTATGCTTAAAAAAAGATTTTTATTATTGTTGTTACCCCTTTTTGCTTTTGTTGCCATACATAAATATTATGTGAGTGTAACTAGTGTAAAATATTCTGATAAAGAGCATACTTTGCAAATTACGTCTAGAGTATTCATAGATGATTTTGATGAGCTTTTAAAACAACGTTATGGTATAAAATCTAACTTGGCAACTAAAAAAGAGAATCCCTTAGCAGAAGATTACATTAAAAAATATGTAAAACAAAAGTTTCATATTTACGTAAACGGAGAAGAAGTAGAAATTACATATTTGGGTAAAGAGTATGATACAGACAATATGGTACTTTATTTAGAAGTGCAGAACATATATGATAAAGATTTAAAAACGGTAGAAGTAGAGAGTACAGTGCTAACAGATATTTATGAAGAACAAAAGAATATTGTGCATCTTAAATTCTTAAAAAATAAAAAAAGTGTAGTGTTAACCCGTGTAAATAATAAAGGAATGTTAAAGTTTTAGAACTGCTTTAACAAATCGCTAAAAAAGTGTTAATTTTCGCCTACTTAAAACAATAGAAAATGAACAAAATTAACTACTATTTAGCTGCTGTTCTATTTTTGTTTGCCACTGTAATGGTACAAGCACAAGAACAAACAGAAAAACAAGCTGGCCACACCAACCAAAGTAAATTTAGACAAATGTACCAGGAGTTCTCAACTCCAAACACGTACAGATCTGCTTCAGGAGCACCAGGGCCAGATTATTACCAGCAACAAGCCAACTACAAAATGGATATTGAGTTGGATGATAAAAACGCAAAAATATACGGTGAGGAAACTATTACTTACGTAAACAACTCACCAGACGATTTAGAATTTTTATGGGTTCAGTTAGACCAGAACGTACGTGAAAAAGGAAATAAATCAGCCTTAAGAAACAGTTCTGCTTTACAAGGAGCAATGCCAGTCGGGCAATTTGCCGGATCTCATATGAAAGGTGCAGAATTTGATGGTGGATTTAAAATTCAGCATGTAAAAGATGCAAATGGTAAAGATTTACCATATACAATTAACCAAACTATGATGCGTGTAGACTTACCTACACCATTAAAAAGTAAAAGTGAGGTTTCTTTTTCTATTAAATGGTGGTACAATATACCAGACCATACAGTAAGCAGAGCTAGATCTGGTTATGAGTTTTTTGAAAAAGATGGAAACAGAGCATATGTTATAGCACAGTTTTTCCCAAGAATGGCTGTTTATAATGATGTAGAAGGATGGCAAAACCACCAATTTTGGGGTAGTGGAGAATTTGCACTTCCTTTTGGTGATTACGAAGTAAACATTACCGTACCTGCAGATCATGTTTTAGATGCTACAGGAGTGTTACAAAACAGAAAAGAGGTTTTCTCTAAAGAAATGATGAAGCGTTATGATAAGGCTAAAAAATCTTTTGATAAGCCAGTAGTTATTGTAACACAAAAAGAAGCGGAAGCTGCAGAAAAAGGTTTTTCTAAAGATAAAAAAACATGGAAGTTTGTAGCTAAAAACGTTAGAGATTACGGTTTTGCAACATCTCGTAAATTTATTTGGGATATGCAAAATGTTAAATTGCCAAGTGGTAAAACAGCAATGGCAGTTTCTTTATACCCTAAAGAAGGTAACCCATTATGGGAAGAGTACTCTACTAAAGCAGTAGCGCATACTTTACGTTCTTACTCTAATCATACTTTTGATTATCCTTACCCTAAGGCAATATCTGTACATGCAAAACAACAAGGTATGGAATACCCAATGATTTGCTGGAACTACGGAAGACCAAATGAAAAAGGAGAATACTCAGACCGTACAAAATACGGAATGATTAGTGTTATTATTCATGAAGTTGGTCACAACTTTTTCCCTATGATTGTAAACTCAGATGAGCGTCAGTGGGGTTGGATGGATGAAGGTTTAGATACTTTTATGCAGTATATGGCAGAGCAAGAGTTTGGAGAAGCATACCCAGAAGCTATTGCACCAAATGCTAAATACCCATCTAGAAGAGGTGAGCCATCTAAAATTGTACCTTATATGGCAGGAGACCAAAACTTTATGGCTCCAATAATGTCTAACCCAGAAAACGTGTACCAATTAGGAGCAAACGCTTACGGTAAACCAGCTACAGCCTTAAATATTTTAAGAGAAACTGTAATGGGTAGAGAATTGTTTGATCATGCTTTTAAAACATACTCTCACCGTTGGATGTTTAAACACCCAACACCAGAAGATTTCTTCCGTACTATGGAAGATGCGTCTGCAGTAGATTTAGATTACTACTGGAGAGGTTGGTTCTATACTACAGATTACGTAGATATGGGAGTTAAAGGAGTTAAAAAATACCAAGTATCTAACAAGCCACCTAAGCAAATTAGAGATATTATGGAGCAAAGAAACTTAAAAATGAGTGACTTGCCTCCAATGGTTTTCTTAGCAGATATGGATAGTGAAGATTTTGATGCTAGCTTAAAAGGTAAAAACCCATCTGATGTTTCTACTACATTAAAAGAGTATATGATGGATAACTTAACACCAGCAGAAAGAGCAGCAGTTAAAGAACCAAAATTCTTTTACGAGGTTACTTTTAACAAGCCAGGTGGTATACCAATGCCATTAATTGTAGAGTATACATACGCAGATGGTTCTAAAGAAAATGTTACTTACCCAGCAGAAGTTTGGAGAATGAGTGACAAAGAAATTAAAAAAGTAATTTCTTCTCAAAAAGAACTAGTAGGTATAGTTGTAGATCCTAAAGCAGAAACTGCAGATATAGACACAACAAACAATACTTGGCCAGCTAAAGAAACTAAGTCTGGTTTTGATAAATTTAAAGGGAATTTGAAGAAATAGTTTCAGTCCTAAAAACATAGAAAGCTCCACACTTGTTAATTATTCAAGATGTGGGGCTTTTTTTATGGTGCAAATAAAACTTCTGATTATATTTGTAATATGTATTCAACGTTTATCTTATTTATTAGCGGAGGCGAAATTTTCTTCATTATGTTTATTGTAGTGATGGTCTTTGGCGCAGATAAAGTTCCTGACATTGCAAAGGGCTTAGGCAAAGGTATGCGTCAACTTAAAGATGCTACTGAAGATATTAAACAAGAAATTACTAAAAGCGCAGAAAAGCAAGGTATAGATACCAGTTTTACCAAAGACATTAAAGATGGTGTTACAAAGGTAAAAGATGATGTAGAAGATATTGCTGGCGTTATTAAGAGAAAGTAATTTATGTTAGATAAACTATTGCAATGGGATAGGGATATCTTTATTTACCTAAACAATCTTGGCATTGAAGAGTATGACTCTTTTTGGTCCTTTGTAACCAATATTTCTAGCTGGGTGCCATTATACTTGCTATTTTTTATTCTAATTTTTTACAAACGCCCTAAAAAACAAGCATTGGTAGATTTTGCTACCGTAGTTTTGGTGTTTTTATTTGTATTGTTGTTAACCAACTTAACTAAAGATTTTGTAGGTAGGTTAAGGCCAAGTAGTGATACTACTTTAAGCAATCTTATACGTGTAGTAACCAAAGCTCACGGTTTTAGTTTTTTCTCTGGGCACGCATCATCATCATTTTCGTTAACAACTATAGTGGTATTGGTATTAAGAGATAAGTATAAGTGGGTTTATTTTGCTTATATATGGCCTTTACTGTTTTGTATGAGCAGAATATATGTTGGTGTACATTATCCTTTAGATATTGCTGTAGGTGCTTTAGTAGGTACAGTTTCTGCTTATTTGCTTTATAAACTAAGTAAAAAACTTACAAAACCCTACTTAGTGTAAGTCCGTCTCTAATTGGTAATAAAACGGTCTCTACCCTTGGATCATCCTTTAAACCTTTATTGTAGTCTAGTAATATTTTTGTAGTTATATCTTTTGGACTTAGTGGTTCTACTACCTTACCAGACCACAATACATTATCAGACAAAATAATACCACCAGGTCTTGTTTTGGCTAGTGCAGCTTCAAAATATTTAGGATAGCTCTTTTTTTCTGCATCAATAAAAACCAAATCAAAAGTACCCTCTAGTGTTGGTATAATATCTAAGGCATCGCCAATATGCGCATCAATCTTATCTGCAAAACCACTTTTTTCAAAATACTTTTGTTGTATATGGCTTAGTTCTTCATTAACATCTATAGTGTGTAATTTACCATTTTTACGCAAGCCTTCTGCCAAACAAATAGCAGAGTACCCTGTGTAAGTACCAATTTCTAATATATTTTCTGGAGATATAATTTTAGACAACATACTAAGTACACGTCCTTGAAAATGCCCTGTTAGCATTCTTGGTTGTATAACTTTTAAATGAGTTTCTCTAGTAAGCTCTGTTAAAACTGTTGGTTCATTTTCAGAGTTGTTAGTAATGTAGTTTTCTAGTAATGATGATAAAAAATGCATAAAAAAGTTTTTGCAAAAATAGTTATTTTGATTTCTTATTTTTGAATAAAAATTAAATAGATGCAGTTTAAAAATACTTTAGAGTTTGCCAAAGAATTAGATGTTAATGATGCTTTAAAAGGATATAGAGATCAGTTTTATTTTCCTAAAATTAATGGTAAAGATGCTATTTATTTTACAGGAAATTCTCTTGGGTTACAGCCAAAAACAGCACAAAAATTTGTAGATGATGTAATGCAAGATTGGGCACAACTTGGAGTAGAAGGGCATTTTTATGCAGAAAAATCATGGTGGGATTATCATGAGCGTTTAGCAGCGCCAATGGCTACATTATTAGGAGCAAAAACTAAAGAAGTTTGTGTAATGAATACATTAACTGTAAATCTTCATTTTTTAATGGCTTCATTTTACAGACCTACCGCTAAAAGGTTTAAAATTATTTGCGAAGAAAAAGCATTTCCATCAGACCAATATATGTTAACCAGTCAGGTTAAATTTCACGGTTTTAACCCTAAAGACACTATAGTTGAGGTTAAAAAACGAGAAGGAGAACATTTTTGGCGTACAGAAGATGTTGTGGCTAAAATTAACGAAGTAGGAGATGAGCTTGCACTTGTTTTAATTGGTGGTGTAAATTACTATAACGGTCAGGTTTTTGATATGAAAACGATAACAAAAGCAGGGCAAGATGTTGGTGCTTTTGTAGGTTGGGACTTGGCACACGCAGCAGGTAATATAGAACTTAAATTAAATGAGTGGAATGCAGATTTTGCATCATGGTGTAGTTATAAATATATAAATAGTGGTCCGGGTAATGCATCTGGTATTTATGTTAATGAAAAACATTTGGCAGATGATAGCATACCTAGGCTAGAAGGTTGGTGGGGATCTAAAAAAGAAACACGTTTTTTAATGAAGCCAGAATTTGAGTCTAGCCACACTGCAGACTCTTGGCAAGTAAGTAATCCACCAGTTTTGTCAATGGCTCCTTATTTAGCATCTTTAGAAATGTTTGCAGAAGTTGGTATGCCAGCTTTAATTAAAAAGAGAAATGTAATAGTAGCTTACTTAGAGTTTGTTTTGCAAGAAATAGATAAAGAAGTAGAAACAGCCAATTTTGAGATTATTACACCAAAAGAAAGAGGTACACAATTGTCTGTATTGTTACACGGGCAAGGAAAAGAGTTGTTTAATTATTTAATGAAAAACGGAGTAATAACAGATTGGAGAGAGCCAAACGTAATACGTTTAGCTCCTGCACCATTTTACTGTTCTTTTGAAGATATGTACCGTTTTGGACAAATTTTAAAAGAGGGTATTTTACAAAGTAATTAATTACTTGCTAATACTTTTTACATCTGTAAAGTAAAGTTTAAAATTGCCTTCGGCATTCTTATGGTCTAAGGCAATTTTTAATCCGTTTTGTTCTGTATAATTTTCCCAAGTAGTACTCATAGACGGTTCTGCTGCATTTGCTTTTCTGTACACCCATTCTTTAATTAAATAATCGTCTTCAAAATAAAAATCATAAGCATCACCAGGAGTGTAACCACCATCATTACCATATACAATAGTTAATTTTTGCATTGGTTTTTTACTAATTGGTGCCTCTTCATTTTTGGTAGTTGTAAATGTAATATTGTCTTTATCCCAAACAAGATTAAATGGGGCTAGCAGCCAATACTTATCATTAATAAAACCAGCATTAGTTTTTTTAGCAATAGAGTCCATAGAAGCTCTATTGTAAGCTAACGTATCTGTTGCAGAAATGGCTAAAACATCATTGCTTTTTGTGCGCCAGTTCCAGCTACGGTTAAAGTGGTTTTCCCCGCGGTCTACGTTAAAAGTAAACTGTATTTGTGTAATGTTTTTCCAGTTTTTAAATCCGTGAGCATTAGCAACAGAATCTAAAATTGTAAGCTCTTTTTTTACAGGTTCAAGTGTTTCTTTAGGAGTAACAACGTCTTCTTTTTTAGTTTCCTTACAAGAAATAAAAAGAGTTGTAGCTAGTATAAAAGTGAATATTTTGCGCATAAGATTTAATTTTTTAACAAAGATACTATGTTTTGTAGTATGTTTTATAGATTGATGAAACGTAGCAACGTACTTTATAAATAAATTGATTATTTTTGATGTAAATAAGAAATTAGGCAATGAGTTCAAAAAAAGGTAAAGTTCAAGAAGCAATTGATGAAAAATTGTTGAATGAAAGAAAAGTGTTTTTGTGGGGAATGGTTAATGATGACTCTGCAAAGCACGTTATAGATCGTTTATTGTATTTAGATTTACAGGGAAATGAAGAAATACAGTTGGTTATAAATAGCCCAGGAGGTTACGTAACATCTGGTTTTGCTATTTATGATACTATAAAGTCTTTAAAAAGTCCTGTTTCTACAGTTTGTACTGGTTTAGCAGCATCTATGGGGTCTATATTACTATCTGTTGGTGCTAAAGGAAGACGTTTTATACAACCACACGCACAGGTAATGATTCACCAACCAAGTGGTGGCGCAGGTGGCCAGGCTTCTAATATAGAAATACAAGCAAAAGAAATTATAAAAACTAGAGAGTTAAGTGCTAAAATCTTAGCAGATAATTGTGGTCAAGACTTTGATAAAGTGATGAAAGATTTTGACAGAGATTATTGGATGAATGCAGAAGAATCTGTAGCCTACGGAATTGTAGACGGAATTTTAGAATAAAGTTTACTAAAGTAAAAAGTCCTTCATAAAAATATAATTGTGAAGGACTTTTTTATATGTAGACGATTAACGCGGATGTGTACTATATACGAGTTATTTGCACTGCTTAGATGCTTGTTTGCATAACTTTAACATTCGTTATCACCTCTTTATAACAAAAAATATGTCACAATCTCCAAAAGACATTGCCATAGTTGGCTCCGGATTAGTTGGTTCTTTATTAGCTATTTATTTAAGAAAAGAAGGACATAAAGTTACTGTTTTTGACAGAAGACCAGATATACGTACGGTAGAATTCTCAGGAAGGTCTATTAATCTAGCAATGAGCAATAGAGGTTGGAACGCATTGCAGCAAGTAGGCTTAGAAGATGAAATTAAAAAAATAGCCATACCGTTGTACCAGCGTGCAATGCACGTAGATGGTGTGCCTTTGTACTACCAAAAATATGGTAAAGATGATGAGGCAATTTGGTCTACATCTAGAGGGCTTTTAAATAGAAAAATGATAGACTTGGCAGAGGCCGAAGGAACAAAATTTCGTTTTTCTGAAAAAGTATGGGATGTAGATTTACCTGAAGCAAAAATTTATACAGGAGAAACAGAAAAAGGAGTTTGGGAAGAGTATAAGTTTGACTGTGTTTTTGGTTGTGATGGTGCGTTTTCACGTGTACGTCATAAAATGCAAAGACGTAGTAGGTTTGATTATTCGCAGGAATTTATAAAAGTAGGTTACAAAGAGTTGTCTATTTTACCAAATGAAGATGGTACACATAAATTAGATAAGCACTCTTTTCATATATGGCCACGTGGCAAGTTTATGTTAATAGCTATGCCAAATATAGATGGTAGCTTTACCTGTACGCTTTTTATGCCTTTTGAGGGAGAGATATCTTTTGAGAGTATTACTAACAAGGCAGAGGCTAAAGATTTCTTTTCTACGCATTTTCCTAATGTTATGCCAGATTTAGATAACCTTATTGGAGATTTTTTTAAAAATCCAACTAGTGCAATGGTAACTATGAAATGCTTTCCTTGGACTTATTGGGACAAAGCAGTGCTTGTGGGCGATTCTGCGCACGCTATTGTGCCTTTTTATGGTCAGGGTATGAATGCTGGTTTTGAAGATATTTTTGTGCTTGCTAATATGCTTAAAAAATATCCAGATAATTGGACACTTGCTTTTGAAGAGTATGAAAAAGAGCGTAAGCCAAATGCAGATGCTATTGCAGAGCTTAGTTACAGGAATTTTGTAGAAATGAGTAGTAAAACTGCAGATCCTATGTTTTTACTACAAAAAAAGATAGAGAAAAAATTTGCGGCAGAATACCCAGAAAAATGGTTACCTGTATATTCTAGGGTTACCTTTAGTAACAGGCCGTACGCAGAAGCGTTAGCGTTAGGGGATGAGCAAGAAGCTATAATGAAAAAGATAATGCAACTACCTAATATTGAAGAAAAATGGGATAGTGAAGAAGTTACCAACAAAATAATAGAATTGCTTAAATAAAAAAAGACCGCTAATTAGCGGTCTTTTTTTATAATCATAAAATGCTATTTCTATAATTTAGAAAACATTTTTTGCATTCTTTCATTTTCTTCTTCTGCTAATACAGGGTCTACTAAAATTCTACCACTGTGCTCATCTGTAATAATTTTTTTACGAGCAGCAATCTCTACTTGTACTTGTGGTGGTATAGTAAAGAAAGAACCTCCAGATGCACCTCTTTCAATAGGTACAACAGCTAAACCATTTTTAACATTGGTTCTAATTCTAGTATAAGCTTTTACCAAACGCTCTTCAATCTGATTTTGAAAATCTTCAGATTTTTTAAGTAAGGCTTTTTCCTCCTTTTCAGTTTCAGCTAAAATTTCGCTTAATTCACCTTTTTTGTGTTTTAAGTGAGACTCCTTAGCAGCCAAACGCTCTTTAGTGTCAGCAATAACTTGCTTCTTTTGCTCTATTTGCGCTTTAAATTCTTTAATGTTTTTTTCAGCCAATTGAATTTCTAATTCTTGGAACTCAACTTCTTTAGATAAAGAGTTAAACTCACGGCTGTTTCTTACATTTTTTTGTTGTTCAGCATATTTTTTAATTAGGCCTTTAGATTCCTCAATTAAATTTTTCTTAGCTGTTATTTCATAATTAACTGTTTCTACATCAGTTTTTAATTTGTCCAATCTAGTTTTAAGTCCTAAAACTTCATCTTCCAAATCTTCTACTTCTAACGGGAGTTCACCCCTAACGTTTCTTATCTCATCGACTCTAGAATCAATTAATTGCAAGTCATATAATGCTCTCAATTTTTCTTCTACCGTTGCTTCTTTCTTTTTTGCCATATTTTTAAAAATACTTGATAGGATTTGTAATACTCTCCGATAAAGAGATTGCAAAATTAGGAATTTTTTTTGTAAGTATCTCTACTAAAAGATTTTTTGTAAACTGCTCTGTTTCAAAGTGTCCTATATCTGCTAGTAATATTTTGTTTTCTGCCTCGTAAAATTGATGATATTTTAAGTCAGCTGTAATAAAAACATCAGCGTTTACAGCCTTTGCGGCGGCTATTGCAAAAGAGCCGCTTCCGCCTAGTACAGCTACTCTTTTTATTTTTTTATTTAATAAATTAGAGTGCCTAATACACGCTACATTCATTTTATTTTTAAGATCATTAAGAAAATCTACCTCATTTAAGGCGTTTTCTAGTTCACCAACCATTCCCATACCAATATTTTGGTTTGTATTTTCTAGGGTGGTTATTTCATAGGCAACCTCTTCATAAGAGTGGTTTTTTAGTAAAGTTTGTACAATTTGCTTTTCTTTTGCTTTTTCAAAAGTTACGTTAATTTGTACTTCTTCATCAGTTTCTGTTTTGCCAATTTGGCCAACTGTTGGGTTGGCATTTTGGTTAGGTTTAAA
Organism: Cellulophaga sp. RHA_52; assembly: GCF_007827205.1. NCBI lineage: Bacteria > Pseudomonadati > Bacteroidota > Flavobacteriia > Flavobacteriales > Flavobacteriaceae > Cellulophaga > Cellulophaga sp. RHA_52. The sequence continues at coordinate 1,701,546 of NZ_VIRZ01000001.1, forward strand.
ACTGCCTATACCTACGGTAGTAAAACTACAGTTGCTATAATTACCAATATTACCTGCTCCTGCAATAAATAATGCTTCTTTTATTTTGTCAACTTCGTTTTTAGGTGCGTAAGTAGTTAACTTTTTTATTGTACCTTTTTGTGGTATTAATATGTTGGTGTTGGTAAGTCCTAAAACTTCACAAATTTTTGCATTTACACCTTTGTTACTATTGTCTAAGGCAGTGTGCATACTATAAATTGCAATATCATTTTTTATAGCTTTTAAAACCACACGCTCTACGTAATTAGCACCAGTAATTTTTTTTAGACCAGAAAAAATAATAGGATGAAAACTTACTATTAAATTACAATTTTTAGCAATTGCCTCATCTACAACATTTTCTAATGTGTCTAAAGTAACCAATACGCCAGTAACTTTTGTGCTAGCGTTACCAATTAATAGGCCTACATTATCAAAATCTTCTGCGTAATTTAGCGGCGCAAAATCTTCAATAATGTTTGTAATATCTTTTACAGTCATTTTTGATTGCTTTTATGAATATCAAAGATAAAATATTTACTTTCGTTCTTATGCAACTACTCAGAAAATTAGCATTTCCTTTTTCTTTACTCTACGGACTAGTAGTTTATTTGCGTAATTATTTGTTTAATGTTGGTGTGTTTTCTTCAGTATCATTTAAAACGCCAACCATTTGCGTAGGTAATTTAAGTGCTGGTGGTACTGGAAAAACACCTATGATAGAGTTGTTAATACACAACTTGCAAAACCAATATAAACTGGCTGTTTTAAGTAGGGGGTACGGAAGAAAATCTAAAGGTTTATTAATAGCAAACAGCACAACTAGTGTGGAAGAATTGGGAGATGAACCTTATCAAATATACAAGAAATACCCTGCTGTTACAATGGTTGTAGATGGCAACCGTAGAAACGGAATTGCAACCTTAGAAAAGCAAATAAAGCCAGATATTATTTTGTTGGATGATGCATACCAGCATAGAAAAGTTAAGCCAACATTTTCTATACTACTTACTGCATACGGTAACCTATATACAGATGATTGGTATTTGCCAACTGGCAATTTACGTGATGCTAAAAACGAAGCAAAACGTGCTAACGTAATAATTGTAACTAAATGTCCTGGTGCTATAACTGCAAAAGAACAGCAATTGATACAGCAAAAACTTAAGCCTAAAAAACACCAGCAGTTATTGTTTGCAATATTAAGTTATGCTACTACATTAAAAGGGTATAAGTCTCCGTTAACAATAAACAATTTAAAAGATAAAAAGATAACTTTAGTTACAGGTATAGCAAACCCTAAGCCTTTGGTAAATTTTTTAAGTACACAAGGACTAGATTTTGAGCATTTAGCGTATAAAGATCATCATTTTTTTACAGATGCAGAAATAGCAAACTTTGCAAGTAAACCATTTGTAATAACTACAGAAAAGGACTTTGTAAGACTGCAGGGTAAGTTAAGTAATTTATGTTATATAGAAGTGCAGCACCAAATATTACATAAGGGAAAAACAAAACTATTAAACAGTATAAAAAATATTGTTAGGTAATTTTTTTATTGAAGATATTTTCTCCTATTTTTTGATAAAAGTAATCTGGTTTAAAAGGCTTGGTAACAATATCATCACAACCGGCAGCGTAAAAATTCTCTACACTGTCATCTAAAGAAATAGCGGTAAGTGCAATAATAGGAATTTCAGAGTCAAACTTTCTGATCTCAATAGTAGCTTCTACACCACTTATACCTGGCATATGAATATCCATTAAAATAGCGTCATAAGTGTTATTTTGGGCAAGCTCTATGGCTTCTGTACCATTATTAGCAATGTCACTAGCCATTCCTTTTTTAGAAAGCATTTTTTTAGTAATTACTTGGTTTATTTTGTTGTCTTCTACAATAAGTAGTTTTAACCCTTCAAAAATAAACTCTTGTGGTATGTACTCATCTTCAGTATTACTTGCGCCTTTGTCTTTGCAAACAAGTTCTATTTCAAAGCTAAATATAGAGCCAACTCCTTTTGTGCTTTCTAAATGTATAGTGCTCCCAAATAAATTTAATAAGTTTTTTACAATTGTTAAGCCAAGACCTGTACCACCGTATTCTCTATTAATTTGTATAGATCCTTGTTCAAAACTATCAAAAATATTTTCTTGTAATTCATTAGATATTCCTATTCCAGTATCCTTTACTTCAAAATAAATAGTACAAATATCTTCAACTTTTTTAAGTTCATTAATGGTAACAGTAACCTCGCCATTTTTGGTGAATTTTATAGCGTTACCAATTAAATTTATTAGTATTTGTGATATTTTGATAGGGTCTCCTAAATGGGCTCTAGATATTTTTTTGTCTATAACCAAATTAAGTTTTGTATTGTTAGATTTTGCACTTTGTTGTAGAGAATCTATAACATCTTTTATAGTTTTTCTTAGGCTAAACTCAATTTGTAAAGTTTCTAATTTTTGAGCATCAATTTTGTTAACCTGTAGTATATCATTTATAAAATTTAAAAGGTAATCTCCAGAAAATTTAAGTGATTTTAAATGCTCTTTTTGATTTTCAGTAGGGTTTTCTTCTAATAGTAAATTGGTTAAACCGGTAACTGCATATAATGGTGTACGTAGTTCATGACTTACTGTAGATAAAAAATTGGTTTTAGCTTCCATAGCTTTAACCGCTTCATCTTTAGCAATTTCTAACTCTTTATTTGTTTTTTGTAGTAAATTATTTGTTTTAATTTTTATTTGATTGTTTCTGTATAATGAAATTGCCAGTAAAGAAATGATAGCTAAAATGGCAAAAGCAACAATATTTGTACTCTCAGACCTATTTATAGATGCTTCTTGCTCTAAATTTTTATCTAATAAAGTTTTTACATCTTGCTCTAATCCTTCAATATGTATATCATTTGCGGTTCTTTCACTGGCTTTACTTGCGGTTATACCGTATAATGAATCTTTTAAATGAATTAGGTTTTTATTAAAAATTAAAGCTGTGTTGTAGTCTTTAATATCTTCATAAGCTTTGCCAACTAGAGTATTAATTTCTAGCATTTCATTTATAAAACCATTTTTTTTAGCAATTGGTAATGCTTCTAATCCAAATTTTATGCAATCTTCAGGATTGTCAAAAGAATTAATTTTTGCTAAACCTAGGTAGCCTTGAGTTGTAAAGTAATCTTTTTCATAAATATCTGAGTTTACAACAAGTGCATTGTAAAATCTAGATGCTTTTAAAAAATTTGTTTTTTGAAAGTTGATGTTAGCCTGGGTTAAAACTATACGGTTAAGTAAATTACGATCATTACTTAGCTGTTTTGCTTCTGATAATTTTTCTTCGGCCTGAAAATTATTTTTATCTAAGTATAAGTAAATAGCCTCTAGATATTTGCTTTCACTAGAGCCGTATGGGTAGGCTATGTTTTTTAATAAAACTCTTGTTCTGTCCCAATAAAACTTAGATCTGGGTACATTGTTTAGTTCTAAATATAAAAATGCATATTTATGAAAACAATCTATTAACCCTTTTTCATCTTCTTTTTTTTCTGCGTAATCGGCAGCTTTTTGTATGGCCTCTAATGCAGATTTTATGTTGTTTTGATTTTTGTTTTTACGAGCAACAGAAAAGTAATAATCTAAATCTTTAAACGCAGTTGGAGATTCTTGAGCAATTGCACAAGAAAACAGTAAGCAACTAAAAATTGCAGTAAGTACTGTTTTAAATATTAGATTATGTTTTACTTTTTTCAAATATATTTTTTTTGAACCAACAAATTTATGAGGTCAATAATTCTACTGCTGTATCCAGACTCATTATCATACCAACCAATGACCTTTACCATTTTACCAATAACAGAAGTCATCTGAGAATCAAACGTACAAGAATAAGAACTATTGTTTACATCAATAGAAACAATAGGATCTTCGGTGTAATACAGTATTTTTTTTAAGTTGTTGTCTGCGTGGTACTTAAATGCGTTGTTTATTTCTTGTATAGAGGTTTCTTTTTTTACATTAAAGGTAATATCTGTTAATGAGCCATTTGGCACCGGTACTCTAATACCGCAACCTCCAATAACTTCTGCTAACTCTGGAAATATTTTAGTTAAAGCTCTGGCAGCACCAGTTGTAGTTGGTATTATAGATTGCCCTGCAGCTCTTGCTCTACGTAAATCTCTATGAGGCTGGTCATGCAGGCTTTGATCTGTAGTGTAAGAGTGTATGGTTGTAATATACGCTTGCTCTATACCACATAAGTCGTTAATAACTTTTACCATAGGAGCCGCATTATTTGTTGTGCATGATGCATTAGATATAATGTGGTCTTCTGCAGTTATGTCTGTATGATTTATGCCGTAAACTATCATTTTTATAGCATTATCTGCTGGCGGAACTGATAAAATAACCTTATTGGCTCCGTTTTTTAAATGATAATTTAGCTCTTTTTGAGTTTTAAATTTACCTGAAGACTCTATAACTAAGTCTACATTGCTATTGTGCCAAGGAATATCTTTAGGCGTGCTAGCATTTGTTAAATTTATAGTGTTACCGTTTACTACAATAGTATTTTCTGTATTAGATATATTTTCATTAAAAATACCGTGTACACTATCATACTTTAATAAGTGAGCTAATGTTTTAGCATCTGCCAAATCATTAATAGCTACAACATTTAAGTTTGGGTATTGGTTTAATAACCTAAATAAGGTACGGCCAATTCTGCCGAAACCGTTAATACCAATGTTTATTTTTTTCATTTTAAATACGAAAAAATAATGCTTAACAAAAAGCAGTTTTAGCTACTTGTATGTAGGCTAAAATTAGTTAATATGTTTGTGTGCTTTGTATGATGAGCGAACCAGTGCGCCACTCTCTACGTGTCTAAAGCCCATTTCTAGTCCTAGTTCTTCATATTTTTTAAATTGCTCAGGTAAAATAAACTCTTTTACAGGAAGGTGTTTTTTAGAAGGTTGTAGGTATTGGCCAATAGTTACAACATCTACATTTGCAGCTCTAAGGTCTTCCATAACCTTAATAACCTCTTCTTCTTGTTCTCCTAAGCCTAGCATAATACCAGATTTAGTTCTTCTGGCTCCGTTATCTTTTAAATAACGCAGTACATCTAAACTTCTCTCGTATTTAGCTTGTATGCGCACTTCTCTAGTTAGTCTTTTTACAGTTTCCATATTATGAGAAACTACTTCTGGACCAACTTCTATAATGCGGTCTAGGTGAGTGCCTATTCCTTGAAAATCTGGAATAAGAGTTTCTAAAGTTGTTTCTGGGTTCATTCTTCTTATGGCCTTTACAGTTTCTGCCCATATAATAGATCCCATATCTTTTAAATCGTCCCTGTCTACAGATGTAATAACAGCATGTTTAATGCTCATTATTTTAATAGAACGTGCTACTTTTTCTGGTTCTTCCCAATCTACATCTTCCGGTCTTCCTGTTTTTACACCGCAAAATCCGCATGATCTAGTACATACGTTACCAAGAATCATAAATGTAGCTGTGCCTTCTCCCCAACATTCTCCCATATTAGGACAACTACCTGATGTACATATAGTGTTAAGGCTGTATTTGTCTACTAAACCTCTTAACTGTGTGTACTTTTTACCAGTAGGTAGTTTTACTCGTAACCATTTTGGTTTTCCCTTAGGCGGTTTTACGTTATCTACAGTGTTAATACTCATAAAAATATTTTGTACAAATATACAAACAAAATAGCGTTAGTTATAATAGAGTAGAGGTCAAGATTTTGGTTTTGCTGTTATAATTTGAGCAAGTAGTTTTTTTGCGCGTAGTAGCTTTACTTTTACACTATTTATAGGTTCATTAAGCTCGGTTGCAATATCTGCATAGCTTAATTCATTAAAGTAACGCAAGTTTATAATTCTTTGGTAAGCAGGTTTTAGCTTTTTTATGTCTTGTAAAAGATTGGCTAAATTTTGTTCTATTATTAATTGGTCTTCTATGGTAGGTGCATCATCTAATACTTTTATAACATCATCATTGCCATAATTCATATTTTCAAGTACGCTACGCTTTCTTTTTCTAAATAAATCTACGTGTAAATTTTTACCAATAGTAATTAACCAAGTTTTAAACTTGTAGTTACCATCATAGGTGTTTATTTTATCAAAAGCTTTAGAGAAAGTTTGTATTGTTAGGTCTTCTGCGTCGTTTTCGTTTTCGGTTCTTACAAGTAAAAAGCCGTAAACATCATTCCAAAAGGCGTCTAAAAGGTTGCTAAAAGCAATTTGGTTACCTGCTTTAGCTTTGGTTAAGTTGGCGTTAAGTTCTTCTTCAGATAATTTCATAAAAAAAGGCAAATTTTCATTTGCCTATTGTATTTCTGTTGATGCCTCCATTTTGCAATCTTGCTCCGCAGGTAGTTTGCCGCACATACCGCAAGCTTGTCCGTCTTTATTTAAAAAAGGACTTTGGCTAGCACACGTCCCTGCAAATTTGCCATCTTTCTTTGCCCAAATTTTAATTGCAATTCCTGCAAAACCAAGACTAAGAAGGCCTATGGTTAATAAAACTAGTTTCATAATTAAATTTTAAGCAAAGATACTAATTATAGCTTTTATATGTATACACTTTAACGTTAGTTTGCGTATGATATATTAGCTACAATATTTTCTACTGTTGGTGTTTTGTTACCACCTTTAGGTTCTATTGTAATATAACCCATAGCATTTTCTCCGTAAGGTAATGCTAGTAATTTGTCTTTATCTGTAATGTCTTTAATTATACCAATATTAATCATTTTACCATCTACTTCTGCCCACATTTGTAAACATTGGTCTTCTGGTAAATTAGGTATGTTTTTTACATTTATGTATGATAATTTTTTAACAGGGTTAATGTAAGCAACAGCTTTTAATTCTTTAGCTTTTGTGTTGCCTTTTACATTGTACCTTTTTGTTTTAGGGTTGTTAAGTACAATAAATTGGTTTCTAACATCCTCTAATTGTTGTTTCATATTGTTTTCAATAGTCTTCATTTTATTGTTAACAATAGTGTTTTCTTCTTGTAACGATTTGTTTTGGTTCCAGAAGAAGAAAGAAGCAGCTGCAAAAACAAAAGCTAATGAACAAGCAATAGCAATGTACCTGTAAAATTTACTGTGCGATTTTTTCTCTGCTTTTACTCTTTCAAGAATTTTGTTTTTTAAACCATCTGGAGCATCAATTGCATGTAGTTTTGCAAAAATTTCTAAATTTTCTTGCAACTCGTTGTACGTTTTGCTTACCTCTGGGTACATAGCTATGTAGCGCTCTACCCTAAGCGTTTCTTCTGTAGTTGTAGTATCTAAAAGATACTTTTCTAGAAGATCTGATTCTAAGAATTTTTTTATTTTATCTGTCATAACAAAAATGATATAAGTATTGTTAATGCGGTAGAACCGTATATTTTCTTTAATTCTCTTAGTCCAATTTTTAATCTAGACTTTATAGTTCCTAAAGGAATATTTAATTCTTCGCTAGCCTCTTGTTGGGTCATCCCTTCAAAAAATAAGGCTTCAAGGACAATTTTATATTTAGACTCTAACTTGTGTAAGTTATCTTTAACATCCATAAGTTCTGGTCTAGTGCTTTCTGTACCTAAATTATATACGTCTGAAACGTCTATTTGGATTTCCTTATCTGATTTTGTGTTTACACTTCTAAGTTTGTCTATAGCTGTATTACGGGTAATTCTAAATAACCACGTAAATAGTTTAGCCTTAGAGGAGTCATAAGAGTCTGCTTTTTTCCAAATTTTCACAAAACTTTCTTGTAGTACGTCCTGTGCTAAGTCTTCATCTCTAACAACTTTGTTAGCCACACCAAATAAAGTATCACCATAATGGTCGTACAATAAAGATATTGCTTTTTCATCTCTATCTTGTAGTAATTCTACAATATGTTTTTCAAGTAGTGTACTCATTCTAGTTGTGTTACGCTATTTCTGTAAATTTTTTTTACACTGCGGCATCCAAATATACATTTACTAACGTATATAGTTAAACGCAAGATTACAAAAATGATTGCGATAATTAAAATATTTACAACTTAAGTAGGCAGCTGGTTACTGCCACTTATTTTTGGTTAGTTTGGTTTGGTATAACCCCTGTTCCATTTTGGTTTCAGGGGTTATTTTATGATATTAACTTCTGCTTCTATCTGAATGTTAAACTTCTCTAAAACAGAATTCTGTATTTTTTTTGATAGCTCAAGAATTTCATTTCCTGTAGCATTACCATAGTTAACTAAAACTAGCGCTTGGTTTTTGTGTACGCCAGCATCTCCATATCTTTTTCCTTTAAATCCGCATTGTTCTATAAGCCAGCCAGCTGGTATTTTGTACGTATTGTCTGGCAGGGCGTAAAACGGAGCATCAGGGTTATTTTGGCTAAAGTTATCAAAAATTAATTTGTCTACTATTGGGTTCTTAAAAAAGCTGCCGCTATTTCCAATTTCAACCGGATTTGGCAGTTTACTTTTTCTAATAGCTATAACAGCATCAGAAACATCTTTAATAGTAGGTTTTGTAATATTGTTTTTTTGTAGTTCTGTTTTTATTGCACCATAAGATACCTTTAAATTATGGTCTTTTTTGGTTAGTTTTAAAACTACAGATGTAATAATGTATTTGCCTTTTCCTTCATTTTTAAAGAAAGAATCTCGGTAGCCAAATTTACATTCTTCTTTGGTAAAGCTGTGTATTTCTCCGCTTTTTATATGTAATGCATTACAGCTTACAAAGGAGTCTTTAAGTTCTACGCCATATGCACCAATGTTTTGTATAGGAGCAGTACCTGTGTTACCTGGTATTAGAGACATATTTTCTAGTCCGCCATAATTATGGTCTAAAGACCAAAGTACAAGATTATGCCAATTTTCACCAGCCATAACATTTAGCCATACATTGGCACTATCTTCTTTACTAATGCTTATGCCTTTAATAGCAATGTGTATAACCAAAGCATTAATATTAGTGGTAATAAGCATATTGCTACCACCACTAATAATAAATTTGTTTGGGTAATTTGGTAATGCTACAGCTTCTTTTAACTCTTCTACGGAAGTTACCTCGCAGAAGTATGATGCTTTAGCGTCTATACCAAATGTATTGTATTCCTTTAATGATATGTTTTCTTTAATAACCATTAATCTTGGTATACAGCTAAAGCTTCTTTTAAGATGTTTACGGCTCTTTTTAAGCTTTCTTTATCTAAAACGTATGCTATTCTTATTTGGTTTTTGCCTAAACCTTTTGTAGCGTAAAAGCCAGCAGCAGGTGCAACCATAACAGTTTCATTATTAATATTAAAATCTTCTAAAAGCCACTGAGCAAATTTATCTGCGTCTTTAATAGGTAATTCTGCTATGCAATAAAAAGCTCCTTGTGGTTTAGCAACACGTACGCCTTTTACTTTTTCTAATTCTGTTATTAATATGTTTCTGCGTTCTACATATTCTTCAATAACATTTGTAAAATAACTATTAGGTGTTTCTAAAGCAGCTTCACTAGCAATTTGTGCATATGTTGGCGGAGATAGTCTTGCTTGTGCAAATTTAAGAGCTGTTTTTACAAGTTCTTTGTTTTTAGAAACAAGGCACCCAATACGAGCACCACACATACTATATCTTTTAGAAACAGAATCTACAATTATTGCATTTTCCTCTAAACCTTCTTCCTGTAAAATAGAGTAGTGCTCTTTACCGTCATATGTAAACTCTCTGTATACTTCATCTGCAATTAAAAACAAATTGTGTTTTTTTACAATTGCAGCTAGTTTTTTTATTTCTTCTTTACTGTATAGATAACCAGTTGGATTGCCTGGGTTACAAATTAAAATTGCTTTAGTTTTAGAAGTTATTAATTTTTCAAATTCTTCTATAGGTGGTAATGCAAAGTTATTTTCTATTTTAGACACTACAGGAACAACATGTACACCAGCTGCAGTTGCAAAACCGTTATAGTTTGCATAAAAAGGTTCTGGTATAATAATTTCATCATCAGCATCAGCAATGCTACCCATTACAAAGGCTAAAGCTTCAGAGCCTCCAGTTGTTACAATAATTTCTTGTGCGGTAACATTAATATGTTGCTTTTTATAATACGCAGCTATTTTTTCTCTATATGTTTCAGACCCCTCTGTTCTGCTATAGGCAATAACATCTAATGTATTATTTTTTACTGCATCTAAAGCTACTTGGGGAGTTTTAATATCTGGCTGACCAATATTTAAGTGAATAACATTTATTCCTTTTTTCTTAGCGTTTTCTGCATAAGGTACCAATTTACGAATTGGTGATTCTGGCATTGCTAGCCCTTTTGTTGAAATTGATGGCATAAAAAAATATTTTAGGCAAAAATGAGAAATACAAGCATAGAAAACAACACCATAATGCTTAATTTTTATCTATTTAAGACCATAAATTAAGTAGGTTAACATTTTTTTTTGTATTTTATATGGGTATATGCTGAAAATCAGTATCAATGAAACTAAAAGCTTTAATTTTTTGTATGCTTTTTTCAATAGTTTCTGGAGCTCAAACTTTTGAGTTGCCAGAAGGTAAAAAGTATGAGAAAATTAAGTTTAAACTAGTAAATAACCTTATTGTTTTACCAGCCAAAATTAATGGAGCTCAGTTTACCTTTATATTAGATACTGGGGTAAGTAAGCCTATTCTGTTTAATTTTGCTGATCAAGATTCTGTAGATATTAAAAATGTATCAGAAATTACAATAAGAGGATTAGGTGGTGGTGAGCCAATAAAAGCGTTAAAATCTACAGGAAACTTATTAGAACTAAACTCTTTTAAGAATGCCAATCAATTGGTATATATAGTTTTAGATAAAGACTTAAACTTTTCTCCTAAATTAGGAATGCCTGTACACGGAATTTTGGGGTATGACTTTTTTAAAAATCATATTGTAGAAATTAACTATACAAATACCTTTATTAAGGTGCATAACCCTAAAAACTATAAACAATCTAAAAATAAAAAAATAGAATACTTACCACTAAGTTTAGAGCGTAAAAAGGCTTACATAGAGGCTAAAGCACTAGTTAAAAAAAATACTGTGCCTGTTAAATTACTTATAGATACAGGTAGTAGTGATGCTGTTTGGCTTTTTGAGAATAAAATAAAAGGTATTTCTATACAGCATAAATATTTTGAAGATTTTTTAGGGAAAGGGTTAAGTGGAGATATATATGGTAAAAGGACCAAAATAGATCAGTTTAAGTTAGGAAGTTATGTTATTAAGGATACAAAAACAGCTTTTCCAGATAGTATTTCTGTAAAATACTTAACTAAAAAAGGAGAACGTAATGGTAGTGTTGGAGGAGAAGTCTTAAAACGATTTAATTGGGTTTTTGACTATCCTAATAAACAAGTTTCTTTCAAAAAAAATTCTAACTACAAAAAGCCATTTTGGTTTAGAACTAGTGGTATGGCTTTACAACATGGTGGTTTGCGCTATATTAAACAAAGTAGGGTAAATGCAAAAAAAGGTCTTGGTAATGTAAGTAATAATAGTTTTGCTTCTAATGTAACTGTTAGTTATGATAATGAAGTTGTAATAAGCTTAGTGCCGCAAATAGTTGTGTCAAACCTTAGAGAAGGGAGTCCTGCTAAAGATGCTGGCTTAAAAATAGGAGATGTTATATTAGAAGTAAATAAAAAAGAAGCACACAAATATAAGCTACAAGAGTTAACGCATATGGTAGATGATTTGCCAGGTAAAAAAGTAGTGGTGCTAGTAGAGCGTAGAGGAGAAAGGCTACTTTTTAACTTGCGTATTAAAAATTTATTTAAATAAAAAAGGCACTCTAAAAATAGAGTGCCTTTTGTTTATTGTGGTGTGTTGTAATTATTGTGCTACCGATTTAGCTTCTACAAGTTCACCTTTTATTTTTAAAACCTTAGTTGGCGTTTCTGCATTAGAAATAACAGTAATTGCTTTTCTAATAGGCCCTGCAGGTCTTTTAGTGTCGTATTTTACTTCAATTACACCAGTTTTACCAGGCATAATAGGCTCTTTTGGTTTTTTAGGAATAGTACATCCACAGCTAGAGTTTACCTTGCTAATAATTAAAGGAGCATCTCCAGTATTTGTAAATTCAAAAACTCTAACACCGTTACCACCACGTTCAACTTTTCCGTAGTCTACAGTTTCAGTTTTAAATTCAATTTTAGCCTTTTTGTCTTGTGCACTTAGGTTAAATGCTAGTAGGCCAACAAATAATACTAATACTATCTTTTTCATCATTTTGGGTTTAAATTAAGATCAAATATACTATTTACTATTTAACCTTTAAAAATTCTTTTGTTATGTGATAACGTTACTTATTTTTGTTTCGTATTTAAACACAGTAAAAATCCTTAATTTTTCTTTAAATTTGCAGGCTTTATTGTTAAAATTAAATACTCACGCTAAGAGTAAAACAAAAACTATACCAAAGAATGGAACTTGCATCAAAATACGATTCTCAAAAATCTGAAAACCAGTGGTATGACTATTGGTTAAAACATAAATATTTTCATTCTACTCCAGATGACAGAGAGCCATATACCATTGTAATACCACCGCCAAATGTTACAGGTGTGTTACATATGGGGCATATGTTAAATAACACAATACAAGATGTTTTAATACGTAGAGCTCGTTTACAAGGTAAAAACGCATGCTGGGTTCCTGGTACAGATCATGCATCTATAGCAACAGAAGCAAAAGTTGTAGCTAAATTAAAAGAAAAGGGAATTAATAAGGCCGACTTAACAAGGGAGGAGTTTTTAAAGCATGCTTGGGATTGGACAGATGAGTATGGAGGCGTTATTTTAGATCAACTTAAAAAATTAGGATGTTCTTGTGACTGGGACCGTACGTCTTTTACTATGGATGACCATATGTCTGCATCTGTAATAAAAGTTTTTGTTGATTTATACAACAAAGGAAAAATATACCGTGGTTACCGTATGGTTAACTGGGATCCTGAGGCACAAACTACCTTGTCTGATGAAGAGGTTATTCATGAAGAAAAACAAGGGAACCTTTATTATATCAATTATAAAATTGAGGGATCTGATGATACTTTAACTATTGCAACTACACGTCCAGAAACTATTTTTGGAGATACAGCAATTTGTATAAACCCTAATGATGAACGTTTTACTCATTTAAAAGGTAAAAAAGCAATTGTACCAATAGTAAATAGAGTTATACCTATTATAGAAGATGAGTATGTAGATCTAGAGTTTGGTACTGGTTGTTTAAAAGTTACGCCTGCTCATGATGTAAATGATAAAAATTTAGGTGATAAGCATAATTTAGAAGTGGTAGATATTTTTAATGCAGATGCTACTTTAAATAGCTTTGGTTTGCATTATGAAGGTAAAGATAGGTTTGTTGTTCGTAAAGAAATATCTAAAGAGTTAGAAGAAAAAGGCTTTTTAATTAAAACAGAACAGCATTTAAATAAAGTTGGTACATCAGAACGTACAAAGGCTGTTATAGAACCAAGATTGTCAGATCAGTGGTTTTTAAAGATGGAAGAGTTGGCTAAGCCAGCTATAGAGGCTGTACTTGGAGATAATGCTGAGGTTAAATTGTTTCCTAAAAAGTTTGAGAATACATACCGTCACTGGATGGAAAATATTAGAGATTGGAATATTTCTCGACAGTTATGGTGGGGACAGCAAATACCAGCTTACTATTTTGGAGACGGTAAAGATGATTTTGTTGTAGCAGAAAATAAAGAAGATGCGCTAAAATTAGCTCAAGAAAAATCTGGTAACACGGCATTAACGGCAAAAGATCTACGTCAGGATGAAGATGCATTAGATACGTGGTTTTCTTCTTGGTTGTGGCCAATGAGTGTTTTTAATGGTGTTTTAGAACCAGAAAACGAAGAAATTAAATACTACTACCCAACAAACGACTTAGTTACTGGTCCGGATATTTTATTCTTCTGGGTTGCACGTATGATAGTTGCTGGGTATGAATATAAAGATCAAAAACCTTTTGAAAACGTTTACTTAACTGGCTTGGTTAGAGATAAACAAAGACGTAAAATGTCTAAATCATTAGGAAATTCTCCTGATGCTCTCAAGTTAATTGAAGAGTACGGTGCAGATGGGGTTAGAGTAGGACTTTTGTTGAGTTCTGCTGCTGGTAACGATTTAATGTTTGATGAAGCCCTTTGCCAACAAGGTAAAAACTTTGCGAATAAAATATGGAACGGATTTAGATTAATAAAAGGGTGGGAGGTAGCAGATATAGCACAACCTGAAGCATCTAAAATTGGACTAGAGTGGTATAATGCTAAGTTTAATAAAACATTGTTAGAAATTGAAGACCATTTTAGTAAATACCGTATTTCAGATGCATTAATGGCAATTTATAAATTGGTTTGGGATGATTATAGCTCTTGGTTGTTAGAAATTGTAAAACCAGCCTACCAGCAACCAATAGATAGAACTACGTATAATGCTTTAATTACAGTTTTTGAACAAAACTTAAAATTATTGCATCCGTTTATGCCATTTTTAACTGAAGAAGTTTGGCAACATATAGAGGATCGTAAACCAGAGCAAGCATTAGTTGTGGCACAATGGCCAGAGCAACAAAAGGTAGATGAAGCTGTAATTGCGAATTTTGATTTTGCAGCCGAAGTTGTGTCTGGAGTAAGAACCATAAGAAAGGAGAAAAACATACCAATGAAAGAAGCTTTAGAGTTATCTGTGTTAAATGCAGAAAATGTATCTAAAGAGTGGGATGTTGTTATTGCTAAGCTTACTAATGTTTCTTCAATTTCTTATACAGATGCAGCTGTAGATGGGGCACTATCTTTTAGAGTAAAATCTAATGAGTATTTTATACCAATGGTTGGCGCAATAGATATTGAAGCAGAAATAAAAAAGATTGAAGAAGAGTTAAAATACACTAAAGGCTTTTTAATTTCTGTACAAAAGAAACTAAGTAATGAGCGTTTTGTAAACAATGCACCAGAAAAGGTTATTGAAATAGAGCGCAAAAAACAAGCAGATGCTGAAGCAAAAATTGAAACTTTAGAAAAAAGCTTAAAAGGTTTGCAGTAAGCCTTTATGGTTGATAAATATGCAAAAGCTACTCTGTACAGAGTAGCTTTTTTTTGTTAAAAACAGCAATGTAAGACGTTTGTTTTTTTTTAGTATATTTGAGTAAACCATACATTTATGATTAGCTATACCACTGCTCTTTTATACGCTATTCCGTTTTTTATGATTTTAATGGCCTTAGAAATAGGCTACGGATATTTTGTTAAAAAACAAATGTATACGGTTTTAGATACCGTATCTAGTATAAGCTCTGGTTTTACTAATATTATAAAAGATTCTTTGGGTATAGGTTTGTTAATTGTTTCTTATCCGTATTTAGAACGTAATTTGGCATTGGTTAATATCGGTAATTCATGGGAGGTTTGGGTACTTGGTTTTATATTTATAGATTTTGCTGGTTACTGGAATCATAGATTGAGTCATAAAATCAATATTTTTTGGAATCAACACGTAATTCATCATAGTAGTGAAGAGTTTAATTTGTCTTGTGCATTGCGACAATCAATTTCTAATTTAATTGGATATGTACCTTTATTATTGCTTCCTGCAGCTCTTTTGGGAGTTCCAGAACAAGTAATTGCTGTTTTAGCACCGTTGCATTTGTTTGCTCAATTTTGGTATCATACAAGGCATATAGGTAAGTTGGGTTGGTTAGAGTATGTAATTGTTACGCCATCTCAGCATAGAGTACACCATGCAATTAATCCGGAATATATAGATAAAAATTTAGGTCAGATTTTTAGTTTCTGGGATCGTTTGTTTGGTACTTTTCAAGAAGAGTTAGATGATGTTCCACCGCAATACGGAGTTTTGAAACCTGCAGCAACATGGAATCCTGTTCACATAAATTTTCAGCACTTTTGGAGATTAGTAAAGGATGCTTGGTATACGAAAAATATATGGGATAAAATTAAAATTTGGTTTATGCCAACAGGGTGGAGGCCGGCAGATGTGAAAGAAAAATATCCAATAGCAATTATTGAAGATGTGTATGCTTTTAAGCGTTATACTACAGAAGCTTCTAAATTATTTAAAGGATATATTCTTTTTCAGATGTTTGCTACATTAGGACTTATGCTTTTTTTGTTTTACAATTTTGAAAACATAGGGTTTGGTGCAGCTTTGCTTTACGGAGCATTTATTTTTGTTGGTGTATATGGTTATACCACCTTAATGGATAGAAAAAAATATGCATTAACTATAGAGGTAGTAAGGAGTATGTTAGGAGTAGCCTATTTAATAATTCAAAATGGTTGGTTTGGAATGCAAACATATTTTGCAGGAGCAACAAGTGTAATGTTAAGCTATTTTTTAATAACAATAACGGCAGCAGTATATTTTACGTTGTTAGAAAAAGAGTTTTTTAATAATGAAATTGTAGCTTAATTAAGCTTTATCCTTAATTTCTTTGTTCACCAACTTTATATAATTTTTCATAGCCTGTTTAGGCGTTAAGTTTTTTGCTTGTATTAAAGCATTAGCTTTAAAAGCATTAATTAAAGGGGTTCTACTACCTGGGTTATCAAAGTTTTTGTGTGCTATACGGTAATATGCATACAGTTTTAAAAGTAAATCTGCAGGTAATGGTTCTGTATAGTTATTAACGTGCTCTACAGACTCTAAAAACTCTTTATGTAATTTGTCATTAGTCATTTTGGCTTGGTAATGTAGCAATACAAGTTTTAGCACCAATAACTTTTTGGTTTAATTTAACAGTAACCACAGTATCTAATGGTAAAAAAATATCTACTCTAGATCCAAATTTTATAAAACCAGCATCTTCACCTTGGTGTACACTGTCACCAACTTTAGCATAGTTTACAATTCTTTTAGCTAAAGCACCAGCAATTTGTCTGTATAAAATATCTCCAAATTTAGGCGTGTTTATTACAACAGTAGTACGTTCATTTTCTGTACTTGCTTTTGGGTGCCACGCAACTAAATATTTTCCAGGGTGGTATTTAGAATATTTAATAGAACCAGATGCAGCGTACCTTGTAACATGTACGTTAACAGGAGACATAAATATAGATATTTGCTTACGCTTACCTTTAAAATATTCTGGCTCTTCTACTTCTTCAATAACTACAACTTTACCATCTACAGGAGCTAAAATATCATCAAAAGTTCTTTTTACTTTTCTTTTAGGGTTTCTAAAGAACTGTAGTATCAATATTAAAAAAACAAGGGCAACAACTTGTAGTCCTATTTTTAACCAGTTTAGTGTAACAAAATACTCTGCAGATACAATTGCTGCAACTACTAAAATAAAGGTAATGATGATAATTTTTTGTCCCTCTTTATGAAACATGTGAAAATATAATTAATGTTAAAAATGCAAATGGAGCAGCAAAGACTAAACTGTCTAAACGGTCCCAAATTCCTCCGTGTCCTGGTAATATTGCTCCGCTATCTTTTACCTTAGCTTTTCTTTTAAATTTAGATTCTATTAAGTCTCCTAAATTGCCAGTTACAACTATTACGGTTGCTAATATAAGCCATTGTAGTATACTTAAATTATTTTCAAAGATAGAAATAATATACGCAGCAATTAAGGCAAATACTAAACCGCCAGCTGCACCTTCAATAGTTTTTTTAGGGGAAACCGATGGAAAAAGCTTTGTACGGCCTAATTTACGGCCAACTAAGTAAGCAAAACTGTCATTTACCCAGATTAATATAAAAATACCCATAATCAATATTTTTTCAAAACCACCACCTCTATAAGGTATCATTGTTAAAAAAATACAGCCACCACCTAAAAATAATAATCCGCAAAGAAATTTTTCAATAGGAGTAAACACTTTCTCTTTTTTAGAAAGTAAAAAGTATAGTAATAGAATGTCTGTAACTAAAGTTGCTACAAGTAATATGTTAATTATCCATTCTTTTTGTATTAAATATATGTATGCCCACCAAAGTGCTAGGTAGGCAACAAAAACGTAGTATCCTTTTAATTTAACTATGCGCTTATACTCAAATAAACAAGCCAAACCAAATGCCATAAATAAAAAGTCGAATGCATCTGAATTTAAGAATACAGCTGATAATAAAAGCACTACGTATATAATGCCTGTTATTGCTCTTTTGTAAATTTCTTTCATACTTATAAATCTTCCATTAAGATAAGATATAAGTTTTTAGCTGTACTTCCGTAAGACAAAAAATCATCTTCTTCTTTTATATTAGACTGAAAATGTTTTATAGTGGTGATATTTGCAGGAATTCTGCCTTGGTATTTCTTTTTTATACTTTTTAATCCATCTCCTAAGCTAGCCGTAAGTTGGCTAGTAGTTGCATATACAATAAAATTGTCTGGTAGTTCATTCATTTTTCTTTCTTTTAATTGATTAGAAGAAATTAGAATAGAACCATTTTGAGCTATTAAGTGCTCACAAGTTGTAAAAAATACGGTACTTTTTTTGGTAGATTTTGAAAACGAAATATGTTCATTAGCAAATTTTTTCTCTAACCTGTCATCTAAAGAAAAGAAAGAGTTGTTTTGCCATCCGTTTTCCTCTACAATGTTTTGTAAAGCAGATGATACTTCATCATCAGAATCACAATAAATAAATTTTCCACCATTTTTTTTAAAGTAAATGGTAAACTTTTCGTCTATAGGCAAATCCAGTTCTGGCATATGCACACCACGATTTTCAGCGGGTGCATCCGAACTCTTTTTTTTACTAGCGCCAAAAAGTTTACCAAATATGCTCATTAAAAATATTAAAATTTATGGTGTGTACGTACTATTCTTCCTCAGAAGAATTGGTAGTAGCGTCTTTTTTTGCTTCTTCTTCAGCATTTTCATTAACATCTTTAGCAAAAGGTCTTTTTCCAAAAATCTTTTCTAAATCATCTTTAAAAATAACTTCTTTTTCTAACAAACGCTCTGCTAACTCTGTAAGCTTGTCTTTGTTTTTGTCTAAAAGATCTATAGCTCTTAGGTATTGCTCTTCTATTAATTTTGAAATTTCTTCATCAATAATACGAGCCGTTTCTTCGCTATAAGGTTTAGAGAATCCATAAGAGTCTTGCCCAGAAGAATCGTAATATGTTAAGTTACCAATTTTATCGTTTAAACCATAAACAGTAACCATACCTCTTGCTTGTTTAGTCACTTTTTCTAAGTCACTTAAAGCACCTGTAGATATTTTATTAAAAATAACTTTTTCAGCAGCACGTCCACCAAGAGTAGCACACATTTCGTCTAGCATTTGCTCAGAACGTACAATTAAGCGCTCTTCTGGTAAATACCATGCGGCTCCTAAAGATTGTCCTCTTGGTACAATGGTAACTTTTACTAACGGTGCAGCATGTTCTAGCATCCAACTTACGGTTGCGTGCCCTGCTTCATGGTAAGCAATAGTTTTCTTTTCCCCAGGAGTTATTATTTTGTTTTTCTTTTCTAAGCCACCAACTATACGGTCTACTGCGTCTAAAAAGTCTTGCTTGTTTACAGCTTTTTTCTCTTTACGTGCAGCAATTAATGCAGCTTCATTACATACGTTAGCAATGTCTGCTCCAGAAAAACCAGGTGTTTGTTTAGCTAAGAAATCTAAATCTAAAGTTTCAGCTGTTTTAATAGGCTTAACGTGTACTTCAAAAATTTCTTTACGTTCTCTAATATCTGGTAAGTCTACATAAATTTGTCTGTCAAAACGACCAGCTCTCATTAATGCCTTGTCTAACACATCTGCGCGGTTTGTTGCAGCTAATACAATAACATTTGTATTGGTGCCAAAACCATCCATTTCTGTTAATAACTGGTTTAATGTGTTTTCTCTTTCATCATTAGAACCTGTAACGTTGTTTTTACCACGAGCTCTACCAATAGCATCAATTTCATCAATAAAAATAATTGCAGGAGATTTGTCTTTGGCTTGCTTAAATAAATCACGCACCCTAGATGCACCTACACCTACAAACATCTCTACAAAATCTGAACCAGATAGTGAAAAGAAAGGTACTTTAGCTTCACCAGCAACAGCTTTAGCTAATAATGTTTTACCAGTACCAGGAGGGCCTACTAATAAAGCTCCTTTTGGTATTTTACCACCTAAAGAGGTGTATTTTTCAGGGTTTTTTAAGAATTCTACAATTTCTTCAACTTCTTCTTTAGCACCTTCTAAACCTGCAACATCTTTAAAAGAAGTACGCGTATCTGTTTTTTCATCAAATAATTTAGCTTTAGATTTACCAATGTTAAATATTTGGCCTCCGGCACCACCACCGCTACCACCAGACATTCTACGCATCATAAATATCCATATACCTATGATTAGTACAAATGGTAATAGTGTAAATAATAAGTTTTCAAACGTATTAGATTCTTTTTCGCTATCTATAATTGTATCAACATTATTTAATGCTTTAGCGTCTTTAATTTCTTTTTCAAAAATTTCTAAAGAAGCATAGTTTACAACATAGCTAGGAGATTCTGTAGGATTTAAAGAAAAACTAGGTTTAGAAACAGGTTTGTGAGAATCTTTTTCTAGCGCTTCTTCAGTTAAGTATACCTTTGCATAGCCTGCATTAGATATAATCATAACTTTTTTAACGTCACCATTTTTAATATATTCTAATAAATCTGATGTAGTTTTTTTTCTGGTAGAAGATAAGCCATCACTGCTTAAAAACTGAAATCCTATAATTAATGCTACTAAAATACCATAAATCCACCATGAGTTAAATTTAGGTTTGTTAGGTTTTGTATTATTGTCTTTTGCCATTCTATTTATTTACTGGTTATAACTACTTTCTATAGCGGTAACTTTTGCGTCTCCCCAAAGTCCTTCTATGTCATAAAAGTCTCTTGTTTGCTTTTGGAAAACGTGTACCACAACATTAACGTAGTCTAATAAAACCCATTCAGAATTGTCTGAGCCTTCTACGTGCCAAGGTTTATCCTGTATAGCTTTACTAACGGTTTTTTGTATTGAGCTTACTATTGCATTAACGTGCGTGTTAGAGGTACCGTTACAAACTACAAAGTAGTCGCATACCGTATTTTCTATTTCTCTAAGGTCTAGTAAATTTATATCGTGCCCTTTTACTTCTTCAATTCCTTGTAAAATTAAAGTTATAAGTTCGTCTGCACTAGCTGTCTTTTTTTGCATTCAAAAATTTTAGATTATACAAAGTTATTGTTTTTTTGTTTTTTTAACTATTGTTTTTAACATAAGATTGCAGAATATTATTATAATCTACATATGCAGATAATCAAACTTAATGCCACCAGCTCTACAAATCAGTATTTAAAAGAGTTAATTATGTCTACTTCAGTAGAAGATTTTACAGTGGTTATAGCAGAAAAGCAAGAACAAGGACGTGGGCAAATGGGCACGCAATGGCTTTCTGAACCTGGTAAAAACCTGACTTTTAGCGTTTTAAAAAAAGGTGAGACTTTAGAGGTTGCAGATCAGTTTTTGTTAAATATGTGTGTGTCTTTGGCAGTGTATGAAGCCTTAAAAGAACTTAATATACCAAATTTAGCTGTTAAGTGGCCAAACGACATTCTGTCAGCTAATTCTAAAATATGTGGAATTTTAATTGAAAATATACTGATTGGCAGTAAAATACAATCTTCTATTATTGGTATAGGTCTAAATGTAAACCAGCTTACATTTAATAATTTGCCTAATGTATCATCTTTAAAATTACTTAAAGGAGTAACTTTTAATTTAGATGAAGTTTTGCAGGTAATTATAGTAAAGTTAAAAAAGTATCTTACGTCAAATTATTTAAATAGTCCGGATGTTTTAAGAGCTTTATATCAGGAAATTATGTTTAGAATACATAAACCATCTACCTTTAAAAGTAAAGAGGGAGAAGTGTTTATGGGCTTTATAAAAGGAGTATCCTCTAGCGGAAAATTAATAGTTCTACTAGAGGATAATATTTTTAAAGAGTATAACTTAAAAGAAATACAATTGCTATATTAAATAACACTTAAGTTGCTTGATAAGGTGTCTATAAATTTTGTAATAGGGCCTTTTATCATCATAGCCATCATAGCGTTAAATTCGCCTTCAAAACTAAGAGTAACTTCTGTTTCTGTTGCGGCAATGCTATTAATGTCTGCAGTTAATGTAAACGGAAGTTTATCACTAGCTGCTCCTAATATTATTTTATTGTTAGGGTGTTGCTCTTTTAATTTTAAAACTATTTCTGGCATTCCTTTAAGTGCAAAAAGAAATTTATCTTCGCTTAATACCTCAAACTTACTAATGTTTTCTGGCATTAATTTTTCAAAGTTTTTAATGTCAATTAAAAAATCAAAAACTTCTTTATCACTTTTGTTTACTGTTTTTTTTGGTGCTTCTATATGCATATTGTTATGGTTTCCAAACTGCCGGATTGCTTTTCCATTGCAGTAGCGTGTTTAATTGTTCTTCTTTTATGTAATTAGTGTCTGATGCCTGTTGTATTAAGTTAGGGTAGTCACTAAGTGTATGCAATTCAATGTCTTCAGTTTTAAAGTTTTCATCGGCAACGTTAAATCCGTAGGTAAAAATAGCTACCATACCTTTAACATTTGCACCGGCTTCTTTTAAAGCTTTAACCGCATTTAAGCTACTTTTTCCTGTGCTAATTAAATCCTCTATAACTACAACGTTTTGGTTAGGAGATAATTGACCTTCAATTTGGTTTTGTCTTCCATGAGATTTTGGTTCTGGCCTAACGTATACAAACGGAAGTCCTAAATACTCAGCAACAAGCATACCAATACCAATGGCACCAGTAGCTACACCAGCAATAACATCTGGTTTGCCGTATAGTTCTTCTACTTGCTTAGCCATTTCTTCTCGTATATAGTTACGAATTATAGGATAAGATAGAATTATTCTATTATCACAATAAATTGGAGATTGCCATCCAGAAGCCCATGTAAAAGGATTTTCTGGTTTCAACTTAATTGCATTAATTTGCAATAAAAGTTCGGCTGTTTTTTTTGCAGTGTCTTTATTTAAAACCATAGCGCAAATGTATAAAGTTTTTGTGAATGAATTGCCCTTGATTTTGACAAATAAACTGTCAGACATAGCAGATAATAAATATTTTTTATTAAATGAGGAGGCAATTAATGAGGCAATTAAAGCCTTGTCAAAGAATAAATTGCCAAAGGCTTACATATATCATCCTAATAAAGAGGAGATTTTAAAAAAATTCTCTAAAAAAATACCTATTGTAGTAGCTGGTGGTGGTGTAGTAACAAATAAAGAGGGTAAAGTACTTTTTATTTATAGAAATGATAAATGGGATTTGCCTAAAGGAAAGCTAGATAAAGGCGAAACTATAGAGCAATGTGCCATTAGAGAGGTTGAAGAAGAAACAGGTGTACAAGGATTGAAAATTGAAAACCTGTTAAAAATTACATACCATATTTTTAAAAGAAATGGCAAGTATAAACTAAAAGAGGTGCATTGGTTTGCAATGAAAACATCTTACAAAGGAGAGCTTACTGGCCAAATTGAAGAGGGTATAGAAAAAGTGAAATGGAAAGGCCCAAGCAAAATTGCTAAGGCCCTAGAAAATTCTTATGCTAATATTAAAATTTTGTTTGAAGAATAATTTTAATTGTTCTTCATTAATTTATATATAGGATATTGCATATGTGCTTTTTCATAGTGTTCAGATTTTTTGTGCAACCAATTTAGCTGTGCGTACCAATTTTTAGCAAAGTTTTCATCTGTAGACTTTATGGTGTCAAACTCTGCTTTTAATTTAGGGTTGTTTTTTAATAGTTTGGCAGCTACGTCTTCAAAAACATAAGGAGAAAAACCTTCTTTCTGTTGTAAAATTGTGTCAAAAAAGTTCCAATTAAAAAAAGAATCTACAGCCTCTGGCTCTAGGGTTTCTAACAGGTAACGTATACCTCTTTGGTTGGTAGGTACGTAGTAATCACCCTTATAAAACTGCACACTTTGGTTGTTGGTGGTAACAGTTGTGTTGCTATGTGGGTAATGACCTTCATATGCAGATTTGCGAGTGTCATAATCTTCTATTCTGTATGTCTGTACCGTAATTATAGTATCTTTCTCTAGTTGAGTATACTCTATTTTATTTGCATCAAGATGTGGAATTACTTTTTTCCATCCCTTGGGTATTATGTAAGCCTCTGGTACTGTTACAAAATTTGTAGGAGCCATATAATTGCTATAGGTAACTTCTTTTGTAAAGGGCTTAGATCTGTCATATTTTAATCTGGTTAAGCCTGTTACTTCGCTCTCTATATAGTCTGCCTCATAGCCCTTAAAATTTAACGTAGAAGTCTTTGTGGTATCTATTTTAAATTTTACTGGGTAGGTGATTTTTTCTTGATCTGCAGCAAATGCATTAGCTCTTAATTCTTTAATTTTTTTGCCATCTTTTTCAGAGATATCTATCATTTTTTGCATAAGATAATATGTGCCCATAACTCGTTTTTTGTACGGTTTAAGCATATGTGTTTCTACCATTAAACCTAATGTGTTCCATAGGGTAGTGTAGCCAGTAGAATACCTTGGATAATCCATAAATTGAGAAAAACCTTTTTCAGGTACACTATTAAAAACATTAACATAAGGTGTTATAGGCCAATTAATTTCTTCTAAAGAATTTTCTAAAGTAGGCATCATCTCTGTATGAAGATAATTGCCTAAATCACCACCTAATTTATTATGTTGTGTAAATAAGTGTGTTAAGGTGTATTGGTAATCTGCGCCATTACTAACGTGGTTATCTATAAAAATATCTGGTTTTGTTAAATGAAAAATTTCAGCAAAAGTTTTTGCATTTTTAGTATCATTTTTTATAAAATCTCTGTTAAGGTCATAATTTTGTGCATTGCCTCTAAACCCATATTCTTTGGGTCCGTTTTGGTTGGTTCTAGAGGTAGAATTACGGTTTAATGCACCGCCAATATTGTAAATAGGAATAGTAGTTAATACGGTATTTCTTGGAGCTCCAATTTTGTTTACCACTAAATCTCTAAATAAGAGCATAGTAGCATCTATACCGTCACTTTCTCCTGGGTGTATACCGTTATTTATTAGAATTACAGTTTTGTCTTCTAACTTATTAAAGTTAAACTCACCATCTGGATTATAAGTTACTAAATGTAATGGCAAGCCACTGTCTGTTTCGCCAATAGTAAGTACGTTTATTTGCGGAAACTCTTTAGCAAGTTTAATGTAAAAGTCTATAACTTCTGTGTAAGTTGGTGTTTCTAATCCGTTGCTGGTTTCAAAAAAAGTCTGAAAATCTTTTTCTTTGTCTTCTGGTTTTTCGCTACAGGCAATAATGCACAAGAAGCAGAAAAGACTAATAATTTTTTTCATTCTCTAAAATAGTTTTTTGGGGTTTAATAAGTTTTAGTAGAGTTTACATAACTCTAACAGTATCTGGAACTAAGCTGGTATAATCTCCGTTGTTTCTAATTACGTCTCTAACAATAGAAGAGCTTATGTATGATTTACCAGAGGATGTAAGTAAAAACACAGTTTCAATTTCAGATAATTTTCTGTTGGTGTGTGCAATAGCTTTTTCAAACTCAAAATCTGCAGGGTTACGTAAACCACGTAAAATAAAATGTGCGTCTACTTTTTTACAAAACTCAACAGTAAGGCCTTCGTAGGTCATTACTTTTATTTTGGGTTCATCTTTAAAAGCTTCGCTAATAAATTTCATCCTTTGTTCTAAAGTAAACATGTATTTTTTATCGGCATTAATACCAATAGCAATAATTACTTCATCAAAAAGGGTAATGCCTCTGTTAATAATATCTGTATGGCCTAATGTAAGCGGATCAAAAGATCCCGGAAAAATGGCACGTTTCATATAGTTGTGGTTTAGTGTTTTGTAAAAATACACTAGGTTTTCTAATGGTTTTTTTACAAGTGATAAAGTTACTTAATTTATCTTAAAGCCTCAGTTATAGCACTCTCAAACAATTGCGATAGAGAAATACCTGCTACAGCGGCTTGTTGTGGTAAAATACTTTCTTCTGTTAGTCCAGGTGTTGTGTTCATTTCTAACATAAAAGGCTCATTATCTACAAAAATAAATTCGCTTCTAGAGTAGCCTTTCATTTTTAAAATCTTGTACACGCGTAATGCTATATTGCTAACCTTTTCTTCTTGTTCTTTAGTAATACGAGCAGGAGTAATTTCTTGAGATTTGCCTTCATATTTGGCTTCGTAATCAAAAAAGTCGTTCTCAGTAGTAATTTCTGTAATGGGTAAAACTTTAGGCTCTCCGTTGTACATAATAACTCCAACAGAAACTTCTGTGCCATCTAAAAAGGCTTCAATAATAATTTCATCATCAGCCAAGTAAGCATTTTCAATAGCTTTAGGTAAATCTTCTTTTTTGTGTACTTTAGATATGCCAAAGCTACTACCAGCTTTATTAGCTTTTACAAAGCAAGGTAACCCAACTGTATTTATAATTTCGTCTTCATTTACAACATCACCTTTATTTAGGTAGTATGATGCGGCTGCTTTAATACCATAAGGCTTTAACGTGCTAAGTAAATCTCTTTTATTAAAAGTTAATGCAGCTTGGTAAAAATCACAAGCAGTTTGTGTTATTCCAATTAAGTTAAAATAAGCTTGTAAATAACCATCTTCACCAGGTGTACCATGAATTGCGTTAAAAACACAGTCAAACTTAATTTTATGCCCATTTTCAATAATGCTAAAATCACTTTTATCTACAGGAGATTCAGCATCATTAGCATCTACATAAACCCATTTATCTTTTAAAATGTGAATTCTATACAGGTTAAACTTGTTAGAATTTAGGTGCTTATAAGCAACGTTTCCGCTTTTTAAGGATATTTTATACTCGTTAGAGTAGCCTCCCATAATTATGGCAATATTTTTTTTCATGATAAATTAATAAGGGTCATAAATGCAAATAACAAATATCATTTTTTTAAATTAAAGAAAAAAGCATTGGGTTTTATATATTTGTGCGATAATATTATAGTTATGCGAAATTTTTTCAACTTTTTAAAAAGTAAAACATTAATAATACAATTAGGTATAGCCCTAGGAGTAGTAATAGTTTTAGTATTTGTTGTTTTACAATGGCTAAAGTCTACAACAAACCACGGTGAATTTGTAGAGGTGCCAGACTTTTCTAAAATGACTGTTTCTCAAATGAAGCATGAAATAGATAAAGCTGGGTTACGTTCTCAGATTTTAGATTCTGCTAACTATAACCCTAATTACCCTAGGTTTTCTATTATAGAGCAAAATCCACCAGCAGGTAATAAGGTAAAAAAGAATAGAAAAATATACTTTACAGTAAACCCATCTGGGTATAAAAAAGTATCTGTACCACAAGTTATACAAAAAACCAAACGTAATGCAACTTCTATGTTACGTGCCGTTGGTTTAGATGTTTTAAAGGTAACTTATGTAGATGATATAGGGGAAGATATGGTACTAAAAATTAAGTACAAAGGTAAAGTAATTAAAGCCGGAGAGAAATTGCCAAAAACCTCTAAAATAGAGTTGGTATGTGGTAACGGAAACCACTAAATAATAATAGTTTAGCTACATATTTATGAGTGAAGAATTTGGACCAGAAGCCAATGATGATGAACTTTATGAGCACCATAAAGTAGTTGCTGCTAAAGGGCAAGAGCCACTGCGTATTGATAAATTTTTAATGAATTTTATAGAGAACGCAACTCGTAGTCAAATACAAAAAGCAGCAAAAGATGGTCATATTTGGGTAAATAATGTAGTTGTTAAGCAAAATTACAAGGTAAAAGCTGGAGATGATATACGTGTTATGTTTAGTCATCCTCCTTATGAGTTTTTATTGCAGCCAGAAGATATTCCTTTAGATATTGTTTATGAAGATGATGTGCTTTTGGTGGTAAATAAACCAGCGGGTATGGTAGTGCATCCAGGTCACGGAAATTATTCTGGAACTCTAATAAATGCTTTGTTACACCATTGTAAGGTAGATTTGCCAAACAACAGTAGTGATAGGCCAGGTTTGGTACACCGTATAGATAAAGATACCTCTGGACTTTTAGTAGTTGCAAAAACAGAAGCTGCAATGACATTTTTATCAAAACAGTTTTTTGATAAAACGTCAGAAAGAGAATACGTAGCTATTGTATGGGGAAATGTAGAGGCAGATGAAGGTACTATAGAAGGACATTTAGGTAGGCACCCAAAAAACAGGTTGCAGATGCACGTTTTTCCAGAAGGAGACCAAGGAAAAGAAGCTATTACGCATTACAAAGTTTTAGAACGTTTAGGTTATGTTACCGTAATTTCTTGTAAGTTAGAAACGGGAAGAACGCACCAAATTAGAGTGCATATGAAGCATATTGGTCATACTTTATTTAATGACGAGCGCTATGGAGGCGAGCGTATTTTAAAAGGTACAACCTTTACAAAGTACAAGCAATTTGTAGAAAATGCATTTAAAATACTACCAAGGCAAGCCCTACACGCTAAAACTCTTGGTTTTGTGCATCCTGTAACAAAAGAGTTAATGCAGTTTAATACAGAAATTCCTGAAGATATGGCCAGTGTTATAGAAAAGTGGAGACACTACGCTAAACACTCTACAGAGAATTAGTTTTTGCAATAGTGGTATTTAAAATCTCTTTTGTTGTTTGTACAAAACATAAAAAATGATTCTTAATTTTAGCATCAAATTATAGATAAGATGAAGATTGTTATTTCACCAGCTAAGTCGTTAGATTTTGAATCTAAACTGCCAACAGATAAATATACAGCGCCTAAATTTTTAAAGCAGGCCACTAAATTAAATACTATTTTAAAAAAGAAATCTCCTAAGGCTATATCTGAGCTTATGAGTATTTCTGATAATTTGGCACAACTAAACTGGCAACGCAATCAGGACTTTACAACGCCTTTTACAACTAAAAATGCTAGACCGGCAGTGTATGCTTTTAATGGCGATGTTTACCAAGGGTTAGATGTGTATTCTTTGTCAGAGGATAAGTTAGAGGTTTTACAAGATAAATTAAGAATACTATCTGGTTTATATGGTGTTCTTAAGCCGTTAGATTTAATAATGCCTTATCGCCTAGAAATGGGAACTAAAATGGCAGTAGGTAGTAATAAAAATTTACACGAATTTTGGAAGAAAGATGTAACAGCGTACTTAAATGAAGAGTTACAGGAAAATGAAATTTTTGTAAACCTTGCAAGTAACGAGTATTTTGGTGCAGTAGATAAAAAAGGTTTAAAGTCTACCATAATTACACCTGTTTTTAAAGATTGGAAAAATGATAAGCTAAAGGTAATTAGCTTTTATGCAAAAAAGGCTAGAGGATCTATGGTGCGTTATATTGTAGATACTAATGCAGAAACCTTAAACGATATTAAAAAATTTACTACAGACGGCTACGCTTTTAGTCAAGAGCATACAGAAAAAGAAAATATGCCAGTTTTTATTAGATAATAATATCTTTAAAACATCGTTTTTTATAGTAGACAATAATATATGTTTCCTATGAAAAATAAAATTCTACTTCCTTTAATACTACTAGTGCTAACTATTTTTAGCTGTGATGATAGAGATGATAACCTTGAAGCAGTAAATATTAGAATAAAAAATGTTAGTGCGGTAGCTTATGACGTAGTACAAATAAATGGAGATACCGAAAATGTACATACAGATGTTGCATCGGGTGCATTATCAGACTATTTTGAGTACGAAACAGCATACGCATATGCATCTATAGTAATAGAAACAGAGGAACAAACCTATACTTTACAGCCAATAGATTATGTAGGTGAAACACCTTTGCCTTTAGGTTTTTATACCTATGAGCTAAATATAACGGAAGAAGGTAATAGCGTAGAATTAAATTTAGTTGTAGACTAAATTAATTTTGTCTTTGCTTTTGTATGTTTTCAGCAATTTTTATTGCTAAAGCTCTCTTTTTAGATAATAATCTTTCAATTTCAGCTTCTAAAGCAACACGTTGTTTTTCTAATTCAGCTGCTTCTAATAATAAAGCGTTGTCTTTAAGTTCTAATTCAGATGAAACTGTATTAATACCGTTTTGAGTAAATATGTCTAAAGCTGTTATAGTGTTTTCAACATCTAATAAAGCTAATTTTGCGTAGTGTCTACCCAAATCCCAATCTTTAGGAGCAGCAGCCTTATCAATATTTTCTAATCCTTTTAAGACCGAATTTTTTGCATCTGCACAATTACAATCTTTCATTAGCCTATTTGTTTTCTCTAAAGCAATGTAAGCTTTGTTAGCATAAAATTTTTGATGATCAAAATTATCTGCCTTTAAAGATTTTTTGGCATAATTTAGAGCGTAAGAGCTTGCAGAGTAAGCATTGTCACAGTTAGATACTGGAGTACTTGTAAAACCTGTTGTTATTACAAGAGAAATAAATACAAATGCACTTTTAAACATAATCTTGGGGGTTGGTTTTGTTTGTAATTTGGAATTACAAAGTTGGTTTATTTTTGGCTTTTATTAAAAGTTATGTGGTAAACATAAGCAAAGTTGTGGTGAAAAACGCTTTTTATATCGGTTAAACTGTTTGTTTTTATGGATAAAAAGCATAAGTTGTTGACTTACTTCTTTTTATCTGGACTTATTTTTTCTTGTAATGTAGGCTGTTTTTTAATTTTTCTTTTTCTTCTAGCACCATAAGTGCCATTTATTATTTTACCTCTTTTAGATTTTTTATCTCCTTTTCCCATAGTGTTCATTAAATTCCCTTAAAAGGTAGTAAATTTTAAGTAGAATGTCAAGTCTAATTTTAAAAGTATTCAGAATAAAATATTCATTAAAACACATCCATTGCTTGTTAAATAATTGTAATATAGATAAAATAGTGACAATTTGATACGAAATACCTCTGTTTTGTAAAATTTTAATATTGTTAAAAACCCTTAAATGAAGTACCTTTGAAAACAGCAAATCAGGTAATAATTCTGTTAAATTATTTTGGTTATCTATAATTAATTTGATAAAATTATTAGAACTAGTAAGTAAACACTAATAAATACATTAATAAATGAAGATTAACAAGGTTTTAGTAGCTAATAGGGGAGAAATTGCAATCCGTATTTTTAGAGCTTGTGT
Source organism: Cellulophaga sp. RHA_52 (assembly GCF_007827205.1). Taxonomy (NCBI): domain Bacteria; kingdom Pseudomonadati; phylum Bacteroidota; class Flavobacteriia; order Flavobacteriales; family Flavobacteriaceae; genus Cellulophaga; species Cellulophaga sp. RHA_52. The sequence continues at coordinate 1,732,767 of NZ_VIRZ01000001.1, forward strand.
AGAAATAGGCATAAAAACGGTAGGTGTATATACCTATGAAGATCGTTACTCGTTACACAGGTATAAAGCAGATGAATGTTACCAGATTGGAGAAGATCATGAGCCTTTAAAACCGTATTTAAATATAGATGCTATAATACAAGTAGCAAAGGATAATGGAGTAGACGCCATACATCCTGGTTACGGATTTTTATCTGAGAATGCTGAGTTTGCACAAAAGTGTGCAGATAATGATATAATTTTTGTTGGGCCTAAAGTTTCTGTTCTTAAATCTTTAGGAGATAAAATAACAGCAAAAGAAGTTGCTGTAGCTAATAATGTACCTGTAATACAAAGTAGTGATAAAGATTTAACAGATGTAAGTATAGCTATAGAAGAAGCTAAGCGTATAGGTTATCCAATTATGTTAAAAGCTGCTTCTGGCGGTGGTGGCCGTGGTATGCGTGTTATACGCACACAAGAAGAGTTAGAAAAGGCTTTTCCTGAAGCCCGTAGAGAGTCTTTAAATGCTTTTGGTGATGACACTGTTTTTCTTGAGAAATTTGTAGAAAACCCAAAACATATAGAGGTACAAATAGTAGCAGATACCCACGGTAATATGGTGCACTTATATGAGCGCGATTGTTCTGTGCAAAGACGTTACCAAAAGGTAATAGAGTTTGCTCCTTCTATTGGTTTACCTCAAGAAGCTAGAGATAGTTTGTATAAGTACGCTATAGATATATGTAAAGCAGTAAATTATAATAATATAGGTACTGTAGAGTTTTTAGTAGATGATGATGGTAGTATTTACTTTATAGAAGTAAACCCAAGAATACAAGTAGAGCATACAGTAACAGAAATGATTACCAATATAGATTTGGTAAAGGCTCAGCTATTTATTGCAGGTGGTTACAAATTATCAGATCAGCAAATAAAAATACAAGATCAAGAATCTGTAAAAATTAACGGTTACGCACTGCAATGTAGAATTACTACAGAAGATCCTGCAAACGACTTTAAACCAGATTATGGTGTAGTTACAACTTACAGAAGTGCTTCTGGTTTTGGTATTAGGTTAGATGCAGGTAGTATTTATCAAGGAGTGCGTATTTCTCCGTTTTTTGATTCTATGCTTGTAAAAGTTTCTGCTATTAGTAGAACATTAGACGGCTCTTGTCGTAAAATGCGTAGGGCATTGGCAGAGTTTCGTATTAGAGGTGTAGAAAGTAATATGGCGTTTTTAGATAATATTTTAAAACACCAAACTTTTAGAGACGGTAAGGTTACTGTAAATTTTATTAAAAATGAGCCTTCATTATTTGAGTTTGTAGAGCCAAGAAACCGAGCTAATAAACTTATAGAATACCTTGGGGAAACCATAGTTAATGGTAATCCAGATGTAAAAAAGAAAGATCCTAACCACGTTTTTTCTAAGCCCAAAGTACCTTCTTTTGAGAAAATGAGTTCTTACCCAAAAGGAACTAAAGATTTACTAACAGAATTAGGTCCAGAAGGTTTTGCTACCTGGTTAAAAAATGAGAAAAAAGTTCATTTTACAGATACCACAATGCGTGATGGTCACCAAAGTTTATTGGCAACCCGTATGCGTACTATAGATATGTTAAAAGTATCAGAAGGCTACGCTAAAAACTTTCCGGAAATATTTAGTATGGAAGTTTGGGGTGGTGCTACGTTTGATGTTTGCTTACGATTTTTACAAGAAAACCCTTGGGAGCGTTTGGCATTATTACGTAAATCTATGCCAAATGTATTGCTACAAATGCTTTTACGTGGTTCTAATGGCGTTGGTTATACAGCTTACCCAGATAATTTAATTGAAAAATTTGTAGAACAATCTTGGGAAACTGGGGTAGATGTATTCCGTATTTTTGACTCTCTTAACTGGATGAAGTCTATTGCTCCTACTATAGAACACGTACGTAACAGAACTGGTGGTTTAGCAGAAGGATCGCTTTGCTATACAGGTGATATTTTAGACCCTAAAAAAACAAAGTATAATCTTAAATATTATATTCAATTAGCAAAAGATATAGAGAATGCAGGTGCGCATATTTTAGGTGTAAAAGATATGGCTGGGTTATTAAAACCTAATGCTGCGTTTGAGTTAATATCAGCCTTAAAATCTGAAATAAATATACCAATACATTTACACACTCATGATACATCATCTATACAGGCGGCAATGTATTTAAAAGCTATAGAAGCAGGAGTAGATGTTGTAGATGTAGCACTAGGCGGGTTATCTGGTTTAACATCACAACCAAACTTTAACTCCCTCGTAGAAATGTTGCGTTTTCATGAGAGAGAAAATAAGTTAGATACAGATAAGCTAGCAGAATACTCTAACTACTGGGAAACCGTACGTAATTATTACTATACTTTTGAGTCTGGACTAAAATCTGGTACAGGAGAAGTATATAAACATGAGATTCCAGGAGGACAATATTCTAACCTAAAAGGGCAGGCAATTGCATTAGGTTTAGAAGATAAATTTCCTGAGGTAACAAAAATGTATGGTGAGGTTAACCAATTGTTTGGAGATATTGTAAAAGTAACCCCTAGCTCTAAAGTGGTAGGTGATATGGCGCAGTATATGATTAGCAATAACCTAACTGTAAAAGATGTTTTAGAGAATGGTGATAGTATTTCTTTTCCGCAATCTGTAATTAGTTTCTTTAAAGGAGATTTGGGACAGCCAGTAGGCGGATTCCCAAAAGAACTTCAAAAAATTATTTTAAAAGATCAAGAGGCCTATACAGAAAGACCAAATGCACACCTAGAGCCTATAGATTTTGATAAAGAATTTAAAACTTTTAAACGAAAGTTTAAGAAAGGAATGGGACGAGATTTAGAAATTACAGATTTCTTGTCGTATAAATTATATCCAAAGGTATTTACTGACGCTTATAACAACCATGTTAAATACGGTAATGTTATGAATATACCAACAAAAAACTTCTTTTATGGTATGGAGGTAGGAGAAGAAATTTTGGTAGAATTAGATAGAGGTAAAAATGTATTGGTGTCGTTAATGCTAAAAGGAGAGCCAGATGAAAACGGTTACGTTAGTATTTTCTTTAAAATAAATGGGCAATTACGTAATGTAATGGTTAAGGATAAGGCTGTAAAAGTTATTAAGGCTCAAAACGTAAAAATAGATAAAGATAACCCTAAAGAAATAGGAGCTCCTTTACAAGGATTATTATCTAATGTTTTAGTTAAAAAAGGACAAGAGGTGAAAAAGAATCAACCTTTGTTTGTAATTGAGGCAATGAAAATGGAAACAACAGTAACCGCTACAGCAGAAGGTGTTGTAGATAAAATACAACTAACAGGCGGAGCACTTGTAAATTCTGATGATTTAGTTTTAGTGCTTAAGTAATATTTATAGCAACTATTTTAAAATAGTAAACACCATTTCTCTACAATTAGGGGAATGGTGTTTTTTTGTTTGTAAACATTTAAACATACCTAGTTTATTCTATTTATCTAAATAAAAAAACGCATTGTTAATTTTTTTATGAGTTTTTGTTTATTTTATGTATATGATTTAATTACTTAAAAATCAATTATTTAAAATTAATTTTAACTTTCTATTTATATTTATTCTAAATAATTTTGTTGCTACAATTTTCAGTTTTACTTTTGGGTATTATTTTAAATAAATCTAAATAAGGATTATGTGTAAAAAGTTATGTTTACTATTTGTATTAGCAATTCAAATGTCTTTTGCTCAATCACAAATAGAAGGTTATGTTACAGACGCTAACAATGAGCCAGTGAGCTATGCTAATGTTTTTTTATCAGGAACAAAAATTGGAACAACTACTAATGAAAATGGTTTTTTTACGATTTCTAATTTAAAAGAAGGCACCTATAACGTAAAAGTATCTTATGTTGGTTACCATGGTGTTGTTAAGTTGGTTACATTAAAAGAAAACGAAACTATTAAGCTTACTTTTAAGTTAGAAGATAATTTAAAATTAGAAGAGGTTGAGGTTTTTGGTAACAGATTTGAGCATCCAGACAAAATTGAAGCACTTACACGTTTACCTTTAGCTCCTTATGAGCAAATTCAGAGTATTTCTATCATTTCTGATAAATTAATAGAGCAACAAGGAAACCTTACAATTTCTGATGCAACTAAAAATGTACCAGGTGTTTATACATTTGCTACTTATGGTAATAAAAGAGAGAGTATGTCTTCACGTGGGTTTAGAGGTATTCCTATTTTAAAAAATGGAGTGCGTGTACATTCAGATTTTAGAGGGCAGGGAATACTAACAGATATGCAAGGTGTAGATAACATTCAGGTTTTAAAAGGTGCAGCATCTATTACGCAAGGTGTAGCAACAGATTTAGGTAGTCCGGGTGGTGTTATTAATATAGTAACAAAAACCCCAAAATACTACTCAGGAGGTTCTGCTTCATTACGTGTAGGTAGTTTTGGGCAAACACGTGCTACTTTTGATGTGTATGGGCCTCTAGATAACGCTAAAAATTTAGCATTCAGAATTAACGGAGCTGTAGAAAGATCTGATAGCTACAGAACAGGTGTGTCATCAGACCGTTTTTACATTAACCCTTCTTTAGAGTGGAGGTTAGATGATAAAACAACCATTACTGCAGAAATGGATTATTTAGATGACAGTAGAACTCCAGATGTTGGTACTATAAATTTAGATGAGAATAATGTAAATGCAATTTATGACCTGCCTGATAATATATTTTTAGGCTATGCAAATGACAAAGCATTAACAAAAAACGCAACGTACTCTATTCGTTTTAACAGAGAAATAAATGATAAATTAAGTATTAAAGCAGCTTATTTTTCTTCTACACTAGATTTAGATGATAAAGGAGCTAGTTTAGGAAATGTAGTTACAGATACAGATGACAACCCTATTTACAACCAAAGAAATCGCGGTTATGCAATTTCTACACGTAATGATAAAAATAGCGTGTTGCAGATAGATTTAATTGGTGATGAAGTGCAAACAGGAAATATAGCACACACTTTTCAGGTTGGTTTTGACTATAGAACTACTGCATATAGTACCACAAGTCAAAGCGGATCTAATTTAGATATTGTAGACGTTTTTAATCCTTCTTCTAACTCATCAACACTGCCAGCAGATTTAGGTTTTGGAGATGTAAGTATAGGAGAATCTGAGTCTAGGTCTTTAGGAGTAGTTGCGCAAGATGTAATAACATATAACAAATGGTTAAAATCTTTTATAGGCTTGCGTTACAGTAAAACACTAACAGATGCAGCAACAGAAACTACAGAAAGTGATGCCTTTAACCCGTTAGCCGGACTTATAATTACTCCAATAGAAAATATAAATGTTTTTGCATCTTATACAAATAGCTCTTACCCAAGAACAGGTACTAGGTTAGATGTAAATGGAAATCAGTTAGGTAATGAGCGTTTTGATCAATTAGAAGCCGGCGTAAAAACAAATTGGTTAGACAGCCGTTTGCGTTTTAATTTTACTTATTTTAAAATCAATAATAAAAATATTAATTTACCTGTTTATGATGAAAATTGGGTCGCTACTGGTTTTTATGAAAAAGGAGGTAATGACGAGCGTAAAGGTGTAGAGGTAGAATTAAGTGGTCGTATTTTAGATAACTTAGAAGTAATAACAGGATATAGCTATATAGATGCGCAATACAAAGAACATACATCTTTTGTATATGGTTCTGCTCCTTTAAATACGCCAAAGCATACTTTTAATGTGTACGCAAATTATAGTTTTAAACAAAAATTAAAAGGATTATCTGTAGGAGCAGGAGTGTACTATACAGGAGAAAGACCAATTAATGACTGGAGTGCAGGAGCTGTAACTCATGAAGGTATTGTGCCTAACCAAGAACCTTTTTATGTGAATTCTTATACGCAAGTAAATACGCAAGTTTCTTATGCACTTAACAAACAATGGAGTTTACGCTTTTTGGTAAACAATGTGTTTGATCAAATTGGGTATAATGCATACAGAACTCGTTACATTAACCAAACAGATCCAAGAAATTTTGCAGGAGTACTAACCTACAGGTTTTAATAAGTTAGTTTAAGTTTATAATGAGAAAAGTACAACCGTAGTTGGTTGTACTTTTTTTGTAAAAAGAAAACCCCTAAAACCATTTTGGTTTTAGGGGTTTTATATGATAATCATTTATTTTTTAAAATCTATATCCAATACTTAAACCAGCACGTACACCAGCCCAAGGACCATCTAAATCTATTTCTGCTCCATTAGCGTCTACTTTATACTCAGTATCTACTAAAGGAATATCTGTGTCTTGTAAAGTTTCTAGTAAAGCGTCTTGTTCGTTTTGAGATAATTCTCTAGATGATACACCTTTTAAGTTTCCGTTACTAGACCCAATATGCGGACCAGCAATCCACCAGTCTAAAACAAGGTTGCTTCCTAGGTTAAACTGAGATCCAAATAACAAACCAAAAGTATTACCTTTAACAGTACCGCTAGTGGTTAAAGTTTCTGTTCCTCCACCATCTGCATCAAAACTAAAGTTTACATTTTTAAAAGTGTATTTAGATGCTCTAAAAAACGGAGCTAAATAAAAGCCTTTTCCATATCCTTTTTTCCCTGTGTAAATACGTACTTCTGGTGTAAAACTAGAGTAACTCATTTTACCGTCGTTTACAATGTTAGATAAATCATCATCTTCGTCTTCATCAACAAAAGAACTCCCAAATGGAATACCGCCTTCTGGTATTGTACCATAAGATAACGCTACAGAAAAAGTTTTGTTTAAAACCCTCTCGTACTGAAATTGAAAATTTCTAAAAACTAAACTTGTTAAACTTAGTTTAGCAATATTTTTTTTGTCCTGATACTCTAAAACAGATTGCTCTGCATTGTTGTTTTGGTCAGTAGATTCTAGTTCTTGTGCGTAGGTAAAACACGTTACAGATAAGAACGTTGTAAGTAGTAAAATTTGTTTTTTCATTGTTTATTTTTAATTATTGAAACTAAACGATTCTTGTAAGAATTTATTGCAATTATATGCTTTTTTCAATTATTAAAATAAAATATTCTATAAACGGTAAATGTTTTTTTAAACAAAAGAAAAGCCCCAAAATCATTAAGATTTTGGGGCTTTTGCATATAAAGCTTGTAAGGTTATTTCTTATTTTGTTGATCCTTAATGGTTTCGGAGTCAATATCAAACTTGTTTGTGTCTATATCCGTATTACCTGTTGGGTTTGTAGGATTTGATTGTTTTACTTTTCTTTTTAATCTCTTATCATCTATAATTCCCATATCATTTGTTTTTTATGTTCATCTACAATGTACAATTAATATTAAAAAAAAGTAGTTAATAGACTTGTAAGTCTTTGTTAATGAGTGTTAAATGGACGATTTAATGCTTTTTGATAAACTATTTAAACTATCTACTAAATTCTTTACTTTTTGTTAGTTTTGCAGTCTTAAATTATAAAAATGATTACAGTAGATAATATTGCAGTAGAATTTAGCGGAACAACCTTATTTAGTGGTGTAAATTTTGTTATTAATGAAAATGATAAAATTGCATTAATGGGTAAAAACGGGGCTGGAAAATCTACAATGATGAAAATTGTTGCTGGCAAGCAAAAGGCAACAAAGGGTAAAGTTAGTTGCCCTAAAGATACTGTAATTGCTTATTTACCACAGCATTTATTAACAGAAGACAACAGTACGGTAGTAGAGGAGGCTTCTAAGGCTTTTAGTCACGTTTTTGAAATGAGAGACCGTATGGCTTATTTAAATAAAGAGCTAGAGACAAGAACAGATTATGAGAGTGATGCCTATATGAAAATTATAGAAGAGGTGTCTGAACTTGGTGAGCAATATTATGCCTTAGAAGATGTAAATTATGATGCTGAGGTAGAAAAAGCATTAAAAGGATTAGGATTTAGATCAGAAGATTTTACAAGGCAAACAAGTGAGTTTAGTGGTGGTTGGCGTATGCGTATAGAGCTAGCAAAAATACTATTACAAAAACCAGACTTGATACTGTTAGATGAGCCAACAAACCACATAGATATTGAGTCTGTAATTTGGTTAGAAGACTTTTTGGTAAACAAAGCAAAAGCTGTAATGGTAATATCACATGACAGAGCTTTTATAGACAATATTACCAATAGAACTATAGAGGTTACTATGGGTAAAATTTACGATTACAAAGCAAATTATACTCATTACTTGCAATTAAGAGAAGACCGTAGAGCGCATCAAATAAAAGCCTATGAAGAACAGCAAAAGTTTATAGAAGACAATATGCGTTTTATAGAGCGTTTTAAAGGAACATACTCTAAAACAAACCAAGTTTCATCAAGAGAACGTATGTTAGAGAAATTGGAGATTATAGAGATTGATGAAGTAGATAACTCTGCTTTAAAATTATCATTTCCATCTGCACAGCGTTCAGGAGATTACCCAGTTACTGTAGAAGACTTAACAAAAACATATGGAGCCCATACAGTGTTTAAGAACGCTAATATGTCTATCTCTAGAGGAGAAAAAGTATCTTTTGTTGGTAGAAACGGAGAAGGTAAATCTACAATGATAAAATCTATTTTAGGCGAAATAGAGTATGAGGGCAAATGTAGTTTAGGACATAATGTGCAAGTAGGTTATTTTGCTCAAAACCAAGCGTCATTACTAGATCCAGATTTAACTATTTTTCAAACAGTAGATGAGGTTGCTAAAGGAGATGTGCGTACTCAAATAAAAAATATTTTGGGTAGGTTTATGTTTAAAGGAGATGATGTAGATAAAAAAGTAAGTGTACTATCTGGAGGCGAAAAAACAAGGTTAGCAATGGTAAAATTATTGCTAGAACCGGTAAACCTCTTAATATTAGATGAACCTACAAATCATTTAGATTTAAAATCTAAAGATGTTTTAAAAGAAGCATTGTTAGATTTTGATGGTACATTAATACTTGTGTCTCATGATCGTGATTTTCTACAAGGTTTAGCAGAAAAAGTATTTGAATTTAAAGATCAACGTGTAATAGAACATTTTGAAACTATTGATGCTTTTTTAGAGCGAAATAAGATTAAAAACATAATAGACATCGATTTAAAAAAATAGCGATTATATTTTATTTTTGATATAAGCCCAAACATTATATTGTTTAGGGCTTTTTTTTATTGTATAAATTGAACAGTTGTACAATTTATAAATTGAATAGTGTTTTTAGTTCTAACAAGCTTGTTTTTAGTTAGTTATGTGTTTTGTTTAAACTTTTATTAACAATGGAAGCTCTTTATTAATACTTACTTAATGCGTATTAATGTTTGTGTAACATTATTATAAAGTAGCCTAACTTTTAGCTTAACAGTAGCTGTATAGTTTTGGGCAACTTAAAAACACACAATGAAAAATAATTACTATTTAATTTTACTATTACTTACCGCATTTACGGTAACAGCACAAAACAAAGGAGGTATAACTGGTCAGGTTTTAGATGAAACAGGAACTCCTGTAATTGGAGCTAACGTAGTCATACAAAGTATATCAATAGGAGCAGTTACAGATGAAAACGGGACATACAAGTTGGATGATTTATCTTATAATACTTATACTATTACAGTATCTTACTTAGGGTATAAAAGCATAAAAAAATCAGTAGAAATTGCAACTCCGCAAACAACTTTAAACTTTAATTTAAAAGAACCATCTTTTCAGTTAGATGGTTTAGTGGTTACAGCACAAAAAAGAGAGCAATTAAATAAAGATGTACCAATTGCAATAACTTCTTATGGGAGTGACTTTATAAATAACCAAGGTACGTTTGAGTATGATACTTTTTCAGATTATGTACCAGGTTTACAAATACAAATACAAAGTGTAAACAATCCTGGTATAGTTGTTAGGGGAATTACTAGTGATAGCGGAGATTCTAGAGTAGAGCCAAGAGTATCTGTTTTCCAAGACGGGGTTTCTATTAGTAAGTCTCGTGGTTCTGTAGTAGAGTTGTTTGACATAGAACGAGTAGAAGTTTTAAAAGGCCCGCAAGGGACTCTTTTTGGTAGAGGAGCGCAGATTGGAGCAATGCATATTATTCAAAATAAAGCTAAAAATGAGACTTCTGCTTCCTTAAAAACAGGTATTGGTAATTACAATCAGTTTTTAGTAAACGGTTATGTAAACACACCTTTAGTAAAAGATAAGTTGTTTGCTCGTGTAGCTGCAATTTACAATAGAAGAGATGGGTATATAGAAAACCTTTCTGGAGGAGACCTAAATGGTAAAGAAACTTTGGCACTTAGAGGTTCTTTAAAATATATGATTAGTGATAATACTACGTTTGATTTTATTGCAAATTGGCAACAAGATACACCTCCAGGAACTTCTTTTAAAAGTGGAACTTTTGCTCCTTTAGGAGGTGACTTAAGTCCTAACTCTTTTGCAGATTTAGAGCGTGGTAAAGAATTAGGGTTAGACCGTACAGTATATGGTTTTACAGGAATTTTAAAGTCGGCACTTAATGACAATTGGGATATAACTTCTACTACTGCTTATAGAAAATTTAATTCAGATGAGGCTTTTGATGCAGATGGTACAGCGGCACCAGTTTTATTTTTTAGAGAGGTTGCAGAAGGAGAACAATTTAGTCAAGAAGTACGTTTTAATTTTGATAATGATGATAAACTATCTGGTTTCTTTGGAGCTAATTTCTTTTATGAAAACGGGTCACAAGCAGTACCTTTTGAGGTTAATGAGCAAAGTTACCTAGCACTTTTAGTAGCAACAGATGCTTTGGTTATAAACGGTGTGCCAACTTTATTTCCTAATATTCCTAACGACCCAGGTAGTTTTGGACCATTAGCAGGAGCTCCTTTATTGCCATTTAATAAAGAGGAATCTATTAATTACGGAGAAAATTACTCTGGTGATATTTTTGCAGATGCTTCTTATGATGTTACAGAGAAATTAACTCTTACACTAGGACTAAGAGCAACTTTAGAAAATAGTAATGCTGGTTTAGAGGTTATAAATGCAGATAATCCAGGATTGTTAGGTAACTTTTTAGGAGCTTTCCCTAACAACTTATTTACGCCAACAAACGGTAGAATTTCGGCAAGTGAAACTTTTACATCTGCCGTAGGTAGGTTTGCTGTTAATTATGATTTAAGTGATGCGGTAACTGTTTTTGGTAACGTTGCACGCGGAAGAAGACCAAATGTAATTAATGTATCGGCTACAGAAGTAAATGTGTTGTCAGACGAAACTGTATGGTCTTATGAGCTAGGACTAAAATCATTAATGTTAGATAATAAACTACAGTTTGATATTAATGGATATTATTATGACTACAGTAATTTTCAAACTACAATTGCACGTTTAGATGAAACAGATGGTTTGGTAATTCTTCCTAATGATAGTGGTAGTGCAACAGCATTAGGTTTTGAGGCTGCTATGCAGTACCAATTTGCAAAAAGTAGTTCTTTCTTTGCTAATTATGGGTATATAGATGCTTCTTTTGATGATGAAGATTCAGACGGTAACCCACAGCAATTGGCAGGAAATACGTTTAGGTTAACACCAGAACACTCTTTCTCAGCAGGATTTAATATCAACCCTACTTTAAGTGAAAAAGTAGCTGTATTTTTAAGACCAACATATACTTACAAGTCTAAAGTATTTTTTGAAGAAACTAATCTGCCAAATATATCTCAAGATGGTTATGGTTTATTAAACATTAGAACAGGTATAACTATACAAGATAGGTATGAAATTAGTTTATATGCAACTAATGTTTTAGATGAAGAATTTATTATAGATGCGGGTAATACAGGTGGTGCTTTTGGTATACCAACATTTATTGCAGGTCCTCCAGCATTTTATGGACTTCAATTGTCTGTGATATTTTAAGGTAAATTATTAAAAAACAATAAAATGATAAATAAAAAGACATATATCCTTTCTTTATTTCTAGTATTTGCGTTTTTTGCAACCGCACAAAAAGCGGCAAAAATGCAAAATTTAAAAGAGTTAGAGAAAAAGATACAAATAGAGGAGAGTAATGTAGTTGGTATTAAGGCAGATAATGAAGCTAGAATTATATGGGCAGACGATTATAAGTATAAAAAATCTCCTATTGCATTTGTTTACTTACATGGCTTTGGTGCTAGTTATGCAGAAGGTGAGCCGGTAATGTCTCAACTTTCAGCAAACTTTAAAGCAAACACATATATGGCTCGCTTAGAGGAGCACGGTATTTACAGAGATAATACTTTTGAAGACTTAACACCAGAAAATTACATTGCATCTGCAAAACAGGCAATTGCTTATGGTAAACAATTAGGAGATGAGGTTATAGTAATTAGTACATCTACAGGTGGTACATTAAGCTTAGCAATAGCAGCAGAAGATAAAGATATTAAAGCGTTGGTTTTGTATTCTCCGTTTATAGATTTGCTTAACCCAGCAATGAAAGCAGTAATACAACCAGGAGGTAAAGAGCAATTTGTTAAGGCTTTAGGGGGTACAATGCAAGTGCAAGAACGTCCAGAATTAGAAGCAAAGTATTGGTCTACCAACTATCACATAAATGGCTATATTTCTTTAATTACTATGCTTACAAATACAATGACAACAGAAACTTTTTCTAAAGTCACTTGTCCTGTATTTTTAGGATACTATTATAAAAATGAAGAAGAGCAAGATAAAGTTGTTTCTGTGCCAGCAATGCAAGTAATGTTTGATGCTCTTGGTACGCCAGAAGAAGATAAGACTAAAATGGCTTTTCCAAAAAGTGGAAATCACGTTATAGCAAGTGATATTAGATCCAAAGATTGGGAAGGTGTTTATGTAAATACAGTTGATTTTTTAAATAAAATAATAAAATGAAACTAAAAATAGCTATTTGTGGCCTTATTGGCCTTGGTTTTATGGCTTGTAAGCAGAGCGATAAAAAGAAAAAAACAAAAGAAGAAGCTGCTCCGGTTGAAGAAACAGTTGTTACTTATAATTTTGATTTAGAAGGTCACCGTGGTGCTAGGGGTTTAATGCCAGAAAATAGCATACCAGCTTTTACAAAAGCTATAGAGTTGGGTGTAAATACAATAGAGTTAGACCTTGCAGTAACAAAAGACAAACAAGTGTTGGTGTCACATGAGCCATATTTTAATCCGCTTTTTTGTTTAGATTCTCTAGGGAAAACTATTGCTAAAAAAGATTCTATTGCATTAAATATTTATGAGCATACGTATAAGCAAACTCAAAAATACGATTGTGGTAGTATGGGTAATGTTAAGTTTCCAGAGCAAAAGAAACAGTACGTTACAAAACCGTTATTGTTAGATGTTATTGCTCTTGCAGATTCTTTAACAGCAGGTAATACAACACCAATTAAATACAATATAGAAATTAAGAGTTTGCCAGAGGGCGATGATATTTATCATCCAAACCCAAAAGATTTTTCTGATTTAGTTATAGCAACTATTAAAGATAAAATTGCAGTTGAAAATGTAGTACTACAAAGTTTTGATTTTAGAGTGTTGCAATATTTACATCAAAATTATCCAGAGTATACATTGGCTGCTTTGGTATATAAAGATGATGTTAAAACTAATTTAGATAAATTAGGGTTTGTGCCACAAATTTATAGTCCGCTACATAATATGTTATCTAAAGAGGTTATAGCAGAGCTTCACTCAAAAAATATGAAAGTTATTCCTTGGACAGTTAATAATGAGACTGATATGGAAGAATTACTTGCAATGGGAGTAGATGGTTTAATTACAGATTATCCTAATAAAGCTATTAAGTACAGAAAATAATACTACAAATAACCAAAAACTAAAAAGCTGTTTCATAATTGAAACAGCTTTTTTTTATGATAAATAAGTTTAAACTTATCTTATTTTTTGTACAAACTCTTTAATAGTATTTACACCATTTTCTGTAAGGTGTTTTATAAATGCGGAGCCAATAATAGCACCTTTTGCATCTTCTGTTGCTTGTGTAAATGTTTCGTTATTATTAATACCAAAACCAACAATTTGTGGGTTTTTAAGTTGCATACTAGCTATGCGTTTAAAATAAGCAGTTTGTTCATCTCCAAAACCAGACTTAGAACCCGTTACACTAGCAGAACTTACCATATAAATAAATGCATCAGAAGCTTCATCAATCTGCATAATACGCTCGTCACTAGTTTGTGGTGTAATTAAAAAGATATTTTTTAAATTATACTTTTTAAAAATAGCCTCGTATTCATCCTGGTAAACAGCCAAAGGTAAATCTGGCATAATTAAACCATCTATACCTATTTCTGCACATTTTTTACAAAAGGCTTCAACACCATATTGTAGCATTGGGTTAAAATATCCCATAACTATTAAAGGTATAGAAACAGTTTTACGTATATCTTTTAACTGCTCAAAAAGTAAATTGGTAGTCATACCATTTTTAAGCGCAATTGTAGAGCTGTTTTGTATTGTTGGGCCATCTGCTAATGGGTCACTAAAAGGCAATCCAATTTCTATCATATCTATACCGCTAGCTTCTAAATCTTCAATTATTTTAACCGTATTGTTAAGCTCTGGGTAACCTGCTGTAAAGTACAATGAAAGAAGTTTTTTGTCTTCTTGCATTTTTTTATTAATTCTATTCATTATACAATTTTATAAGTTAAAATATTTAATGTAATTATCTAAATCTTTATCACCACGACCAGATAAACTTAGTACAACAACGTCGTCTGGTTTAAAAGTTTTATGTTTAAAAATAGCTAAAGCATGGCTACTTTCTATAGCAGGTATAATACCTTCTAATTTTGTTAATTCTAAACCAGACTGCATAGCCTCATCATCTGTGGCAGAATAAAATTCTCCTCTTCCTGTTTTGTATAAATGTGCGTGTAGTGGTCCAACGCCAGGATAATCTAAACCAGCAGAAATAGAGTAGGGCTCTGTAATTTGTCCGTCATTGGTTTGCATTAATAGTGTTTTACAACCGTGTATAACACCTTCTTTACCAAGCGCAGATGTAGCAGCGCTTTCGCCAGAATTTATTCCTTTACCTGCAGCTTCTACAGCAATAATACCAACTTCTTCTTCGTGTAGAAAGTGATAATATGTACCAGCAGCGTTACTACCGCCACCAATACAAGCAACTACATAATCGGGATTTTCACGACCTTCTTTTTCTTTTAGTTGCCACTTTATTTCTTCGGATATAATAGATTGAAATCTAGTAACCATATCTGGGTAAGGATGTGGCCCAATTGCAGAACCAATAATATAATGTGTGTCTACAGGGTTGTTAATCCAGTCACGAATAGCTTCATTAGTTGCATCTTTTAGTGTTTTACTACCAGACAGTGCAGGTCTTACTTCTGCACCTAGCATTTTCATACGTGCTACGTTTGGTGCTTGGCGTGCAATATCTATCTCACCCATATACACCACACAGTCCATACCCATTAGTGCACAAACTGTAGCAGTGGCAACACCGTGTTGGCCAGCGCCGGTCTCAGCAATAATGCGTTTTTTACCTAGTTTTTTTGCCATTAAAATTTGGCCAATAGTATTGTTAACCTTATGAGCACCAGTATGGTTTAGGTCTTCTCTTTTTAAATAGACTTTTGTGTTGTACTTTTCAGACAATCTTTTTGCAAAGTACAAAGGAGACGGCCTGCCTACGTAATCTTTTAAAAGCTGATCAAACTCTGCTTTAAAGTCTGGCTCTGCCATCACTTTAAGATAGTTTTGGCGTAGGTTTTCTACGTTAGGATATAACATTTCTGGAATATAGGCACCGCCAAATGTTCCGTAATATCCTTTTTCTGTTACATTATAATTCATCTGAATTAGTATTTAGTTTTAAGTAGTTGTTTTAGATACTTAATGCTGTTTTAAATTCTTTTAATTTTTCAATATTCTTTAACCCTGGTTCAATCTCAAAACTACTGTTTACATCTAGGGCAACGCAGTACTTTGAGGCAGACGTTTTTAAAAATGCTTTAACCTTTTCGGTGTCTTTTATACCTATACCGCCACTTAAAAAATAGGGTTTGGTAGATGGGTAATTTTCTAAAACAGACCAATTAAAAGTATAACCGTTACCACCAGGTAGTTTACCTTTGGTGTCAAACAAAAAATAGTCGCATACTTTTTCAAAAGGAGTAATAACGCTAAAGTTAAAACTGTCTTTAATTGAAAAAACTTTTATAATTTGTGGTTGTTTCCCTTTAAGGCCAAGATTAGAATTTCGTAAACCTTTACAAAATTCAGGAGATTCTTTACCGTGTAGTTGCACAACATCTAGACTGTATTGGTTAATTTTTTCTACCACATAATCTAAATCTGCATCAACAAAAACACCAACTTTTTTAATGTTCTTGGATATAGCACCCATTTTTCCATTAAAATACCTAGATGAAGGTTCCCAAAATATAAAGCCTAGATAGTCTGGTTGTAAAGCTGCAACAGCCTCCATATTATCTAAATACTTCATACCACAAACTTTTAGTTTCATGAGGTTAAAGATGTTATAAAATTAGTGGCACTATCGCCAGGGTTATCAGTCTTCATAAAATTTTCACCTATTAAAAAACCTTTGTAGCCGTATGGTTGTAATTCTTTAATGGCCTCTATATTGCTTATGCCACTTTCAGATACTTTTACAAAATCATTAGGTATTAAAGCAGATAAGGATTTACTAGTGTCTAAACTTACCGTAAAAGTTTTTAAATTACGGTTGTTTACGCCTAGCATATCTAAACTAGGCATAATAGATTTTTGCAATTCTTCTTGGTTATGTACTTCTAGTAAAACATCTAAGTCTAGACTTTTAGCAAACTCAGAAAATTGTTTTATTTCTTCTCTAGTAAGTATAGCTGCTATTAACAAAATAACATCTGCGCCATAAGCTTTTGCTTCTAGTATTTGGTACTCATCTATAATAAACTCTTTACGTAGTAATGGCATTTGTACTGCTGCTCTGGCGGTTAGCAAATCATCTAAAGAGCCACCAAAATATTTGCCATCTGTTAAAACAGACATACCGCAAACGCCAGCATTTTGGTAACCCGTAGCAACATCTTGTACAGATAGGCTATTATTTATTACTGCTTTTGATGGTGACCTTCTCTTATGTTCTGCAATAATACCAGAACTACTGTTTTTTAATACAACAGCTAAAGAGTTACTAGGTCTATTAAATAAAACTGAAGCCTCTAATTGAGATACAGGAATAAGAGCTTTTCTTAAAGCAACTTCCTTACGTTTGTCTAGTACTATTTTTTCTAAAATATCCATTTATGCACTTAGCTTTTGTAATTTTTTTAATGCTTCTAAACCTTTACCACTACGTAAAGATTCTTGTGCTTTTAAAAAGCCTTCTTTAGGGGTAATATTTTGTACTGTAGCAATTGCAATACCTGCATTTGCACAAACAACATTGTTTTGCGGATCTGTACCTTTTCCACTTAAAATATCTACAAATATTTTAGCAGAAGCCTCTACAGTATCTCCACCAACAATGTCAGATTGTTTAATTTGCTGTACTCCAAAATCCTCAGGTTTAAGCATACTTTCTGATAGGCGAGATATTGTTTTTGTTTTTCCAGTTAAACTAATTTCATCATAGCCATCTAAGGCGTGTAAAACAGTAAAGTTTTTATCTGTGTTTTGATAAAGGTAACCGTACATTCTGGCTAATTCTAAATTAAAAACACCTACCATTTGGTTTTTAGGAAAAGCAGGGTTTACCATTGGGCCTAACATATTAAAGAAAGTTTTTACTGCCAACTCTTTACGTATTGGAGCAACATTTTTCATTGCAGGATGAAAAAGCGGAGCGTGTAATACACAAATACCAGCTTCATCTATGGTTTTTTCTAAAAAGCCTGCATCATTACTAAATTTAATACCCAAAGACTCCATTACATTACTACTGCCACATTTGCTAGATACACCATAGTTACCGTGTTTTGTAACTTTAATACCAGCACCAGCAGTAACAAATGAGGCAAGCGTAGAAATATTAAATGTATCTTTACCATCACCGCCAGTGCCACATAAATCTATTGGGTTGTAGGCAGATAAATCTACAGCTAAACAAAGGTCTAAAAGAGCATCTCTAAAACCTTCTAGCTCTTCAATAGTTACACTACGCATCATATATACAGTTAAAAATGCTGCAATTTGACTGGTGTTATAATCACCTTTTGCAATATTAACCAAAACATTTTTTGCGTCTTCTTTAGAAAGAATTTCGTGATTAATTAATCTATTTAATATTGTTTTCATTTTTATTTTTTTAGTTGAATAAGTAAATTTTTACGAATAGTTTATTTTACTTATTTACCCAATTTTTTAGCATTTGTTTTCCTTTAGGTGTTAGTACAGATTCTGGGTGAAACTGTACAGCATTAACGTCATAAGTCTTATGGCGTAAAGACATTATTTGTCCGTTTTCATCTACAGAAGTAGCTTCTAAAACATCTGGCAAATCAGAGTTTACAACCCAAGAATGGTAACGCCCAACTTTTAACTCGTTACCTAAACCTGCAAATAAAACATCGTCTTTAATAACTGTAATAGTGGTAGCAATACCGTGGTAAACTTGTTCTAAATTAAGTAAAGAACCGCCAAAAACTTCACCAATAGCTTGCTGACCTAAACAAACACCTAAAATGGTTTTTGTAGGGGCATATTTAGCAATAATATCTTTTAATAGTCCTGCTTCATCTGGTATACCTGGGCCAGGAGAAAGTACTATTTTTTCAAAAGCATCTACTTCTTCAAGTGTAAGTTGGTCATTTCGTTTTACAGTAACATCACACTCTAAATCTTCTAGGTAATGCACTAAATTGTATGTAAAACTGTCGTAATTATCTATAACTAATATCTTTTTCATCTTCTTAAATATTCTCAGCTATTTCTAAAGCTTTGGTTAGTGCTCCTAATTTGTTGTATGTTTCTTGTAGTTCATCTTTAGGGTTAGATGCAGCAACTAAACCAGCGCCAGCTTGGTAATGTAATTGGTGGTTTTTACTTAAAAAAGTTCTAATCATTATAGCGTGGTTAAAATTCCCATTAAAATCCATAAAACCAATAGCACCACCATAATACCCGCGACTAGTTTTTTCATATTTTTCTATAAGTTGCATAGCCATATGCTTAGGTGCACCGCTTAAAGTACCAGCAGGGAAAGTATCTGCTACAACTTTCATTGTGGGTATGTTGTCTTTTTTTATACCAGTAACCTTAGAAACTAAATGTATTACATGCGAAAAAAACTGTACTTCTCTATAATTTTCTACCGTAACAGTATTCCCGTTTCTGCTTAAATCATTTCTGGCCAAATCTACCAACATAACGTGCTCACTATTTTCTTTGTCGTCTTCTGTTAATTCTTTGGCAATAATAGCATCTTTTTCATCATTACCGGTACGTTTAAAAGTACCTGCAATTGGGTGAATTTCTGCCTTGCCATCTTTTACAATAATTTGTGCTTCTGGTGAGCTACCAAATATTTTAAAATCTCCGTAATCAAAATAAAATAGGTATGGAGATGGGTTTACAGAGCGTAAGGCCCGGTATACATTAAATTCATCTCCTTTAAATTCCTGAGAAAACCTTCTAGACAATACTAATTGAAAAACATCTCCACGCTGACAGTGTTTTTTTGCTAAATCTACCTGCTCTAAAAAATCTTCATCTGTTAAGTTAGAAGTTGCTTCTCCTTCTTTAGAAAAATTATAGGTAGCAAAGTTTCTCACGTTTAATAGTTGTTCTATTTCTGGGATGTTACTTTCTGCATTAAATGTGTGAGCAAATATGTATGCTTCATTTTTAAAATGATTAATAGCAATTACATTTTTATATACTGCATAGTACATATCTGGTATTGTAACAGAGTTGTCTTTTTTAGTAATATTTACATCTTCAAAATAACGAACAGAATCATAAGCCATATAACCAAAAAGCCCATTGTTTATAAACTTAAAGTCGTTATTGTTAGAGTTAAACTTTGTGCTAAAATTGTGTAAAATAGTTGCTACGTCTACAGTGTTATCTATAGCTGTAGTATTGCTAGTACCATCTGGATAGTTTTCAAAAATGGTTTCGTTTTCTATTTTTATAGATGCTATTGGGTTACAGCAGATATAAGAAAAACTATTATTATTTGCGTGGTAATCACTACTTTCTAATAAAATACTATTAGGAAACCTGTCTCTAATTTTTAAGTACATACTAACAGGAGTAATGGTGTCTGCCAGTATTTTTTTGTAGTGTGATGTTAGATTGTATTTCATTTTATTTTTAAAAATTTAAATAAAAAAAGGCTTGTCGTGATAGACAAGCCTTTAATGTATATTGTTACAATGGTGCTTTGCTCACGACGTTTGACGTAAGTTATTCCACCACCATATGTTAGTTGTTATTTTCATTAGTTCAAATATATAAAGGAATTTTATAATACCCAACAAGAGTTGCATAAAAAATAAAAAACCTCACAAAAGTGAGGTTTAAAACATTTATTGGTTTTGTTTTATTTAGAATTGTAAATCTACAACTAAATCAAAATCGTCATAAATAGCTTTATCTCCTAAGTTTTCTATAAAACTACCAGACTTGTATTTAATGTCAAAATCTGTTCTGTCTATTTTTAAACTAGCAGTAGCTTTACTACCGTAAACAGAAATTGTAAAGTCTACCGGCTTGGTAATACCTTTAATAGTTAGTTTACCTTTGGCAGCATAAGCATTTTTACCAGTTGCTTTGCTAATAGTAAAAACTAATTTAGATGTTGTGTTTTTTTCAGTGCTAAAGAAATCATCAGACTTTAGGTGACCTTCTAATTTGCCTTTCATTCCACCTTCTAAGTCTGTAACAGTTAATGTAGTCATATCTACAACAAACTCACCAGCAGTTAATTTATCGTTCTTAAAAACTAAAGAACCATCCTTAAAATCTAAAGTTCCTTCATGAGAACCGGTTACCTTGTATCCTTTCCAAGTAATGTTACTTGTTTCTGTATTAATCTTTTTTTCTTGAGCAGTTAATGATGCTACAGAAAATACTAATGCTAAAATACTAATTGATAATTTTTTCATAATTCTTGTTTTTATTTGTTTTAATTGTCTGTATTAAATTTATCTAATAATTTATTTAAAGTTTTTAAGTCTTCTTCAGTTGTGTTTTTTAAAAGGTTTTTTTCCATATCTAACATTGCGCTACTCATTTTAATGAGTTCTTCTTCACCTTTTTCAGTAATGTAAATTTCTATTTTTCTTCTATTTTCTTTGCAAACAGTACGTTTTACAAAATCTTTTAAAATTAATTTATCTACCAACCTTGTGGTGTTACTCATTTTAGACACCATTCTGTCATTTAACGTGCTAAGGTTTGCAGGTTTGCCATTTTGCCCTTTTAAAATGCGCAATACATTAAACTGTTGCGCAGATACATCAAAAGGTTTTAGGGCTTCTGCTGTTTTTTCAGTTATACTTTGGTGTATTAACAATAGATGAATAATAGTCCTACCTTCTAAGGGTATAGGCTTATTTGTTTTTAAAATTTTTTCTACATCCATGTCGTTACAATAATTGTATATACAAATGTATGTAATTTTATTTTAATTACTTTTGAAAAAAAAATATTTAAGATGGATTTAACACAGGAAGAATGGAGCGCAAAATTAGCAGAAGATGCTAACGCTTTTATATTAGATGTAAGAACAGAAGACGAGATAGCAGAAGGTATTATACCAAATGCTGTAAATATTGATATTTACAAGGGGCAAGATTTTATTGATGAGCTAGAAAAACTAGACAAATCTAAGACGTATTACGTGTATTGTAGATCTGGTAACCGTAGTGGCCAAGCTTGTGCAATTATGAATAGCCTTGGTTTTGAAAACGCTTACAATTTAGAAGGTGGCTTTATGAACTGGGAAGGAGAAGTAGCTGAAAAATAAGTACATGTACTTTTTTTGTTTACATTAGTAAACAAAAACCTTAGTTATAGTTATGCGAGAAGACCTTTTACATTTTATATGGAAATATAAAAAATTACAACTAAAAGGTTTACAAACCACAAAAGGAGACGCAATTAATGTAGTGTCTGTTGGTACGCATAACTATAATGAAGGTCCAGATTTTTTTAACGCACAGTTAAAAATAGGAAGCCAGCTATGGGCAGGCAATGTAGAAATTCACATAAACGCATCAGACTGGTATGCACATAATCACGAAAAAGATAAAAATTACGAAAATGTAATTTTGCATATTGTTTGGCATGATGATGCAACAATATTTAGACCAGACAACTCTGAGATACCTACGCTTGTATTAAAAGATTATATACCTGCTAATGTACTGGCAAACTATCAGCAATTATTTTTGTCAGGAAAACAAAAGTTTATCAATTGCGAAAAAGATATCACTTCTGTAGATTCTTTTTTACTACAAAATTGGTTAGACCGTTTGTATTTTGAAAGATTAGAACAAAAATCTATTGTTATAACCCAACTCCTAAAAGAATCTAATAACAATTGGGAACACGTACTTTTTGTATTGTTAATGAAGAGTTTTGGGTCTAGTATAAACGGAGATTCTTTTTTTCAATTAGCTAAAAATATTGATTTTAGTATTTTTAAAAAGGTTAGTGTAAAACCAATGCAGGCAGAGAGTCTTTTGTTTGGTATGGCAGGCTTATTAAATAATAATGATATTTTAGATGCGTATTACAATCAGCTTAAAGAGGAATATGTTTTTTTGCAAAACAAATTTGGTTTTACTATTAATGATGAAGTCTCTGTAGCTTTTTTTAAGTTAAGACCAACCAATTTCCCTACTATTAGGCTTTCTCAATTAAGCGCATTATATGCAGAGCATCAAGCTTTATTCTCAAAATTAATAAAAGCTAAAACGGCAGAAGAAATATATGGGTTATGTACAGTTGTAGCTAGCGCATATTGGGACAACCACTACACATTTGGAAAACAATCCAAGCAAAGTAAAAAAAGACTTACTGCATCATTTATTAATTTGCTTATTATAAATACAATTTTACCGCTTAGGTTTTGCTACTCTAAATATATAGGAAAGAATGATGATGAAACTATTTTAGAAATTATAACTAGTTTGCCTGAAGAAAAAAATAGCATAATAGATAAATTTAAAACACAAAAGGTAGCTATTAGTAACGCAAAGGATAGTCAATCTATATTGCAACTCTACAAACATTATTGTAAAAAAAATAAATGTTTACAATGTGGTGTTGGTAGTAGTTTATTAAGTAGAAATGGTTAATTTTATAGTATGAATTTTTTCTATAACATATTGTATTATTTTCAAAAACGAGGTTTTGAAGTCTGCAGGCGTATTGCAGAACGTTTTGGCATACGAGCCAGAATTGTGCGTACATCTTTTATATACTTAACATTTGCTACATTAGGTTTTGGTTTTGCATTGTATCTATTTTTGGCTTTTTGGTTAAAAATTAAAGATTTGGTGTATACTAAAAGAACTTCGGTTTTTGATTTGTAGCAAACAATCATAAAAAAAGACTAGATAAAACTAACAATTAATAGTCTTTGTAACAAACACAATATATAAGTGAAGCTTTTAAAACTATTTAGATCTAAAATATATATAGCTCAACTATTAATAGTGTCTATTTTGGTTATTGGAGTTTTGGGTTACAGGTACATATCTAACTATAGTTGGATGGAAGCTGTTTATATGACCGTTATTACAATGGCTACAGTTGGTTTTTCTGAGGTTAAGCCACTAGATACACCATCTAAAGTTTTTACCATATTTTTAATAATATCTAGTGTGTTTATTGTTGCTTATGCAATATCTGTAGTTACAGAGTACGTGCTAGGTAAAAATTCTGTACAACTATTAAAAAAGAAACGTGTGAAAAATAAAATAAAAGATTTTTCTGGGCATATTATTATTTGTGGTTACGGAAGAAATGGAGCTCAAGCAGCAGAGCGTTTAGGTAGTTATAAAAGGCCATTTGTTGTTATAGAAAAAGATAAAGAGGTTATAGAAAGATATGAGGATGAAGTACTTTTTATAGAAGGTGACGCCACAGATGACGAAGCATTAATTGAAGCAGGAGTATCTAAGGCTAAATATTTAATTACAGCATTACCAGATGATGCATCAAACTTATTTGTAGTACTGTCTAGTAGGCAATTAAATAAGGAGTTGTTTATAATTAGTAGAGCCTCTTTAATAAATTCTCAGCGTAAGTTAATACTAGCAGGTGCAGATAAGGTAATAATGCCAGATAAAATAGGAGGAGACCATATGGCTTCACTAGTAGTTATGCCAGATTTAATTAGTTTTATGGATAAACTTTCTACAGAAGGTAAACACACAACTACTTTAGAGGAAATAGCAATAGAAGATCTTACAGATAAAGTTACAGGCAATTCATTAAGAGATTTAGATTTAAGAAAAAGAACAGGTTGTACTATAATAGGTTACATTGCTCCAGATGGCGATTACATTATAAACCCAGAGGCAGATTTGCAGTTAGAATCTAAAAGTAAGGTAATTGTTTTAGGTAGGCCAGAGCAAATTATGAAATTGAATGAAATCTTCCAGATTGGTTGATAATTTAGTTGAAAATTCTTGATTGAGTTGATTATTTTTTGGATATTGCCATCCTAACTAACTCAAAAAATTCAATCAACGATGAAGAAATACCTATATTTTCTTTCTTTTATTATGTCTATGTCTGTTTTAGCTCAAGACTTTAGCGTAGAAGGAAAAGTTTTTAATCCCTCAAATTCTATAAATGATGGAGTGATTAAGTTAGAGGTAAGTGGAGGTGAAGCTCCTTATACTTATAAATGGAGTAACCAAAATACTCCCTTAACCTCAAGTAAAGCCACAGGTTTAGTAGAAGGTATCCCGTATACCTGTGTAATTACAGATTCTAGTGGAAAAAGTGTTACTAAGGTTTTCACTGTAGAATCAGAAGCAATAACCGAAATTTTTAACGGTACTATGACTCCAGCTGTAAGCGCTCTGGGGTCTGTTTTGTTTTGGGACCCTTTTGCAGCAATAGGTATTTATGATCCTGTGGTGTATGCAGACTCTAAAAGAGTGGGTATTCCTAATTGGTCTCCAGAATTAGAAGATAAGTTTACTTTAAAAAAATGGCTTAAATCTAACGGAGAAAAAGTAAAGCAAGGGGAGGCTATAGCTGTTTTATCTAATGCAGCAGGTGAAGATATTAATATTAGCGCTTTAGCAAACGGTACATTAGATCACCTTACAAAAGAGGGTAATGTTGTTTATAACTCAGACAATAAAGAGCACATTATAGAGCAAGGTGCTCATTACTTTGCAGAAATTAAGTATGATGAGCCAATTGTATTAACTCATCCTAACGGAGATCCATTAACTAAACCAATTTCATTTATAGTTATTTGGTTGGTATTAGGAGCTACTTTCTTTACTATTAGAATGGGCTTTATTAATATTCGTGGATTTGGTCATGCATTAGAATTAGCAAAAGGTAAGTATGATGATCCTAATGCACCAGGACAGGTTACTCACTTTCAAGCATTAGCTACAGCAGTATCAGGTACTGTAGGTTTAGGTAATATTGCAGGTGTGGCTGTGGCGGTATCATTAGGTGGTGCAGGTGCTACTTTTTGGATGATTGTTTGTGGTTTACTTGGTATGTCTTCAAAATTTGTAGAATGTACTTTAGGTGTAAAGTACAGAGATATTTTACCAGATGGTAGAGTATTTGGAGGTCCAATGAACTACTTACGTTACGGACTAGAAAAAAGAAATATGAAAGGATTAGGTAAAGTACTAGCAGGTTTATTTGCAGTATTAGCCGTAGGTGCTTCTTTTGGAGGTGGTAATATGTTTCAGGCAAATCAATCTTTTGAGCAATTAGCAGGTCAATTCCCGGCGCTTGCAGGTAACGGGTTTTGGTTTGGTGTGGTAACAGCAATTTTAGTAGGTGTTGTTATTATTGGAGGTATAAATAGTATTGCTAAAGTAACAGGTAAAATTGTACCAGTTATGGCGTCTATATATGTTGTGGCTGCTTTGGCTGTTATTGTAATGAATATTCAGAACATAGGACCAGCTTTCTCTGCAATTGTAGAAGGAGCATTTAGTCCGTCTGCTTTAAAAGGAGGTATTGTAGGTGTATTAGTTGTAGGTTTCCAAAGGGCAGCATTCTCTAATGAGGCAGGTGTAGGTTCTGCAGCAATTGCACACAGTACGGCAAAAACAAATAATCCGCCATCAGAAGGTTTTGTGGCGCTTTTAGAGCCATTTATAGATACGGTAGTTGTGTGTACATTAACTGCATTGGTATTAATTTTTACAGGTATGCATGAGGTAGAAGGTATGGCAGGTGCGCAATTAACATCAGACGCTTTTGGAAGTCAAATTTCTTGGTTCCCATACGTGTTAGCATTAGCAGTTTTCTTATTTGCATTCTCTACAATGATATCATGGTCTTATTACGGTATGCGTGCTTGGACTTACTTGTTCGGGAAAAGTAAAAGAACAGAGTTTATTTATAAAATATTTTTCTTAGTATTTGTTGTAATAGGAGCATCTGTGAGTTTAGGAGCAGTGTTAGATTTTTCAGATATGATGATTTTAGCAATGTCTTTCCCTAATATAATTGGTCTTTATATAATGTCTGGTGAGGTTAAAAAAGATCTGTCAGAATACTTTAGTAAATTAAAATCTAATCAACTGTTTAAAAAGCAGATGGTAGAAAAGGAATAATACATAATAATGAAGAATTTTAAATCCCACTTTCAGTTTGATAAAGAACAGAAAAGTGGGATTTTCTTTTTGTTATTATTAATTGTAATTTTTCAGGCTATATATTATTTGGTTTCAAATGGTGTATTTACTTCTAAAAATAATAGTTTACTACATAATAAAGAGCTTCAGGTTGTAATAGATTCACTAAAAAATCAATCTGTAAAAAAGAATACATATAAAATGTACCCTTTTAATCCTAATTATATAACAGATTATAAAGGTTATAAATTGGGGATGTCTATTAAAGAAATAGATAGGTTGCATTTGTATAGAGAAACGGGTAAATATGTTAACTCTACAGAGGAGTTTAAGAAAGTAACAAATGTCTCAGATTCATTATTAAAAGCAATATCTCCATATTTTAAATTTCCAGATTGGAAAGCTTCAAAATTTGATAAAAAAATAACTGTTGCAAATAAGTCTTCTAGAAACATCAATTATACAGTTAAGGATATTAATAATGCCACTGCAATAGACTTGCAGGTGGTAAGTGGAATTGGAGAAAAAATATCTTCCAGAATAGTTAAATTTAGAGATAGGCTAGGTGGTTTTGTGGTTAATGAGCAGTTGCAAGATGTTTATGGTTTAGATAAAGAAGTTTTAAATCGGTTGTTAAAGCAATTTAAGGTAATTAGTAAGCCTGTTATAAGTAAAATTAATATAAACGAGGCTAGTGCTTATGAAATTTCTAAGTTGGTATATATAAAATATGATGTTGCTAAGGCTATTGTGGTTTACAGAGAAGAAAATGGAAGATTTACATCTTTTAACGATTTGGTAAATATTGAGGGTTTTACTGTGAATAAGATTGATAGAATTAAGTTATATTTGAGCATTGATTAAAAAACAACAGGTATGGCAGGTATGTACTTCACAGAAGAGCATCAATTATTTAGAGAAAGTTTAAAAGAGTTTTTAAAAAAAGAAGTTGTTCCTAACATAGATAAATGGGAAGAGTCTGGTACTATAGATCGTTCTATTTGGAAAAAATTTGGAGATATGGGCTATTTTGGATTGGCCACTCCGGAAGAATATGGAGGATTAGATTTAGACCTTTTTTATACGATTATATTTTTAGAAGAATTACAGAAGATTAATTCTGGTGGATTTGCAGCTGCAATGTGGGCACATGCTTACCTGGCAATGACTCACGTTAATAAGGAAGGAGATAAAGCAATTAAAGATAATTATTTGGCTCCAAGTGTTGCTGGTGAAAAAATAGGATGCTTGTGTGTTACAGAGCCTTTTGGAGGTAGTGACGTTGCAGGTATGAGAACTACAGCAGAAAAAAAAGGAGATACTTATGTCTTAAACGGTTCAAAAACCTTTATTACTAATGGGGTTTACGCAGACTATATGGTTGTTGCAGCTAAAACAAGTCCTGAATTAGGAAATAAAGGTATTAGTATTTTTATGGTAGATAAAAATACAGTAGGTGTATCTGCATCTAAATTAAATAAGTTAGGTTGGAGGGCGTCAGATACTGCTGAGATAGCTTTTGATAATGTAACAATACCTGCGGCTAATTTAATGGGTGAAGAAGGCAAAGGTTTTTCATATATTATGCAGCATTTTGCTTTAGAGAGGTTGGTAATGGGAGTTAATGCACATGCAAGAGCAGAATTTGCTTTGGATTACGCTCGCCAATATATGTCTGAGCGTTCTACATTTGGAAAAACAATAGATAAATACCAAGCACTTCGTCATACATATTCAGATTTATATGCAGATATGGAAATTTGTAGAGAGTATAATTACTCAGTTGCATATAGGTTAAATAAGGGGGAGTATGTAGTAAAAGAGGCTACAATATCTAAGCTGAAATCTACAAAAATGGCAGACGAAGTTATCTACGGATGTTTACAATTTTTAGGAGGTTATGGTTATATGGAAGATTACCCTATGGCTAGAATGTTAAGAGATAGTAGACTTGGACCTATTGGTGGCGGCACTAGTGAAATCTTGAGGGAGATTATTGCTAAAATGGTTATAGATAAAAAGGAGTATAAACCTGCAACAAAATAGCCTTTATCATTTTAGCAAAAATAATTTCCAAGAGATTATTGCTAAAATGGTTATAGATAAAAAGGAGTATAAACCTGCAACAAAATAGCCTTTATCATTTTAGCAAAAATAATTTCCAAGAGATTATTGCTAAAATGGTTATAGATAAAAAGGAGTATAAACCTGCAACAAAATAGCCTTTATCATTTTAGCAAAAATAATTTCCAAGAGATTATTGCTAAAATGGTTATAGATAAAAAGGAGTATAAGCCTGCAACAAAATAGCCTTTATCATTTTAGCAAAAATAATTTCCAAGAGATTATTGCTAAAATGGTAATAGATAAAAAGGAGTATAAGCCTGCAACAAAATAGCCTTTATCATTTTAGCAAAAATAATTTCCAAGAGATTATTGCTAAAAGTAATTGTAAGTCTAATCTTTAGCTGTAAAGTTTAAAGAAAATAGAGAATAAAAAAATAAGTAGTTGTTAATTGAAAATTAGTTTATATATTTGCAGTCTTAAAAATCACAAAAGAGAGGAGGTTATTGCCCATGTTAATTATACCAGTAAAAGAAGGAGAAAATATAGATAGAGCACTTAAGCGTTTTAAGCGTAAGTTTGATAGAACAGGTGGAATGCGTCAGTTAAGAAAGCGTCAACAGTTTTCAAAGCCATCGGTTGTTCGTAGAGCTCAAATTCAAAAAGCACAATACGTACAAGGATTAAGAGATCAAGAAGAAGTATAGTTCTTTAAGATTTAATTCTTAGTATTTTAGTATAAATCCTATTTAGGTTGATGTCTTTCAATCTAAATAGGATTTTTTCTGTTTAATAACATAAATTGTATCTTTAGTTGTTATGTCGTTAGAAGCTTTTGTATCATACCTGTCATTAGAAAAAAAATACTCAACACATACAGTGACTGCTTATAAAAAAGATATAAGTGAGTTTACAGAGTTTTGTGGGGTAAATTACCAATTGACATCTATAGATGATGTTCCGTACGCTTTTGTGCGTAATTGGATAGTGGTTTTGGTTTCAAAAGGAATTTCAAATAGGTCTATAAATAGAAAAATAGCATCATTAAAAGCGTATTACAAGTTTTTGCAAAAGATAGGTCGCGTAGTAGTTAACCCTTTAGCTAAACATAAAGCCTTAAAAATATCTAAGAAAATAGAAATCCCGTTTTCTTTTGAAGAGGTAGAGGCAGCTTTAAATGAGGTAGATTTTGAAGCGGGTTTTGAGGGAGAGAGAGATAGGTTAATAATAGGACTTTTATACGCAACAGGTGTTAGAAGGATAGAGTTAGTTAATTTAAAGCTTAAAAATGTAGATGTAAAAGCTAAGACAATTAAAGTTTTAGGGAAAAGAAATAAGGAACGAGTTGTTCCTTTGGCTCCTTTTGTATGTCCTTGGGTGTATTCTTATTTAGAAAATAGAGAAGCTTTACCGGTAATTAACGATGAGGCATACTTTTTTCTGCTAAAGTCAGGAGATAAAGTGTATGAAAGTCTTGTTTATAGAATAATAAATCGTTATTTTAGTAAGGTCTCTTCTAAGCAAAAAAATAGTCCACATATATTAAGGCATACATTTGCGACACATTTGTTAAATGAAGGGGCAGATCTAAATTCAGTAAAAGAATTGTTAGGGCATTCAAGCTTAGCGTCTACTCAAGTCTATACGCACAATAGTATAGCAGAACTTAAAAAAGTGCATTTAGCAGCTCATCCTAGAAATAAGAAATAACAATTTTTGTATTGCTGGTATTGTTTAATTTTAAAAACCTTCTCTTATGAAAGTAAACACGCAATCAGTTAATTTTAATGCAAACGGAGATTTAATGTCTTTTGTGCAAACCAGATTAGATAAGTTAGAAACCTTCTATGATAAAGTAATAAGTTCGGATGTTTATCTAAAAGTAGAGAACACAAGTTCAAAAGAAAATAAGGTTGTAGAGATCAAAATTAGGGTGCCTAAAGAAAATATTATGGTAAAAAAACAATGTAAGTCGTTTGAAGAGGCAATTGACTCTGCATGCAATTCTATTGAAAGACAGCTTGTTAAAAGAAAAGAGAAATTAAGGGTGTAAATTTTTTTAAATTTTTTTTAAAAAATATTTTGAATAACTGAAAACTAGTTATACATTTGCAGTCCGTTAGAAATAGCGGGCTTTTTTAAAGCAGAAAAGCAAGGTTAAAAGCCGATGTAGCTCAGCTGGCTAGAGCAGCTGATTTGTAATCAGCAGGTCGTGGGTTCGAGTCCCTCCATCGGCTCTAAATTTTGAAAATTAAGTCTTGGTTTTAAGTTTAAAACTAAGTATTTTTGAAAGTTCATTTTGTACTGAAAAAAAAAGTTTTGGGGAGATACTCAAGCGGCCAACGAGGGCAGACTGTAAATCTGCTGACTACGTCTTCGCAGGTTCGAATCCTGCTCTCCCCACAAATTAGTTAAAGCAAGATAAAATTAGGTTATTTTGTTTGAAATAATGGTAGTTGTAGATTTTTAAATTTTTTTAGAAATTTGCAGAATAAAAGAAGAATGCGAGAGTAGCTCAGTTGGTAGAGCGTCAGCCTTCCAAGCTGAATGTCGCCGGTTCGAACCCGGTCTCTCGCTCTAAG
Source organism: Cellulophaga sp. RHA_52 (assembly GCF_007827205.1). Taxonomy (NCBI): domain Bacteria; kingdom Pseudomonadati; phylum Bacteroidota; class Flavobacteriia; order Flavobacteriales; family Flavobacteriaceae; genus Cellulophaga; species Cellulophaga sp. RHA_52. Next base: position 1,764,207 of record NZ_VIRZ01000001.1, read on the forward strand.
TTTTTCTAGGTTTTTGAAGTCTAGAGGAAGTTGTGTAAAAATATATTTTGAAGTTGATTTTTTTGAAGTAGAAAATATGTTTTTATAGACAGCGATGTCGTTCCTGATTATAGGCATTGGTTTTTTAGGTTATTTTTAATAATAACAATTAAATTAAACAACGTTTTACGCCGGTGTAGCTCAGGGGTAGAGCGTTTCCTTGGTAAGGAAGAGGTCACGAGTTCAAATCTCGTCATTGGCTCAAGAAGTATAATTTGTACACTAATATATAACTAAGATTAAAACTCATTAAACATGGCAAAGGAAACTTTTGATCGTTCCAAACCGCACTTAAATATAGGTACTATTGGACACGTAGATCACGGTAAAACTACTTTAACTGCTGCTATTACAACAGTATTGGCAAATGCAGGTCTTTCTGAATTAAGAAGTTTCGATTCTATCGATAACGCTCCAGAAGAAAAAGAAAGAGGTATAACAATTAATACTTCTCACGTAGAGTATTCAACTGCAAACCGTCACTATGCACACGTAGATTGTCCAGGTCACGCGGATTACGTTAAGAACATGGTAACTGGTGCTGCTCAGATGGATGGTGCTATTTTGGTAGTTGCTGCAACTGATGGTCCAATGCCTCAAACACGTGAGCACATCTTATTAGGTCGTCAGGTAGGTATTCCAAGAATCGTTGTTTTCTTAAACAAGGTTGATATGGTTGATGATGAAGAGCTTTTAGAGCTTGTTGAAATGGAAGTTAGAGAATTGCTTTCTTTTTACGAGTATGATGGTGATAATGGTCCTGTTGTTTCTGGTTCTGCTTTAGGTGCACTTAATGGTGAGCAAAAATGGGTAGATACAGTAATGGAATTGATGGAGGCTGTTGATAACTGGATCGAATTGCCAAAGCGTGATGTAGATAAGGATTTCTTAATGCCTGTAGAGGATGTATTTACAATTACAGGTCGTGGAACAGTTGCAACTGGTCGTATTGAAACTGGTGTTGCTAATACAGGTGATGCTGTTGATATCATTGGTATGGGTGCTGAGAAATTAGCTTCTACTATTACTGGTGTTGAAATGTTCCGTAAGATATTAGATAGAGGTGAAGCTGGTGATAACGTAGGTATCTTATTAAGAGGTATTGAAAAGTCTCAAATCAGTAGAGGTATGGTAATCTGTAAGCCAGGTTCTGTTAAGCCACACTCTAAGTTTGAAGCTGAGGTTTATATCTTGAAAAAAGAAGAAGGTGGTCGTCACACACCATTCCATAATAACTACCGTCCACAGTTTTACGTAAGAACAACGGATGTAACAGGAACTATTAGTCTTCCTTCAGGAGTTGAAATGGTTATGCCTGGTGATAACTTAACTATTACAGTAGAATTATTATCTCCTATTGCACTTAGTGAAGGTTTACGTTTTGCAATCCGTGAGGGTGGTAGAACAGTAGGTGCTGGTCAGGTAACTAAGATCATAGAATAGATCTAAAATAATTACATTACATTGAGGGTGTCCTGCCGAGGTAGGATACCTTTCGATGTAAATATAGACGGGCGTAGCTCAGTTGGTAGAGCACTGGTCTCCAAAACCAGGTGTCGGGAGTTCGAGTCTCTCCGCCCGTGCAATAGAAAGGAAATGCGTTTCCTTTTATTTATAAATAATAAAGTAAAACATTCGCATGCTAACATATATTAAAGAATCAGTAGAAGAACTTAGAAATAATGTTACATGGCCAACAAGAGCAGAGGCTTCTAACCTTATGGTTGTTGTCGCTGTTTTTACTATTTTGTTTGCCTTGGCAACTTGGGGTGTAGATGAGCTTTTTAGTAAAGCTGTTAAGTTTTATTTTGATAAAGTTATAAACTAATAACCCTTGTGCTATGTCAGAAGTATTAGAGAAAAAATGGTATGTAGTTAGGGCGGTAAGTGGTCAAGAAAATAAAATTAAAGGCTATATCGAGAGTGAGGTAGCTAGATTAGGTTTTTCAGACTACTTGGAAGATGTTTTAGTTCCTACAGAAAAAGTGGTTCAGGTTCGTAATGGAAAAAAAATAAACAAAGAAAAGGTTTATTTTCCTGGGTACATAATGGTAAAGGCTAATTTAGGAGGAGAGATGGTGCATATTATCAGATCTATAACTAATGTAATAGGCTTTTTAGGAGAAGTTAAAGGTGGCGATCCTGTTCCTTTAAGAAAATCAGAAGTAAATCGTATGTTAGGAAAAGTAGATGAGCTAGCTGTTACAACAGATAGTGTTGCTATTCCTTTTGTATTAGGAGAAACAATAAAGGTTGTTGATGGTCCTTTTAATGGTTTTAACGGAACTGTTGAGAAAATTAACGAAGAAAAGCGTAAACTTGAAGTGATGGTTAAGATTTTTGGAAGAAAAACACCATTAGAGTTAAGTTATATGCAAGTTGAAAAAGTATAATTAAGAACTGTTACATAGTAAAAATGTGTGTTGCTTCCGAATAACATATATTTTTCGAATTTAATTTTATACAATGGCAAAAGAAGTAAGTAAAGTAGTTAAACTACAAGTTAGGGGAGGTGCAGCGAATCCATCGCCACCGGTTGGACCCGCTTTAGGTGCTGCCGGAGTTAACATCATGGAGTTCTGTAAGCAATTTAATGCGCGTACACAGGACAAACAAGGTAAGGTTTTACCAGTTGTTATCACGGTATTTAAAGATAAGTCATTTGACTTTATCGTTAAGACACCGCCAGCGGCAGTTCAGCTTTTAGAGGCAGCTAAGATAAAGAAAGGATCTGGCGAACCTAACAGAAACAAAGTGGCAAGTGTATCTTGGGACCAAGTTAAGCAAATTGCAGAAGACAAAATGGTAGATTTAAATGCATTTACAGTAGAGTCGGCAATGAGTATGATAGCAGGTACTGCAAGATCTATGGGTTTAAAAGTTTCAGGTACTAGACCTTTTTAAAATCTTAAAAGCAATTTAAAATGGCGAAATTAACAAAAAAGCAAAAAGACGCTTACGCAAAGATAGATAAGAACAAACTTTATTCTTTGGAAGAAGCATCTGCTTTAATAAAAGAAATAACTAATACAAAATTTGATTCATCTGTAGATGTTGCTGTACGTTTGGGTGTAGATCCAAGAAAAGCAAATCAAATGGTGCGTGGGGTTGTAACATTGCCACACGGAACAGGTAAAGATGTTAAAGTTTTGGCTTTAGTAACTCCAGACAAGGAAGCAGAAGCAAAAGAAGCTGGTGCAGACTATGTTGGATTAGATGAATATTTGGATAAAATAAAAAGCGGTTGGACAGATGTTGATGTAATTATCACTATGCCAAGTGTAATGGGTAAACTAGGACCTTTAGGTAGAGTTTTAGGACCAAGAGGTTTAATGCCTAATCCAAAAACAGGAACAGTTACTATGGATATAGCTAAAGCTGTATCTGAAGTAAAAGCTGGTAAAATTGATTTTAAAGTTGATAAAACAGGTATTGTGCATGCTGCGATAGGGAAAGTTTCTTTCTCTGAAGATAAAATTGCAGAGAACGCAAAAGAGTTGTTTGATACACTTATGAAATTAAAGCCTACTGCTGCAAAAGGTGTTTATGTAAAAAGTATTTACCTATCTAGTACAATGAGCCCAAGTGTTCAATTAGATCCAAAAGTAGTAGCGTAACTGTTGCTTTAAAGTTTATATTATGACAAAAGAAGAAAAATTAAACGTAATAGAAGATTTAACTTCACAGTTAGCTGAAAATGCAACCATTTATTTGGCTGATATTTCAGGTTTAGATGCTGTAGCTACTTCAGATTTAAGAAGAGCTTGCTTTAAAGCGGGTGTTAAACTTTCAGTTATTAAGAATACATTGCTTGCTAAAGCAATGGAAGCTTCGGATAAGGAGTTTGGAGAACTTCCAGAGGTGTTAAAAGGAAACACTTCTTTAATGTTTTCTGAAACAAGTAATGCGCCAGCAAAATTAATAAAGAACTTCAGAAAAAAATCTGATAAGCCTTTATTAAAAGGAGCATTTATTGAAGAAGAAGTATATATAGGAGATGATCAATTAGATGCTTTAGTTAGCATTAAGTCTAAAGAAGAAGTTATTGGCGATATTATTGGATTGTTACAATCACCAGCTAAAAACGTTATTTCTGGACTTAAATCTGGTGGTGGAAAAATCGCTGGAATTCTAAAAACATTATCAGAAAAATAGTACGCACTAAAAACAATTATATTTTAAAAATTTATTAAACGATAGAAAAATGGCAGATTTAAAAGATTTCGCAGAACAATTGGTTAACTTAACTGTAAAAGAGGTAAACGAGTTAGCAAATATATTAAAAGATGAGTACGGTATAGAGCCTGCTGCTGCTGCAGTAGCTGTTGCTGCTGGTGGTGGAGCTGCTGGTGGTGAAGCTGCAGAAGAGCAAACTGAATTTGATGTTGTATTAAAATCAGCTGGTGCTTCTAAATTAGCAGTTGTAAAATTAGTTAAGGAATTAACTGGTTTAGGTTTAAAAGATGCTAAAGATATCGTAGATAGCGCACCAAAAGCTGTTAAAGAAGGTGTTTCTAAAGACGAAGCTGAAGGTATTAAAAAATCTTTAGAAGAAGCAGGAGCGGAAGTTGAGCTTAAATAATAGCAACAACCATAACGTTTTTGGGATAGGTCTTTACGCTATATGCGTATAGACCTAATCCCATTTTTATATATATTGTATATGAAGTAATATACTACGAGAATACTATTCATAACATAATTTTGTCCATTGATGTTCACAAAACAGACTCAAAGAATAAATTTTGCATCAGCTAAGAATATTCCAGATTACCCGGATTTCTTGGACATTCAGATTAAATCATTTCAGGATTTCTTCCAACTTGAAACTAAATCTGATGAAAGAGGCGACGAAGGTTTGTATAATACCTTCTTGGAAAACTTTCCAATTACTGACACAAGAAATCAATTCGTATTAGAGTTTCTTGATTACTTTATTGATCCACCTAGATATTCTATTCAAGAATGTATAGAAAGAGGGTTAACCTATAGTGTTCCACTAAAGGCAAGACTAAAACTTTATTGTACGGACCCAGAACATGAAGATTTTGAAACTATAGTACAAGATGTGTACTTAGGAACAATTCCTTACATGACACCAAGTGGTACATTTGTTATTAATGGTGCAGAACGTGTTGTTGTATCTCAATTACACCGTTCTCCAGGGGTTTTCTTCGGACAGTCTTTCCATGCTAACGGTACTAAATTGTATTCTGCAAGAGTAATTCCTTTTAAAGGCTCTTGGATAGAATTTGCAACAGATATCAATGGCGTTATGTACGCTTACATTGATAGAAAGAAAAAATTACCAGTAACAACCTTATTTAGAGCTATTGGCTTTGAACGTGATAAGGATATTTTGGAAATCTTTGATTTATCAGAAGAAATCAAAGTTTCAAATGCTGGACTTAAAAAAGTATTAGGACGTAAGCTTGCAGCTAGAGTATTAAATACTTGGCACGAGGATTTCGTAGATGAGGATACAGGTGAAGTTGTTTCTATAGAAAGAAACGAAATTGTATTAGATAGAGATACAGTTCTTGAAAAAGAACACATTGCCGAAATTATGGAGGCAGATGTAAAAACTATTCTTTTACATAAAGAGAATAATGCACAATCTGATTATGCAATTATTCATAATACATTACAAAAAGATCCAACAAACTCAGAAAAAGAGGCTGTTGAGCATATTTATAGACAATTACGTAATGCTGAGCCGCCAGATGAGGAAACAGCACGTGGTATTATAGATAAATTATTCTTCTCTGACCAACGTTACAACTTAGGTGAAGTAGGTCGTTATAGAATGAATAAAAAATTACAGTTAGATATTGGAATGGACAAGCAAGTCTTGACTAAAGAAGATATTATAACTATTATTAAATACTTAATAGAGCTTATAAACTCTAAAGCAGAGATTGATGATATTGACCACTTGTCTAACCGTCGTGTACGTACAGTAGGTGAGCAATTATCTCAGCAGTTTGGTGTAGGACTTGCTCGTATGGCAAGAACTATTCGTGAACGTATGAACGTTAGAGATAACGAAGTATTTACACCTATTGATTTGATTAATGCAAAGACATTGTCTTCTGTAATTAATTCTTTCTTTGGAACAAACCAGTTATCTCAGTTTATGGATCAAACAAATCCATTAGCAGAAATAACACACAAACGTAGATTATCTGCCCTTGGGCCAGGTGGTTTATCTAGAGAAAGAGCAGGGTTTGAGGTACGTGATGTTCACTATACACACTACGGTAGACTTTGTCCTATTGAGACTCCTGAAGGACCAAATATTGGACTTATTTCTTCATTATCTGTATATGCAAAAGTGAATCCTATGGGATTCTTAGAAACTCCTTACCGTAAGGTTACTAATGGTGTTGTAGATACAGAAGAATATGCATATTTAAGTGCAGAGGAAGAGGAAGGTATGAAAATATCTCAAGCCAATATTCCTTTAAAAGAAGATGGTGAAATAGATGTAGATAAGGTTATTGCTCGTGAAGAGGGTGATTTCCCAGTTGTAGATCCTGCAGAAATTAATTATACAGACGTTGCTCCAAATCAAATTGCATCAATATCTGCCTCTTTAATTCCGTTCTTAGAACATGATGATGCCAACCGTGCATTGATGGGGTCTAACATGATGCGTCAGGCAGTTCCTTTGTTAAGACCAGAATCTCCAATTGTTGGTACTGGTTTAGAACGTCAGGTAGCATCAGACTCTAGAGTTTTAATTAACGCAGAAGGAGATGGTGTTGTTGAGTATGTAGATTCTCAAAAAGTTACTATTAAGTATGATAGAACTGAAGAGGAACGTTTAGTTAGTTTTGAAGAAGACTCTAAAACATATAACTTGGTTAAGTTTAGAAAAACAAACCAAGGTACAAGTATTAACCTTAAACCTATTGTAGAAAAAGGTGATAAGGTTAAAAAAGGTCAAGTATTATGTGAAGGTTATGCTACTCAATTAGGGGAGTTAGCCTTAGGTAGAAATATGAAGGTAGCCTTTATGCCTTGGAAAGGGTATAACTTTGAGGATGCAATTGTGATTTCTGAAAAAGTAGTTCGTGAAGACATTTTTACATCTATACATATTGATGAGTATTCTTTAGAAGTAAGAGATACTAAATTAGGAGCAGAAGAATTAACACATGATATCCCTAACGTTTCTGAAGAAGCTACTAAAGATTTAGATGAAAACGGGATGATCCGTATAGGTGCAGAAGTTAAACCTGGTGATATTTTAATTGGTAAAATTACTCCAAAAGGAGAATCAGATCCAACACCAGAAGAAAAATTACTTCGTGCTATATTCGGTGATAAGGCAGGAGACGTTAAAGATGCATCTTTAAAAGCATCACCATCTTTAAGAGGTGTTGTAATAGGTAAGAAATTATTTTCTAGATCTATTAAAGATAAACGTACTCGTGTAGAAGATAAAGATGCTATTAATAAATTAGAGCTAGAATACGAAGTTAAATTCCAACAGCTTAAAGATATATTAGTAGAAAAACTATTTACATTAGTTAATGGTAAAACATCACAGGGTGTACTTAATGACTTAGGAGAAGAAGTTCTTCCAAAAGGTAAAAAGTACTCTATGAAAATGTTAAACTCTGTTGACGATTTTGCTCACCTTGTAGGTGGAAGCTGGACAGTAGATAAGGATCTTAATGCAATGGTTGCAGATTTAATTCACAACTATAAAATTAAGCTTAACGATCTTCAAGGAAACTTAAGAAGAGATAAATTTACTATTTCTGTTGGTGATGAGTTACCTCCAGGAATAATGAAATTAGCTAAAGTTTATGTTGCTAAAAAACGTAAACTTAAAGTTGGTGATAAAATGGCGGGTCGTCACGGTAACAAAGGTATTGTTGCCCGTATTGTACGTCATGAAGATATGCCTTTCTTAGAAGACGGAACTCCAGTAGATATCGTATTAAACCCATTAGGTGTACCATCTCGTATGAACATTGGGCAAATATATGAGACTGTATTAGGTTGGGCCGGTTTAAAATTAGGCAAAAAGTATGCAACTCCAATTTTTGATGGTGCTACATTAGAACAAATTAACGGATACACAGATGAAGCAGGTATACCACGTTTTGGTCATACTTACTTATACGATGGTGGAACTGGAAAACGTTTTGATCAGCCAGCAACTGTAGGTGTTATTTACATGCTTAAATTAGGACATATGGTAGATGATAAAATGCACGCTCGTTCTATAGGTCCATATTCTTTAATTACACAACAACCATTAGGTGGTAAAGCACAATTTGGTGGTCAGCGTTTTGGAGAGATGGAAGTATGGGCACTAGAAGCATATGGTGCGTCTGCAACACTAAGAGAAATATTAACAGTTAAGTCTGATGATGTTATTGGTAGAGCTAAAACGTATGAGTCTATTGTAAAAGGCGAAACAATGCCAGAACCTGGTTTACCAGAATCTTTCAATGTATTAATGCATGAACTTAAGGGATTAGGTTTAGATATTAGATTGGAAGAATAACAAGACCTTGTCTTGAACACTATTTGTTAGATATATTTAATTTTAAGATCACCATATTGTTATGGCTAGACCAAAGGATAATAATACAATAAAAAGGTTCGATAAAATTTCAATCGGATTGGCATCTCCAGAAGCTATTTTGGCAGAGTCAAGAGGGGAAGTTTTAAAACCTGAAACAATTAATTATAGAACCCACAAACCAGAAAGGGATGGTCTTTTCTGTGAGCGTATTTTTGGCCCTGTAAAGGATTATGAGTGTGCCTGTGGTAAATACAAACGTATCCGTTACCGTGGTATTGTTTGTGACCGTTGTGGGGTAGAGGTTACAGAAAAGAAAGTACGTAGAGACAGAGTTGGGCACATTAACTTAGTAGTTCCTGTTGCTCACATCTGGTACTTCCGTTCTTTACCAAATAAAATAGGTTACTTATTAGGATTACCTTCTAAGAAATTAGACATGATCATCTATTATGAGCGTTATGTTGTAATTCAGCCAGGTATTGCTAAAGGACCAGAAGGTGAAGAAATTCAGAAAATGGATTTCTTGACTGAAGAAGAATACTTAAACATACTAGAGTCTATACCAGTAGAAAACCAATATTTGGAAGATACAGATCCAAATAAGTTTATTGCTAAAATGGGTGCTGAATGTTTAATAGAATTATTGTCAAGAATTAACTTAGACGAATTGTCATTTGAGTTAAGACATAAGGCAAATACAGAAACATCTAAACAACGTAAAACTGAAGCGTTAAAGCGTTTACAGGTTGTAGAATCATTAAGGGAGTCTCAAGAAAATAGAGAAAACAGACCTGAGTGGATGATTATGAAAGTAATCCCAGTTATTCCACCAGAGCTTAGACCTTTAGTGCCATTAGATGGTGGTCGTTTTGCAACATCAGATTTAAATGATTTATATAGAAGAGTAATAATCAGAAACAATCGTTTAAAAAGATTGGTAGAGATAAAGGCTCCAGAAGTAATTCTTAGAAATGAGAAACGTATGCTTCAGGAATCTGTAGATTCTCTTTTTGATAATACACGTAAATCATCAGCTGTAAAAACTGAATCTAATAGACCATTAAAATCATTATCAGATTCTTTAAAAGGTAAACAAGGGCGTTTCCGTCAAAACCTATTAGGTAAACGTGTAGATTATTCTGCTCGTTCGGTAATTGTTGTTGGGCCAGAATTGAAGTTATTTGAGTGTGGTTTACCAAAAGATATGGCTGCAGAGCTTTACAAACCTTTTGTTATACGTAAGTTAATAGAAAGAGGTATTGTAAAAACAGTTAAATCTGCTAAGAAAATTATAGATAAAAAAGAGCCAGTAGTTTGGGATATTTTGGAAAACGTTCTTAAAGGACACCCAGTATTACTAAACCGTGCTCCTACGCTTCACCGTTTAGGTATACAGGCATTTCAGCCAAAACTTATAGAAGGTAAAGCTATCCGTTTACACCCATTAGTATGTACGGCATTTAACGCCGATTTTGATGGGGATCAAATGGCAGTACACTTACCATTAGGTCCAGAAGCAATTTTGGAAGCTCAGTTGTTAATGCTTGCATCACACAACATATTAAACCCTGCTAATGGTTCACCAATAACAGTACCATCTCAGGATATGGTTTTAGGTCTTTATTATATGACTAAAGAACGTAAATCTACTCCAGAGGTGCCAATTAAAGGTGAAGGGTTAACTTTCTATTCTGATGAAGAAGTTGTAATAGCTTTTAATGAGGGAAGACTTGATTTAAATGCAGGTATAAAAGTAAGAGCAAAAGACTTTAATGAAGAAGGAGAACTTGTATACCAAATAATACCTACTACAACAGGTAGAGTTTTATTTAATATGATGGTGCCAGAACAGGCAGGTTATATTAATGATGTATTAAATAAAAAATCTTTAAGAGATATTATTGGTGGTATTTTGGCTGTTACAGACGTGCCAACTACTGCAGAATTCTTAGATAAGATAAAAACTTTAGGATATGAATTTGCCTTTAAAGGTGGTTTATCTTTTAGTTTAGGAGATATTATTATCCCTAAAGAAAAACACGAAATGATTGCAGAGGCTAACGGTCAAGTAGACGGTATTATGGCTAACTACAACATGGGTCTTATTACTAACAATGAGCGTTACAACCAGGTAATTGATGTTTGGACATCTACCAATGCAATGCTTACAGAGTTAGCAATGAAGCGTATTCGTGAAGATCAGCAAGGATTTAACTCTGTGTATATGATGTTAGATTCTGGTGCAAGGGGTTCTAAAGAGCAAATTCGTCAGTTAACTGGTATGCGTGGATTAATGGCTAAGCCTAAAAAATCTACTGCAGGTGGTGGTGAAATTATTGAAAACCCTATTCTTTCTAACTTTAAGGAAGGTTTATCAATTCTTGAATACTTTATTTCTACTCACGGTGCACGTAAAGGTCTTGCAGATACCGCTTTAAAAACTGCCGATGCAGGTTATTTAACTCGTCGTTTGGTTGATGTATCACAAGATGTTATCATTAACACAGAAGACTGTGGAACATTAAGAGGTATAGAAGTTTCAGCTTTAAAGAAAAACGAAGAAATAGTTGAATCTTTAGGAGCTCGTATTCTAGGTAGAATTTCACTACATGATTTATTTGATCCTGTAACGGAAGAACAATTATTATCTGCTGGTCAGTTGATAGTAGAGTCTGATGTTAAGAAAATTGAAGCATCACCAATAGAGAGCGTAGAAGTACGTTCTGCATTAACTTGTGAGGCAGAAAAAGGAATTTGTGGTAAATGTTATGGTCGTAACCTTTCAACCAATAAAATGGTACAAAGAGGTGAGGCTGTAGGTGTTGTTGCTGCACAGTCTATTGGAGAGCCAGGTACACAGTTAACACTACGTACATTCCACGTGGGTGGTATTGCAGGTAACATTTCTGAGGATAATAAATTAGAAGCTAAATTTGCAGGTATTGCAGAAATAGAAGATTTAAGAACTGTTAATGGTGAAGATAATGAGGGTAACAAAGTAAAAATTGTTATCTCTAGAACATCAGAAATAAAAATAGTTGATGCTAAAACAGGTATTACTTTAAGTACAAGTAACATACCTTATGGTTCTCAACTAGCTATAGAAAACGGAGCTAAAGTTGCTAAAGGTGATGTAATATGTTCTTGGGATCCATATAACGGTGTAATTGTATCAGAATTTACTGGTAAAGTTTCATACGAAAATATAGAACAAGGTGTTACTTACCAGGTAGAAATAGATGAACAAACAGGTTTCCAGGAAAAAGTAATTTCAGAATCTAGAAACAAGAAGTTAATACCAACATTATTAGTTAAAAATAATAATGATGAGATATTACGTTCTTACAACCTTCCAGTTGGATCTCACATTATGGTAGATGACAATGATAAGGTTACTGAGGGTATGACGTTAGTTAAAATTCCACGCAAGTCTGCTAAGTCTGGTGATATTACGGGTGGTCTTCCAAGAGTTACAGAACTTTTCGAAGCACGTAACCCATCTAACCCAGCAGTTGTTTCAGAAATTGATGGTGTTGTTTCTTTTGGTAAAATTAAAAGAGGTAACCGTGAAATTATTATAGAGTCTAAATTAGGTGATGTTAAAAAGTACTTAGTAAAACTATCAAATCAAATTCTTGTACAAGAAAATGATTATGTCAGAGCTGGTATGCCATTATCTGATGGATCTATAACACCTGCAGATATCTTAGCAATTAAAGGCCCTTCTGCTGTACAACAATACTTAGTGAACGAAGTTCAGGAAGTATATCGTTTACAAGGTGTAAAAATTAATGACAAGCACTTTGAGGTTGTTGTTAGACAAATGATGCGTAAAGTTCGTATACAAGATCCGGGTGATACTATTTTCTTAGAAAACCAATTGGCACATAAAGAAGATTTTATCAGAGAGAATGATGAGATTTACGGTAAAAAAGTTGTTGAAGAGGCAGGAGATTCTGATAACTTAAAAGCTGGACAAATAATAACAGCTAGAGAGTTAAGAGATGAAAACTCAATCTTGAGACGTGCTGATAAAGCATTAGTATCTGCTAGAGATGCTGTTGCAGCAACTGCAACACCAATTTTACAAGGTATTACAAGAGCATCTTTACAAACTAAATCTTTCATCTCAGCGGCATCGTTCCAGGAGACAACTAAAGTATTAAACGAGGCAGCAGTAGCTGGTAAGGTTGATAACTTAGAAGGATTAAAAGAAAATGTAATTGTTGGTCATAAGATTCCTGCAGGAACAGGTATGAGAGATTATGATAGCATCATAGTAGGTTCTAAAGAAGAATATGATGAGATTATGGCTCGTAAAGAGGAACTTAAATTTTAAGTTGTATGAGTGATTCTAATCAAGATCAGAAGCAAATAAATATTGAATTGGATGAGAAAACTGCTGAAGGAGTTTATTCTAATTTGGCAATAATTAACCATTCAGTATCAGAATTTGTAGTAGACTTTGTTAGTTTAATGCCAGGAGCACCAAAGGCAAAAGTGAAAAGTAGAATTATACTTACACCACAACATGCTAAAAAGCTTTTAAAAGCATTAAATGATAATGTTCAACGTTTTGAAAAGGCTCACGGAGCAATTAAAGATTATGAGCAGCCTTCAGTACCAATTAATTTTGGTCCAACAGGAGAAGCATAATAAAAGAACCACGCAATTTGCGTGGTTTTCTTTTTTATAAAAAATAGGTAATAAAAAAGCCAAACAATTTATGTTTGGCTTTTTTTATTTTTCTGGTAACACTAGTTGTTATTCAAACTCAGATGTAAAATGTAATTTTACACTTGGGTATTTTTGTTGTGTCATTTGTAAAGAGAATTGTGAATCTGCTAAGAACACTAATTTTCCAGACTTATCCTTGGCTAAAAACTTTTGTTTTACACGTTTAAACTCTTTAAACTCATCGTTGTTTTTATCACTAGGGTCTACCCAACAAGCTTTAAAAACAGGGAAATTTTCATATGTACATTTTGCCCCATATTCATGTTCTAGCCTATATTGTATAACCTCAAACTGTAAGGCTCCAACGGTTCCAATTATTTTACGCCCGTTCATTTCTAAAGTAAATAATTGAGCAACACCTTCATCCATTAATTGGTCTATACCTTTGTACAAAGGTTTTGATTTCATAGGATCTGCATTGTTAATGTACCTAAAGTGTTCCGGGCTAAAACTAGGAATCCCTTTGTAATGCAACTCTTCTCCTTCAGTTAAAGTATCACCTATTTTAAAATGCCCTGTATCGTGTAAACCAACAATATCTCCTGGGTAAGAGATGTCTACTATTTCTTTTTTCTCTGCAAAAAATGCATTAGGACTAGAGAATTTTAACTTTTTCTTATTTCTAACATGTAGATATGGTTTGTTACGCTCAAAAGTACCAGACACAATTTTTATAAACGCTAGTCTATCTCTGTGTTTAGGATCCATATTGGCGTGTATTTTAAAAACAAATCCACTAAATTGTTTTTCATTTGCAATTACCTCTCTTTCTTCTGCTTTTTTAGGCCTTGGAGAGGGGGCAATTTCAATAAAACAATCTAATAGTTCTCGAACACCAAAATTATTTAAAGCAGAACCAAAGAAAACTGGCTGCTGTTCACTAGATAAATATTTCTCTTTGCTAAACTCAGGGTAAACACCATTTACCAACTCCAGGTCATCCCTTAAAGTCTGCGCCGCTTTTTCTCCTATTACGTTTTCTAATTCTGAATTTTGAACATCATCAAAAGCAATAGTTTCTTCAATATTTTTTTTACTGTCGCCGCTAAAAAGGTTAATGTTTTTCTCGTAAATATTATAAATTCCTTTAAAGTCATAACCCATGCCAATTGGGAAACTTAATGGAGTAACAGATAGGCCTAGCTTTTGTTCTACTTCATCAAGTAAATCAAAAGCATCTTTACCTTCACGGTCTAATTTATTTATAAAAACAATAATTGGTATTTTACGCATTCTACATACTTCAACCAATTTTTCAGTTTGCTCCTCTACACCTTTAGCCACATCAATAACAACAATAACGCTATCTACAGCTGTTAAAGTTCTAAATGTATCTTCAGCAAAATCTTTGTGTCCTGGTGTATCTAAAATATTTATTTTCTTATCCTTGTATATAAAGGCAAGTACAGACGTAGCAACAGAAATACCTCTCTGTCTTTCAATTTCCATAAAATCACTGGTAGCAGATTTCTTTATTTTATTGTTTTTTACTGCTCCGGCTTCTTGTATTGCACCACCAAAAAGTAATAACTTTTCTGTTAATGTTGTTTTACCAGCATCAGGGTGAGATATGATTCCAAAAGTCCTTCTCTTTTGTATTTCTTTTTCAAAACTCATTTAAAAAAATTTGTTGCAAAAGTACGGTAAATAATAGAATGCTAATAACTCTGTTAACAAATATTAAGTAGCTAGATTACTAACTAGTTAGCTTTTTTTAATTTCGATGAAGTGCTTTTTTTTTAGATTATCCTTTTTTTATAAAATGACGTTAAGATATTTTTTTGTTAAATTTTCAAACAAGAAAGTTAAAAAATTAACATTTAAACGATTAAATTTGCGCTTCAAAGAACGGATGCAACTTATGATATCAAATTTAATGCAGTATATAAAAATAACTTTAACTTAGCATCCAGTTTAAGCAAGAAGTCCCAAAATCTTTTTAAGTAAACTTAACAAAAAATGCCATGGTGATTAGTAACACTAACTATCATTTATGGAAAACTTTACTTTAATAATTAGCAGGTCCTTATCTAAAAAAAGGACACCTCTGTTTACTTTTTTACTTGTATTTATATTCTCTTCATTCACTGTTTACGCAGACTTTGGTCCTGGTGTAGACACAGACGGTGATGGCGTTTTTGATCACGTTGATATTGACGATGATAATGACGGTATTATTGATACAGTAGAAGGAAACGGTGATTTTGACAAGGACGGAATACCAAATAGTTTAGATATAGATTCTGACAATGACGGTATTTTAGACAATGTAGAAGCGCAGTTATCAGTGGGGTTTATAGCTCCAAGTGGCATAGATTCTGACGGTAATGGTTTAGATGATGCATACGAGGAAACACCAGGAAGTTGTGGAGGTTTAACTCCAATAGATACTGATGGAGATACTAGAAAAGATTATTTGGATATAGATTCTGATAATGACGGAATTTTAGATAATGTAGAAGCTCAGCCTACAAACGAATTTACTGCACCTTGCGGTATGGATTCTGCTCCAAAAAATGGTTTAGATGATCATTATGAAGATTATTGTGGTACAGGTCAGGGAATTACACCTGTTGATACAGATGGTGATTCTCATCCGGATTTTAGAGATATAGATTCTGATGATGACGGAATTATAGATAATATAGAAGCGCAAAATACAGACGATTATATTGCACCTAAAGGAAAGGATGCTAACTGTGATGGTTTAGATGATGCTTACCAAAGTTGTCCAGGTTTAGGTTTAACTCCAGTTGATACAGACGGAGATAAGAAACCAGATTTTAGAGATATAGATTCTGATAATGATGGTATTATAGATAATATTGAAGCTCAAGGAGGTAATGCTATTGTGCACCCTTGTACTTTTGATACAGATGGTAACGGTTTAGATGATGCTTATGAAACTACACCTGGCTCTGGAGAAGGTATTATACCAACAAATTCAGATTCAGATTCTAATCCAGACTTTAGAGATATAGATGCAGATAACGATGGTATTCCAGACAACGTAGAAGGACAAACAACAGACGGTTACGTAGCACCAAGCGGAAACGATTCAGATATGGATGGTTTAGATGATGCTTATGAAGGATCAGGAGATGAAGGAATTACACCAAACAATCACGATGGTGAGGATACACCAGATTATATCGATTTAGACAGTGATAATGATTCAGTTCCAGATAATAATGAGGGTAACGATTTTAACTTTGATGGAGAACCAGACCAAACATTTACAGGTGTAGATACAGATGGTGATGGTTTAGATGATGGTTATGAAGGATCAGATGTAAACGATGGATTTGATGTTAATGATGAGATTAATGATCCAGCAAACGATTTACCAGATACAGACGGTACAGAAGATGTAAACTACAGAGATTTAGATGATGATGGTGATGGTATAAACACACCAGATGAAGATGCAGATGGCAATGGTGACCCAACTAATGATGATACAGACGGGGATGGTACACCAGATTATTTAGATCCTACGGATGACAGAAAAGATACAGATGGTGACGGAGTTCCAGATGCTGTAGATTTAGATGATGATAATGATGGTATTTTAGATACAGTAGAAGATCCAAACTTAGATAATGATCCATTAACAGATCCTCTAGATACAGATGGCGATGGTATACCAAACCATTTAGATATAGATGCAGATAACGATGGTATTCCAGACAACGTAGAAGGACAAACAACAGACGGTTACATAGCACCAAGCGGAAACGATTCAGATATGGATGGTTTAGATGATGCTTATGAAGGATCAGGAGATGAAGGAATCACACCAAACAATCACGATGGTGAGGATACACCAGATTACATTGACTTAGATAGTGATAATGATTCAGTTCCAGATAATAATGAGGGTAACGATTTTAATTTTGATGGAGAACCAGACCAAACATTTACAGGTGTAGATACAGATGGTGATGGTTTAGATGATGGTTATGAAGGATCATATGTAAACGATGGATTTGATGTTAATGATGAGATTAATGACCCAGCAAACGATTTACCAGATACAGACGGTACAGAAGATGTAAACTACAGAGATTTAGATGATGATGGTGATGGTATAAACACACCAGATGAAGATGCAGATGGCGATGGTGACCCAACTAATGATGATACAGACGGTGATGGTACACCAGATTATTTAGATCCTACGGATGACAGAAAAGATACAGATGGTGACGGAGTTCCAGATGCTGTAGATTTAGATGATGATAATGATGGTATTTTAGATACAGTAGAAGATCCAAACTTAGATAATGATAATGATCCATTAACAGATCCTCTAGATACAGATGGCGATGGTATACCAAACCATTTAGATATAGATGCAGATAACGATGGTATTCCAGACAACGTAGAAGGACAAACAACAGACGGTTACATAGCACCAAGCGGAAACGATTCAGATATGGATGGTTTAGACGATGCTTATGAAGGATTAGGAGATGAAGGAATTACACCAAACAATCACGATGGTGAGGATACACCAGATTATATCGATTTAGACAGTGATAATGATTCAGTTCCAGATAATAATGAGGGTAACGATTTTAACTTTGATGGAGAACCAGACCAAACATTTACAGGTGTAGATACAGATGGTGATGGTTTAGATGATGGTTATGAAGGATCAGATGTAAACGATGGATTTGATGTTAATGATGAGATTAATGATCCAGCAAACGATTTACCAGATACAGACGGTACAGAAGATGTAAACTACAGAGATTTAGATGATGATGGTGATGGTATAAACACACCAGATGAAGATGCAGATGGCAATGGTGACCCAACTAATGATGATACAGACGGTGATGGTACACCAGATTATTTAGATCCTACGGATGACAGAAAAGATACAGATGGTGACGGAGTTACAGATGCTGTAGATTTAGATGATGATAATGATGGTATTTTAGATACAGTAGAAGATCCAAACTTAGATAATGATAATGATCCATTAACAGATCCTCTAGATACAGACGGAGATGGTATACCAAACCATTTAGATATAGATGCAGATAACGATGGTATTCCAGACAACGTAGAAGGACAAACAACAGACGGTTACATAGCACCAAGCGGAAACGATTCAGATATGGATGGTTTAGATGATGCTTATGAAGGATCAGGAGATGAAGGAATTACACCAAACAATCACGATGGTGAGGATACACCAGATTACATTGACTTAGATAGTGATAATGATTCAGTTCCAGATAATAATGAGGGTAACGATTTTAATTTTGATGGAGAACCAGACCAAACATTTACAGGTGTAGATACAGATGGTGATGGTTTAGATGATGGTTATGAAGGATCAGATGTAAATGATGGATTTGATGTTAATGATGAGATTAATGATCCAGCAAACGATTTACCAGATACAGACGGTACAGAAGATGTAAACTACAGAGATTTAGATGATGATGGTGATGGTATAAACACACCAGATGAAGATGCAGATGGCGATGGTGACCCAACTAATGATGATACAGACGGTGATGGTACACCAGACTATTTAGATCCTACAGATAATACACCTGGTACAGATACAGACGGCGATGGAGTTCCAGACACTGTAGATTTAGATGATGATAATGATGGTATTTTAGATACAGTAGAAGATGAAAATATTGATGGAGATAATGACCCGTTAACTAATCCTGCGGACACAGACGGAGACGGTATACCAAACCATTTAGATATAGACGCTGATGATGACGGTATTCCTGATAATGTAGAAGCGCAAACAACAGCTGGCTATATTGCTCCTAATAATGATGATGCTGCGACTTACTTAGCTAATGATGGTGTAAATAGTGCATACTTGGGTGGTTTAACACCAAACAATCACGATGGTGAGGATACACCAGATTATATTGACTTAGATAGTGATAATGATTCAGTTCCAGATAATAATGAAGGTAACGACTTTGATTTTGACGGAGTTCCAGATCAGCAATATACTACTATAGATACAGATGGTGATGGCTTAGATGATGGTTATGAAGGATCAGATGTAAACGATGGATTTGATGTTAATGATGAGATCAATGATCCAGCAAACGATTTACCAGATACAGACGGTACAGAAGATGTAAACTACAGAGATTTAGATGATGATGGTGATGGTATAAACACACCAGATGAAGATGCAGATGGCGATGGTGATCCAACTAATGATGATACAGACGGTGATGGTACACCAGATTATTTAGATAATATGGATGATAGCACGCCAGATGAAGATGCGGTAGTAGTTATGCAAATGGTTACACCAAACAGTGATGGTAAAAATGATTTCTTATGGATAGATAATGTAGACCTTGTTCCTAACAACTCATTAAAAATTTATAACAGATGGGGTATAGCAATTTTTGAAGCCAATGGATACAACAACATCAATAATGTTTTTGATGGTAAATCTAAAGGAAGATCTACAGTAAGAGCCGGTGAAGTTTTACCTTCTGGAGTATATTATTACATTTTCAACTACGAACAAAACGGAAAAGATAATACCGATAGTGGTTATCTATACGTAAGTAAATAACAATATTTAATATCATAAAATGATAAAAAGAAGCATTCTAGCAACAATTATATTAGTAATCCTTGTTTTAGATAGTGTTAGTGCACAACAAGATGCGCAATACACACAATATATGTTTAATACTTTAGCTGTAAACCCGGCATATGCAGGCTCTAGAGGGCAATTAAGTATAGCTGCATTATATAGGTCTCAATGGGTGGGTCTAGATGGTGCACCAAAAACTCAGACTATAAATTTACACTCTCCAATAAGGAACAGTAATTTAGGATATGGCGTGTCTATAGTTAATGACCAAATTGGAGATGGTGTTGTACAGGAAACATATATAGATGGTACAGTATCATACACATTAAAACTTGCCCAAGACAGAAAGCTGTCTTTTGGAGTTAAAGTAGGTGGTAACTTATTAAACTTAGATTTTGAAAAACTAAGAAAAATAGATGACGAAGTAGTAGAAACAGATAATATAGATAATAAATTTTCTCCAAATTTTGGGTTGGGTTTTTACTATCATACAAACAAGTTTTACTTAGGGGTATCTGCTCCTAATTTAGTAGAAACAGATCATTTTGATAATAGCAATAGAGACTCAGATGGTGTTCAGTTTTTATCTAAAGATAAGGTAAATTTATATGCTATAACAGGTTATGTTTTTGACCTAAATAATACATTAAAATTTAAACCAGCAGTACTAACTAAAGTAGTTAGTGGTGCACCACTTCAGGTAGATTTATCAGCAAACTTTATGTTTAACGAGAAATTTACATTTGGAGCAGCTTACAGATGGGATGCAGCTGTAAGTGCAATGGCTGGTTTTCAATTGTCAGACCAACTTATGCTTGGTTTAGCATATGATAAAGAGACAACAGAACTGGGAGGTACACAATTTAATGATGGCTCTTTTGAAGTATTTATGAGGTTTGAATTGGTTAGAGCTTTTGAAAAGCTAGTTTCACCTAGATTCTTCTAAAATTTAAAATTAAAAAAATGGTTAAGAAAATTATAGTTTTACTTGCTATACTGTTTTTTGCTGTTGGTAACATTAGTGCCCAAGAGAAATTAATAGAAAAGGCAAATAATAAATACAAAAGTTACGCTTTTAGTCCTGCAATAGATATTTACACTAAAGTTATAGAAAAGGGTTTTGTATCTGCAGAATTATTAGGCAAATTAGCTAACTCATATTATTTTAATGCAGATTATAAAAACGCATCCGTAATATATAAAAGATTAGTAACAGAGTTTGAGGCAGATGTTACAGCAGAACAATATTTTAAGTATGCACAAACGTTAAGAACCTTAGGTGAGTATGATGAATCTAATGCTATTTTAGAGAAGTTTTATGATGTTGCATCTTCTGGAGATAAAGCCTTATTTTCTAAAGATACAGTTGCTTCATCAGAAAAAATTAAAGCCAATACAGACAAATTCAAAATTTCAAAATTTAAGTACAATAGTGCGCATAATGAGTTTGCCCCAACTTTCTTTAAAGAAGGCTTACTTTTCTCATCAGATAGAGATACAGGAAATTTTGCAAAATATAGGCATACTTGGAACTCAAGAGACTTTTTAGATTTATACAAAGTAAACGTAGATAGTGTGTCTTTAGATAAGGTTGCAAAGTTAGATAAAAATGTAAACACAAGATATCATGAATCTACTTCTGCAATTACAAAAGACGGTACTACAATGTACTTTACCAGAAACAATTATAAAGATGGTAAAAGAGTAAAAGATAGTGATGGTGTAGTAAGATTAAAAATATTTAGGGCAGATTATGTAGATGGAATGTGGACAAATATTACAGAATTACCTTTTAATAGTGATAGTTATTCTGTAGCTCACCCTGCATTAAGTAGTGATGAAAAAACATTGTACTTTGCATCTAATATGCCAGGGACTCTTGGTCAGTCTGATATTTTTAGTGTTAGTATTAATGATGACAATACATTTGGAACACCTGTAAACCTTGGTAATAAAATAAATACAGAAGAAAGAGAAACGTTCCCTTATGTATCTAATGAAGATATTTTGTATTTTTCTTCAGATGGTCATTTAGGCCTTGGAGGCTTAGATATTTTTGCTACCAAAATAGCCAATAATAACTTTGCAGGTTCTATTGTAAATGTTGGCGAGCCAGTAAATAGTAATATGGACGACTTTACGTTTATTTTTGATAGTGAAAATAGAAATGGATATTTTGCTTCTAACAGAAAAGGCGGTATAGGAGAAGATGATATTTATGCTCTTGTAGAAAATGAACCGTTAGTGTTAGATTGTGTACAGGAAATTACAGGAACAGTTAGAGATAAAATTTCTAACGAAATTTTGGTTGGAGCAGCAATAAAAGTTATAGATGAAAATAACGAAGAAATATCATCAACAATAATGAGCTCTAAAGGTGTATACAATATTACATTAGATTGTAATCAAGGTAACTTTGTTAGAGCAGTTGTAGAAGGGTATGTGCCATCAGAAAAATATTTAAACAAATCTAATGGAGAGCCACAGGTTATTGATTTTTATTTAGAGAGAGATAAGGTAACTGCTGGGGCAGGAGACGATTTAGCAAAACTATTACAATTAAGTACTATTTATTTTGATTTAAATAAGTTTGATATTAGACCAGACGCAGAGATTGAAATACAAAAAGTAATAGTTGCAATGGAAAAATTTCCTAGTTTAAAAATTAAAGTGAACTCACATACAGACAGTAGAGGAAAAGATTCTTACAACTTATGGTTATCTCAAAAAAGAGCAGAAGCCACAGTAAATTATATGGTATCTAAAGGTATTGATGCAAGTCGTTTGCAAGGAGAAGGTTTTGGAGAAACTAAACTTGTAAATAAGTGTGAAAATGGTGTGCCTTGTACAGTAAAAGAACATCAATTAAACAGAAGATCAGAATTCATTATTATAGAATAGATTAACTGCTAGTTAATTCCGAAGAAAGCCTTAACCTAAAAGTTAAGGCTTTTTTTTTATTTCTTCTCACTTCATCTTTGTAGAGGTATACATTACATTAACTATTGTTCACAACAAATATTATACACGCTACTCTAAAGGTTATAATTTAGCAGATTAATAAGATAGGTGTGTTTACTTATAACACATTCCCCAAATTAAACCCAATTCTTATTATGAAGTTGATTAATGTATATTTAGTGTTTTTTTTCTTGCTTTTTACTAGCTTGGTATTAGGTCAAGATACTTTTAGAGATAATTTTTCATCTATTTCTTACAGTAGAAACGATGGAAACCAAAACTTTTCTTCAAATTGGATAGAATCTGGTGATAACAATAGTGCTTGGAATGGAGATATTAGGGTAACGGGTGGTAGATTACGACTAAGAAACTTAGATAATGCTTTTATTTATAGGTTTGTTCCTTTAGCAGGTTATGATTCTGTTACGCTTACTTTAGATTATGACGCTCGCAATAGAGGAGGAGAATCATTAGGAGTATATATTTATAATAGTAATACAGGAGCTTGGAATCTTGTAAATAACATAAATACAAATAACCAAGGATCTATTTCATATACTTTGTCTGCTGCAGAAGTTACATCTAACCCCGCAATTATTTTTAGGTCTACTAGCGGTAATAACTGGGCTAATAATGACCAGATATTTATAGATAATGTTTTGTTTACTGCAGTGTCTAGTCCTGTATTAGAGATAAACGATGTTACGGTTAATGAAGCTGATGGTACTGCTACTTTTACAGTAAGACAAACTGTTGCAAGTGTATCAGGTTCATACAGTGTTAATTATTCTACTTTTAATGGTAGTGCAACTGCAGGAGCAGATTATACAGCTAGAACAGGAACTTTAAATTTTAATGGTAATATTAACGATTCTGAGACCATAACAATACCAATTTTAGAAGATACAACTATAGAAGGAGCTGAAGATTTTACAATTAGGTTTACAAGTTCCTCTAACAATAGTATAGATATATCAGACATAGGCACAGGTACAATAATAGATAATGATGCCTTGGTGATGACAGATGGAGTTACGGTAAATAGTTGTAACGACACTTTTTTTGATCCAGGTGGTCCATCAAATTATAGTAATAATGAAGATGCCACGTACACAATTTGTCCAGATACAGCAGATACATATGTAAATGTAGATTTTACAGCTTTTGAAGTTGTAACTGGAGATATTTTATACATATATGATGGTAATTCAACAAGTGCACCATTAATTGGTGAATATGATAGTGCTAACATTCCTAGTTCAATAAATTCATCTGCGGTATCTGGTTGTTTAACGTTTAGATTTACATCTAATGGTAATTCAACAGGAGCAGGTTGGGAAGCACAGGTTAATTGTTACCCAGAAGGACCAGTAATAGAAATTGAAGATGTAACTATAGACGAGGATGCAGGTGTTGCAATTTTTACAGTAACATCTACAAGAGCTGCACACGGTAGAAATGTATTTTTATTTGGTTTTGTTGAAGCACCTTTTACGGTAGATTATACAACAGTAGATGATACAGCTTTGGCAGGTAGTGATTATACAGCTGTAAGTGGTACTTTAACCTTTACAGGAGAGCTAGGTAATGTACAAACTATATCTGTACCCATAACTAATGATGGTACACCAGAATTTGCTGAAAATTTTAAAATTGAGTTTACAAATGCTACAGCAGAATACGCTACTGTTAATTATGCAGATACAGGCACGGGTACAATTAATTCACAAATTTTAGCAAATGATCCATTAACTTTATTTCAGGAGTTTGATGGGTATTATGATTATTCTACAACTGGTGGTACTTTAAGAACAGGTGCAAACGGAGCTTCACCTTGTACAATTACTACATCATCTTCTAATACATTAATATCACCTATACCTAATACAGGAACGGTAGAAAGAGCATATTTATATTGGGCTCACTCAAGTACAGTTAGAGATCCAGATGTTATTTTTGAAGGACAAAATGTATCAGCAAATTTCCTATATCAAACATCTTTAACTAATAGAAACTTTTTTGGTTATGTAAGTGATGTAACTGACATTGTTAAAAGTGTAGCAAATCCAAGTACAAATGTTTTTGATTTTAGTGGACTAACTATTAATAATACGGGAGATTACTGTAATTCTAGTACCGTTTTAGGTGGTTGGGCATTAATGGTCTTTTATGAAGATCCAAATTTACCAGCAGTAAATATAAACTTATACCAAGGTTTTGATGGTTTAAGTAATGAAGGAACATCTTTTACATTAGATTCTTTTTATGCTATTTCTGGAGCGGGAGCAAAAGCATCATTCTTATCTTGGGAAGGAGATCCAGATTTAAATGGTTTTAGTGAGGGGTCAACAAACCCTGAAGAACTATCTATTACAAACCAAGCAGGTCAAAATTTTGTGTTAGCAAACGATGGTGGTCAGCCTGGTAATAACGCATACAATTCAACAATTTATGATAATACAGTAAATCCAACATACAACATATCAAATTCATATGGAGTAGATTTAGATACGTACGATATTTCTTCATTTATTTCTCCAGCAGATAGCCAAGTAACAGCTAATGTAGATGTGGGTCAAGATTTTGTAATATCAGCAGCTGTTGTTATAAAAGTGCCATCTAACTTAATTGCAGGTACTGTTTTTGAAGATGTAAATTACCCAGGAGGAGTTGGGCGTAACCAGGCAACAGCTAATGGTGTTGGTTTGCAAGGAGCAGTAGTAGAACTTTTTGATTCTTCAGGAAACTTTATTCAGAGAAAAACAACAGATGCATCTGGTTATTACTCCTTTGGTGGTATGGCAGATGGTGATTACCTTATTAGAACAGTTAGTTCTACCGTAAAATCTACTAGAGGAGGAGGTTTTAGCTGTTCAGATTGTTACCCTGTACAAACATATAGATCTTTTGGAACAGCAGGAGCTATACAAGAGGAGCCTAATGAAGTAGGAGGTAAAGATCCAACAGCAACTCAAGATGTTTCTTTAGGTGTTATTAATAATGCTCAAAGTGTATCTAATGTATCTGTTTCGGGTAATGGAGTTGTAGGTATTGATTTTGGTTTTAATTTTAATACAATTGTAAATACAAATGAAGACGGACAAGGGTCTTTAAATCAATTTATAAAAAATTCTAATAGCTTAGGAGAAGCAACTGTGGATATTGAAGCAAATAGTCTTTTTGATCCAGGAGCAGGAGAGGACACATCTATTTTTATGATACCTCCAACATCAGATGCATTAGGAAGAACTGCAGATCAAAATTACACTGGTGGTATTTTTGATATTTTAATATCTAATGGTAATCCTTTAGAGGTAATAACAGGAGAAAACACCATTATAGACGGGCGTACACAAACAGCATATTCTGGAAATTCTAATTTTGGAGCAGAGGGTGCAGGTGGTACATCTGTTGGTGTTTCCGCTATTGCTTTACCAGGATATGATAGACCAGAAATACAAATTCATAAAAATAATGGAGATGTTCTTAATACTTCTGGTAATGGTACTGTAATACGTAACGTATCTGTATATGCTAATAACAATGCAGGTGTTATTATTAGTGGAGGCCAAGGTACAGTTTCTCATTCACTTTTGGGTGTTAATGCTGTTGGTGCTAATGCAGGTAATATTGATTATGGTGTAGAAGTTACAGGAGGAGATGCTACAATAGATTCAAATTTTATAACAACAAACTCCAATGCAGGTATACAAATTAGGGGAGGTTCTTCTGTACTTGTTCAAAATAATCATTTAACAGAAAATGGAACAGGGGCTTGCTTTGATAATATATTTATTGATGGGGGAAATAATATAACAATTACGCAAAATTTAATAGAAAAAGCCGGAGCACTAGGTATTGAAGTTGAAGATGTAGACGATGTTGTTGTTTTAGAAAATACAATTAAAACCTCTGGACAAAATGGAGGGAATTGTAGTGGTGTAATTGAAAATGCAGGTATAAAAATTGATGGCAATAATGCCGCAATTACTAACAATATAATAACATCTAATGGTGGTGCAGGTATAGTAATTGCAGGAGGTAATACTAGTGGAAATTTAATATCTAGGAATTCAATATTTGCTAACGGAACTACAAGTCCTGCTTTAGGTATAGACTTAGATGCAGGTAATGCTGTTGGTGATGGCGTAACTATTAATGATAACGGAGATGCAGATAGTGGGCCTAACGGTTTAGCTAACTTTGCAGTAATATCTAATGCATTTGTATCTGGATCTAACATTATAGTAGAGGGTTGGTCTAGACCAGGCGCTACCATAGAGTTGTTTTTAACAGATATTAATGAAGGAACTGCAAATACAGGAGACAATAGTTTAGGTATGGTTACAGATTATGGAGAAGGACAAGTGTTTATCGGTTCTATGGTAGAAGGTAGTTCGTCAGATCAATTTCCTAATACTTCTTCTTATTCAGATGATGATGGAAATAATGATACTACAAATAAATTTAGGTTTGTAATTCCAAAACCAGCATCTGTAACTGTTGGAAATTTTGTAACTACTACAGCAACAATTTCAAATTCTACTTCAGAGTTTTCTCCCTTTGTAGTGTTAAAAGTTTTTAATGCTATTACAAATAGAAATATTACGTACAGAATAAAAGGAAATTAAAATTGATAAAAGTTAATTTACAGATATAAAAACAAGATAAAGACTACTTAATTGTAGTCTTTTGTTTTTTTGTAATCCGTTTAAAATGGCATTGTTATCGATTAAAAACGTCTGTTCATAACCAATTTAACAAACATAATTATACTCCACATTGTTTTTATAGAAGTTAACCATACAAATAGGGCTATACACAACATTTATTTTCTAGCGGACTATCTAACGTTAATTTTGTAAAGTAAAGTTATGTATAAGTTACAATCAGATGTTTAAATGTATCAACTCAAAAAAAGTAGAGTAGAAGTACAAGCATCTTAACTTATTACAAAGAAATGAATAGAATAAAAAACCCCAGTATGAAGAAGATTTTACTACCGATGATGCTTTTAATATCATCAATTGCATTCTCACAAACTACCGTGACCTTAGAAGATCAATGTAATTGTGAGGTTTTAAGCGGTACAGATGTCACTGTAGCAGGTATGACCAGTCCTGCAGGAGCAGATTTAGGAGATGTATATGTAAACACAGATACTGGAGTAATTTACTTTTGGGATGGTAATTCTTGGGAGTTGACATCTACTGATGATCAGCAAATTCAAGATTTTAGTTTCGATTCAGATACAAACACATTGACACTTCAATTAGAAAATGGGGGAACTTCTAGTGTTGATTTGACGAGCTTACACATAGTTGAAACATTGACAACTATAATGGCAAACACTGATGGTACTTTCACATACAGAGATGAAGACGGAGTAAATACGGTTATCGATATTAAAGACTTAGAGACGTTAACAGTAGCAGCTTTAAATGCAGATAATACAAATATTGATTATACAGACGAAGATGGAAACACCACACAGTTAGACTTAACTGCATTAGTAGAAAACTTAGAAACTTTAACTACTGTAGTAGCAAACACTGATGGTACTTTCACGTATAGAGACGAAGATGGTGTAGATACGGTTATTGATATTAAAGACTTAGAGACGTTAACAGTAGCAGCTTTAAATGCAGATAATACAAATATTGATTATACAGACGAAGATGGAAACACCACACAGTTAGACTTAACTGCATTAGTAGAAAACTTAGAAACTTTAACTACTGTAGTAGCAAACACTGATGGTACTTTCACGTATAGAGACGAAGATGGTGTAGATACGGTTATTGATATTAAAGACTTAGAGACGTTAACAGTAGCAGCTTTAAATGCAGATAATACAAATATTGATTATACAGACGAAGATGGAAACACCACACAGTTAGACTTAACTGCATTAGTAGAAAACTTAGAAACTTTAACTACTGTAGTAGCAAACACTGATGGTACTTTCACGTATAGAGACGAAGATGGTGTAGATACGGTTATTGATATTAAAGACTTAGAGACGTTAACAGTAGCAGCTTTAAATGCAGATAATACAAATATCGATTATACAGATGAAGATGGAAACACCACACAGTTAGACTTAACAGCGATTGTAGAGAACTTAGAAACTTTAACTACTGTAGTAGCAAATACTGATGGTACTTTCACGTATAGAGATGAAGATGGTGTAGATACGGTTATTGATATTAAAGACTTAGAGACATTAACAGTAGCAGCTTTAAATGCAGATAATACAAATATCGATTATACAGATGAAGACGGAAATACCACACAGTTAGACTTAACAGCGATTGTAGAGAACTTAGAAACTTTAACTACTGTAGTAGCAAATACTGATGGTACTTTCACGTATAGAGATGAAGATGGTGTAGATACGGTTATTGATATTAAAGACTTAGAGACATTAACAGTAGCAGCTTTAAATGCAGATAATACAAATATTGATTATACAGACGAAGATGGAAACACCACACAGTTAGACTTAACTGCATTAGTAGAAAACTTAGAAACTTTAACTACTGTAGTAGCAAACACTGATGGTACTTTCACGTATAGAGATGAAGATGGTGTAGATACGGTTATTGATATTAAAGACTTAGAGACATTAACAGTAGCAGCTTTAAATGCTGATAATACAAACATCGATTATACAGACGAAGACGGAAACACCACACAGTTAGACTTAACTGCATTAGTAGAAAACTTAGAAACTTTAACTACTGTAGTAGCAAACACTGACGGTACTTTCACGTATAGAGATGAAGACGGAGTAGATACAGTTATCGATATTAAAGATTTAGAGACGTTAACAGTAGCAGCTTTAAATGCAGATAATACAAATATTGATTATACAGATGAAGACGGAAATACCACACAGTTAGACTTAACAGCGATTGTAGAGAACTTAGAAACTTTAACTACTGTAGTAGCAAACACTGATGGTACTTTCACATACAGAGATGAAGATGGTGTAGATACGGTTATCGATATTAAAGACTTAGAGACGTTAACAGTAGCAGCTTTAAATGCAGATAATACAAATATTGATTATACAGATGAGGATGGAAACACCACACAGTTAGACTTAACTGCATTAGTAGAGAACTTAGAAACTTTAACTACTGTAGTAGCAAACACTGACGGTACTTTCACATACAGAGATGAAGATGGTGTAGATACAGTTATTGATATTAAAGATTTAGAGACGTTAACAGTAGCAGCTTTAAATGCAGATAATACAAATATTGATTATACAGATGAAGACGGAAATACCACACAGTTAGACTTAACAGCTATTGTAGAGAACTTAGAAACTTTAACTACTGTAGTAGCAAATACTGATGGTACTTTCACATACAGAGATGAAGATGGTGTAGATACAGTTATTGATATTAAAGATTTAGAGACGTTAACAGTAGCAGCTTTAAATGCAGATAATACAAATATTGATTATACAGATGAAGACGGAAACACCACACAGTTAGACTTAACTGCATTAGTAGAAAACTTAGAAACCTTAACTACTGTAGTAGCTAATACTGATGGTACTTTCACTTATAGAGATGAAGACGGAGTAGATACGGTTATTGATATTAAAGACTTAGAGACATTAACAGTAGCAGCTTTAAATGCAGATAATACAAATATTGATTATACAGACGAAGACGGAAACACCACACAGTTAGACTTAACAGCGATTGTAGAGAACTTAGAAACTTTAACTACTGTAGTAGCAAACACTGATGGTACTTTCACGTATAGAGATGAAGATGGTGTAGATACGGTTATTGATATTAAAGACTTAGAGACATTAACAGTAGCAGCTTTAAATGCAGATAATACAAATATTGATTATACAGATGAAGATGGAAATACCACACAGTTAGACTTAACTGCATTAGTAGAAAACTTAGAAACTTTAACTACTGTAGTAGCAAACACTGATGGTACTTTCACGTATAGAGATGAAGATGGTGTAGATACGGTTATCGATATTAAAGACTTAGAGACGTTAACTAATCTAGTTAATAATAATGACGGTACAATTACATACACAAATGAGGATGGAACGGATCAAGTTATTGATTTGGTTAGTGATCAAGCTAATAATGATATCCAAGTTGGGGCAGATGGTGGATTGTATTTGAATGTTGCATCTGTTACAATTGATGAAACAGTAACAACTTTAGTAGATAATACAGACGGAACATTTACGTATACAAATGAAGATGGAGTAACCACTACATTTGATGCAAAGCGTTCTACAGTATTAGACAACGGTGATGGAACCTTTACATTAACAGATGACTCAGGAAATTCAGCAACTATTGACACAAACAATACCATAACTACTTTAGTAGATAATGGCGATGGTAGTTTTACGTACACATCAGAAAATGGTACAACAACTACATTTACAGAGACTTTATCAACTTTAGTAGACAATACAGATGGTACATTTACGTATACAAATGAAGATGGAGTAACCACTACATTTGATGCAAAGCGTTCTACAGTATTAGACAACGGTGATGGAACCTTTACATTAACAGATGACTCAGGAAATTCAGCAACAGTAGATACGAACAATACCATAACTACTTTAGTAGATAATGGCGATGGTAGTTTTACGTATACATCAGAAAATGGTACAACAACTACATTTACAGAGACTTTATCAACTTTAGTAGACAATACAGATGGTACATTTACGTATACAAATGAAGATGGAGTAACCACTACATTTGATGCAAAGCGTTCTACAGTATTAGACAACGGTGATGGAACCTTTACATTAACAGATGACTCAGGAAATTCAGCAACAGTAGATACGAACAATACCATAACTACTTTAGTAGATAATGGCGATGGTAGTTTTACGTATACATCAGAAAATGGTACAACAACTACATTTACAGAGACTTTATCAACTTTAGTAGACAATACAGATGGTACATTTACGTATACAAACGAAGATGGTGTAACCACTACATTTGATGCAAAGCGTTCTACAGTTTTAGATAACGGCGATGGAACCTTTACAATCACAGATGATTCTGGTAATGCAGCAACTATTGATACAAACCAGGTTGCTGGTACTTTAGTTAATAACAATGATGGTACAATAACATATACAGACGGTACAGGTTCTTCTCAAACAATAGGATTAGTAAGTTCAGATGCCAACAACGATATTCAAGTGGGTACAGATGGTGGTTTATATTTAAATGTAGCATCAGTTACAATTGACGAAACTATTACCTCTTTAACAGATAATGGAGACGGAACATTTACTTATGAAAACGAGAGCGGAGCTGCAACTACATTTGATTCAAAGCGTTCTACTGTTTTAGATAATGGAGATGGAACATTTACAATCACAGATGATTCTGGTAATGCTGCAACTATTGACACAAATAATACAGTTACAACATTAGTAAATAATGGAGATGGTAGCTTTACCTACACATCAGAGGATGGTACTTTAACCAATTTTGTAGGTACAGACAGTCAAGATTTATCATT
This sequence comes from Cellulophaga sp. RHA_52, assembly GCF_007827205.1. NCBI lineage: Bacteria > Pseudomonadati > Bacteroidota > Flavobacteriia > Flavobacteriales > Flavobacteriaceae > Cellulophaga > Cellulophaga sp. RHA_52. The sequence goes on from NZ_VIRZ01000001.1 coordinate 1,796,645, forward strand.
AACTGGAGATAACTTAACGTTAACTAATGATCCAACAGCTACACCAATTGACTTATCAAATTACAGAGAGACAGTTATAGGAGCAGGAGATATTAATGTAACTAATGATGGTTCTGGTAATTACACTGTTGCATACACAGACGGAGATAATGACAATCAAAACGAAATAGAATTACCTACAGGAGGTGCAGACGGACAAGTTTTATCAACTGATGGAGCAGGAGTATATACTTGGGTAGATCCAGATTCTGGTCCACAAGGAGAAAAAGGAGATCAGGGAGACCAAGGACCTCAGGGAATCCAAGGAGAAACTGGTCCACAAGGAATACAAGGTGAGACTGGCGCAACAGGAGCGCAAGGTCCACAAGGAGAAAAAGGAGATCAGGGCGACCAAGGACCTCAGGGAATCCAAGGAGAAACTGGCCCACAAGGAATACAAGGTGAGACTGGCGCAACAGGCGCACAAGGTCCACAAGGAGAAAAAGGAGATCAGGGAGACCAAGGACCTCAAGGAATACAGGGAATCCAAGGAGAAACTGGTCCACAAGGAATCCAAGGTGAGACTGGTGCAACAGGTGCTCAAGGTCCACAAGGAGAAAAAGGAGAAAAAGGCGATCAGGGAGACCAAGGACCTCAAGGGATTCAAGGAGAAACTGGCCCACAAGGAATCCAAGGTGAGACTGGTGCAACAGGTGCACAAGGTCCACAAGGAGAAAAAGGAGATAAAGGCGATCAGGGAGACCAAGGACCTCAAGGGATTCAAGGAGAAATTGGCCCACAAGGAATTCAAGGTGAGACTGGTGCAACAGGAGCACAGGGTACACAAGGAGAAAAAGGAGATAAAGGCGATCAGGGAGACCAAGGAGAAACTGGCCCACAAGGAATCCAAGGTGAGACTGGCGCAACAGGTGCACAAGGTCCACAAGGAGAAAAAGGAGATCAGGGCGACCAAGGACCTCAAGGTATCCAAGGTGAGACTGGAGCAACAGGCGCACAAGGTCCACAAGGAGAAACTGGCCCACAAGGAATTCAAGGTGAGACTGGTGCAACAGGAGCACAGGGTCCACAAGGAGAAAAAGGAGATAAAGGCGATCAGGGAGACCAAGGAGAAACTGGTCCACAAGGAATCCAAGGTGAGACAGGTGCAACAGGAGCACAAGGTCCACAAGGAGAAAAAGGAGATCAGGGAGACCAAGGACCTCAAGGTATCCAAGGAGAAACTGGTCCAGAAGGAATACAAGGTGAGACTGGCGCAACAGGAGCGCAAGGTCCACAAGGAGAAAAAGGAGATCAGGGCGACCAAGGACCTCAGGGAATCCAAGGAGAAACTGGCCCACAAGGAATACAAGGTGAGACTGGCGCAACAGGCGCACAAGGTCCACAAGGAGAAAAAGGAGATCAGGGAGACCAAGGACCTCAAGGTATCCAAGGAGAAACTGGTCCACAAGGAATACAAGGTGAGACTGGCGCAACAGGAGCGCAAGGTCCACAAGGAGAAAAAGGAGATCAGGGCGACCAAGGACCTCAGGGAATCCAAGGAGAAACTGGCCCACAAGGAATACAAGGTGAGACTGGCGCAACAGGCGCACAAGGTCCACAAGGAGAAAAAGGAGATCAGGGAGACCAAGGACCTCAAGGAATACAGGGAATCCAAGGAGAAACTGGTCCACAAGGAATCCAAGGTGAGACTGGTGCAACAGGTGCTCAAGGTCCACAAGGAGAAAAAGGAGAAAAAGGCGATCAGGGAGACCAAGGACCTCAAGGGATTCAAGGAGAAACTGGCCCACAAGGAATCCAAGGTGAGACTGGTGCAACAGGTGCACAAGGTCCACAAGGAGAAAAAGGAGATAAAGGCGATCAGGGAGACCAAGGACCTCAAGGGATTCAAGGAGAAATTGGCCCACAAGGAATTCAAGGTGAGACTGGTGCAACAGGAGCACAGGGTCCACAAGGAGAAAAAGGAGATCAAGGTGACCAAGGACCTCAGGGAATCCAAGGAGAAACTGGTCCACAAGGAATCCAAGGTGAGACAGGCGCAACAGGCGCACAGGGTCCGCAAGGAGAAAAAGGAGATAAAGGAGATCAGGGTGAAAGAGGTGCCACTGGAGCAACAGGAGCACAAGGTCCGCAGGGACCTCAAGGACAACCAGGACAAAATGGTCAGGATGGTCAAAAGGGAGATAAAGGAGATCAAGGAGAGAGAGGTGCCACTGGAGCAACAGGTGCTCAAGGACCACAAGGCCCAGCGGGACAAAAAGGAGATCCAGGAGATCCAGCATCAGATGATCAGACATTATCAACAAATGGTAATGCAGGTTATGTAGCTATATCAGGAGGTAATAATGTTACTATTAATGTTGATGATGCAGATTCTGTAATCGGTAACGAATACAATACTAATTTTAGAGTAGTAGGTACTAATTTAAGATTAACAGATGGCGGAGGAAACTTTAATGTTCCATTATCAGATTTAGGTTCAGATGATCAATATGATGACGAAGTAGAGTTACGTACACCTATAGATGTAGATGAAGGAGGTGAAGCATCACCAACAGCAGAAACAAATGTGCAAGAAGTAATACAAGCAATAGCTCCTATTACATCTAAAGCAGCACGTATATTTTATCCGCCTTCTGTAGAAGTAGATGTTGCAACAAACGGAACTAAAACATTAGATTTATATGATGAGTATATTAAGCAATATGGTACGCCAACTATTGGTAGTGCAGGTGCACCATCAGCTTTACCAACATATACTAGAACAGAATTATATTACTATGTTACATATGCAGATCCTACTGTATTTAATACGGCTACAATGTCTATAAATGCAAATGGAGTATTAACATATACAGTAACTAATCAACCTACAGACTACAACACTTTAATAAACGTTGTATTTGTAGTAAAGTAAGCTAAAGCGAATAAAAACTTATCCTAGAAATTTGAAATCAATTAAAACATATAAATTTTTATTCGCTCTGCTACTAGGCTTGTTCTGCGCTAATGTAGTTAGTGCTCAATTTTTATTGCAAGCACCAAATAGTACAGACGAGAATAATTATAAGTGGTATAATGCAGCTGATACAAGTACTGTTTTAGGTACCGATTTCTTCTATGAAGTTAGTCAGCCTGGCGTATATTTTGCAACGTATGATGGTACCTTGTGTGGTAAAAACGCAAGTACATATTTTATATTAACAGACTGTAATACTCCAAATAATGAGGTCACATTAGATATTTCTGCTAATGTGCCGTCAGGAGCAACTGTAAGTTGGTCTCCTGCGTTAACAGGTAATCAAACAGCACCACAAGTTATAGCAACTAAAGATGTTATAAAATATGTGGCAACATTGCTTAAAGCAGGTAACTCTGTTCAGCTACCTAGTTTTAAGGTAGTATGTATGAGTGAGGCAAGTGATTTAGAAGATGATATTGTTACAGTAGATGAAGACACCTCAATAATCGTAGATGTTTTTGCTAATGATAATGGTTTACCTAATCCTGGCACATTAACAACTTCAGACCCTGTAAATGGTACGGTAATTATTGATGATAATGGAACACCAAATATTCCGTCTGATGATATTATTACCTATATCCCAGATGCAAATTATAATGGTCCAGACTCTTTTACATACACCGTGTGTAATAGTTATGGTGATTGTAGTACAGCAACTGTAGATGTTACTGTTGTACCAATATTAGATACACAAGATGATGTTGTGGCAACTAATGAAGATGAAACATTAATTATAGATAATTGGCATTTAAATGATAACGATTTACCTACCAATGGTACATTTACAACAACAAACCCAACAAACGGTACAATTGACGTAAATGATAATGGTACACCAAACAACCCGTCTGATGATGTTATAACATACACGCCAAACCCAGGATATATTGGTAGAGATACTTTTACTTATACCATTTGTGATACTCTAGGTAATTGTAGTACATCTACTATTACTGTTATTGTGAATGAGGCAGAAATGACAGATTTAGATGCAGATAATGATGGTATATTAGATAGTTTTGAAGATCTGAACTTAGACGGAGATAATAACCCGGCTACAGATCCTACAGATACGGATGGTGATGGTATTCCAGATTATTTAGATATAGATGCAGATGATGATGGTATTCCAGATAACGTTGAAGCGCAAACTACAGCAGATTATGTACCTCCTAGTGGTTTAGATGAAAACGGTAATGGTTTAGATGACGCTTATGAAACTGATGGTAATTTAGGAATATTTCCGGTAGATACAGATGGAGATAGTTTGCCAGATTACTTAGATGAAGACAGTGATAACGATGGTGTGCCAGATGTAATAGAAGCTAATGATACAGACAGTAATGGTATTCCAGATGATACATTTGTAGGGTCTGATAAGGATAACGATGGTCTAGATGATGGTTTTGAAGGAGAAACATCTATTGATGATGATAAAAATGATGAAATAGATGACCCTTTAAATGATTTACCTAACTCAGATGGTGATAACGAATCTGATTATAGAGATGCAGATGATGATGGAGATGGCATACCAACTATTGATGAAGACATTAATAAAGATGGAGATTATGCAAATGATGATGCAGACGGAGACGGAATTCCAGATTATTTAGACTTTCCAGAGACTGAAGAAGATGGTATAGAAATATTTAATGTAGTTACACCTAACGGAGATGGTATACATGATGTACTTAAAATAACAGGACTAGAGAGGTTCCCTAACAATACTATTAGAATATACAATAGATGGGGAGTACAAGTGTTTGTTACAAAGTCTTATGACACTCAAAACAATAATTTTGACGGTACATCTCACGGTAGAGTTACAGTTAATAAAGATAAAAAATTACCAGTTGGAACATATTTTTATGTGTTAGATTATACAACACCAGCAGGTAAAACTAAACAGCTTAGCGGCTACATATATTTAAACAAATAGCATTAAGTTTATGAGCGCAATAATAAAATACTATAAACTATTAATAGCAATTACATTGCTGTTAACCTTAGGTACTGTATCTGGTTGGGCACAGCAAGATGCGCAATACACACAGTATATGTACAATACCATTAGTATAAATCCGGCTTATGCAGGTTCTCGTGGTCATATGAGTGTTGGTTTACTGCACAGGTCTCAATGGGTAGGTCTAGAGGGGGCGCCAAAAACGCAAACCTTTAATTTTCATACACCAGTTGGGTATAGAGGTGTGGGAGTTGGTTTTTCTGTGGTTAACGATGTAATTGGTCCAACTTCAGAAACCTATTTTGATGGCGATTTTTCCTATACAATATATACATCTTTAGAGGGTAGATTGTCATTTGGTTTAAAGGCTAGTGCACACTTATTAGATGTTCGTTTTTCAGAACTAAACCAAGATAATAGCAATGGTGTAGATCCAACTTTACAGCAAGATATTGATAATAGATTTTCACCAAATGTTGGTGCTGGAGTTTATTATCATACAGAAAAATTTTATGCAGGTTTATCTGTTCCAAGAATATTAGAAACAAAACATTTTGCAGAGGGTTCTAACCCAACAGTAGCAAATGAGCAAATGCATATTTATTTAATGACAGGATATGTTTTTGATTTAAATGAATCTGTAAAGTTTAAACCAACAATTTTAACCAAAGGTGTAAAAGGTGCTCCATTACAAGTAGATTTGTCTGCTAATTTTATGTTTAACGATAAATTTATTTTAGGGGGAGCATACCGTTGGAGTGCGGCATTTAGTGGAATGTTTGGTTTTCAAGTGTCAGAAGATTTTATGATAGGTTTAGCTTACGATAAAGAAACAACAGAACTAGGTAGTACTTCATTTAATGATGGCTCTTTTGAGGTAATGTTGCGTTATGACTTTATAAAAACTAAGAAAAATTTAAAATCGCCTAGATTCTTTTAATTTAATAATTTAGCGATAAAAATAGATGAAAAACACTTTTACTTGTAAAGGTGTTTTTTCTTTTTTATGTTGCTCATAAATAACATAAAGGTCTTATTTTTGTAATATTATGATTGAAGAACAAGTAATATTAGTTAACGAACAAGACCAGCAAATAGGAACAATGGGTAAAATGGAGGCTCATGAAAAAGCACTCCTCCATAGAGCATTTTCTGTATTTGTAATGAATGATAAAGGAGAAACAATGTTGCAGCAACGTGCATCAGAGAAATACCACTCTCCTTTGTTATGGACCAACACCTGTTGCAGTCACCAAAGAGTAGGTGAGACTAACTTAGAAGCAGGTAAAAGAAGGTTACAAGAAGAAATGGGATTTGTAACAGAACTAAAAGAACTTTTTTCATTTATATACAAAGCTCCTTTTGATAATGGTTTAACAGAGCATGAATTAGACCATGTAATGATTGGGAAGTTTAATGATGAGCCCAATATAAACAAAGCAGAAGTAGAAGATTGGAAATGGATGGCTTTAGATGATATAAAAATAGATATCAATAAAAATCCTCAAAACTATACAGAATGGTTTAAAATAATTTTTGACCGTTTTCACAAGTACACACTTCAAAACCAATATTAATATGAAGGTTAAAGTAAGTAGAAAAGCACATTTTAATTCGGCTCACAGACTGCATAATAAAGATTGGGATGCAGAAAAAAATAAAGCAGTTTTTGGTTTGTGTAGCAATCCTAATTATCATGGTCACAATTATGAACTTATTGTTAGCGTTGCAGGAGAAATAGACCCTACAACAGGCTTTGTAATGGATATGAAAGTTTTAAAAGATCTTATTAAAGAAAAAATAGAGAAAGCTTTAGATCATAAAAATTTAAATATAGAGGTTCCAGAGTTTAAAGAATTAAACCCAACAGCAGAAAACATAGCTGTGGTTATTTGGAACAAGCTTAGACCAGAGATAGATGCTACAAAAGACTTGGAGGTTGTATTGTATGAGACCCCACGAAACTATGTAACCTATTCTGGATAAAAAAATGTCAAATTTATAAACAACACATATATGTATCCGTTAAAATTTAACCCTATTTTAAAAGAAAGACTTTGGGGAGGCACCAAGTTAAGAGATGTTTTAAATAAGCCCATAGAAAATGATATAACAGGAGAAAGCTGGGAGTTGTCTACCGTTAAAGGAGATGTTTCTGTGGTTTCTAACGGAGATTTAACAGGTATATCATTGCAAGAGTTAATTAATACACAAACAAATGATCTTTTAGGCGTAAGTGTAGCAGAACGTTTTGGCAAAGAGTTTCCTATATTGATAAAATTTATAGATGCCAAGCAAGATTTATCTATACAGTTACACCCAAATGATGAGTTGGCTAAAAAAAGACATAACTCTTTTGGTAAAACAGAAATGTGGTATGTAATGGATGCAGACCAAGATGCTGAGCTTATTGTAGGCTTTAATAAAGATGTAGCTAAAGATGAGTATGCCAACAGTATTAAAAATGATACGTTACTAGATTTACTAAACTATGAAAAGGTAAAAGAAGGTGATACTTTTTTTATTAATACAGGAAAAATACACGCAATTGGTGCAGGTGTTTTATTAGCAGAAATTCAGCAAACTTCTGACGTTACTTATCGAGTTTTTGATTTTAACCGTAAGGATAAAAACGGAAACCTAAGAGAGTTGCATACAGAGCAAGCTTTAGATGCTATAGATTACACTAAAAAGGACGATTTTAAAGTTGCATATAGTACAGAGAAGAATGAGGTAAACACAATGGTAGATTGCCCTTACTTTAAAACTAATTTTATAGAATTAACGGAAAATATTAAACAAGATGTAACTAGTAGAGACTCTTTTACTATTTATATGTGTGTAGGTGGTTCTGCAACTGTGAAAAACGAATTTGGTGAAGCTAATTTGGTAAAAGGAGAAACTATTTTAGTGCCAGCACTTTCTAAATCTATAGAAATAATTTCTAGCGGAGCTAAATTATTAGAAGTAACAATTTAACCTATTTAAGACTTAAGCTAATATATTAAGGGTTAGAAACTCTTTGTATAAGTTAAATATGTATTTTTGCATAAAAATAAATACAAATGGCAAGCATAAGAGATTTAAAAAAAGACATCAATTTTGTTTTAGGAGATATTATTGAAGCAGTTTACTTTTGGGAAGCAACTTCAAACTCTAAAGATTCTAAAGAAGGTTCTAAAATTATAGATTCTGCAATTGCTACTTTTGATGAGTTAATCGCTAAAGTAAACAATAAAGATGTAGATAATAGAAGTAAGCATTTAAGTGCTGTACGTACAGAGCTAGAAACTAAAGCTACAGAATTAATAGCAGAGGTTAACAAATTAGGTTAATTTTTACTGTTTATACAAAATAAAAACATCCGCCATTGGCGGATGTTTTTTTTATGCTTATTTGTTAGCAGCTTTTACTTTGCTAATATGTTCTTTTAACTTTTTACCATATTTAGAAACCGATATACTATCTGGCAATGAGTTGTAGATAGAGTCTAGGTATTTAACATTAACATCTGGTACTTCTGTTAAAGCTAAATAAGGAGCCACGTAAGACTCTTTGTGGTTTAATGAGTAGTTTAAAGCATACAAATATCCACGTAAGTTATTTTTAGATAACATTTTATTTAAAGAATCTATAGCTTGGTCATTACCTTGTATGCCTGGCAACTGTGCCGTTTGTGCAAGGCGTAATGCTTCTGCATTAAACTTAGAAGCATTTTTTCTAAACTCTTCTAGTTTTTTTTGAGAATCAGATCCTTCAATTTTTGCATTTAAAGCAAATGTGTTCCAAGCTGTATTAATAGTAATGTTACCAGGTTCTCCAAAAAAAGTAATTCTATCATTAAATTCAGAGTTATCAGACTTGTCTAAATACAAATAAAATATTTCAGGACTTTCTAATTCAGTAGATAATGTATAATTACCATCTCCTTTAATTTGTAAAGAATCAACTGTAATTAAAACAGTATCATTCACTTTTTGTAAATACAATGTTCCTTTTTTTAGGCCTTTTACATTACCAGAAACAGTCATAGTGTTTTTAGTTGTAGAATTACAAGCAATAATGCTAATACCTAGAAGAAACAGAAGAAAAAATCTATTCATTTTATAATTTTTTAAGTGCAGCAAATATCAATAATTTTTCTTAAAAAATCGTTAATGCTTTTTGTTTTGTGTATAACTTTTTAATTAAAGAGCAGAGGCAACTTCCATAAGGTATGCACAAAGTAGTGCACCGCCTGTACCTACTACATAGCCAAAAACAGCAAGTAGCACTCCTACAGATGTTAATGATGGGTGAAACTCTGCAGCTACTATAGGCGCAGAAGCTGCACCACCAACATTGGCTTGGCTACCAACAGCTAAAAAGAAATAAGGAGCCTTAATAAGTTTAGCAACTAATATTAGTAAACCAGCGTGTATGGTAATCCAAATTAAGCCAATGGCAATTAATCCTGGGTTTTCTAATACCTTACCTAAATCCATTTTCATACCAATAGTAGCAACTAAAATGTATATAAACACACCGCCTATTTTACTAGCACCAACACCTTCTAAGTTTTTAGCTTTTGTAAAAGATAATGCTATACCAGCAATAGTAGCTAAAACAACCATCCAGAAAAAGCTAGAACCTAAAAAAGATAAAAAACTTTTTTTATCTGCTACAGCAGCAACATTATCTCCTAAATAAGAGCTAACGTTTTCACCTAAAAAATGTGCTAAGCCAACTGCCGTAAACGCAAAGAAAAGCAACATCATATAATCTTGTGTAGTTGGTATTCTTGTAATTTTTTCTGTAAAAGCAGTTACTTTCACCTTTAATTTTTCTATGGCAGATGCATCTGCTTTTAACCACTTGTCAATTTTAGTAGTTTTACCAACACCTAATAAAATAATGGCCATCCAAATATTAGCTACAACAACATCTATAAGTACCATACCACCATATTTTTCTGGATTATACTGAAAAATTTCTAACATAGCAGCTTGGTTTGCTCCACCACCAATCCAACTACCAGCAATGGTAGAAAGTCCTCTCCATATAGCATCAAAATCATTACCACCAACAGTATCAGGAGAAAAAATAGAAACAATTAATATAGCTAATGGCCCACCAATAATTATACCTACAGAACCTGTTAAAAACATAATTAGAGCTTTAGAGCCTAAATTGGTTATTGCTTTTAAGTCTATACTTAAGGTCATTAAAACCAAAGCGGCAGGTAATAAATACCTACTTGCCATATGGTATAAGTCAGACTCGTGTTCTGTTATTATACCTGCATCATCTACTGTTTTCCAAGTTTCTGCAATAATTCCTGTAGAGGTTAAAATTGCAGGTAATAAGTAACAAAGTAAAATACCAGGAACAATGGTGTAAAATTTACCCCAAAAACCAGTTTTTTTTGCTGAGGTGTAAAAAACAAAGCCTAAGCAAAGTGTTAGTAATCCAAAAACAACTTTATCATCTGTAATAAGTGGTTCAATAAAATTTTCGGTCATACGTATAGTTGTTCTAAAAAGTGAGTTTTCTCAAATATACTTAAATTATGATGTTTTGCTTAATAAAATGCGCAACTCCGTTTTCTGTATTTTTAAGAGTTATGTGGTTTGCAATTGCCTTAACTTCTGTTCTTCCGTTCTCTACAGCTACACCACAACCAACATGGGTTAGCATTTCCATATCATTATAGTTGTCTCCAAATGCAATAACTTCATCTAAAGTTTCATTTTGCAGTAGTAATTCTATAGCAGATAATTTAGATATGGTTTTAGGGGCAACTTCTATTAAAGTATCATTAGATCTGTAAAAATGAAGAAGTTCACTTAATGCTGATGTTAAGGCTGTAAAAATAGCATCTGTAGTTTCTTTAGTTCCCATTAGCATAATTTTATGGGCACCAACACCTCTCTTTTCCCAATTTACTAATGTTACTTTAGTGTCTTCAAAAATTGGCTCTGCTTTTGTATGGTGAATTTCTTTTTGAACGCGCTCAGAGTCTTGTGGTACATACCATTCATCATTAAAATACAGTCCCATTTTTACGTTGTATTTTTCTGCAATAGTGTATATGGTTTGCAATTCTTTAATGCCTATGAAAGTAGAAAATAGCTCTTTGTTATTATCTAAGACTAAAGCACCATTATAGCAAATAATAGGTAAATTTTGTATGCCTAGTCTTTCTTGCAAGTAGCGCATAGACTTTGGCATTCTGGCAGAAACTAAAATTATTTTAAGGTGGTTTTTTATTCTGTTTATTTCTGATATGGTTACTTCAGAAACATCATTTTTTGTGGTGAGTAAGGTTCCGTCTAAATCAGAACACAAAATTTTATAAGTCATTATTATAGGTTCACAAGTTTTTTTTAGTTAGATACAAATTTATCTATAGTATTAATAAGCTCTTTAGATATTTTATAGTCTTTTGATGTATAAGCTTCTTGGTTTTCAACTATAGAATTCACAACTTTTAAAACATGATTCATTTTTGGAATTATTTTTAAAGTAGCTTTTGGCTGGGCGTTTTTTAATAATTTAGCATCGTCTGTACTAACTTGAAGATCTGCATCACCATTTAAAATTAAAACAGGAATCTTCATTTTTTTAATTTCAGAAGCAGGATTTTCTGTAGCCCATTCTTTCATAAATTTTTGATAAACTGGTTGAAAAACACTCATTAAAAGCGGATTAACCTCTTTAATAGTATCTGTCTGTACTAATTCTTCAAATTGTTCTTTTGCGGCTTGGCCTAAACTTGGGTTTTGCGCTGTTAATTGTTCTACAATTGTTTTGTCAAAAGTTTTTCCTGGTCCGGCTAAAGAAATATAAGAAGTAACAGCTTTATCATTACGAGCATTAATGGCCAACATACCAACCAAAGAACCTTGGCTATGCCCAATTATAGTAATGCCACTAAAGCGTTTGTCGTTTTTAAAATAATCTATAGCTACGTTGGCATCTGCAACAAAACCTTTAAAGCTAATATCTTTTACACTTTTTAAATTGTTAAGATTTGCAGATCTTTTATCATAGCTATAAAATGAAATTCCTTTAGCATTTAAACTATCTCTAAGGGTTTTTATATAACCAATTTGCATTAGTGTACCGGCTTGGTTACCATTACGGTCACCATTACCAGAACCTTGAATAAAAATTACAAGTGGTGTTTTATTTTTAGATTGGGCCACTGTTAAGGTACCAGGTAAACTAATGTCTCCGTTTTTTAAATCTAGTTCTTCTTTTTTTACTTCTTGAGCAAAAATTAGAATTGGGAATACGAGACATAGTATTAGTAGTTTTTTCATAATTACCTGTTTTTATCGCGCTCTAAAATTACCTTAAATAAACTTGAGCTATTCATAACAATAGAAGATTTTACTATCCAACCTTGTTTAGCTAATGCATTTAATTCATTTTCAAATTCGCTATCTGTATTACGGAATTTAGTTCTTTGTCTAACAATCTTATATTCTTTCATATTAGTTTTAATCCTTATAGTTTTTATAAATATATTAATAAGAGACTAACTACGCTTAAACTCTTTACGTTTTTTCTTATTAGGATTTTTAAATAAACGTTTTAAAAAGCCATCTTTTTTTATGGGTTCACAGTCTAAATCTTGCAAAATTGCATCTGTAGGTTTTTTAAATTTGGCTTTTGTAATGTAATTAAAATCGGCTTCTTTATTCATTTTCTGAAGAAACAAAGCAAAAGCAGGTAATGCTGCATTTGCACCCTGACCTAAACTTGTGCTTTTAAATCCAATTTCATGATTGTCTAAACCAACCCAAGTAACGCTTACTAATTTAGGAGTTACGCCTACAAACCAAGCATCTTTATTGTTTTGGGTAGTACCTGTTTTGCCTGCAATGTCATTAGTTAATTTGTAGCTGTTACGTATTCTTGAGGCTGTGCCAGTATTAATAGTAGCTTTCATTAACTCTAACATAATCATATTAGTTTCATTAGAAAAAGCGGCTTCTTTACTAATTTGTGGTTCAAAAGTTTCAATTATAGAGTCTTTACTGGTTGCAATTTGCTTAATTAAAAACGGAGTGCTGTGCTTGCCATTATTAGCAAAAGTTGTGTATGCTTTTGCTAGTTCGTTAATTTTTACCTCTGCAGTACCTAAAGCCAAAGAAGGCTCATTAGGTAAGTCTGTAGAAATTCCCATTTTTTTAGCTTGTTCAATAGTATTTTTTATTCCTGCTTTCTCTAATACTTTAACAGCAACAGTGTTTACAGATTTACTAAGTGCTTCTTGCATTGTGTAATTAAGGTAAGCTTCATCTTTAGAGCCAGAGTTAGACGGGCTCCATTTTTTTAAATTTTTATATTCTACCTCTTGTGCAGAGAAATATGTACACGGACCAATGCCTTGCTCTAAGGCAGTGGTGTATACAATTGGTTTAAAAGTAGAGCCAACTTGCCTTTTACTTTGCGATATATGGTCGTACTTAAAGTGTTTAAAATTAACACCACCAATCCAAACTTTTACTTCTCCGCTCTTTGGATCTACAGCCAAAGAGCCAATATTTAAAAACTTACTGTAATGCTTAATACTATCTATTGTACTGGCTTGTATTGTAATGTCTTTATCCCAAGTAGCTAAAGTCATTCTCTTTTTTTTGTTTAAAGAATCTAGTATTTGCTTTTCTGGTAGGTTTAGTGCTTTTAGCTTTTTATAGGGTAATGATTGTTTTACCGCTTTGTTAATAATACTTTTATTGGTTAGCCACGGTGCATTTTTACCATAACTTTTTTCAAAATCTGATTGTAATTTTTTCATATGCTCTTGCATAGCTTCTTCTGCTAACAATTGCATTTTGTAATTTAAAGTGGTGTATATTTTTAATCCGGAGGTATAAATATTTAAATCTTCACCTTTTGCATTTTTTTCTTTAGTCCATTTTAAAAGTTGCTTTCTAACCTCTTCTCTAAAATAGGGAGCAATACCATCATTATAATTAAAGTCTCTATAGTTTAATTGTAAAGGAGTTTGAGGTAGAGTGTCTTTTTGTTTTTCATTTATATACCCGTTTTTGTACATCGCTTGCATTACTAAATTTCTGCGATTGGTACTTTTTTTAGGAAAAACTCTAGGGTTATAGCCGTATGTAGCTTTTAGCATACCTACTAATGTGGCAGCTTCGGGGATAGTTAATTGTTTAGCGTGTTTATTAAAAAACTTTAAAGAAGCACTTTCTATGCCGTGTGTATTATCACCAAAAGATACCTGATTTAAATAATGATATAGTATTTCTTCTTTACTATAAATACTTTCTAGCCTACTGGCAACAAACATTTCTTTAAGTTTAGCAATAGCTAAATTAAACTTTCCACGTTTTGTTCTTGGATATAAGTTTTTTGCTAATTGTTGGCTAATAGTGCTACCACCACCAGAAGATTTGTCTTGCAATAAAATACTTTTAAATGCAACCCTAAGCATACTTTTATAATCTACGCCACTATGACTGTAAAAACGCTCATCTTCAATAGCCACTAATGCATCTATTAAATGTTTAGGGAAATTTGCATAAGGTATGGGTTGCCTATCTTGTAAATAATATTTACCAATTAAAACACTATCTGCAGAATAAACCTCTGATGCTTGTTGGTACTTTAATGTTGTTAGTTCTTTTTTGCTAGGTATTTTTCCCCATACACCTACATAAACACTTAAAATAAATAATGAGATTATAAGTGTAAAAGCAAGTAATAGTATAGTGGTGTACCTTAAATATGGATTCTTTATTTTCTTTAAAATCAAAATAGAATGTTTTTGTGTATAAGGATAAGTTAAAAAATTAAAACCAACTAAAAAATAACATTACTTTAAGCTACATTATCTATTTTAGCCAAAAATATTATTAGAATGAAAAAGATAAGTATTTTACTTTTTTTAGCAGTACAAGTTTCCTTTGCTAACAACATTTTTTGGGGTAAAACAGGGCACAGAACTGTTGGGGAGGTAGCACAGAAAGAACTTAGTAGAAAAGCAAAAAAGGCAATAAAGAAAATATTAGAAGGGCAAGATTTAGCATTTGTATCTAATTATGCAGATGAAATAAAATCTGATCGTGATTTTAGAGCTTATTTTCCTTGGCATTATGTAAATTTTCCTGCTGATAAAAAGTACACAGAAATTACGCCTCCAAAAGAAGGAGATTTAATGATAGGTATAGAAAAATGTGTATCTGTATTAAAAGATGAAAAAAGCTCTAAAAAAGATAAATCTTTTCATTTAAAAATGTTAGTACATTTAGTAGGAGATATGCACCAACCTTTACACGCAGGACACGCAGAAGACAAAGGAGGTAATGATATACAAGTACGCTGGTTTAATGGAGGGTCTAACTTACACCGTGTTTGGGATTCTGACATGATAGAGTCTTACGGGATGAGTTATACAGAACTAGCCAACGCTTTACCTAAATTAGACAAAAAAGAAAAAGCTAAAATAAAAGAAGGTACTATTTATGATTGGATAGAGGAATCTCAAGATTTAGCAGAAGAAGTGTATAAGTCTGCAGAAATAGGAGAAAAACTAGGTTACAGATACAGTTACCTACATATGGGTACATTACGCAAGCAATTATTAAAAGGAGGTTTACGCTTAGCTAAGGTGTTAAACCAAATTTATAAATAGTTTTAACGATTATTTAGTAAATACAACTGTGTTTTTTTAAATTTTGGCATAACTGTTGCATTTTGTATAATGTAGTTGTTTATGAGGACATTAGTAAGGCCATCCAAACTTAGTAAAGACAGTATGTAACTTGCATTAATAAGGATAACAAATAAAAAAAATCGGTTTTAAATATATTTAAAACCGATTTTTTTTGTGCCCTATATAATAAGGTACAAACAACTAACTAATTTAAGCAACAATAGTTTTTAGTTCGTTTCTGTATTCTGATGGGTTTTGTCCGGTAAATTTTTTAAACGATTTATTAAAGTGGGAAAAATTATTAAAACCACATTCAAAACAAACCTCTGTAATACTCATTTTTTGTTCTGCTAGTAATTTAGAAGCGTGTACTAATCTATACTCATTGGTAAACTGTATAAATGTTTTATTGGTAATTTTTTTAAAATACCTACAAAATGATGGTACCGTCATATTAACCAAAGACGCTATACTGTCTAATGTAATTTCTTCTCTAAAGTTTGCTTTAACGTAATTAAAAATAACATTAATACGGTCGTTATCTTTAACTTCTGTTTTCATAGCAAAACCTTCTGCGTTTAATAAAGTATACTCTTTAGATTTACCCAACTCATTTAATATGTTTAGTATAGATATTAATCTTTGAAAATCTGTTTGGTATTCTAATACTTCAATTTTATCTCCAATTTTAAGTTTAGTATTGCCATGAAAAGCAATACCACCTTTACAAGTATCTAATAAAGATTTAATGTTTCTAAGCTCGGGTAAGTTAAAAAAGTTATCGCCTAAAAAGTTGGGTAACATTTGTACTACGGTTTCACTTTTGTTTTTTGTGAGCACATCTGTAAGTCCACAATGTGGTAAATTACCATCAATTAAAATTAAATCTCCATCTGTGTAATAAGATATGTGACTTCCAATTTGTCTTTTGCCAGAACCACCATTTACATAAACCAATTCTATTTCAGGATGATAATGCCAAGTATTGTTTTTATTATTAGTGGCTTCATCAAACTTTTGGTAGGTAAATGAATGTCCAAAATCTGGAGCTATAGATTCAAAAATAGGTTTTTGATTTGTCATCTTTAAATAGTTAGAATACAAAAATATAATATCTATACATTATAAAACACCTTTTTTTAAATATTTAGGCCTTTTTGTATGTTAAATTAACGTCAATAGAGTGTTTGTTTACTATTACGGTTAATATAGCATAGATATTGGAAAAAATAGAGGTAAAATAAACAGAATATGCCACATATATTTGCAGTGTAATTAATTACCAATTCATAACAAAAAGAATAACCCTAAAAAAGTAAACCTATGAAAACAATTTTTAAAATTTCCGCGTTAGTTCTGTTTCTATTTGTATCAACTGCTGGTTTTGCAATGGAAGAATCATCATTAGAATTGGTGACAAAAAAGAATTCAAAAGATTTAATCTTCAAGTTTGAAGCTAGAAATCTACAAACAGTTGTAAAATTTGTAGATCAGAATTCTTCAGTATTTTATTCTGAAGAAATTCAAAATAGATCGGTTTACACTAAAAAGTTTAATGTAGAGAGTTTAGAAGACGGAAACTACTACTTAAACGTAGAAAATATGTTAAAAAAAGTTTCTTACGCTATACACATTAACAATGGAGAAGTTATAGTAGATGAGAAAAAAGAAGTTACTAAGCCAATTTTTCAGAAAAGAGGTGATTTAGTAGTAATGAGCTTTTTAAATAAAAAGAAAGGTAAAGTTGTAGTTTCTGTATATGATTTAGAAGGAAACGAAGTTTACACAGAGAATTTTGATAATAAATTAAGAGTTGAAAAAGCTTTTAGATTTACTAATTTTGCTGAAGAAGAATTTAGATTTGTAGTAGAAGTAAACAAAGATAGATACAGCAAATTAGTTAGCTTAAACTAATTATATTAAGTATTGTTGTGAGAGTTTTAGGAGGCTATTTAGCCTCCTTTTTTTATGCTTAAAATTGTAAGTAATAATAGGCCCAATACATTAAAGCAAACTGTAAAGGTATACGCAGTAATAAAATATACCGTGGTATACCTGCGGCTGCTTTTTTACTAGAAAGCATATAAAAATGTACCAGTAAAAAAACTATAAGCATTGCTATTAATGTATAAATAGCTAAGTTTTTAGTAGGTGTGTAAAGTAAGCCTACACCAACAACAACCTCTACTATACCACTAATATGTACCAATAATAAATGTTTAGGTAAATACCTGGGCATAATACGTGTGTATATTTTTGGTTTTATAAAATGCATAATACCTGCAATTACATACAGCAGTGCCATAAGATATAGGTGCCAAGGATATATCATAATTTTAAAGGTATTTAGCTAAGCGTGTTCTCTTTTTTTCTGGTAATGCAGTATTATTAACTGCTAGTTTTACTAGGTAGGTATCTTTTTCTTTAGCAAAAAGTAACTTGTAAAAATCTTGTACAGTAAGTTCATTTTTAGACTGTTCTACCAATGTAAAAATATCTCCTGTTTTAACTGTTCCTTCTTGTAAAATACGAACATAAGTGCCAGGACGGTTATGGTCTATAAATTGTTTTAGTATTTGTTGGTTTCCAAATCGTATACCTAGCTTATAACAAGGTTCTCTTGGTTGTGATACTTGCACAATAGCGGTTCCTATTTTGTAAATATCACCAATTCTAATTGTAGCTTCATTTAACCCTTGTACAGTAAGGTTTTCTCCAAACATTCCCCAGTTCCACTCCAAAGTAGGGTAAAGGTCTTTCCAATATGCATACACATCTGCAGAAAATAAGTAACAAGCCTTGCTTGTACCACCGTGATGTTTGCGGTCTATTACAGTGTCGTTAACAACATCTGTACTCATTAATAGTAAAGGTGCAGTAGTTGGGTATTTGTAAATTCCGGTTACTTCTTCCTTGCCATTCCACTGTATTTTGGTTGGTTTTCCAAGGTTGGTTGCTATTACTTTCATCCTATAAAGATAAAAAACCATTGCATATAAATACAATGGTTTTATTTGGCAGTAATAATTGGTGTATAATAAAGTCTATTCCTTATCCATTTTTTTTACCATAAAAAAGCCAATTAATAAAGCCGTACCTGCAGTAATAAAAGTTGTACCAACAGCAACAGCTTCATCTAAGCCCATATTAATAAAAATATTACCAAGTAAAATTCCTAAGCCAATACCTATTATTAGCAAAGAAAAATTTAACGTAAGTATTTTCCAAATAGGAGCGGCTTTATCTTGCTTTCCTTTAACAAAAATACCAGCATCTACACCTTTTTCTATTAATGCTAAGCGCTCTTTATTACGTGTAGAAAAGAATAAATAAAATACGCCAAAGATAGATGCAAATATTAATGCTACAATTAGTACTTCTGGTCCCATAGTTATGTAATTTAAATTGATTAATTTTAATTTGTTCTTATGGTAAGACGATAGTTTTTAAAATATGGTTACAAGTTTATTAAAAAAATATTTTTTAGCTACTTTGGTAACCAAACCAATTAACAGGTCGTCTAACCTACAAATGACTAATATAAACGACCAACATTACATAGCTAAAGTGCTAAACGGTGATCCGCAAGCTTACACATTTCTTGTAAATAAGTACAAGGATATGGTTTTTACTTTGGCTGTAAGAATGTTGCGTAATAATGAAGAGGCAGAGGAGGTTGCACAGGATGCATTTGTAAAAGCATATGCAAAATTAAATAAGTTTAAGGGCGACTCTAAATTTTCTACTTGGCTATATAAAGTGGTTTACAATACAAGTTTAGATAAACTTAAAAAATTAAAAAAAAATGCTTTGGTTGTGCCTATAGAAAATGTAACCGAAAGAAGTTTACATACAATAGACAATGCTTTAGAGCAAATGCAAAATAAAGAGCGTACAGTTGCAATACAGCAATGCATAGCATTACTATCTGCAGATGAAAGAGCTTTACTAACCTTGTTTTATTTTGATGAAATGTCATTAAAAGAAATAGCAGAAGTAACAGCAACATCTGTAAATAATTTAAAAGTTAAATTGTTTAGGAGTAGAAAAAAATTAGCAGCAATAATAGAAACTAGGATCTCTCCAGAAATAATAAATATATATGGATAAGGAACAAAAAAATATAGACGATTTTATAGGCAAAGCAATGCAGTCTTTACCCGTACAGAAAACATCTGCAGATTTTACAGATTTAATAATGTCTAAAGTAGTAGTAGAAAAAACGTCTACAGCCACTACTTATAAAACTTTAATATCTAAACCAGTTTGGGCACTTATTTTTGTAATAGTAGGTGGTTTATGCGTGTATTTATCATTTTTTGAAACTGCAGAAAATTCAAGTTGGTTGCCAAATAAAAATTATAATTTTCTAACATCACTATTTAAAAATATACATTTAAATAATAGTTTAATATATGGTATAGTGGCTCTGGCGTTAATGACATTAATACAGGTGCCTATTTATAAAAATTATTACAAAAATAAATTTCAGGTATAAATACCTTAAAACTTACTTATTTTTAAACCATCACTAAAATTTAGTGATGGTTTTTTTGTTAAAAATGAAACCCTTTAAAAAAGCAATCGTTTTTAAGATAGAATACTTACAAAGATTTATGCAACAAACCACAAACCAATTAATTGCTGGCTGTAAAAAAGGAGATAAAAAATCTCAGCTACAGTTGTATACAAATTATTGTGACGCAATGTTTACCATTGCTTGTAGGTATTTAAGAAACGAAGAAGATGCAAAAGATGCAATGCAGGAGAGCTTTATAAAAGCTTTTGGTAAAATTAATAATTACGAGTCAACATACACAATAGGAGCTTGGTTAAAACGAATTGTAATTAACCAATGCTTAGATGTGTTAAAAAAACAAAAGTTAATTTTTGAGGATTTAGATGATGTTGAATATGAGTTTGAAGAAGAATCTGATTGGTATTTTAATGATGCAATAACAAAAAAAGACGTGCTTAAAGCAATAGAGTCATTAACAGTTAAATACAAGTTAGTGGTGCAATTGTACCTAATAGAGGGTTATGATCACGAAGAAATATCACAAATTTTACAGTTGCCAATAAAAACATCTAGAACACATTTGCGTAGAGGAAGATTGCAGTTGCAAGAATTGTTAAATGAGACCAAAGTAAAAACGAATAAAGAAATTATTCAACAAAAATAAAGGAGATGAAAAATTTAAGAAACAGTTTTACTGAAGATGATTTTCCTAAAAAAGAATTACCAGTAACACATAAAGACGAGTTTTTAGAGAAGTTAGGTAATATACCATCTGCAAAAAAATATAATTATAGGTTTATGAAGATTGCGGCAGTATTTGTTTTACTTGTAGGATTGGCATTTGTGTTTGTGCAGCAAAATGCTACAGATGATGAAGAAGAGGTAAATGCAGTACAAATTACAAAAGAACTTAAAAAAGTAGAAACAGAGTATTTAGCTAATATAGATACAGAATGGAAGAATTTTTTAGCTGTGGCCACAGATGAAAAACTAATACGCAGGTATAAACAAAAGCTAACACAGTTAGATGCGGATTACAAGCAAATTTCTAAAGAATTTAAAGCCGATAAAAACAATCTTTTTGTGGTAGAAGATTTAATTAGAAATCTGCAAACGCGTCTAAGTTTGCTTAAAGATATACAAGAACATATAAAAATATTAAACGCAAAAAAAGATCAAAATGAAACAACCATATAAAATTTTACTATTATTAATTTTAATTACAACAGGAGTAGTTAGTGCGCAAGAGGTAGTTGTGTATAAAAAGGATTTTGAAGTAAATAAAGAGGGTAATGTAACTGTTAATTTGTTTACTGATGATGTTTTAATAGAGAACTCTATTGATGATAAAGTACACGTAAATTACTCAGTTTCTTTTACTAAATACTCAAAAAGGCAAATACAAAATTATATAGAAACTATTAAAGTAACAACAGAGAAGGAAGGTGGTAACCTGATAATAACAAGTAGAGGGAAAAATTTAAAATATCGTTTTTTTGAATTTGTAACAATGACTAATAGAGCCTTGAATTTAAGAAGTAAGGATACTATTAATAGAAGAAAAACAAAAGATTCTATTGTTAATGAAATACATGCTGGTTATAAGCCATATTTAAGGTCTATTAAAACTAAGCCTAATAAAGCTAAGTATAAATATGAAAAATCTAAGGGGGCAAAGCCTAAGTTTCTAATTAAAGTTCCTGAGGGTGTTATTTTAAAAGTAAATGGTTCTGGTAGTCAAATTAATTTTTCTAAAATAGAAAACCAGACTGAACTAAAAATAAAAAGAGGCGGTGTAATTTTAGATAGAATAACAAATAGCAAAAGTAGATTTCATATAAAGGATGGTTATTTTTATGCAGAAGAAATTGAAGGAGCTCAATTTTATTTTAATGATGTTTATAAAGCTTTAATTGGGAGCATTAAAAACGCAACTATAGAAAATGACTTTTCAAAAGTGGAAATTGCAGAACTAAAAGAGAATGTAAAAATTAATGATTATAATGGTGTCTTTTGGTTTTACAATTTAAATAATAATGCGAGCTTTAATTTAGATTCAGATTACTCCAAATTAAACATATACGGTAAAAATGAGAATAATAATCTTATAAATGCTTTTAAATCTAAGGTTAAGGACGATTCAAATCCTGCAGCAAACTTTACGTTAGAGGACCCGAATATAAATTTAAAAGTAGCTAATGGTTTAATTTATTACCATAATTAAGAAAGAGCTTAGTTGGTATAAAAAATCCGCATTAAGTAATTAATGCGGATTTTTTATTTTTAAGCCTATTGGTACTTATTACTTTACCATTTCGTAACTTCTTTTAATAAAGTTTGTAAGCTCTTCACCTTTTAATAAGCCTTTAGATAAGCGTGCTAAATCTAAAGATTGATTTATTAAACGCGTTTTTGTTTCTGGTGCGTCTGCAGTTAAAATTTCAGAAACCAAAGCGTGATTTGTGTTTACAATAAGGTTGTACATTTCTGGCATATTACCCATACCAAACATACCACCACCGCCACCGGTTTGTTGCATTTCTTTCATTCTACGCATAAACTCTGGCTCTGTAATTGTAAAAGGAGCAGCAGAACTATCCATAGCTTCTAACTGTACAGTAAAGCTTTTGTTAGTAATAGTTTCTTCTAACTCTTTTTTAAGCGTTTCTTTTTCTTCTTCAGAAAGTTTAGATATTTGCTCTTCATCTTTCTTAATAAGATTATCTATATGATCTGCATCTACTCTTGCAAAAGAAATATTCTCTTTAGAAGTTTCTAATTTTTGCATTAAGTGACTAATAATAGGAGAGTCTAGTAATAAAACCTCGTAACCTTTAGCTTTTGCAGCTTCAATATAACTGTGCTGTGCTTCTTTATCAGAGGCGTATAAAAGAACAAGTTTATTGTCTTTATCAGTTTGTGTAGCTTTTATTTTCTCTTGTAACTCTTCAAACGTGTAAAAAGCGCCATCTACTGTTGGGTACAATGCAAATTTGTCAGCCTTGTCAAAGAATTTATCATCAGAAAGCATTCCGTATTCAATAACAATTTTAATGTCATTCCATTTCGCTTCAAAATCTTCTCTATTATTTTTAAATAAAGATGATAGTTTGTCTGCTACTTTTCTAGAAATGTATGATGATATTTTTTTAACAGCACCATCAGCCTGTAAATAAGATCTAGAAACATTTAACGGTATGTCTGGTGAGTCTATAACACCACGTAACATAGTTAAAAATTCTGGTACTATACCTTCTACGTTGTCTGTAACAAAAACTTGGTTTTGGTATAGTTGTATACGGTCTTTTTGTATGTTTAGGTCGTTAGTTAATTTAGGGAAATATAAAATACCTGTTAAGTTAAACGGGTAATCTACATTAAGGTGTATATGAAACAAAGGCTCCTCAAACTGCATTGGGTAAAGCTCTCTGTAAAACCCTTTATAGTCCTCTTCTTGTAAATCTGCCGGAGCTTTTGTCCAAGCTGGGTTAGGGTTGTTTATAATATTGTCTACCTCCTGTGTTGGTGCAGGGTCTTCTTCCTTAGCGTCTTCTGGCTTAGGTAACGTTTCTGTACGCATACCAAACTTAATTGGTACAGGCATAAACTTGTTGTACTTTGTTAAAAGCTCATTTATTTTACT
The DNA here is from genome assembly GCF_007827205.1 of Cellulophaga sp. RHA_52. Lineage (NCBI taxonomy): Bacteria > Pseudomonadati > Bacteroidota > Flavobacteriia > Flavobacteriales > Flavobacteriaceae > Cellulophaga > Cellulophaga sp. RHA_52. The sequence continues at coordinate 1,820,464 of NZ_VIRZ01000001.1, forward strand.
GTCTTCTAAAAACTCTGTAGAGTCATCTGCAACGTGTAAAATAATTTCTGTGCCACGTTCAGTTTTGTCTGCCTCTTCTAATGTAAAATTAGGAGAACCATCACAAGTCCAATGTGCAGCTGGCTCATCTTTAAAGCTTTTAGTAATAATTTCTACTTTATCTGCAACCATAAAAGCAGAGTAAAATCCAAGTCCAAAATGACCAATAATACCAGAGTCCTTAGCAGAGTCTTTGTATTTGTCTAAAAATTCTTCGGCTCCAGAAAAAGCAACTTGGTTAATGTATTTTTCAACCTCGTCTGCTGTCATACCAAGACCTTGGTCTATAATATGTATTTTTTTACCTTCTTTATCAACCTTAATTTCTATAACCGGATTGCCGTATTCTACCTTAGCCTCACCAATAGAAGTTAAATGTTTAAGTTTTAAAGTTGCATCTGTAGCATTAGATATTAATTCTCGTAAAAATATCTCATGATCACTGTAAAGAAACTTCTTTATAAGCGGAAAAATATTCTCAACTGATACATTAATTTTACCTGTCGCCATAATTAAATTGTATTTAGTATTCCTTTAGTTAGAAAAACTGATTATTAATTTTTTTATTCTGATATGGGTATGGCAAATAAAATACCAATTAAGCTATATATGACAAACTGACACTCTATTAAAAAAATATCAGATTTTTTGGTTATCTTCAATTATTGCAATTAAAAATTATCATTATTTATATATTGCAGCTTTTAATTGGGTTTTACCCAAACCAAACTAAGATATTAAAGTAAAAGTTATGTATAATTCAAAAATAATTGGCCTTGGCCATTATGTACCAGAAAATGTAGTTACTAATGATGATTTATCAAAAGTAATGGATACTAATGACGCTTGGATACAAGAGCGTACTGGTATAAAGGAAAGAAGACACGTAGTTAAAGGAGATGGTGATACAACTACAACAATGGGTGTAAAGGCTGCTAAAATAGCTATAGAACGTGCAGGTATAGATAAAGATGATATAGATTTTATAGTTTTTGCAACATTAAGTCCAGATTACTATTTTCCTGGGCCAGGAGTTTTAGTGCAAAGAGATTTAGGTATTAAAACCGTAGGAGCATTAGATGTAAGAAACCAGTGTTCTGGTTTTGTGTATGGTATATCTGTAGCAGACCAATATATAAAAAGTGGTATGTATAAAAATGTACTTGTTATTGGTTCTGAGTTACACTCACACGGTTTAGATATGACTACACGTGGCAGAAGTGTTTCTGTAATTTTTGGTGATGGCGCTGGTGCGGCAGTATTAAGTAGAGCAGAAGATAATGATACAGGTATATTATCTACTCATTTACATTCTGAAGGGCAACATGCAGAGGAGTTATCTTTAATAGCGCCAGGTATGGGTAAACGTTGGGTAACAGATATTATTGAAGAAGCAGACCCTAATGATGAGTCTTATTTTCCTTATATGAACGGACAATTTGTATTTAAAAATGCAGTGGTGCGTTTTAGTGAGGTTATTATGGAGGGCTTACAAGCAAACAATTTAGAAGTTTCTGATATTGATATGCTAGTGCCACACCAAGCAAACCTTAGAATATCACAGTTTATACAAAAGAAGTTTAAACTAAATGATGATCAGGTTTTTAATAACATTATGAAATATGGTAACACAACAGCAGCATCTATACCTATTGCATTAACAGAAGCTTGGGAACAAGGAAAAGTTAAAAAGGGAGATTTAGTTGTGTTGGCAGCCTTTGGTAGTGGTTTTACTTGGGGTAGTGTTATTATAAAATGGTAATATTTACGTTAAGTATATAAAAACATAAAGCCCAGAGCAGAACTCTGGGCTTCTTTGTCATCGATAGGCTATACTAAACACTAACCATTAACTATAAAAATACAGCGTTATCAATGACCTTATCTTAAAATGTCTTTATTTAAATAACTATATATAGTTATAAGACGTAAATTTTACAATAAAGTTACAATCGTTAACAATATTTAACATTAAATTTTCAAAAAATGTCTAAAACCCTTGTTTTTGGTGCTTCGTTGAATCCGAATCGGTATAGTTATCTTGCTATTAAGAAACTCTTAGAAAAGAACATAACAACTGAGGCATTCGGTAAAAATTTAGGGACTATTTTACATCTCCAAATTAAAGATAATTTAACCGAATTTCAAAATATAAATACAGTTACTTTATATTTAAATCCGTCTAGGCAGGTAGAATATTACAATGCTATAGTAAAATTACATCCAAAGCGAGTAATATTTAACCCAGGTACAGAAAACCTTGAATTTTATAAAATACTGAAAAAGAACAATATAGAGGTTGTTGTTGGGTGTACTTTAGTAATGTTGGCAACAAACCAGTATTAAAAATAAATTTTATAATTTTTTATAAAAAATATTACAAATAATATAAAAAAGTTACTTTTCCCTAGTACTGTTTTTTCAAATTCTTATTTTTTTCTAATCAACCATAGGCCAAAAATGGTAAGTAAGCCATTTATTGGAAGCATTTCATAACCAACTACATACCCTCCAAGCTGTTCTGGTGGCACGTTAGAAATTAGTAAAATTAGAATTACAGGTACAATTGCCACAAGCCAAACCCATTTGTCTTTAATTTTATGTTTTGTAAAAATACCAAAGGTAAAAAGTCCAAGTAAAGGGCCATATGTATAGGTTGCCACAGTAAGCAAACTGTCTATTACATTGCGGTCTAATATGTTTTTAAATATTATAATAACAATTATAAGTAAAATACTCATACCTATATGTGTAATTTTGCGTAGCTTTTTTTGTTGTTTTTGCGGTTTTTTATCTATGCCTAAAAAATCTACACAAAAAGAAGTTGTTAAAGAAGTTAATGCACTATCTGCACTACTGTAAGCAGCTGCAATTAAGCCTAACATAAATGTAATAGCAATTACAATTCCTAGTCCACTGTTTAAGGCTATTTCAGGAAAAAGTAAATCTGTTTTAGGAGCACCAACACCACCAAGAGAAGGAGTTACAATATTAAATTTATCTGCATAAATAAATAAAAGGGCACCTAATAGTAGAAAAATAAAGTTAACAACAACCAAAACTAAACTAAAAGAAATCATATTTTTTTGTGCATCCTTTAATGTCTTGCAACTAAGGTTTTTTTGCATCATATCTTGGTCTAAACCAGTCATACAAATAGCAATAAACATACCTCCAAAAAACGATTTTATAAAGTGACTTTTAGCTAGAAAACTATCTGTGTAAAATATTTTATTGTATTGTTTTAGTTCTTCAGAGGCTAGTAAGTTACCTAAACTCATATCTAATTTATCTGTTATAAAATAAATAGACAAACCAACAGATAGTAACATAAAAAGGGTTTGTAGCGTATCTGTCCAAACAATAGTTTTAATTCCGCCTCTAAAAGTATAAATCCATATAAGCAGTATAGATAGTATTACAGTAATTTCAAACGGAATATTTAAATCATCAAAAACAAACTGTTGCAATACTAATGCAACTAAAAATAACCTAAAAGAAGCGCCCAATACCCTAGATATGAAAAAGAAAAAAGCACCGGTTTTGTAACTAACCATACCAAACCGTTCTTTTAAATACTCATATATAGAGGTAACATTAAGTTTGTAATAAATAGGCATTAAAACATATGCAATTACAAAGTAACCAACTAGGTAGCCAAACACTACTTGCATATAGCTAAATTGTGAGCCTTGTACCCAACCAGGAACAGATATAAAAGTTACGCCAGATAATGATGCGCCAACCATACCAAAGGCAACTACATACCAAGGAGATTGTTTGCCTGCTTTAAAAAAATCTTCGTTAGTGTCGTTTTTTCCGGTTAAGTAAGATATTAATAGTAAAACTAAAAAGTAACAACCTATTAGTATTAATATATGGGTAGATGTCATAAGTAGTAATTTGTGGTTGCAAAGTACAAAAAGAAAAAATATCATCATAGTACTAATAGATCTTCAAAAAACAAGAATAAATTGTAAATTTGTGTAGAAAAATGATAGTATGGATTTCTCTTCTAAATTGTTAGAAAATGCAGTGTACGAAATATCTCAGTTGCCAGGAATTGGTAAGCGTACAGCTCTGCGTTTGGCATTACATTTATTAAAACAACCAAAAGACCAAACTAGTGCATTATCTAATAGTTTATTAAAGTTAAGAGAAGAAATTAAATTTTGTAGCAACTGCCATAATATTTCTGATGTTGTCTTATGTGAAATTTGTGCTAACCCAAAAAGAGATGAGTCTATAGTTTGTGTTGTAGAAGACATTAGAGATGTAATGGCTATAGAGAATACAGGGCAATACAGAGGACTGTATCACGTTTTAGGAGGTAGAATTTCTCCTATGGAAGGCGTTGGTCCGCAAAATTTAACAATAGATTCTTTGGTAAATAAATCTAAAGAAGGTATAATTAAAGAGCTAATTTTTGCTTTAAGTTCTACTATGGAAGGTGATACTACCAACTTTTATATTTACAAACAAATAGAAGGTATGGGTTTAAAAACGTCTACTATAGCACGTGGTATTGCCGTTGGTGATGAACTAGAGTATGCAGATGAGGTAACCCTTGGTAGAAGTATATTAAATAGGGTTCCTTTTGAGAATTCTTTAAAATTAGAATAGTTTAAATTAAAATAAATGCACTAAATTTAATTAAATGACGTTTTAATTAGTATTTTTGCAAAATTAAGTATATAAATTGCTTTTAAAATAGTAATATGTCAAAATTTGAATTAAAATTACCTCAGATGGGAGAAAGTGTTGCAGAGGCAACATTAACTACTTGGTTAAAAGAAGTAGGGGATACCATTGAGATGGATGAGGCTGTTTTTGAAATTGCCACTGATAAGGTAGATTCTGAAGTTCCTTCTGAAGTAGAAGGTGTCTTAGTTGAAAAACTTTTTAACGTTGATGATATAGTACAAGTTGGACAAACTGTTGCTATTATTGAAATTTCTGGCGATGTAGAAGTTTCTGCTACAACAGAAGATAGTGCACCAGCGGCTGAAGAAAAAGTTGAAGAAACACCAGAAGTTGCGGCTATAGAAGGTTCTATTGCTGTAGCTAAAGAAACAGTAGCAACATCACAAGATTTTAGTGATTCAGATAAATTTTACTCTCCATTAGTTAAAAATATAGCTAAAGAAGAGGGTATTACTATTGCAGAATTAGACGCTATAAGCGGTACAGGTAAAGAGGGCAGAGTTACTAAAACAGACATATTAAATTATGTAGAAAACAGAACATCGCCTAGTAGTAATGGTAGTACGGCAGCACCAAAAAGCGCACCTGTACCATCAGCACAGCCAACAAAAGCACCAGCAACTAAGGCAGCACCAGTTGTTGCTTCAGACGGAGATGAGGTTATACCACTGTCTCGTATGGGTAAATTAATTGCACAGCATATGACAGCTAGTGTGTCTACATCTGCACACGTACAAAGTTTTATAGAGGTAGATGTTACTAACCTTGTAAACTGGAGAAATAAAAATAAAAATGCATTTTTAAAGAGAGAAGGAGAAAAACTTACATTTACTCCAATATTTATGGAGGCGGTAGCATTTGCTATTAAAAAGTTTCCGCTAATAAATATTTCTTTTGATGGAGATTCTGTAATTAAAAAGAAAAATATAAACATAGGTATGGCAGCAGCTTTACCAGACGGAAACTTAATTGTACCTGTAATTAAAAATGCAGATCAGTTAAATTTAGTTGGTATGGCTAAAGTTGTAAACGACCTGGCCAACAGAGCAAGAAACAATGCTTTAAAACCAGACGATATTCAAGGAGGTACATATACCGTAACCAATGTAGGTACATTTGGTAGTGTATTTGGCACACCAATTATTAACCAGCCGCAAGTAGCAATTTTAGCATTAGGAGCAATACGTAAAGTGCCATCTGTTATAGAAACTCCAGAAGGTGATTTTATAGGTATACGTTCTAAAATGTTCTTATCTCATAGTTATGATCACCGCGTTGTAAATGGTGCCTTAGGTGGTATGTTTATAAAAGCAGTAGCGGAATACTTAGAAGCTTGGGATGTAAACAGAGAAATTTAATACATCACTAATATAAATACTATAAAATGCCCTGTTTTTTAACAGGGCATTTTTTTATACCTATTTTATTTTCTCTAAAAGTTGCTATTCATTTATCTTTGTCTTAAAACACAGTAAAATGGATTTAAAATTAACACGCCCAATTTGTTTTTTTGACTTAGAAACAACAGGTATAAACGTGGCTAAAGATAGAGTGGTAGAGATTTCCATTTTAAAAGTATACCCTAACGGAAATAAAGAAAGTAAAACTTGGCTAGTAAACCCAGAAATGCATATACCAGATGAGGTTGTTGCAGTGCATGGTATTAGCAATGAGAAAGTTGCAAATGAACCTACTTTTGCACAATTATCTAAAGAAATTTACGCAATGATTAAGGATTGTGACCTAGGAGGTTACAATTCAGATAGGTTTGATATTCCACTTTTAGCTGAGGAAATGTTACGTGCAGGAGTAGATTTTGATATGAAAAATACAGTATCTGTAGATGTGCAAACTATCTTTTTTAAGATGGAGAAAAGAACTTTAGAGGCTGCTTATAAATTTTATTGCAATAAAGAGCTTACAAATGCTCACAGTGCTGCCGCAGATACAAATGCAACTTTTGAGGTCTTAAAATCACAATTAGACCGTTATCCAGAATTGGAAAACGACATTAAAAAACTATCAGAATTTACCACTCGTAAAAAGTTTGCAGATTTTGCTGGCTTTATTATAATAGATCAAGATGGTGACCCAGCTTTTTCTTTTGGTAAACACAAAGGTAAAAAGGTAGATGATGTACTAGAAAAAGAACCAGGCTATTTTGGGTGGATTTTAAATGCAGATTTTCCGTTGTATACTAAAAAAGTACTTACTCAAATTAAACTTAGTAAGTTAAACAATAAGTTAAGTTAAATAATGAAATTTTTCTTTTTGCTTTTTTTTAGTGTTGTTAGTGTGTCTGCACAAGAAATTTTAATAGATGGCACCATTTACAATGCAAAAACACAAGAGCCAATTCCGTATGTTAATGTTAGTTTTTTAAACACATTAAAAGGAGCTTCTACAGATGAAAAAGGTTATTTTTTTGTAGATGTTCCAACATCTTTCTTAGAAAAAAAAGTACACTTGTCTTCTTTAGGTTTTAAAGATACTATTGTAGATGTGAAAAAAATTGTAGCGGACAAAAAGTTTGGTATGGTAGAAGAGTCTTTTGAGTTAGATGAGGTTGTTGTGGCTAAATCTCTTGGAGACTCATACGTGCTAAACCCTATAGGTAGTTATGATCTTAAAAGTGGTTTTTCATCTTCATCTACACCGTGGGTATTGGCAACGTACTACCCAAACATAGGAGCATCAAAAAAATATGTAAATAAAGTTACCGTTTTTTTTCAAAAAAATGAAGGGTTTAAAAGAAGAGCATCTAAATTTAGAATACGTGTTTATGATGTAGACCCAGTAACAAAAAAACCAACAAAAGATTTATTACATAAAAGTATAATTTTAGAAACCTTTGCAGAGAATGACTTTGTGTCTATAGACTTGTCTGCCTTTAATATAAAAATGCCTAAACAAGGCTTATATATTGGTTTAGAGTGGTTATTTGTACCCTATAATTGGTACGCAATTAAAGGTAAAGACCCCTTAACTAGTAAATTAACTATAGAAGATAGGTTTGCACCAACATTTGGTGGCGTTTACAATAAAAACCAAAATTTTAAAGTTATGGTATATGGTATGGGAGAATGGACAGATTTTAAGGTAAAGTCTAAAGATAATACCAAGCATTTAGTACCAGCGGTAAGTTTAAAATTGTCTAAAGAAAAGCAATAACCTAATAAAGTTTATTATGAAGATAATTTGTATAGGTCGTAACTACACAGATCATATTAAAGAATTGGCCAATGAAAAGCCTACAGATCCTGTTGTTTTTATTAAGCCAGATTCTGCTGTGATACCAAAAGAACAAGATTTTTACATACCAGAATTCTCTAATAACATACATTATGAAGTAGAGGTTTTAGTTAAAATTAAAAAAGTAGGAAAACATATAGAACAAAAATTTGCTGCCAATTATTATGATGAAATTGGTCTAGGAATAGACTTTACAGCACGTGATCTTCAATCTAAGTTAAAAGAAAAAGGATTACCTTGGGAAAAAGCAAAAGGTTTTGATGGTGCGGCAGTAATAGGTAAATGGTTGCCAAAAAGTAAATTTTCTTCTGTAGATAATATAAATTTTTCATTGTTAAAAAATGAAGAAATAGTACAAAAGGGAAATACAAATTTAATGTTGTGGAAAATAGACGAGCTTATATCGTATGTTTCTCAATACTTTATGTTAAAAAAAGGAGATGTCATATTTACAGGTACACCAGCAGGTGTAGGACGGGTAGATGCTAATGATTATCTTTGTGGCACCTTAGAAGGTGAAGAAATGTTTACATTAAATATAAAATAAATGATTTATAGTCTTGATAAATTAAATGAAATGGCAGATGGTGATAATGATTTTATCAATTCTGTAGTATCTGTATTTTTAGAAGAAGTACCTGAAGATTTAGGACTTTTAGAAAAAGCTATTGAAAGTAGGGATTATGAGCCTACCTACCAATTAGCTCATAAAATTAAACCTAATGTAGATTTGTTGGGTATGGAGCAAACCAGAGCTGCTGCTTATGAAATTGAATCTTTAGGAAAGCAACAAGGAGATTTTAATGAAATTGATAAAATTTTTAAAACATTAAAGGTTGATGTAGAACAAGTTGTAGTAGAGTTAAAAAACGACTTTAATTTGTAATGCTTGCCGAGATAATAACCATAGGAGATGAGTTACTTATTGGTCAGGTTATAGATACCAACTCAGCTTTTATAGGTAAAGAATTAAATAAGATAGGAGTAGCTGTATATCAGATTACATCTGTACAAGACAATAAACAGCAAATTTTATCTGCTTTAAACGATGCATCAAAAAGAGTAGATATTGTTTTAATTACTGGCGGCTTGGGTCCTACAAAGGATGACATAACTAAGCATACTTTATGCGAGTTTTTTAATGATACCTTGGTTCAAAACAACAAAGTGTTAGCTCACGTAGAGGAGTTGTTTAAAAAGTTTTCAGACAAACCAATATTAGATGTTAATAAGCAACAAGCTAAAGTGTTGTCTAAAGCTACCGTTTTGCACAATATAAAGGGCACAGCGCCAGGAATGTGGATAAAAAAAAAGGATACTGTTTTTGTGTCTATGCCAGGTGTTCCTTTTGAAATGCGCTACCTTATAACGGAAGAAGTAATACCGCGTATAATAAAAGAGTTTAAAAGACCACACATAATACATAAAACATTTATTACTTATGGCGTTGGAGAAAGTACTTTAGCGGCACAAATAAGTGATTGGGAAGATAATTTACCAAAGTTTATAAAACTTGCATATTTGCCAAGCTTAGGATCTGTACGTTTGCGCTTATCTGGTACAAGTTTAAATAAAAGCAGTTTAGAAAAAAGTATAGAAGAAGAAAGTCTAAAATTAAAAAGTCTAATAGGAGATATAATTTATGGCGATGAGGGTGAAGATGAGTTAGAGGTTGTAGTAGCTAAATTGTTTACAGAAAAAAGAAAAACACTTGCAACAGCAGAAAGTTTTACAGGAGGTAAAATAGCAGAAATAATTACATCTATGCCTGGAGCATCTGCCTATTTTAAAGGAAGTGTTGTAAGTTATGCAACCGAAGTTAAAACAACTGTTTTGGGAGTGCCAGAAGACTTAATTAAAACGTATTCTGTGGTAAGTGAGCAAGTAGCAGTAGCAATGGCTAAAAATGTACAAAAAATGCTTAAGACAGACTTTGCAATTGCAACTACAGGTAATGCAGGGCCTACCAAAGGAGATTCTAACGCAGAAGTAGGTACAGTTTATATTGGTATTGCAACACCAACTAAAACATTTGCTGTGCATCAACAATTAGGAGGACAAAGAGAACGGGTAGTAAACAAAGCAATTAATAAGGCTTTAGAGCTATTGTATAAAGAAATATTAGGTTGTTAAATAGTGCCATTTTAGAAGTAGAAAAAATAATTTTAAAAATTTGATGAAAAGAATTTTGTCTACCCAAAAAAAAGCTATAAATTTGCAGCCTGTTTAAAATAACACAAAATCTAGCATAATGTCAAAAGTTTGTGAAATCACTGGAAAGAAAGCAATGTTTGGAAATAACGTGTCTTTCTCTATTAATAAGACAAGAAGAAGGTTTGATGTAAATCTTTCCAAAAAACGTTTTTACATTCCAGAGGAAGATCGTTGGATAACTTTAAAAGTATCTACAAGAGCTCTTAAGAGTATCAATAAAAAAGGAATCTCTGAAGTATTAAAAGAGGCTAAAGCACAGGGGATTATTAAATAATCTCTTTAAAAAATAATAAAGATGGCAAAGAAAGGTAACAGAATACAAGTTATTTTAGAGTGTACAGAGCATAAAGAGTCTGGGCAACCAGGTACTTCTAGGTACATTACCACTAAAAACAAAAAGAACACTCCAGATAGAATTGAGTTAAAGAAATTTAACCCAATCCTTAAGAGAATGACTGTTCATAAAGAAATAAAATAATTTAAATTTCCTTTATCAAGGAAATTGTTAAACTATAAAGTTATGGCAAAGAAAACAGTAGCAAGTTTACAGACCAGCTCAAAGAGATTAACTAAAGCCATTAAAATGGTAAAATCTCCTAAAACAGGTGCTTACACGTTTGTGGAATCAGTAATGGCTCCAGAATTTGTAAACGAGTGGTTAGCAAAAAAATAATATCAATATACCATATTGATAATAAAGCTACTTTCATTAGAAAGTGGCTTTTTTTATTTTTATATCTTTGGTGAAATTACAGGATAAAAAATGAGTCTATTTAAAAATATATTTTCTTCAAAAAAGAAGGAGAGCCTTGATAAAGGTTTAGAGAAAAGTAAAAGCAGCTTTTTTTCTAAGTTAAGTAAAGCTGTTGCTGGTAAAACTAAGGTAGATGATGATGTATTAGACAACTTAGAAGAGATTTTAGTAACTTCTGATGTTGGTGTAGATACTACTTTAAAAATTATAGATCGTATAGAAGCACGTGTATCTAAAGATAAATATTTAGGTACAGATGAGCTTAATGTAATTTTACGTGAAGAGATAGCGGCACTTTTATCTGAAACAAATACAGGTAATGAAACCGAATTTGTAGTTCCTAAAGGTGTAAAACCTTATGTAATTATGGTTGTTGGTGTTAATGGTGTTGGTAAAACTACTACCATTGGTAAAATGGCTTATCAATTTAAAAAACAAGGCTTAAAGGTTGTTTTAGGTGCTGCAGATACTTTTAGAGCTGCTGCAATAGATCAGCTACAAGTTTGGGCAGATCGTGTAGATATTCCAATTGTAAAACAAAAAATGGGTAGTGACCCTGCTTCTGTTGCTTTTGATACGTTAAGTTCTGCTGTAACTCAAAATGCAGATGTAGTAATTATAGATACTGCTGGCCGTTTGCATAATAAAGTAAATTTAATGAATGAGCTTACTAAAGTAAAAAGAGTAATGCATAAGGTTGTAGATAATACGCCGCATGATGTAATGCTTGTTTTAGACGGTTCTACTGGTCAAAACGCTTTTGAACAAGCTAAGCAATTTACAAAAGCTACAGAGGTAACTTCATTAGCGGTTACTAAATTAGACGGTACTGCAAAAGGTGGTGTTGTAATAGGAATCTCAGATCAGTTTCAAATTCCGGTAAAATATATTGGAGTGGGAGAAGGTATTGAAGACTTGCAGGTTTTTAATAAATATGAGTTTGTAGACTCTTTCTTTAATCTGAAAAAATAATTTTAAAACCTCCATATGGAGGTTTTTTTGGTTTTAAGCTATTTGGTTATGAAAAAAATATTTTTACTTACATTGGTTTTGCTTGCTTTTGCTTGTAAAAACAAAAAAGAAACATCTAAAGAAGAAGTTGTATTATGGATGCCTTATAATGACTCTTTAGAGGTAGAAAAGAATAAAACGCATAAAAACTCTAGAATGCGTTACAAACTTTTACAATCTAAAGTAATAGATAAAAATGAAATTTTTCTTCCATTATATCCAGAGGTTCAAAAATTATCAGAAAAAGAATATACAGCATTAAAGCCTCTTATTTTAGAAAAAGATATTTATACATTGCGTAAGCAATTAGAAGAAGGAGTATTAACTTATGAAAAACTGGTTCTTTTTTATTTGTACAGAATTTATAAGTATGAATTAGATAATACCACAACCTTAAATACAGTAATAGCTTTAAATAAAGATGTGGTTAAGCAAGCTCGTAAATTAGATGAGCTTAAAAATGCGAATAATGAGCCAGCTAGTAAGCACCCAATATATGGTATGCCTATATTGTTAAAAGACAATATTAATACTAAAAATATGGTAACCACTGCTGGTGCAATAGCATTAAAAAATAACAGTACAGATGATGCTTTTATAGTTAAGCAACTAAAGGAAAATGGCGCCTTAATTTTGGGTAAAGTTAATTTAAGTGAATGGGCTTATTTTTTATGTACTGGTTGCCCTGTTGGTTATAGTGCAGTGGGCGGACAAACATTAAACCCTTATGGTAGAACCGTTTTTGAAACAGGAGGCTCTAGTGCTGGTAGTGGTACGGCTGTTGCAGCAAATTATGCGGTAGCTGCTGTGGGTACAGAAACATCGGGCTCTATATTATCTCCATCTAGTCAAAACTCGGTAGTTGGCTTAAAACCAACAATTGGTTTGTTAAGTAGAACTGGTATTGTACCAATTTCTAGTACATTAGATACTCCTGGTCCAATGGCTAAAAACGTAGGTGATGCTGCTATTTTATTAGATGCAATGAAAGGTAAAGATGCCGCAGATAGTAAATCTGTAGAAAAACATTTAGGTGTACTTTCTGCGCCTTTAATAGATAATAGCTTAAAAGGGAAACGTTTTGGAGTGATAAAAAACTTGTTAGAGTCAGATTCTATTTATAAAATAACAATAGATAAATTAAGAGAACAAGGGAGTGTTATTGTAGAAATTACACCTACAGAAGTTTCAATGAGTGGTTTTTTAAGTATTTTAAATATTGATATGAAGCACGATTTGCCAACCTACATAAAAAATCAAACTAAAAATAAACTACCAATAAAAGATATAAAATCTGCTGTAGCATTTAATGCTAAAGATTCTGTTGTAAGAATACCTTATGGGCAAGCCTTATTTAGAGGAATTTTAGCAGATACCACTACAGTTGAAGAATTAGCTGTTATTGTTAGTAATTTAGAGCAAAATGGAAGGCGTTATTTTAATGAAGCTATGGATGCTCATAATTTAAATGCAATTTTATCTATTAATAATTACCATGCTGGTTATGCAGCAGTAGCTAAATATCCTGCAATTACAGTGCCAATGGGATATAAAAAAACAGGGGAGCCAATTAGTTTAACTTTTATAGCAAAACAATTTAAAGAGGCAGAATTGCTGCGTTATGCAGCAGGTTTTGAATCTGTTTTTAAAGCAAGGCAAATACCAAAAAAATACAACTAGTTAATTAAGTTATTTATTTTCTCCCAAAGTAGATTATCAAAACTAGACGGACCAAGTAGTTCATCATTAGCAGCATCACCTAAACGTACAACAACTAGGTTTTTGCTAGGTGAAATGTATAGTTTTTGGTCATCCTTGCCTAAGGCGGCTATTAAATCGTTGGGTGCATTAGGTATTAGTTTTCCAGTGTAATTAAGTTCAGAAGCAGGTAGTTTATATGATGCTTTTCCGTTTAGCCACCAAAAATAACCATATGCATCATTTAAGTTCTGAGACGTGCTTGTCATTTCGTTAAAATATGTTTCTGATTCTAACACCGGAATTCCATCCCAATTTCCTTTATTTAGATTTAAAATTCCGTACCTGGCCATACTTCTGGCGTTACTGTAATACAATTTAAAGTAACCAAAAGGTACCCAAGAGCCTTGCATACCAATTACATTTTTTAGTTTATCATTAAAATAAGTATTAAAATTTTGCTGTGTGGCTCCTTCTATAATATTGTGTGTAATAGTGTATGCTCCATTATGATAGTACCAAAATGTGCCTGGTAAATTTTTAAAAGTGAAACACTCTGGGTCTGTGCAGTTGTTGTTAGTTACAGTATAATCTAAACCAGTAGTCATTGTTAAATGGTTTTTAACTGTAATGTTTTGTTCTTGAGCAGTGGTTAAAGAAGACCAGCCTGTACCCAAGTAATTGCTAGATGGTAAATTGATATCTAATAAACCTTCTTCAATAGCAATTCCGGCAGTAAAAGATACTAATGTTTTTGCAGCAGAATTCCAAGCTAAATTAGAGGTTGCATCAGCATTATTACCATACCATTCAACTACAATTTTTCCGTTTTCAAGTATTAAAAAAGCTTTTGTTTTGTTGGCTTCAACAAAACTTAAAAGTGGTTGTAAAGCATTTTCATTCCAGCCTAAATCTTCAACTGTATTAGTTTTCCACTCGTCAGAGTTAATAGGTGGAAAATACATTTCATTAGAATCTGTATCGTCTATGTTATTTTCTTTATCTGTAGAACAGCTGCAAATTATACAAAGTACTAATGTTAAAAAAGAGTATGTGTAACTTTTCATCTTGTATATTTTTAAGTTTAGATAACATTATAGGCTAATGGTTTAACGTAAAAATCATAAAATTAGTTCTATATAGGTGTCATTCCTTAAGCAAGTTGTATTTTTGCAGCCAATTTTAATAGATTATGCGCACAAAATCACTAAAAACAAACAAAATTAATGTAGTTACTTTAGGTTGCTCTAAAAATGTGTACGATTCTGAAGTACTTATGGGGCAATTAAAAGCTAATGGAAAAGAAGTTGCACATGAAGAAGATGGTAATATTGTTGTAATTAATACGTGTGGCTTTATTGATAATGCAAAAGAAGAAAGTGTAAATACTATTTTAGATTTTGTACAAAAAAAAGAAGCTGGTGAGGTAGATAAGGTTTTTGTAACAGGATGTTTAAGTGAGCGTTATAAACCAGATTTGATAAAGGAGATTCCTAATGTAGACGAGTATTTTGGTACTAGTCAACTGCCTAGTTTATTAAAAGCTTTAGAGGCAGATTATAAGCATGAGTTAATAGGAGAGCGTATTACTACAACGCCAAAAAACTATGCTTATTTAAAAATAGCAGAAGGTTGTGATAGGCCATGTTCTTTTTGTGCAATACCATTAATGCGTGGCAAACATAAAAGTACACCAATTGAAGATTTGGTTACTGAAGCTGAAAAATTAGCAGCAAAAGGAGTAAAGGAGTTAATACTTATAGCACAAGATTTAACGTACTACGGTTTAGATTTATATAAGAAAAGAAATTTAGCAGAGCTTTTAGAGGCTTTAGTTAAGGTTGAAGGTATAGAATGGATACGTTTGCACTATGCTTTTCCTACTGGGTTTCCTATGGATGTACTAGACCTTATGAATAAAGAGCCTAAAATTTGTAATTACTTAGATATTCCGTTACAGCACATATCAGATTCAATTTTAAAAAGTATGCGCCGTGGTACCACACAGGCAAAAACTACTAAGTTGTTGCAAGATTTTAGAGCTACGGTGCCAAATATGACCATTAGAACTACGCTAATTGTTGGTTACCCTGGGGAAACTGAAGAAGATTTTGAAACCTTAAAACAATGGGTTACAGATATGCGTTTTGAGCGTTTAGGTTGTTTTACATATAGTCATGAAGAAAATACACACGCGTATAATTTAGAAGACAATGTGCCAGAAGAGGTGAAGCAAGATAGAGCTAACCAAATTATGGAGATACAATCTCAGATTTCATGGGAGTTAAACCAAGAAAAAATAGGAGAGACTTTTAAATGTATTATAGATAGAAAAGAAGGTAATTATTTTGTTGGAAGAACAGAGTTTGATTCTCCGGATGTAGATAATGAGGTTTTAATTGATGCTACCAAGCATTACCTAAAACAAGGAGAATATGCTAGTATAAAAATTACAGAAGCTGCAGATTTTGATTTGTATGGAGAGCCAGTGTAATTACAATTCTACAATAAAAAAAGCCCTAGAAATTAACTTTCTAGGGCTTTTGCTTTTTTTAATCTATTTTATCATCAGGAGATACTAATTTGTAAACCAGACCTGCTAAAATAGCACCTATTATAGGAGCTACCCAAAATAGCCATAATTGTGGCAAAGCACCATCTGTTTGTGCAAATAAAGCCTGACTAGTACTACGTGCAGGGTTTACAGATGTGTTTGTAACAGGAATACTAATTAGGTGTATTAGTGTAAGTCCAAGGCCTATTGCTAAACCAGCCATACCTTTTGGAGCTTTAGAGTGTGTTGCGCCAAGTATAATTATTAAAAACATAAACGTCATTACAATTTCTGTAATCAATGCCGATGTCATATTGTATCCTCCAGGAGAAAACTCTCCAAAGCCATTGGCAGCAAAGCCACCAATACTAAAGCATTCTTTACCGCTAACAATAGCGTATAAAATTGCTGCTCCTGCAATACCGCCCATTACTTGAGCAATTATGTACGGCAAAAGTTTTTTTTTGTTAAATCTGCCTCCAACGCATAATCCAATAGAAACAGCGGGATTTAAGTGGCAACCAGATATATGGCCAATTGCATAGGCCATAGTTACTACTGTTAATCCAAAGGCAAGTGCAACACCTGCAAATCCAATTCCTAATTCAGGGTAGGCGGCTGCTAATACGGCGCTACCACATCCGCCTAGGACAAGCCAAAGCGTACCAATAAATTCTGCTACTAATTTTTTCATTTTTGTTTGTTAATGGTTAATAAGTGTTTAATACCATAACAAAACGTAAGAAAGTAAGTTGTAAAGTGTTGGGGGATTTACAAGTTACAAAAAATAAAGTTACCCGTATATTAAAATTTATTCTGGTTTTGTGCTTAACATTTTATAAGAAAACCAACCAATAATAGCCATTATTAGCCCCATAATAACCCATAACCATAATTTATTTTTAAAAAGAGGTTCTTGTATTTGTGTTTCTTTTTTGGTAATATAAACAGGATTGCCCAAAGAGAGGTTTTTTATATCCTTAGGCATTTTTATATTTAACTGTGCAATATCATAACTAGGGCCGTATGCATCTTTATTACCATATGTTAAATAATATGTAGCTGGTTCTGTAAACCTTGCGGTTAGTAAGTACTTATAACCTTTAGCAGTTATATTTTTTATTTTTAAAGGCTGATTGTCAAAATTTAAAATAGTAATGCGTATTTTTTTAGAGAAGGTATTGTCAAAAGTAAATGTATTATTTTCTATAGAGGATAATGTGCCAACGCTTAATGTATTGTAGTCATACAAATACCCTTTTTGTGTTTTTACACTGTCTAAAAGTTCTTCAATTTTTATAGGTCTGTAATAATCAAAATCATTATTAATATTTATAGTTACTTGGTGTGTAGGGGCTTTTTTAGTTAAACTGATATTGATAATTGTTTTTTTGCTTTTTTTATCTTCAACAACAGTATAAGATTTTAATTTTCTGTTGGTAATATTTTCTGTAGCTTTTTGTTGAAGTTCTAATGTTGCTCTATTTAAAATAGGTTCTTCATCACTCTTAATGCCTACTCTAAAATATGTGTATTCTGCTGCACTAAAATTAATGTCTGTAAAACTGTAACTGGTTTGTTTGTTTTTAATGGCAACAATTCTATAATCATTATATATGGTAAACCAGTTTTTTTGGTCGTGACTTCCTTGTACCAATGTTTTCCAATCAAAATTAGTGTTTTCAAAATCTAATTTTATATGATTAATAGGATCCTTAGAAGGTACTTTTAGTGTAAAGTAGTAAGTACCATCTTTAGTACTAGCGTTTAATAATTTGTAGTCTACCGTTTTAGTTTTTAATTCTGGAGGTGTGTAATTAAAAATATAAGGAGCCTCAATAGTATCTTTTTTAGGAGTTATACCGTATATGCGAATATCACTTAAATGATCTTGAGTATTAGCAAAAACAGTGTCTGGTAATACAATATTATGCCAAGTATCAGTAATATTTTTAAGTTCTATTTTTGCATCATAGTTTTGCATTTGTGCGTAAAATGCAGTGGTAACTAGTAAAAAAAGTAAAATGGTTTTATTCTGTTTTTGTCTCATCAAAAATTTTGTTTTTGTACTTGTTGTATAAAAATGAAACTCCTAAAATTAATAGCCCTAATATAACTAAAACAAGAGTTTTTGATATGGTATTTAAAGAGGCTAAATCCATAAAGAAAAGCTTAATAATGGTAATTCCAAATAAAATAATGCCTCCAATACGTATATATTTTATTTTTTTCCAGATGCCTTTAGCTACTAAAAAGAAAGAATACACTCCCCATAAAATGCTTAGTTCTAATCCGTATGTTTGCTCTGCGCCAGACAAGTCTATCCAGTTAATTAGCTCGCTACTTAAAATCCAAAGTACTGAAATATTAAGTAGTATAGAAAACGCAATTTTAAAGTTTATGCGCATAAAGCTTTGCTTAGTGTAACTATATGTGCAGTATACTATAAGTGCTATAAAAGTATAAAGTATATATCTTACTGCAAGGTGCATACTTCCAGAGTTGTAATATTCAGACGGATTTAAGTAACTGTCTCTAAGCTCACTTAAAATAAGTAAGCCTACAGTTAATGAAATAAATAAAACAATACTATTAATGCTAATATTTACAATACCTAACGTTCTGTTTTTTATCTTTTTAATATTTATAATACTTAGTATAGAAAAGAATAGTAAGGTGTAGCATACAAGTGTTAGTATGCTAAAGCTATTAATGTCATAATTAATAGGGTTGCTATAAATGTCTGTTTTATCTATTATAATTTTAGACTCATCCAGTGCTAAATTAAAGTAGTGTACTATTTCTACAAAGAAACTACTAAATGTTACTAATACTAATAGTATTGGAGCAATGTAAGATAAAACATTGTTTTTGGTGTTGTATTTTTTATTGGTTGTGTAAATGAAATACAATGAAACAATACTAAGTAAAGAGCCAAGTAAATTTACGTTTAATAGAGAAGTAATATTACCTGCGTAATCACTATAATAGCTATGGTCTAGATAGTAAGTTCCCCAGTCTTGAAACAAACTTAGTAATGATAATATTACCAGTGGATAAGAGATTTGCTTTAAAATAGGGTCGCCTTTTGATGAGCCAATCCAGAAAAGCAAAGCGGCAATAGTAATCCATAAAATAGTAACGTAATTACCATCTAATTGTACGGGTACAGCAATAGTTATAAAAACAAACACCGTACCTAATATAAAATATAAAAGCTTGCTATCTGCTAATTTTTGTTTGTACAAAATAGTACCAGCAATAAAATGCAGCAACGCATTTGCAACCGTAAATAAGCCTAAATAGCTATCATAATCTTGGTTAGAACTTAGTAGATAAAAACCATAACCAAAAAAGATAAATGAGTTTACTAATAGTATTAAAATAGAACTAGGGTTAAAAGCATGGTTCTTTTTTATTTTGTTAAC
This sequence comes from Cellulophaga sp. RHA_52, assembly GCF_007827205.1. Lineage (NCBI taxonomy): Bacteria > Pseudomonadati > Bacteroidota > Flavobacteriia > Flavobacteriales > Flavobacteriaceae > Cellulophaga > Cellulophaga sp. RHA_52. The sequence continues at coordinate 1,840,118 of NZ_VIRZ01000001.1, forward strand.
TATAAATGTTGTGTAAAATATTAGGAAAAATATAAATAAGAATAAAAAGGCTTTTGTAAAGTGGTCATAATTATAACTAAATAAAAACCAAGAACCGTATATAAACCACGTAAATATAAAAGCAGAGTAGAATAAGCCTTTCCAATCTTTTTTAAATGATAATGTTAAAATGCCTATGTTAATAATAGACATATATGTAAATAATATACCAACTTGTCCAGATCCACTACTAAGTAAAAAAGGAACAGCATAGGCACCTACTAAACCAATATGTGCAATGGCCTGTTTGTTGTAGTTAATGGCGGCAATAACTGTAAATATGGTGAGTAATACCATTATTGCAAAAGCCGGTATTTGTGGTAGAATATCATAAAAGCTATATGCAGCAAACGTTATAAAATAGAGTATGGCAATAGAGCCACTTACTAATACCGCACTGTAACTAGTATATTTTTCTTTTAATTTAATCCCAAGACCAAGTAAACCTAGACCTGTTAAGTATCCTAAAATTATTCTTGTTAACGGACTAATTAAGTTGTTTTCTATAGAGTATTTTGCGCCAATTGCAACACCAATTATTAGAATAAGAATACCTATTTTACTTAGTAAATTTTCGCCTATAAATTTTTCAATATTAGATTTTTGTTTAGGCTTAGAGATTCTTTTTTCTATAGGTTGTATATTTCTCTCAGGCTGTATAGCTTTAGCTTGTGTGGTATTAATAGTCTCTTTAGTAAATTCTTTTGTGGGTTCTTTTATAGGTTCTTTAGTAGGTGTTATTACTGGTGAAGCAATAGGAGTAGTTTTGTTATTGCTTATTTGCTTTGGAATACCCTCTTTTTTAAGTCGCTCTATTTCTTTATGTAAAACCATAAGCTCCTTAGCAAAATGCTCTTGCTTGCTTAAAAGAATTTCAAACTGTTTGGTTAGGTTATTTAAATATTCTTGGTCGTTTGCCATAAGCTAGTTCCTAAAAATTATATTTTTTATAGTAGCACGCAATGTACAGCTAACTATAGGTTGGTTAATACCCTATAAACCGTGAAATATAGCAGTTTACATTTGTAAAGGGGTATGTATAATAACAAGTTTATACCTTAAATAGTATAAATTGGGGGTTTAGTTCTGTTTTTTTTGCAAGTTGTAATTGTAATACTCTCTGCCTAATTCTGCTAAAAAGGGAATTCCTACGGACTGATACTCATAGGTGTTGTCATTATAAACACCATTGCTATTCACTAAAATAGTAGCTGTTAACATAAATCTAATATCATTTTTTGTGTCTTCAATAAAAGCGCAATCGGTTAAAGTTCCGTACGCGTAGCCAACCTTATTGTATATTTTAATATTACCTGGTATAGGCTTTTTTGTGTCGCCATACATAAAGAATTTTACATAGCTATCATAATAAGTGCTATCTGTATAACCGGCATCTTTAGGTGTATTACTCATTGCTTTTTTTAAGAAAGATAAATCATCTAAATATAAATTAAATTGCTGTTCACTAGAAAATGATTCAGGATAAATTATACGCTGTAAAACCTGTTGTTGGGCATCAATACTATAGTAATTTTTGAAACTAAAATCAAAAGGTTGGTTTTGCAATACTTCATCTTCATTAATATAACCAATACCCTTTTTAATTTTATCAAGTTGTAATGGAGCAATAGGGCTGTTAATTATAGCGTTGGTATTTATAGTTGTGCTATCATTTGTATAAATAACCAGTGGTTTTGTAGTAACATTATCAGCATTATCCGTAGAAAGTCTGTGAGCTATTCTAACATTATTTATGCCTTTGTCTTTAAGTTTTTTGTTAATATAATCTTGGCCTAAAAACTCAAATAATCTATTGTAAGCATCATTGTCGCTCACAGCAAATAGTTTAGTAATTTCTTTAGCAAATGTTGTTTTTAAAGTGTCACCTTCAATAAAAAACTCGGTATCCTTAGTGTAGCCTTCGCTTTCAAATATTTTTTCTAATGTTAAAACAGCAATAGGTAATTTTACAGAGCTAGCTGGATAAAAGTAATTGTTTGAATTGGTGTTAAAATCAAAATTATTAAACACATAAACACCATTAGTCTTTTTTATTTCAGTATATCTAAATTGTACCTCATGATTAGTAATGCTGTTTAAAACCCTTTTTATATTATCACTTTTAGATGCAATAATATAATTAATAGGATGGTTTATTTTTTGTTGTTTTTCTTTACAAGAAAAAAGAAAAATAAAAGAAAGTAAGGCTAGTGTAAAAGGCTTCATTTTGCGTTGTATAATTCTCCTCTGTGTGGTTTTAATGCGTCTCTAACGGCAATCATTTCCTGTTCATTAACAACTAAAAATGCTATACTATGCATATCTGTTACAGCTGTAAATCCGGTAATATTAAGATCTAGTTTTTCTGCTTCAATAAATTCTTTTAAGTGTATTTCATGATGTTCTGCCGTTTTTTCGGCAGCCGGACCCCTAAAGTCCCATATCAGTTTTATTTTTTTAGACATATTATAAGTTGGTGTAAATATATTTAGGTAAAACTACTATTTCTTTATTAAAATTAAAGGAAGTAGATAATAATAAAAATAGTTCTCTTAAGCTAAATACTTATTTTTTAGTATTAAAATTTACTATTTTTTAGTATTTAATGCTAAAAAGTGTTAATCATTTTACAATAAATCTTGTATCGCAACATCTAATTGTTATTTTTGCGTGATGCACCAATTTATGCAACATATAAATAAGTTAGTTTTCTTGTTAGGAATACTTTATGGCACATTAACACTTAGCTCATGTCAAGGTGTTTTTGTTAGTGATAAAGATAAGGTTGCTATAGCAAGGGTAGGAGAAAATTTTTTGTATAAAGAAGATATACAAGATTTAATTCCTAAAAATACAACTAAAGAAGATAGCACCACTTTAGTAACCAATTATATAAATAATTGGGCATCTAAGCAGTTGTTAATGTCAAAGTCTAAAGTAAACTTGTCTGAAGAACAGTTGGCAGAGTTTGATAGACTTGTAGCAAATTATAAAACAGATTTGTATACAGGAGCTTACAAGGAAGCTTTAGTGCAAAAAGAGCAAGATACTGTTATTACTAATGAAGAGTTAAACGCTTTTTACCAAAAAGAAAAAGAGAACTTTAAACTTAACGAGAGAATTGTTCGAGTACGTTATGTAGAGCTGCCTCCTCAATTTTTAAATAAATCTGCAGTAATAGAAAAACTAAAAGGGTTTACAGAAAAAGACCGTATGTATTTAGATTCTATTAGTGTACAATTTAGAAAAGTTAATTTTAACGATTCTGTTTGGGTAGAAGCCTCTAGGTTAAAGAGTGAAATACCACCATTAACATCAGATAATGAACAGCAATACTTAAAAAAAGCACAATTTTTTGAGATGCAAGATTCATTAGGGGTATATTTGACCAAGGTTGTGGATATGATTGATAAAAACCAGCCTGCACCCTTACAGTACATTACACCAACAATTAAACGTGTTTTACTAAACCGAAGAAGATTAGAGTACCTAAGGAAATTAGAGGTAGATATTATAGATGAAGCTATTAAAAATAAGGAATTTGAGACATATGAAAAACAAGAATAACAACATTACTTTTTTACTAGCAATGTTATTAACTGTAACCTTTACAGTTAATGCAATGCAAGAACAAGAGCAAATAGAAGATGTTGTGCAAATAGCACAAGACACTATAAAATCTAACTTTAAAAGAATAAAATTAGATGGTGTTTCTGCCGTTGTGGGGGATTATGTTATACTAGATTCTGATATAGAAAAAACATTGATAGATTTACGTAGTCAAGGTGTTTCTGAAGATGATATAACTAAATGTGGTCTTTTAGGTAAATTAATGGAAGACCGTTTGTACGCGCACCAAGCTGTACAAGATAGTTTACTGGTTTCTGATGATGAAGTTAACGCAACTAGTGAGAGACAAATACAAAGCTTAGTAGGGCAAATAGGTTCTATGGATAAGTTACTTAAGTATTACAAAAAAGATTCTCAAGAAGCATTAAGAGAAGATCTTTTTAAAATTAATAAGCTAAGAATGTTGTCTGAAAAAATGCAACAAAAAATTATTGAAGAAATAGAAATTACTCCGGAAGAAGTAAGGCAGTTTTATAAAAAAATACCAAAAGAGGAAAGACCAGTTTTTGGTGCACAGTTAGAGATTGCACAAATTGTAAAGCAACCAGAAGCTAGTGAGGAAGAAAAACAAAAAGTAATAGATAAACTTAATAAAATAAGAGAAGATGTTTTAGTAGGTGGTTCTAGTTTTAAAATTAAAGCAATTATTTCATCTGAGGATGAAGGATCTAGGTCTAATGGAGGTTTTTATAAAATTAAAAAGGAAACTAACTTTGTAAAAGAATTTAAAGATGTTGCTTTTAGTTTAAAAGAGGGTGAAGTTTCTGAACCTTTTGAAACACAGTTTGGGTTTCATATTATTTACTTAGAAAAAATTAAAGGTCAGGAAAGAGATGTAAGGCATATTCTTATGGCGCCTAAAATATCTGATGAAAGACTTGAAGAAGCTAGGTTAGAATTAGAGAAAATAAGACAGAGAATTTTAGATGGTGAGCTTACATTTGCAGAAGCTGCTTTAAATTTTTCTGATCAGAAAGAAACAAAATACGAAGGTGGGCAATTAAGAAACCCACAAGATTTTAGTACCAAGTTTGAGCTTACTAAAATGCAACCAGAGTTGTATAACCAAGTTAGGGATATTAAAGATAATGAAATCTCTATGCCTATTTTAGAGGTAGAGCAACAGGGTGGTGCAAAAAAGTATAAGATAATGAAGATTACCAATAGGTATGATGAGCACGTAGCAGATTTTGCACAAGATTATACTAAGATTCAGGAGTTAGCATTAACGCAAAAAAGAGTAGATGCTATACAGGAATGGATGGTTGAGCATATTAATGATACTTATGTAAGTATTAATAAAGACAATAAAGATTGCGAGTTTAAAAACAACTGGTTTAAAAAATAGTAGAACTTTATGTCAGACGTAACTGCTGTTAAAAATTTAGTTGAAAAACACCACGCACTAAAGCAAGAAATTGCTAAAGTAATTGTGGGCCAGGATGTAGTAATAGATCAAATATTACTATCTATTTATACAGGCGGTCACTCTTTGTTAGTAGGTGTGCCCGGTTTGGCAAAAACCCTAATGGTAAACACAATAGCCCAAACCTTAGGGTTAGATTTTAAACGCATACAGTTTACGCCAGATTTAATGCCTAGTGATATTTTAGGTAGTGAAATATTAGACGAAAAAAGAAACTTTAAGTTTATAAAAGGTCCTATTTTTTCTAATATTATTTTGGCAGATGAAATCAACAGAACACCGCCTAAAACGCAAGCGGCTCTTTTAGAAGCAATGCAAGAAAGGGCAGTAACAATAGCTGGTAACCATTACAAATTAGATCTTCCTTATTTTGTACTGGCTACACAAAACCCTATAGAGCAAGAAGGTACATATCCTTTACCAGAAGCACAGTTAGATAGGTTTATGTTTGCTATAGAATTGCAATACCCATCTGTAGCAGAAGAAATAGAGGTTGTTAAACGAACAACATCAGACAATAAACCTACAATTAACGCCTTATTTAGTGCAGAAGAAATAGTAGCAGTACAGCTTTTGGTACGTAGAATTCCTGTGCCATATAATGTTGTAGAATATGCTGTTAAGTTGGTAAATAGCACTAGACCAAATCTAGACACAGCCAATGATTATGTAAAGCAATATTTAGATTGGGGAGCGGGGCCAAGAGCTTCTCAAAATTTAATATTAGCAGCAAAAGCACATGCAGCTGTAAACGGAAAATTTTCTCCAGATATAGAAGACGTACAGGCTGTTGCTACAGGTATATTAAGGCATAGAATAATTAAAAACTACAAGGCAGAAGCAGAAAATATTTCTGAAGAACAAATAATTGCCAAATTGCTCTAATTAAAGAAAAATCAATTTCAAACGTTTTCGTAGATAATTTGATAATATTTTAAGTAAAAAATGATGCATTCATTTTTACAAGTGCATTTTTTTGTTTTTTTAGCAAAATAATACTAATCGTTGCCCAATTCTTTCGTTTACCCTTTAGATTTTATTAATTTTGTGGAATTGCAATAAATTAAACTCAAAACTAAAAGGAATGGCATTTGACATTGATATGATAAAAGGGGTTTATGCCCGTATGGCTGAACGAGTAGATATGGCTCGTGAAATAGTAGGAAAGCCACTTACACTTTCAGAAAAAATATTGTATTCTCACTTATGGGATGGTAATCCAAATACTAAATTTACAAGAGGTAAAGACTATGTAGATTTTGCACCAGACCGTATTGCTTGTCAAGATGCCACCGCACAAATGGCATTATTACAGTTTATGCAAGCTGGTAAGCCAAAAGTTGCAGTTCCTACAACAGTACACTGTGATCACTTAATACAAGCTAAAAGTGGTGCTGCACCAGATTTAAAAGTAGCAAATTCTACAAGTGCAGAGGTGTTTAACTTTTTAGAGTCTGTTTCTAACAAGTATGGTATTGGTTTCTGGAAACCAGGAGCAGGTATTATTCACCAAGTAGTTTTAGAAAATTATGCATTTCCTGGCGGAATGATGATTGGTACAGATTCTCATACAGTTAATGCTGGTGGTTTAGGTATGGTTGCTATTGGTGTTGGTGGTGCAGATGCTGTAGATGTTATGGCAGGTATGGCTTGGGAACTTAAATTTCCAAAATTAATAGGTGTTAAATTAACTGGAAATATTTCTGGTTGGACATCAGCAAAAGACGTTATATTAAAAGTTGCAGGTATTTTAACTGTTAAAGGTGGTACTGGTGCAATTGTAGAATATTTTGGAGAAGGTGCTAAAAACCTTTCTTGTACAGGTAAAGGTACAATTTGTAATATGGGTGCAGAAGTAGGAGCAACTACATCTACATTTGGTTATGATGAGTCTATGGAGCGTTACTTACGTGCAACAGACCGTAATGATGTTGCAGATGCAGCAAATGAAGTTAAAGAGCACTTAACTGCAGATCCAGAAGTTTACGCTAATCCAGAGCAATATTTTGATGAAATTATAGAAATTAATTTAGATGAATTAAGACCTCATTTAAACGGACCTTTTACTCCAGATTTAGCTACACCAGTAGGCCAGTTAGGAGAAAAAGCTAAAGAAAATGATTGGCCTTTAAAAGTAGATTGGGGATTAATTGGTTCTTGTACCAACTCTTCTTACGAAGATTTAACAAGAGCAGCTTCTATAGCTAAACAAGCTGTAGATAAAAAAATTAAGCCAAAATCAGATTTTGGTATCAACCCAGGTTCAGAGCAAATTCGTTTTACCGCAGAAAGAGACGGTATATTAGATATTTTTGAAAACTTAGGAGCTACAGTATTTACTAATGCTTGTGGACCTTGTATAGGTCAGTGGGACAGAAGTGATGCTAAAGGTGATGAGAAAAACACAATTGTACACTCATTTAACCGTAACTTCTCTAAAAGAGCAGATGGTAACCCAAATACACACGCATTTGTAGGTTCTCCAGAAATGGTTGCTGCAATAGCAATATCTGGTCGTTTAGATTTTGATCCTATGAACGATACATTAATTAATGAAGATGGTGAAGAGGTAAAATTAGATATGCCATTAGGTATAGAGTTGCCTCCACAAGGTTTTGATGTAGAAGATGCTGGTTACTTAGCTCCAGATGAAGATGGTTCTGGTGTAGAGGTTAAAGTTTCTCCAGATTCTGAAAGATTACAATTATTAGAGCCATTTACGCCTATTAAAGACGAAAGTTTAATGGGAGCTAAATTGCTTATTAAAGCTTTTGGTAAATGTACAACAGACCACATTTCTATGGCTGGTCCTTGGTTACGTTTCCGTGGGCATTTAGATAATATTTCTAACAACTGTTTAATTGGAGCTGTTAACGCTTTTGGCAAAAAAACAAACTTTGTTAAAAACCAATTAACAGGTGAGTTCGGTGGAGTTCCAGATACTGCACGTGCATATAAAGCTGCAGGTGTTAGATCTGTAGTTGTGGGAGACCATAACTATGGAGAAGGATCTTCTCGTGAGCACGCAGCTATGGAGCCAAGACATTTAGGTGTTGCGGCTGTAATAGTAAAATCTTTTGCACGTATTCATGAAACAAACCTTAAAAAGCAAGGTATGTTAGGTTTAACATTTGCAAATGAGGCAGATTATGACTTAATACAGGAAGATGATACATTTAACTTTATTGACATAGCAGAATTTGCTCCAGACAAACAATTAACTTTAGAGTTAGTTCATGCAGATGGTAGCAAAGATGTTATTAAGCTTAACCACACTTATAACCAACCTCAAATAGATTGGTACAGAGAAGGTTCTGCGTTAAATGTAATTAAAAAAGAAAACGCGGCATAAGCCAAGTTTGTTTTAATAAAAGAAAACTCCCGAAGTAATTCGGGAGTTTTTATTTTTATATGAATTTATCTTCATATTTTAGGGGTAATTATACAATATAAAATGAAAAAGAAAACAGTTTTTACTCTTCTAATAATGCTTCTTATAGCAGCATTTTTTTGGACTCCCTTAGGGCATATGGGGAAAATATTTTTAAACAATATGGTAGCAACTGCTCCTTCTGTTATTACTAAAGAAAATCAGAAAAAAATAACAGATTATGACTGGGTTTTAAAAGATGAAGATCACAACTTGTTTAACTTTAAAAAGTCTAAAGGGAATGTAATTTTTATAAACAATTGGGCATCATGGAAAGTTCATTGTGAAGCCGAACTACAATCCATACAAAAGTTTTATAATGATTATAAAGGTAAAATAGACTTTTATATAATTACTAATGAAGAAAAAGATGTAGTAGAAGAATTTATGCAGCTTAAAAAATTTAATTTTCCTGTTACATATTTAATTATTGATGCTAAACACGCTGTAAATACAGAAAAAGTGCCTTCTAGTTATTTAATAGATAAACAAGGCAATATTGTGATTTATGAAGAAGGTATATCTAATTGGGATAATAATACTGTATACCAAACTGTAGAAAACCTTTTAAAAGAGTAAAAATGGCTTTTACTAAAAAAAGAATATTTAATATTGCTTTTTATGTACTTATAGTTGCCATAATATTTACTCCGTTAGGGTTTAAAGTAAAGGTTTTTACAAATCAAATTTTTTCAGGCAACCCAAATACCCTAAAGCAAGAAGAGCAAATTGTGTTGCAAAATTATAACTGGAAATTTGTAGATGCTAAAGAAAACAGTTTTAATTTTAATGACTACCAAGGTAAAGTAGTTTTTATCAATTTTTGGGCAACATGGTGTCCGCCTTGTGTTGCAGAAATGCCAAGTTTACAAAAGTTATATACTGACTATAAAAATGATGTAGAGTTTATTTTTTTGGCAAGCGATAAAGTAAAAAATGTAAATACATACCTAAAAGAAAACAATTTTAGTTTTAATGTGTATTATTCTAATTACAAGTTACCGCAAGAGCTTAAACATACTGTAATTCCAACAACATTTGTATTAAATAAATCTGGAAAAATTATAGTTAAAGAAACCGGAGCAAAAGATTGGAATAGTGAAAAAACACGTAAATTATTAGATAAGCTGTTGAAAGAATAAAATATAGATGAAAAAATAAAAAGCGCTTATAAAAAGCGCTTTTTTTGTGACTACGACTGGAGTCGAACCAGCACGTTCTTAAGAACACTACCCCCTCAAGGTAGCGCGTCTACCAATTCCGCCACGTAGCCATTGGTTAAAATAATTTATAGCGCAAATATAACTATGTGCTATAGATATATAAACTTTTTAATTTGAAATTTTATGTGTTTTTGTTTCTGTATTAGCCTAGCATATAATAGCTTTTTTACTTAATAGGCCTTATTTTTGATACAAGCATAATTATAGTTTTATGAGTGATAAAATATCTGTTTTTTGGTTTAGGAGAGATTTAAGGATTGAAGACAATACGGCACTGTGTAATGCATTAAAATCTGGTAATCCCGTACTTCCTGTTTTTATTTTTGATGAAAATATTTTAAATGAACTAGATGCAGATGATGCAAGAGTAACGTTTATACATAAAACTATATCAGCTATAAATTTAACTTTAAAAGAATATAATAGTGGTGTACTATGCTTACATACAACACCAGAACTTGCTTGGAAAAAAATAGTAAGTACATACAATGTAGAGCGTGTTTTTTTTAATAAAGACTATGAGCCATATGCAAGAGAAAGAGATCAGAAAATAACTTCATTTTTAAACGATAAATCTATAAAGGTTAAGTCTTATAAAGACAGTGTTATTTTTGAAGAGAATGATGTTTTAAAGAATGACGGTGATCCATATACGGTTTATACGCCATATAAAAATAAATGGTTATCTAAATTTACTCCAGACCTAATTGAAGATAAGAAATGTGACTTTAAAGGTAAATTATTAGAGTTTAATGTAGATTTTCCTTCATTAGAAAATTTAGGATTTAGTGCATCAAACATAACGGTAGAACCATACAATTTAGAGCATCTAGATATTTATGCAGAAAAAAGAGATTTTCCGTTTGATGATATAACAACATATTTAGGTCCACATTTGCGTTTTGGAACCGTAAGTGTACGCAAATTAATTAGAGGTTTAGATGGTTTAGAAAGTGTGTTTTTAAGTGAATTGGTTTGGAGAGAATTTTTTACTCAAATCTTATTTCATTTTCCAAAGGTTGTTACCCAAAATTTTAGATCTAAATACGATGGAATAAAGTGGCGCAATAACAAAGAAGATTTTGAAAAATGGTGTACAGGTAATACGGGTTATCCTATGGTAGATGCCGGTATGAGACAGTTAAACAAAACAGGGTATATGCATAATAGAGTGCGTATGATTACTGCTGGCTTTTTATGTAAGCATTTATTAATAGATTGGCAGTGGGGAGAGGCCTATTTTGCTAAAAAGTTGTTAGACTATGAGTTGGCCTCTAATAACGGCAATTGGCAATGGGCAGCAGGTACTGGTTGTGATGCTGCTCCGTATTTTAGAATATTTAACCCTATAACACAATTAAAAAAGTTTGATAAATATTTTAAATACGTAAAGCATTGGATTCCTGAGTTGGATGGGTTTAATTATCCGCAGCCAATGGTAGAGCATAAAGCAGCTAGGGAAAGAGCATTAAAAGTATATAAAGAAGGTATAGAAGATTAATTATTGATTTTGTTTGTTAAAGTAACGAAACAACTCAATATTCATAAAAATAAGTACAAGTCCGTAAAAACAATCCTCTACAGGTATAGTACCTATTCTAACACCTAAATTTTCTGCATTGTTATACCAAACAATAGGAGACTCTAAAAAACTGCCAGTTAACAAACCATTACTGGCTAAAAAAAATGGTATAATTATTAAATACGTTAAATAATGATAGCTAAGTTTTGTTTTTTTATAGTACAAATAAACTAAAAAAAGGACGGCTAAAATACCAGTTGTACACGTGTATAGCTTGTCTAAATTAAATAAAGCGGTAATTAAACAAGTAGCAATTATTGTAAATGTAATGTATTTTTCAATTTTTTGTAATGGATTATTTTTTATTAAAAATAATATGGCAAAGTATGTAAAAACACATGCATATGGTATGGCTATAAAAAATAAAACTTCCTCTAAAGGTAATTCTCCAAAAAATATTCCACTAAGGTAATCTTTATTAAACCCCCAAACTCCTATAGCTGTAAACCAATAATCCCAAACAATAAAAAATAAAGCAACAGGTATGCACGCTTTAAAAAATGAACCCCATTTTTTGTAAAAAGCGTGTTTTGGGTAAAAGCTAGCAATAAAAGGTATACTAATGCAAGCAAAATTTATAAGTAGGTAATAAAAGGGCTTCATTAAGGTTTGTATTGTTTATGGTATTTTTTTGGGACATATAACATTCCAAAACACTCTCCGTGTTCTTTACCTAAGTGTTTGTGGTGTACTTTGTGTGCTTTACGCAGACCTATTAAATATTTGTTTTTTGTTTTTTTAAACCATTTAAAACGTTGATGAATTAACACATCATGAATTAAAAAATAAGCAATGCCATAAAATAAAATACCTAAACCAATAAAAAACAAAACGTTTAATTGTGGTCTAATACCAAAGAAAAATAAGGCAATGCTAGGTATCGCAAATATTACAAAAAACAAATCATTTTTTTCAAAAGGGTGTGGGTATTTTGGCTGATGATGATCTTCATGTAAAACCCATAAAAAACCATGCATTACATATTTGTGTGTTAGCCAAGTTATAACTTCCATAACAGTAAATGTAACAACTGTAACTAGTATAAAAAGTACTATTTTCATTAATTTGGGCTTATTGTATTTATATTTTTTAAAATTACTTTTTTGTAATTTTCAGGTAATTCAGATGCATCTAAATTATCTAAAATGAATTTTTTATCTGCTGCAATTCTAGTGTTGTACCCTAAAAAACTGGGGATGTTGTTTTGCACTAAGTACCTCACATACCTTGCTTCTATATCGTTTGGGTATTTTTTGATGTAATTTTCTAATGTTTTTTTACCTTCATTAAAATACGCTAATTTTTTAAAGGGCCATACTGTAAACTCAGCTTTTTTCATTGTGCATGAGGCAATGTATGGTGTAGCTTTAGAGCAATTAATTTGTTTGCTACTTTTTATAAACTTCTTTAAATCATCATTAGTTTTTATAGTATGAAATGTATTTCTAATACTTTCCAAACTTGTACAATCTGTGGTTTGGTTAAAAATTAAAACAAATAAGAGAAAAAATAATTTCATTAACTATGTTTAAAAGTCACTACTAATAAACTATAAAGTTATAAGAAATTACGTTATATAATATTAAATTTAAATCTAATATATGCTTTGGTTAAAATTAAAAACTTTAGCGGATTAGAAATACGTATTCTACTGTTCATAATACTACTAGTATCTGCCTTTTTTAGTTTGTTAAGTAATTTAGAGTAGTACTTATATGCTACAAAAACACCTAATCTGCTTTCTAAAGGAAGTTGAACAATACCTTTGTAAGCTTCAGAAAAATCGTTTTCAATATCTTTTAAAATACGGTCTTTAGCAGTATGTGTAAGTGTGTTAGTATTTAATTCGGGAAAATAAGATCTTCCTAATTCATTAATATCGTCTTTAAAATCTCTTAAAAAGTTTACTTTTTGAAAAGCAGATCCTAAGTACTGTGCAGACTCTTTTAAGTGGTTAAATCTTTCATTGTCATTATTAACAAAAACGCGTAAACACATTAAACCTACTACATCTGCAGAGCCATAAATATATTCGTTATATTCTTCCCTTGTGCTGTATTCTGTTTTGTTAAGGTCAAAACGCATGCTAGTTAAAAAGGCGTCTACATACTCTTGTAAATCATATTTTAAAACAACTTCTTGAAAAGAGTTTATAATAGGATTAAGGCTTATTTTACGGACAAGAGATTTTCTGTACTCCTCTTCAAACTCATTTAAAAGCTCTTCTTGATTATAATCATGAAAAGTGTCTACAATTTCATCTGCATACCTAACAAAACCATAAATAGCATATATGGCGGGTCTTATAGATGGTGCAAATAGTTTTATACCTATAGAAAATGACGTACTATAAGTTGTGGTTATTAATTTACTACAATTAACGCTAGAGGAATCAAACAGAGCTTTCATTATTTACTATGTTTTAAAATTAGTTCACTTACTACTTTGCCAGATATTAATGATGGTGGCACACCTGGTCCTGGAACAGTTAATTGTCCACAGAAATATAAATTGTCTACTTTTTTACTTTTTAGTTTAGGTCTTAAAATATGGGTTTGCATTAGTGTATTGGCTAATCCATATGCATTTCCTTTGTAAGAATTGTAATCGTCTTTAAAATTGTCTACACAATAAGATTCTTTAAATAATATATCTTCTTTTAATTTTTGATCTGTTAGTTTTTCTACTCTTTCTATAATCTGATTAAAGTAGTGTTCTCTTAGTTCTTTAGTGTCTTCAATATCTGGGGCAATAGGTACTAAAAATATAGCGGCTTCTTTGCCTTCTGGAGCGCTACTAATATCTGTTTTGCTAGGGAAACTGGCATAAAACAGGGGCTTGTTAGGCCATTCTTTAGTATCGTAAATTGTTTTCGCGTGCTCTTCAAAATCAGTATCAAAAAATAATGTATGATGATTTACAGCTTCAATTTTTTTATTAAAACCAACAAAAAATAATAGGGCAGAAGGAGCAAATATTTTTTTGTCCCAGTAACTTTCTGTGTATTGTCTATATTGTTCAGGTAGTAAAGTTTCTGTGTGGTGATAATCTGCACCGCTTAAAAGAACATCACACTCTAGATACCCACTTTTACTTTCTACACCTTTTACTTTACCGTTTTGTATATCAATTTTTAAAACAGGGCTATCTGTAATGGTTTTTACACCTAAACTTTGTGCTAATGTTTGCATACCTTCAACAACTTTGTACATACCTCCTTGTGGGTGCCAAGTACCAAGTTTAAGGTCTGCATAGTTCATAAAATTATAGAATGATGGTGTATTACTTGGCTTAGCGCCTAAAAATAAAACAGGAAATTCTAATACTTTACGTAGCTTATCATTTTTTACATAACCAGATACCTGATTTTTTATAGTAAGTATAAACTCGTACAATTTGGTAATTGTTTTACGGTTTATAATTTCAAAGATGTTTTCACCAGGGTTGTATACTAGTTTTTTTATAGCAATATCATAATTAATACGAGCTTTGTTAATAAAGCGTTCTAATTGTTTACCGCTACCAGGTTCTATTTTTTCAAAAGTATCTCTTGTTTCATTAAAATCTTCAGAAATTGAAATAGCATCGTTTTTGCCAAAATAAATTTGGTAAGCAGGGTTTAGTTGGTCTAGCTGGTAATAATCGCTTGTTTTTTTATTAAAGTCAGCAAAAAACTTGTCAAAAACATCTGGCATCCAATAAAATGTAGGGCCAATATCAAAAACAAAACCGTTTGTTTTTAGTTGTCTAGCTCTACCGCCAGTAGTTGTGTTTTTCTCTAACATAGTAACATCATAACCAGCTTTTGCTAAGTAGCAACTAGCAGATAATGATGAAAAACCAGAGCCTATAATAATTACTTTTTTCATAAACTATTAACAAGTATCTTCCTAAGATACTATTTGTTTTTAAATATAATATTAAAAACCGGTGATTTTTACATCACCGGTACAACAACCAAATTAACCCAACCAACAGGTTAATCTAATTTTATGTTAATGAGTGTCTGGCATTAACACTTTGTTTATGATGTGTACAACACCATTGCTAGCTTCTACATCTGCAGTAGTTACCTCTGCATTGCTACTGGTTGCATCTGTAATAAATACACCGCCAGTTAGGTTAACTGTAACATCTTGGCCTAGTGCAGTGGTTACCATTTGTCCGTCTGTTAGGTCTGATGATAATACAGCAGCACCAGAAACAACATGGTATTTAAGTATGTTAGCTAAAAGCATTTTTTCATCTTCTGTGTCAAAATCTGCTAAACTTGTATAGTCCGGGCCTAAATCATTTAACAAAGCTTCAAATGCTGCATTGGTTGGTGCAAATACAGTAAAAGGACCTTCAGTACCTAATAACTCTACCAATCCTGCATCTGCTTGTTGCAATGCAGTAACCAATAATGATAAGTTGTCTGTAGCAATTGCAAGTTCTACTATATTAGGTTGTAATGCATCAACAATTTCTTGTGGTAACAATACTTTGTCTACTATATGAATTACACCGTTTTTAGCTTCAATATCTGCAGTAGTAACAGTCGCATCAGTTTCAGTCGCATCTTGTATAAATACGCCTCCTGTTAGGTTAACTGTTACGTCTTCACCTTGTGCAGTAGTAATCATTTGCTCATTACTTAAATCTGTAGAAAAAGCAGCTGTACCAGCAACAACATGATATTTTAATATTGTAGCTAGCATTGCTTTTTCATCTTCGGTATCAAAATCTGATAACTCGTTATAATCATCTCCTAACTCATCTAATAATGCAGCAAAAGCAGCATTAGTTGGTGCAAATACAGTAAAAGGACCATCTGTACCTAATAAATCTACCAAACCAGCATCTGCTTGTTGTAAAGCACCAACCAATAATGATAAATCATCTGTAGCTATTGCTAATTCTACAATAGTAGGTTGTTGATCTGCAATAAAATCTACTGCAGCTTGTGGCAACAATACCTTGTCTATAACATGAGCAACACCATTAGATGCCATAATATCTACAGCAGAAATGTTTGCATTAATGTCTGATGCATCAGCAATAACAAAAGTACCATCATTATCAACTACTTCTATTGTATTGTCTGCTAAGGCAGTACTTACTTCACCAGCAGCTAAATCTGTAGATAAAACTTTTGCAGGTATAACGTGGTATAGTAATATGTCTTTTAATAATTGTATTTCTTCATCAGTATCAAAATCATCTAAAGAAGTATAATCATCTCCTAACATATCTAAAAGAGCAATAAAAGCAGTATCAGTTGGAGCAAAAACAGTAAATGGACCATCAGAATTTAATGTGTCTACTAAACCAGCCTTTATAACTGCAGCTTCTAAAACAGTTAATGCATCACTAGCAACAACAACTTCTACCAGTGTTCCTAAATTAATAGCATCTATTACAGATTGTGGTAATAATACTTTATTTATAACGTGTACAATACCGTTTGTAGCATCTACATCTGCTGTAACAACTTGTGCATCTACGTCTGATGCATCACTTACAAAAACACCATTATTTAAAGATATAGATACATCTTCTCCAGACAGTGTAGTTACTACTTGTCCGTCTGTTAAATCGCTAGACGTAACAGCGGCACCAGCAACAACGTGGTATTTTAAAATAGTAGCAAGTAAAGCTTTTTCTTCTTCCGTATCAAAATCATCTAAGGAAGAATAACCGTCTAGACTAGCAAATAAAGCAGTAAATGCATCATTAGTAGGGGCAAATACTGTAAATGGTCCGTTACCACTTAATGCAGAAATAAGATCTGAGTTAGGACTCTCGTCTGATTTTGATAATGCAGCAACCAAAGAGCTAAGCGCATCTGTGCTAGATGCCGTCTCTACAATGTTTAATTGTGCTTCTTTTTCTTGGGGTGTGTCATCATCATCATTACAAGATGTAAACGCAAATAAGAATAGAAGTAATGCCGAAAAATAAATTTTAATTTTCATATTGTCTAACTTTTATAGGGTTATTGTTAGACAAATGTATTAAAATATTTTAAAATGTCTAGTAAAAAGAATAAAAAATTAGACAAAATATGGTTTGAGTCTATTTTTGAGTTATTTTTGCAAACAGTAAATAAGTAAACAAATGGGTAGTTATTCAATGTCTCAGGTTGCCACACTAACTGGTATCAATGCACACACTTTACGAAAGTGGGAGAGCAGATACACCTTTGTACAGCCTAAACGTACCGATACTAATATTAGATATTATACAGATGAGTTATTGCGTAAACTGCTTAATGTAAGTATTTTACATAGAAATGGTTTTAAAATTTCTAAAATAGACAAGATGTCTAATGATGAGTTGCATGCCAATGTAACTGAAGTTTTATTAAAGCCTATAGATGGTGATGTGCTTACGGCGCTAATGTTATGTTTGTTAGAAATGAATGAGCGAGAATTTGTAAAAATTTTAGATGCTCACATCCTAAATAAAGGGCTTTTACAAACAGTTTCAGACCTAATTTACCCCTTTTTAAATCAAATAGGTGTGCTTTGGGGTATAGATAAAGTAATGCCTGCTCAAGAACATTTTGTATCTAACTTAATAAGACAAAAAGTAGTATCGGCTATTGATAATTTATCATTGCCAGAAGAAAGTGCATCTAAAATAGTATTGTTTTTACCTGAAAATGAACATCATGAAATAGGTTTGTTACTGGCACAGTACATAGCAAAAGATTTGGGGTGGAATGTTTATTACTTAGGGCAACACGTGCCGCTTGAAAATTTAAAGTCTGTACAAGAAATAGTACAGCCTAAATTAATGCTAACAATGTTTATTACAACAATACCAGACAAGGTAAAAGACAAAATAGAAGAAATATTAAGTAATACAAGTGCACATTTATTGGTAGCTGGTAATCCTATAAATTTAAAAGAAAAATATTTTGAAGAAAGAACAACTTATGTATCTAGCCCTTTAGAATTAATAACAATACTTCAGGAAAAAAAATAGTACAAGTAAAAATCAGTTTAAGAATCCGAAAGCCTAGTGTTTTCGGATTTTTTTTGTCTTTTTTATTTAAAATTAACCATTTGTGCTACAATTTTAAACACTTCTATTACTAGACAAATTATAGTATTACTAATTTTATTGAAGTAAATATTTTAAATTTAGAGATAAACCTTTTTTAACTAAAATAAGCAACCTTATAAAATGAAAGACTCAGGCAACATTAAAAAAACAAAAATAAACACCAAAGTATCCAGAAGAGGCTTTATTACAAAAACAGCTTTAGCAACCGGAGCCATTACTATATTACCAAGGCATATTTTTGGTAGAGGATTTGTTGCTCCAAGTGACAGAGTTAATATAGGTTTTATAGGATTAGGAAAACAAAGTAGAGGTTTAGCAAATAATTTTGTGGGTGCTACAAATTCCCAAATTATAGCAGCCTGTGATGTATGGTCTACAAAAAACGAATGGTTTAAAGGTGCTGTAAATAAAATTTATGCAGACAAAAGAAACCAAAATAGTTACAACGGAGTAACTACATACACAAATTACAAGGAGTTGTTAGACCGTAATGATATAGATGCCGTAGTTATTGCAACACCAGATCATTGGCATGCAATACAAGCTATAGATGCTATGAAAGCGGGTAAAGATGTTTATTGTGAAAAACCTTTAACTCATAATATTAATGAGGGTATAGATCTAGTTAAAACAGCAAAAAAAACAAGTAAAATATTGCAAACTGGTAGTATGCAACGTTCTAACAAAAATTTTAGAAGAGCCTGTGAACTTGTTAGAAATGGTTACCTGGGAGATATAAAACAAGTATTGGTAAATGTAGGAGACCCAGCAGTACCATACAATTTAAAAGCAGAAACACTACCAAGTGAGGTAAATTGGAACAATTGGTGTGGACCTGCCCCATTATTAGAATATAATCACAGATTAGCACCATCTCGTAACGATGTTGATTTTTGGCCAGACTGGAGACTTTATGAAGAAGTAGGTGGTGGTATACTTTGTGATTGGGGTGCACATATGTTTGATATTGTACAATGGGCTTTAGGTATGGATAGGTCTGGACCTGTAAAGTATGTTCCGCCAACAGATAAAACAGCTGTTAGAGGTTTAAAAATGTATTATGATAATGGAGTAGAAATGATACACCAAGACTTTGGTAGAGGTTGGGGTGTACGTTTTATAGGGTCTAAAGGTACTATGGATATTAGCCGTAGCTATTTTGAAACTACGCCTAAAAATTTAGTAAATGCAGAGTTAACAACATCAGATACTAAGTTGTATGACACAAAAGGGAATCACTACCAAGATTGGATTACTTCTATAAAAAATAGAACTCAACCTATTTGTGATGTAGAAACAGGTCACCGTTCTGCAACAGTATGTAACATTGCTAATATTGCGTATAATTTAGGCAGAGATTTAGATTGGGATCCAGTAAAAGAAAAGTTTTTAAAAGACAAAGAAGCTAATAAAATGCGTGGTAGAAAAGAACGTAAGTTTTAATACATAATACCTTATTATATTTATATATTCACCTGCTCCTTTCTAAAAGAAGCAGGTGTTTTTTCTGTATGCTTTTTAAAAGATCTAGAAAAGTATGATACGTTTTCAAAACCAACCTTTTGTGCCACCTCTTCTAAAGAGTCGTTTGTGGTTAATAGCAGTAGTTGTGCACGCTCTATTCTTTTGGTTTGTATGTATTTATTAGGTCTAATACCATAGGTTTGTAAAAATAACTTAGAAAAATAATCTGTACTGTAATGGCACTTATTAGCAAGCTCATCTATAGTAATTGGTAAATGAAGATTTTTATTAATGTAGTTTAGTATTTGGTTTAAATTAGAGTTGGTTAGGTTTATTTCTTTAGGGAGTTTATTATTTGTTATAAATTTTGATATTAATATATTTAATATTCCTTGGGTTTCTATAAACTCTTTTGTGGTTAAATTTTCATTTTGTTTAATAAAGTCTAATAGTGTAGGTCTATTATCATACGTTTTAGGATCACTATTTTTAATTTCCCTATTGGCATTTAAGTCAACCAATCTTTTAAAATAATACAAGCTTTTTTCATCTGCTTTTACTTCGTATTCAAAATTTTTAAAATTGTATATAGACAAGCCATTATTAATTTCCTCTAAAAAACTAATGTAATATTGCTCATGATAATCCTCACAAATATACCTAGCATAAGTATAGCTAGGAATTAAGTATATGTAGCCAGGCTTTAAAATGTAAACTCCATCATTATGGTACACTTTAGCAGTGCCTTTTGTAATGTAATACATTCTGGTAAACGGACTAATAACATTGTCAAAATTCCATGATGTACCTAATTTAGCATAGCCAGTGTTAAGTAAAGTTAACCTTAAAGATTGTAGAATTTCTATCATAATTAGTACTTATTCTTCTAAAATAGCTGATTTAGTATTTTTCTAAAACTAGACACTTTTCTAAACAACTACTTAAATCTCTACTAAAATAGCAAATTTTAGTAGATTATATCACTAGATAAAAACTGAACATAACGGAAATGTATATTTTATAAGCTGATTTGGTCAATAAAATGGCTACAAGTTATTTTATTTTTGAGATGTTAAATAATCGTCAAATTTTATGTTAAAAAATAAGATACTGTTAATTATAGGTGGTGTTTTTTTGTTATTGTGTTCTTGTGGAGGCCCAGACTTACCAGAGTTGGTTGCTGTAGAATATAACAACTTACCAGAAAAAGTAGATTTTAATCAGCATGTAAAACCAATTTTGTCTGATAAATGCTATTTGTGCCATGGTCCAGATAAAGGAAACATAAAAGGTGGCTTACAATTACATGAGGCTAGTTTTGCTTATGCAGAATTAGCAGAGACTCCAGGAAAATTTGCAATTACTCCAGGTAATTTAAACAAAAGCGAGTTTTTTCATAGAATAATGACAGATGATCCTAAGTTAATAATGCCAGAACCTAGTTCTCATTTAACCTTAACAGATTATGAAAAAGCTGTTTTAATTAAGTGGATTGAAGACGGAGCTGAGTATAAAGATCATTGGGCATTTATTAAACCAGAAAAGCCAGTTGTACCAAAAATTAAAGAGCCTAATTTAGCGGCAAATTCTATAGATAATTTTGTTCTTGCAAAATTAGAAGAAGTAAACCTTTTACCTTCTAAAAAAGCAAATAAGCATATGTTACTCCGTAGGGCTTCTTTAGACCTAACAGGTTTACCGCCAACACAGCAAGAAATACAAAATTTTATAAATGATACTTCTACTAATGCTTTTGAAAAACAAATAGATAGGTTATTAGCATCTCCTCATTTTGGAGAGCAAATGACATTAGATTGGATGGATGTTTCTAGATATGCAGATACTCACGGTTATAGCAATGATAGGTATAGAGATACTTCTCCGTGGAGAGATTGGGTAATAAAATCTTTTAATGAAAATATGCCATATAATGAGTTTTTAACTTGGCAATTGGCAGGAGATTTATTTGATGACCCAACAACAGAACAAAAAATAGCAACAGCTTTTAACAGACTGCATCCGCAAAATTTAGAAGGTGGTATTATAGATGAAGAATTTAGATCTGAGTATGTTGCAGATAGGACCGCTACAGTAACACAAGGTATGTTAGGCTTGTCTTACGCTTGTGCAAAATGCCATGACCATAAGTATGACCCTATTTCGCAAAAAAACTATTATGAAATGTATAGTTTTTTTAACAATATAGATGAAACCGGCTTAATTCCTTGGGATTTAGCTACACCAGTTCCTGCAATGATGTTGCCAACTAAAGAGCAAGAAGGGGTAATTGCTTATCTAGAAAAAATTGTAAATACTACAGAAAATAAAGTAGCGCAAACTGCACAAAATGAAACCACAAAAGCAAACAAATGGTTAGCCAATAATAGTCATCAAAAAATACCATTGCAGCCAGCACCAACTGGTTTGGTGGCCTCTTTTAATTTTAATACTCCAAAAATAACAAATGCTATAGGTGGTAACGGACAAAATAATATAAGAATGCGCCAGCAATTTGTAGATAATGAAAAACCTATTTACAAAAAAGGAGCTAGTGGTAATGGTTTGTTTATGAATGGAGATACTTGGTTAGATTTAGATAAAATTGGTATTTACCAAAGAAATCAGCCATTTAGTATAGGTATAAAAGTATTTATACCAAAAGATTTAGAAGAGGGAGTTATTTTTCATAAAATGAATAGCCCAGAGTTACACAGTTTTAGAGGGTATCATTTAAAAATAAAAAACAATAAACTACAGGCTTTACTAGCCCATGTATATCCAGATAATGCCATAGTAATAGAGTCATTAAATAATGTGCCAAAGGAAAAATGGATACAACTTACTATGACCTATGATGGCTCTAGCAAAGCAGACGGGGTAGCTATTTATGTAGATGGAGAAAAACAAAAAACAAAAACTGTTTATGATAATTTATATAAAGATATTGTATTTCATGAGATAAGATTATACGGGCCAGAGAGTGAAAAACTAGAACCAGGTTTGCGTATAGGAGCAGTATGGAGAGGTAAAGGTATTGGCGGAGCCACTGTAGATGATTTACTGGTTTATAATAAAGAATTAAGTGAAATTGAAGTGTTGCAAATTGCAGATACAGAAAAACTTAAAACACTTAAAAATAAAACCTTTGCTAATTTATCTAATGCAGAAAAAGATAAACTATTAAAATATTACCTACATACCAACTCTGAGTCTTACACTGCTATGCTAAAAAAATTAGAAAAAGACAGACTTGTTCTAGTAGATAGTATAGACCCTGTTAAGCAGATTATGGTAATGAAAGAGCGTAAAACGCCAAGACAAACCTATATTTTAGATCGTGGTAATTATGATTCTCCTACAGATTCTGTTTTTCCTAATGTGCCAGAAGATATATTGCAATGGAATGATAGCTGGCCTAAAAATAGGTTAGGTTTAGCCAAGTGGATTACAGATAAAAACAATCCTTTAACTGCCAGAGTAACGGTAAATAGGTATTGGCAAAATTTATTTGGAAGAGGTCTTGTGTTAAGTTCAGAAGACTTTGGTAACCAAGGAAACCTGCCTACGCACCCTAAATTGTTAGATTGGTTAGCGGTTAGTTTTGTAGAGTCTGGTTGGGATGTAAAAAAACTACTTAAAACTATAATGCTAACAAACACATACCAGCAGAGCTCTGTAATATCTGAAGAGTTATTGGCTGTAGATGTAGAAAATAAATGGTTGTCTCGCGGTCCGTCTTCAAGGTTATCTGGAGAAATGTTAAGAGATAATGCCTTGTTAGCATCTGGTTTGCTAAACAAAAAAATTGGAGGAGAAAGCGTAAAACCTTATCAGCCTAAAGGATTATGGAAAGTAAATAGTGATGAGTATGTGCAAGACGGGGAAGAAGGTTTGTACAGAAGAAGTATGTATACCATTTGGAAACGCTCTGTGCCAAACCCAACTATTGCTACTTTTGATGCTCCTACTAGAGATTTATGCTCTTCTCGTAGACAAAAAACAAATACACCATTACAAGCTCTTGTTGTTCTTAATGATCCTACATACATAGAAGCATCTAGGGTGTTAGGTAAAAAAATGTCTGAAATAAAAGATGAAAAAGAGGCAGTTAACTTAGCCTTTTTAAGGCTTACAGGAAGAAATGCCAATCAAAATGAACTAAAACTACTAATTAATTTGCAAAAATCTGAATACGAGAAATTTAGTGCCAATTTAGATAAAGCAAAAGGTTGGTTACAAACAGGGGCTTTTAAATTGTCTGACACAGATAACAAAGCTCTGGTAGCAGCAAATGCCGTTGTAGCTAGTACAATAATGAATGCAGATGCAACAATTACTAAAAGATAAATAGACCATTTTTTTAAAGATATATTATGTGTAATAATCGTCACCAAAAAATAAAATCTGTTAATAAAGATTTACAAGAACTAGAGAAACAAGTAGACCGAAGAGATTTTTTAAAAAAGACATCTTTAGGTATAGGTGCTTTAGCTTTAGGAACATTGTTAGGAGCAGATAAAATGTTTGCGTCTATAAATAAGAATAGTTCTGCAGAAGATATATTAAAAACGTATAACAAAAACAGGCTTGGTTTACCTCACCATTTACCAAAAGCAAAAAGAATTATTTACTTGTTTCAGAGTGGAGGTCCATCACAAATGGATTTGTTTGACTATAAGCCTAAGCTAACAGATATGTTTGGTAAAGAGTTACCAGAGTCTATTATAGGCGGACAAAGGTTAACTGGGATGAGTGGCAACCAAAGTACGTTACCTATAGCGCCATCTTCGTTTACGTTTAAGCAATACGGAGAGTCTAGAGCTTGGGTTAGTAATGCAATGCCTTATTTGTCTGAGGTTGTAGATGATTTATGCTTTATAAAAGGAATGCAAACAGACCAAATAAACCATACACCAGCAGTTACTTTTATGCAAACAGGTAACCAGTTGCCAGGTAGGCCATCTATTGGATCCTGGCTTAGCTATGGTTTAGGATCAGACAATGAAAATTTGCCAACGTTTATAACTTTAGTTTCTAAAAATGGTAAAGGCCAACCTTTAAAAGCGGCTTTGTGGGGTAATGGTTTTTTACCAACAGAACACCAAGGGGTACAGTTTAGATCTGGTAAAGATCCCGTATTGTACTTAAGTGATCCAGAAAATTATGATGGTAATGACCGTAGACATATGCTAAATTATTTAAAAGATTTAAATAGTTTACAAACTGATGCTTACGGAGACCCAGAAATACAAGCAAGAATGTCTCAGTATGAAATGGCATTTAAAATGCAAACTTCTGTGCCAGAGGTAACAGACTTGTCTGATGAGCCAGATAAAATTTTTGAAATGTATGGTAAAGACAGTAGAGATCCTGGTACTTATGCAGCAAATTGCCTAATGGCCAGAAAATTGTTAGAAAAAGGCGTAAAGTTTGTACAACTATACCATCAGGGTTGGGATCAACATAGTTACTGTCCAGGAGGTGTAAAAAGTCAATCTAAAAAAACAGACCAGCCAACTGCAGCATTAATAAAAGATCTAAAGCAAAGAGGTATGTTAGATGATACCTTGGTTGTTTGGGGAGGAGAGTTTGGCCGTACAGTATACTCACAAGGTCAATTAACCAAAGAAAATTATGGTAGAGATCACCATCCAAAGGCATTTACAATGTGGATGGCAGGAGCCGGTGTTAAACCAGGTTTTACTTATGGAGAAACAGATGATTTTAGTTACAACGTTGTAAAAGATCCTGTACATGTACATGACTTTCATGCAACACTTTTACATTTATTTGGTATAGACCATGAACGCTTAACATTTAAGCACCAAGGCAGACGATACCGTTTAACAGATGTACATGGTAATGTTGTAAAAGATTTATTAACCTAAATAACCAAATAAATGTCTTCTAGAAGAAATTTTATAAAAAATACAGCTCTAGCTAGTGCAGCTGTTACAGCTACGCCATCTATCGGTTTTTCAATTATTAAAAAAAGCAAGCCCAACCAAACTATTTTAGGCCACGGAGATTATACGTATAAAGTAAATAATGATTGGGCACAAATAAGTGCAGTGCATACTCCTTTGTTAAATTGCCATGAAATGGAAATGGACAGTAAAGGAAGGTTAATAATGATAGGTGACCATACCAAAAATAATATTATAATTTTTGATAAATCTGGTAAGGTTTTAGATGCTTGGGGAACAGCTTACCCTGGTGGTCACGGACTTAAAATATCTAATGAGGGTGGTGAGGATTTTTTGTTTTTAGCAGATTCTGGTTGGTATTTAAATAAAACAGGAAAATGGGTTAAGCATAATGGAAGAATAACAAAAACAACTACAGATGGTAAAGTTATTTTTGATATTGGTCATCCGCAAACAATAGGAGTTTATGAGCCTGGAGAAAATTTTTGTCCAACCGAAATAGCCATAGGTCCTAATGGAGATATTTATGTGGCAGATGGTTACGGACAAGATTATATTTTGCAATACAATTATAAAGGAGAATTTATTAGGCGTTGGGGAGGACATAACAACACCAATAAAAATTACAATTTGCAAAACGCACACGGTGTTGCTATAGATTACAGAGATAAAAACAACCCTATGGTTGTGTGTACCTCAAGAAATGAACAGTGTTTTAAATGGTTTACCTTAGATGGCACGTACGTTAAAACATTAAAATTACCCAATATGCAAGTATGCAGACCAGTTTTTGATGATACTAACTTGTATGCAGGTGTGTGCTGGTCTCAGCCCAAAGTTGGAAAAACAAACTGGAAAGACCACACTGGTTTTGTAACTATTTTAGATGGTGATAAAGTGGTTTCTAATCCGGGAGGCACTGCTCCAGAGTACAAAAACGGAGCTCTTCAAAAATCATATCAACTAAAAAATAAACCCATTTTACACGGTCATGATGTATGTGTAGATGAAGATAAAAATTTGTATATCTGCCAATGGAATGCTAATAAAACGGCTCCAATAAAATTAGAGCGCGTTTAAAATTATAAGTTGAGTATGGAAAATAGTGTCCCAGATATTGTATTATTTTTAGGTAGGTTTCATCCACTTGTGGTGCATTTACCAATAGGTTTTTTAGTATTTGCCTTTTTATTAGAGGTTTTTAGCAGAGTTAAAAAAAATCCTGTATTAACAACGACTATTCCTTTAGCATTGTTTTTAGGAGGTGTAAGTGCATTGGTAGCTTGTATTTTAGGTTATATGTTATCACTAAGTGGAGATTATGATGAAAATGCGTTGGATTCTCACTTTTGGTTTGGTGTTGTAACAACAGTACTAGCCTTTGTAGCTTGGTTAATTAGAATTGAAAAAATAAAATTATCAAACTATAAAAAATTACAACCCAATATAGCGGCTCTTACTTTATTAGTTATTGTAATAAGTGTAACAGGGCATTATGGTGGTAACCTTACTCACGGTAGTGATTATCTAGTAAAGTACTTACCTTTTAACAAAGAAGAAAAAACAGAATTAGCAGCAGTTACAAATTTAAAAGAAGCTGAGGTTTACGGACATTTAGTGGCTCCAATTTTAGATAATAAATGTATTAGCTGTCATAACCAGAGCAAAAAAAAGGGAGGTTTGTCTATGGTAGACAGTGTTTCTATACATAGTGGAGGAAAAAATGGTCCTGTTTTAGTACCTGGTAGTGCTACCAAATCTGAACTGGTAAAAAGAGTATTACTAGACCCTCATAGTAAAGATTTTATGCCTCCGGAAGGAAAAACACCCTTAACTGATGAGGAAATTGCTATTATTACCTATTGGATAAATAGCTCTAACGCTGGCTTTAAAACCAAAGTAGCTAATGTAGAAACACCAGAAAATATAACCACAATTGCTAGCACTATGTTGGGGCTTACTAATAGTAACTCTTCGGAGGCATTGCCTACGGTAACTAAAGTAAGTGAACAATTAATAGCAAGTATAGAAAAAGAAGGTTTTAGGTTAAGAGAGCTAGTGTTTGATTCTAGTTTATTTGAGGTAGTTTTAGATGTCAATACAATACAAGAAGTAACCAAAGATCAGCTTCATAATAAATTAGAAAAGTTGTTACCTATAAAAGAAAATATCATATGGTTATCTTTAGAAAGTAATGGGATAACAGATGAAAATGTAAAAGTGATAAGTCAATTTACAAACATTCAAAAGTTAAAGCTTGGTAAAAACCCAATATCAGATAATGCTGTAGAGTATCTTACAAGTCTACAAAAAATGACATCAGTTAATTTATTTGAAACTAATATTACAGCTAAAAGTTTACGAGTGTTTTCTAAAATGAAGAACTTAAAATATGCTTATGTTTGGAAAACCAATATAAAACAAAAAGATTTGGAAGGCTATAACAGTAACAATGCTCCTAAAATAGTATTAGGAATGTAATCTCCAAGTTATTTAACCTACTATGAAAAACAGAATTTTTATAAAAGCTTGTTTAGTGTTACTTTTTACAGGTTGTATCAGTAAAAAAGTAACAACAGAAATACCTAATAAGAGCCTAAAATATACTGCAGACTGGGAGTCTTTACAGCAGTATAATGTGCCAGAATGGTATAAGGACCTAAAATTTGGAATTTACTTTCATTGGGGGCCATATACAGTGCCTGCATATAAAAATGAGTGGTACTCTAGGTGGATGTATGTAGATGGGCACCCTATTAACAAGTACCATAAAAAAACGTATGGTAGTTTAGATACTTTTGGTTATAAAGATTTTATACCAATGTTTACTGCAGAAAAGTTTAATGCAGATGCTTGGGCAGATTTATTTGTAAATGCAGGAGCACAATTTGCTGGTCCAATAGCAGAACACGCAGATGGTTTTGCAATGTGGGATAGTAAATTAACCACCTGGGATGCTAAAGATAAAGGACCTAAAATAGATGTTGTTGGTGCTATGGAAAAAGCTATAAAGGCCCGTGGTTTAAAATTTATTACTACTTACCACAGGCATTGGTTATACGCTTGGTACCCAACTTGGGATAAAACTACAGATGCTGCTAATTTAAAATATAAGGGATTGTATGGGCCTAAAGTTCCAGAGGGCACTTTTGTTATGGCAGATAAACCTACAAACCCTTTACCTAACAAAATATTTAATGAAGAGTGGTTAAACAGACTTACAGAGTTAACTACTAAGTATGACCCTGATATTGTTTGGTTTGATAATAAAATGGATATTATTGATGAAGATTACAGAAAACAATTTTTAGCAAACTTTTACAACCAAGGATTAAAAAATAATAAGGAAGTTGTAGTAACCTATAAATTTAAAGATTTAGCAGTTGGCTCTGCAGTTTTAGATTTAGAACGTTCTAGAATGAGTGATAAAAAAGACTTTACTTGGTTAACAGACGACTCAATAGACTGGAAATCTTGGAGCCATATTCAAAATCCTAAATACAAATCTACAAACAGACTTATTGATTTTTTGGTAGATGTAGTAAGTAAAAACGGAGCAGTTTTATTAAATATTACACCAACTGCAAAAGGAGAAATTCCTGCAGAAGTTAAAGAACGTTTGCTGCAAATGGGAGCTTGGTTAAAAGTAAACGGAGAAGCTATATATGGTACAAGAACTTGGGAGGTTTTTGGAGAAGGCCCATCGGAGGTTGTAGAAGGGCATTTAAGCGAGCATAAAAATAAAGACAACACAGAAAAAGACATTAGGTTTACAACAAAAGATGGTATACTGTATGCTATAGTTTTAGATTGGCCTAAGGATAAGGTTTTTATAAAATCATTAGCAAACACAAAACATCAAATAAAAAAAATAGAAATGTTGGGTACTAACCAAAAAATTGTTTGGGAACAAACAAAAAATGGTTTGGTTATACAACCTTCAAAAACAAAAAATGGTAACTACGCTTTTGTGTACAAAATAGTTTTTTAAATAATTTTCATCAGCTTTATAAAACCATCAGCATTATTTTATTTGTAGTGTTGGTGGTTTTTTTGTGTGTTTATTAATTTGTGTAATTAATGCGTTAATTTTTTATAAATTAACATTTTTATACTGTTTAAATTACATAAATAATACAAAACCAACATATTTACTGGTTTCAGCGTGGTTTAGTTAACACTTTTTTAAGATTTTATACATATGTTTTACTTAAAAAAACATTTGTTACTACCCTTAAAGCAAATAAAACCAACATTTGTGTAACTAAACTTAAAAAACGATTATGGAAATGAAATTTAATTTACTTGTTAAGTCTAGACATAAAGCTTTTTTAACGATTTTGTTTTTTGTTATAGGCTTTGGTTTGGCTCTAGCACAAACAAAAACCGTAAAGGGTAATGTTAGCGCAGATGGCGAGCCACTTTTAGGGGTAAGTGTTGTTGTAAAGGGAACAACAGTTGGGGTAGTTACAGACTTTGATGGTAACTACACCATACAAGCAGAACCAAATAGCGTATTAATATATAGTTATATAGGCTATGTTGCGCAAGAAATTGCAGTAGGCTCTAAAAGTACTATTAATGTAACTATGGTAGAAGATATTGAGGCATTAAAGGAAGTAGTACTTATTGGTTACGGTGTGCAAAAGAAAAGAGAGGTAACAGGTGCAGTTGCCCAAGTACAAGCAGAGGATATTGAAAAAATATCTACTTCAGATGTTGGTAGTGCACTGCAAGGGCAAATTGCAGGTGTAAACGTAACTTCTAGTAGCGGACAACCAGGGTCTGATGCAGTAATACTTATACGTGGTATAAACTCTGTTTTTGGTAGTAACTCTCCTTTGTATGTAGTAGATGGTATACCGCAAGATGGTAATCCACAATTAAGTATTGCAGAAATAGAAACTATAGATGTACTAAAAGATGCAGCTTCTGCAGCTATTTATGGTACAAGAGGCTCTGCGGGTGTAATATTAATAACTACTAAATCTGGTAAAGTTGGTAAAATGGATATTGGTATAACCAGTTATATGGGGGTGCAAGATATTGTATCTAGTGTTCCTTTAATGAATTTTGAAGATTCTATGTATAGCCAATTTGTAAGGTTAAACAATATAAATGGTACTTTTCCAAATAACTCATTTACAACACTAGAGCAAAACCGTTATGACTTTACCAACAACACCAATTTAATGGATATTCTTCAGGAAGATATGGCTTTAATTCAAAACCATAACCTTAATATATCAGGTGGTAAAGAAGGCTTACGTTTTAATGTGTCTGTTAACTATTTTGATCAGAAAGGTTCATTAATTAATTCTGGTTTAGAAAGGTTAAATGTAAGAGCAAATACAACTTATAAAAAAGGAAAATGGACGTTTACAACTGGTATTGGTTTAAGAACAGATGAGCAAGAGTATACACCTTGGCAAATATTATTAGATGGTTACAGGTACAAACCTTATCAGCAATTAATAGATCCAAATTCACCAACGGTAGATGATAGCGCAGGTGCTGCAAATAATAATGATGCTACAAACCTTAGTTTTTTAATGGCTAAGCTTAAACAGTCTGACGTTAGAAAAGGTGATAATTTTAATGCACGTATGCAGGTAGATCACCAATTATTATCTAGCTTAAAATTAACTACACGTGCATCTTTAAGCAGAACAAACAATACAAGAGTTAGGGTAAATCCTTTATTTACAGCATATTCTGTAGAAGGAGATTTAATACCGCAACAAATTAGGTCTGGGGTGTATAACCAAAGTGATAGATCTACTAGTGCAACCATAGATGGTATTGCAACTTTTGACAAAACTTTTGGAGACCACCACGTTACGTTGGTAGGTGCGGTAAGTGCAGAAAAATACACATACGATTCTTTCTTTGCTCAAAAATTTGATCTTTTTAATAATGAAATCACCAACTTAAATGGTGCTACGTTAGATGCTAACGTAGGTACTGGTAGTGGTTACGGACAAGACAGAACCAATACATTAATTGGTATGTTAGGGCGTATACAGTATGATTATAAAGGAAAATACTTAATAAGTGCAAGTTTAAGGCGTGATGGTACAAGTCGTTTTTCTGAAGAAAACAGATGGATATATGCACCATCTGCATCT
Source organism: Cellulophaga sp. RHA_52 (assembly GCF_007827205.1). Classification (NCBI taxonomy): domain Bacteria; kingdom Pseudomonadati; phylum Bacteroidota; class Flavobacteriia; order Flavobacteriales; family Flavobacteriaceae; genus Cellulophaga; species Cellulophaga sp. RHA_52. Next base: position 1,872,020 of record NZ_VIRZ01000001.1, read on the forward strand.
GCAGCTTGGATTGCATCAGACGAAAAAGGTTGGGATGATATATTTGGACAAACCTTTAATTTCTTTAAAATGAGGTTTAGTTACGGTACAACAGGTAACCAAAGTATATTAGATTATAGTACTGCACCAACTATTGGTTTAGGACATGACTATGTTTTTGGTACAGGATCTGACCAAGTTTTGGTTTTAGGAGCTATACAAGAAGCATTTAAAAATCCTAAAGCAAAATGGGAAAAGAAAATAGAAAAGAACTTTGGTATGGAGTTCGGTTTTTTTAACAATAAACTTACAGTAACCAGTGAGGTTTATGATGGTTCTAGAACAAATATGCTATTTCCTGTTATTTTACCTCCAACAGTTGGTGGTGGTAACAACTCTAGCGTAATATTAAATGTTGGTGATATGCGTAACTACGGTACAGAATGGAGTGCTAATTACAAACACAAAGGTAAGTTTAGTTGGAATGTTTCTGCTAACTATTCTAAAAATGAAAATAGAATTACTAGAATGAGTGATTCTAACAAGTTTTCATTCTTAGGAGGTAGCCAAGTAGCGCCAGGCTTACCAGGAGAAGATTTAGTTACTGCTCTTAGAGAAGGTTATGAGGCTGGTGCATTCTTTTTAGTAGAAACAGATGGTTTAGTTACTAGTCAAGAAGAGTTAGATGAGTACAGACAAATAGATCCTACTGCTAATTTAGGAGATTTAAAGTACGTAGATCAGTTAACCGTAGATACAAATAATGATGGTATACCAGATGCTGGTGACGGAGAAATTACACTAGATGACAGAGTTTATAAAGGTAGTGGAGCTCCTGAGTATGAGTTGGGTTTTAACTTTAACGCTAATTATAAAAATGTAGATTTTTCTATGAACTGGTATGCAGCCATAGGAGGAGAAATTATTAATGGTAGTAAAGCCTATGCATACAAGCAGGGTACACATCAAGACTTAGTTCACCAATGGACATTAACAAATCCAACATCTACAATTCCGTCAGACAGAGGTAGAGATCATTTTAATTACAGAGGATATACAGATTACTGGTTGCAAGACGGTAGTTTTGGTAGGTTAAGAAACGTAACTTTAGGTTATACTTTACCTAAAAAATTAAATGAGAAGCTTAATATTAATAAATTAAGATTTTACATAGCAGCAGATAACCTATTAACCATTACCAATTATGATGGTTTTGATCCAGAAATAGGTAATGATGGTTTAAGCACACGTGGTATAGATGCGGGTGTTTACCCAATAAGCACACAATATAGAGCTGGTATTGAATTTAAATTTTAATAAAAAAAGAACTAGAAATGAAAAAATTAATATTTAACAAAATAGCTGTTGCTTTACTGTGCATTATTTGCAGTACAGCATGCTCAGATGATTACTTGGAAGAAACCAATCCTAACGAACTATCAACAGGTAGTTTCTGGAAAAATAATGTAGATTTAAACGGAGGTTTAACTGCGGTATATAATGCTTTTAAAAATACAAGTATTTTCAATGTATTGTCAGACAATCACAGGGCAGATATGAGCTGGCCAGGTTTTGGTAGGCCAAACACACAAAATTCATTCTACCTACAAACGTTTAACGATTCAGAAAATGATATAAGAAATAAGTGGTCTGCTATTTATACAGTTATTTTTAGAGCAAACCAAGTTATAGCAAACGGAGAAAGGTTAATTGAAACGTATGACGACCAAGATAATATAGATTTTGCTACACAAATAATAGCACAGGCTAAGTTTTTTAGAGGAATTTCATACACCTACCTGTATAATATGTTTAACCAAGGTAGTGTGCCAATTTTTGATTTTGTACCAGAGGCAGAAAGCGATTTTTATCAGCCATTAAGCACGCCTGAAGAGGTAAAAGCTTTTTATTTAAAAGATTTAGAATTTGCTTATGAAAATTTACCTCCAATGTGGGACGGTAATGCTAATGTTGGTCGTGTTACAGCTGCAGCTGCAGCCGCAGAATTAGGAAGAAGCTATTTGTATGAAGAAGATTATACAACAGCAGCAGTATATTTTAATGATATTATTACTAACGGAGAATATGGTAGGTCTTTAGTAGAAAACATAGACGATAATTTTTCTGAGGCAGGTGAATTTAATTCTGAGTCTATTTTAGAAGTTAGTTATTCTGTAAACTTCAAATCAGAACTAAACCCGTATGATAGTCAAAATGTATCTAACACATTAGGTAGAGTATTTGCACCAGCAAACTTAGGTGGTTTTAGAGTGTCTATGCCAAGTGCTTGGTTGCAAATGGCCTATAAGAATGAAGAATTAGATATGAGTGACCCTAGAAACTATGTGCCTTGTGAAGATGGCACAGAAGGCTGTGATCCTGTAACATTAATGAGACCAAGATCATACTCATTACGTGCTTCTTATTCTATTGCTGTAGTAGATGATTTAGACACTCCTTATTATGGCGGATTATCTACAGCAGATGCTACAATATTTAACAACAAAGAAACAGCATATTTTAGAAAGTATACAAACTGGGCAACTGTAGCAACAGAAAGTGACATTGTACCTAATACACGTTCGGGTATTAACATACGTTTGGTACGTTTGGCAGATGTTTACCTTATGTTGGCAGAGTGTTTAATTAAAGGAGGTACAGATGACGGTGGCGTAGAACAAGCAATGGCATTAATAAATGAAGTAAGACACCGTTCTGCTTTAAAATTAATTGGTCCAGATGGTAGCGGTACCTACCCAGGAGCAGATCATGACAATGTTACTTATGATGCTAATAGTTTAATGGAACATTTAATGTATGTAGAAAGACCATTAGAATTAGCAGAAGAAGGGCACGCTGTTCGCTTTTTAGATTTAAGAAGATGGGGTGTTTTAAAAGAACGCTTTCAAGAGTTAAGTCAAAAAAGATACTGGGCAGATAATTTTCCTTTTATAGATAAAGAAGGTAAACCAGTAACAAGATGGGGTTCTGTTTTAAAAGAAGGAGAAAGCCCTATAGCAAATGGCTTTACGTTTATAGATTATGCACAAGCTGCAGTAAATTATAACGAGAGTATACATGGATATTATCCTATTCCAAATAGTGAAGTTACAGCCAACCCAAATTTGAATAACTAAAAAAAGATATTATGAATAATAGATTAATTTTAATAGCATTAGTTATAGCGCTTTTTACCGCGTGTAACAGTGATGATTATGATGCTCCTAATTCGTTCTCAGACGTATCTTGGTACACAAGTGGTTTTAGAGATACAATAGTTAGTGTAAGTGTAAATGATTTTGCTTCATTTTCAGATTTATCTCAAGGTGAAATATCACACAAATGGACCATAGAACAAGGAAGTTATTTTTTAGAAGGTCCAATTAAACGTAAAGATTCTATTTATGATGATTTTATAATTAAACCAGAATCTTTAGAGAGCACAGACAAAACAGTACATGTTCTGTTTAAAGAAGGTGGTTTAAAAAAAGTAAACCTTTACAATGAGTTTAAAGAATATGTAGAGTTTAAAGGTGCAGATGGTTTTGTTTTTCCTTCTAAAGAGGTAGGTGGTAAATGGGTTATAGATACTACTTTTGTTGTAGATGTGTATGATACTATTGTGCCACAAATACTAATTCGTCAAAACGGAGTAGTTGTTCCTCATGAATTAGAGAGTGATGTTATTACGGTAGAAGCAGGGTCTGAATTAGAGTTTGTAGATATTACTACCATTGGTCGTCCTAATACTAGAGCATGGCAAATAGGAGATATTACAAGTACAGATTCACTTGCTGTAATACAATTAAACCAATTGGGTTCTTTTAAAGCAGCTTTAAATATTAGTAGGCTAGGAGAAAATATACCTGCAGATTATGATAGGTATAATGTTGCAGCTACTATAAATGTAGTGCCGTCATCATTACCATTTGAGGTTGCTGGTGATTTGGTAGAATTAGAAAACCAAACCATACAAATACCTTATAATGGAGAATTTAAACCTTTTGCAGACCAAAAAGCTCATTTTACAGTAAACGTAAATGGTACTCCTTTTACCATTTCATCTATAGGTTTAAACTCTTCTAATGCAACTATTTTAGAGATAAAACTTCAAGACCAAATATACAGGTCAGATAATATTACTGTTTCTTATGATGGTAATGGCACATTAGAGTCTACAGATACTCGTATACCAGCTGCTTTTACAGATTTACCTGTTCAAATGTATCAACATGAAGCAGTACGTTATGATATAGAAGATGGTGGAGTAAACTGGACAACTAAAGATGATAACTTACCAACTACAACTGTTGCACCATCAACAGAACAAGCAGCTAGCGGACAATATAGTATAAAAGTAGATGCAGCAGAATCTGGTGCTTGGTCTGGTTTTCATAATTTAATAGATCAATATACCTTAACAGCAGGGGTAACTTATCAGTTAGAGTATAAAATTTATAAGCAAGCTGGTGCAGTTATAAATATGAACGGACCTTGGATACAAAAAGACGGAGAAACTGTATTTCAGTTTTGGAATAATATTGTTGCAACAGCAGCAGAAGATACTTGGGTTACGGTAAGTCCAGGTCAAAGGTTTACTGCAGCTACTACAGGTAGTGATTATGAAATATATTTAAGACACAATGGTATGGGTGTTATATATTTTGATGATATAAGAATTATGGAAGTAGATGAAAGACCATAAAAAATAATTTTTTTAAAAAAAATGGCTCTACTCTACAAAGTGGGGCCTTTTTTATACTTAAAATACTAGTGTTGTCTATTTTTTGTACAGTTTTTTTTTGTGTTAAAATCACAATCATTCTACAACTTTGAGCCAAACTAATTAATTTATTATGATGAAATTTAATACAGCAATAGTATTCTTGTTATTTTATGTAGTGTCTTGTAGTGATAGTAATTCTACAGATAAAGTAGAAGATGAAGAAGTAATAGAGACACCAGAAACCCCAACTGAAGAACCAGAAGAAGAACCAGAAGTAACTTGGAAAACCATACCTGTGCCAGCAGAAGCAGGAGAAGGTAATGTTTGGGAGTTTCAAAATATGTCAGACAGTTTTGATTATGAAGCAGAGGCCGCTAATAAAGGAGCAGAGTTTGATGCCAAATGGACAGATTTTTATCATAACCAATGGTCTGGCCCAGGATTAACAGAATGGAAAAGAGACCACTCTTTAGTTAAAGATGGTTATTTGCAAATGGTTGCTAGTAGAGTTCCAAACTCAAACAAAATTCATTTGGGTTGTATAACCTCAAAAGAACAAGTAATTTACCCAGTGTATATAGAGGCGTATGTAAAAATTGCAAATACTACGCTAGCATCAGATGTTTGGCTTTTAAGCTCAGATGATACTCAGGAGATAGATATTGTAGAAGCTTACGGAGCAAGCTACTCAGAGTTAGCACAGGCAGACCAAACTTGGTATGCAGAGCGTATTCATTTAAGCCATCATATGTTTATTAGAGAACCTTTTCAAGATTACCAACCAACAGATGCAGGTAGTTGGTATAAAGATGAGGTTGGTACATTATGGAGAGAAGATTTTCATAGAGTAGGAGTGTACTGGAGAGATCCATTTCATTTAGAGTATTATATAAATGGAGAGTTGGTAAGAACAACCTCTGGAGCAGAAATGATAGACCCTAATAATTATGCAGATGGTGAAGGGTTAAGTAAACCTATGGATATAATTATTAATGCAGAGGATCAAACATGGAGATCAGATAAAAATATTACACCATCTGATGCAGAATTGGCTAATAAAGAAAATAATACATTTAAAGTAGATTGGATTCGTATTTTTAAACCGGTTAAAGCAGATTAAATGTATTAATCATATGTTTTATTCATAAAATCATATGTTATTCTTCATTACTAAAAAAAATGTAACTTTTGTAAAGCGCTTTAATTAGCGCTTTTACTTTATCAAACTAAAACCTACCAAAAATGTTTAAAAAGCTATTTTGTTTTTCACTGTTTATGGCAACCATTATTTCATGTGCCGAAAAAGAAAAAATTACAATAGAAACCAAAAAGCCAAATATAATTTACATAATGGCAGACGATCATACGTCACAAGCATTTGGTATATATGGTAGTAGGTTGGCAAGTTTAAACCCTACTCCAAATCTAGATAAAATTGCTAACGAAGGTATTATTTTTGATAATTGTTTTGTTACAAACTCTATTTGTACACCAAGTAGGGCAACTATGATTACGGGTCAATATAGCCAAACAAATGGCGTGTTAGATTTAGAAGGGCATATACCACCAGAAAGGCAATATTTGCCACAGGAAATGAAAAAATTAGGGTATGAAGCTGCTGTGGTTGGCAAATGGCATTTAGAAGATGAGCCTGCTACTTTTGATTATTATGCTGTATTACCTGGACAAGGTAAATACCATGATCCAGAATTTATAGTGCAAGGAGAGCAAGAGTGGCCAAAAAACAGAATACAAACTAAAGGACACTCTAGTGATAATATTACAGATTTAACTATTGCTTGGTTAAAAGACAAACGCAATAAAGACAAGCCGTTTTTTTTAATGCACCATTACAAAGCACCTCATGACGATTTTGAGTATGCACCACGTTATAAAGATTATTTAGAAAATACATATATACCAGAACCAGCAAGTTTGTATGAGAATGGTAATAATGGTTCTATAGCCACAAGGGGTTCTAATGATTCTTTACTGCGCGTTATTGGCTCATCTGTATCTAAAAGAAACATTGTTAGAAGTATGGGAATGCGATTGTGGTCTAACAAATATATGCAAATCTCTAACCCAGAGTTTGATGCCTCAAGCATTTCTTTAGATATGACAGACAAAGAATACACTCACAAAACGTATCAAGAGTACTTAAAAAGATATTTACGTTGTGTAAAAGGTGTAGATGATAATGTAGCCAAATTGGTAAAATTTTTAAAAGAGGAAGGCTTGTATGATAATACTATAATTGTGTACACAGGCGACCAAGGTTTTATGCTGGGAGAACATGATTATATTGATAAAAGATGGATGTATGAAGAATCTATGCGTATGCCATTTTTTGTGCGTTATCCAGAAAAAATAAAGGCTGGTACTAGAACAGACGCAATAATTAACAATGCAGATTTTGCACCTACTTTAATAGAGCTAGCTGGTGGCACAGCCCCAGAAAAAATGCAAGGGCATAGTTTTAAGTCTATTTTAGAAACAGGTAAAGAACCAAAAGGGTGGCAACAGTCTACATACTACAGGTACTGGATGCATATGGCACACGCACATGCAAACCCGGCACATTTTGGTATTAGAACAAAACAGTACAAACTAATATTTTTTTATGGTAAATATTGGGTAGATACCAAAGACCCTAATGCTACATGGAACAAAAAAAGTTGGGGTAATAAGTTTGAGATGGATACACCAGCTGCTTGGGAGTTTTATGATTTAACTAAAGATCCTAAAGAAATGAATAATGCCTACAATGACCCTGCGTATAAAGATATAATTAAGGAACTTAAAAAGCAGTTAAAAGCCAAACGTAAAAGTTTAAATGAGGAAGATGGTAGTAAGTTTCCGCACATACAAAAGGTAATAGATGAGCATTGGAATGATTAAGAAAATATAGGTAAATAAAAACAGTGTTATGCAAAATGTATTAAAACTTTTAATAGTTACTAGTTTGCTAAGTTTTACAGTAGTAACTAGCCAACTTAAAAAAGAAAACTACACGTTAAACACTGTTTTTAAAATTCCAAAATGGGAGGTTTTAGATATAACATTTACAGCAAACCAAAATGTAGCATCTCCTTATACGGCTAATTTTTATGCAATTTTTACTCATAGTAATGGTACAGTACAGCAAGTGCCTGGTTTTTATAATGGTAATAAAGAATGGGTAATACGGTTTTCTAGTTCTTTAGAGGGTAATTGGAAATTTACAACCTATGCAGATCTAAAAAAAATACATCATAAAAAAGGTAGTGTAATGGTGTCTTCTGCAGCCACTAATAATCACGGAGCATTAGTTATACCAAAAAATGATCCTCAAAATTTTTATTATGAAGATGGCACTCCTTACTTTTTATTGGCCTTTGAGTGCGATTGGCTTTATGCCTTAGACTACCACAACAAAAAAGGATTACCAAAAACAGAGCATCTTTTAAACCTTTTAAACCAAAACGGATTTAATCAGGTAGTGATGAATGTTTTTTCTTATGATGTTAGCTGGACTAAAGATTCTAAATTAAAACAACATCCAGAACATGAGTTTGGTGGGCCAAAAGATATTTTTCCTTTCCTTGGCAATAATAACAATCCAAATTACTCAGCTCTAAACCCAGAATTTTTTAAAAAATTAGATCGTACTATTAGCTTAATGCATAACAAGCGTATAGCTGCGCATTTAATGATATACGTTTGGAACAAATTGGTTGCTTGGCCTAATATGAATACAGATGCAGATAATATGTATTTTGACTATGTAGTAAAAAGGTACCAAGCTTTTCCTAATATAGTATGGGATATTTCTAAAGAGGCGCTGTACTATGGTAGGGCAGATGAAGCGTATATTCACGGAAGAATAGAAAGGTTAAAAACAAATGACAAATACAACAGGTTGGTGTCTGTACATGATTATAAATATTGCTCTAATTTTCCAGATAAGGTAGATTTTATTTCTTCTCAAAATTGGTCACATAACATTTACAACAAAATGTTAGAAGCCAAAACAAAATTTAAAAACAAACCAATATTTAATATAGAACACGGTGGTTATGAGGAGTCTATGTATACTGTTTTTACAGGAGATTATACCAATGCAGAAACCTGTTTACGTCGCAATTATATGTGCTTATTTGCAGGTGTGTACACCACTTATTATTGGCAAGGTACTTCATGGAATGTAATTATTTATAACCCTTTTGAGCAACCTAAAGAGTTTTATAAACCAAAGTTTATATACTTTAATTACATGCAAAAACTCTTTAGTAAGTTTCAGTTTCATAAAATGAAGCCTATTCCTTGGCATAACGGTAGTGGTTATAACTTAACAGATGATAAAGGCACAGTTTTAATATATATACACAAAGAAAACTACGGTATAGATGCTGCATTTTTAAAAAAGAAAGATGAAAACCGAACTATGCAGTGGTTTAATACCCTAACAGGAGAGTTTACAAAAGAGGTAGCTATTAAAAAACAAGGAAAGTTTAAGTCTCCTTGGGCAGAAAAGGCAGATGCAATACTTATTTCTAGGCTTAAATAGTAGTAAAAACAGGGAATTAGACATTTGGTCTACTATAAAAAACATACGTTTTAATGCTTTTAAAACTATAGTTAGAATTTCGCTTTAGATAAGTAAGAACAACCTTTAAGATCTATTAGATATGAAAAGTGGAAAATATATAGTACTGAGCTTTTTTATTCTCTCATTAACAATTTTGTCTTGTGCAGATAAAAAAGATAAAAAGGAGGAAATAGCTCAAGAAACTAAGCCAGTTTATGAAGCAAACTGGGAATCAATCAAAAAAAATTATAAAGACCCAACTTGGTTTAACAAAAAAAAGTTTGGCATTTTTATTCATTGGGGCGCATATAGTGTTCCTGAATATTCATCAGAATGGTACCCACGTAAAATGTATATGGATACGGCTACTTTTTCTGCGCAACTAAATTTAGAAAAAAAGGGACCTTCAGATGTGTATTTGCATCATAAAAAAGAATGGGGAGATCAAAAAAAGTTTGGTTATAAAGATTTTATACCAATGTTTAAAGGAGAAAATTTTGATGCAAATGAATGGATAGATTTGTTTAAAAAATCTGGTGCAAAATATGTAATACCTGTAGCAGAACATCATGATGGTTTTGCAATGTATAAATCTAATGTTACACGTTGGAACGCGGTAGATATGGGGCCTAAAAGAGATATTTTAGGAGAATTATTTAAAGCCGGAAGACAAAAAGGTATGATTATGGGAGCATCTTCTCATTTTGCTTTTAATTGGTCTTTCTTTAATAAAAAAGATCATTTTGATACTACAAACCCTGCATATGCAGATTTGTACTCTACAAAAGGTAAAGATTTAAATGAACCTGTTTCTAAAGAGTTTAAAGAGTTGTGGTGGGCAAGAACTAAAGATATTATAGATAATTACCAACCAGATATTATGTGGTTCGATTTTTATTTAGATATTCCAGATTTTGCAGATCAGAGACCAAAATTAGCTGCTTATTACTATAATAAAGGTATAGAATGGGGTAAAGAGGTTGTTCTACAAGATAAAAATTTTTCTCATGAAGCTTTTCCAGAAGGTACAGTTATTTATGATCTAGAACGAGGTAAATTACCTGGTATACGTAAATTACCTTGGCAAACAGATACCTCTATTGGCAAAAACTCTTGGAGCTATGTTTCTAATTGGCAGTCTAAAACAGCCAACCAAATTGTAGATGATTTGGTAGATATTGTTAGTAAAAACGGAAATCTTTTACTAAATGTAGGGCCTAAATCTGACGGCACAATACCAGAAGATCAAAAAGAAATTTTACTACAAATAGGAGATTGGTTAACTATAAATGGTGATGCTATTTATGACACTACTTACTGGAAAACGTTTGGAGAAGGACCAACAGAGGTTAAAAAGGGTCACCACTCTGAAGGGAATAATAAAGGATTATCTTCTAAAGACATTAGGTTTACAACCAAAGATAATAAGCTTTATGCTATTGTTTTAGATTGGCCAAAAGATGGTGTTGTTGTTATAGAATCTTTAGCAAAAGAAGCTACTTATGCAAAAGATTTAAATATTACCAATGCAAGAGTATTGGGTAGTAAAGAAAAAATAAAGTGGAGTCAAGAAAAAGATGGTTTTAAGGTTACAATGCCAAAAGAAAAACCAGGAGACTTTGCATATGTTATTGAGTTAGAAATGTAGTTTAATTGTTTAAAGTAATAAAAAGCCAAGGTTTTATGCAGATACAAATCTTGGCTTTTTTAGTTTAAAAAAATAGTAAGTGTAATGGCAATGCAATCTTTTAAAAAAGTGTTTTTTTATACAGTAATAACAGCTTTTTATTTGTTGTTATTTGTGAGTTGTAAAAGTACAGATGTAGTTAAAAATACAAATTCTTCAACCATTTATTTGTTTGATGAAAAGTTATCTAATTGGGAAATTTGGATGGGAGCCGTGCATACTTCTGTAGATTTAAATGTAGAGAAGTTTGCAGATGTAAAAACAGGAAAACCTTTAGGGCTAAACAAAGATTTAAAAAATGTGTTTTCAATCATAAAAGAAAATAACGAACCGGTTTTAAAAGTTACAGGTGAAATTTATGGCGGTTTAACTACAAAGCAAGAGTATGGAAATTACCATTTAAGTGTGCAGTTTAAATGGGGAGAAAAAAAATGGGAACCACGTTTGTATACCAAAAGAGATAGCGGAATTTTATATCATGCTAAAGGGCCACACGGAGCTTTTTGGAATGTTTGGATGTCTAGTTTAGAGTTTCAGGTGCAAGAGGGTGATTGCGGAGATTTTATTGCTCTAACAGATGTTTTTGGTGATGTTCCTGCAGAAAAAAAGTATGCTAAAAACGGAAAGCCATTTTTTGTATATAATCCTAATGCAGAATTAGTGCCTTTAAAATGGGGACCAGGTTTTGAATCTGGTCAAGCCAGTAAATTAGGAATGTTTGAGAAGCCAAACGGAGAGTGGAATACATTAGAAATTTATTGTTTGGGGTCAGAAAGTATACATCTAGTAAACGGTAAAGTTGTAAACAGGGTAAAAAATGCCCGTTATTTAAAAAATGGTATTGTTACACCTGTAACTCAAGGAAAAATACAAATACAGTCTGAAGCTGCTGAAGTATATTATAAAAATTTAAGCATAACACCAATTACCTTTTTTCCTAAAAAGTACCTTAACCAGTAATGTTTAAGATATAATTCATCATCCGTTCTATATTCTAAAACATACGTTATCTGCTAAAGGAGGCTATTAAATTATTTTTGAAATGTGTTTAAGGTAACAAACAACACTTTTAGTAATTAGGAGCAAAAAAGAAAAGACTTTGCTACTATAATATCCTTTTTAGTATGGTAAAATTAAAATTAACAATAGCAGTTTTTAGTATAGTAGCGTTTAGTTATAGTCAATCTTCAAAAGAACAAAAAAATAGTAATGCGGTATATACAAAAAGTTGGGAGTCTTTAGCAAAGGTAAATGCTACTCCCAATTGGTTTAAAGATGCTAAGTTTGGAATATATGCCCATTGGGGACCAGTTTCTTCTGCTTTTGAAGGTACAGATGCAGATAAGTATTATGCTGGTTGGCACGGAATGAAAATGTATGAAGACGGTAAAAAAGTACCAACCAAAAATGGTAAGCCAACAACTAACTACCTACACCATAAAAAAAAGTATGGTAAGCCAGCAAAATATGGTTATAAGCATATAATAGAACAATTTTCTCCTACTGCTTTTAATGCAAAAGAATGGGCAGAGTTATTTAAAAAATCAGGAGCTAAATTTGCTGGACCCGTAGCTATGCACCATGATAATTTTGCTATGTGGAACAGCAAGGCCACACGTTGGAATTCTATAAATTATGGTGGCATAGATCCATCAGCAGAATTAAAAAAAGAAATAGAGGCAAAGGGGCTAAAATTTATGGCTTCTTTTCACCACGCATTTACGTGGAAATATTTTGCACCTGCACACAAACACGGCGGCATAAACCCTAAAGATTATGACTTATATACAAATCCACATTCATTAGAATCTAATACTCCAGATGAAGATTTTTATAATGATTGGTGGCTTAAAATTAAAGAATATATAGATGTGTATCAACCAGATTTAATTTGGTTTGACTGGTGGTTAGAGAATATGACAGAAGAAAGTAGACAGCAATTTTTAGCATATTATTACAATAAAGGAATTGAGTGGAACAAAGAGGTTGTAGTGTCTTACAAAGAATCTACTTTTCCTGAAACCACTGCTGTTAAAGACTATGAGCGTGGAAGACCAAACCAGCCAAAGTCTCCTATGTGGTTAACAGATACGTCTCCAGGTGCTTGGTTTTACAGACCCAATGCCAAGTTTAAAACGCCAAATGAGCTTGTAGATATACTTGTAGATATTGTATCTAAAAATGGCTTAATGTTGTTAAATGTGCCACCAAACCCTGATGGATCTATACCTCAAGAAATGAAAAACTTATTGTTAGATATGGGGAGTTGGTTAGCTGTAAACGGAGATGCAATTTATGGTACAAGACCTTGGATAATTTTTGGTGAGGGGCCTACTCGTTTACCAGAAGGCGGACATAAAGTTGAAAAATTTAAAATAGCATACACAGATGCAGATATTAGGTTTACTAAAAAATCAGATAAGGAATTTTATATTATCATAATGGATACTCCTAAAAAAGAAATTACGGTAAAGTCTTTATCTACCGCTATAGGAGTATTAAACTCTAAAATAGAAAATATAAGTTTATTGGGCAGTAATGAAAAAATTAGCTGGAAAAGAGACCAAAGAGGACTTATAATAGCCAAGCCAGCTAAACTACCAACAAAATATGCACACGCATTTAAAGTTAGTTTAGAGGGTTATAAAGAAAACAATATTGGTGGTACAATAGATGCTCATGCAGATTAAATTAACAACTAACTTAAACCAACATAATTTATATTATATGAAAAATGTTTTGCAACTACTTATAGTATTATTACTACTGTGTGCTAGTATAAACGCACAAAACCCACTGGTAACAGATATATTTACGGCAGACCCAACTGCTCGTGTTTTTAATGGTAAGTTGTATGTTTATCCGTCTCATGATATAGTACCAGAGGAAGGAGTACAAGCGCCAGATTTTTGTATGCCAGATTATCATATGTATTCTTTAGAAGGTGGTAATACATGGAAAGATTATGGAGTGGTTTTAGATCAAAATAGTGTGCCTTGGGGTAAAAAAAATTCCTACGGTATGTGGGCCCCAGATTGTATTAAAAAAGGAGATACATACTACTATTATTACCCTGCAGAACCATTAGATAAATCTTCCTTTAGGCGTATAGGCGTAGGTACATCTAAAAATCCTACTGGGCCATTTAAATGGGAAAAAAATTACATTAAAGGTGTAGAAGGTATAGATCCAGGCTTGTTGTTAGATGATAATGGTAAAGCTTATTTATATTTTGGTGGAGGAGAAAAATTATATGTTACTCCATTAAAAGATAATATGAAAGAAATAGCTGCAAAACCTATAAAAATAGAAGGGTTGCCTGCTGGCTATAAAGAAGGTTCTTTTCCTATAAAAGTAAATGGTATATATTATTTAACTTTTGCGCATGTATTTGCAAATGAAGGATACACTATTGCATACGCTACAAGTAACAATCCTTTAGGGCCTTTTACGTATAGAGGCAAAATAATGGACAACCTTGGCAATGGTACCAATCACCATTCTGTTGTAAACTATAAAGGAAAATGGATATTGTTTTATCACTGGTGGGAAATTAGCGGTTACAATAAATTAAGATCTATGCGTGCAGATTATATGACATTTAAAGAAGATGGTAGCATAGCCCGTGTAAAGCCAACATTAAGAGGCATAGGAGCACCAACAATAGGAGAAAAAATACAAGTAGATAGGTATAATGATATTAGTGGAGCAAAAACTAGTTTTGTAGGTGGTAATGAGCCTATTGGGTGGATGGTTACAAATACCAAAATGATGAGTAACGTAAGGTTTAATAATGTAGATTTTGCAAGTGGTTCTGCTAAAAAAATAGTTGCACGCGTAGCAAGCGGACAAAGAATAGGTTCTATGGAGGTACGTTTGGGAAATCCTAAGGGAGATTTAATTGCAGAGTTTCCTATAAAATATACTGGTGGCTGGAATAGTTGGCAAACCATAGAAACAAATCTTTTAAAAAAGGTTTCTGGTATGCAAAATATTGTAGTTGTTTTTAAATCTGTTTGGGGTGCCGATAAAATTGTAAATCTAAATTGGTTAATGTTAAAATAATAAGAATGTTTAAAAAGTACATATTTGTGATATGTGTTGTTTTTTCAACACAGATTTTTGCGCAAAAACAGCCTAATGTAATTGTTGTTTTAGCAGATGATATAGGTGTAGGAGATATTTCTTATTACAGAAAAATGCATAGCAACAATGTGGTTTTAAAAACACCAGCTATAGATAATTTAGCTAAAAACGGAATGGTTTTTACAGATGCACATTCTCCTGCGGCATTATGTGCACCATCTAGATATGCAGTAATGACAGGGAATAATTGCTACCGTAGTTATGCTCCTTGGGGTGTTTGGGGAGCTTATGAGGCATCACCAATTAAGCCAAACCAATTAACTCTTGGTAAGCTTATGAAAAATGCAGGATACCAAACAGCTTTTTTAGGCAAATGGGGGTTTGGAATGGATTTTTTTAAAAAAGGTAGTGACACGCAAATATACAGGTCTCCTAGAAAAAGAGTAGAGTTAGGCGTAGATGTACGTAAAATAGTAGGTAAAGGACCACTAGATAATGGTTTTGACTATAGTTTAACTTTCCCTGCAGGAATACAAAATGTACCTTATGTTGTGTATGAAAATCAAGAGTGGATGCCTTTAGAAAAAAACTCAGAAATTGGCTATATATCACAAGAGAATATGACCAAAAAAGGGGTTACTTTAGATAAAGATGAAGGCTTAGGAGATACAAATTGGGACCCGCACAATATGGGACCTTTACTTGTAAATAAAGCAGTAGATTATATTGCTAAAGCAGATACAAACAAACCTTTTTTTATGTATTACTGTTCTTTAGCAGTGCATTTGCCACACACGCCTACAAAAAGGCTAAATGGTGAAAAAATAGCAGGCCAAACACCATCTAAACATTTAGATATGGTAAAAGAGTTAGATGTACAAATGGCTATGCTGGTAGCAGCATTGAAAAAGAAAGGTGTTTATGATAATACTATAATTTTGTTTACATCAGACAATGGGGGGTTATTAAAAAGGAAAAGCATACAATCTGGTCACAAATCCAACGATATTTACCGAGGAGGAAAAAACCAAGCTTATGAGGGCGGACACAGAGTACCTTTTATTGCTTGGTGGCCAGAAAAAATTAAGAAGAACTCTACATCTAAAATACCAATTTTAACTATAGATATTTTAGCAACCTTGGCAGCAATTACAAGTCAAGAAATTGAAGAAGGCCAAGCTAATGATTCAGCCAACTTATTGCCAATTTTTACAGGAGAAAACAAAAGTAAAGAAGTGCACCCTTATTTAGTTACACAATCTGGTACTGGTAAAGAAGCAATTATTATTAAAGACGGTTGGAAATTAATTATAGCTTTTGATAAAAAAGATAAAACTAATAGTACCAGAACTCCAGTAGCATTATTTAATTTAAATAATAATGTTACAGAAAATGAAAAGCAAAATTTAATACACAAACCAGAGTTTGCATCTAAAGTAAAAAGCCTATTTACAACCTACAACACGTACAGAGATTCAGGAGAGAAAACTAAAATTTAAATAGATATTTATACCATAAAAAAGCCCAAACAAGTAATTTAACTGTTTGGGCTTTTTTTAAGATGTTATTTTTTATTTAGACTTTTGTAATTCTTTATTACTTGCAGTAATACGTTCTTTTTGTTTTTTACTTAAACTTTGTTTTAAATATACCTCTGGTCTGTGATAAACGTGGTGTTTTTTCATTTCAGGATCGTTAATAGCAGTACTCAAATCACAGTCAAAACGTACTAAAACAGCATGGTTTTTATCCCAAGTTGTTGCATTTGTAAAATGAGATAATCCCCAACTAATTCCGGTGCCATTTTTAGTATTTGTAAAGGCATCAGGTACATAAGGTCCTGCTGCTGTAGGCATCATTTCTACTATAGAGGCAATCTTAAAATTAACACCATCTTTTGCAAACTGTACGGTGTTGTGCTCATTACCATCTCTAATTGTTAAAGCAGCAATTCCATCTTTAAAAGGGAACATAGTAGTTTCATGACCAGATGCTAAAACTGGATTTAGTTTATTTTTAGTAAAAGGCCCAAAAGGAGAATCTGCAGTAGCCAAACCTTGCATTCTTACCAAATCAGGTTTTCCATCAAAATCAGATTTGTAATACAAGTAAATTTTATCTTTATACACTAAAGGATATGGGTCATGTATAGAAAACTGATCCCACGCACCTTTTGGTCCGTTAGGGATCACAATTTTATTAGTTGCTGTCCAAGGCCCATCAGGAGAATCTGCATAAGACATTAGTACAGGGCAATCATCACCACGTAAACCACTGGCTTCACTAAAACCTTGGTAGTACATATAGTACTTTCCTTTCCATTTTAAAATATCAGCAGTACTAACAGATCTGTGACCCAATTCTGGTTTAGGAGGTCTAGGTATTGCAACACCTTGCTCTTCCCAGTTAAACCCATCTAAACTGGTAGCATACCAAATTTCAGATAAATCCCAATCTGCAGAAGGTATAGTCTCTGTAGCCTGTTTAGCACCTTTAGGAGGTGTTTTGGTTTTTCTGTGTGTGTACCAAACATAATACTTCCCGTTTTCAAAAATAATTTTAGAAGGATCTCTACGGCTAACAGTTCCGTCTCCATTGCTATAATCTAACCCCTCTAATTTTGTATATTTAAATAAGGAGTACAACTCGTTGTCTTCTGGTCTTGGCGCTAAATAGTTATCATAATTACGTTGCATAGCCTCACTTAACGGTTGGTTAGGTTTTTGTTTAGGTAATGCAAACGGAAAATTTTGTGCAGAAACAGTATTAGCCGTTAAAAAAAGGCAACTTATTATTAATGTTATTTTTAGTCTTTTCATATTATTTAGTATCAATTAATTTCCAAGTTCTTACCCAGTTATAAGTAGTAGTTCTTTCTTCTTTAGAACCGTTCATTCCGCCATCTTCAGGAACCGGATTCCAGTTATACGTTTCTACAACCATTCTTAAATACATTTCTATATTAAAGTCTGCTGCAGGTTTTACTTTAGATACAAAATTACCATCCATAAAAAACAAAATTTCATCTTTAGATTTCCACCAAACACCATACACATGAAAATCTTCATAAGTTTTAGTATCAAGTTTTCCTTTAGATTTAACAGAGCCTTTTTCAAAATCACAGCCTTCAGGAATATTTCTACTATGTGTGTTAGAGTTCATAGATTCATCAAAATACTTCATCCATTCTGCCTTATTAACAATTTGCCCAACAGTTTCTTGTATATCTAGTTCTGTAACTCTTTTATTACATCCATTTTGTTCTCTAGATTCATTTATTAGCCAAAAGGTAGAAGACATAAAGGTTTTGTTGGCTTTCATTTTACACTCGTAATACCCGTATTTCATTGCGTTTCTAGAGCCAACATAACCACCGCCATGGGTGTACACTTTACCATTTTTAGTAACGGGCTTATCTAATAAAGTGGTTGTAATTTGTAAGCTACCATCTTTAACTTTAATATTTTCTGCCAAAAATAATCCTGGAGCACGCCCAATCCATCCTTGTCCAGATATTTGCCATTTACTCTCATTTACTTTTTTGCCTTTAAATTCATCAGACATATTTTTTACCAATTTCCATTTTTTATGGTTAGGTTTTGGATCTTGTCCATCTTTAAAAAACGGAGCTTTTTGAGCAAAAGATTGTCCAACACTTATAAAAATAATAAGTAGTGTAATTTTTTTAGTTACGTGTAAAATAGATTTCATTTTAGTTAGTTTAAGGTTTTATATTTGGTTTTGTAAGTACTTTAAACGCTCTTGTATTAGCATATTATTTTTTACAGTAGTATGTAGTTTACTTTGGTTAATAGTAAACGTATATTTCTGGTAAAAATCTTTTTGTAGTACAATGCTATTAAGTATTAAAAGTGCTTCTTTTGGTTTTTTAGATTGATATAAAAGCTGAATTAAATTCTTAGAAGTATCTTTTTTTTCAGCTATAGCCAAAAACTCTGCAGCTCTCATTTTATTTACAATATCTGCATCTGTAAGCATTATATTTTTAATTAGGTCTGATAAACTAGTTGCTTTGCTACCAAAACTTGTACTTGTTATCAACGCCCAATAACGTGCTGTTTTATCTTTAGATAGTAAATGTTTTTTAAGTTTTGTTTTAGCGTCTTTAAATGGTATAAGCTGTAGATTGGCTATTTTAATGTACTTATTTATTTTTTTTTGATGTTTTTTACCATAAGCTAACGGATTTTTAAAAGCTTGCTCCACTAGTATATGCTCTGGATAAAATGATAGATCTGGCATAGCTTTTTGCCAAGTATTCATCTTTTGCCTAAAAGCTATTATTTTATGCTTGTAAGCAGCATTTTTAGCCAAGTTATTGGTTTCATAAGGGTCTTTTTTTACATCATACAATTCTTCTACCATTTTGGGCTTAAAAAAACTAGACTGTATAGGGTTAAGTTTGTTTTGTAGGTTTAGCGTGCTCCATTGTTTGTAGGCAAGTTGTTTGTACCTGTAGTTGTTCATTAAAGCATCTATGTTAAAAGGCTGAAAATTTCTAATGTACTTTAGGTTATTTTCTCTAATGCTTCTAACCATATCATACTTTTCATCAAACCTATCTGCGTAACCAAAAGTAGAATTGTTGTTAATGGTTTTTTGTTTTACTGATTCACCCAAAAAAGCAGAACCATCTATAGATTTAGGAATTGTAACACCTGCTAAATTTAAAACTGTAGCACTAAAATCTATAAAACTAACAAATGTGTTAGTTGAAGTACCTATAGTAAAAGGAGACATTTTTTTATATTTTTCTGGTATATAAACAACCAAAGGAACCTGTAATCCTGTTTCTTTTAAATACCCTTTACTGTTAGGCAAAACACCACCGTGGTCTCCGTAATAAAAAATAATGGTATTGCTTAACAGCTTGTCTTTTTCTAAAGCATTAATAACAGCACCTACCTCTTTATCCATTGCCATAATTTTGTCTCGGTAAAATGCATTGGTGTACTTAAATAGTTTTGTATTTGGGTGGTTTGGTTGTACAAAAACAGATTGCACATTAGTTTTGGTTTTGTGAGAGTTCATTTCTTCTTCAGAAAAATGTAAACTTCCTTCGTGGGTTGTACCTAAGTTGTGTACATAAAAAAAAGGTTGATTATTAGCTCTGTTTTTCCAGCTTGCTTTTCTAGAAGAATCGTCCCAAACGTCTTTGTTTTTTACAATATTATAGTCTTCTTTTGCATTATTGGCGGTATAGTAACCTGCATTTTGTAAATACACAGGAAACATCTTTACTGTATTTGGTAGCACAATTTTTTTTTCGGACCTGTGGTAGTGTGATGCCAATTTTGGTCCGTAAACACCTGTAATAATACTAGATCTTGCAGCACTACAAACAGCAGCATTAGAAAAAGCATTGGTAAAAGTAATTCCTTTTTTAGCTAGTTTTTCTATGTTAGGAGTGGTTACACCGTGCTTGTTAAATAACTTTAAATAGTGTTTAGAGTTATCTTCAGAAACAATCCAAACAATATTAGGTTGTTGTGCTTTACCGTAAGAGCAAAAACATAGCAATAGTAATAGTATATAGGTTTTATGTTTCATACTAATGGTTGTTAACAGTTAGTTTCTTTCGGTTTAAAAAAATAGAATTACCATAAAAATTAAGAACGTCATTTAAAACAATAGGAGGTCTTTTATCATCTAAAACAGTATTTAAATAAAAGTTATTAATAAACAAACCATTTACATGTCTGGCATAAATTCCAGAGGCGGGTAATGTACCAACCAGCCTAAATTCTGGCCACCAATTACCTAGTGTTTCTAAAGTGTATTCTTTTATATTTTTTTTGTTAGCATCTGTTGTATTTCCACCACCAGAAACCGTCATTTGTATATTATTTAGCTGTATGTCTGTTATGTAGTTTTTAGGCATACCAGTTAAAAAAATAACAGAATTTTTGTCTAGTTCTCTGTTATCTATAACAATATTATTAAAAGCGAAAGAGTGCATAGCTTTCATAGGAAGCATTTTTAAAGGCGAGTCTACACCTGCTCTTTGTTGGCAAAAAGTCATAAAAATTGGTCTAGGAACGTTTTTCATAACAATGTTAGAAAAAATCATATTTTTCATTTCACCACCTTCATTCATTTGTATTTTTAGTCCGGAATCTTGTATATCATGAAATGTAGAGTTGCTTACAGTAACGGATTCAAAATCTCCCCTAGAAGCTAGTCCAATACGCATAGCTGCCCATTTGCTGGTAAATACACAATTGTTAATTACAATGTTTTTACAAGGCTTATCTGGTCTAGATGTTTGCAAGCAAATAGAGTCGTCACTAGTATTAAAAGAAGAATTAGAAACACGTACGTTAGTACAACCATCAAAATCTAAACCATCTCCGTTTTGGTTAACTCTACTTATAATTTTAATACCGTCTACAACAATTTCATTACAATATAACCAAGCAGAAGTCCAAGAAGCAGAATTTATAAGGGTAACATTTTTAATTTTAATATTATTACAATTAAGAAAGCGCAACATCATTGGTCTACCTCCTTTAGCTTTTGTGAAATTCTTAGGAAACCCATTGCCATTAATTGTGCCGTTACCTTCTATAGAAAAGGAGTTTGCTTCTTTTGCAAAAATTAAACACCTATCCATATGAGGTTCATTTTTATAGGTGTTTTTATGTGTATTTGTTGCGTAGTCTTTGTAATCAGGACTGCCTAAAAGAATAGAGCCATTTTCTAGATAAAGTGTTACATTATCTTTTAAATATATAGTGCCAATAAGTACAGTTTTTCCAGCAGGAATTACAACTTTTCCTCCACCCTGTTTAGAGCATAAATCAATTGTTTTTTGTACGGCTTTTGTGTCTAAGGTTTTGCCATTAGCTTTGGCACCGTAATCCATAATATTATAATCATTAGCAAATACAGATACGCTAAAGCTTATATAAAAAAGCAAAAAAAAATGTTTCATTTTTATTTATAGTTTAAAAATAAAAATAGTAACCTATTAAATATTTAAGAGAAATAAACTACTATAATACTACCATAAATGATTTTTAGTTTTAACTGATATGTGTTAAGGCAACTAGATTTTAACTAAACAGTACCGTTTTTATAGTTTATGATATTTTTTTTAGAGTTTTTTATTAAATCACAAACTAGTTTTATTTTTAAAAGAAGAAGCTTCTATAATAGTTTAAATTTTATAGCTCTTCAAGCTTCCATACCCTTACCCAATCAAACCTTGTATATCTTTCTTCTAAAGGATTTTCAAATCCCATTTCTTTTGCATTTATTTCCTCAATCCAATCATAAAAATTACTAGACATAATTAAGCGTAGAGCTCCTTTAAAAGGAATTACTGGGGTAACAGATTTTTCTAGGGCACCATCAATATAAAAGTCAATTTTACTACCATCTGCATGCCAATATGCTGCATAAATATGAAATTCATCAGCATTTTTTTTATCAAAATTTGTTTTACCTCCTTTAGTTTGTCTTTCTCCAATATTGTTACAAGGGCTATTGTGTCTGTGCGTGTTGTAATGAAAAATTTTATCCCATTCAGAATTTACCGCCCAGTCATCATTAGTCCATTCATCACCTAATTCTCCTGTAAATATGCCCACACATTCCTGTATATCAATTTCTAGGTTTTCACCATCGTTAAAATTATCGGTACAAGGTTTTGTCTCAGACTTAAGCCAAAAAGCAGCAGACATAGCTGTTTTACTTGCTTTCATACGGGCTTCTATGTAGTAACCAGGCTCGGCTAAAGTTTTTCCGTACACATAAGCTCCACCATATCTACGTTGCGGAGCCTCACTGGTATTGTCTTTAGGAGAATATTTGGGGCTATTAAACTTTTCACCTTCTATTCTTAAAAAACCATTACCTGTACTTACGTTATCTGCTTCAAAAAGTGATCTGCTAGATCCGTACCATCCTCTGTCTTGACCATTCCAAATAAATTTTGGAGTAGGGTTCCATTTGTTTGTGTCTAATTCATCACCATCAAATTCATCAGAAAGTTCTTCTACTTTAACCCATTTTTTTTCAGATGGTTTAGGATCTTCATTTTCTAAAAAAGTAGGTTTAGTGGAGTCTACTTCATTTTCTTCTTCCTGATTTTTAATTTCTTCTTCATTAGTAGTTACATCAGCTTCATCATTATCAGAATTACTACAAGCCAAAATAGAAATCATTAAAAAGATGAATATAATTTTAAATGTTTTAGTCATAATTACCAATGTTTAATAGTGTTTTATTAGTTAATGTTAGTGTTTTGCATTTGGGTAAGCGTCATTTGTATACCTGTAAACTTCAGCCTTTTTTGTGCCTCTAGCGGCAGTTATTTCTATTTTCCACTGTTTTTTAAGGTTGTCTAAAATTGATTTATAAGCTGGCTTGTGAATTAGATTATGTAACTCTGAAGCATCATCTTTTAAATTGTACAATTCTTCATAAACTGGTTGTTCTCCTAGTAAAGGAGCCTCTATATAATTTCTATATACAGCAATACCAGGATCATGCATTTTATACAACATTTCATTTACAGGAATGTTAAATTCTTTTGCATATGCTATTTCTTTAGCTGCAGAAAAATTGTTGTTTTTGTAGTACCTAATGTATTTCCAATTTTTTGTTTGCACAGACTCGCATCTAGGATTTCCAAAATGTGTAGACCATAAATTTTCTGTAAAAACATATTCTCTAACCTCAGTTTTAGAGCCATTAATAAGACTACTTATATTTTTTCCTTGATAGGTATTTGGGATAGATATCCTTGCCATAGCAAGCATAGTAGGGGCAATATCTATAGATTGTACTAAAGCATTACTCTTAATCCCTTTTAGTTTTTTTTTGGCTTTTGGGTTGTACACTATTATGGGTACGTGTGTAGTTTGCTCATAACAAAGAGCTTTGCCGCCAAGACCTTGTTGCCCACTAAAAAGCCCATGGTCTGATGTAAATATTATAATGGTATTTTTATCTAACTTAAGAGCTTTTAATTTTTGTAGTAGGTTGCCAATAAGTCTATCTATACCAGTCATTGCTTGTAGCTCTCTTATGTAACGCTCTTTAATTGTATCGGGTGTATCTACATAATTGTAACCAGTTTGCCTATCTTCTGTATGCAATATACTAGCAGGTAATTTAGGTGTGGTAATGTCTTTTTTTGCAATATAATTATCAGGTAACGGAATAGCTATATCTCTGTATAAGGTTTTGTACATATCATCATCACTATCTTTTAATTTCATAGATTTTGTACCTGCTCCGTGTGGTAAATTAAAGTTTACAGAAAGCATAAAAGGTTTGTCTGTTGGTCTATTTTCTAAAAAGTGTAATGCACCTTTTAGTTTACGTGCATTAGGGTCTAAAAAATCATTTACTGCTTCATTAATAATTTCGGGTTGTGTAAAAGCTATAGCATCATTAAAAATAGCGTGATTGTCTTTTGGGTAAAACCCTAAATGTCCGTGTCCTGCATACCAATAATCAAAGCTTTTTTCCATTAATCCGCTATGGTAACCACCTTTGCCAATAGGAGCGTGGTTTTTGCCAATCCAGCCTGTGTAATACCCATTATTACGCATAACAACAGGATATGAGTTTTGCCAAGCAGCATTAGAAACACTAGTGCCAGAATTAAAATTTACACCGTGTTTACGCTCATACTGACTCAATAAAATGGAAATTCTGCTTGGCGTACATATAGCACTTGTAACGTGTGCATTAGTAAATAATATACCATTATCTGCTAGTTTATCTATATTTGGAGTTTTTACAATTGTATTTCCTGTACAACCAAGCAAATCATAAGATTGGTCATCTGTAAGTATAAATACAATATTTGGTTTATCTTGAGCTTTGCAAAAAGCAGTGCATATTAGAAATACAAAAAGTAATTTTTTCATTTTATAACTTTTTAATGTACACGTAGTAAGCCACGTTCTTTTCTCCTTTATCAGAAATAAAATTTGCATATAATTTAGTTTTACCTGCTTTTAAATTGATATTGAAGTTTGCTGATAAATCATTCTCTTTTACATCAATTTCTGAAACTATTTGATGCTTAAACTGTATAGAAGCTCTACTATAATTTAAGCTTTTCCCCTCAGGAATATCTTTTTCTAAACCTACCAGTTCTGAAGTTGTTATTGCTGGGGTAGTAGAGTTAATAGGTAAGTTAGACTCTATAGGATACCTCCTTAAAGCAACTTGGTAATTACCATCTTCTAAAATATTTACACTCCAGTAACCAGCACCAATTTTACCTTGCCTAATTTGTATTTGGTTCCAGGGTTGCATAGTTTCTTTGCCGTGTATATCATGTGCAGTTAGTGTAATAGGGTTTTCTTTACTAGAACCTATTTTAAAGTAAATTTCTTTATTAAAGTCTTTAGATACTTGTGTCCACCAGTTATTGTAAAAGCTTCTCATTTCTGCTACCTTTTCTTTATTGGTAGCTGCAATATTGTTTCGCTGCCCAACATCTGTGCTAATATCATACAGTTCTTTACCGTTAATTAAACGCCAATTGCCTTGCATTACAGCAGAGCTTTTCCATTTTTCTGGGTTTTGAACACGTTGAGAGTCGGTAATTAAAAGTCTATTGTTTAAAGAGTCTTTTCCGTTTAATACTGCAACCAAACTTTGTCCGTCTATATCTAAATGGTTTTTAGGTAATTTTATGTTGCATAACTCAGCCAATGTTGGTAAAATATCTATTTGTGCAGCAAGTGTATGTATATCTTTAGCGGTATTAATTTTACCATCTTTCCAATGTATAAAAAATGGCACTCTATGTCCGCCGTCATATTGGCTACCTTTGGTTCCACGCATACCTGCGTTGTAGCCCGTAACTTTACCTTTTTTATTATAATAACCAGCAGATGTGCCATTATCTGTCATAAAAATTAAAATGGTATTGTCCGCTATTTTTAGTTCCGTAAGTTTTTTTCTGAGCTTTCCAAAATTGTCATCAATATTAGTAATCATTCCATAAAAACGCTTTTGTGTATCTGCTAAAATGGTATCGTTTAAATCCTTATACAAATTGTAATACGCTTTAGGAACATTGTAAGGACCGTGTGGTGCATTAGGTGCTATGTAACAGAAAAAGGGCTTGTCTTTGCTTTTTTGAATAAAATTTATGGCTTCTGTAAAAAAAACGTCTGTGCAATAGCCATTGTATTTTTCTGGTTTTCCGTTATGAAAATAGGTGTCGTTAAAATAGGTGTTGTTCCAATAATCTGGGGTTTGTTGTACACCACCACCACCGTGCATTACTGTTTCATGAAAACCTTTATCCTGCGGTCTAAACGGATAGTTGTCTCCCAAATGCCATTTGCCAAAGGCAGCTGTAGAGTAGCCTGCTTCTTCAAACATATTACCCAAAGTTTTTTCTTGCTCTCTAAGTAAAGACCAACCACCAACAGTGTGCCAAACACCTGTACTATTTGCGTACCTACCCGTCATTAAAGCGGCGCGGGTAGGAGCGCAAGTAGGACTAACATGAAAATTAGTTAGGTGGTAACTTTCAGAATACAACTTATCTATATTAGGTGTTTTTATAACTGTATTTCCTAGAGCGCCTACATCTCCATAACCTTGGTCATCTGTAATTACTAAAA
Source organism: Cellulophaga sp. RHA_52 (assembly GCF_007827205.1). Classification (NCBI taxonomy): domain Bacteria; kingdom Pseudomonadati; phylum Bacteroidota; class Flavobacteriia; order Flavobacteriales; family Flavobacteriaceae; genus Cellulophaga; species Cellulophaga sp. RHA_52. The sequence goes on from NZ_VIRZ01000001.1 coordinate 1,898,692, forward strand.
TTACATTTGGTTTGGTATTTTTTTTAGCTATTGTAGTTTGTTTTTTAGACTCACAGCCAACTAATAACGCCAAACATATAACACCTATAAAATAAGTTTTGTAGTGCCTAAACATAATTATTTTTTTAAGTTTTCTGTATTTAAAATAATAGAACTTACATAACCTCCAGAATCAGGAAAAGTTAGCTCTACGGTGTTTACTCCGTTTTTAATATTACTTACAGTTAAAGGTATTGGTATTACACCAAAAAATTGCTCTCTACCGGCTTGGTCATACCCAGCCCAATTGTTAGGTACAGTGACTTTAATACCATTTATTTTAACAATAGGTTTTTTAGATAAATTATGAGCTCTACCAAGTCCCATTTTTAAAGTAGCATTTCCTTTATTAGTAGAAATTACATTGTTAACAGTAAAAGTAATAGGAGCATTAGCTTTTATTTCTTGTAAGCAAGTTTTTGCATAATAGTTGTTTTCTTTTATAACATTAGAAAACGTATAATCTGCTAGGTCATAATCTAAAATAATAGTTTCTCCAGGTTTTAAAGTTAGTTCTTTTACAGCTTTTTCATTGGTAAAAAAAACAAGCTTAGGAATACCATTTTTATTATTGTAAGACCTTTTTATAGTTAAGTTGTTTACCAATTGGTTGCTAGTGTTTAGGTAGTCTATATTAATAGTTTGTGCATCACCAGCTAAATTGTTTAAAGCAACATACCCTTTGTTTTTATTAGCAAATGCGTGTACTTGTATGTCTGGATTGTTAGATGTTGCATAAATACGTTTGCCTTGTACACCTTTCCAAAGCTGCCAAAATTTTCTTAGATGCGTGTATTTGTACGCTCCATTTTTTCCTTTGCGTAGTAATACCCAAGGGTAAGGGTGACCATCTGGGTTTCTACTATCTTTATAAAACCACGTTGCTTTGCCAGTAATAAATGGTACAGCTTTTAGCAACCTGTCTGGTTTGTCTAACAAAGACATTAATATGTTATTGTATGATGTTAAACAAATACCATTTAGTGCAGCAGAATAAGGTTGTCCTTGTAAACCTTTTGCAGTGTAACCATACTCCGATATAAGATGAGGTTTTACAACACCCCATTTTTGGTAACTATAAGACTCAATTAAATCTAAAATAGCTTCAGAATTACTACCAGACCTATAATTAAAGTCGCCTTCTACATTTCTGCCATCATAAATATGGGTAGCAAAAAATTGCATACTTTCTCCAGCGGTATCCATAAAAACCTTCATTCTGGTGTTCCAAATAGCAAAGTTATTTTTGTCATATTCTGGCCAAGCAGCACTATAACCACCAACCATAATATTAGGAATTTCTGCGTGTACTTTATCTGCTACTATTTTATGAAATTCAGACATTTCTGAAATTACTTTAGGAGTCTTATCATAACTATCTACAAAATCTTTTGCGTGTACAAAAGGCTCATTCATAACCTCATAATATTTAGGCATTACAGGGTATGCTTTTTTAATATATGCTACGTTAAAAGTAGCAGCTTTTTCAAAATCCATTCCTAGTTTATAAGCATCTCTAGGGTGGTTTGTAATAATTAAATCTGTTGTTTTTTGTGTAGCAAATAAAGGTGCTTTTTTAAACCTCTGTGCATTTGCTAAGGCTAATTTAGTAGCATTATTTACAGATAAATCTCCTTTTTTATATTTAGAAAAAGGCCCTGGTCCAGCAAATGTTCTTCCAAATTTAATACCTAAATCGTTAAATAAATAATTGGGGTCGTCTGCCAAAGCACCGTCATTGTATGAAGCGTGCATTGCAAAGTATTTTTCTCGGCTTAATTCACTTTTATCTCCAATAAACTTTTGAGTGGTAAAATCTATTTGTACACTATTGTTCTGAGAAAAACAGAATGAGCAAAGTGTAATACTTATAAGCGTTAAAATTTTATTTTTCATATGTTTAAAATTTTGCAAATTTGTAATAATTATTGTCGCTTGTAATAGCAAAATATCCACCTTTAGGCAAGTTGTTAAGAGCTACAGACTTGCTATCTTTTACCTCTAAAACCGTTTCTCCTTTTAATGTTATTATTTTTATGTATTTAAATGCAGTTGCACTTGGTAAGGTTAAAACTTTAGCTGTTTTGTTTAAAGATACCTGAATGCTTTTATCATTAATCTCTACTATGGTAAGTTGTTTTTGAGGTTTGGTAATTTTTAGACCAGATATTTCTTTACTTACATACGTTTTATTACTAAAATCTTCTTGACTACCAAAAGAAACAGAGTACTTGTAATTTTTTCCCTCTAAAGGTGTATTGTAATTTATAGTTAACTGTTTATCTCCCTTACCAGCAGATACCTTTATACGGTCTGATGATGCTAACCATTTACCACCCTCCCAAATTGCAGCTTGTATAAATATTGGTTCTTTTGTAATGTAACTTACTGGCACATTGTATTTTGGGTTACTAGCAATATTAGTAGCCAAAAGTGGAGAAAACGTTACATTGTTAGAAAATGAAACAGCTTGTTTAACCATTTCTATGTTACTAATAACCTGCCCTGTACGTGTAGTTTTCCAATTGCCATTTACATCTCTTAAACTTAAAACAAGTTTATAGCCTTTGCCGTTAGTTGGTTTTTTATTAGTGGTAATAGTTAACTTTTTTATACCCTGACCTTTTTTTACTTTCACCTTGCTGCCAGCATAAAATTTAGTGGGTCCACCACTAAGTTCAACACTTAAATCACTATCAGTTAAAGCAACATAACCAATAGTAAACTCATATGTTGTATTAGCTTGCAAAGTAGTATTTGGTTCTTTAATAAAAATTACTTTTTCATTTTGCTCTTGTGCTGTTATGCTAGTAAAACATAGTAAAAACAGCCAAAACAAGTGTTTTTTTAGTGTTATTTTCATTGTTTTTTGGTTTATTGGTTGGTTAATTAGGTGTTGGTAAAATGCATTATTTTACTTGTTTTAATACAAAGCCGTTTAGCCACATATCACCTACATTGTTTAAATTTTTAAAGTTGATGGTTATTGTACTTTTACCGTCTGCAGAAAACTTAGATGTTATAGATAAAGGTTTACGTTCTCCTGTATTATCATTCTGGTAATAATCTACTATATGATCATCAGATTTTCTTGAAAAAGCACCATTAACATCTACAACTTGTACTTCAATTTCGTTGGTCATTTTAACGTTGCCTCTTCTGGTATGGTGAAATGTTTCTATTTCATAATTACCTGCTTTTAAATTATTTATGCTAAGACTTAAATTTCCTTTTTCAGAATATAAACCATCTGTACCTACAAAGCTTAAATCTCCTAACATTGCGGTATCTCCTAACCATTTAATGTTGTCTGTAGCACTAACTGCTATAGTAGCATTAAAATCCTTTAAGTTGTAAGTTAAGTTGGCATTGCTGTTACCGGTCCATTCTTCCCAATCAAATTGTACCAATTGTTTGTTGCCTCCAATGTCTACACTGGTTACAGGAAAATCGTAAATAGGAGTAGCATTATTTACAATTTCATTTGTATTATAGGCTGATGTTGTAATACTTGTTTTAGCAGATTTTAAGCCTTTAGCTTTAGCTGTAATTGTAATTTTACCTGGAGTATTTTTTCCTTTTATGTAAATTGATGCAACACCGTTAAAAGAGCGTGCAGGGTTAGCATCTATTTTACCATTGTCTATTAATTCTCCTGCACCAGATACAAAAAACTCTACGCGTTGCTTTGTGTTAGTAACTACCTCGCCATTTTTATCTAAAATAGATGCGTGTACCAGTCTTATATCAGATCCGCCTGCATAAAAAGGTTGGTTTGTAATATTTAAATCTAGTTTTAAACTATACGGACTCTCTTCTTTATGCCTTGTAAATTCGGTTATTTTTTCTCCATTTGTATAACCTATAGCTTTTAAAGTACCATTTGTCCAGTTAAATTTAAATGTAAATGAAGGGTGGTTTAGGTTTAGTTTGGTTAGACTATTATCTGGAACTTGCCTTGCAATAAGTTTACCATTGTGATAAAGCGCTACCTCTTGGCAATTACTAAAAACTCTAACTTTTCCGTTTTTAGAAGCCGTTTCATCTGCAATATGTACCATTGGTTTTTTTACCAATTCAGATTGATACCAGTAGTACACCGGTTTTGGTACTCTAAAAGCAGATAATACTCCGTATGTAGTCATAAAATCTCTTTTCCATTGCTCGTCATTTACATCTGGTTGTAAATGATTGTAATCTGCACCCAACCAAGTTATGGCTGCAAAATTGTTTTTATTGCCTTTGTACCTAGAAATATGAAACTGATTTACCTCGGAATCTGGCGTACTACCGTGCTCCATAACCATAGTAAAAGCACTCTCAGGAAATTCTGTTCTACGGTAATCCATAGTTGCGTGTACATCTGTAACACCTTCATTTTTTACTCCGTTCCACGGACTAGATGCAGATGCTGTTAGCCTAAACGGATCTTCTTCTTTAGCAACAGTTTGCATTCTTGGCACTGGACCTCTGTGGTTTATTCCTGCACCCCAAACAATAATAGAAGGGTGGTTTCTGTGGTTACGTATCATAGTTCTTGTAGCAGCTTCTAAATTAGAAAACCAAGCATCATCACCCCATAAAATCCAAGTACTAGGTTCCTCATAAACCAAAATACCTAACTCATCACAAGCTTGTAAAAAAGCATCATCTTGTGTATAATGTGATGTTCTAATAATGTTCATCCCCGCTTTTTTATATTGTAGTGCTTCATTGTAATGAAAAGAATTAGGAACGGCATCACCTACATTTGGGTAGTTTTGATGACGGTTAGCACCAACTAAAAATAACGGCTCGCCATTTAAAACAAACCCTTTACCTTTTTCTAGGCTAAATTTTCTAAAACCAAATTTGTTCTCTACAAAATCTACCGCATTATTTTCATCATAAATAACAGAGTTAGCTCTGTACAAATAGGGAGAATCTGGAGACCATAAATGGTAATTGTCTTCTATAGTTGCAGATTGTCTAAAAGTATATACAGCATTAGGCGCTATTGTTTTGGTAGAAGTAATTTTTTTTACAACCACACCATCTTTATTAACAATCTTGGTAATAATCTTGGTGTTTTTGGCTGTATCGTTTTCGTTTTTTACGGTAGTTTTTATGGTAGCCGTTCCGTTATGCTTGTTTACTGTTGGTGTGGTAATATGTACGCCAGCATTAAAATCTTCCCAGTTGTAGTTAACGTGTAACTTATTGGTTGTTACCAAATAAACATCTCTATACAAGCCACCAAACTTTACATAATCTGTTCTGTGTGGGTCAGGAGCTATTACCTGACTAAAACTATTATCTGCCTTAACAGCAATAGTATTTTCTTTGCCCAAGTTTACAAAGTCAGTAATATCAAAATAAAAAGGAACATAACCATTTACAGCATAGTTGCCAACTTTTTTACCATTTACCCAAAGCTCTGTAGCATTGTGTATGGCTTCAAACTCTAAAAATATTTTTCCTGTAGCATTGGCATCAATAGTAAGTTTTTTTCGATACCAACTAATGTCACGCAAATACTTTTCTTGTACCCAAGTTTCTTTTACGCTATCTAACTCATAAGATACCAATTGTGGTGTATGGGGTACAGAAACGTTTTCCCAATTGTTGTCATCAAAGTCAATAGCAGTTGGTGCGTTTGGTAAATCTCCTAAATGAAATTTCCAGTTAAAATTTAAGTTTGTTTTGGTTCTGTCACCAGCTGTAAATCCTTCTGGTAAATTATTACTTTGTGCATAAGAAATTGCAGTAATAAATAAGCTTAAGAGTGCTAATTTTATTTTCATTGTAAAGTGTTTGGTTTATGAGAAATTAAAATTATTTATTCTTAGCTCAATAGGTAATTAGATATGTATTGAAAAATAGAACATATGGTTTATTGCACATTTTAAAGACATTGTTAACATTAAAAAGTAATGTATTAGTATAAAAAAAAGCCTTGAAAAATAGTTTTCAAGGCCTTTTAGTTGTTTAGGGTAACTAAATTTATTTAAGTTCTAATTCTCCAGTTTCTTCAGTAGTTTCACCTCTTAATTGTGTATATATAGAAACAAGTTCAGATAGTTTTTTAGCATTTGTATCTGCCAAGTTGTTTTGTTGCTGTTTATCTTCTTTTAAGTTATAAAGTTGATACTCATTAGCTATACCCAATTCTATATTTACTTGTGTATTTATAGCTTTACCTTTATAGGGCGGAATTAAAGCCCAGTCACCACTCCTTAATGCCGTTTTTTTGTTGGCTTCTAAAATTAAATGCTTTCTTCCGTTGTTAGACTTTCCTAAAAATGCATCTAATAATTGCTCGCTATCATTAGTAGTTGTATTACTACCTGTAAGTTTAGCAAGCGAACTAAGTAAATCTAATTGGCAAACCAAAGCATTAGATACAGCAGGCTTTATTTTTCCTTTCCAATAAGTTATAAATGGTACACGCGTACCAGCATCAAACAAACTGTATTTGCCACCTCTTAAACCACCTGTAGGTGTATGTTTTCCTAATTTTTCTACAGCATCATCAAAATAACCATCATTTAAAACAGGACCATTATCACTGGTAAATACAATTAAAGTATTTTCTAATAGTTTTTCTTCTTCTAATGTTTTTATAAACTCGCCAATTATCCAATCTGCTTCTAAAATTACATCACCTCTAGGACCCATTCCAGATTTGCCTACAAAGCGTGGGTGTGGTGTACGGGGTACGTGTGGCTGTTGTAGAGCGTAGTATAAAAAGAAAGGCTCATTTTTATGCTCTGTAACATATGACTTAGCTTCTTTTAAAAAATGATCTGCCATATCTACATCACTCCATTTGGCAGTTTCACCACCTTTCATAAAACCAATTCTAGGAATACCATTTACAATGCTATTATTATGTCCATGATGCCATTTCATACTTAACAATTCCGGATTGTTTTTGCCTGTTGGTTGGTTGTCATAATTTTTAGAATAATCTACTTCTATAGGATCTTTTGGGTCTAAACCATCTACGTGTCCGTTTTTTATATAAACTGTTGGTACACGATCTTGTGTTGCTGCCATAATGTAAGAGTAATCAAAACCAACTTCATTAGGACCAGGAGAAACACGTTCATTCCAATTCACATTTCCTTGTCCAAGTCCTAAATGCCATTTACCAACAACACCAGTAGCGTATCCTTGTTTTTTAAGCATTTTAGGAATGGTAGTTTGCTCTGTATTAATTATAAGTGGTGCAGTACCAGGTAAAATTGCCGCATCTTTATTACGCCAAGGGTACACACCAGTTAGTAAGCCATATCTACTAGGCGTACAGGTTGCAGATGTTGCATAACCATTGGTAAACCTAACGCCTTCATTTGCAAGTTTGTCTATATTAGGAGTAGTTATTTCTGTAGCACCATTAGCACTAATATCTCCGTAACCTAAATCGTCCATATAAATAACAACAATATTTGGTTTGGCGGTTTCCATTGTTGTTTTATTTTTAGCAGAATTGTCTGCCTCTTTTTTAGTTTCTTTACAGCTGCTTATAAAAATACTAGTTGCAATTGCCAGCGAAACGTAAATATATCTTTTTTTGTTTTTAAGTAAATGTATCATTGAATTGGTTTTGTGGCTAAAATATTACTTTTTTAATGATTTTTCTCGTGTTTTTCTCCATCTTTTATCCTCTTTAACTACATTTTCTGCGTGCGGATCTAACCAACCAGGAGTCTTGTTTTTTACATCCCAGTTGGCATAAGACTTTTCTAAATCTATACATATTTCTGGGTGTTGGGCAGCAATATCATATCGTTCTAAGTTATCTTCTTCAATATTAAAAAGTAAGGTTTTATTTTTATAGGCACTTTTATACAATTTGTACTTGTCTTTTCTAACAGCATATTCAAAATTACCAGAAGATCTCCAAAATAGGGTCTTGTGCGGTGTACCTTTATTTTTATTCAGTAAATAAGGCATTAAATCTACACCATCTAATTGTTTTTCTATAGCAGCATTACCACCAGCAGCATTTAAAAGTGTAGGAAATAAATCTAATGATGATATAGGTTTTGTATACTTACTATCTTCTTTTATTTTGCTTGGCCATGAGATAAAAAAAGGTACTTTTATTCCGCCTTCAAATAACATTCCTTTGTGTCCTCTGTAAGGTCTGTTATCTGCGTGTTGTATTCTTCCGCCATTATCACTTAAAAAAACTAAAATAGTATTGTCTTTAATACCATTAGCAACAAGAGTAGAATCTATTTTACCAATATTAGCATCTACAGCATTTACCATAGCAGCATAAACACTTCTGCCAGCATACTCTATATGTTTGGTTTGCTCTATATATTTTTTTGTAGCGTGGTCTGGTGCGTGTGGTGCGTTATAGGCCAAGTAAATAAAAAATGGGTTTTTATCTTTTTTGTTGATAAAATTGATAGCTTCATTGGTAAAATCATCAGTTAAGTAGGTTAGTTCTTCCTCTGCAACTGGCTTTGTGTTGCGGTAAATAGTCTGAATTTTGCTTGTTGCTTTTCCCCAATAGTTCATACTTCCGCCAGGAAAACCAAACCAATGGTCAAAACCTTGTGCAGGTGGGTGCAGATTAGGATGATCTCCTATATGCCATTTGCCAATTGCACTTGTTCTGTATCCTTGTTCTTTTAATGCTTCAGATATTAGTTTTTCTGATAAAGGTGTACCAATTGTGGCATCATTTTCTCCTTCATAAGGCATATTACAGTCGTGCCCAAAACGCGCCTGATACCTTCCGGTAAGTAATCCAGCCCTAGACGGACTGCAATAAGGGTGAGAAACATATCCGTTAGAAAAAATTACACCTTCAAAAGCTATTTTATCTAAATTTGGTGTAGGAATATCTGTAGCACCATTAAAACCAACATCTGCCCAACCTTGGTCATCTGTTAATACCACAATAATATTGGGTTGTTTTTGTGCAGTTATTAGTTGCGCAAAATAAAAAAAACAAAAAGCAAGTATTAAATTTTTAAGGCTACTCATTCCTATTTAGTTTTTATAGTTATTGTGGCAGAGGTAAGGTTATCTGCAGTAGCTGTTAGAGTTATTTTACCAGGATTTTCTGTAGCTTTTAAAATGGCTAAACTTTTACCGTAAAACGATGTAATATAATTTGCCTGAAAAGACTCTAATGAGGCAGAGTTGCCATTGCCAACAGCTTCTAAATTACCATTACCAGATACTTTAAAATTAATTAGATGATTTGCTTTAGGACATAAGTTACCGTCTTTGTCTTCAACCCTAACTGTAATAAATGATAAATCTTCTCCACTAGCATTAATAGTAGTTCTGTCTGCTATTAATTTTATTTTATAAGATTTGCCTGCTGTTTTAATTTCTTTAGTAGCTACAGGTTTTCCATTTTTATACCCAACAACTTTTAAGCTTCCAGGTTGGTAAGGTACATTCCATGAAAGTCTGTATTTAGAGTCAATAGTGCCACCTTTAAAACCATTGTATTCTGCAAAAATGGTAGTAGTATCTTTTCCTTTTATTTTTTTGCCATAAGATTTACCGTTTACAAAAAGTTCTACTTCATCACAATTTGTATACGAGTATACAGGTATGTTTTGGCCTTCTTTACCTTCCCAATTCCAATGTGGTAATACGTGTACCATTGGCTCTGTGGTCCATTGGCTTTGGTACAAATAAAACCTGTCTTTAGGAAAACCTACTAAATCTACAGGTGCAAAATATGATGCGTGGGATGGCCAATCATCATTCCAATATCCGTTAGTAGAGTTGTCTCTTCCCCCATAAGGAGTAGGTTCTCCTAAATAATCAAAACCAGTCCAAATAAATTCTCCCAACGAATGTGGATTTTGTTTTTGTGCTTCAAATTCTACTTCTGGAGGGTATGTCCATGACGGACCAATATTTACATCATAACTAGAAACCTGATTAGTTTCTTTACTAACTCTTTCTTTTAATGGAAACTCATAGTAACCTCTAGTACTTGTTTGTGAAGATGTTTCTGATCCATAAAAAATCATATCAGGGTTTTGTTCTCTAATTTCTGCATAATAAGCAGGTTTGTAGTTTACACCAACAACATCTATTTGGTAGGCTAATTTGTTTTTAAATGAAGCAGGGTAATAGTTAAAACCAGCAGTTGTAGGTCTGGTATTGTCTTCATTATGACAAATGTCATTTAACATTTTAGCTATTTTCCAGCCATCTTTTTTACCTTGTTCTAAAATTTCGTTTCCAATACTCCACATAATTACAGATGGGTGGTTGCGATCTCTTTTTATCATATCTCGCAAATCTTTCTCTGCCCATTTGTCAAAATATTTATGGTAACCATTAGGTACTTTAGCCTCTTTCCATTCATCAAAAGCTTCATCAATAACCACAATGCCAAGTCTATCGCAAACCTGCAGCATTTCTGTAGAAGGTGGGTTGTGACTAGTACGTAGAGCATTTGCACCCATTTGTTGCATTATTTGCATTTGGCGTTCCGTAGCTCTATAATTTACAGCAGCACCCAAAGGGCCAAGATCATGGTGCATACAAACACCATTAAGTTCTACTGCTTTTCCGTTTAAGTAAAAGCCTTCTTTTTTAAACTCAATAGTTCTAATACCAAATTCTGTAGTGTACTCATCTATTGTCTTGTTATCTTTTATAACACGACTAACAGCTGTGTATAAGTTTGGTTTGCCAATATCCCATAAAATAGGGTTAGGAACTGTAATTTTTTGCACCTCTTTTTGTTCAGATGCTTTAGCTAGTTCTATTTTGTTGCTTGAAACAGCAACAGTTGTATTGTTTATGTCTAAAATGGTAGTTTCTAGTACAATGTTTTCAGTTGTATTTAGGGTATTTTTCAGTTTAGTTTCTACGCTAACAACGGCTTTATTACTAGCTACTTTAGGTGTAGTAATGTATGTTCCCCATTGCGGAATATGTATTGGTTCGTTTAACTTTAAACGAACTTTGCGGTAAATACCAGCGCCAGGATACCATCTTTCAGATAAAATTTCTGGAGCCAATTGTACGGCAATAACATTGTTTTCTCCAAATTTTATAAACGGAGTTAAATCGTACTCAAACCCACTGTAACCGTAATGGCGTTCTCCTACAAAATTGCCGTTAATATAAACTTTGGAGTTATCCATAACACCATCAAACTCTATAGAAATTTGTTTGTTTTTGTTTTTAGCGTCTACAGTAAAATGTTTTCTGTACCAGGCAATACCGTCTATAGGTAAACCACCGTTACGTGCATTATTTTTATCACTAAACGGACCTTCTATAGCCCAATCATGTGGTACGTTTACTTTTCTCCAATTGCTATCATCAATAGTTATGGCTTCTGCATTAGGAATACTATCTTTTATAAATAACCAGTTTTTATTAAAATCTTGGTCTGCTAAAACTTCTATTTCCTTTTCTTGACAAGAAGAAAAAAACATCAGAAAAAGTAGTAAAGCAGTTAATTTATATGTTTGCATATGGTTTATTTTTTAGTTTGATTTAAGTTGAGGTTTAGACGTAGAAATATCTAACGGGTCATTCATTGTTTTTTGAAGCTTTTGTAGTTCATTAAATAACTGTAATACCCTGTTTTGCTCTTCCGGTAGGTTAGCAATATTATTCATTTCTTCAGGATCTGTTTGTAGATTAAACAGTAGTACTTTTTTAATTTTAGGGTATACAAGAAGCTTGTAGCCATCTTTTCTAATCATTCTTTGTACATCTAAATACGCACCGTAAATACTTTTGTATTTGCTTTTTGTATTATTTTGTTTTGCTAGCTGTAAAAAGCTATTAAACTCAATGTAATTAGGTTTTTGTATACCTGCAATTTCTAACGAGGTTGCCATAGCATCTTGTAAGTATACATCTGCAGTATTCTTTTTGTTTTTGGGGATATCTGGACCAACAATTATCATTGGAGGTCTAATACTGTGGTCAAATAAATTTTGTTTACCAAGTAAACCGTGTTTTCCCATAGCTAAGCCATGATCTGAGGTAAAAATAATATACGTATTGTTTATTTTTCCAGAGTTTTTTAATGCTGTTAGTATATCTCCTATTTGAGCATCTAAGTGTGTTATACTAGCATAATACTCTTTTATATGAGTTTTTATGGCAAGCTCTGTTCTAGGAAAAGGAGCTAAGGCTTCGTCTCGTAAATTATCACCATTAGCAATATTGTGCCTGTATGGATACTCTGGTAAAAAGCTTTTTGGAATAGTAATGTTATTTACATTGTACATAGCCTGGTAAGCTTTTGGAGCCTGCCTAGGATCATGCGGAGCATTAAAAGCCAAGTACATAAAAAAAGGTTTTTCTTTTTGTTTTGCTGTATTTATAAAGGTTATGGCATCGTCTTTTAAAACTTCACTCCAGTGTTTTCCGCCTTTCCAGTAACCACCTTTAGTAATATCTGTTGGTAACCAAGTAGTATCTGTAGTAGTTTTTGGTCTGTTATAGCCATTAGGCATAATTGTTTTAGAATCTGGATTTTTAGTTTTGTAAAGAGAATCGAACTTTGCAACCATTGTTGCGTGGTCCCAAGCATCTCTTGGCATACCAGGTCTTATGTTGGCAGTATATTTAAATACTTTTGTAGCAGGAGCGTCTACGTGCCATTTACCAGTCATATACGTATCATAACCACTGTTTTCTAATAATTTAGCCCAAGTTTTATCAATAGAATCTTGTTTTTTCCAGTTTTGTTTAAAATTATTAGCTCTCCATACGGTTCTGCCAGAAATAAGCATTGCTCTAGATGCAGCGCAAACTGCACCGCTCCATGACCCCATATTGTACGCGTTGGTAAATGTGGTTCCTTGCTGTACAAGAGCATCCATATTTGGAGTCTTAATTTCAGAATTTCCTAAAGCATTAATGGCAGTATAGGTTTGGTCATCTGTAAAAATAAAAACAATATTAGGTTGTTGTTTTTTTGACTTTGGATTGCTTTTTTTACCACAAGCACTAAGTGTAAGTACTAGTATTAAAATAGCTGTATAAATCTTCATAACTACATATTTTACCATAAAATTATTGTGCGCACTAAAGTTGTACGCACAATAATAAAATTAACTCCTATGTAACAAAGTTGAGATTTGCAGCTTTAAAAGTAGTATACAGATGGTTTTAATAATAAAACATATGTTTTTTATTAAAAGCTATTCCTTATCTGTGGTGTCCTCACTATTAATTCTAATGTATTTGCTAGGTACAACACCAAACTGTTTTTTAAAACATTTAGAAAAATATGATGCCGTATTAAAACCAGTCATATACATAATTTCTTTTACAGATAAATCGCTCTTTTCAAAAAGCTGTACAGCTCTTTTTAATCTAATGTTTCTTATAAATTCACTAGAGGAGAGTCCTGTTAGTTCTTTAATTTTTAAATACAAGTTACTTCTACTCATATTCATTTCTTTAACTAACATTTCTACACTAAACTCTGAGTTCATCATATGCTTTTCTACAATTTCTATGGCGTTTTGTAAAAAAGTTTCATCAGAAGACGTAACTGTAACTTCATTAGGCTGTAGTGTAATTTCTCTATTAAATTTTTTCCTTAATTTTTCTCTGTCATTTAAAATATTAGAGAGTTTAATCTCTAATAATTCTAAGTCAAAAGGTTTTCTAATGTAAGCATCTGCGCCAGTTTTTAGGCCTTCAATTTCTTTTTCTTGAGACGTTTTTGCGGTTAACATTACAACAGGAATATGACTGGTTTCTTGTGTAGATTTTATTTGGTTACAAAATTCTATACCATCCATAACAGGCATAACTAAATCTGTTATCACAATATTAGGAATAAACTTTTTGGCAAGTTCTAATCCTTTTTGTCCGTTTTCAGCTTCATAAATATAGTAGCTTTCACCTAGTCCTTTTTTAATAAATGATCTTATATCTGGGTTGTCATCAATAATTAAAAGCATTGGTAATTTAGATCTTGACCGTGTCATATTCTGGTCTATAATATCATCCATAAAGCTTATGGCGTGCGACTCTGCATCTACCTTGCTAATAAATGTATTATCTTCAAAAACCTCATGAAAGTTAAGCTCTTTCTTTTCTTCATAGGTTTCTTTATCTTTTGGTAACCAAACATAAAAAGTAGATCCGTTTTCAGAATCGCTTTTCACTTTAATAATACCTTGGTGTAGTTCTACCAAGTTTTTTGTAAAAGATAAGCCTATGCCTGTACCTTTAGTGTTTACATGAGTTGTTAATCCAATTTCTGTGTAAAAACGTTCAAAAATATGTTGCAATCTGTGTGCAGGAATTCCAGGTCCAGAATCTTTTACTTGTATAACAATATATTTATCTTGGTTTATATTAAGTTCAATATCATCTGGTTTTTTAAAATCTTTACCATTAAAAATATCTAACTTAATTTGCCCATTTTCTGGAGTAAATTTAAATGCATTAGACAATAAGTTATTTATAATTTTTTCTACCGCATCAGGATCAAACCAACTTAAAATAGATTCTTTAGAAACATTAATTTCAAAATTAATATTCTTTTTTCTACTTAAAAACTGAAATGGTTCACCAACATCTTTTAAAAATTCTACAATATTATTTTTACTTAGATTAAGGCTCATTTTTCCGTGATCCATTTTTCTAAAATCTAATAATTGATTTACCAAACGCAATAAGTAATCTGTGTTTTTACGCATTAATACATATTGGTCTTTTGCTTCTTTTGGGCTAATGGTATCTGCCTTTTTCAGTAAAAAATCTAAGGGTCCTTTTATAAGTGTTAATGGAGTTCTAAACTCATGAGAGATGTTGGTAAAAAACTCTAACTTTAATCGGTGTATTTCTTCGTGTTTTTCTTTTTCTAAATGTTCTAACTCTAACTGGTGTTTTTCTGCAGATCTAATTATAGTAAACCTTCTAAAAGCAAGTAGTAGAGCAATTGCAAGTAACACATATAAAGCTTTGGCAATGTTTGTTCTCCACCAAGGTGGCGTAACATCTATTTTTAATTCAATAGGTGTTTCATCCCAAATGTTATCGTTATTAGAGGCTTTAATTTTAAGTACATAAGAGCCAGGTTCTAAGTTGGTATAGGTTGCAAATCTGTTTTTTGATGTTGTGTAAATCCAATCTTTATCAAAACCTTCTAATTTATAGGCATATTTATTTTTTCTGGATGCAGCATAGTGTAAAGCAGCAAACTCAAAAGAAAAACTGTTTTCGCTATATTTTAGCTTAATTTTATTTATAAAATTTATAGACTTGTTTAAAATAACTCTTCCGTTTATTTGTTCACCAATGGCAACAGGTTTATTAAAAATAGAAAAGTTAGTAAGTACCGTTTCTGGCTTAATTTTGTTGCTAATTATTTCTTCAGGAAAAAAAGCAGTAAACCCGTTTACACCACCAAAAAATAATTTTCCTTCCTTGGTTTTTAAAGCTGTAAGTTCACTAAACTCGTTACTTTGTAGCCCATCATTAACATCATAATTCTGAAAAGTTTCAGAGGTAGGGTTAAATTTAGATAATCCGTTGTTGGTAGACATCCATAAATTACCTTGGTTATCATCTAAAATACCTTTAATAACATTGTTAGGTAAACCATCTTTTTCTGTGTAACGTTTAAAACGTATTGTTTTGTCTTTATTTACAATAAGTTTGTTTAACCCGCCACCAAAAGTACCAACCCAAATGGTTCCAGATTTACTCTCAAAAACAGTTAATATGTAATTGTGACTAAGTGTGGTGTCATCTTCAGGATTGTTTTTAAAAGTTTCAAACTTTGGTATTTTAGATCTTTGTTGGTCTGGTGTAAGCCTGCTTAAACCATTACCTGTAGCAAACCATTTATTTTCTTTAGAGTCTTCAAAAATATCTCTAATAATGTTGTTGGGTAGGCCAAACTGCTGGTTGTTATTTTGTCTTAAAATATCTTTAGTAAAACTGGTGCTGTCTTTGTTAATTAACCACCTATGTATACCTCCGTTATAGGTGCCTATCCAAATATTTTTTTCTTTGTCTTGTAAAATAGAAAAAACACTGCCAGATACATCAGGAATTAATTTTAAATCGTTTTCTGATATTTTTTTGTTGTCTGTAACATCAATTTCAAAAAGCCCAGGAGAAAACTCTCCTCCAATAAATATTTTTCTTTTGTTTTTTAAAAAAACTTCTTCAATAGCAAATATTTTGTTGATGTTATTAAAGTGTTTAAATTGATTAAAATCTTTAGTAATGTTATTTTTTTTGATAAAATTTAGTCCGCCACCTTCTGTGCCAATCCATATGTTTTGTTGGCTATCTTCAAAAATAGCACGTACTTTATCATTACTTAAACTATTAGGGTCTAAGCTCTTTTTTATATGAGAAAATTGCTTTCTGTTTGGGTCAAATTTATTTACACCGCCACCATTTGCTCCAGCCCAAATTATACCAGTTTGGTCTATGTATAAAGATTTAATAGCATTTTTAGTAAGACTATTATTAGGGTTTTTGGGATCGTACTTATAAATATTAATTAACTTAGGAGTAGCATTTTCTGTACTAGAAAATTCTAATAAACCATTATCTGTACCAGCCCATATTTTGTTATTGTCTATAGAAATTGCATTGTAAGAACCCTCATATAAAAACTCTATTTGATTGGTTTCTTTAGTTGGCATATACCTATACAAACCATTACTAGTGCCCAAAATTAAATTACCAAAACTATCCTCTTTAATAACTTTTACATTACAATTTGGTAAGTCAATTAAGTGGTTAACAGATTGAAAATAAATAGTACCATCATTATCTCTAGATAGTTTAGATAAGCCGTTGGTACCACCAATCCATACTTGGTGTTTACTGTCTTCAAAAAAAGAACTTACATTATTAGTACTTTTTATTGGTACAGAGCTGTTTTGGTATAAATTGTAGTGGGTAAACTTTAAAGAATCTGTAGGCTTACTTAAGTCTGCCATACTAATGCCTTTTACTGTGCCAACCCATAATCTATTGCTACTATCTCTAAAAAGTACAGTTATATAATTACTTTTTAAACTACTATTGTCTTTAGGGTTGTGTTTGTAGGTTGTAAATTCTTCGGTTTCTCTATTAAAATAATTTAATCCGCCACCTGTAGTGCCAACCCATAAGTTGCCTTTATCATCATCAATAATTTTCCAAATTAAATTGCTGCTAATGCTTTTTTCGTTTTTTGCATCAGGTTTAAAAATGGTAAAGTTGTAGCCATCATATCTATTTAACCCATCATGGGTTCCTAACCACATAAACCTATCATTGTCCTGAAAAATTACATTAACATCACTTTGCGATAAACCATTTTCTGTAGTTAAGTGCTCAAACTTTAAAGAGTTTTGAGCATATGTTGTAGTACTAAATAATAGAAATATGCTAACTGTTAGTAGCATTATTCTTGGGTAAGTATAAAGATTAGTAAGGTTATAGGTCATACTAACAAATATATCAAAATAGAACATACAATAGGTCATATGGTTTTTTGTATTTGTTAGGTGTAAAAACAAAGTAATTGTATTAAGGTGTTGGTTATTAGTTAATTGGTGTTTGTAGGTAAAAGTTTTAATGGCTTGCTAAATAACATATGTTCTAGATTTTAAAACATATACTGTAATTAACAAAACTGATATAAACGAACTTTACCAAAGAGCTAATAAAACAATTAACTGTTAAAAATAACTAACAATAACGCCATTAATAATGAAGTATATAGTTTGTGAAAAACCAGGAGAATTTCTTTTAAAAGAGAAAGATGCACCAGTTAGAAAAGAAGGTGAAGCCCTACTAAAAATTAATAAAGTAGGTATTTGTGGTACAGATTTGCACGCTTATGGTGGCAACCAAGCTTTTTTTACCTATCCTAGAATTTTAGGCCATGAGTTGGCATCAGAAGTTTTAGAAATTGGCGCAAATGATAAAGGAATAAAAGCAGGAGATAAAGTAGTTGTTATGCCGTATATAAGCTGTGGAACTTGTATAGCTTGTAGAAAAGGAAAAACAAATTGTTGTACTAATATAAAGGTTTTAGGTGTGCATACAGATGGTGGTATGCAAGAACAAATTACTGTGCCAGCTTCTATATTAATACCAGCTAATAATTTATCTGATGACCAAATGGCAATTGTAGAACCTTTGGCAATAGGAGCCCACGCTATCAGAAGAGCAAATATTGTAAAAGGAGAAACTATAGCTGTTGTTGGTTGCGGTCCTATTGGCATAGGAATTATGAAATTAGCACAAATTGCAGGTGCTAAAGTAATAGCACTAGATTTAAACGAGCAAAGACTACAATATGCTAAAGATAAAATAGGAGTAGACTATACCGTAAACGTTGCAGATAATCCTGTAGCTAAAATTACAGAGATTACAAATGGCGATTTATGTACAGCTGTTTTTGATGCATCTGGACATAAAGGAGCACTAGAAACTTGTCCGTCTTACATGTCTCACGGCGGAAGATTTATACTAGTAGGCCTGTCTAAAGGAGAGTTAACCTATACACACCCAGCTATACATGCAAAGGAAATGACCTTAATGTGTAGCAGAAACGCAACAACTGAAGATTTTGAGCACGTAATTAATGTGTTAAATGAGTTTCCTACAGATTCATTTATTACACACTCTGTACCTTTTACAGAGATGATTTCAAATTTTGATAGTTGGCTTAAACCAGAAACAGGAGTAATAAAAGCAACTGTAAATTTTTAAAAAATAGTAATGTCTAAAAACTACATACAAATAGATGCTAAAGATAATATTATAGTTGCCATTACAGCATTAAGTAAAGGTACAGTAGTAACTATTACAGGCAAACAAATAGTTTTACAACAAGACATAAAGCAAAAACATAAGTTTGCTTTGCACGACTTTAACCCTGCAGATAAAATTTTCATATATGGGGTTTTAATAGGTAAAGCAACCACAACAATTAAAGCAGGTAGTGCAATTACAACAGAAAATATAAAACACGCATCATCAGACTTTACCAATCAAAAAAAGGAGTTTGTTTGGAGTACGCCAAACATATCTAAGTTTAAAGACAAAACATTTAATGGATATCATAGAAAAGATGGTAAGGTAGGTACTGCCAATTACTGGTTGGTAATACCACTAACTTTTTGTGAGAACAGAAATATTGATGTTATAGAAGCTGCACTTGCAGAGAAACTAGGCTACCAAACAAAAAAAGATTTTGCTGTAGATACAGATGCTTTAATTAAGCAGTATAAAGCAGGAGCCCATAAAGATGATATTTTAAATACTCCAATTATTACCAGTCACGAGGAAATGGCTAAAAATAGGGTGTTTCCTAATGTAGACGGAATTAAATTTTTAAAGCATGATGGTGGTTGTGGCGGTATACGTCAAGACTCTGAAACCTTATGTAAATTATTAGCAGGTTATATATGCAACCCAAATGTTGCAGGTGCTACAATTTTAAGTTTAGGGTGTCAAAATGCACAAATTTCTATGATGCAAGAAGCTATTTTGGCTATAGACCCCAGCACTACCAAACCAGTATATTATTTAGAGCAACAGCGTAGTTTAAGTGAGCGTAACTTTATAGAAGAAGCTGTTAAGCATACATTTTTAGGTTTAATAGAAGCTAATAAAATTACCCGTAAACCAGCACCATTACATAAACTTGTTTTAGGGTTAGAGTGTGGTGGCTCTGATGGGTTTTCAGGAATATCTGCAAACCCAGCTTTAGGTTATGCGTCAGATTTATTAGTGGCTTTAGGCGGTAGTCCTGTTTTAGCAGAGTTTCCAGAGTTAAACGGCGTAGAACAAGAAATAATTAATAGGTGTGTAACAGAAGAGGATTCTAAAAAGTTTTACAATTTAATGAGAGCGTACTCAGCAGCAGCAGTTGCTGTTGGTTCTGGTTTTGAAAACAATCCGTCTCCCGGAAATATTAAAGATGGTTTAATAACAGACGCAATGAAATCTGCAGGAGCAGCCAAAAAAGGAGGTACATCTCCTGTTGTTAGCGTGTTAGATTATACAGAGCAGGTTACAAAACCGGGTTTAAATTTATTGTGCACACCAGGTAATGATGTAGAGTCAACTACAGGCTTGGTTGGTTCTGGTTGTAATGTAGTAGTATTTACAACTGGCTTAGGAACACCCACCGGAAACCCAGTTGCACCTGTTTTAAAAATGTCTAGTAATACCAACTTATACCAACGTATGCAAGATATTATAGATATAAATGCAGGTACTGTAATTAGTGGCGAGGATACCATAGAAACTATGGGTGAAAAAATATTAGAACATATTATAAAAGTTGCTAGCGGAGAACTAGCATCAAAAGCAGTAATACATGGCAATAACGACTTTATTCCGTGGAAGAGAGGAGTTTCTTTATAAATACTATTTACGTAGTAAACAAAGCATTGTAAAAATGGCAACAAAAGAAAAAACAATACAATTATTGGATAGGCATACAGCTCAAAAACCAGTTATACATCCCATACGTGTTATGCAATTTGGCGGAGGTAACTTTTTGCGTGCCTTTTGTGATTGGATGTTTGATGTACTAAACAAAACAACAGCGTTTAATGGTAGTGTAGCTGTAGTTAAACCAACAGAAACAGGAGATTATACTGCTCTTAGAGAGCAAAACGGTTTGTTTACTGTAGCCTTAGATGGTATTAAAAATGGGAAAACAGTATCAGAAGTTACTTTAGTAGAATCTATAAGTACCATTATTCAGCCTTATACAGAATGGGATAAGTATTTGGCATTGGCAGAGTTGGCAGAATTACGATTTATAGTTTCTAATACAACAGAAGCCGGAATTCAGTTTTCTGAAAATGATAAAATTACAGATTGTCCTCCTAAAGAATTTCCTGCAAAACTAACATTGTGGCTGTATCACAGGTATAGTTATTTTAATGGAGACAAGGATAAAGGCTGTATTTTATTGCCTTGTGAGTTAATAGAAGATAATGGTGAGGCTTTAAAAGAAACAGTTATACAGTATGCAAAACATTGGCAATTAAAACAAGAGTTTATAGACTGGATTTTAGATTGCAACCATTTTTGTAGCACACTGGTAGACCGCATAGTATCTGGTTATCCTACAGACAGAGCTCCATTTTTAGAGGAAAAAACAGGTTTTAAAGATAAACTTTTAGTTGCTGGTGAAGAGTACCATAGCTGGGTAATTAAGGCAAATGCATTGGTACAAAAAGAATTGCCTTTTTCTAAAACAGATTTAAACGTACAGTTTGTAGATAATTTACACGATTACCGAGAAATGAAAGTACGTATTTTAAATGGTGCACATACTTCTTTAGTTCCGGTTGGTTATTTAGCCGGTTTAAGAACGGTAAAGGAAAGTATGGATAATGAGGTGGTTAGCAATCATATTTTTCAAATTTTAGCTACAGAAATTAAACCTACGTTAACCAAGTTTTCTTCAAATGAAATAGATGCTTTTATAGATGCTGTGGTAGACAGGTTTAAGAACCCTACACTTCAACATTTTTTAATTGCAATATCATTAAATAGTACCTCAAAATTTCAATCTAGATTATTGCCAGCATTTAAAGATTACAACCAGTTACACGGTTCTTTTCCTAAACGCATTGCTTTTTCATTAGCTAGCTTAATTCGTTTTTATAAAGGTAGTTTTAATGGAGAAGTTATTGCTGTTACTGATGATAAGTTGGTTTTAAATTTTTTTGAAAACCAATGGAAAATGGTAGATAATAAATCACAATCTGTAACAGATTTGGTTGCACACACCTTAGCTAATAAAACCATAGTAGGAGAAGATTTAACAAAGTATAAAGGACTGGTAGATTT
Source organism: Cellulophaga sp. RHA_52 (assembly GCF_007827205.1). NCBI lineage: Bacteria > Pseudomonadati > Bacteroidota > Flavobacteriia > Flavobacteriales > Flavobacteriaceae > Cellulophaga > Cellulophaga sp. RHA_52. The sequence continues at coordinate 1,920,526 of NZ_VIRZ01000001.1, forward strand.
TATTGCTAAAAGCATTACGGCTATTGATGAATATGGAGTAGAAGAATGTTTAAGAAAAATAGAAAACTAATATGATAATAGATGCTCATCAACACTTTTGGAAGTATGAACCAACAAAACATAGTTGGATAGATGATACTATGGCTGTAATTAGAAAAGATTTTATGCCAGCCAAACTAAAGAAAGTTTATTTAGAAAATAATATAGATGGTTGTGTAGCTGTACAGGCAGACCAAACTACACTAGAAAATGACTTTTTAATAGACTTGGCATCTAAAAATAACTTTATAAAAGGTATTGTTGGTTGGGTAGATTTTAGAGCAGATAACATAAATGAGGTTTTAGAACATTACAGTAAAATAAAAATAATAAAAGGGTTTAGGCACGTAGTACAAGGAGAGCCAGACCATAATTTTTTATTAAGATCCAATTTTTTAAACGGAATTGCTCAATTAGAACAATACAATTTTACGTATGATATTTTAGTGTTTCCCCATCAATTGGGAGCAGTGTTAGAGTTTGTGAAAAAGTTCCCTAAAATAAACTTTGTTATAGACCATATTGCTAAACCATATATAAAAGATGGTTTTTATGATGGTTGGGCAAACTTAATGTTGGCAATTGGCGCCCAACAAAACGTGTATTGCAAACTATCTGGTATGGTAACAGAAGCAGATTATAAAACGTGGACATCAGAAACTATAAAGCCTTATATGCAGTTGGTTTTAAAAGCATTTGGAGCAGATAGGTTATTATTTGGGTCAGATTGGCCTGTGTGTTTAGTAGCAGGCAATTATAAAAGAGTAAAAGAGTTAGTTACAGATTTTATTTCCCAATTGAGTGCAGAAGATCAAGAAAAGATACTTGGGTTAAATGCTGTAAAATTTTATAATTTATAAAAGATATAAAATGGATTTAGGATTAAAAGATAAAGTAGTTGTAGTAACAGGCGCTGCAGGTATAAAAGGTAGTATAGGAGAAACAATAGTGCAGCATTTAGCGGCAGAGGGCGCAATACCAGTTATAGTTTGTAGAAATGATAGAGGTTTTGGATATGAAAAAGGACTTAAAGAAAAGGGTATAGATGCTTTGTTTGTGAAAACAGATTTATCAGACCACATACAAATTGAAGCAGCAGCTAAAATAATAGAAAAAAAATACGGTAAAATTGATGCCTTAATAAATAATGTTGGTGTTAATGATGGTGCAGGTTTAAATGCTTCTATAGAAGATTTTATGTATTCTCTTAAGCTTAATATGGTAAGTTATTTTGCAATGGCAAAATACTGTTTGCCAATGCTAAAAAAAGCCAAGGGTAATATTTTAAATATAGGGTCTAAAGTAGCACTTACAGGCCAAGGAGGCACATCTGGTTATGCTGCATCTAAAGGAGGTGTGTTTGGCTTAACACGTGAGTGGGCAGTAGATTTAGTTAAGTACGGCATACGCTCTAATGCCATTGTTATTGCAGAAAGTTGGACACCTGCTTATGAGGCTTGGATTAAAACCTTAGAAAACGGAGAAGACAAGCTTCAATCTATTGTAAAAAAGATACCATTAGAAAATAGGATGACAATGCCTGCTGAAATAGCAGACCAATGTTTGTTTACAATATCTTCAAAATCATCACACACAACAGGACAGTTTATTACTGTAGATGGTGGTTATGTCCATTTAGATAGGTCTTTGTTAACAGAATAGCACATAAAATCATTTGTTCTGCTATTTAAGCCAGAAGTAGCCCTTTTTAACAGCTGTCATTTTTAATTTTATACTAAAGTAATTAACCTGTATTATGAACTCAACCAACAATAAACCTATAGTAAAAAAGGAATTGTTATTTCCTTTTATAATGATAACCTCTTTATTTGCTTTATGGGGAATTGCAAATGACTTAACCAACCCTATGGTTTCAGCATTTAAAAAAGTAATGCCAGAATTGTCTAATATGCAGGCATCGTTAGTGCAGTTTGCTTTTTACTTTGGTTATTTTTTTATGGCATTACCTGCAGCTTTATTTATAAGAAAATACAGTTATAAATCTGGTATTGTATTAGGGTTATGCTTGTATGCTATAGGTGCTTTTTTGTTTTATCCGGCAGCAGCTTTTCAGGAGTTTAATTACTTTTTAATATCGCTATGGGTTATAACATGTGGTTTAGCTTTTTTAGAGACTACATCTAACCCACTAATTTTATCATTAGGAGCAAAAGAAACTGCAACGCAACGTTTAAACTTAGCACAAGCATTTAATCCTATTGGTTCTTTAATAGGAATGATAGTTGCTCAACAGTTTGTTATTTCTGCACTACGTTCTGATGATAAAAATGAAGCAGGGGAATTAATTTATGACGGGTTGTCCTCATCTGCAAAGGCAGTAATTAGAGAAAATGACTTAAGTGTAATTAGCGTGCCATATATTATACTTGGAGTAGTAGTTTTATGTATTATGGCAATTATTTTATTCATTAAAATTCCTAAATCTGTAGATGGTGATAAAATGTCTATCTCAGATTCTTTTAAAAAACTGTTTTCAAATAAAAATTACATTTTTGGTGTAATAGCTCAAGCATTTTATGTGGGAGCACAAATTATGTGTTGGACCTATATTTTTCAATACGTAGATAATATAAATGAAGGTTTGCCAGCAAATGAAGCCTTAACGGCTACTTGGTATAATGTAGCAGCTATGGTTATTTTTTTAACAGGCAGGTGGATTGGTACAGCTTTAATGAAAACCTTAAACCCATCTCGTGTACTGTTATTATTTGGTTTAGGCGGAGTACTATTTTCTGCAGGAGCAATTTTATTACAAGGGCAATTAGGCTTGTACTCTTTAGTGGGTATATCTTTATTTATGTCTATTATGTTTCCTACCATTTATGGCATAGCACTTAAAGATATGGGAGACGAGGCTAAAATAGGATCTGCTGGCTTGGTAATGGCCATTGTTGGCGGTGCTTTAATGCCGGTTTTACAAGGTGGAATTTTAGACTGGGGCGGTCCTGGTTTTTCAGATGTAAAAATATTAGGATTTATTCCAGAGATTAACTTTTCATTTATACTACCACTTATATGTTTATCAGTGGTTACTGCTTATGGCTATGTAACCTATAAATCCTCAAAAAAAATATAAAATGCAAACCAAAAGATATTGTTACTCTTGCGACCTAAATAACGATTCTAAGCTTATTGAAGAATATAAGGCGTACCACGCAAAGGGCAAAGCTTGGCCAGAGATTACTAAGAGTATAAAAGATGCAGGTATTGTAGATATGCAAATATACCTTACAGGCAATAGAATGTTTATGATTATGGAGGTAGATGCTACTTTTAATGCCAAAAAAAAGGCAGAAATGGATGCTAATAATCCTAAAGTACAAGAGTGGGAAAACTTAATGTGGAAGTACCAGCAAGAGTTGCCTTGGGCAAAAAAAGGAGAAAAGTGGATTGCTTTAGAGAAGATATTTCAATTGTAAAAATTAGTTTTTTTTAGTTCTTTTTGTTAGTGTTTAAGCTGTTTTACTAACAGTTTAAATTTTTTTAGTAAAGAGTAAAAGACCCGCATAATTGCGGGTCTTTTTTGCAAAAACTAAAAACTAACTCTAATTTTTTTTAAGATATACTGTTGCTATATGCAACTATTACAATACCAATTACCATACAGCTAAGACCTAGGTATAAAAAGTTTCGTGCTTTTTTAGAGGCGTTAATCCATTCTTTGGTAATAATACCACTTACAATTGCAGTGGCTACACATGAGGTGTTAAAAATGGCATAACCAACAGTGTTGCCAGAAGCTCCTAATTTGTAGGCAGCAAAGGCGAATAGGGCAGAAGCAGCATAATGAAAAAATGCCATTACTAGTATTAATACAAAGTTTTTGCCAAAAGCTGGAGTTTTAAAATCCCCCCAAGCTTTTTTACTATTTAATTGCCATAAAAAATAGGCCGTCATTACAATACCCCCACTAATAAAAATTGGGAACATAACAGCAACAGCAGTTATCCACTCTGCATTTCCTGCAGCTTGGCTAGCCTCGTGTAAATAAGGTCTTCCTGCTGCATTAGCATAACTAAAACCTGTAGCAAGTAAACCACCAACTACTGCTATTAAAATACCTGTGGCCATAGATCCTTTTTTAGCGGTATTTTCTTCTGTGCTTTTCTCTACTTTTTCTCTAATAAAACCAGCTTTTCCGTTAGCAAAAATGCCAACTAAAACAACTAATAAGCCAATTAAAATAATGGTTAGTTTGTTAGTAGGTGGTAAGCCGTCTTCAATAAAAGGCAATACAGAACCTACCAAAATTATGGTTCCAATAAACAAAGAAAAGCCTAAGGACAAGCCAATGTGGTTAATTGCTTTACTCCACATCATTACACCAACTCCCCATAAAAAGCTGGTAAGTCCCATTTTAATCCATATGTCTGTTGGCATATTTCCAAAAATATCACCAAATCCTTTTATTAGTGATACAGATGCTATTATAGGAACCACAAACATGGTTAGTAAAAAGAATAAGCTCCACGTGTTTTCGTACTTAAAATCTTTTGTAAATTTTTCTGGTAGGGCATACAGGCCCAACATTAATCCTGCAAAAATTGCTAGTAATACTCCTTCTGTCATAGTTTGGTTGTTTTTTGAGTGAATTAGTTATGTTAAAATGAAAATTTAAAGACGGTTGTGCTCTTAAAATTTTCACCAGCTTTTGTAATAGATTTTGGAGAGTTTTTAATATTTGGTCCGTTAGGGTACCTGTGTGTTTCACAACAAAATCCTTTGTATTTTCCGTATTTAAGTCCGTTTTCTCGTTTAAGATTATCTGCGGTGTATTTACCTGTGTACAGTAACATGCAAGGTTCTGTAGTAAAAACATCAACACTTAATTGTCCGTTTTCATTAGCTATGGTAGCTACTTTTGTTACCTCATCTTCAGTAGTATCAAAAACGTAAAAATGTTCAAAACCGTCATTCATTGCATTGTGTGCGTCTGCAATTTTCTTAGGCTTTGTTAAATCATCCACAGCATTAGATACATCTATTATTTCTCCTGTTGCGGCACCAGTTTCATCTATTTTTAAACGTTTATTAGTATATACTTGTGCAGTATGGTTCTCTATAGATGTGGTAAAGCCAGATAAGTTAAAATACGTATGGTTTGTTAATGATAATGGTGTGTCTGCATCTGTTGTAGCACTGTAGCTAATGGTTAACTCATTACTATTTGTTAGTGTAAATGTTACAGATACATTAACATTGCCAGGAAAGCCCTCTTCTAAATTTTTACTTACTAAAGATAACTTTAATTTATTTTCACTAGCAGAAGTAGTATCTACTGTCCATATTTTTTTATCAAAGCCAACAGCACCTCCATGTAAATTATTGGGCCCACAGTTTTTTGCTAATTCATATTTTTTACCGTTTAAAATAAACGTAGCATCTTTAATTTGTGAGCAGTACCTACCTACGGTACTTCCAAAATAAGGAGCATTATTTTTGTATTCATCAGAAAAATAACCATCTAAAGTATCAAATCCACAAGCAATTTCTACTAATTCTTCTTTAGCATTAGGCACTTGTATAGACGTAATTGTTGCTCCGTAATTGGTTATTTTAACAACCATTCCGTTTGCATTTTTTAATGTATACAAATCTATTTCTTGCTCATTTAGAGTTCCAAAATTGCTTTTTATTGGTTTCATACTATTATTTTTTATTGTTGATAAGGCGCTAGTTTTTCCCAGTTAAATACAACTCCCGTACCAGGGGTATTAGGAGCAACAGCTCTATAATTTTCTACTACTAATGGTCTTGTAGTATATTCATCTATAGGAAAACTATGTACTTCTAGCCACCCAGCGTTTGGTTGTGCAGATACTAAGCTCACGTGCAGTTCTTGCATACCATGGGAACAAGCAGGAACTCCGTGTTTGTCTGCTAAACGTGCAGCTTTTAACCAGCCTGTAATTCCTCCACAGTTTGATGCATCTGGTTGAATAAAAGAAAGCTTTGCTTGGTTAAAAGCATACTCAAACTCGTGTATCGTATGCAAGTTTTCTCCCATAGCTAAAGGAAATCCTGTTTTATCAACTATTTCTGCAAACCCTTTGTAATTATCGGGTATAATTGGTTCTTCAAACCAAGTAATATTGTATTGTTTAAAACCTTCAATTGCTTTTATGGCTTTTTCAACAGTCATAGAGTAATTGGCATCTACCATAAAAGTTACATCCGGACCAACAAATTCTCTTACTGCCTTTATACGCTCTAAATCTTCTTCTAAATTTTCTCTTCCTATTTTTATTTTAACAGCATTAAATCCGTTAGCTAAATAGGTTTTCATATTATTTAAAAGTTTTTCTATAGGAAACTGTAAGTCTATACCACCACAATATGCTTTACAAGTGTTGTCTGTTCCGCTGACCATTTTCCATAAAGGAAGGTTGGCTTTTTTGCATTTAATGTCCCAAAGAGCAATATCTATAGTAGAAATTGCAAATGATGCAATACCACCACGACCTACGTAGTGAATATGCCACTCCATAAAATCATACAAGCCATCTATGTCTGTACCATCTTTACCTATTAAAACAGATGCAAAATCGTTTTCTACCATTGCTTTAATAGCGTGCCCACCTTTACCGCCAGTATAGGTGTAGCCTGTTCCTGTACTGCCATCTTCTAAAGTAATGGTAGTGGTTACTAGCTCAAAATGTGTGTGGTCTCCGTGTTTGGCATCATTTAAAACCTCTGGTAACGGAACCTTAAAAAGCTTAGTTTCTACACTTTTAATTTTTGTACTCATTTTTAATCTTTAAAAGTTGCTATTAAGCTTTATGTTTAATGTAAAACGTTTTCTTTTCCATATACTGTTCAAAACCATATTTACCATCTTCGCCACCAGAACCAGATAATTTGTAACCGTTATGAAAACCTTGGTGTTGCTCTCCGTGACCACGATTTACATAAATTTCTCCATATTCTAGTTCGTCATTACATTTCATAATGGTGTTCATATCATTGGTAAAAACCATAGCAGCAAGTCCGTATTCACAGTCATTAGCATAACCTATAACCTCATCAAAAGTTTTAAACTTTAAAACAGGTAAAATAGGACCAAAAGACTCTTCATGAACAATAGTCATATCTTGTGTTACGTTGGTTAAAACGGTAGGCTCAAACCAGTATCCTTTTTCAAATTCTGCTCCTTCTGGTTTTTTTCCTCCAGTTGCAATTGTAGCTCCTTCTTTTACACTAACAGCAACTAAATGCTCCATATGTTTTAACTCGGCAGCATTTACTTTAGGTCCCATATCTGTATCCTCTAACATAGGATTACCAACTTTTAATGCCTTAGTTTTTGTTATGAATTTCTTCATAAAAATATCGTAAATATCTTCATGCAAATACATACGTTCATTACAGGTGCAAACTTGTCCGCAATTGTCAAATCTAGAATGTAATGCTGCATCAACGGCAGCATCAATATCAGCATCTTTAAAAACTATAAATGGAGCTTTACCACCAAGCTCTAACTGAACGTGAGTAAGGTTATTTGCAGCATTTTTAGCTATTTGCTGACCAACAGGTGTAGAACCCGTCATTGTTACCATTTTAGTAATAGGACTTTCTACCAAAGCATTACCCATAGCTCTACCAGGGCCAGTTATAATATTTAGTACTCCAGCAGGAATACCCACGTTGTTAGCCAAATTTCCTAACTCTAAAGTTGCTAACGGTGTTTCTGATGTAGGCTTAATTACAATGCTGTTACCAGCAACCAAAGCCGGACCCAATTTACGGCCAGCCAAAGCCAAAGGAAAATTCCAAGCTGTAATTGCAACAACAACCCCACGCGGAACTTTTTGAATCCATATTTGCTCGTTAGGGTTATCAGAAGGAATAATATCACCTTCAATTCTGCGAGCACCTTCACAAGCGTATCTAATAAACGAAGCCGTAACAGCAACCTCAAAACGAGCAACCTTTAAAAGTTTTCCTTGTTCTTTGGTTAATAGTTGAGCCAAATGCTCTGTATTGGCATCAATTTCATCTGCCAATTTATATAACATATCTGCTCTAGAACGTGCAGGTAATTTTTTCCATTCTTTTTGTGCTTTTTCTGCTGCTTTTAGTGCCTCTAAAGCTTCTTCTGCAGTGCCGTTTTGTACATTTGCGACTACTTCTTCTGTAGATGGGTTTACAATAGCTATAGTTTCGCCAGATGTAGATGTTACCCATTCTCCGTTAATAAATAACTTGTATTCTTTAGTTGATGACATAGTGTATGGTATTATTATTTTGTGTTTGTTTTTTTGTAAGCATCCATGCGTTTTGCAGCATAACCTTCAAACTCTCTTCTTAATTGCCAAAGTGGTCTTTCTAATGTTAGTTCCCAAGCAAATAATTGCTTGTATAGCTCTTTAACTTTTTTAGGATATTGATAAGCAAGGTTATGTACTTCAGAAATATCTTCTTTTATATTGTATAGTTCAGCAGGCCTATCAGGAAATCGTATTAGTTTCCAATCCATATTTCTAATAGCGGCTCTGTTTTCTTTTTTCCAGAAAAGAACCTTATGCGGTCTCTCTTTATTTTCTCCTTTTACATAAGGCATTAGGTCTACACCGTCTAGTTGTTTTAATTTTGATGAGTTTCCGTTTGCTACGTTTAAAAATGTTGGAAAAAGATCTAAGGTGCTAATTGGGTAGTTGTAAGTTGTATTTTTCTTAAGCTTACCAGGCCATGACATTAAAAAAGGCACTCTAATACCACCTTCTAAATGGTTAGCTTTTGTACCGCTAAGCGGATTATTGTTAGATTGGTTTGCATCTGATGGTCCGCCGTTATCATTGGTAAATACAACTAAAGTATTTTTATCTAATCCTTGTTTTTTTAGTTCATCTAAAACAGTTCCAATAGCTCTGTCCATAGCTAAAGTCATTGCAGCTAATGTTTTTCTTTTACCAGTTAAATGAGAAAAATACTTTAGGTCTTCTTTTGTAGCCTCCATTGGAGTATGTACAGCGTTAAAAGATAGGTAAATAAAAAAGGGAGTTTTTTTATTTTTATTGATGAATGATATAGCCTCATTGGCTAATTTGTCTGTAAGATAGCCTTTGTGTTCTAAATAATTTCCAAAACCTTTTTCTAATCTGTCTTCATTTTTGGTTAGTACATTGTTTTTATCATATGGTAAATAGCTACGTGAACCACCTCTAAAACCATAAAATTCGTCAAAGCCTCGTTTTGTTGGGTGAAAACGATCTGCGTTACCCATATGCCATTTTCCAAATAGGGCAGTAGTATATCCTTGTTTTTTTAAATAGTTTGCAATAGTAAGTTGGTTTGTGGGCAATCCCATTTGATCACCTAGTAAGCCAGAACTACTCATATAACCAGGTACATTATTTTCTTCAAAACCAAATTTTTGCTGGTATTGCCCGGTAAGCATTCCTGCTCTAGATGGTCCACAAACAGCTGCACTTACATATGCTTGTGTAAATTTCACACTTTTTTTTGCAAGTTTATCTAACTCTGGAGTTTTAAACTCAGTACTACCTTGAAAACCAAAATCAGCATAACCAGCATCATCAGAAAGTATAAAAACAATATTGGGTTTTTGTTGTCCAAATAGTAAACTCACCTCTAAAAGAACAAATAAGAGAACCGTTATTTTTATATTTTGATGATGCATTGTATATCTTTTAAATTATCTTCCCATCCATCCGCCGTCTACTAGCATAACAGCTCCACTCATATAATTAGCAGCTTCAGAAGCTAAAAAAACTACAGGGCCAGCAAAATCTTCTGGTTTTCCCCATCTTCCAGCAGGAATTCTTGCTAAAATAGATTCTGCTCTCTCTGGATTATTACGTAAAGCTTCAGTATTGTCTGTAGCAATGTAACCCGGAGCAATTGCGTTTACATTTACCCCTTTGCCTGCCCACTCATTTGCAAAGGCCATAGTTAATTGGCCTATAGCACCTTTGCTTGCAGCATAACCAGGAACAGTAATGCCACCTTGGTATGTTAATAATGAAGCTGTAAAAACAATTTTTCCATTACCTCTAGCAACCATTTCTTTACCAATTTCTCTGGTAAGTATAAATTGTGCATTTTGGTTTACTTCAATTACCTTATCCCACATTTCATCTGGATGTTCTACAGCAGGAGCTCTTAAAATTGTACCAGCGTTATTAATTAAAATATCTATTTGTGGATGATCTTTTTTTACCTGATTGATAAATGTGTACAAAGCTTTTCTATCAGAGAAATCGCATTGATAAGCACTAAAATTTTTGCCTTTTGCTTCTACTTCTTTAGCCACACTACTACCGGTTAATTCTAAACTAGCAGAAACCCCAATAATATTTGCGCCAGCTTCTGCTAAGCCAATAGCCATAGCTTTACCTATACCTCTTTTACAGCCTGTTACTAAAGCTGTTTTACCTTTTAATTTAAATGTATCTAAAACACTCATTTTTTATATTGTTTCTTTAAAAATTATAAACTGCAATCCATCAATACTTTCATTCCAGAAGGGTTTTTATCAATGTTTTCAAACACTTGCTGAATTTTGCTTAAAGGCTGTACATCTGTAATCATAGCCTCAAAAGGAAGTTTGTTTTCTGTAATAAGCTCTATAGATTTTTCATAATCTTCTTTTTCATAAACTCTAGCACCAATTAAGCTCAATTCTTTCCAAAAAAACTTAAAAAGGTCTACAGGTTTTTTATCTCCATGAATAGCAACCATTAAAATTCTGCCTCTAATACCTGCAACCTCACACATAATATCTAAAGCAGGTTGTACGCCAGCTACTTCAAAAACAACATCTGCTCTTTTGTCCTCTGTTTTACTTTTAACGTATGCTACTAAATCAACCTCAGTTGGGTTAACAGCGTCAAAACCTAGCTCTTTTGCCATTTTAATTCTTGTAGGGTTTACTTCAGAAATTATAACCTGTGCGCCAACTTCCTTAGCAACCATAGCAACCAACATACCAATTGGCCCGCCACCTAAAACAACAGCAGTTTCACCTTTAACTAGTCCGCTTCTGCGTACATCATGTGTTGCCACAGACAATGGCTCAATTAGCGCAGCTAATTTTAAATCTGTTTCTGGTTTTAGCTTGTGTAAAACAAACGCAGGTACGTTCCAGTACTGTTGCATAGAACCAGGACTGTCAATACCAATAAATTTTAAGTCCTCACAGATATGATTAAACCCTTTATCAGAAGGTTCTACTTTTCTGTCATCTAAAGGCCTTACTACAACTTTTTCTCCTGCTTTAAAATTGGTTACATTTTTACCTACAGCATCAATAACACCAGACATTTCATGGCCAATTGTTTGCGGTATAGAAACTCTTTTATCCATCATACCATGATAAATGTGTACATCTGTACCGCAAACGCCAGAATAGGCTACTTTTATACGAACCTCATCATCTTTGGGTTCTTCAATTTTTTTATCAATTACAGCAAAATTTTTATTGCCTTTATATTGTGTTGCTATCATTTATTTAAGTTTCAAATAGTAAACTAGTTTCATATTTGAAACAAATATACATTTTTTTATAAACTATTTATCATCTAATTAAACATAAATTAGAGGTAAAGTGTTAAAATATAATGAAGTAGGAGTAAACCCTTTTTAAAATAAGGGTTGTAGAATGTTTGTAAGGTTAATATTTTACAAAATGAAGATTGCTTTTATTGAGAAATAAAACCAAGTTTAACAGATATTTCTAAGGCGTATTTTGCTACAATTTGTCCTTTTTTATGAAATTCTTCATGTGGTAGTCTACCGTGTGGAGCTGTAATCCAGAGTGCAGCAACAGGATAGCCAGACTCATTAAATATTGGTGCACCAATACAGTGTATACCTTGTATATCTTCACCGTTATCTATGGCATAACCATTTTGTTTAACCAAGGCTAGCGTTTCTTTAAACTCCTTTTTAGATGTAATGGTGTTTTTTGTGTATTTAGTAAGACTAATTTTTTTTAAAATGCTATTAGATTCTTCTTTAGGTAAAAAAGCTAAAATACTTTTTCCGCCAACAGAACTGTGTAAATTAAACTGTGTACCTGGTTCTACAAATAATTTTACAGGATAGGAAGATGATACCTGCTCTAATATTGTGCCTTTAGTGTCTAATAAAACTCCAAGCATTACAGATTCCTTTAGTTTATCTCTTAAGGCGCGCATAACATCTATAGACATTTCTACAATACTTTGTTCGTTCATTGCAGATATGCCTAGTGTAAGCATTTTTCTAGAAAGTGTAATTTTTTTAGTGGTCTCGTTTTTTTGCAAGTAATTTTTAAAAATTAACGTGCTTACAACTCTAAAAGCAGTGGTTTTTGTAAGGTCTAGTGCTTCTGTAATTTCTGCAAGCGTTAAACCGTCTTTTTTAGTGGCTAATATTTCTATAACCATTAAGCCTCTTTCTAAATTAGGAACATTGTATTCAGATTTTAAAACTTCCTTTGGTTTACTCATTACCGGTATGCTTTTATACTGTAAAATTACTATTATTTATTAAACTACACGTACAATAAAAAAAGGAACAATAATTTACTGTTCCTTTTTTTGTGCTTAGTTTATAGTGTTACTTATTTAGATTTTACACCTTTAGCTCTGTGTGTAGTTTTTCTGGCAGATGTAAAACTCATAATACTTTGGTAGTCGCTACTATTGTATACATGTGTAAGTCCCCAGCGTAATATTTCTGTTGGATCTTTTTCTGTATCTGCAGATCTGTTTAAGCCTATTGCATGTGCTGGTACACCAGGAATAACAGATTTAATTTCAAAATTAATACCGTCTGGAGCCCATTGTATGGTATTTTTTTCTGGACCATCTGTAGTAATTAATGACGCAATACCACCATTGTATGGCCAAACACAAATTTCATGACCACTATTACTTATTGGGTTGTAAGGTGATTTTACATAAGGCCCTAAAGGATTGTCTGCAATAGCAACGCCATGGCGTATTTGTCTGCCGCCAAACGTAATTTTTTCGCCCATTTGCTCGCCTTTATAGTACAAGTAAAATTTACCTTTGTAAGGCAAAATACAAGGGTCATGTACTTTGTGACTATCAAAATCTCCTTTTTTCTCTACAGCAAAACGGTCTTGTTCTTCTCCTTTCCAGATGCCATTATCTGCAGGACTAAGTATAGGCTCTTCACTTTTTGTCCAAGGTCCGTTTGGCGAATCTGACCACGCTAAACCAACCTGATTTTTAACGCGTACTGTATAGGGAGATTTTACGGTTTGGTAGCATAAGTAATATTTGTTCTGATATTTCATTATTTCTACTGTAAAAACAGACCTGTCATCATAAGCGCCTTTTTCGCCTCTTGCAACAGCAATGCCTTCTTCTTTCCAAGTTTCACCGTCTTCAGATGTAGCGTACCAAATATCACATCTATCCCAAGGAAAAACTTTTTCATTTTCTACATCGCCACCAAAACCTTGTGATGGCCCAGTGCTTTTGCTGTACCAAACGTAGTATTTGCCATCTTCTTTAATAATAGCACTTGGATCTCTACGCACAACACCTTCTTCATAAGCTAAATCTCCTTTTAAGGGTTTAAGGTTAGAGAATTGTATAAACCATTCATTACCTAAATCTTTTGGCCATTGTAATGCTCTTTTTGTTGCAGCACTTAAAGAGTCTGGGTTTGTTATACCCAACTCATCTATTTGCTCTGGTGTAATTTCTTGCTTAGGTTCTTCTGCTGTGGTAACACTTGCTGTATTCGTATTATTTTTACAAGCTGTAATTAAAAGTATACAGGTAATTGTGCTTAGTACTATACTTTTCTTTATCATAGTATTAATTTTTTTTAGGTTCTAAAGTAATTGTTATTTGGTTGCTTTTTAATGAAGCAGAGTTTGCTGTAATATTTATAGGAGTTGTTTTGTTTTGTAAAGATTGAACTATTAAAAGAGCCCTTCCTTTACTGGTTTTAATTTTATTGCTTTTAAAATTTTGTGTATTAGTAATGCTACCGTTATCTACACCTAAAACTGTTGCATTACCAGAAACACTAAAGTTAATAATTTGATTTTCAGTTTTTATAGGGTTACCGTTTTTATCTACAAGTTGTGCTATAATATGTGCAACATCATAACCGTCTGCAGTTAATTTTTTCTGGTCTGTGGTGAGTTTTATAGTTGTTGGTTTTGTTGTAGTTGTAATAGTAGATTCTACTTTTTTACCATCTTTTAAGCCAACCGCTTTTAAAGTTCCTTTTTTGTAGGGAACTGCCCATTTGTAAATATGATCTTCAAAGTTGCTAAGCTTTTTTACCCCTAAAGATTTATTGTTTAAAAACAGCTCTACCTCTGTACAGTTAGAGTATACTTCTACAACCGTAACAGTATTGTTATTATAGTTCCAATGTTCATTTACATTATGCCATTGCCATAAAGCCGTTTTCCATTTGCCATCTTGTTTTTCTACAGGGTTGCCATTGGCATCTAGTTTATAAATAGATTTATCTAAAGTTTGAGAAGTAATATAAATATTAGGCTCAGTGTTCCATAAAGCATTAAACATATGGTATGATGGTTTTTTAAACCCAGCCACATCTAATAAACCGCTAGAGGTTCCTTTTTTTGGCCATCCTTTGTTAGATTCTCCCATATAATCTATTCCTGTCCATAAAAATGTACCAGAAATAAAAGGTCTTTCCATAACTGCTTTCCATTCATGCCATTGACCAAGATTTTCGGTTCCCATAAGTGGTAAATTAGGATAGTTTTTATGTCCGTAATCATATATTACTCTACGGTAGCTAAAACCTATAATATCTAGAGCATCTGCATACCCAGACTCATAGCTAGAAGAAGGTAAAATGCAATTTGCAATTACATATCTAGTGGTATCTAACTCTTTGGTCCATTTTGCTAGTTTTTTTGCAGTTTCACCAATATCATATTTGGCTTTTGGGAGCGTTTTAAGTTTTTCTTTTATAGTACTTATATTGTTAGGAGGTAAAGACCAAAAATAATTACCACTCCAATCTATATTATTAAAAAAACCAGTAGCATTTGCATTTCTTGGGTAAGTCCATTCAATTTCATTACCAATACTCCATTGAAAAATAGAAGGGTGGTTTCTGTGTGATAAAACTGTATTTTTTAAATCTATTTCTGCCCACTCTTGAAAATGTTCTGCGTAGCCTCTTGTAATGTAGTCTACGCTTTTTTCATTCATATTTTTCCGTTTGTCTTTAGGGTTGTCCCACTCATCAAAAAACTCATCTTGTACAAGAAAACCCATTTCATCACATAGGTCTAAAAACTCATTAGAAGCTGGGTTATGAGATATTCTAATAGCATTGCAGCCTATATTTTTTAAAGTTTGTAAACGTCTTCTCCAAACTCCTTTTGGCACAGCAGCACCAACTAGCCCGGCATCATGGTGTAGGCATACACCTTTTATTTTTCTGTTTTTTCCATTTAAATAAAACCCTGTATTAGCGTCAAACTTAATACTGCGTATACCAAATTTTGTTTTTTGTGTGTCTATAACTTCATTATCCTGTGTAATGGTAGTTATTGCAGTGTATAGTGTAGGGCTATCAATATCCCATAATTTAGGATCAGTTACTTTAATAGTAGCTAAATTTTTTAGGGTTGTATTTTTAGCAACAGTTATATTTTTGGTATTGGTATTAACTACTACATTATTTGTATCATATATTGTTGTGCTTAGTATTGCTGTTTTGCTGCTATTGAATTTATTATTTATAGTTGTTTGTATGCTAACAGTAGCTAATTTATTAGTAACGGTTGGTGTTGTAATAAAAGAACCCCAAATAGGAATGTGTAATTTGTTTTTGGTAATAAACTTTACATTTCTGTATATTCCAGAGCCAGTATACCATCTACTATCTGCATATCTTGTTCTGTCTACCTTAACATTTATAGTGTTTTTGTTGCCATTTTCATTTAAGGCAGATGTTACATCGTAATAAAAGGGAGAGTAGCCGTAAGGATGAAAACCTAGTTCTTTATTGTTTAAGCTAATGGTTGCGTTGTTGTAAACGCCATCAAAAAGTATATAAGCAACTTGGTTACTATTTAATTGTGTATAAAAGTCCTTTTTGTAATACCCAATGCCACCTAGTAAATAAGCTGTAGCACCTTCCCCTTTTATAGAGTCAAACTTATTAGTAACACTCCAGTCATGTGGTAATTTTATTTTTTTCCACTCGGTATCATGAATTCCTGCAACAGTGTCTTCAAGTTTAAAGTGCCAATCAAAATTAAAATCTGTTTGTAATGTTACAGTTTCTTTAGACTTGCAATTAAAAGCTGTAATTATGCATAAGGTAATAAGTGCTAATTTATATTTCATTTTAATAGTATTGGTTTTCTGCTTTTTAAAAATTGATTTTAGCTTAGTTATACTTATGCGTATAACACTACTGCTATGTGGAGGTATGCAAATATGTGTATATATTGATACTTAAATATATATAAGTACTAGACAATAACTGAACAATACACAATACGTTGTATGTTTTTAAACATTTGCACTAGATATTAATTTAGCAACTACAAAAAAGTGTAAGTTTTTACTAAAGTTTACTTTTTATACAAATGATAAATAGTAAATAAGGTATAGAGACGTTATTTGGTAAATTATGATGGAAGTAAAACTGAAAATATTTCTATAAAAGAAAAAAACCTTGCAGATAAATTCTACAAGGTTTTAAAATAAGATTTCTCTTTGTGACCGGGCTGGGGCTCGAACCCAGGACCCTCTCCTTAAAAGGGAGATGCTCTACCAACTGAGCTACCAGGTCATTATTCCAACAAGCAGCGCATTGCTGTTTGCGGGTGCAAATATATGACCTTTATTTTATTCTACAATGGTTTTTTTTAGAGAAAAACACATAAAATAGAACTTAATATGTAACACCTTAAAAAAGAATAATTTATATTTAAAATAAGGCATAAAAAAAACCGAAAGTATAAACTTTCGGTTTTTTATTTTTGTGACCGGGCTGGGGCTCGAACCCAGGACCCTCTCCTTAAAAGGGAGATGCTCTACCAACTGAGCTACCAGGTCATTATTCCAGCAAAACAGCGTATTGTTGTTTGCGGGTGCAAATATATGACCTTTATTTAAATTCACAAGTACTTTTGTAAAATTTATTTTATTTTTTTTATTTCGATGTAAAATAGACCATCTTTGTATAAAAAAATAGATGCAAATAGTACTTGTTGGTTATATGGGGAGCGGAAAATCTACAGTAGGAAGAGAGCTTGCCAAGCGTTTGAAAATCAATTTTTTGGATTTGGACTCTTACATAGAAAAAAAGTTTGAGATGTCTATTTCAGATCTTTTTTCTATAAAAGGAGAAATATTTTTTAGAAAAGCGGAAATTTTATGTTTAAACGAAATTTTTGCAACAAATGATGATTTTGTGCTCTCTACAGGGGGCGGAACACCTTGCTACGGAGACAATATTAATGTTATGACTAATAATACTAGTAATGTTTTTTATTTAAGCGTGCCAATACCAGAACTTATAAAGAGGTTAGTAAAAGAAAAAGCAAACAGACCTTTAATAGCAAACATACCAGAAAACGAACTGCCAGAGTTTATAGGAGCACATTTGTTTGAGCGTAGTTACTTTTACACAAAAGCTCACCATACTATATTAGTACAGCAAAAGAAAGCCGCTGAAGTGGTAAATGATATTGTAGAAAAGTTAGTTTAAGTACACAGCATCATCATTATCTTTAAATTCTACCTCTATATGTTCTTGTAAAGATGTAGATAAAGACAATCCTTTATAATCTGCTTTTACTGGATATTTTTTATGGTTTCTGTTTACCAAAACAGCCGTTTTTAATTGGCGTAAGGGTACTTTTAAAAAATGAAAAACACCGTATATTAAGGTTGTTCCGGAGTTTAAAACATCATCTATTAAAACAACAGATTTATTGGTGTATTCTTCTTTAGAAATAGAAGTTGTAACTCCGCTGTTTAACGGGTTTTTTTTATCCATTTTTACTGTACACAATGTAATTTTAGCAGTGGTAATGTCTTGTAAAACAGTACTTAGTTTTTTTGCAAATTTTAATCCGCCACCATCTATACCAGCAATTACAATCTCTGTTTCTTCTACATTAGCCTCGTAAATTTGGTAAGCAATACGCTTAACTTTATGCTGAATTTGGTTGTGAGATAATATTTTGTTCTGCATTGTGTATTGTAATTTTATATAGTCAAAGATACTAAACACTTTTTAAGTGTTATTCCTCTTCGGTAGAATTTGTAGTTGTGTAATCATCAATTTCTCTACGGTCTTTTTTTGTAGGTCTTCCTGTGCCTTTTTTTCTATAATAGTCCTTAGAGTATTTAAGTAGTTCAGAGTGCTCAAAAGCTTCTTTAGGTGTAGTATCTTTACGGTACATATCTACTAATTTAGCGCCAACTCTGTTAGGTGGTACATCTAAAATAGTAAACTGGTAATTTATTTGGTTTTTACGTACCGTTATTTTGTCCATAGGAAAAACATCTCTAGACGGTTTTACCACTTTATCATTAACTTTAATGTGTCCTTTTTTACAGGCTTCAGTAGCAATATTTCTTGTTTTAAAATAACGTGTACACCATAAATATTTGTCTATCCTCATATTAACTCCAAATTCTTTGTTAACTACTTCTGCAAAAATAGTGGAAAATTGTATCTTGCGGCTCATAAATTAGAATAGATGAAATTTAAGAACGTTTTTTTAGTTGCTATACTGGCCATAATAGTATGGGCTTGTAATAGTGATGATAATGGCTTTTCTATAGAGCCACCAAAGGCATTAAGTGAAATAGTAGACCAAGATAAAGACTCTATAGTTAAATACTTAGAGACACACTTTTACAACTATGAAGATTTTCAAGATCCACCAGCAGATTTTGACTATAAAATTGTTTTAGGAGAAATTGAGGGGGAAAATGCAGATAAAACACCGTTAATTGATATGATGACGGCAGTTAAAACAACTGTACGCTCTGAAGAAATAGGATTAACTGATAATAAAGAAGTAGAACATACTTATTATTACCTTGTAGCAAGACAAGGGGTAGGGGCACAGGCTAACACAGCAGACTCAACATATATACGTTATGAGGGGTTGTTATTAGATAATACTGTTTTTGATGCATCTACATCTACTCCTTTATGGTTACCATATACAGGTAGAATTCGTGGCTTTTCAGAAGCAGTACAACATTTAAAAGCAGGCAAGGCATTAACAGAAGATGATGTTAACCCTGATGGTACTTTTGAAATAAGTGATTATGGTGTTGGAATGATTATTTTTCCTTCTGCTTTGGGTTATTACAATAATGCTACTGGTTCTATACCTGCATATAGTCCTTTAATTTTTAAAATTGACTTAGTGGCTGTAAATGAGTCAGATCATGATAATGATGGTATTCCTTCTTATATAGAAGATTTAAACGGTAATGGCTATTTATATGATGATAATACAGACAAGGCTTCAGAAGATAGTTCTTCTTCTATATCTAGTGTAGCTAACTTTTTGGATGATGATGATGATAACGACGGGATATTAACTAGAGATGAAATTAGTGATGAGGATGGTAATATAATTTTGCCTTACCCAGATACAGACGGTGATGGTATTCCAAACTATTTAGACCCAAATAACTAATAGTTTTACCATTATAGTTAAAAATACAAAAAGCCCTAGAAATTAATTTCTAGGGCTTTTTGTTTGTTGTGTGTTAAAACTTATAGTTTTAGAGATAAACTTAAAATAAGTTGATCTGGCCTAGTGTCTATTCTGTCTTTTTGTACAGATGTAATATCAGCATTTATAATATCAACTTCATTATCGCTAAATCCTCTTTCATACCTAATGTCAACTCCTAATTTACCTAAGTTAACACCTATACCTACGTTAAGGCCTACGGTAAAGTCGTTCTCTACATCACCAATAGTTATACCATCATAATCTGTATCTAAAATGTACTGAAAAGCAGGACCTGCAAATACGTTTAACGGACCAATTACCTTTGCGCCAACTAAAACAGGTAAGTCTAACTTTTGCATTTTAAAATCTTCTGCATAACCAGATTTTAGAGATGTATACACTAATTCTGGTCTAAGATATAAATTGCCGCCAGTTTTTGCATAAAGTCCAATGTGGTAACCTACATTTTTATCAGGGTCATTATAAGCATCTTTTGCAGAGTCATAATAATCTCCATTACCACCATAGTTTAAACCTCCTTTAATACCAAAACCAGCATCAGTTTGGGCAAAAGTTGTTAAACTTGCCAAAGCCATTGTAATTACTAAAAGTGTTTTTTTCATTTTAAAAGTGTTTTAAACAATAAGAGAGCGACTGTAAAAAAACAATCACTCTCAATATGTTATTAATTAATATGTAAGTTAAGTATCAAAAACGATACCATTTTCTTACTTGCGTTCTATAACTTTTAAAACGGCTTTTTCTATAGCTTTATTGTCTAAACCGTATTTTTCCATTAATTGTGCAGGAGTACCACTTTCACCAAAAGTATCGTTAGTACCAATAAACTCTTGCGGAGTTGGTTGGCTAGTTGCTAAAACACGAGCAACACTTTCTCCTAAACCGCCTAAAACATTATGTTCTTCTGCAGTTACAATACAGCCTGTTTTTTTAACAGAATTAATTATAGCATTAGCATCTAATGGTTTAATAGTGTGTATATTAATTACTTCTGCAGAAATCCCTTGACTTTCTAAGTTTTCGGCAGCAATTAAAGCTTCCCATACCAAGTGGCCAGTTGCAACAATAGTAACGTCTGTACCTTCTGTTAAATGTAGTGCTTTGCCTATTTCAAATTTTTGATCTACTGGAGTAAAGTTAGCTACTTTTGGTCTTCCAAAACGTAGGTAAACAGGACCTTCATAATCAGCAATAGCAATAGTAGCTGCTTTTGTTTGGTTGTAATCACAAGGGTTAATAACTACCATTCCTGGTAACATTTTCATTAAACCTATATCTTCTAAAATTTGGTGTGTTGCACCATCTTCACCTAAAGTTACCCCAGCATGCGAAGCACAAATTTTTACATTTTTACCAGAATAAGCAATAGACTGGCGTATTTGATCATAAACTCTTCCTGTAGAAAAGTTAGCAAAAGTACCTGTGAAAGGTATTTTTCCTCCAATGGTTAAACCTGCGGCAATCCCCATCATGTTAGCTTCTGCAATCCCTATTTGAAAGAATCTCTCTGGATTTTCTTCAATGAATTTATCCATTTTAAGAGAACCAATTAAATCTGCACATAATGCAACAACGTTAGGATTTGATCTTCCTAATTCTGCTAAACCTGCACCAAAACCACTTCTAGTATCGTTTTTTCCTTGATCTGTGTATTTTTTCATATCCTTTATGATTTTTCTCTTTTGTATAAGAGAAGGTAGATTTAATTTTTATTAGTAGTCTCCTAAAGTTTCAGGGTTTTGTGCTAGTGCTGTCTCTAGTTGTTCATCACTAGGAGCTTTACCATGCCATGCGTGTGTGTGCATCATAAAATCTACACCATTACCCATAACTGTATGTAATAAAACACAAATTGGTTTTCCGTTACCTGTCATAGATTTAGCTTTTTTAAGACCAGCTATTACTGCTTCAAGGTTGTTTCCTTCTTTAACATCTAAAACATCCCATCCAAAAGCTTCAAATTTAGCTCTTACACTACCCATATTTAATACAGTGTCAGTAGAACCGTCAATTTGCTGACCATTTAAATCTATAGTAGAAATTAAATTATCAACCTTATTGGCAGAAGCATACATCATAGCTTCCCAATTTTGACCTTCTTGTAACTCACCATCACCGTGTAAACTATACACAATGTTGCTGTCTTTGTTTAGCTTTTTTGCAAGTGCTGCACCAATAGCTACAGACATTCCTTGTCCTAATGACCCAGATGCAATACGCACACCAGGTAAACCTTCATGTGTAGTTGGGTGTCCTTGTAGTCTAGAATTAATTAGTCTAAAAGTGTTAAGCTCGTCTACTGGAAAGTATCCGCTACGTGCTAATACACTATAATAAACAGGAGAAATATGACCGTTAGATAAAAAGAAAAGGTCTTCACCCTTACCATCCATGTCAAATCCTTCGTTTAGTTCCATTAATTCATTGTACAGGGCAACAAAAAATTCTGCACAACCCAAAGAACCACCTGGGTGGCCAGAGTTTACTTTGTGCACCATTCTTAAAATATCCCTTCTCACTTGCGTGGTCAAATCTTGTAATTCTTCCAGTCTTGGCATTTTATATGTTGTGTTAATTCGCGTGTAAAAATAAGTCCTATCTTTTGCGTGTACAAGGCTAGTTGTTATAATTTATTAACTACTTTACAATTAATACCTAACTTTATTTTTTTGTTAGCAATTTTTTGTAGATGAGTTGATTATATTTGCGGTCATAAATACTATAGTTTTTGAAATTTACATTAGAAAAAAAGGACCCACAGAGTAAGGCACGTGCTGCTACAATGGTAACAGATCATGGTGTTATAGAAACACCTATTTTTATGCCTGTAGGTACAGTTGCGTCTGTAAAAGGGGTTCATCAGAGAGAATTAAAAGAAGAAATAAATCCAGATATTATTTTAGGAAATACATACCATTTGTATTTACGTCCTAAACTGGATATACTTGAAGCAGCTGGTGGTTTGCATAAATTTATGGGCTGGGATCGTAATATTTTAACAGATAGTGGTGGTTACCAAGTATATTCTTTATCTGCTAATAGAAAAATAAAGGAAGAAGGTGTAAAGTTTAAATCTCATATAGATGGATCTTACCACTTTTTTACTCCAGAAAACGTAATGGAAATTCAGCGTACCATTGGTGCAGATATTATTATGGCTTTTGATGAGTGTACACCTTACCCTTGTGATTATAATTATGCAAAGCGCTCTATGCATATGACGCACCGTTGGTTAGACCGTTGTATGAACCACTTAGAAAAACTACCTTTTAAATACGGATACGAACAAACTTTTTTTCCTATTGTACAAGGTTCTACATATAAAGATTTACGTAAACAATCTGCTGAATATATTGCAAACGCAGGTGCAGAAGGAAATGCTATTGGTGGTTTGTCTGTAGGTGAGCCAGCTGAAGAAATGTACGCAATGACCGAGGTTGTTTGCGATATTTTACCAGAAGAAAAGCCAAGATATTTAATGGGTGTTGGTACACCAATTAATATTTTAGAAAATATTGCTTTAGGTGTAGATATGTTTGACTGTGTTATGCCAACACGTAATGCACGTAATGGTATGTTATTTACAGCACACGGTACTATTAATATTAAAAATAAGAAGTGGGAAGCAGATTTTTCTCCTATTGATGAAATGGGAATTACATTTGTAGATACTGAATATTCTAAAGCATACTTACGTCATTTGTTTGCTGCTAATGAATATTTAGGTAAACAAATTGCTACCATACATAACTTAGGTTTTTATTTATGGTTGACTCGTGAAGCTAGAAAGCATATTATTGCCGGAGATTTTACCGAATGGAAAAATATGATGGTAAAACAAATGGATAAAAGATTGTAATAGTTGAGTATATTAGATAAATACATATTAAAACGCTACCTGCTTACCTTTGCGGTAATGCTATTGTTATTTGTGCCAATTGGTGTAATGCTAGATTTGGCAGAAAAAATAGCTAAAATGGTACGTAATGAGGCCCCAACCTTAGAGATTTTAGAGTATTATATGAACTTTATTATCTATATAGGTAGTTTGTTATTTCCTATATTTTTGTTTTTATCTATCATCTTTTTTACATCTAAACTCGCCTCAAATACAGAAATTGTTGCAATATTAAGCTCTGGTGTTTCTTTTGGTAGGTTTTTAAGGCCTTATTTTATGGGTGCTACCATTATTGCAATACTAATGTTTGTAATGGCAATGTTTATTGTCCCCAAAGCCAGTTTAGACTATCATGAGTTTATATTTAAATACCTTAAAAAAGGTAAAAAGTTTCAGGAGACCACTAACATTTATAATCAATTAAACGAAAACGAGTTTTTATATATCAGTAGTTTTGACCCTAACAGGCAAAGAGGTAGTAATTTTGTTTTAGAACATTTTGATAATGATGATAAATTAGCATACAAACTTACTGCATCTAGTATAAGGTGGATACCAACAGATACCATATATAGGTTAACAGGTTTTACTTCTAGAACCGTTAAAGGGAATGTAGAGGTAATTGAAAAAAAGAGTAGGTTAGACACTATTTTTGATTTTAAAATAGATGATTTAACTCCTGTTAGTTATGTAGCAGAAACTAAAAATATTTTTGAGCTAAATAAGTTTATTGAAGACCAGCGTAAAAAAGGAGCATCTAACATTAATACGTATGTAATGGCTAAATACAAGCGTTGGGCTTTGCCAGTTAGTGCTTTTATATTAACACTAATAGCAGTATCTGTTTCTTCAATAAAACGTAGAGGAGGTATGGGGCTTAATTTAGCATTTGGAATTGTAATTGCCTTTGTGTACATATTTTTTGATAGAGTTTTTGCTATTCTTGCAGAAAAGGCTGGTTTATCACCCTTAATAGCAATTATTATTCCTAATGCAATATTTGCAATCATTGGCTTATACTTGTTAAAAAATGCTAAGCGATAAATTTAAAAATTACCTGCATTTACATTTTATAGTTTTTGTTTGGGGCTTTACTGCTGTATTGGGTAAATTAATAACTATAGACGCGTTACCGTTAGTGTGGTATCGTATGTTATTTGCAGCTCTTTTTGTATTGCTGTTTATAGTAGTGCGTAAAAACAAATTACAAGTTAACCGCAAAACATTATTGTTATTGCTTGGTACAGGTGTAATTATAGCTTTGCATTGGGTAACTTTTTTTTCTTCTATAAAAGTGTCTAATGTCTCTGTAACCTTAGCAACCATATCATCTGGAGCTTTTTTTGCTGCTATACTAGAACCAATTTGGTACAAAAGAAAAGTTATTTGGTACGAGATTATTTTTGGACTTATAGTTATTGGCGGTTTAGGACTAATATTTAATATTGATGCATCATACAAAGAAGGTATTGTACTAGCATTAATTTCAGCATTTTTAGCAACAGTTTTTTCTTTAATGAATGGTAAGCTTATTAAAGAACACAAGCCTTCAATTATTTCTTTTTATGAGCTTGGTGCTGGTGTAGTGTTTTTATCAATTTATATGCTTTTTCAAGGAAATTTTAGTCAAGTAAATTTTCAACTATCAGTGTCAGATTGGATTTACATTTTAATACTAGCTTCATTTTGTACTGCATATGCCTTTATTGCATCGGTTAAAATAATGAAATTTTTAAGTCCGTATACCGTAATGCTAACTACAAACTTAGAGCCTGTTTATGGTATTCTATTGGCATTTATAATTTTTGGAGATAGTGAAAAAATGGACCCTATGTTTTATTTAGGAGCATTCATCATTTTAATTACTGTTATAGCAAATGGTATTTTAAAAAACAGAACAGCCAAAAAGAATTTAAAAGCGGCTAATAAGCAAGTGGTTGTTTAACTTTTTTAGGTTATAAACTATTATTGTTGATATCTACCAAAGTTTATTGCTGCTAATTTTATGGATTACATTATTTTTGCCTCAAAGTAAAAAAGTATGAGTTCATCTAATAGCGAAAGGTATAACCAAAGAGGAGTTTCTGCATCTAAAGAAGATGTGCATAATGCCATTAAAAACATAGATAAAGGGCTTTTTCCTAAAGCTTTTTGTAAAATTGTTCCAGATTATTTAACTGGTGATAATGACTATTGTTTGGTAATGCATGCAGATGGTGCAGGTACTAAATCTTCGTTAGCATATATGTATTGGAAAGAAACAGGAGATATTTCTGTTTGGAAAGGCATAGCGCAAGATGCTTTAATAATGAATATTGATGATCTTATTTGTGTAGGTGCTACAGATAACATTATGTTGTCTTCTACCATAGGAAGAAATAAAAACTTAATTCCGGGTGAGGTTTTATCTGCTATTATTAATGGTACAGAAGAACTTATAACTGATTTAAAAGAACACGGTATTGTAATACATTCTACTGGTGGTGAAACTGCAGATGTAGGCGACTTGGTGCGTACTATAATTGTAGACTCTACGGTAACTGCTAGGCTTAATAAAAAGGATGTTATAGACAATGCTAATATTAAAGATGGTGATGTTATTATAGGCTTAGAGTCTTTTGGACAAGCAACATACGAAACAGAGTATAATGGAGGTATGGGAAGTAACGGACTTACTTCTGCAAGACATGATGTGTTCTCTAAATACTTAGCAGAAAAATACCCAGAGAGTTTTGATGCTGCCGTACCTGAAGATTTGGTATATTCTGGTGCTGTTAAATTAACAGATAAAATAGAAAACTCTCCAATAGATGCAGGTAAACTGGTATTGTCACCAACTAGAACGTATGCGCCAATTATTAAAAAAATATTAGAAAAATACAATGCTACAGACATACATGGTATGGTACATTGTAGTGGAGGTGCGCAAACAAAAATTCTTCATTTTGTAGACAACTTACATATTGTAAAAGACAACCTTTTTCCGGTTCCTCCTTTATTTAAGCTAATACAAGAACAATCTAAAACAGATTGGAAAGAAATGTACCAAGTTTTTAACTGTGGTCACCGTATGGAATTGTACGTAAATCCTGCTGTAGCAGAAGATTTAATTGCTATTTCTAAAAGTTTTGGTGTAGACGCTAAAATAGTTGGTAAGGTAGAGGCTAGTGCCACTAAAAAGTTGATTATTACTAGCGAGTACGGAACTTTTGAGTATTAATTAACAACAATTTTCACCTTTTAACCGTTGTACTTATAAAACAACTTATTATGGAAAGAAAACAGTTTTTAAGAACTTTAGGGGCAGGTGCGGCTTTTGCTTTAACGTTTCCTTGTTTAGGTGGGTGTTCTAGTGATAGTGATAGCGAAGAAGGAGATAAAAAAGAAGTGCCAACAGGTGTAGATTTTACTGTAGATTTAGAATCAGATGAAGCATCTAATCTGAAAACCAATGGCGGTTTTATTTTGAAGAATGATGTTGTTGTAGTTAAAAATTTAGAAGGTGAGTTTGTAGCTGCCAGTCAAATTTGTAGCCATGAGAGTTATGACCAAGTACGTTTTGCAAATGTAGATGGCGGTATTTTTTATTGTGATGTTCACGGTTCTAGATTTAGTCAAACTGGTACTCCTTTAAACCAAGTAGATAGTAAGGCAGCAAAACCATTAAAAGTATACCAAACAACACTTACAGGTACTATGTTACGAGTATTTGAATAGTTTGGCAGTGTTTTTTGGACTTAAAATAATATGAAAAATTTAGTTTTAGCATTATTCATTTTCTGTACATATACTATTACGGCACAGGAGTGGAGTAGTAGTTTTAGCAGTGCAGTAGAAAAAGCCCATAAAGAAAATAAATTGGTTTTATTGGTTTTTTCTGGGTCAGACTGGTGTGCACCTTGTATAAAGCTAGATGCCGAGATTTGGCAATCGTCAGAATTTAAAGAATACGCAAAAAAAAGCTTAGTACTTTACAAAGCAGACTTTCCTAGAAAAAAGAAAAATAAACTTTCTAAAGCTTTAAGCTTGGCAAACAAAGAGTTAGCAGATACATATAATCAGCAAGGATATTTTCCGTTGGTTGTGTTGTTAGATGGCGACAAAAATATTTTAGAAAAATCAGGATATAAAAACATTTCTCCTTCAAAATATATAGCGCATTTAACTACTTTTGTTAAGTGAAAAAAATAATATTCCCCCTGTTTTGTTTTTTTGTATTGCTTACAGTTGCACAAGAAAAACACATAACTGCCCATAGAACTGTAAAATTAATGGGCAATAGATTTGATTTTACCATTGTTGCAAAAGAAACAGTAACAGCAAATGCTTATATAGATGAATGTATTGCAGAGGTAAAACGTATAGAGACAATAATATCTTCTTGGAACCCAAATTCCCAAACAACAAAAATTAATAAAAATGCAGGTATAGCTCCAGTAAAAGTTGCTCCAGAACTTTTTGGTTTAGTAGAGCGTGCCATACAAATATCTAAAGTAACAGATGGCGCTTTTGATATTACTTATGCAGCATTAGACAATGTTTGGAAATTTAATATAAATATGGAGTACTTGCCTACCAAAGCACAAGTAGAAAAATCTATTGAAAAAGTAGGTTACCGCAACATTGTTTTAGATAAAGAAAAACAAACCATTTTTTTAGCAAAAAAAGGAATGAAAATAGGGTTTGGAGCTATTGGCAAAGGTTTTGCAGCAGATAAAGTAAAGGAATTAATGATAAGCAAAGGTGTTGTTGGTGGTATAATTAACGCATCTGGAGATTTAACTACTTGGGGAACGCAAGTTAGTGGCAAAAAATGGCTTGTAGGTATTAGTAACCCGTTAGATGCAGATAAAATATTTTCATGGCTACCAATTGTAGATTCTTCTGTGGCTACGTCTGGTAATTATGAAAAATACATCATTTTTAAAGGAGAAAAATATTCGCACATTATAGATCCTAGAACAGGTTGGCCATCTAAAGGAGTAAAAAGTGTTTCTGTTTTTGCAAAAAAAGCAGAATTGTGTGACGCCCTTGCAACATCAATATTTGTAATGGGAGTAGAAACAGGTATGTCTGTTATAGAGCAGTTAAACGGAGTAGAGGTTATTATTGTAGATAAAAATAACCAAATACATAAGAGTAAAGGCATAACCTTTCAAAATAATTATTAATTTTAGACTATGAGAAATTTAATACTTCTTTTTGGTTTAATAATTACTGCTACATCTTGCGTTACTGTAAAAGGGTATGATAAGGTATACCTTAATGATGACGAAATGATTCTTGCAGCAAAAAATATAGAACGTTATGAAACTAATTTTCAGGTGTATAGAGAGTCTGCTTCTGGTGCAAACGGAGGTAAAACAGGTGGTGGCTGTGGCTGTAATTAAAAAATAAAGTAATGCAAAAGGTTTTAATACCAATAGCTTTATTGTTTTCTGTTTTTATATACGGACAAGAAGAGGCTACTTACACAAAACGCGTTTTAGAAGATACAGAAGTAGATTTACTTTTTAGTTATTATGACCAAGATGGTAAAAATGCAGCAGTAACTGGTGGCGAGGGAACACAAGAGTTAACAGATGTAACCTCTACCATAGTAGTAAAAATGCCTTTAAATAATGATGATGTACTAACTGTAGATGTTGGAATTTCTGCGTACACATCTGCATCCTCTAGTAATGTAAATCCTTTAGATGGTGATTTTAATAAGGCTGTAAATCCTTTTAATGCTTCTTCAGGAGCATCAAAAAGTGATAAATTAATACACATTAAAGCCAATTACGAGCATAGTTCCAAAGATCGTAATAAAATAATAGGAGCAAGTTTGTATGCAGCAAATGAGTATGATTACAGCTCCTTGGGATTGGGAGTAAATTATGCCTATTTGTTTAATGAAAAAAACACAGAACTATCTATCTCTGGTCAGGTGTATTTTGATACTTGGAAACCGCAATATCCGGTAGAATTAAGAGATGGTTTTTTTGATAGTAGAGTTACAGGTAACGGAACTTATAGTCCTAATTTTACAGCATTTACAGATAAAAATAGAAATACTTATTCAGTTTCTTTAGGCTTATCACAAATACTAGGTAAAAAAGTACAAGGATCATTATTTGCAGATTTTATTGTGCAAAGCGGATTATTGAGTACACCTTTTCAGCGCGTGTATTTTGGAGATGTAGACAATTTTTATATTGATGATTTTCAACTAGCTGATGATGTAGAAATTTTACCAGAAAATAGAGTTAAAATTCCAATAGGAGGTCGTTTAAATTATTATGTAAACGATGCTTTAGTGGTACGCACATATTACCGTTATTATACAGATGATTGGGGAATTAATTCTAACACAGCAAGTGTAGAGCTACCTATTAAGCTTAATACAGTTTTTACGTTGTACCCAACATATCGGTTTTACAACCAAACAGCTGCAGATTATTTTTATAAGAAAGAAGAAGCCTTATCTACACTAAATTATTATACGTCTGATTATGACTTAAGTAAGTTTACAGCTCACCAGTACGGAGCAGGTTTACGTTACAAAGATATTTTTGCAAAACAACGTGTTTTTGGCTTTGGTTTAAAGGCTTTAGATGTTAGAGGTACAATGTATAATAGAGATAATGGTTTAGACTCTTTTATAGTTAGTTTAGGAGCAACATTTGTTAATGTTAACTAATAAATAGCTCTTTTTTCTTGTCAAGATAGTTTTGTTGTTTATAAATCTTTAAAAATATCGTAAATTCGCAGTCCAAGCGAAGCACGGATTATGATTGACAAATTAAATATAGTAAAACAACGTTTTGATGAGGTATCGGATTTAATTATCCAGCCAGATATTATATCAGATCAAAAACGCTATGTAGAGCTCAACAGAGAATACAAAGATCTTAAGAAGTTATGTGACAAAAGAGAACTTTATCTTGAGTTTACAAACAATATAGAAGAAGCTAACGAAATTATAGCAGACGGAAGTGATGCTGAAATGGTAGAAATGGCCAAAATGCAGCTTGAAGAAGCTAAAGCAGGTTTGCCACCGTTAGAAGAAGAAATTAAACTATTGCTTATACCAAAAGATCCAGAAGATTCTAAAAATGTTGTGGTAGAGGTTAGGGCAGGTACTGGTGGAGATGAAGCTAGTATTTTTGCAGGAGATTTGTTTAGAATGTACACTAAGTACTGTGAGTCTAAAGGTTGGAAAACCAATGTTATAGATTTAAGTGATGGTACCAGTGGTGGTTATAAAGAAATTCAGTTTGAAGTTACCGGTGATGAGGTTTACGGTACATTAAAGTTTGAAGCTGGTGTACACCGTGTACAGCGTGTGCCACAAACCGAAACTCAAGGTAGAGTACACACAAGTGCAGCAACAGTAATGGTATTGCCAGAAGCTGAAGATTTTGATGTGCAAATAGATCCTAAAGATGTACGTATAGATTTCTTTTGTTCATCTGGTCCAGGTGGGCAGTCTGTAAACACAACATATTCTGCCGTACGTTTAACACACGTGCCAACAGGTTTAGTAGCACAATGTCAAGATCAAAAATCACAGCATAAAAACAAAGAAAAAGCATTTAGAGTATTGCGTTCTAGATTGTATGATTTAGAATTGGCTAAAAAGCAAGAAGAAGACGCAGCTAAACGTAATTCACAAGTAAGTAGTGGAGACCGTTCTGCAAAAATTAGAACCTACAACTATCCGCAGGGTAGAGTTACAGATCATAGAATTGGTTTAACACTTTATGATTTGCAGAATATTATAAATGGTGATATTCAAAAAATTATTGATGAATTAAGACTAGTTGAAAATACAGAGAAACTAAAAGAAGCATCTGAAATTTTCTAGTAAAACATAATTCTAAAAACAAGAAGAGATTTTGTACGTTGATATATTGATGAATGAAGAAGTTCAGATTCAAAAAAAATCAATTACAAAATCTTTTTTTATACACTAAAGTCAAAAAAATAATACACAAATGACAACAGAGCAGTTAGTAGCGCAAATACATAAAAAAAAATCTTTTTTATGTATAGGGTTAGATGTAGACTTAGCTAAAATTCCTGAACACTTATTACAAGAGGAAGACCCTATTTTTGCTTTTAACAAACAAATTATAGACGCTACACACCATTTATGTGTAGCTTACAAACCTAATACCGCTTTTTATGAAGCATATGGTATAAAAGGTTGGATGGCTTTAGAAAAAACAATTAAATACCTAAACACTAATTATCCAGAAATTTTTACAATTGCAGATGCTAAACGCGGAGATATTGGTAATACGTCTACAATGTATGCTAAAGCATTTTTTGAGGATTTAGCGTTTGATTCTGTTACTATTGCACCATATATGGGTAAAGACTCTGTAGAGCCTTTTTTAGCCTTTAAAAACAAGCATACCATACTTTTGGCCTTAACATCTAATGCTGGTGCTTTTGATTACCAAACAAAGCTTGTAGACGGTAAAGAGTTGTATAAGCAAGTTTTAGAGACCTCTAAAGCATATAAAGGAGCAGAAAATTTAATGTATGTTGTAGGAGCAACTAAAGCAGAATATTTATCAGAAATAAGACAAATAATACCAGAGAGTTTTTTACTTGTGCCAGGAGTAGGGGCACAAGGAGGTAACCTTGCTGATGTTTGTAAATTTGGGATGAGTAGTAACGTAGGTTTACTTATAAACTCATCTAGAGGTATAATATATGCTGGCGCCGATTTAAATTTTGCCGATAGCGCAGCAGAAAAAGCATTAGAGTTACAACAGCAAATGCAGATAGAGTTAGAAAAACTAAGCTAGTTTTTCTAACGTTTTTCTAGTTTTAGTAGCTTTTACTTGTAAAAACTCAGCTAACTTAGTATTACTATTTCCTATTTGTGCAGCCATCTCAATAAAAGAGTTATATCTGCGTTCTAATAGAGAAACCATATTTTTTTCGTTAGTTAAAGGAGTAGTAGCACCTACTTTGCAATATTGATTTTTCATAGCTAATGTTTTGTTCTTTACAAAGATACGTTTCAATTAGCTGTTTTGGTTCACTAGAAATGGGGTGTATGGCTAATATATTGGTAATTTATCTTTTTTTTAACTTTAATTGCTTAAAATCCTAACATTGTGATACAGACAATACATATAATTCATATTTTTACGCACTTATTACATCATCAATCAATACAAAAATATATTGCTTAATTACACAACTTATAGGCACAAAACTTCAAAAAAATGGGTTACGTTTATACACGGAGCAGGAGGTAGTTCTTCAATCTGGTTTAAACAAGTAAGAGCATTTAAAAATGAGTTTAATATTTTACTAATAGATCTAAGAGGTCACGGAGGATCTAAACATAGTTTTAAAGATGTGTATGATAAAAAATACACCTTTAATTTTTTAACTGAAGATATTGTACAAGTTTTAGAATTTGAAAAAGTTGAAAAATCACATTTTATTGGTATTTCTTTAGGAACCATTTTAATTAGAAACCTTGCTGAAAATTACCCAGAAAAGGTAGAGAGTATGGTTTTAGGCGGAGCTATTTTAAAATTAAACTTTAGATCACAGGTTTTAATGCGTTTAGGAACCATTTTTAAGTCTGTAGTACCTTATTTATGGTTGTACAAGTTTTTTGCTTTTGTAATTATGCCAAATAAGAACCACAAAGAATCTAGATCTCTTTTTGTGCGTGAAGCAAAGAAATTGTACCAAAAAGAGTTTATACGTTGGTTTAAGTTAACTGCTGATATAAACCCATTATTGCGTTTTTTTAGAACTAAAGATATTAAGATACCTGCTTTGTATATTATGGGGCAAGAAGATTATATGTTTTTACCCTCTATAAAAAAAGTTGTACAACAGCATACAGCTTCAGAATTGGTAGTTATAGAAGATTGCGGACACGTTGTAAATGTAGAGCAGCCAGATGTTTTTAACGAAAAAGTAATAAACTATATAGCATCGTTTTAAATACAAACTACTGTAAAAAATAAAAACCGGTGCTCCCACCGGTTTTAAACTAACTAACTCAAAAAAATACTAACTCAATTTTTTTACAAAAATCGAAAATTTTGTAATATCCACGGTTAACTAAACATTAATAATAAGTTAGATAACGCGTTTCATATTTACATAACGTCCTTATTTTTAGATTATTGTAAAATTGTAATAAAAATTAGTAATATTTTTAATCTTGTAGGGCAAATACTTTTTTAAGAAGATCTGTAGACCTAGAAGATACCTTGTTTCTTATTTCTTTTTCTTCAACAGCAATCATTGTAAAAACACCTTCTAAAGCCTGTTGTGTAACGTAATCTGTTAAATCTGGATTTACAGGTTGTACCAATGGTATGTTGTTGTATTTAGTAATTAATTGTGTCCAAATTTTATCTGCACCAACTTTAGAAAAAGAGTTTTTAATTACAGGATTAAATTTATTGTATAGTGCAGTTTCTGTATTTGCAGTTAAATATTGTGTAGCGGCATTATCTGCACCAACTAAAATATTTTTAGCATCTGTAAAACTCATATTTGTTATAGCATTAACAAAAATAGGAGTAGCCTCACCAACAGCATCTTCTGCAGCTCTGTTAATAGCTTTTAAACCTTCATCTGCTAAGTTGCCTAACCCAATTTTACGTAAAGTGTTGTCTACTTTCTGTAATTCTTCTGGTAGTAATATTTTTACCAGTTCATTTTTATAATAGCCATCTTTTAGGGTAAGTTTGCTAACTTGTTTTTGTACGCCTTGGTTAAGTGCTGCGGTTAAGCCATTTGCAATTTCTTGGTTGCTTAAAACGGCACCACTTTGCGGTAATTGATTTACTACTTGTTGCAACTCTGCACAACTAACTAAGTTAAATAAAACAATTACCAATAGTAATTTTTTCATAATGTTATGGTTTGTGTTTATAAAATACCTTATTAGGTACTGCAAAAGTAGTAAAAGCCCCGAGTTTTTAAGCGTATTTAATTTTTTTTTAACCTTAATTATATAATCTTATTATTTCTCCGTTGCGTTTGCCTTTTACGCTTCTAACATAAGCGCCAATAAGCCTGTTCATTGATATTGGCATATTTCCTGGAAAAAAATCTTTATACTTTTCATATGCATCCTCTACAACATTAGCAGACACGGCATTAACTCTTATTCCGTTTTCTATTTCTAATGCAACGGCCATAACAAAACTATGTATAGCCCCATTAACCATTGCAGCACTAGTAGTTTTAGCTACAGGATCATCTGCTAAAATGCCAGTAGTTAAAGTTATAGATCCATTTGTGGTTAAATAATCCTTGCCAATACGTACCAGGTTTACTTGTCCCATTAATTTACTATTTAGGCCTATATGGTAGTCTTCTTCAGTTAAATTATTAAAAGTGTCCCATTTGGCTTCGCCGGCAATAGATATAATTGCATTGAGTTTACCAGTTTTAGCAAACATTTTTTTTATAGATGTGCTATCTGCTATGTCTACTGTTAGGTCTCCACTTGTTCTTCCTGCAACAAGTACTTCAGCTTCATTTTTAAAGTGGGCTGTTACTTTTTTTCCTATGGTACCATTACCACCAACAATTAAAATTTTCATATCAATATATTTTATAGTTAAACGTATAAGTTTTAAATGGTTTTTCTTCTATTTCGGTTTTTATAAATGGTTAATGTGGCAATTATACTCCACAATAAATTGGTTACAAAAGGCGGAATAGCATTGTAGTAATAGCAATTTATGGCAATAAATAGTCCGCCAATTAGGTTAAGGTATTTACCGTAATTTAAAAACTTTTTGTTTTCA
The DNA here is from genome assembly GCF_007827205.1 of Cellulophaga sp. RHA_52. NCBI lineage: Bacteria > Pseudomonadati > Bacteroidota > Flavobacteriia > Flavobacteriales > Flavobacteriaceae > Cellulophaga > Cellulophaga sp. RHA_52. The sequence continues at coordinate 1,955,996 of NZ_VIRZ01000001.1, forward strand.
ATAAGTGTAAAGCCATATGCTATTATAATAAAAGCAGATCCAGACCAACCCAAAATATCAATAAGTGTTTTCATATTGTTATATCTAAATATGTCTATATATAAAGTAAAAAAAATACTAACTTATAAAACTAGTATACTCTTTAATAATTTTTTCGTTTCGTTTAAAATAAGACCATTTTCCGTGTTTGGTAACCACAAGCAATCCGCATTTTTCCATATTAGTTAAATAGGTAGAAATGGTAGATTGAGAAAGTCCAGATTTTTCTTGAATATATGTAACACAAACTCCATCATTAAAATGTTTTAAAGTTTCGTGTGGCGGAAAATTAGCTTCAGGTTTTTTTAACCACTCCATAATTTGAACTCTGGTTTGGTTAGATAAACATTTTCCTATTTCTGTTGCTAATTTAATATTCATACTTCAAATATATCTATAATTCTAGATATATAAAAACGTAAAAATCATATTAACTTATAATTTAACAAATAGGTTCCCAATAATTTGCGTGAAGTAGAAAATTTTTAAAATTAATAGCTTTTGGTTTATCGCCTTTTTCTTTTATAAAAAAGGAACCCTTTTCTTTGTTCCATCCTAAAATTATGTAGCTATGTTCTATAGTTAAATAAGTGTTGTAAATATTTTTTAGCTCGGTAAAAATAGCAGACAACTCCTTAGTACTACTAAAAGCTTTATTAGTAATGCTAGTTTTAATAACCTTTAAATCCTTTGGAGAAATACTATCTATAGCTCCAGAAATTAAATAAGTTATAGTTTCATTATTTTCAATACCAGTTACAATTTTTTTTATATCAGATATAGATTTTGGTTCTGCTTTGTTTTGGCTGTAGCTATATACCCAAGCGCTTTTTTGTTTGGCGTTTAACCCAAAAGGAATAAGCTCTGGAGTTACTTTAGTATCTGTGCCTTTAATAGGAATAGTAAAATTAAGGTAAAAAGCAGGGTTTTTTAAAAAAGGAATTATTTGTGTTGATGAAAAAGAATTAAAGCCAAAACCTTTTGGTAATACTTGATTTAACTCTTGGTTTATTTTTACATTTTTGGTCCAACTGCAATCATTTTCATTAGTCTGTAGTAAAGTATAGTTGTTTTTATCATCTTTGTAAGCAGCAACTTTTGCACTACAATAACAACCACAAGTAGGGTATGTACCGCAAACTTCTAGATATCCATTTTTGGTATCCTCTATAATTTCTAAATTATTTTTATCTTTTTCATCTAAGTCATTAAAATTTGAAAAACAGCTTTCTACGTTCTCCCAAAGCAATTTTTTTAACTCATTATTTTCTTGCGCCAAAATAGCATTAGAGAATAGTATAACGCAGCATATACTGAAAACAATTTTTTTCATATATCAATGTTTTGTGATTGTAATTTATTTAAAAATAGCAAATTAAAATCACTATTTAAAAACGTCTGTATATTTAGCTGTTACCTTGCTTAGATTTTCTGATAAGGTTTTAAGCCACACTAATTGGTTAGATATTAGGTGAGATTCTTGTAAATTTAGCAAAGTATCTTCATCAATTTCTGTTTTACCTGCCTCAATATCTTTATCTCTGGCCAATGCTAAAGCATCAAAATCTTTTAATAGTTTTTGTTGCGCTTTGTTTACATGATGTTCTTCTTCATCTGCAGTAAAATTCACCTGCTCTAAAGTTAATGCAGAGTTTTTTAAAGAGTTATTAATGCTAAACACAATAATATCAAACTCTTTAGATGCAGGAGTAGTTTTATGGTTTAAAATATAGCTGCCTATAGATGCTATTGCAGATAACATTGTGTGGTTTAAGGTAACAATATCATAAATTAAAACAGATTGTTTTTGTTTAGATTTTGGGTCTTGAGTTAATCGTTGAAAAGCCGCATTTAAGTTGCTCATTGCTAAAAAGGCTTCTTTTCTATAAACTTTATATTCTAAAGAATTGTGTTCTTTATTATGATAGAGTTTTTTAGTGGCTTCCAAATAATCTCTATTACTAAGGATAACTTTTAATATAACAGTATCTAAATTTTTATACTCCCAACTAGGAAAAATAATATAGTTAGCAAATACTGCTATACCTGCACCAATAACGGTATCTATTACCCTATACTGAATTACAGAAAAAGCATTAGGATCTAATAATGCATATACAAAAACAATATTAAGAGTAATAAAAGCAGCGCCAGCTTTGTAACTTTGCTGTATTAATGAAAAAGCAAAGGTTAAAGATAGTACAGCCAAAACCATATAAACAATAGTGTTTTGTGTAATAAGTACTATTATAGTGGCAATTACGGCGCCAATAATAGTACCTATAATACGGTTTTTAGAGCGCTCTTTGGTTAAACCATAATTAGGTCTCATAATTACTATTATGGTAAGCACAATCCAATAGGCATTTTTAATATCTAAAATACTACCAATTACAAACCCAAAAATAATAGCTAATGATAATCTTAGTGCGTGCCTAAGCATAGGCGATTTTAAGCTAAAGTGTTGTAAAAGAATATTGAACTTATATTCCTGTAGCGTTAAAAACTGTTTAGATTCTTGTGTTTTTAGTAAAACTTTTGATACATTTTCTGAATTATTTAAAACACGTCTAATAGCTTTAATTTCGGCTAAAAGTTGTTTTTGGTAATCATGCAAGTTGCGCAATGTAATAGCACCATCTCTTGCTTTTGGTAGTTTTACTTCTTCTATATAAGCATTAATAGATTTGTTACATTCTTTAAGTGTTTTATTGAGTAAAGAAATATCTGGTAATTCTCTTTTTTTAAGTAATAATTCTGATAAAGCAATAAGGTGGTTACCCATTACTTTATTCATTTTTTTAAACGATTTTAGATGGTGTTTTTGTAGCTCAAAAAGAGAATCTATTTTAGAATAATCTAAATTATTGGCTAAAGCGAGCTCAAAAATATCTACCAGAGAAATAAAAATAAGTAGTCTTTTTTCATTAGATAAAGACCTACCAGAACGCTTACGATCCTTTAATAGTAATTCCCTTAGTGTTTCGTGTTTATCGCTTATTTGCGTTTGTATAACCAAGGCTTTGGTAGAAAACTTATCTCTTTTAGCAGGTTTGGTTAAAATTTTAGCTCTAATTTTTAAATACTTTCCAGTAAGCGCAGAGGTGTCAGACAATAGTTGGTCTACATCTTTTTTAGGAGAAATCCATCCAGAGATTAATGAAACAACCAAATACCATAAGCCACCAACACCTAGTAAACCTATATGTTGCCAAATTTCTGTAATCTCTGTTTTTTTAACAGCCAAGCCAAGTACAATAGCTAATAAGCCAGAGAAAGAAACCAAAGAGGCTCTAAACCCATAGGCAGAAATTAAAGCTATTAAAAAGCTTAAAATAGCAATGGCTATAAGTAATAAGGTAAAAATTGGTTTGGTAAAAAGGATTACAGTAGTTACAATTAAGGTTAATGTAATACCAATTAAAATACCATTTATTTTTCGTTTTAGGCTGCCAGGAACATCACTTGGTGCATTTAAAAAAGCACCTAAAACTATAGAAGGAGCATACTCTATTTGTCCTATTAAATAAAAAAAAGCTAAAGGTATAACAACAGATATTGTAAGTACAATACCTCTATAAAAGCTAGACCCTTTTAAAAAGAGCTCTATAGTTTTTAAATATGTAGTAATTTTTTTTTGCATTGTTGGCAAAGATAGGCTAATTGTTTTTTAGCTATTTTGCCCTTAATGTTAATTAAAATGCAATTAATTATTAGGTTTTAGACACTTAATATATAGCTGTTTTAGAAGCTTCAGTTTTTTTAGACTCCCTAATTAATGCACTAGCTAAAACTGTTGTAGCATCTATAATTAAACTATCTTCTATTTTTTCAGACTGTATGGCAAGCGGAATTTCTGTGCATCCTAAAATTACAGCCTGTGCACCTTTTCTAGACAAGTATGTTGCTGCCATACTAAGGTTTTCTTTTGCTTTTTGATTAACAGGATTAGAAAAAGCTTTAATACCATAGTTGGCATCATATATAGAAGGATGAACAAACAAATTTTGAATATCTTCTGAAGGTTGAATAACTTCTATATTATACTTGGCCAAAACATCTGGATATACTTTTGCCAAAATAGTACCTGTTGTACCTAAAACTCCAACCCTTGTAATTTCTGGGTGTTTTGTAGCTATATATAAGCCAACTTCTTCAATAAGGTTAACAAGTATGCAAGACTCTGGTATGCTTTTTTCTATTAAATTAAAAATTGGTTTAGCATGAGCAGTGTTACAAGGAATTGCTATAATATTAGAACCACTAGCTATTAATGTTGCTATAATTTCTGATATGGCTATACCAGGATTAACATCTGTTTCTCCTAATAAATATTTAGTACGATCTATTATTTTATGAGGTACAGATAACATAGAAACAGGTAAATGTTCTTGGTCTGATTTTGCCTCTGTAAGGTCATAAACCTTTTTAATTAAGTCTATGCCTGCATAACTACCAACACCACCTACTATACCAATTGTTTTATTTATCATAGCCAAAAAATTAAGGGTGTAAAATAACAGTAAAATTTAATGAGTTTGTTCTAAAAAAACTATAAATTTTTAACTAATTCTGTTAAGTTGTGTATTGTAGTAGTAGGCTCTATTCCCCAAGGATCCATAATAGCATCTGGTGTACGTTGTACCCAAGCAGAGTGCATACCAAACATTTTAGAACCAATAACATCAAAATTATTACTAGATATTAACCAGCTTTCTTCCTTTTTAGCATTAGTACTTTCTAAAAAATAGTCATATACAATAGGACTAGGTTTAAACATTTTTACATTTTCAACACTAATTACGTCTTCAAAATAATTAAAAATACTAGCTGTTTTAAGCAGTTTAGTAACGGCTTCTTTACTGCCGTTAGAAAAAGCAAATAACCTGTGTCCTGCAGTTTTTAAATCTTCCAATGCATCTTTAACATCATCAAAGGCAGGTAGCACAGTATATTCATTTAAAAGAGCCTCTTTTTGCTCACAGCTTAAAGTAACATTAAACTTTTTGCAAACAAAATTTAAGGCATTGTCTGTGCATATTGAAAAATCTGTGTACTTATCCATTAAACCTCTTCTAAATGAATACTCTAATTGCTTATCTCGCCAAGTATCCATAAATGGTTTAGCGGTATCTTTCCCTAATAGTTTTTCTAAAGATACAAGTACAGAAGAGGTATTTATTAGTGTACCATATACATCAAAAGCTAAGGTATATTTCATATTTTTTTATTTAGGTAGTTTAATTTTATAAACTGTAAAATTCATTGCAGATATATCTGCACTAACTTCATTAATTCTAGAGTTGGTATAGTATAAATAGTTGTTGTAAATACTAAATGTATCTGCCCATTTTACAGCGTCTCCTTCTAGTAAAATATATGTGCTGCCATCTGGTTTACGGTACATAATTTTATCATTTTCTAAATCTGCATAGTATAGGTAGCCTTTATTGTCAAAAATCATTCCGTCTGGAGCACTAGTTTTAGCTTCAAAAGTGACTTCTTTTTCTAAAGCAATACTATCTTTTAACGTTAAAGCAGCAGTTGGTATGCTATACAAACTATAACCAGTAAGTGCGTGGTAGTATAACTTATCATTTTTTGTGTCTAATGCAATACCATCAGAATGTACAGTATTTGTCCATTTTTTAGAGTTAAAGGTCAAAAAATCTACTTCTGCTTTTGTAGAAGAATGATTGTCTAAAACTCTGGTAAACTTTTCTGTTTTTAAATCTAAAATTACCAAGCCCGAATTGCCAGAGTCTGTAAAGTATATTTTATTTTTTTTATGATCTACTCTTAAATCATTAATATAGGAGTTAGGGTGATAAGTGCCATTATTTAAAATATAAGCGTGTTCTAAGTTTTTGGTTTTTATATTAAACACAAATACTCTTGGCGCATCTAAAACCTCTTGAAAAAGTGGACTTCTAGTATCTAAAACGTATAAAAAATCATTAGAAGCAACAACAGATTGTACGCCTACAAATTTGTTAGGAGAAACAGGATCTCCAATTTTCCAAGAATTCCATTCTTTGTTAGGAAAAGGGGAGTGGTTATTTCCACTAATTTCCACTACAGAATTGGTAACACCTTTTCTCCATCTGGGAAAGTTTACAAAAATACGCCCCTTGTTACTTACCGTAACACCAGTAACTTGTTGTCCTTTAAAAGAGGTAACTTTAATAGGTGTATTGGCAGTAGTGTTGGTTGTGTTTAATAAACTATCATTGGTGGTATTAGATTCTTTTTCTTTACAGGATATAAATAAAATACAAATTACAATTATGTAGCTTAGTTTTTTCATTGCTTAAGATTCTAATAACTCAGTTAATACTTGTTTATAAACAGCTACAGGTTGCGCACCTGTTAATGCACTTTTACGGTTAAAAACTACGGTAGGTACAGAGTTTACACCTAGACTTTTCCAATAATCTTCATCAGACTTAACCTTAGTTCTTTTGTCTTGGCTGTCTAATAAAGCAAAAGCTTCACTGGTATTTAGGCCAACAGTCTCTAGCTCTTGTTTAAGAATGTCTCTGTTAGAAACATCTTTGCGTTCGCCAAAAAAGGCATTCATTAAGCGCATTTTTAATTGTGTTTGCTTTCCGTTTTCTTTAGCATATTCTAACAATACGTGTGCATCAAAAGTATTTGCCATACGCATTCCCTTAAAATAATCAAATTTAAACCCAAGTTCAGCTCCAAAATCTGTCATACGTTCTTGTGACTCTTGTTGCTGTTCTGGAGTAGAGCCATATTTTTCTGTAATATGCTCTTCTAAATCCTGACCATTAGTAGGCATATTAGGGTTTAATTGAAAAGGTTGCCATTCTAGTTCTATCTTATCTTGAATACCCATTTCTGTAATAGCCTGTTCTAAGCGTTTGTATCCAATGGCACACCAAGGGCAAACAACATCAGAAACAACATCAATCTTTATTTTATTACTCATAATTTAAAATGTAATTAGTTCGCTAATTTGCAACTCTCCTTGTACGTTACTATAATTTACTACGTCTGCAGCAAATGTTTTAGCGTGTGGTGTAAAAGAAGCCTGAAAAGATTCAATATCATTAAATTTTAAGTGAGCAATTGCCACATAAGGTGCTGGTTCTCCGGGAACTCTACTTGCCATACCCAGGTCTAATTCTAGTCCTTTTAGTGCATCTCCTAGTGCCTTTACAACCATTGGTAAATGCTTTGTTTTGTAATAGTTGGCATTAAACTCTACGTCTTTGCCATTTGGGTACATTACAGATACTTTTATCATAACTTTTTATTTATTTTAAACACCAAAACAGTGTCACACATAAAATTACAAATTGTAAATATGTGTGCATACTTATTTGTGTTTTCTTTAAGTTTTATTATTGATAAAAAATAACCTTCCGCAGGGGAAACGGAAGGTTAAATGTCGCTATCTTCTTCATTCTAAAAAAAAACAACATATTGCGACAATTTTTTATTTTTTAGACCAAGCAAATTTTTGGAAAGCTTCATCTACAGGTGTATTAGCAATGTGGTTTGTGTAATTACTAATTACTTTTTGAGATAAACCTAAAATTATTTCTAAAACGTGTTGTTCTCCATAACCAGCAGCATAAAAAGCATCTAACTCTTCTTTAGAAACATTACCACGATTTTTAACAATAGCTAAAGTCATTGTACGCAAAGCTTCTAATTTTGCATCTTCTAACGGAGTTTCATCACGTAAGGCATCAATAATTGCATCATCAACCTTCATCATTTTAGCAATACCTGTATGTGCAGGAACACAGTAATGACAAGCGTGTTCTACATTAATTACTTGCCATACAACAGTTAGCTCAGCTTCGTTAAAAGAAGTCTGAGTAAATAACTCATGCAATGTTTGGTAAGCTTCTAAAATTTGTGGAGAACTAGCTAATACCCCGTGTAAACCAGGTATCATACCATACGCTTTTTTAGATTTTTCTAGTAATGGTTTTGCAGCTTCTGGTGCAGACTCAATGTTGTGTACTTTTAAAGTTGTCATAATTTTAATTTTTATGTTATTAATTTTTGTTTGAATTCAAAACTAAGCATTTGCTTAGTTATTTTATAAAAAAAATGTTACAGGTTTGTAAATGTAACTTCTATTATATTATTTAATTGCTCTTTAGTAAACACTTTAGATGCTATAGACAAGCCTAAAATTGCATTCATTAAATAATCTGCTTGCTGTTGTACTAAGGAGTTACTCTTTTTGTCGTCTTGTTTTAAATTGCTTACAAATAAATCTCTAATTTCATTGGCAAACTTTTTAAGCTCTATTATTACCTCAGGTTCTTCCTCTTCTTTAACCTCATTTACTGTATTGGTTACTAGGCATCCTTTGCGTAGTTTTCCTTCGCTTGAAAACTCAATAAAATCATAAAAATATTGCTTAATGCCAACAATACCGTTGTTAGATGCTTTAAGTTTATTTTTAATAGTATTAATTTGTTTTTTGTAGTATTTAACGCTTTCTAAAAATACTCCTTGTTTGTTTTTAAAACTAGAGTAGATAGAGAATTGGTTTATACCCATTTCTTTTTCTAACATACGAACAGTAGTAGACTCATAGCCATTACGCCAAAAAAGGCCCATAGCTTTTTTTATTACTTCTTCTTCGTTATATTGTTTTTTACGTGCCATTATTAATGTAACTACAATGCAAAGCTAAGCAGTTGCTTTGATATAGAAAACTATTTAAGATTATTTAACACATTTACTAAATAAACAGTTGCATAATTCTGCTTACTAACCATCATATATAGGCTTTACAATAGTAACCTTACTATACAAGACAGCTGTTTACAGCTAAATTTAATATGCGTAAAACAGGTTAATAAGAAAAAAGTAATATTTTTAAAAAGTACCAACAATACCAATTTGACTACCAGAAAATTTTAAATTCCAAGTAACTAATTTTGGTTTAATAGGGTAGTCGTACAACTTTTCTTTAAACAAAAATTTATCTATACCATCTACAACAAAAATGCTAAATGCAGCACCAAAGGCAACATCACTTAACCAATGAGATCCGTTTACCATTCTAGATATAGCAGGCAAACTGCCAACAGAGTAAATACCAACTTTTGCCCAAGTATTGTTAACCTGTTTAGCAATAGAATGTGCTACCGTCATCCCCAAAACTGTATGTCCAGACGGAAAAGAAAAGTATTCTTCTGTACCCTCAAAAGGTTTAAAAGTATATGGGTCTTTACCAGAATATGGTCTTGCGCGCCCAAAGGCAGAACGCGCCATAATCTGTAAATACCCAGCAGTAATAGATGAAGAAATAATTAAAACACCTGTTTTACGTATTTGTTCATTTTTAGTAAATAAGCCAACACCGTAAACACCTGCATTTAACGCAAAATAGTATTGTGGCTTAGCAAAGTAAAAACCAAATTCTTTTACAGCGTGTGGTAAGTGTTGTTCTTGATTTATAAAAAAGTCACTAGTTTGCCTGTCTGCAGTTGCAATTATAGCAGTACCAACAAATAGGCTTCCAAACTTAGCAAAGTCCTTTCCTTTCCAATGTAATGGTCTAGTTACAGAGTGTTTTATACCACGCCATGATGAGTTGGCATCATACTTAAAAGTTTTCCAGATAGTGGTACTATCTGTAGGTTTATTTAGTTGCTGAGCAGAACCAGTAAATGAACATAAAAGTAACAATAGTATAAAACCTAAACGCATAACTTGTGGTTTTTGTAATAGTTAATAATACTAATTTATGCTTTAAAATTACCTTAGTAATCTGCTGTATTAGTATAGAATTAGCCGGCGAAATTAGCACTATATATTTATAGAAACAATGTAATTTATCTAATTTATTAAGTTTAGAGGCTTTTTAAACGCTTAATTGTTACTTATTTTAAAAAGTAACAACACTTCATCATCATTAGGTAAGGTTGTGGTTCCTGTTAATTTAAAACCTAATTTTACCAGTAAATTTTGAGAATTGATATTATCTTTAGTGGTAATAGCACTAATTTCTTTTAAATTAAATGTAGAAAAAGCAGTATGTTTTAGAGCATTGGTAGCTTCATAAGCGTACCCTTTTTTTTCATATTCTGCTAAAAAGGCAAAACCTATATCTATACCCTCTAAACCGTCTCTGTTATACAAACCACAAGAGCCAATTTTAACGTTGTCTTCCTTTCTAATAACGGTATAGTTAGAGAAGCCGAATTGGTAAAGCTGAGGTAGCATTTTCTCTTTTATATACGTTTTAGCATCAGAAATATTGGTTACGTTTCGGTTACCAATGTATTGTAACCACTTAGGAGAATTTAAAAGTTGAAAAATAAATTCAGCATCTTCTTCTGTAGTAGGTTTAATGTATAACCTGTCTGTTTCAAATGCCTTATAATTTTTCATCTTTTAGCAACTGCTTTAGTACTGATTGGTTTTTTCAAAATATTTATTCATGACAAGAAGAGATATTAAATCTTCTCTCTTTTTGTTTTTAAATTTTTGAACATATTCATTAGCATTTTTTACAATCTCTTGTGCCTTATCTGGGTTATCTATATAAAATTGTAGTCTTTCTTCTAAATCAGAAAAATCTTCTTTTATAGCAACATAATGGTAATCTGGTATAAGAGTACCTTCCATAAACCAAGTCTCAAATTTAGCTTTAGGCATAACAGCTAATGAGCCAGAAGACATTACCCATTTTAAATTACTAGCAACATCATTACCCTCTAGACACAGAATAAATTTGTAGTAAAGTTTTTCAGAAATAGTCATTCTATTCACTTTCCATTTCTCTATAATTTTATGAGTATTTACCATACCAATATCACACATAGGATGATTAAAATACATTTCTAAAAATTTAATTCTATGGGGCTGTGATTTAAAAATTTGACCACGACTAACTAATATATTCTTCTTTTTAGCAAAAGGTACTTTATCTTTTTTAACAAACATAAAGTGTCTAACCTTATTCCATTTTAATAAAATAGAGTTTTGGTTAGCATTACTAACAGGTCTACTTTTAACAAAAGCGGGTTCTTTATATACCTTTGTTATATCACCAAATAAAAAATGGGCTTTTAAAGACTGTTTAAAATATCTCCCATATTCATACACATCAAAAAAATATTCTTTAGAACCTTTTTTTAGCTCTAACTCATCAAATCTTTTTGCTTCTTCAGATAAATTAAAAGGAGTATCTAACTTATTGTAATAGTTTACTCTAGTATTAATTTCTTCAATTTCATCTTTACTTAGGCTATTAATACTATTCAGTTTTTTTTGTAACTTTTTCTGATAAAAACTTACAGGCATAAGCTGTCTTAAATAGTTTTTTCCGTAGTATTTTATTTTACTATTCTTGTGTTTGTAAGACAACCTTTTTAATTCCATTAGTTTAATTTTAATTTAAGATTTAACTTAATGTTACTATTAGTAACCAATAAATTATTTTACAAATATAAAAGACTAGTTTTATATGAAGTTATAATTTGAAGTAAACCATAAAGAAACTTTTTTGGCTATTTAAAATACAGTAAATATGCTTTACATAGCATATAGCTTTATTAGTATAACTCAACTTTAGAAATACTACCATTTTTTACTGCTATACTTATTGTAGGATACTCTTGGTTTTGTTTAGACTCTAGGTTTAGCTCAAAATCTAGACCTTTATCGTTATTTGTGTATATGGCAGCAAGAAAAAACTCATTTTTCCAGTTTTTTAACTCTTGTTTTTTAAAAAAATATTGGTTGCTTATTTCATTTTCAATTTTAAGTAAGTAGTCGTTTTTCCAGTTTTTAAGTAAATCGGATATAAAATTTAATTGGTTAGGGTAGGGGCTAGTATTATTTCCGTTTATAAAAATAGATGTCACACAATCAGCGCTATCATTATAATATAGATTAGTTTTTCCAATCCAGTAATAAGTTTTAGAAGTATTGTTACCCTTTATTCTTTGACTAACAAATTCACCTAAATAAGGATGATTAAAAACTTTTTTACTGCCAAATATGTAACTGATTAAACCCATTTAATTTTTAAGTTTCTTTTGATTATACTTTCTTTTTCTTTTAATTAATTTGTATCTAAAATCGTCATAAAACAAACTAATTAATAAAATAACAGCAGCAATACTAAGTGTATTTAATATAAAATTCAATTTAGAAAAAAAGAAACCACCAATGAGTCCGCCTCCAAAAAAGAATAAAATAATGTAGACTCTTAGTTTAATAGTAGATTTTAGGTTTTGTTTATGTGGAGCAGATTTTATAAAAAACAACTGAGAAATTTCTATTCCCAAATCTGTAAAAAGTCCTGTTAAATGTGTGGTCCTAACTATGGCATTAGATATTTTGGTAACATATGAGTTTTGTAAACCCATTGCAAATAGTAATAAGTAGGCAATAGCATTGGGGTGTTTTATTGCTACAAAGTTGCTAAAAAGCGCAATAGAAATTAAAATTACAGATTCTATGACCGTAGGAATAACAAAAACATTTAGTTTTTTATTTGCTCTGTACTTTTCAATAAGAAAACTAGATGTAAAGGAGCCAAACAAAAACGAGAAAATATATAAAAAGTAAATAGTTCCTTTCCAAAAATCAAAATTAGTAAGGTCATATATAAAAAGCGCAAAATGTCCGGTAACATTTGTTGTTAGTTGCTTAAATTCTAAAAAACCAGAAACATTTACCATACCAGCAACTAATGATAGTACTGTTGCAATTTGTAAATTGTGTTTAAAAGTTCTGTTTTTGTTCTTGTGTCTAAACATCAAATTTTATTTAGTGAACTACAGTAGTAAATAGTGTTAAAACAAACTATTTTGAGCCACTAAATTACTAAATACAGACAGTATAACACCATTATAAACACAAAAAAGCAAAGAGCCTCAATAACTAGTTCTTTGCTTGTTATAGCATATTTTTATAATATTTATTTGGCATACGCTCCCGAGGAGTAAGTTAACTCATAGCTATGGGTATATATTTCAAAAACAATTCCAAAAGGGTCTTCTACATAACACATCTTAAAAGGTTTGTCTTCTGGGTAATATTCCCTAACAGGCATTCTTTGTTTACCACCGTTTGCTACAATTTTAGCAATTAGTTCTTCAATATTTGGATCTTGAATACAAAAGTGAAATAAACCAGTATTAAAAGGATTAAATTCTGGAGCTTCTTTAACTCCGTGTGGGAAAGAAAACAATTCTACACCAATGCCGTCAGATGTTGCTAAGTGTGCAATCTCAAACTCTGTCCAATCCTCACCAAAAACATCTATGCACATTTGCCCAATAGCTGTTTCTGCTTCTTTTTTTACTTTTGATGGAGGCATAATTATGTACCAACCCATTACATTAGAGTAAAATTCTACAGCTTTGTGAATATCAGGAACAGTAATTCCTATATGTGAAAATGATTTAGGATAATCTTTGTTATTTTTCATAAGTTCTAAATTAGACCGCAAAATTAAATTATATTTGCCTTTTTGGCAATAACTTACTAAAAAGTAATATAGTTACCTAAAAGAGTAAATTGCTGATTTTTAATATAATAAAACTTTAATTTTGAATAAAGAAATTAGCTGTCCGTTAAATTATACAATGAATTTAATAGGAACAAAGTGGAAACCATTAATCCTTTTTCATTTACTAGATGAAGATTTAAGGTCTGGTATATTACAAAAGAAAATTTCTGGTATCTCTAACAAAATGTTTACACAAACAGTTAGGGAATTAGAAAAAGATGAATTAGTTTTTAGAAAAATATACCCAGTAGTACCGCCAAAGGTAGAATACGGATTAACACCCAGAGGAAAATCTTTAGAGCAAATTTTAAGGAGTTTAGACCAATGGGGTTTAAAAGATTATACTAAAATAAAAGAGTAGAGGCAATCACTAAATTAACTGTGCAGCAATGTGCTTTAGTAAAAAAGTTTCTCGTTCTATAGACATTCCTTTTTTGTCACTAGTAGCCATAGTTTTTTCATTGTGTTTAATAGCATCAAAAATGTTAACCCATTTGGCATACATACCATTTTTTATTTCGTAAGATTCCATTTTGGAAACTCCCAATACCTCATTTACAGAGCAAGTGTAGCAGTAAGATATCATATGCTGAATATCAAACTCTGGTTTGTGCCAAGGTCTGTATTCCTCATAAACACCAAATGGCTTAATATCTGTAATGTCTTTGGCTCCAGTTTCTTCAACAAGCTCACGTATCATACCATTTACGTAGTCCTCATCCTTATCTAAACCACCACCAGGCAAACTATAATCCTCATACCTTTCTGTGTAAAGTAGTAAAATATTAGCTCCTTTAATAGCAATACTTCTGGTAGCAAGTCTAGTAAAAACAGATTTGTTTTCTAGTGTTTTAACATCTGGGTGGTAATGCGTTTTTAAAATTTGCATATAGTAACTTCTGTTTTTAGCAAAGGTAAGGCAACGTACCGTTTAGTTTAGGTGTTTAAATGTAAATACGTTTTCTTTATTTTTAATAGGACTATTTACCATTATTTTGTTCAATAATTTTTATAATTCTATTGTATGATATTTCAGATAAGTTCCAGTTGTAGCCACTAAAATCTGTAGTATTGGTAAACTGCACAACAACAGCGTCTATATTTTTATGGTACTCTGCAATACTTTGGTAGCCAGGTATAAGGCCGGTATGGTTGTACTTGTATATTGAAGCGTAAATTTCATTTTCAGTACCAGTAAATAAGCTACCATTATTTAAAGCACGTAAAAATATACCAACATCTTCTGCAGTAGCAATCATAGAGCCATAATTTGTGGTTTTTATGTCCTTTTGTATACCAACGTAATAACCACTCATTAAGTTATCTAAATTAATATCTTTAATAGAGTTATAAGTGTTTGTAATACCTAACGGATTTAAAATAACTTGCTTTATATAATTAAATTTTGATTGTTTAGATGCTTTTTCTATAAGCAAAGAAAGTAGCAAATAATTGGTATTGCTATACTCGTAATCTGTATTGGGTTTAAAGTTAGCAGGTAAACCTTTTATTAACTCAAGAGCTTCTTGAGCATTTTGTGTGGGGTTGTTCCAAAAATTAGGAGTATTAGTATAATTAGGAATACCACTGCGGTGTTGTACCATCATTTTTACAGTAATTTTATCTGCATACTCA
Source organism: Cellulophaga sp. RHA_52 (assembly GCF_007827205.1). Lineage (NCBI taxonomy): Bacteria > Pseudomonadati > Bacteroidota > Flavobacteriia > Flavobacteriales > Flavobacteriaceae > Cellulophaga > Cellulophaga sp. RHA_52. The sequence continues at coordinate 1,971,195 of NZ_VIRZ01000001.1, forward strand.
ATTTTGCCATTAAGCTCAGGAAAATAATAAGCTAAGCTTTTGTTTAGGTCTAGTTTATTTTGTCCAATAAGTTTGGTAATGGCAACAGCAGTGTACAATTTATCTATGCTAGCAATTTTAAATAAAGCATTTGGTTTAGCAGCAATTTTTTGTTCTTTATTATGCCAACCATTGGCATAAAAAGCAGGCGGTTTACCAGCAACATCTACGTATAGTATAACGCCATCAAAACCATAATTAATAGTCTGGTTTAGTTGCTGCTGTATAGTATTTGGTATAGGTTTAAGCCAAGCGGTTACAATAGGCCAAGGCACATAAAATAAAGACACTACTGTAGAGACAAGCAGTAGTGCTCTAAAAATATTTTTTTTGCTCATTGGTATACCTCTTTAAATGTAAGTAAACAACCAGTATATAATTTTAGCAATTAGTAATGTTAAAATTATACCATTTTACTTTTTCTTTGGTGTTTTTCATACTGTTTTATGCTTATAACATAAAGTGCGTTTAATAGCTAAGATAAAAAAATACAAACTAACAGCCAATTGGTACCATTTATAAATTATTTTAATGCATTTACACATATCTGTAATTCTACCACAAAAAATGTTTTTATATTGTAAGAAAATTAAGCGCTAAAAGCAAAAATGTGCGTTTATTACGCCAATAGGGGTGAATAAACGCAATTAATTGCGTTTATATATAGTTGTAAAACATTTTGAAAACCAAAGCCTTATTGAAAGAGAGAACCATACTTTTTATTATTTTATTAATAACCCTTGGAATAATTGTTTATAATTCAGTTGATTTTAATGACCATGAATTATCAGAATATGATAGAGAACTAGTCAGTTATTTTAGTGAAGTTGCCTTAAGTGCGGAATTTTATGACAACTCAGATAGAATAATTAAATGGACTGAACCTATGAATCTTTATATATGGAAAGATGGGGAGTTTAACAGACAGGTTTCAATAATTAAGAACACAATTAATAAAATCAATAACCTTATCGAGGGCGAATTTAAAATTAAATTAGTAGATAATTACCTTAAAAGCAATGCCGTTATTTTCCTTATGGAAAAAGATGAAGTTGAGTCATTAGTTCCTAAAATTTTTGAAGGTATCGAAGAGGAACTAGCAGGATTAGCTCTTATCGAGTATGAATTAGACAATTATGAAATTAAACATGCAAAAATATTCATTGATATTAATGAACCTCTTCAGACTCAAGAATCTACAATTTTAGAAGAATTAACTCAAAGTATTGGTTTAATGAATGATTCTGAAAAATATTCAAAGAGTATTTTTTATCAAAATAAAGCACTCGACAGTATTAATACTGTGGAATATTCGAAAATGGATGTAGATATTATTAAAATACTTTATCATCCAAAAATGAAACCAGGACTAAACATTAAAAAAGCAGAAAAGGTAATCAAGCAAATTTTGAAAAATTAAAAACGTTTTACAACAATACCTAAACGTAATGCGGTCTTTAGGGTAAAATTGAAAGGTCTGTGTTTATTTACAAAGACCGCCAAATCGTTGATTTGGCTTCAGAACAAAAAAAGTTAAAACAAAATAAATCCCGAAGCGTTTGGATGGCTAAGTACTTAATCGGAAATTAATTGCTTGCTTTTTATTCAACGTCACATAATATTTAGAGTTGTGTAGCATAAAAAAATATAAAAATGGAAGAAGAGCAATTTTGGAAAATAATAGAGCAATCTTGGGAAGATTCTCCACAAATAAAAAAACTACGAGATGAGGCTAAAGACAACGAAGCGTCTTTAGAACAATTGAGTTATAAATTAGAAGAAGATATTACAGAAAACTATATAAAAAGGTTATCTAAACTTGGTAAAGAAGAATTAACTGAATTTATTCATTTCTTAGAAGAAAGAATTTACCATATAGATAGGAAAGAAATACATACCTATACAGATGGTTCTGATGATGGATTTTTATACTGTAGGTGTTTTATTTTAGGAATGGGTAAGGATTATTATAACTCAATTGATAACAACCCCTCTAAAGCTAAATTTGACTTAGAAGCTGAAGGATTTGGATTTTCAGCATATCAAGTATATGAAGAATTATTTAATGAAGAATTTGATAGATATTCTAGCCACTCAATGGAGTCTTGTTCAAACTCAAACGGTTGGAGCGAATAATACCAATAACGCTGTAGAATAACGTCCATAAGCAAACTCTTGTAACTCATAAGAAAAATAAAAATGTCTATAACAACAGAATCAGAATTACTAGGAATGATAAAAGTTAGTGAAGTTGTTGGTACTACACTAAAATTAATGAAAGAGTATGCTAAAATTGGTATGTCTACCAAAGAACTAGATGCATATGGAGGAGAAATATTAAAAAGTTTCGGCGCTAAGTCTGCTCCTTATGAAACCTATGGTTTTCCTGGTTATGCTTGTATAAGTGTTAATAAAGAAGCTGCTCACGGTATACCATCTAAAAATAAAATACTTAAAGATGGTGATTTAATAAATATTGATGTTTCTGCTGAGTTAAATGGATTTTGGTCAGACAATGGAGGTTCTTTTGTTCTTGGTGAGGATATTCATAATCATCAACCTCTTGTTGATGCTTCTAAAAACATCTTAAAAAAAGCTATTATCAACATAAAAGGTGGTGTAAAAATAGCAGACATTGGACACTTAATAGAGTCCGAGGCTAAGAAATCTGGTTTTAAAGTAATTAAAAATTTAGCAGGTCATGGAGTTGGTAGAAGTTTGCATGAAGAACCTGAAAATATTTTAAATTACAGAGTTAGAACAAATAGAGAACGATTTAAAAAAAATACTACAGTTGCAATAGAGACTTTTATTTCTACAAAATCTACCGTTGCTGTAGAGTTAAAAGATGGCTGGACTTTGGTTGGCAATAAAGGAGGATACGTAACACAGCATGAGCAAACAATACTAATTACAGATAACACTCCAATAATTTTAACAGAATCTAATGGTATGTGGAACTAAAACTGATTACAAGATTGTTAATATAAAAGCTTAACAAAAAAAGGATATTTTTATTTACCTCTCCTAAATATATTTTTAATATCGAATATAAATTAAAAGCCAACAAATATGTGTTGTTACATACATTAGTCTTTAAAATTTTTAATATTTGAATTGTTAACTATACAATAAAACCATTATGAAATTTGAATTAAAAACAACCTACCTTACTTTTTTTACCATTTTTAGCTTTGTATTTTTATTAAGTGCCCAAGACTACCAAGTAGATGGTCAGGAAATAACATCTTACAGACCTTTTGAAGTGGCTACTGATTATGCCAACTTTAGCAAATGTATAATGCCTGGTGCAGGAGCACAAAATGCTTGTTTTACAGACAATTTACAAGAGCTTTTTAATGAGAACTTAAAGATGCCTAAAGATTCTATTTCTCAAAACTTTAATGGAAAAGTATATTTTAACTTTTTTACAGATGATAAAGGAGAACTAGAGTCTACAGAGATTTTTAGTAGGCCGGAAACTAAATTTATTGAAGAAAAAATAGATTTGGTCTTAAAAAAGCTCCCTACACTAAAAGTGGTTCAATTAAAAGATACGGCTGTTAGCACAGGTTATGTGTTGTATGCCAAATTTAACCCAGGAAAAAGTGTTCGTTTAAAGGTTGTAGATATTAAGGTAAGTAAAGAGAACTTAAAAAAAGAAGAAAAAAAAGAAGCAGGTGAAGGCGATTTTAGCTTTCAAATAGTAGATGATGTACCCGTATTTCCTGGTTGCGAAGAAGTAGCCAAAAGTAGTAGAAGATCTTGTTTTCAAAAAAAAATAGGTAAACACATTGTTAAAAATTTTAGGTACCCAGAAGAAGCTCAAGAATTGGGAATAGAGGGTAGAGTAAACATTATGTTTGTTATTGATAAAGATGGATCTGTAAAAAATATTAAAACCAGAGGGCCACACCCTTTATTTGAATTGGAAGGGCGAAGAATTTTTGCAAAACTTCCTCAGATGACTCCTGGTAAAGTAAAAGGAAAACCTGTAAGAGTACCATTTAGTATACCTATGACATTTAGACTTAACTAATTACAAAAAACTTAATATTTTAGTACTACTTTATACTTAAAGATTGTTAATTGCCATTACGCATTAGCAATCTATGAATAGCTAATTCATTAAGGATAAATACTTAAGGTCTTTGTGTTGTAGAATATTTACTACATTTGGTAGGTTTTATTTATATAATAAAATGTATAAATACTACTAAATTATTTAAAGTGAATTTTATGAAGATGAATAAACAGCTTGGGAAAAGTATTCTTGTATCCTACCTGTTAGGAGCTCCTATTGGGATACTTACAATAATGGCAACTATTTTAATACCTGTTCTTTATATGGGTAAAGGTTTAAGTTCAATGTCTGTAGTTTTTGGTAGCGGTTTTGAAACAATTGGGCTTGTTGTAGCTTTTTTAATAGCACTTTGGATAGGAGCAAAACTAGCTTTTTTAAATATAAAAAATGGAAAATCATTAATTTCAACTTCAATTAAATATTCAACATTAGTGAATTTGATGATTTGGATTATTTTTTGTTTAATTGTTGGCAGGTCTACGGGTAATTATTATTTTTTATTTACGCTTCCTGCAATTACAGCTTTTTTTGTAAGTACAACAATTACAACATTTACAATTGGACTTCTTATTTCTTACCTCATAAAAAAAATAAATAACTTGTAAAAAAACACATTCTTTTTAATTTATTAAATAATGTCATTGGTGTAGCTAAATGGCTAAAAATGTTACAGCTATAAAAACTTTATAATAAGATTTTGTATTCTAGAACACATCAACCTATATAAAAACAATAGTCTTATTATTAAATACCATTGTTTTGCGTTCTATATGTAATTTTACACCTCTTGCAAGTACAATTTTTTCTAAGTCTCTACCTTTTGCAATTAAATCTTTAATGCTGTGTGTATGAGATACCGTGGTAACATCTTGTTCAATGATTGGTCCTTCGTCTAAATCTGCTGTTACATAGTGGCTAGTTGCACCAATAATTTTAACACCTCTTTTATAGGCTGCGTGGTACGGTTTTGCACCTGCAAATGCTGGTAAAAATGAGTGGTGTATGTTTATTATTTTATTAGGATATTGGTCTATTACAGTCTGGCTCACAATTTGCATATACCTCGCTAGAACAATAAAATCTACCTTGTATTCTGCCAATAATGCTAATTGTTTTTCTTCGGCTTCTATTTTAGTTGCTTTGGTTACTGGTATGTGGTAAAAAGGAATATTAAATTGCGCAGCAATACTTTGTGCTTTATCGTGGTTGCTAATAATTAAAGGAATGTCTACATCTAGTTCACCAGAGCTATATCTGCTTAATAAATCATACAAACAATGATCATACTTGCTAACAAAAATTGCCATTTTAGGTACGGTAACTTCTTTGTGTACCTCCCATTTCATTTGGTAAGTAGGCGCTAAAGTTTTAAAACCACTATTAAACTCATTAAGGGTAAGTGCATTACTAAATTCACTCTCTAACCGCATAAAAAAAGTAGCACTTTCTTTATCAACATATTGGTCTATATATACAATATTACCGCCTTTAGTATGTATAAAATTAGTTACTGTGCTTATAATACCAGCTTGGTCTGGGCAATTAATAAGTATGGTTAGCTTCATAAATAATAAAATTAAGCTAACTAATTTAGGGTATTATCAAATAAGCACCCTAGCTTTCTTATATTTTTATAATATTGAATGTTTTTGGTGTAGATTTTTGCAATTTTCGTAAATTGCAAGTCTAAAATTAGCTATTTAATACGAATGGAACAACAGAAACCATATACACCAAAACATAAAATAAGAATTGTTACAGCAGCAGCTTTGTTTGATGGGCATGATGCAGCAATTAATATTATGCGCCGTATTATACAATCTACAGGCGTAGAGGTAATTCACTTAGGTCATGACCGTAGTGTTGCAGAAGTAGTAGATTGTGCTATACAAGAAGATGTAAATGCAATTGCAATAACATCTTACCAAGGTGGTCATAATGAGTATTTTAAATATATGTATGATTTGCTTCAAGAACGTGGAGCTACACATATTAAAATATTTGGCGGCGGTGGCGGCGTAATTCTACCGGAAGAAATAAAAGAATTAATGGACCACGGTATTACTAAAATTTATGCGCCAGACGATGGCCGTAAATTAGGGTTACAGGGTATGATTAATGATTTGGTAGAAAAGAGCGATTTTCCTGTGCCAGCTTTAAAATTACCAGAAAGCACAACGGTTTCTGATTCTTTAAAAAATAAAGATATAAACACCATTGCACGTTTAATAAGCTTAGCAGAGAACAGACATGAAGAGTTTGTAGAATACTTTTCTAAGGTAGAAAAATCTGCAAAAAATGTGCCAGTACTTGGTATAACTGGTACTGGTGGGGCTGGTAAATCTAGTTTAGTAGATGAGTTGGTTAGGCGTTTTCTTTTAGATTTCCCTGACAAAAAAATAGGGCTAGTTTCTGTAGATCCGTCTAAAAGAAAAACTGGTGGTGCACTTTTAGGAGATCGTATTCGTATGAATGCTATTAATAATGAGCGTGTATATATGCGCTCTTTAGCAACAAGGCAGTCTAACCTTGCACTGTCTAAATATGTAGAGGAAGCTGTAGAGGTATTAAAAGCTGCTGAGTACGATTTAATTGTGTTAGAAACATCTGGTATTGGACAGTCTGATACAGAAATTATAGAACACAGTAACGTATCTCTTTATGTAATGACACCAGAATTTGGTGCCGCTACACAATTAGAAAAGATTGATATGTTAGACTTTGCAGATTTAGTAGCTATTAATAAGTTTGATAAACGTGGTGCTTTAGATGCAATTAGAGATGTAAAAAAACAATACATGCGTAACCATAATTTATGGGATACGCCACAAGAAGATATGCCAATTTTTGGTACAATGGCAAGTCAGTTTAATGACCCTGGAATGAACAGGTTATACACCAAAATAATGGAAACATTGGTTACAAAAGCTAATGCAGACCTAAATTCTACTTTTAAATTTGGTAACGAAATAGAAGAAAAGGTGTTTGTTATACCACCTGCTCGTACACGTTATTTATCAGAAATTGCAGAAAATAATAGAGGGTATGATGCTACTGTTGCTGTGCAAACTAAAGTTGCTCAGCGTTTGTATGGTGTTTACCAAACAATATTATCGGTTTCTAATACGCCAAAAACAGCGGCAGATCTGCTGCTTAAAAATGGCTTAGATACAGCTGCAATTTTAGAAGGGGTAAAAGAAGATGCAGATAAAGACTTTTTAAACTTGTTATTTAAGGAGTTTGATAGGGTTAAAATGGATTTAGATCCTTACAACTGGGAAGTTATTACTACTTGGGATGCCAAAGTAAATAAGTATAAACAGCCTGTTTATAGTTTTAAAGTAAGAGATAAAGAAATTAATATAAATACACATACAGAGTCGTTATCTCATTCACAAATACCAAAAGTAGCTTTGCCTAAGTACCAAGCTTGGGGAGATATTTTAGGTTGGTGTTTGCAAGAAAATGTACCAGGAGAGTTTCCTTATGCATCAGGTTTATATCCGTTTAAAAGAACAGGTGAAGATCCTACTCGTATGTTTGCTGGTGAAGGTGGTCCAGAGCGTACCAACAGACGTTTTCACTATGTTAGTTTAGGTATGCCAGCAAAAAGGCTTTCTACTGCTTTTGATTCTGTTACTTTGTATGGTAATGATCCAGATCATAGGCCAGATATTTACGGAAAAATTGGTAATGCAGGGGTTTCAATTTGTTGTTTAGATGATGCAAAAAAATTATATTCTGGTTTTGATCTAAGTCATCCAATGACATCGGTTTCTATGACTATTAATGGTCCGGCTCCTATGTTATTAGGTTTCTTTATGAATGCTGCCATAGATCAAAATTGTGAAAAGTACATTAAAGAAAATGGCTTAGAGGCACAGGTTGAAGCTAAGTTTAAAGAAGTGTATGATGATAAAGGTTTAGAAAGACCTAAATACAATGGAGATTTACCAGAGGGTAATGATGGGTTAGGGTTAATGTTACTTGGCTTAACAGGTGATATGGTTTTACCTGAAGATGTATACGCAAAAATAAAAGCAAATACATTGGCACAAGTACGTGGTACAGTACAAGCAGATATTTTAAAGGAAGATCAGGCACAAAATACGTGTATATTTTCAACAGAATTTGCATTACGCTTAATGGGTGATGTACAGGAATATTTTATAGAAAAACAGGTTAGGAATTTTTATTCGGTTTCTATTTCTGGCTATCATATTGCAGAAGCTGGAGCAAATCCAATAACACAACTGGCTTTTACACTGGCTAATGGTTTTACTTACGTAGAGTATTATTTAAGCAGAGGAATGGACATTAATAAGTTTGGTCCAAACTTATCGTTCTTCTTTTCTAATGGTATAGATCCAGAATATGCAGTAATTGGTAGAGTTGCACGTAAAATTTGGGCAAAAGCACTAAAGTTAAAGTATGGTGCAGATCCAAGAGCACAAATGCTAAAGTACCACATACAAACATCTGGACGTAGTTTACACGCACAAGAGATAGATTTTAATGATATTAGAACAACTTTACAAGCATTGTACGCTATAAATGACAACTGTAACTCTTTACATACCAATGCGTATGATGAGGCTATTACCACACCAACAGAAGAGTCTGTTAGACGCGCAATGGCAATACAGTTAATAATAAACAAAGAGCTAGGACTTGCTAAAAACGAGAATCCAATACAAGGGGCTTTTATTATAGAAGAGTTAACAGAACTTGTAGAGGAAGCTGTTTTAAAAGAGTTTGATAGGATTACTGAACGTGGTGGCGTTTTAGGTGCAATGGAAACTATGTACCAGCGCTCTAAAATACAAGAAGAAAGCTTGTATTATGAAACCCTAAAACATACAGGGGAGTTTCCTATTATAGGTGTAAATACGTTTTTAAGCTCTAAAGGATCACCTACAGTATTACCTGCAGAAGTAATACGAGCAACAGAGGAAGAAAAACTTGCGCAAATAGATACATTAAAAAGTGTGCAAGCCAGAACAGAGGATGCAGATAAATTGTTGGAAGATTTACAACAAGCAGCCGTTAAAAATGAAAACATTTTTGAGAAGTTAATGGAGGTTTCTAAAGTCTGTACATTAGGGCAAATAACGAGTGCACTATTTCAGGTAGGTGGTCAATACCGTAGAAATATGTAATATTATTAAAGTTCATAAATAAAAAATCACCTAACGTAATGTTAGGTGATTTTTTTATGTTTTAAATAAACAAGCTGTAAGCTAGCGTAAAGACTTGCGCCAGTTTTTATATGACTTTCTAAAGCTTGTAATTTCTGTACGTAAAAGATTTAAGTATTCTTTTTCCTTAACACCGTGGTGCTCTAAGCCATTGCAATAACTTAATATGTTTCTGGTAATAGTATTAATAAATTTAATGCTATGCAATTTAGTATGTTTACAGTCGCTACGTTCTGCTTGTTCTATTTGTATAGGTAACAAAATAGCATCTGTTAGTATAGAGTTGGCCATTATGTCTCTAAGGCTACTAGACTTGTATAACTGCAATAAATCCTTATTATAGCTAAAATAAGATGCTAGCTCTCTACTAGTATGGCAAAGCGATAATGCTTTTTTATAAACTGGTACTGTACTAAGATTTCTGTATGGCATTGTGTTTACTATTATACTATAAAATTACATCCTTATTGCTATTGGTTTAATTATGATTGTAAAGTGATTTTTTATTTTTACTTTTGATTCTAAAAATTTTAAACAATAAAGGCTTTGAATAACAAGATAGATGCTATTAGCTGGAAAATTTTAAACTATTTACAAAAAAACGCAAGAGAATCCTTTGCACATATTGGTAGGCAAGTGGGCTTATCTGCACCGGCAGTGGCAGAGCGCGTTAAAAAAATGGAAGATTTAGGTATTATTACAGGCTACAATGCAATGGTGTCACATACAGAAACGGGTTACCAATTAAAGGCAATTATTACATTACGTGCTTTTATGGGAAAATTAAAACCTTTTTTAGAGTTAGTTGGTACTTTTGATGAGGTTATAAATTGCTACAGAATTACTGGTAATGAAAATATTATAATGGAAGTAGTTCTTAGAAATCAGTTTCATTTAGAGCAATTTATAGATAGGTTAATACAATATGGTGAGGCACGTACGCATATAATTTTATCAGATGTAGTCTCTAATGCGCCCATTAAAAAAATAGAAGGCTAAAACATAGGTTTTAGGAGTAAATTTGTAATTTGCGCTTTTAAATAAAAATATCATTTTTTAGTATCGTTAAAATGCAAGCAGAAGATTTAGACACTATTGGAAAATACATACAAATAGCTACAGATAAGGCAGTATTTTTTCTGCCTCGTATTATTGGTGCTGGTTTAGTAATTTGGATAGGCTTTAAACTGGTAAAAAGGGTACTAAAAATGGTTGGTGTTGCCTTAGAAAAAACAGGCATATCTAAAACTCTACGCCCATTTGTTTCATCCTTAGTAGGAGTAGTTTTAAAGGGGGCAGCTTTATTTATAGCAGCATCTATTGTAGGTGCAGATTTAACAGGGTTAATGGCTATTTTAGCAGCTGTTGGCTTTGCTGTTGGTATGGCTTTGCAGGGTAGTTTAGGTAACTTTGCTTCAGGTATTTTAATTTTAACGTTAAAGCCATATAAAATTGATGACTGGATTCAGTTAGAAGATAAATTTGGTAGAGTTTCTGAAATAGGAATTTTTAGTACAGATATTATAACACCAGGTAACAAAGTATTAATAATACCAAACTCTAAAATTACAGACTCTGTTGTTACTAATTTTTCAGAAAAAGGAATGATTAGGTTAGAGTTATTGGTAACAATGCCATACTCAGAGAGTTTTCCTAAGGTAGAAAAAATTATTATAGATGCTTTGTTAGAGCTTCCAAATGTATTAAAAGATCCAATTCCTGATATTGGTATACAAACTTTTGATACGCATAGTATACAACTATTAGTTAGGCCTTTTGTTCAGCCAGATGATTATTGGCCAGTTACATTTCAGGCTAATAAAGCCATAAAAAATGCATTTAGCAAACACGGTATACAAGTAGCTTACTCAGAAGGGGTAGAAATGGGTGCTATTGGTGATTAACTCTTGATTCACTTTTTTTGGCTAGGTTTTTGATGCTTTAATAAGAGTTAAAAACAAATATTAATAGTAATTTAGTTTATAACTATACCTAACTAAAAAACCAAAAGACAACACTTGTGAAAAAATTAGTACTTCTACTGTTAGCATTTTTAAGTTTGCAGCTTTCTGCGCAAGAATTAAAATTAAAAAAAGGAGCTGTTGTAGACAATATAAAGGTAGGGGACTCTTTGCCGTATAGTTTCTCTCTTTTACTTCCATCAAACTTTACAGTTAATAAAAAATGGCCTGTTGTATTTATTGTAGACTATAACAATAGAGAAAAACAAGTAATACGCTTAATGGCTAGTATTGCAGAGGAAAAAGGCTATATTTTGGCGGCATCAAACAATTTAAACGATACCATTTCAATCTCTAAAAATATTTTAGCATTTACAAAAACATTTAATTCTGTGGTAGGAATGTTACCTATTGATGAAAATCAAATTTATACAACTGGCTTTAATAGAGCTGGTAGGTTAGCATCTACAATTCCTGCATTTATTTCTAATATAGATGGTGTGCTGTCTTACAGCTCTACTGTTGGTAATATTGAAATTATTAACGTTAAAAAGCCTTATCAGTACATTGGTATAGTTAGTGGTTATAATTTTAATTATACAGAAATGCTAGCTAATAAAGAGTTGTTAAATAAGTTGAAAATTCCAAACCAGTTATTAATAGAAGAATCTAGAAACAATTGGCCCTCTACAAATAACTTGGCTACAGCATTAGATTTATTTAAAATGTCTGCTATGGCTAAAGGTAATTTAGCTGTAGATAGTTTATTTATAAATAATAATTACAATACTACGCTTACTACAATTAATAAATTGGTTGCAGCAAATAAACTTAAAAAAGCAAAAAACTTAATAGACCAGACTATAATGGTTTATAAGCCTTTTAAAAAAATAGATTCTCTAAAGGATAAAAGCAATGCATTACGTAAAAACAAAATATACAAGTCGTTAAAAAGGGCAGAAAATAATGTGTGGTTTAAGGAGCAATCTTTAAAAAACGATTTTGCATATTATGTAGAAGAAGATGCTTACACACACAATTTTAATAACCTTGGTTGGTGGGCACACCAAACAAAAGAAATAGATAAGTTTAAAAATAGCACCAACCAAGAGCAACAAAAGATGGGATATAGGTTAGAAGGATACTTGGTTGCGCTAACAAATGACTATATTGATACTGTTTTAGCAGAAAAAAATACAGATTATGATGCTCTTAGCTTTTTGTATATGCTAAAAACAATAATTGCACCTAAAGACTATGATCCTTACCTAAAAATAATATCTTTAAGTGCAAAAAATAATGATTTTGGAACCTCTATTTTTTATTTAGAAGAGCTGCTTAAAAATGGATATACAGATGCAGATAAACTTTATAATTTAGAGTCTACTACATTATTAAAACTTACACCAGAATACAACGCTTTAATTGAAAAATATCTTAAGAAAGGACGTTATATCCTTAAGGAATAATAAGGTGTGGTACCTTAGTTACGTCCCAATCTATAACTAAGCCACCAGCTAAAGATTTAGCAACTTCTTTACCATATAAATATTCACACAAGTAGAGAGCCGCCTCAAAACTCTTAGCGCCTCCTGCAGAGGTAATGTATTTTTTGTCATGCACAAATAATACGTTATCTGCTACCTTTAAATTAGGAAATGTTTTTTTGTATAAATCTATATCACTAGGGAAAGTGGTAGATGTAACAGTGTTTAAAACTCCTGCTTTTGCAAGTACAAATGCACCATCACAGTGCGATGTAATAAATAACGCATCTTTATTTACTTTTTTCACAAAATTTAGCATTGTAGTATCTTTTAAATCGGAATCTAAATGATGCTCTGCACTAGGTACAACCAATATGTCTATTTTAGGAAGTTCATCTTCAATATAATTGTAGTCTGGTAAAATACGCACACCTTCAAACGTAGTTATAGGTTTTAGTGTATTAGCAACCGTAAATACATTCATCGCTTTAATATTTTTTCTAAACTTTGTATGCTGAAAAATATCAAAAGGAGCAGTAAATTCGGTATTAAAAGTACCATCCATAATTAAAAACGCTACGTTATATCTTGTAGAATCTAATTCAGGATAAAAACGTTCTTTAGTTTCTACATTATTAAGGACTTCAGTTTTTACAGTTTCTTTTTTCTTGTCTGTACAGGCTAAAGCTAAAGTTAGTAGTATGCCTAAAATTATATTATTTATTTTTTTCATTTGTTTGCAATTGTAATTCGTTTTAAAATAAAGAGTAGTGCTATACCTATTACGGCTATAACGGTAATGCTATTCCATGTAAATATATAACCATTATTTGCAATAGAGTGCATACCGTAATTGTGAGCAAAAATGTGTGATATTGAAAAAGCTATACTATACAGTGCCATATATTCTCCTTGTTTGCCACGTTTAGAACGCTCCATAGCAATTGCGTTAGAAAACGGAAAGGCAATCATTTCGCCAATAGTCATTAGTAACATTCCAACAACTAAAATTCCAACCCATGAAAAAATATTTAGCAATGCAAAGCTTAAACCAACTAATATTAGCCCAAAAATTACATAAGTAACTTTGGAGTGGTTAAGTTTTTCTAGGTATTTAATTAATGGCATTTCAAAAGCAAAAATTAAAAAACCATTCATAGCAAGTAAAAGTCCTATTTTAAATTCGCTAAGTTTATAGGCATCACTGTAATATACTGGTACGGTAGAAAAATACTGTACAAAGCAAAATCCAAAAAGTACCATAGCAGCAATAAATACCCAGTAGTAACCGTCTGTGTATGCAGATTTTGGACTTTCGTTTTTGGAACTATCCATAACTCGTGCTTTTTTAGGATTTAAAACAATAAGCAATAAAATACTGGCCAATACGCAGGTTATTCCGTCTACCCAAAAAAGACCAATATAGCCTAAAGATGTAATTATAATACCGCCCAAAGCCGGACCAGCAGAAAAACCAAGGTTAATGGCAAGTCTAATTAGTGTAACAGACCTAGTTTTATTTTCTGGTTTACTATAAGCAATTAAGGCAACAAAAGCACCGGGTCTAAAACAATCTGCAACAATCATAAGTATAAAAATGCCTGCGCAAATACTATAATAATCGTGTAAAAATTGAAGACCAATAAATAATATACCACTCGTAAATAAACTAAAGAGCATTACTTTGTAGTAGCCAAATTTATCAGTTAATGTACCTCCAAGCCAAGAGCCAATTAATGAGCCAGCTCCAAAGCAAGACATTACAACACCAACATTTTCAAAAGTTAGTCCAACATCGTTTTTTAAATAAAGCGATAAAAAAGGAATAACCATTGTGCCTGCTCTGTTTATAAGGGTAATGAGTGATAGCCACCATACTTCTTTAGATAGCCCCTTAAATGAGTCTATATAGTTTGTGTAAAGTTTTTTCATTTTGGTTGGTATATAAAAAAAGCCTGGCGAAAAAATCGCCAGGCTTAGTATTAGTATAATATATCTATTTCAATATTAAATACAGCAGCGCTGGCACCTTTTTAAGGTACAGATAACCACAGATTTATACATTGAAAGTCTTTGCATTTTTCTTTTATTGTAAAACAAAGCTAAGTAAAAAAGTAATAAGTTGTATTTTTACTGTATTAATTTAATGTAATATAATGAGGTATACAGTATTTTTATTTGTAATGATGTTGTTAAGTTGTAATGGGCAAAAGAAGTATCATACAAATGAGGTTGAAGAAAAAATAGCAGCAACAAAATCTGACAAGCTAAAAGGTATTCTAGAGTATCATAAAAAGTTAAATGATGAGTATAAAGATGCAAAAACCTCTCCGTTGCCTAATAAGTACAGAAAAGATTTTGAAGGACTAGATTTTTTTGAGCCAGATACAAATTATGTGGTAAAAGCAAGGTTAGAGTTGGCTTTAGGTGCAACTCCATTTTTAATGCCAACTACAACAAACCAAAATCAAGAATATAAATTATACGGTAGATTGTTTTTTAAATTAAATGGTAAAGATTTACAACTAGAAGTATATCAAAACCAACAATTAATAAAGCAAGAAAAATATAAAGATCATTTGTTTTTGCCTTTTTTAGATAATACAAATGGTAAAGAAACGTATGGAGGAGGAAGATATATAGAGTTATCTGAGCCAGATGAAGATTTTATTATGGTAGATTTTAATAGGGCATACAATCCTTATTGTGCTTATAGTAAAAAGTATTCTTGCCCAGTAGTACCACTTGTAAATACATTAGACACAGAGGTTAGAGCAGGGGTAAAAGCCTTTAACAAAGAGCACTAAAAAAGAAGAAAGCCTAGCGCACAAACTAGACTTTCTTCAACAACCAAACTATAAACTAAACTTAATTTTTTTAAAAAGAATAAACTGCTGCAATTAAAAAGGTAGATAAGCTTTTTGAAGGATCTCCGTCGTTATTAAAAAACGGTTCGTTATTACTCCAAGCATCTAATCTAACCTCTGGTTTAATTGTTAAATCTTCAACAGTGAAACTACCAGTTAAAGTAGTTGCAAATACGCTAGGCTCATCATCTAAACCATCAACAATTTGTGTAAAATACTCACCTCTTAATCCAAAAGAAGTAGTTTCTGATGCCTTAATTTGTGGGTATAATGCAACGCCAGCAAAACCATTACCATCATTATCAGCGTAAGCACCATTTATACCTAGATAAAAACTATCAGATAAATCAAAACCACCTGTATAGTCAATCTCAAAACCTAGGTTTGCTTTATCGTCATAATAAAGATTTAAATATTGACCAGCATAACCTAATTGTGCTCCAAGAGCATATTGGCTAGTTAAATTATTATCTACATCTGTAACATTCATTACAGCAAGCATTAAGCTAAAATCATCAGATAATGTAAAATCTGCTTTTAAACCAGTATGAGAAAAAGGCCCGCTAGAGAATAAGTGAGACGTGCTGTAGTTAAAATTACCTACAGGAGAAATAACCTCATATCCTAAATACGTATTAAAACGTCCCATTGTTAACTTTGTTCCTTCGCTTACATTCCAGTATGCATACAATTGATTAACATTTAAACCGGTAATAGCTTGTTCTCCTCTTGGTCCAAAAACAAGATCTGCTACTGCTCCAGTTTTTTCACCTTCATAACTAGCAATAATGTTTGCCATACCAAGTGCAAAACCAGTTTCATTAGCAAAAGAAGTTAGAGGGCTTATTAATCCGTTAGCTTCTGCATTATCATCTGCGCTTAAATTTGTTCTAAAGTAAGCATCAACAGACCCGCTAATTTCTAATTTTTTTTCTTCTTCTTCCTGAGCAAATATTAATGCAGAGGATAACATCATTATTGAAAATGATAATTTTTTTAAGTAATTTGTTGTCGTATTCAATTTCATATCAAATAAATTGTAAACCCTTTATTATAAGGGGTTTGTTAGTGATTTTATTTTTTGTTGTTGAAACATTTTGTGACGGAGCGTTCTGCAAAACGCTCCGTTTTTGTTTCTTGTGTTTATTTTTCTGTAGTTGTAAACTCTGGATAAACTTCTATATCATGTTCATGCACATCTAAACCTTCTAATTCTTCTTGTTTAGAAACTCTTAATCCAATAGTTTTCTTTAATATAAATAAGACGATAAATGTTGTAATAACAGCCCATAATATGTAAGCTAAAGAACCGTAAGTTTGTACTAGTAATAAGCTAGCGCCACCACCATTTATTAGTCCGCCATCTATAGCAAATACACCTACTAACACGGTACCTATAAATCCGCATACTCCATGCACAGATATAGCTCCTACTGGATCATCAATTTTTAATTTTTTATCTATGCCTTCTATAGAAAGTACTACGGCTATACCGCAAACTAAGCCTATTGCAAGTGCGCCCCAAGCGTTAACAGCTCCACAGCCAGCAGTAATACCAACTAAACCAGCTAGTGCGCCATTTAGTGTCATAGAAATATCTGGTTTACCGTATTTAATCCAAGTAAAAAATAAGGCTGCAACAGCACCAATAGCAGCCGCTAAGTTTGTGTTTATAATTACACTACCAGTAGCAACAGTATCAGATCCACCCCATGCAAGTTGAGATCCGCCATTAAAGCCAAACCAACCCAACCATAGGATAAATACACCTAATGCACCAAGAATCATATTATGTCCTGGAATTACGTTTACTTTACCATCTGTATATTTGCCAATACGTGGGCCAACCATAATTGCAGCAACTAAAGCTGCGCCACCACCAACTGCGTGTACTACAGAAGAACCAGCAAAGTCTACAAAACCAGCAACATTTAACCATGCATCATCATCAAATGGCCAGTACCAGCTACCAGAAATAGGGTATATAATTGTTGTTAATATGGCAGAATATATAAGGTAAGTAGAGAATTTAGTACGCCCTGCTATAGCTCCAGATACAATTGTAGCTGCAGTTGCGCAAAATACTGTTTGAAAAAATAAGTTGTACCAATCGTCTGCAGAAAAGAAGAAATACCCTTGTTCTGCTGGGCTTAATCTAAAAAATCCGCCTAAAACAGTATCGCTACCATACATAATTCCGTAACCTACAGCCCAGAACATTAAGGAACCTACGCAAAGGTCCATAATGTTTTTCATTATTATGTTACCAGAGTTTTTACTGCGTGTAAAGCCAACTTCTACTAATGTAAAACCAGCTTGCATAAAAAATACTAAAATGGCAGCTATTGTTATCCATAATGCACCCATATCACTGTTGATACTTTCAACAGCTTTACTTAGTGCTTCTTGTTGTTCGTTAATCATAATTCTAATTTTTTAATAGTGTCTTGGTTTGGTTAGTTTATTCCTGCGTGACCGTTTTCTTTGGTTCTAATGCGGTATGCATCTATAATTTCAGATACAAATATTTTTCCGTCACCTACATTGCCTGTGTAAGCAGATTCTAAAATTGTATTTACAGTTTTTTCTAAAAACTCATCTGAAACTATAATAGATAGGTATCTTCTTTGAATATCAGTTGTGCTGTAAGATATTCCTCTGTATACGTGTCCTTGTTTTTCATTTCCTACTCCAGTTACATCCCAGTAACTAAAAAAATTCACTTCAATTTGGTGTAATGCTTTTTTTACATCATCAAATTGAGATTTTCTAATAATTGCTTCAATTTTTTTCATATCGTTTAGTTAATTACAGGGTAAATGTATTTAATAATGAATTATACCCCATATTTTTTATGGGTGCTTATTTAATTTTTATGATATAAATAAAATAACCCCCATTTTAAATAGGGGTATTGTAATTATATTTTAATTTTTTGTTAAAATGATATTTGATAAATGAAAAAAAATAGGATATGACGGGGTATTACAGCAAAAAAGATTGCTATTTACGTGTATTGTTGAATAAAAAAAGATTTTTTATGAAATATTATATGGATTTAGAAATCCATAAACCGACTATTACGGCAAAAATACCAATAGAGATACTTAATAAGGTATAAAAAGTAAAATGCAAAAGATCGCCATTTTTTAATAGAGATTGGTTTTCTAATGCAAAAGTAGAAAATGTAGTAAAGCCTCCACAAAATCCAGTAGCTAATAATAATGCTTGGTTTTCTGTAAGGTAATTACCTTTTAAAGTTAGTCCTATTATAAAGCCAATAAGTAAACTGCCTAATATATTAACTAAAAAGGTTCCTAAAAAGTAGGGTTGAAATGAACTATTTAGTGTTTTGCTAATAAGAAAACGCAAAACACTACCTACACCTCCTCCTAAAAAAACAAGTAACAACTGTTTCATACCTTACAAAGGTAAAAAACTATATTGCTTTTTTGTATTTTGTAGAGATAATATTAAGTGGGTATACTTTAGCTGTTGTTTCTGCTGTAGGTTTGTTAACAGATTTTTTTGCTTTAGCATTGTTACGGTTAACGCTAAACACTAAAAGTAAGGCATTTACAGCCACTAAAATAAATAAAATGTTAAGAAAAATTGTCATTAAACAGAATTTGTTATCAATACAACGCAAAAATACGGTTTTTCTTACACTATAACGAAGAAAGCCTAGTTTTTGTTGTGTGTTGCTTGATTTTTGTGGTGAACGATAAAAATTCGTTAATTTTTTAGAAAATGCTTAATAATAAACAATGAAATTATGAAGATAATAAAGGTAATGGCTACCCATTTTACACCAGAATAATTTTTTAAATGTAATTTTTTGTCTCTTTTATATGTAATTACAATAATAATAGTAAAAACAATAACAAAAAGAGCGGCAAATATATATTGTCCGGTGGTAAACATATTTCTATTTTTGTGCAAAACTAACGTAAAATTATACAAATGAAAAATAAACTTAAAGCGGTAGAGTTATTTCATAAATCTTTTGGAGCTGGGGTTTCTGAAGAATTAAAAGCAGATTTAGGACAGCAAAAAAATTTATTGCGCTTTAACCTTATGGATGAAGAAAATAAGGAGTACTTAGAAGCGGCTAATAATAATGATATGGTTGAAGTAGCAGATGCTTTAGGTGATATGCTGTATATTTTATGTGGTACTATATTAGAACATGGTATGCAGTATAAAATTGAAGAGGTTTTTGATGAAATACAACGTAGTAATATGAGTAAGCTAGGTGCAGATGGTAAACCAGTTTACAGAGAAGACGGTAAAATATTAAAAGGGCCTAACTACTTTAGGCCAAGTATAGAAGCTATTCTTAAAAAATAAAAAAAGTGCCTAATAGGGCACTTTTTTATTATATTATATAGGTAACATAAGGTTATTCAACCTTAAAACGCCATCCAAATTTATCTTCAGCTTTATTGTATTGTATGCTAGTAATACGGTCTTTTAATAAAGTAGCGTAACTGTTTTCTAGGTTAGTAGGTAACATATAGTCATTATCTCTAAAACCAAAACCTGCAATAGGAGAAATTACAGCAGCAGTACCTGCACCAAACATTTCTTTTAAACTACCATCTTTAGCAGCGTCTACTAATTCTTGTACTTTTATTTTACGTACTTCGGTTTTAATACCTTCGTCTTCAGCAATTTTTAAAATACTTTTACGTGTAATACCATCTAGTATGCGGTCACTAGTTGGGCACGTTAAAAGAGTATCATTAATACGTACAAAAACATTCATAGCACCAGCTTCTTCAATGTACTCATGCGTATTGTCATCTGTCCAAATTACTTGTTGGTATCCTTTGTCCTGTGCAAGTTTAGTTGGGTAAAATTGTCCAGCATAGTTACCACCTGCTTTAGCAAAACCAACACCACCATTTGCAGATCTAGAGTAAGTTTCTTCAATAAGTACTTTTACTTCGCCAGAAAAATAAGATCCAGAAGGGGCGCCACAAATAACAAACTTGTATTCATCTGCAGGAGATGCGTGGAAGCCTAATCCGGTAGCAAAAATAAAAGGTCTAATGTATAAAGAGCTTCCTGGAGATTGAGGAATCCAATCACTATCTGTCTTTAATAAAGCCTTAAGGCCTTCCATAAAGTAGTTTTCAGGAATTTCTGGGATAGCTAATCTTTTAGCAGATAAGTTTAAACGTTTATGGTTGTCTAGAGGACGAAACATCCAAATGGTGTCTTGCTCATCCTTGTAAGCTTTCATTCCTTCGAAAATAGATTGCCCGTAGTGAAAAATTTTAGCAGAAGGGTCTAAAGAAATTGGCTGATAAGGCACAACTTTAGGAGCTTCCCAAGCGCCATTTTTGTAATCACAGACCAACATATGATCCATATAAATACTTCCAAACGAAAGATTATTAAAATCAACATCGTTAATTTTAGTGTTTTTTGTTTTTTCTACACTAATTTGGTTTGTAGTAACATCCATAGTATTCAGAATTTAAGTTCATAAAATTAATCAATTATCAGTACTAGTGCTTCTTTTTTAGATTAAAAATGTTCAAATTTGCAATCTATCACTAAATTTTATCAGATATGAAAAGTTTTAACATTTTGCTTGTAGTAATTTTATTGTTTATGTCTTGCAAAGAGGCAAAAAAAGAAACCGTAGTTCAGGAACCTGAGCAAAAAACAGAAGAATTAGCATCTTTTGGTGAAAAAATCACAAAAGATAATGCTAAAGTTACTAAAGAAATGGCATCTGTATACCATAATTTAGCAGTTGCAGATACGGTAACAACAAAATTTACAGGTAAGGTATTAGATGTTTGTCAGTCTAAAGGCTGTTGGATGAAGTTAGATTTAGGAGATGGTGAGCAAGCTATGGTAAAATTTAAAGACTATGGCTTTTTTATGCCAAAAGATATAACTGGTAAGGAAGTTGTAGTAAACGGAAAAGCTTTTATTGAGCAAATGTCTGTAGATGAACAACAACACTATGCAGAAGATGGTGGAGCAACTAAAGAAGAAATAGCACAAATTACAACTCCTAAAAAAACATATAGGTTTGAGGCAGACGGAGTGCTTTTAAAAGAGTAAATATTTGAAACGTAAAATAATAACAACAGGTGATGGTTCTAAAACCATACAAATAGAGGATTGGAACGAACAGTACCACTCTATACACGGGGCAGTACAAGAAGCTTATCACGTATTTATAAAACACGGCTTATCTTTATTTAAGGATGAGCCTGTTTCTATTTTAGAAATTGGTTTTGGAACTGGACTAAATGCTATAATTACGGCAATTGAGGCACCAAAAAGCAATTTAAATATAGATTATACAGGGGTAGAGGCATATCCTGTAGAAGCAGAAGAAGTTGCAGAGCTCAATTATATAGCGCAATTAAATGCTTCTAATTTTGAAGATGTATTTAATAAAATGCACAATGTAAGTTGGGAGGTTAAAACAGAGATATTACCAAATTTTAACCTGCTAAAAAGAGAGCAAAATTTTTTAGACATCATAGATGAAGAAGCATACAACCTTATATATTTTGATGCTTTTGGGGCAAGGGTACAGCCAGAACTTTGGACAGAAAACATTTTTGGTATTATGTATAACGCATTGCAAACTAATGGGGTGTTGGTAACTTATGCGGCTAAAGGTAGTGTTAGGCGTGCAATGTTGGCAGTTGGTTTTAAAGTAGAACGCTTGCCAGGACCTCCAGGAAAAAGAGAAATGCTTAGAGCAACCAAGCTATAATATTATTTTTAATAAAGTTTAGTGACATTTTGACATTTTTAAAGAAATGGCAGTACTTTTGCCATCTTAATTTTCAAGATATTAAACATTAGCATATAATGAGTAA
The DNA here is from genome assembly GCF_007827205.1 of Cellulophaga sp. RHA_52. Classification (NCBI taxonomy): domain Bacteria; kingdom Pseudomonadati; phylum Bacteroidota; class Flavobacteriia; order Flavobacteriales; family Flavobacteriaceae; genus Cellulophaga; species Cellulophaga sp. RHA_52. The sequence goes on from NZ_VIRZ01000001.1 coordinate 1,993,688, forward strand.
AAAAGATAAAGCTGAAGAAGTAGCACAAGAAGAAAAAATAAATAAAGCTGCTGAAGAAGTTAAGGAAAATACAGAAACTACTGAAGAAGAAACGGTAGAGTTGTCTGTTGAAGAACAATTGCAACAAGACTTAGCTAAAGAAAAAGATAAGTTTTTACGTTTGTTTGCTGAGTTTGAAAACTATAAAAAAAGAACATCTAAAGAACGTATGGACTTGTTTAAAACAGCAGGTCAAGAAGTTATAGTGTCTATGCTTCCGGTTATGGATGATTTTGACAGAGCTATGAAAGAAATTTCTAAGTCTGAAGATAAAGAGCTAGTTACCGGTGTAGAGCTTATACAAAATAAATTTAAAGAGACTTTAAAAGGAAAAGGATTATTAGAAATAGAAGTTGTACAAGGTGACGCGTTTGATGCTGACGTACACGAAGCTATTACGCAAATACCTGCCCCTGATGAAAAGTTAAAAGGGAAAATTATAGACGTAATAGAAAAAGGATTTACGTTAGGAGATAAAATTATTCGTCACCCAAAAGTTGTTGTTGGGAACTAAAAATAAAAAATGAAAGAAGATTTTTACAGCATATTAGGCATTACTAAAAATGCAACTGCAGCAGAAATAAAAAAAGCATACCGTAAAAAGGCTATAGAATTTCATCCAGATAAAAACCCTGGTGATGCTAAAGCAGAGGAGATGTTTAAAAAAGCAGCAGAAGCATATGAAATTTTAAGTGATCCTGATAAAAAAGCAAGATATGATCAATACGGTCACGCAGCCTTTGAAGGTGGTGCTGGCGGTGGCGGTGGCGGCTTCGGCGGTATGAATATGGATGATATCTTTAGTCAGTTTGGAGATATCTTTGGCGGAGGCGGCTTTAGTGGTGGCTTTGGCGGTTTTGGCGGAGGCGGCCAACGTAGAGTTAAAGGTTCTAATTTAAGAATTAGAGTTAAGTTAACTTTAGAAGAAGTGGCTAATGGCGTAGAAAAAAAGGTTAAAGTTAAACGCAAGGTACAAGCAGATGGTGTTACGTATAACACGTGTACTACGTGTAACGGCTCTGGTCAGGTTACTAAAATTGCAAATACCATTTTAGGAAGAATGCAAACTTCAGCTACTTGTAGCACTTGTGGTGGTAGTGGTCAAATTATAGATAAAAAACCAGCTGGTGCAGATGCACAAGGTTTAATTGCAAAAGAAGAAACGGTATCTATTAAAATACCTGGTGGTGTAGAAGATGGTATGCAGTTAAAAGTACCTGGTAAAGGTAATAGTGCTCCTGGTAACGGTGTAAACGGAGACCTTATTGTACTTATAGAGACTGAAGAACACAGCACTTTAAAAAGAGAAGGAGATAACTTGCATTATGATTTATACATAAGTATTCCTGAAGCAGTTTTGGGTACTTCTAAAGAGATTGATGCTGTTGGTGGTAAAGTGCGTATAAAGCTAGAAGAAGGTATACAATCTGGTAAAATTTTACGTTTAAGAGGTAAGGGTATTACAAGTCTAAATGGCTATGGTAGCGGAGACCTTTTAGTACACGTAAATGTTTGGACACCAAAAGGGTTAAATAAAGAGCAAAGAGAGTTTTTTGAGCGTATGAGAGATAGTGAAAACTTTACTCCTCAGCCTGAAAAATCAGACAAATCTTTTTTTGAGAAAGTAAAAGATATGTTCTCTTAAGCATATTTAAAATACTGGGCAGTACTTGTTGCTGCTCATTTTTTTTCCCATCCTTATGTAAATAAGGGTGGGTTTTATTTTTATATGCTACCATTTATCTATCTTTGAAAAAATTGTGAAAATGAATACTATTTTGGCGGCAAAAGGTGTTTCTAAAAAATTTGGAGATCATATAGCCCTAAACAATGTTTCCTTAGAAATTCCTAAGAATTGTATATATGGTCTGCTAGGGCCAAATGGCGCAGGAAAAACTACGCTAATACGTATTATAAATCAGATTACCTTTCCAGATACGGGAGCTGTTTTTTTTGATGGTGAACCTTTAAAACCTGAACATATTGCTACTATTGGTTATTTGCCAGAAGAAAGAGGTTTGTATAAAAGTATGAAGGTTGGTGAGCAAGCTTTGTATTTGGCTCAGTTAAAAGGCTTATCTAAAGCAGAGGCAACAAAACGACTTAAATATTGGTTTGATAGGTTGGATATAGGAGATTGGTGGAATAAAAAAGTGCAAGAATTATCTAAAGGTATGGCGCAAAAAATACAGTTTGTAGTAACTGTACTTCATCAACCAAAATTATTAATTTTTGATGAACCTTTTAGTGGTTTTGATCCTATTAACGCTAACATTATTAAAGATGAAATTCTTTATTTAAAAGAACAAGGTGCTTCTATTATATTTTCTACTCACCGTATGGAGTCTGTAGAGGAATTGTGTGAGTATATAGCACTTATACATCAGTCAGAAAAAATATTAGACGGCAAATTATCAGACATTAAAAATGAATATAAAAACAATATTTTTAATGTAGGTCTGCAAGTGACTAATGAAAATGATGTTTTAAAAAAGTTAGAAGAAAAACATAAAATCTGGACACCATCTTACAACGTACAAGATGAACAGTTAAATTTTAAAATACAACTGCCTTCTAATGATACTGGTGCGTTATTAGGGTATTTATCAGAAAAAGGAAAAGTAAACCACTTTGTAGAAACTATACCGTCTGCAAACGATATTTTTATACAAACCGTAAAAAGCAAAACAAAGTAGTGGGTAAATTAGGCTTAATTATAAAAAGAGAGTATTTAGCTAAAGTAAAAAATAAGTCGTTTATAATAATGACTTTTTTAAGTCCTATTTTAATGTTAGGTATGGTTGCTTTGGTATTGTATTTGGCTATGCTAAATGACAGTGATAAAAGAGTAATTACAGTTTTAAACGAAAGTAGCTTTTTTACTGAAGATTTTAACAACACAGAAAGTACATCTGTTGTACGTTTAAAAAATCTAAGTTTAGAACAAGCAAAAGACTCTACAGAGCAACTTGGGTATTATGGTTTGGTGTTTATACCAAATGGCAATACGTTAGAAGAGGTTGCTAATGCAGCTTACTTTTTTTCTAAAGAGTCTCCTACAGATGGTTTTTTAGATGATTTAGAAGATATTTTTCAGTACCGACTTAAACAAAAAAGATTAGAGCAATTAGGGGTTTCGCAAGAGCAATATAGTGCTATTAGTAAAAACTTTTCTATACACACGGCTACTTTTCAAGGTAAAGAAAACTTAAAAGGGTTAAATGAGCTTAACGCTATAATTGGTGGTGGCTTTGGGTATTTAATAATGATGTTTATTATTATATACGGTAGTTTTGTAATGCGTAGTGTTATTGAAGAAAAGACAAGTAGAGTAATAGAGGTTATTATTTCATCGGTTAAACCTTTTCAGTTAATGATGGGTAAAATAATAGGAACCTCTTTAGCAGGTGTAACTCAGTTTATAATTTGGGTGGTGTCTGGTTCACTATTGTTTTTAATTGTTTTTTTAGTGTTTGATTTAGATGTTGGTGCTTTGCAAAACGGAGGTGCTAATTTGCCACAGGCTCAGGCTATGCAAATGGCAAACAGTAGTATGCCAAATGATATGCAAAAATATGCAGATATGTTTGTGCAAATACCTTGGGTTTCTTTATTTAGTTTTTTCTTGGTATATTTTGTTTTAGGATATTTAATATACAGTTCTATATATGCTGCAATTGGTGCTGCTGTAGATAATGAAACAGACACACAGCAGTTTATGTTACCAGTAATATCTCCGCTAATGCTAGCAATTTATGTTGGTTTTATATCGGTGTTTAGTAATCCTCACGGCCCAGTGGCAGTAGGTTTTTCTTTATTTCCGTTAACGTCGCCAATAGTAATGCTAATGCGTTTGTCTTCTGGTATAGGAGAAGGTGGTGTGCCAATATGGCAATTGGTAGTTTCTATAGCTTTGTTAATAGTAACATTTTTGTCTATAGTTTGGTTAGCTGCTAAAATTTATAGAATAGGGATATTAATGTATGGTAAAAAACCAAGCTACAAAGACTTGTACAAGTGGTTAAAATATTAGTATGAAAGATTTAAAAGATATATTTAAGTACATAATGGATTTTATGTCTTATAAATTGGTAGATAGTGATAAAGTAGACATCACTATTGGGACATTATTTATTATAATAATTGTACTTGTTGTTGTTACCTATCTTTTAAAATTAATACATAAAATTGTAATTGCTAAGCTCCCGCAAGATGATAAAAATAAGTTTTTAAGCATATTTAGTTTCTTAAAGTACTTTTTATACATATTAGCGGTAATTACAGTGTTGCATTCTTCTGGGGTAGATTTAACAGTGTTGTTAACAGCTTCTGCAGCTTTATTTGTTGGTTTAGGTTTTGCTTTACAATATCTTTTTCAGGATATAATTTCTGGAATATTAATTATTTTAGACCAAAGTTTACATATAGGAGATATTATAGAAGTAGAAGGTAAAGTGGGGAGAGTTTTTGAAACCAGATTAAGAACCACAAGAGCTTTAACCAGAGATGATAAGGTTATTGTAATACCAAACCATAAATTTTTAACAGATAGTATTTATAACTATACACAAAACCATAAAACTACAAGAGAAAATGTAAAAGTTGGTGTTGCTTATGGTAGTGATGTAGAGTTGGTTTCTAAATTATTATTAGAAATTATAGATACTAAAAAAGGGATTTTAAAAAATCCAAAACCATTTGTGTTGTTTGAGGACTTTGGAGATTCGGCACTTATGTTTTCTATAAATTATTATACAAATGATAGCTACGGAGACCCTAGAATTAAAAGTGATCTGCGTTTTTTAATAGATGCAGCTTTTAGAGAAAACAATATATCTATTCCTTTCCCTCAAAGAGATATTCATATTATTAGTAAATAATTTAGTTAAGAATTACGCATATATTTGTTTGCATATGAAAAAACTTTTAGGAGTTTGTTTTTTTCTAATGGTACAATTTGTTTGGTCTCAAAGTTCAGACATTGTTAGAATAGAGTACACTACGTTGCCAAAAAAAAAGTCATCTAGGAGTATATCTAGATTTCGTTTTTTGGCAAATTTACCTATCAAATTAAATGATAAAAATTATATAATAGCTGGTGTAGAGTATGGTATTATAGACTTTGCAAACGATAGTATTTATGAATTTGATGATAATGAACTTGAAAAATTAAGAATTGTAGATCTTAATTTAGGATACGCGCATATGCTTAATGATAAGTGGACTTTTGTAGGATTGCTTACACCAAGGTTGGCATCAAACTTTATTGATGGAGTACAAAAGGAAGATTTTAATTTAAATTATTCTGTTTTAACTATTAAGGCAGATATGAAAAAAGAAAAACCTACAAGATTAATATTGGGGTTGTCTTATAACAATGCCACTGGGTTTGATGTTCCTTTACCTATAATAAGTTATTACAAAAAGTTTCATCCTAACTGGTCATATATGATTGGTGTACCCAGAATGGAGTTTAAATACCACTTAAAACAGCACCATACTTTTAAAACGGCATTATTATTGGATGGTTATTTTGTAAATGTACAAAATGATATTGCTTTGCCAGATAATGATTTAGGATCTGGTTTATCTTTATCTGTTGTTGTAGGTGCTTTTGGTTATCAGTATAACATTAATAAAAATATATCTTTTTATGCATTGGCAGGGCACACCTTATCACAAAGAGGTTTGTTAAGAGATGAAGAAAGAAAAAGCGTATATTCGTTATATGACGATGGAAATGTATATTTTAAAACAGGATTTAAAATAGGAATTTTTTAAAACACGTATATGTCAAAAATATTAGTAATAGAAGATGAAGCTGCAATACGCAGGGTTTTGGTAAAAATTTTATCAGAAGAAAGTGATACTTATAATGTTAAAGAGGCAGAAGACGGTTTAAAAGGTATAGATGCTATTAAAAAAAACGATTACGATTTAGTTTTGTGTGATATTAAAATGCCAAAAATGGATGGCGTAGAGGTATTAGAAGCTGCGCGTAAATTAAAACCAGAATTGGCTTTTATAATGATTTCTGGTCACGGAGATTTAGATACTGCAGTAAACACAATGCGTTTAGGTGCTTTTGATTATATATCTAAACCGCCAGACTTAAATAGGTTGCTAACAACAGTACGTAATGCATTAGATCGTAAAAATTTAGTTGTAGAAAATACTAAACTTAAGAAAAAGGTTAGTAAAAATTACCAAATGATAGGGGAGAGTGAGGGTATATCTTTAATTAAAGATATGATAGAAAAAGTAGCTCCTACAGATGCACGTGTTTTAATTACGGGGTCTAATGGTACCGGTAAAGAGCTAGTTGCGCATTGGTTGCATGAAAAAAGTCCGCGTAGCAAAGCACCATTTATAGAGGTAAACTGTGCAGCAATACCGTCAGAGTTGATAGAGAGTGAACTTTTTGGTCATGTTAAAGGTGCTTTTACATCTGCAGTTAAAGATAGAGCAGGTAAGTTTGAAGCGGCTAATAAAGGAACTATTTTTTTAGATGAAATAGGTGATATGAGTTTGTCTGCGCAAGCAAAAGTATTACGTGCTTTACAAGAAAGTAAAATATCTAGAGTTGGTACAGATAAAGATATAAAAGTAGATGTTAGAGTAGTAGCAGCTACTAACAAAGACCTAAAAAAGGAAATAGCAGAGGGTAATTTTAGAGAAGATTTATACCATAGACTAGCTGTTATACTTATAAAAGTACCTGCTTTAAATGACAGAAGAGAAGATATTCCTTTGTTAATAACATATTTTGCAGATAAAATAAGTAAAGAGCAAGGAACGGCTAAAAAAGTATTTTCTGATAAAGCGGTTTCATTGTTAAAAAGTTATGATTGGACAGGAAACATTAGAGAGCTACGCAATGTTGTAGAACGATTAATTATTTTAGGCGGACAAGAAGTTACAGAAGAAGATGTAAAACTATTTGCAAGTAAATAATACGTAGTTTATTAAAAACAAAAAAAGCCTATATTTTTAAAATATAGGCTTTTTTTTATAGGCTGTAAAGTTGTTACATTACTTTGCTTGCCAAATATTTTTGTACTTCGTAAACATCTATACTTTTGTTAAACTTTTTGCTTACAGATGGTAAGTTTTCACTAGAAATCCAAATTTTTAATTCGGCATCTAAATCAAAAGTACCTGCAGTTTCTAAAGAGAATCTAGAGATGCTTTTGTATGGCATAGATCTGTACTCTGCTTTGTTGCCAGTTAGGCCTTGTACATCTATTAATATTAAACGCTTATTGGTAAACATAAACGTATCTCTAAACAATTTAAATCCTAGTTCTACTTGTTCATTATCTGTTAGAAGTCTTCCGTATTTTTCATTTAATTTTTCTACAGATACTTCACTTGCGTTACCAAGTATTTTATTAAATAACCCCATTATTTGTATTAAAATTTAGTTTGCTTCGTTGGTATTGTTTTCATCTTTGTTTAGCAACTTGGCTGATACTTTATAATCTGCATTATATATCATTTTTGGTGTAGCTTTTTTTAAATCAAAATAAGCTCTTTTATACCATTTAGCATCTGTTGCTTTTTTTCTGTAATCCTCATTGGTTTTAGTAGTGCCAAATTCTTCATTTATATATGGTTTAATAGCGTGTATGCCAATACCAAAGTATTCAATACGTTCTAAAACCATTGCAAAATCTAGCTCAGAAAAGTAAAAGTTGTCGTCAGCATCAAATCCTGTATTTAAGTTTTGAAGATCTGTAAAAACATTCTTTTGTAAAAATTCTAATTTAGTCATAGGTAGTGTTAAGGTGTGTATTTATAAGTAGTAGTTAATTGTACTCTTATTTTTTTCTGTTTAAAACCTTGTACTCTTCATAACAGCCGCTAATGGCATCTAAAATTTGCAAGTCATTAGCTGTTTGTATAAAAGATTTAGAGTAATTACAGTTGTTTAATATGTCTTCAATATCTACTTTTTCTAGTTGTAGTAATTCTGTTAGTGTTTCCCTGTCAAACTTTGCGGCTAGTAAATCTCTAATACGATCATCTTCTTTTATTTGACGAAGTTTACGCATTTGCGCAGGTTTTTTACCAAATAAATTACGGAGTAAATCTGCAGGGTTTAGTATTGCACCAAGTACTTTTGTAACAGCACTTGGGTTTTTGTTACCTGCTTCATAACCTGTATTTAGTCCAGAAATTGCATACTGGTAAGAGTCGTTTAAACTTACGTTTTTGGCATCTATTTCTAAAAAACCTGTTAATTGGTATGGTTTTACAACAACTTCTTCTAGGGCAAAAGCAAGTTCTGTTAAGGTAATTTTAGTGTCTTTAAACTTAAGCATATCATTAGTAATCTTAATTTTTTGAGATTTAAAACCAAGGTATGTTAGGTAAAGTGTATCGTTGGCAACTGCAGGTATTGTAAACTTACCTTCTTGATCTGTAATTGTACCTTTTACTTGGTTAAGGTTTACAATGTGTACGCTAGGCATAGGTTCATCAGTTTGTGCATTTATAATGGTTGCAGTAAACTCATTTTCTTTTTCTTTTGTTTTTTTATCCTGTGAAAATCCACAGAATGTAATTAAGCTAAAAACAAGTAGGATGTATTTATTCATAAAAAAAGTGGTGTCGTTTATCTTCTACTAAAAACTCTAAGATATTAAAGTTTATCTCTTTAGGTGCGGAATATGGGTTAATTTTTTGATTAGAGGTGGTAAATAAACAAAAAAAAATACGCCGAAGCGTATTTTTAATATTCTATTAACTTAAAAGCTTAGTATCTTCTTTTGCTTCTTTTGTTTCCGTAGCTTCCACCACTATCGCGGCTTCCTCTGTTATCTCTGTTACGAGAACGACCTCTGTCTCCGCCACTTCTGTTATCTCTTCCTCCACGAGAAGAAGAAGAACGGCCTCTGTCTCCGCGACCTCTACCGCCTCTTCCACGGCCACCACCGCCTCCAGGATTGTTAGAGATTTCAACATTAACAAATCTGCCATCTACCTTAAACTCAGTAAAAGTACTTAATACTTTTTCAGAATGTTCTGCATCTGTGTTAAAGAAAGAGAAACTCTCTTTTACATCTACTTTAAAAACATCTTCTTTACCAAGACCAACAGTATCTCTTAAGAAATCTTTTAATGTCATCCAATCGTAATCATCACGCTCACCAACATTAATAAAGTAACGTACAGAACCACTTGTAGGTATTTCTGCTTTGTTTTTACCACGCTCCTCACGATCTCCTCTTTCTCCACGGTCAGAGCCATTTAAGTCTCTAGTTTTGTTGTAGTAATCAAAGAAACGAGTAAACTCTACAGATACAATCTTTTTAATAAGATCTTCTTTGTCTACACCTTCTAATATTTCATTAATAGCAGGTAAGTAGCTTTCTACTTCATCATTAATCTCTGTATCTTTAATTTTATTAGCTAAATGGTGCAATTGAATTTCACAAATTTCCATTCCGGTTGGAATCTTTTTTGATAAAAATTCAGTTTGTAGCTTTCTCTCTAAGGCTTTTATTTTACGTAACTCACTACGAGTTACAATTACCATAGATACACCAGATTTACCAGCTCTACCAGTACGTCCACTACGGTGTGTGTATGTTTCTATTTCATCAGGTAATTGGTAGTTTATTACGTGCGTAATATCATCTACATCTATACCACGTGCAGCAACATCTGTTGCAACAAGCATTTGTATTTGTTTTTTACGGAAGGCGTTCATTACCAAATCTCTTTGGTTTTGACTTAAATCCCCGTGTAAAGCACCAGCATTGTAACCGTCTTCAATTAATTTTTCGGCAACCCTTTGTGTATCTCTTTTGGTTCTACAAAAAACAACAGAGAAAATATCAGGGTTAGTATCTGCTAATCTTTTTAATGCAGGATATCTATCTCTACCACCAACAACATAATACTCATGTTGTACTGTAGTTGCACCAGCGTTTTTAGATCCCACAGTAATTTCTTGTGGGTTGTGCATGAATTTTTTAGCAATGGTAGATACTTCTCTTGGCATAGTTGCAGAGAATAACCAAGTAAATTTTTCATCTGGAGTGTTAGATAAAATGTCTTTAATGTCTTCATAGAAGCCCATATTTAACATTTCATCTGCTTCATCCAATACGCAGTAATCTAATTTAGAAATGTTAACCATACCACGGCTAATCATATCTTTTATTCTACCAGGAGTAGCAACAACTATTTGTGCTCCTCTTCTAATTTGGTTTGCTTGGTCTGTAATACTAGCACCACCGTAAATTGCAACTACGTTAAGACCTTTTTCGTATTTAGAATACGCTTTAAGCTCGTTTGTAATTTGTAAACAAAGTTCACGTGTTGGTGAAAGTATTAATCCTTGAGTAGTTCTGCTGCTAGAATCAATTTTCTGAATTAACGGAAAACCAAAAGCTGCAGTTTTACCAGTACCTGTTTGCGCTAATGCAACTAGGTCTGTGTCTTCATTTAAAAGGATTGGAATTGCTTTTTCTTGTACTTCTGAAGGTGATTCAAACCCAAGATCTACAATAGCATCAAGTAGGGACTTGTCTAGCCCTAATGCTTCAAATTTTGTCATAATATGTTATTCTTAATCGCAAATATGTATGTTACATAGAGCGTTTATCATATTATAACTCAGAGTAACACATGCTATACCAGCGGCGTTTTTAATAAAGTGCAAAAGTACTCTAAATATTTTGAATAACCATACAACATAGGTAATACTTGTTTTTAAGGGGCAAGACTATAACCATATACAGACATAATAACACCAATAACACCAAAAATTATCATTAATGCAACTAATGATTTTTGTAGCTTAGGATTGTCGTAAATAATAATACAAACAGCACCTAAAACTATACTAATTTGAAAAAAAAGTACGCCAAAATCAAACTTACGTGTAGCAATATCATATTTACGGGCAAGCACTTTCCACTCGTTAATGCCAGTTATTACGCCCATTTGGCCATCTAAATCTTGTACCCAATCTTTTTTATCAATGTTTTTAGAGCCAACTAAAATTTCATGCTTTTCTGCTTTGTACTTTTCTATTTTAGCTTTTGTTTTTTCAATTTTAGTGTAAACAAAATCTCTTTTTTCTTCAGCTATAGCATTTGTATAAAGTAGTGCTTCAAGATTGTCTAACTCACTTTCTTTTAAACTCTCTTTTATGCTTTTAGACTGATACCAACTCGAATAATTGACCAATTTATTGTGTGCAATCATCATTTCTTCCTCTAATTCTCCGTTAACTAACTGAGAAATAGCCATAAGTGCGGCAAAAAAAGCAATAAGTACACCACCATATGCTTCGGCACGTTCAGATGCTACAGAAACCTCTACTGTTTGCTTAGCCATTGTTGTATTGTTTTAAAAAAGAAATTAACTGTTGTGTAGCTTTTGCTCTGTGACTAATTTTATTTTTTGTATTTAATGGTAATTGTGCAAATGTTTGGCTGTAACCTTCAGGAGTAAAAATTGGGTCGTACCCAAAACCATCTGTACCCTGTTTACCTTTGGTAATAACACCATTAACAACACCCGTAAAAATATGTTGCTCTCCGTTAATGTGTAGAGCAATAACTGTTTTAAAATGTGCTTCTCTGTTTGGGTTGTCTCCTAACTTATGTAAAAGTTTAGCCATATTATCTTCTGCACTTTTTTGTTCACCAGCGTAGCGTGCAGCATAAATACCAGGTTCTCCGTTTAGAGCATTTACTAAAAGGCCTGTGTCATCAGAAAAACAAGGTAAGTTGTATTTTTCTGTAACATAGCTAGCTTTTTGTATAGCATTACCTTGTATGGTGTCTGCGGTTTCTGGAATATCATCAAAACAACCAATATCTGTTAAAGAAACAAGCGTAATAGTAGTAGGTACTAATGCTTTTACCTCTTTAAATTTATTAGTGTTGTGAGTAGCAAATACTATTTTCATTATCTGTAATTAGGAGCGTTTTTATAAAACTTTACATTAAAAAGTAAAAAAAACAATTGCAAAAGTAGTAATTTTATTTTCTTAAATATTTAGTATGACTTTAAAGTTCCCGCCAGTAGTAGTAGTTTTTATATTTGGTTTGTTAATGTATGTTTTAGCAAGGTTTTTACCTTTTGGTATATTTGATTTTTTTGGTAGAACAATGTTATTAAAAGGATTGTTAGTTGCTATGTTTTTAATTTTAACAACATCTACTTATAAATTTTTTAAGGCTAAAACCACTGTAGATCCTAAGAACATAGAAAAAACAAATGCTTTAGTAACCACAGGTATTTACAAGTTTACTAGAAATCCAATGTACTTAGCAATGCTTTTACTATTAATTGCTTGGGGCTTATTTTTAAGTAATGCTTTTAATATGCTTTTGGCTGCTGCATTTGTGTCTTATATGAACGCTTACCAAATAGAACCAGAAGAAAAAATGCTTGCTCAAAAATTTGGTAAGGAATATACTTCTTACACAAAAAAAGTACGTCGTTGGTTTTAATTTTATTATCATATTCTTAATTAAAGGGCTTTTAAAAAACAATTTTTATAGCATATGTGATGATACACCTTTTTTGCTTTAATTTTATTTTGATTTAACAGCATACACACTAATATTTTTTACTTTTACTACTTAAATTTTTTTAAAATGGTAGACCAAGGGAGAAAATATGTTTTTGATTTTGATAGTACTTTAACCAGAGTTGAAGCATTAGATGTTTTAGCAGAAATTACATTACAAGGTAATGCTAACAAAGATGAAATTATTAAAGAAATACAAGAAATCACCAATCTAGGTATAGATGGGGATATTTCCTTTACAGAGTCCTTAGAAAAACGCATAAAACTGCTTAATGCACATAAAAGCCATTTAACGCAATTGGTAGCAGAACTTAGAGATAAAATATCTAAGTCTATAGAAACTAATAAAGAGTTTTTTCATAATTATTCTGATGATATTTATGTAATTTCTTGCGGATTTAAAGAGTTTATAGATCCTATTGTTGAAGAATACAACATACCATCTAGTAAGGTATATGCAAACACGTTTAAGTTTGATGAGGATGGTAATATAATTGGTTTTGATGAAGCTAATGTATTGGCATCTCACAACGGAAAAATTGAATGCCTTAAAAATTTAGATTTAGATGGTGAGGTACAAGTAATAGGAGATGGGTATAGTGATTATGTAATGCGTGAAGCAGGTATTGCAGATAAGTTTTTTGCTTACACAGAAAATGTGAGTAGAGATAAGGCCACAACAAATGCAGACCACGTTACGCCAAATATGGATGAATTTTTGTTTGTAAATGATTTGCCAAGGAAAATATCATATCCAAAAAACAGAATTAAAATATTGTTGCTAGAAAATGTGCATCCGGCAGCATTTCATAATTTATCTGAAGACGGTTTTTCTGTAGAACTTGTAAAACACAGTCTACCAGAAGAAGAATTAATAGAAAAATTAAAAGGAGTACACGTTTTAGGTATTCGTTCTAAAACACAAGTAACCAAAAAAGTATTAGAGGCAGCAGATAAACTTTTGGTAGTTGGTGCATTTTGTATTGGTACTACGCAAATAGACTTAGAGAGTGCTAAAAAAAGAGGTGTAGTTGTGTTTAATGCACCTTATAGTAATACACGCTCTGTTGTAGAATTGGCAATAGGAGAAATTATTACCTTAATGCGTAATGTGTTTCCAAGAAGTCAGGAAATTCACAGTGGACAATGGAATAAAACAGCAGTTAACTCTAGAGAAGTACGTGGTAAAAACCTAGGTATTGTTGGTTATGGTAATATAGGTAAGCAATTATCTGTACTAGCAGAAGCAATTGGTATGCGTGTATATTATTATGATGTTAATGACCAATTAGCACTTGGTAACGCTACAAAGTGTAATACTTTAGAAGATTTACTAAATGTTTCTGATGTGGTTACATTACATATTGATGATAATAAAGCAAACAAGAATTTTATTGGTGAGCGTGAAATTAAGCAGATGAAAAATGGTGCTATGCTTATTAATTTATCTCGTGGTTTTGTAGTAGATATACAAGCATTAGTAGCTGCATTAAAAAGCGGAAAAATTGGCGGAGCAGCAGTAGATGTTTACCCAGAAGAGCCGCGTAGTAACGGTGAGTTTTTTACAGAGCTACAAGGTTTAGAAAACGTAATATTAACACCGCATGTTGGTGGTAGTACAGAAGAAGCTCAACGAGATATTGCAGATTTTGTACCTAATAAAATTATGGAATATATAAACTCTGGTAATACAGTAGATGCTGTAAATTTCCCAAGTATACGATTACCTAGACAAACAAATGCACACCGTTTTTTACATATACATAAAAACGTACCAGGTATTATGGCTAAAATAAATAAGGTTTTAGCAGAATATGAAATGAATATTAACGGTCAGTATTTATCTACAGACAGTGAGGTTGGGTATGTAATTACAGACTTAGATAAAAAATACAACAAGGAAGTTATTAAAGCTCTAAAAAAAGTTGAAAACACTATTAAGTTTAGAGTGCTTTATTAGTAGTATATATGTTACAAGTAAATAAAAGGACTGTACTTAAAAGTGCGGTCTTTTTTATTACACATTATTCTAGAAAATTTTTAACCTTAGTTTTTATAAAAAATATGTTCTTTTTCCTTTTTAGTTTGTAACTAATAATATTTCCTAGTTTTGTTTTTAGTTGCTCTATTTCTGTGTTGCTTAAATCTTTAACAAGAGTGTTATTAATTTCTAATATTTGATTGTTTAAAGAAACTTCTGAGGTATTAGTTTTATTGGTAAAAGTGGTGCTAACAAATGCTTTTTTACCTCTTTTTTTAATTTTAAAGCCATCAGTGATTAATTCAGACGCTATCTTTACTTTATCTCTAAATTGTTCTAGTATTAGCTTATTCTGGCTACTATAAATGGTAAAATGCTTTAGTATTCCGCCTCCAATAAAACCAATACCATTATTAGAACAGTCAGAGTGTCCACCTAAAACAGATTTCAATTCATCACGTTGAAGCATTTCATTAGCTTCTAATTTAAAATTAATTTTTCTTTGGTCTATTAAAGACACCCAAGGCTTGTGTCCATTCTTCGCGAAAGAATATTTTTATATTATTGTAATACCTCTTTTAAGTTTTCGATTGAGTGTTTTAGTTTAATTTATTTATAATTCGTTTAAAATTTATACTGTCTGATGGTCTTGGAGCGTTCTCTAAAATAACTTCATTGTTTTTGTTTAAAATAGAATATCTAGGAATTGTTTCTATTCTTAAATATTTTATAAGTTTAGAGCTTTTACTGTTTAATAATAAATACTGTTGTTTGCTCTCTAATTTAGACTCTAATGCTTTGGATTTTTGTAACCACTGTTTCTTATTTTTATCAATAGAAATGTAAATCCAGCTAACATTTTGCTCTTTAGATAAATTATTTTTAAAACTAAAGCTCTTTTTAATTTCAGTAATGCAAGGGCCACACCAACTAGCCCAAAAATCTATAATCTTGGTTTTACCTTCACTTTGCTTTAAAATATATTTTAACTGTATGGTGTCGCCTTTAATAGTTAATAATTTTTCATCTAAAACAATACTAGGGAGTTCTAAATTTAAAAGCTTTGTTTTTTCTTGAATAGCAGTTAATTCATTTACGTAAGATGCATTTTTTAGTAAAGGCTTATACTCATTAATAACCTTATTAAGTATATCTACATTGGTTTTGCTGTTTCCAAATCCTTTTTTATAATAATCATAAATAAGTCTGCTTATGGCAAAATGCTTTAATTCTCCGTCTAGGTTTTTCTCAATAAAATCTTTTTCTTTTGCAAAGGTTTTTTCTGAATAGTCTAAATAATCATAAGTAACAAAATAGTGCCTAATAAAATCTGTAAGGCTTCTTTTAAAATAGTCATTATTAATTAATTCTGGTTTTTTAAAATCAGCTATGGTAACATTGTTAAAGTACTCTTTTGGATTAAAAATTTCTTCAGAATTTAATTTTTCGGGTTTATTTACTGTAGAAAAAACACTTTCTGTATTATTAAAATAACTTACTGTGCATTCCGATTTTATATTTCTAGGAGCTATTAAGTTGTATAAATATTCATATTCTATTTCTTGGCTAACAAGACTTTTAAAGTTGTTAGAAACTACATTGTTTTTAATATAAGATTCATAGAATAGTTTTTTTGCGTTATAAACATAAGAGCAACTGTCTTTGTATAGCTTAATGTTGTTTTTAAACGTAGGCCATTTTAACTGTAAAGAATCTAAAGCGGTATAGAAATTATAATGAGAAGCATTTTTACCTGAAAATTGTAATTGCCCTTTTTTAGTGGTAAACGTTATGCTATCACCAGGAGAAACTAAAACACGAGTATTGTAGAAATCATCTCCAAAACTCATTAATTCAATAATTTGTGGCTTTTCTATACTATCTAATACAGTATTGTAAACACTGTCATATAGCCTTTTATTTTGTCCCTTGTGGTTTGTTCCGTATAGGTAAGAGTAATTTAGTATATTAAAAAATTCGATAGCTTTTTTGTCCTTAGATGTTCCGCTAATAACAATAGGTTTATAAGTTTTAGTAGTATTTGTCTGTTTAGTGTTAACGGAGGTGGTTGTTTTGTTTTTTTTACAGGCAAACAATAAACTAAATAATAGTAAAAGTGTTGTAATGTACAATAGTTTATTGTGCTTCATATTAAAAACTAATTTCTTAGTTCTAAAGTATGACTTTATATAATATAAATAAGAATAAGACTGTTAAAAATTAGTTAAAGCTAGTTTTACCTATGGTGATAAGGCTCGTTACGTAAAATAGTAAACCCTCTATAAATTTGTTCAACCACAAATAAACGTACCATTTGGTGAGAAAATGTCATTTTAGAAAGACTAATTTTTCCTTTAGCAGTAGCGTAAATTGTATCACTAAAGCCATAAGGACCTCCAATAACAAAAACCAATTGTTTTATACCTGCATTCATTTTCTTTTGTAAGTAATCAGAAAAATCTACAGAGGTAAATTGTTTTCCGTTTTCATCTAAAAGTATAAGCACGTCAGTAGGACTCAATTTTTTTAAAATAAGCTCGCCTTCCTTTTCTTTCTGTTGTGCTTCAGATAGGTTTTTTACATTCTTTATATCAGGTATAATGTCTAAATTAAACTTAATATAATGTCCTAATCGCTTTTCATATTCAGCAATTAAAGCTTGTAAGTTTTTATTATCGGTTTTGCCAATGGCAAGGAGCTTAATAGTCATACCACAAATATACTGTCAATTTTTAAAAATTATTAGATAACAACTGCATTATGTAGATAATCAAAAAAACAGTTAAAGTTTAATAAAACAATTTAGTAAATTAGCACAAAACAAAAACAAATTAATGATTTCAGAAGAGCAGTTTCAGAAAGAAATAGACCAAATTATTAGTAATGCAATACGTGAAGATGTTGGTGATGGTGACCATAGTTCTTTAGCGTGTATACCAGAAACAGCAACCGGAAAAGCAAAATTATTGGTTAAAGATAATGGTATAATTGCTGGCGTAGATTTTGCTAAACAAGTTTTTGCCTATGTAGATAAAAATTTACAAGTAGAAACTCTTATTAATGATGGTGAAACTGTAAAGCACGGAGATATTGTTTTTTACGTAACTGGTAGCTCACAAAGTATTTTAAAAGCAGAACGCTTGGTGTTAAATGCTATGCAACGTATGAGTGCTATTGCTACTAAAACCAACTTTTTTGTGAAATTATTAGAGGGTACAAATACTAAAATATTAGACACGCGTAAAACTACACCTGGTTTACGTGCAGCAGAAAAATGGGCTGTAAAAATAGGAGGTGGAGAAAACCACAGGTTTGCTTTGTATGATATGATTATGTTAAAAGATAACCATATAGATTTTGCAGGTGGTGTAACTAAAGCTATTGAAAAAACTAAAGAATACTTAAAAGCAACTAACAGAGATTTAAAAATTATAGTTGAAGCTAGAAACCTTGATGAAATTAAAGAAATTTTAAAGACAGATGGTGTGTACCGTATTCTTATAGACAACTTTAATTATAAAGACACAAGAACTGCTGTTGCGTTAATTGGAGACAAATGTTTAACAGAATCTAGTGGTGGTATTAATGAAGATACTATTAGAGAATATGCAGAATGCGGTGTAAATTACATTTCTTCTGGCGCACTTACACACTCTGTTTATAATATGGATTTAAGTCTTAAAGCAGTTTAATGTCGGTGGAAATTGAAGAAAAACTAGCAAAAATACCAGTAATAAACTGGATAGTAGCACTATTAAAAAAAGTGACTTTACCTGCCTTCGTAGGTTTGTCTTTGTATGATTTATTAGAGCTTTATCTTAACGGAATACTAAAAGGAACCTTATCTACACGTGCCAGTGCCATTGCCTTTAGCTTGTTTATGGCATTGTTTCCGTTATTAATTTTTTTGGTAACACTAATACCGTTTTTAATACCTTATGTAGATTCTGGTAATCCAGACACCAATTTAAATACAGAGTTTATTGCGTATTTAGAGTATGTATTGCCAAATGCTATAAACGACTATTTTTTTGATCAGATTTACGATGAAATAATGAGCCAGAAACGAGGTGGTTTACTATCATCTACATTTGTACTGTCTATATTTTTAATAGCTAATGGTGTAAATGCTATTTTTAGTGGGTTTGAAAACTCGTACCACGTAAGTTTAAATCGTCATTTTTTAAGACAATATTTGTATGCTTTAATGGTAGGTTTACTACTGTCTATACTAATAATAGTTAGTGCTATAGTTTATATGTATTTTGAGATTTATGTAATAGAAAACATATCAGACACCACCCAAGTTTATTTTGGCACAGGTCTTGAAGAAACAGACATATGGACAACCGAGATTGCTAAAGTCGTTTACTTTACATTTTTATCATACTTATCCATCTCAATTTTATATTATTTTGGTACAGCAGAAGGTAAAAAAACAAAGTTCTTTTCATCGGGGTCATTAATGACTACAATTTTATTTGTGCTAACCTCTTACCTGTTTGGAGTTTACGTAGATAAATTTGCAAGGTATAATGAATTGTATGGGGCTTTAGGAGGATTATTAATTTTGATGGTTTATATTTGGTTAAATGCTAACATCCTTTTGCTAGGGTTTGAGCTAAACGCAACATTAAATTCATTAAAGAAAAAAATTATAAAAAATGAAGAAGAATAAAACACTATTTACCATTGCAATCCTTTTTTTTGTAGCTCACATTAGTGTAGCTCAATCTGTTTTTGGAAAATGGAAAACCATTGATGATAGAAACGGAAAAGAAAAAGCGATAATTAATGTTTACGAGAAAAACGGAAAAATGTATGGGAAAATAGTAAAAATTGTTGACCCAAAGCGTAGAGATGCTGTTTGTGAAAAGTGTGAAGGTGATTTAAAAAATGCACCTATTTTAGGTTTGCATATTATTAAAGACGCAGAAAAAACAGACAAGAATGAATATAAAGGAAAGCATCTTTTTGACCCAGAACAAGCAATGACTTTTAGGTGTAAAATTTGGTTAGATCCAGATGACTCAGACAAACTAAAAGTTCGTGGTTACTTAGCATTTATATACAGAACTCAAACTTGGATACGTGTTAAGGAGTAACATACTTTATGCAGCATTTTATAAATGTAATATTACCAATTCCCTTAGAGAAACTATTTACGTATAGTGTAACAAGGGCAGAAGCCAATTTTTTAAAAGTGGGTATGCGCGTAGCGGTACCCTTTGGCAAATCTAAAATACATACAGCACTAGTTGCAGAAATACATACAACAGCTCCTACTTTATACGACGCAAAAGATATTCATCAAATATTAGATGATGAACCTATAGTTACAGAGTTGCAAATTAAGCATTGGTCTTGGGTTGCAAAATATTATATGTGTTCTGTAGGCGAGGTGTTTAGAAGTGCAGTACCTGGTGCGTTTTTATTAGAAAGTGAAACGTTAATTCTTAAAAATTCTGAGGCCACTGTAGATGAAAATACACTAACAGATGAAGAGTTTTTAGTGTTTGAAGCATTAGAACGCCAGTCTATGTTAAAGGTACAAGAAATTGCGGCCATAGTAGATAAAAAAAACGTGCTACCTATTTTAAAACGTCTGTTAGATAAAAATGTAATTTTAACTAAGGAAGAAGTTTACCAACAATACAAGCCAAAGTTAGTAAGGTATGTAAAGTTAGGAGAAAAATACCAGACAGAAGAAGAGTTAAGTGCTTTGCTAGATTCGCTTTCTAGAGCACCAAAACAAAGTAATGTTATTTTATCACTGTTTCAGTTACAAGGAACAAATCAAAAAAAAATAACAGTAAAAGAGTTAGAAAAAAAAAGTAAATCCTCTGCATCTATAATTAAAACACTTATAGATAAAGATATTTTAGAGGAGTTTTATGTACGAACAGACAGAGTTGTTTTTGATGCTACAAAAAAAACAAAACAATTAAAAGAGCTTAACCAGTACCAAACAGAAGCTATACAAGAAATAAAAGCAAGTTTTATAGAAAATAAAGTAACCTTGCTACACGGTGTAACCTCTTCAGGAAAAACTGAGGTTTATGTACAGCTTATTGCAGAGTGTTTAGCAGAGGGAAAACAAGCGTTGTATTTGTTGCCAGAAATTGCTTTAACCACACAATTAATAGCTAGACTCCAAAATTATTTTGGAGAATATGTAGCTGTTTTTCATTCAAAATATACCGTAAATGAAAGAGTTGAGGTTTGGAACAATGTTTTAGCTAACAAGTCTAAGGCTCAAATTGTAATAGGAGCTAGGTCAGCGTTGTTTTTACCATTTTCTAACCTGGGGTTAATAATTGTAGATGAAGAGCATGAGGCGTCTTTTAAGCAGTATGATCCGGCACCAAGATACCACGCAAGAGACAGTGCAATTGTTTTAGCAAGCTTTAGTAATTGTAATATTCTTTTAGGTTCTGCAACGCCAAGCATAGAAACGTATTACAATGTTAAGCAGCAAAAATATGGTTATGCACAAATAACGCGTAGGTATGGCAATGTACTAATGCCAGAGGTAGAGTTGGTAGATATAAAAGAGCTAACTCGTAAAAAACGTATGAAAGGTCATTTTTCAGAACGGTTATTACTTGGTATTACAGAAGCAGTACAAGAGGGAGAACAAGTAATATTGTTTCAAAATCGTAGAGGGTATGCGCCAATTGTAGAGTGCACAACTTGTGGGCACTCTCCCCAATGTCCTAATTGTGATGTTAGTTTAACCTACCATCAATACAAAAAGCAAATGCGTTGCCATTATTGTAGTTACCACATGGCTTTGCAAAAAAGTTGTTTGGCTTGTGGCATGTCAACCTTAAACACCAAAGGTTTTGGTACTGAACAAGTAGAGCAAGAACTGCAAGAGCTAATGCCAAACCTTAGAATTGGCCGTATGGATTTAGATACCACTAGAGGTAAACATGCGTACGAGAAAATAATTACTTCTTTTGAAAAACACGAGTTAGATGTTTTAGTAGGTACACAAATGCTTACCAAAGGTTTGGATTTTGGTAATGTGAGTTTGGTAGGTATTATGAATGCAGACAACTTATTAAATTTTCCAGATTTTAGAGCGCATGAACGCAGTTACCAACTTTTAGCGCAAGTATCTGGTAGAGCAGGTAGGGCACAAAAGAGAGGAAAAGTTTTAATACAAACATATAATCCATATCACCAAATTTTACAGCAGGTATCTACAAATGATTATGAGGCAATGTATACAGACCAAATTAATGAACGTAGGTTATTTAAGTATCCGCCTTTACACAGAATTTTAAAAATAACATTTAAGCATAGAGACTATGGTAAGGTAGAAGATGCCTCTGCTTGGTTTGCTAAATCTTTACGAGTTTCTTTTAAAGATGATGTGTTGGGTCCTGAGTTTCCTGCTGTGGCAAGAATAAGAAATCAGTATTTAAAAAATGTGGTTTTAAAAATAAAGAAAGACCAACCCTTAGGTAAAACAAAAGATTACATTAAAAAAATTGAAAAATCATTTAATTCAATTGGGCAATTTAAGGGGGTAAGAGTAATTTATAATGTAGATTATATCTAAAAAATAAGCATAAAAAAAGCTGACGTTAGTCAGCTTTTTTTATTTGGTGTATAATTGTTAGACGTTACTTAATGCTTCAGCAAGCTCGGTCTTTTTATTTCTACTTAAAGGTATTTGTCTTCCATCAACTTCTACATTTTTACTATTAAATTTTTCAACCTTTTCTAAGTTTACAATATAAGATTTGTGTATTCTTAAAAACTTATCTTCTGGTAATTGTTTTTCAAAAGATTTCATTGTAGATAAAATTACAATATTAGCCTCGTCTGTAACAAGTTTAATATAATCGCCTAAGGCTTCTATCCATTTAATATCATTTAAAATAACCTTACGTTTTTTAAGGTTGCTTTTTACAAATATATGTTCTTCGTCTTCCTGTACTCTGTGCATTTGCTCATATTTACCTACGGCTCTTTTTACAGAGGCATCAAACCTACTCATTGTAATTGGTTTGTGTAAGTAATCTGTTACGTCATAATCAAAGGCTTTTAATGCGTAATCAGGTTTTCCAGTTATAAGTATAACTTGTGGCGGATTTTCTAAAGACTCTAATAAGTCAAATCCGTTAATGATTGGCATTTCTACGTCTAGGAAAATAAGATCAACTTCGTTGTTCTTAAGTCCGTTCTTGGCTTCAATAGCATTGCTGTACTCAGCAACCATTGCTAGGTTTGGATGATTGTTAACCAACTTTGCAACGGCCATACGCTGCATAGAAGAATCATCTACAATTATACATCTTAGTTTCATAAATAAGTTGATTTGTGGGGTTAAATCTCGGCTAAAGTACTAAAAATGTCAGATGAATTGCAAGAAAAGATGTGAACATGCACTAATCTGTTGTGTAATTAGCATTAAACGAGTTATGGATTGCATTTAGCTTTGGTTAGATATTTGGGGTTTGTTAATAACTATTTTAATGTATAACGAAGATTTTAGTGTTTTCTTGTGAGAATAGAAAAAAATAATTACTTTTGCGGACTGAAAAAAATATATATAATATGAATCATTACGAAACTGTTTTCATTCTGAATCCCGTTCTATCTGATGTACAGATAGAGGAAACAGTTAAGAAATTTGAGGATTTCTTAATTAAAAAAGGTTCCAAAATGGTTGCCAAAGAAAATTGGGGACTTAAAAAATTGGCCTATCCTATTCAACACAAAAAAAGTGGTTTTTACCATTTGTTTGAATTTACTGCACCTGGTGATGTAATCAATGGTTACGAGCTAGAATTTAGAAGAGATGAACGTGTTATGCGTTTCTTAACTGTAAAGCTAGACAAGCACGCTATTTCTTGGGCAGAGAGAAGAAGAACAAAATTAAAAACTAAAGCTTAAGGATTATGTCAGCTATTGAACAACAAGCAAAAGGAAAAAAAGACGGAGAAATTAGATATTTAACTCCGTTAAACATTGAGACTAACAAACAGAAAAAATACTGTAGATTTAAAAAATCAGGTATTAAGTATGTAGATTATAAAGATCCAGATTTCTTAATTAAGTTAGTTAATGAGCAAGGTAAATTACTTCCAAGAAGACTTACTGGAACTTCATTAAAGTATCAAAGAAAAGTGGCTGTTGCTGTAAAAAGAGCACGTCATTTAGCATTAATGCCATATGTTGGCGATTTATTAAAATAAAAAAAGCTAAACAATGGAACTTATATTAAAACAAGACGTACAGAATTTAGGTTTTAAGGATGACGTAGTAGAAGTAAAAAACGGCTACGGAAGAAACTTTCTTATTCCTCAAGGATTAGCTGCTCTTGCTACACCGTCTGCAAAGAAGGTTTTAGCAGAGAACTTAAAGCAAAGAGCTCATAAAGAGAAGAAAATTGTTGATGAAGCTAACAAAACTGCAGAAGCATTAAAGCAATTAGAAATTAAAATACCTGCTAAAGTTGGTGTTGGAACTAAATTGTTTGGATCTATATCTAATATAGATTTAGCTGCAGCTATAGAAAAAGCTGGTCAGTCAATAGACAAAAAATACATTTCTATTAAAGGTGGTGCCGTTAAAAGAACTGGGCCTTACAACGCTCAGATTAGATTACACAGAGAGGTTATTGTAGAATTTCCTTTTGAAGTTGTAGCGGAAGCTAAATAAATAGTTAATATAATGTTAATAGAAAAAAGAGTTATGCATGCATAACTCTTTTTTTTTGTTCTAAATTTAGCGTATCTAAAAATAACTAACTTAGAACAATATGAAAAACTATTTATTTTTTTGCTTATCGTTTTTGTTTGTTTCCCTTTCGGTTAATGCCCAGGTAACAACCTCAAACATTAAAGGTTTAGTGGTAGACGATCAAGCGGCACCTCTTATTGGGGCAAATGTTATTGCTGTACATACCCCAACGGGTACTAAATACGGTGGTATAACTAATGATGAAGGTAGGTATAACCTACTTAATATGAGGGTTGGTGGCCCTTATGTAATTACTGTTTCTTACGTAGGTTTTGAAAATCAAGTTAAAAATGATGTTTACTTAACACTGGGGAAAACTTTTAATTTTAACGTTACACTTACTGAGTCTAGTCAAATGCTAGATGAAATTATTTTAGTGCAAGACCAAAGTGGTACTTTTGGTAGTGGGCGTACAGGTGCAGAAACAAGTGTTGGTAGTAGAGAGCTTACTAAATTACCAACAATTTCTAGATCAGCTTCAGATTTTACTAGATTAGAGCCAACAGCAAGTGGCGATTCTTTTGGAGGTCGTAATGATCAGTTTAATAATTTCTCTTTAGATGGTGCAATTTTTAATAATCCTTTTGGTTTAGATTCTCCAACACCAGGTGGGCAAACAGGTTCACAGCCAATTTCTTTAGATGCTATAGAGCAAATACAAGTAAGTACTGCTCCTTATGATGTTACTTTGTCTGGTTTTACTGGAGCTTCTGTTAATGCTGTTACAAAAAGTGGTACTAATGAATTTCATGGTACTGTTTATGGCTTTTTTAGAAATGAAGATTTAACAGGTGGTAAAGTTAAAGGTGAAGATGTAATTAAGCCTAAATTAACGCAAAACCAATATGGTGTAAGTATTGGTGGGCCAATTGTTAAAAATAAATTATTCTTCTTTGCTAATTTTGAAAAAGAAGAAAGAGATGATTTAGGTACAAACGGATGGATTCCTAATACTGGTTCTGGTAATATTGGTGAGTCTAGAGTTTTAGAGAGCGATTTAATGGCAGTGCAGTCTGCCCTAGCAGGTATTGGTTATGACACTGGTCGTTATGAAGGGTTTACTTATGGTGGCGAGTCTACTAAAGGTATCTTTAAGTTAGATTGGAATATTAATGATAATAACAGATTAGCTGTTATTTACAACTTTTTAAATTCTTCTAAAGAAAAGCCAGCTCACCCTACAGCTATTAGACAAAGAGGACCAAATTTTACAACTTTACAGTTTGAGAATTCTGGTTATGAAATTAATAACAACTTAAAGTCTTTTCAGATAGAATTAAATTCTACATTGTCTGAAACTATGACAAATAAATTGCAAGTAGGGTATTCTCATTTTGATGATTTTAGAGATGCTTTATCTTCTCCAATTCCTGCAATGACTATTCAAGATGGTAATGGGTCTAATTATATTGTAGTAGGTCATGAGCCTTTTTCAATTAATAATACATTAGATCAAAAGGTTTTTCAGTTTTCAAACAATACAAATATATTTAAAGGAGATCATACGTATACTATAGGTTTTTCTTTTGAGAAATTCGATTTTAAAAACTCATTTAATCTTGGAGCATATGGTTATGCTGATGATAGAGGTTATGTAGGTGCTTTTGGTGCATTTGGTAGTTTAGCAGATTTTCAAACAGCAATAGATAATGGATTAATTTCTGATGCTATTACAAATGCTGAAGGTATTAATGCAGCAAACAATGCTAATGATACTTGGAGCTTGGCAGAAACTAGTGTAGGTCAAATGGCATTTTATGTGCAAGATGAGTGGAATGCTACTGAGGATTTTAAATTGACTTACGGAGTTCGTTTTGATAAGCCTTTATTTTTTGATACAGCAGATAAAATACGTGAAAATATAGCAAGAAAAGGTACATATGTGCCAAGTATACCTTACTACAATCCAGAGACAGGAGAAGAGGTGTTTATAGATTCTGAAGAATTACCAAGTAACCAATGGTTAATTTCTCCAAGAGTTGGTTTTAATTGGGATGCTAAAGGAGATAATTCTTTACAAGTACGTGGTGGTACTGGTTTATTTACTGGTAGATTGCCATTTGTATGGTTGGGTAACCAAGTGCAAGGTGTAGATGTTTTTTACTACCAAACTGTAGATCCAGATTTTAAATTTCCACAGGTTTGGAGAACTAATTTAGGTTTAGATAAAAAGTTTGAAAATGGTGTTATTGGTACTTTAGATGTTTCTTATACTAAAGATTTAAACGCTGCTCATGTTCAAAACTGGGGATTAAGAGAACCAACAGGTACGTTAGTTGGTCCTGGTGGAGATAGACCTGTTTATTTACCTGGTGATACAGGTAATAATGCATATGTATTTACAAATTCTGATAAAGGTAGAGTGTTTAATGTTTCGTTAAAGGGGCAAAAAACGTTTGATAATGGTTTGTATGCAATGGCTGCTTATAGTTATTTAAATGCGCAAGATGTAAACTCTATTGAAGCAGAAATTACAGGTGATGCTTTTGAGTTTAATCCTAATGCAGGTAATGCTAACTCAGATGTGTTAAGTCATTCTAAATATGGAGATACACACCGTTTTATTGGTGTTCTTTCTAAGAATTTTGAGTACGGACAAGGAAAATGGAATACAACAATTTCTACTTTCTTTGAGTATGCTAAAGGGGCAAGATATAACTATACGTATGCAGGTGATATTAATGGTGATGGTTCTGGTCAAAATAACGATTTATTATATATTCCTACTTCATCAGAGCTTAGTCAAATGCAATTTTCTGGTGCAGGACAAGCAGAAGCTTTTGAAGCGTATATTCAGCAAGATGATTACTTAAAAGATAACAGGGGAGAATTTATGGAGCGCTATGGTGCTTTAGCTCCTTGGAGAGGTCGTTGGGATCTTAAATTTTTGCAAGACTATAAATTTGCTAACAATAACAAAATACAGTTTAGTATAGATGTGCTTAATGTTGGTAACTTAATTAGTTCTGATTGGGGTATTGTACGTCAGCCAAATAATATTAGTCCGGTTGGAGTTAGTTTTCCAGATGCTAACCCAGATCCTAATATTTATGAAGCAGACCGCACACAAGCACCAACATATACTTTTGATCCTAGTTTAACAAATACTAATGGATATGATGCTAGTTTGTTGTCTAGATGGCAAGCACAATTTGGATTGCGCTTTATTTTTTAGTAAAAAATAAATAATTTTAATTATTAAAAGGTTATGCATATGCATAGCCTTTTTTTATTTTTGCAAAATGAAATATGCAAGACTAACAAAACAACAACTAGAAGAGTTACAACCAGAGTTTGTAAACTTTTTAGCATCACAAACAATTACTGCAGAAGAATGGGAAACCATAAAAAAGGAAAAACTAGATGTGGCAGAAGAAGAGTTAGATGTTTTTAGTGATTTAATTTGGGAAGGTGTATTAACTAAAGTTGAGTATTTAGAAAATGTATCTGCCCAGCAAATGCATTTGTTTCATTTAGAAGAAAAAGAAATGAAATTGCTTTCTGTTAAAGTAATGAATCCAGATGTAGACTTAACAACAAGTGTTGGGTTTGCTTGGTTTAAGAAAAACTGGCAGTCAGATTTTGTGGAGTATTTAACGGCGTCTAAAATTTATACAGAAGATAAAAATTTAGATAAATTTAATTTAATTAAGCAAGGAGCAGTTATTACTAAAGGAGATTTATACAAGTGGTTTGATAATGTAATTAGCTAACATTTGTAACAGCAACTAATACTATAAAATTAACAGTCTTAAAATAAGGCAGCAAGAATGTTATCATTCTATCATATTTAAAAATTTATGGCACAAAAACCATCAATACCAAAAGGGACAAGAGATTTTTCTCCGTCTGAAATAGCAAAAAGAAATTATATTTTTGACATTGTAAAAAAGCATTTTCAGACTTTTGGTTTTCAACCTATAGAAACACCTTCTTTTGAAAACTCACAAACTTTAATGGGTAAATATGGAGATGAGGGAGACCGACTTATTTTTAAGATTCTAAATTCCGGAGATTATTTAAATAAGGTTAATGATGAAGTATATCAACAAAAGGACTCTAGTTTATTAACGCCTAAAATCTCAGAAAAAGCATTACGTTATGATCTTACCGTGCCGTTTGCACGTTACGTAGTAATGCACCAGAATGAAATTGATTTCCCTTTTAAAAGATATCAAATTCAACCTGTGTGGAGAGCAGACAGACCGCAAAAAGGTAGGTTTAGAGAGTTTTTTCAGTGCGATGCTGATGTGGTTGGCTCAGATTCTTTATTACAAGAAATAGAATTGGTGCAATTGTATGATGCAGTTTTTACAAATCTAAAGCTTACCGGGGCAACAATTAAATTAAACAATCGTAAAATACTTGCAGGTATTGCAGAAGTTATAGGGGCAAAAGAACGCTTAATAGATTTTACTGTTGCCTTAGATAAGTTAGATAAAATTGGAGTAGAGGGAGTAACTAAAGAAATGCTAGAAAAAGGAATTTCTGAAGACGCAATACAAAAAGCAACGCCTCTATTTTCTTTGGCTGGAACTAATACAGAACAATTGAAAGTTTTAGCAGAATTGCTTAAAGACTCAGAAGAGGGTAAAAAAGGAGTAGAGGAGCTTACTTTTATTATAAAAGCTGTAGAAAAATTAGGATTACAATCTGCTAATTTAGCTATAGATGTTACTTTGGCACGTGGGTTAAATTATTATACAGGTGCTATTTTTGAGGTTGCTGCACCAAGCGGAGTAAAAATGGGTTCTATTGGTGGCGGTGGACGTTATGATGATTTAACAGGGATTTTTGGATTAAAAGATGTTAGTGGTGTAGGTATCTCTTTTGGGTTAGATAGAATTTATTTAGTGCTAGAAGAATTGAATCTTTTTCCTGAAGAAATAAATAAATCATTGGAAATACTTTGTGTTAATTTTGGAGATAATGAAGCTTTTGCGGCTTTAGAATTGGTTACAGAGTTACGGAAAAACGGAGTAAAAGCAGATGTGTATCCTTCAGCTGTAAAAATGCAAAAACAAATGAAATATGCTAATAAGCGCAATGTTCCTTATGTTGTTTTAATAGGGGAACAAGAGTTGCTTAATGGAGATTTTGTTGTGAAAAATATGGAAAAAGGAGATCAGCAAACTTATAAGTTGTCAAATGTATCAGAATTTATAGCCTCGTTATAAGTTATACATTAACTTTTTAGTAAAAAACTGCTGTGCAATAGTATTGTGTAGCGGTTTTTTTAATTCATTTCTTTTTATCAGAAAAAGAAGAATAATATCAATTGGTAGCGCAAGAAAATGCATCTGTTTAAAAATTAGAAAACTTTTTCTATTGCTGCTAAAACGGTATTGTAATACTTTTTACTGTGTGGAACATAAAGTTTCTTCGTTTCAATATTGCTTAATTCTATTTTAAAATCAGAAATAAGTTTAAGCTCTAAGTCTTCAACTTCATTATCTTGTTTTGTTAGAGAATTTAAATCTGTTTTTAATTTACATATAAATGTATGATGAAATTCACAGTCAATTAAGTAATCCGTATGTTTTTGGATAGATTTAAAGCATCCAATTTTTTGTAAATCTGTTTTTTGTATGGTAATTCCAATTTCTTCTTCAATTTCTCTTAAAGCAGAATTAATTATGTCTTCTCCTGCTCCAATATGTCCGGCAACAGAAACATCCCATAATAAAGGAAATATATCTTTGTTTTTTGAACGTTGTTGAAGTAGAATTTCTTTTTTTTTAGTGTAAAACCAAATATGTGTTGTTTGGTGAAACCAACCGTTTTTATGAGCTTCAGATTTTAAAGCGGTTTTGCCTGTTTTTTTTCCTTTAAAATCTAAAATATCTACAAGCTCATCCATATAGTAGTAAAAGTATTAAAAATAAAAACCCCTCATATGAGGGGTTTTGTAAAAGTTAATCAAAGTAACTAAAAGTTTCTCCTTCTTTAATATTTAAAAGTGTTTCATATATTAAACGTATAACGTTTTCAACGTCATCTCTGTGTACTGTTTCTACAGTTGTGTGCATATAGCGTAGAGGTAAAGAAATCAATGCAGAGGCAACTCCGCCATTACTATAAGCAAAAGCATCTGTGTCCGTACCGGTAGATCTAGATGCTGCCATACGCTGAAAAGGTATTTCTTTAGCTTCAGCAGTTTCAATAATGCGCTCTCTAAGTTTGTTTTGTACAGCAGGTGCATAAGAAATTACAGGTCCAGAGCCTATTTCGGTAAATCCTTGTACTTTTTGCTCAATCATAGGTGTGGTTGTATCGTGGCAAACATCAGTAACTATTGCAACATTAGGCTTAATAGTTTGTGTAATCATTTCTGCGCCTCGCAAACCAATTTCTTCTTGTACAGAGTTTGTAATGTATAAGCCAAAGGGTAATTTAACATTGTTCTCGTGTAATAGTCTGGCAACTTCTGCAATCATAAAGCCTCCAGCTCTATTATCTATAGCTCTACAAACAAATTTGTTTCCGTTTAAAACTTTAAAAGTGTCTGGGTAGGTGATAACACAACCTACGTGTACACCCATTTTCTCAACTTCAGCTTTATCTTTTGCGCCTATATCAATACATATATTGTCTAATTTAGGGGCTTCTTCTTTGCTTTTATTTCTTGTATGTATTGCTGGCCATCCAAAAACACCTTCAACAATACCGTTTTTTGTATGTATGTTAACCCATTTAGATGGTGCTATTTGGTGGTCACTTCCACCATTTCTTATAACATATAGTAAGCCATTGTCAGATATGTAATTTACATACCAAGAAATTTCATCAGAGTGTCCTTCAATAACAACCTTGTATTTAGCATCTGGATTAATTACGCCCACAGCGGTTCCGTAGGTGTCCGTAATAAAATTGTCTACATAAGGCTTTAGGTAGTCCATCCAAATTTTTTGACCTTCCCATTCATAACCTGTAGGGGATGCATTATTTAAGTATCGTTCAAAAAAATCAAGAGATTTTTCAGTAATAATTTTCTTTGCGCTCATAAACATATATATTTAAATACAAATTTAATAATATTCATTTTTAATTAATAATATCGTCACGTGTTTATCGTTAATAATACGAACTCTATATATTGTATGAAAAGTATAGCAAACATATCATTTATAATATTTATTCTTATTTATGGCTCTGTGTCAGCACAAGTAGAGGAGGTAAAAGACTCTGTAGATGTTGAGTTGTATAAGATAAAGGGAGATTCTGTTTATGATACATCCATAACTTTAAATGAAGTGTATGTATTTGCTCCATTAAAATTTGCTACCAAAGAAGAAAAATTACACTACTATATATTAAGGAGAAAAACATTAAAGGTATATCCTTATGCAAAAATGGCGGCAGAAAAGCTAGTTGTATTAAATGATAGTTTAAAAAAAATTAAAAAGAAATCAAAAAAACGAAAGTACACCAGGCAAGTTCATAAAGAAATTGAAGATCAGTTTTCAGAAAGATTAAAAAAATTAACCCGTACAGAAGGCCAAATACTTATAAAACTAATAAATAGGCAAACCGGAGATACAGCTTTTGGACTAGTAAAGGAGTTAAGAAATGGTTGGCGTGCCTTTTGGTACAACACATCTGCAAAGTTTTTTAAAATTAGCATAAAGGCAGAATATCATCCAGAAAGTGTACATGAGGACTATTTAATAGAGGATATTTTGCAGCGTGCCTTTGCTAAAGGGAGGTTAAAAGAGCAACCAACTGTTTTAAATTACAATTATACTACACTGACTAACAAGTGGATAACTAAAAAAAAGAAGTAATAATCGCTTGTTTAGTGTAAAATTTCGTTTTATATTTAATGCCCTTTTTAAATGTATTAGAATTCTTTAGCTCTACAATCGCCTTTGTGGTGGTAAAGTAATATTGTTTTAGGCTAGTTTTTAATGATAAGCTTAGGCTTGGTAAAAAATAGGTTAAAAGTGTGTTGTTTTAAGTGCTTGAAAAATAGGGTTCTAAAGCATAAAATAAAAATACTTTAAAAAAAGAATCAAAAAAGCCTTGTGGTGTTTAAAAATGGGAGTATATTTGCAGCCGCTAACGGAGAAACAAGCAGTTGTAAAGTTAGTAAAGTTCATTGATTCAGTTGTAAAATTAGTATAATATAAAGGTTAAAAAATAAGTGACTAAAAGCTTGTTTTGTAGCAATTAAAAATACTATTTTTGCATTCCTAATTTGCTAGGGTTGTTAAAGCGAAACTAACAGTAAAATAAATTAAATTTTTATTTTGTCAGTTTAAAAAAACGTTTTACATTTGCAACCGCTTTCAGAGAGGGTAAAGCGATAAGAAATTTTGGAATGATTTGTTATTAAAAATCAACTAGTTCGAGTCTAGTATTTCTACAAGAATTAAAAGTTCATTTGACATATTGAAGAGACAGCAAAATAATGCTACTTGTAGTATTATTGGATTAAAAAAAGAGAATGAGTTTAGTTTAGGACGATTTTAGGTTGTTAAGAATATTTACAAAACAACGATGAAGAGTTTGATCCTGGCTCAGGATGAACGCTAGCGGCAGGCTTAACACATGCAAGTCGAGGGGTAACAGGGGAGCTTGCTCTTGCTGACGACCGGCGCACGGGTGCGTAACGCGTATACAATCTGCCTTACACTAAGGGATAGCCCAGAGAAATTTGGATTAATACCTTATAGTTTATTTTTATGGCATCATTTAAATAATAAAGTTTACGGTGTAAGATGAGTATGCGTCCCATTAGTTTGTTGGTAAGGTAACGGCTTACCAAGACTACGATGGGTAGGGGCCCTGAGAGGGGGATCCCCCACACTGGTACTGAGACACGGACCAGACTCCTACGGGAGGCAGCAGTGAGGAATATTGGACAATGGAGGAGACTCTGATCCAGCCATGCCGCGTGCAGGAAGACGGTCCTATGGATTGTAAACTGCTTTTATACAGGAAGAATAAGGACTACGTGTAGTCTGGTGACGGTACTGTAAGAATAAGGACCGGCTAACTCCGTGCCAGCAGCCGCGGTAATACGGAGGGTCCGAGCGTTATCCGGAATTATTGGGTTTAAAGGGTCCGTAGGCGGGCTGTTAAGTCAGGGGTGAAAGTTTGCAGCTCAACTGTAGAATTGCCTTTGATACTGATGGTCTTGAATTATTGTGAAGTGGTTAGAATATGTAGTGTAGCGGTGAAATGCATAGATATTACATAGAATACCGATTGCGAAGGCAGATCACTAACAATTGATTGACGCTGATGGACGAAAGCGTGGGTAGCGAACAGGATTAGATACCCTGGTAGTCCACGCCGTAAACGATGGATACTAGCTGTTTGGATTTCGATCTGAGCGGCCAAGCGAAAGTGATAAGTATCCCACCTGGGGAGTACGTTCGCAAGAATGAAACTCAAAGGAATTGACGGGGGCCCGCACAAGCGGTGGAGCATGTGGTTTAATTCGATGATACGCGAGGAACCTTACCAGGGCTTA